>NZ_JADKRZ010000009.1 GCF_015350905.1 Curtobacterium sp. VKM Ac-2865 | reverse complement strand
CACCGAAGTGTCAGCGAGTTGATTCTGACTGTTGACTGTCTACTGACAATCTTCAATCCAAAAGGAATTGTCTCCGAAACTCACCACAAGTGATGAGCCACGAGGTCAATAAATTGGCATTGACAATGTGCACGCTGTTGAGTTCTCAAGGACCAGACGCACTCCCCGCTCGATCCGTGAAGGATTCCGCCAGAGAGGCATTCGTTCTTGGTTTGACCACCGGTCATCGTCGGACCCGAAGGCCCAGTGGCTCATCCCGTAGGAGAGAACCGGTGGAGTAGTCATCCTAGGCGTCGGAGCCGGTTGGCGCAAGGCCAGTTCCGAACTCCTGTGGAGGATGGTCCCGCTTGAGGGCCGACGTGCTCTGGGCTTTCGCTCCAGCCGCTCCGCCGCACCTTTGGGGTGACGAGAGGAAACATTACGGGCGGATCGGCCAGAGCGCCAAGCCAGGCCAGATCCCGGGCGTGTCGCATCGTGCAACACGGGGGCCGTAACGCGACGAAGCCCGGTCTCCGCAAGGGAGAACCGGGCTTCGAACGGCTGGTGGTCAGGCGGTGAGGGTCACTCCGGCGAGGGTCTTCTTGCCACGCCGGACGACGAGCACGCCGCCGGGCAACGCGAGATCGGCCAACACCGTGGTCGGGTCGTCGGCCCGGGCGTTGTTCACGTAGACCCCGCCCTGGTCGATGGCGCGTCGGGCTTCCCCGAGGGACTTCACCAACTCGGTCTCGACGAGGGCCTTCGCGAGGTCGTCCCCCGGGTCGAGCGACACCGACCCCGGGAGCTCGGCGATCGCGGACCGCAGTGTCTGGGCGTCGAGGGCCTCGAGGTCCCCGTTGCCGAACAGCGCCGCCGAGGCATCGATCGCCGCCTGGGTGGCATCGACCCCGTGCACGAGCGAGGTCACCTCGAACGCAAGCGTCCGCTGGGCCTCTCGTCGGAAGGGCTCGTCAGCGACCGCCCGCTCGAGTCGTTCGATCTCCGCCCTGGGCAGGAACGTGAACTCGCGCAACCGGGCAATCACGTCGGCGTCCGCGGTGTTGAGCCAGAACTGGTACAGCGCGTACGGCGACGTCATCTCGGCGTCGAGCCAGATCGCGTTGCCCTCGCTCTTGCCGAACTTGGTGCCGTCGGAGTTCGTGATCAGCGGTGTGCCGAGCGCGTGCACCGTCGCACCCTCGGCTCGTCGGATCAGCTCCGTCCCCGAGGTCAGATTGCCCCACTGGTCGGAGCCACCGGTCTGCAGCGTGCACCCGTACTGCAGGAAGAGCTCCCGGTAGTCGAGCCCCTGCAGGATCTGGTAGCTGAACTCCGTGTAGCTGATCCCCGCGTCCGAGTTCAGCCGTGCGGCGACGGCGTCCTTCTTGAGCATCGAGTTGACGCGGAAGTACTTGCCGATGTCACGGAGGAAGTCGATCGCGGACAGCGGCGACGTCCAGTCGAGGTTGTTCACGAGCCGCACGCCGTTGTCACCGTCCGGACTGAGGAACCGCGAGACCTGCTCCTGCAGGCGGCTCACCCAGTTCGAGACCGTCTCGCGGGTGTTCAACGTGCGCTCGGCAGTTGGTCGAGGATCCCCGATCAACCCCGTCGATCCCCCCACCAGCGCGAGTGGTCGGTGCCCCGCCAGCTGCAACCGACGCATGGTCAGGAGCTGCAGGAGGTTGCCGCAGTGGAGGGACGGTGCCGTGGGGTCGAACCCGCAGTAGTAGGTCATCGGCTCGCCGTCGAGGGCCTCTTGCAGAGCGGTCTCGTCGGTCGAGACCTGCACCAGCCCGCGCCAACGCAGTTCGTCCCACACCGAGGCGAAGGTGGGGTCGTTCTGCTGGCGCGTCAGGACGTCGGGAGCGGTATCACTGGCCACCGGTCCATCGTAGCGGCGGTCACCGACGCCATCAGGTCGGCGGGGAGGACAGCCGGGAGGCTCGGCTCGGCCTGGTCAGTCGACGGCGCCCTTGTGCCGTCGGTACGTCGAGACCGTCGGCTCCCCCGGCAGCCAGAAGCGCCACGGGAAGGCCGCGCCACCGGCACGGCCGGCGACGCCGGTCCGCGGCCCGCGGCGGATGCCGGGGTCGGAGGCGAGCTCGGCGAGGACCGCAGCCGGACCGTGGGTGGCGATCCGGGCCTCCAGACCGGGAGCCAGCGCGAGCACGTACGGGCCGGAGCCGTCGAGGACCGACGTGCCGTCGTCCGTGCCGAGGACCGCGCCGAGTGCCGCACCGAGGTTGCCGGGGCCTCGTGCGAGCTGGACGTCCGAGACGGTGGCGCCCCGGCGCCCGCGGGCGACTTCGACCCCGTCGACCACCTCGGCGCCGCGGAGCAGTGCCCCGGAGGACGTCCCCGTGTCACCGCTCACCACGTTGACGCAGGTGTGGATGCCGTACGAGCGGTAGGCGTAGAGCGTCCCCGCCGACCCGAACAGGTTGCGGTTCCGGTCCGTCATCCCACGGTGTCCGTGCGAGCCGGGGTCGGTGGGGCCGAAGTAGGCCTCGACCTCGGTGATGCGGATCGTGACGCCCTTGCCGGTCAGCGTGGCACCGAGCAGCGCGGGCGCCGACATCGGAGCCGGTGCCGCGAGGACCGCGAGCGCAGCACGCGTCATCGGGTGAAGGGCGCTCCCGCCGCCAGGTCGCGGACACGCTCCGTGAGCGTCGCGAGCTGTTCCACGACACGGTCGGGCGCGGTGCCGCCGACCCCCGAGCGCGACGCGACGCTGCCCTCGATGGTGAGGACGGCGCGGACCTCGGGCGTGAGGTGCTCCGAGACGGCGGCGTACTCCTCGTCCGCCGGGTCGTCGAGCTCGATCCCGCGCTCCTCGCAGTACCGGACGAGCGCGCCCGAGACCTCGTGGGCGTCGCGGAAGGGCACGCCCTGTCGGACGAGCCACTCCGCCACGTCGGTGGCGAGCGAGAAGCCCTGCGGCGCGAGCTCGGCCATCCGGTCGGTGTCGAAGGTCAGGGTCGCGACCATGCCGGTGAAGGCCGGGAGCAGGACCTCGAGCGTCGCGACGGAGTCGAAGACGGGCTCCTTGTCCTCTTGGAGGTCACGGTTGTACGCCAGCGGCAGGCCCTTGAAGGTCGCGAGCAGCCCGGTGAGGTTGCCGAGGAGCCGGCCGGACTTGCCCCGAGCGAGTTCCGCGATGTCGGGGTTCTTCTTCTGCGGCATGATGCTCGACCCGGTGGAGAACGCGTCGTGGAGCCGGACGAAGCCGAACTCCTTCGTGTTCCACAGGATCACCTCTTCGGCCAGACGCGACAGGTCGATGCCGATCTGCGCGAGGACGTAGGCGAACTCGGCGACGGTGTCCCGCGCGGCGGTGGCGTCGATCGAGTTCTCGGCGGGGCGGTCGAAGCCGAGCTCGAGGGCGATCGCCGTCGGGTCGAGTCCGAGGGAGCTGCCCGCGAGCGCTCCGGCCCCGTACGGGCTGACGCTGGCGCGGCCGGACCAGTCGCGGAGGCGTTCGAGGTCACGCACCAGCGGCCACGCGTGGGCGAGCAGGTGGTGCGCGAGGAGGACCGGCTGCGCGTGCTGCAGGTGCGTGCGCCCCGGCATGATCGCGCCCTGGTGTTCACTCGCCTGCTGGCTGATCGCGTCGACGAGGTCGATGACCATCCGCCCGATGCGCCGCCCGTGGTCGAGCATGTGCATGCGGCCGAGCGTGGCGATCTGGTCGTTGCGGCTGCGGCCAGCGCGGAGCTTGCCGCCGAGGACCGGGCCGAGGTCGGCGATGAGCAGGCGTTCGAGGGCGCCGTGGACGTCCTCGTCCGACTCGTCCGGCTGCAGCGAGCCGTCGGCGTGGGCGGCGTCGAGGCGGTCGAGCCCGGCGGTCATGGCCTCGAGCTCGTCCGCGGTCAGGTAGCCCGCGGTGTGCAGGGCCCTGGCGTGTGCGCGAGAGCCGGCGAGGTCGTACGGCGCGAGCTGCCAGTCGAAGTGCGTCGACTTCGACAGGGCGGCCAGTTCGGCGCTCGGGCCGTCCGCGAACCGGGCGCCCCACAGGGCGCCGGCGTTGGTGCCGTCGGTCTTGGTGGGCTCGGCGTCCGGCCTGGAGGCCCGGGGTGCGTCCGTCATGTCGTCCTGCGTCGTGTCGTGGGTCGGTCTGGGTCGTGCGTGCGTCTGGGTCGTGCGTGCGTCTGGGGCGTGCGGCGCGGGGCGGAGGCGGGTCGGGCCTCCTGGGCGGTGCGGACGGCGGGACCTGTCGGTCCCGCCGTCCACGAGGCGACTAGTTCGCCAGGTCGCGGCGTGCCGAGATCTTGGACGGGAGCGACCAGATCTCGATGAAGCCCTTCGACAGCGACTGGTCGAACGTGTCGCCGGTGTCGTAGGTCGCGAGGTCGAAGTCGTACAACGACTGCTCGCTGCGGCGACCCGTGACCGTCGCCCGGCCGCCGTGCAGCTGCATGCGGATGTCGCCGGAGACGTACTGCTGGGTGTCGTTGATGAAGGCGTCGAGCGACCGCTTGAGCCCACCGAACCAGAGGCCGTCGTAGACCAGGTCGGCCCACTCGGACTCGACACCGCGCTTGTAGCGGTTCACGTCGCGCTCGAGGGTCAGGCTCTCGAGCTCCTCGTGCGCGGCGATGAGCGCCATCGCGGCCGGGGCCTCGTAGACCTCGCGCGACTTGATGCCGACGAGACGGTCCTCGACGACGTCGATGCGGCCGACGCCGTGCTTGCCGGCGAGGGCGTTGAGCTCCTGCACGATGCGCAGGACGCTGAAGCGCTGGCCGTCGAGCGCCACCGGGATGCCCTGCTCGAACGTGATGGTGACCTCGTCGGCATCACGCGCGATCGCCGGGTCCTGCGTGTAGGCGTAGAGGTCCTCGATCGGGGCGTTCCACGGGTCCTCGAGGAACCCGGTCTCCACCGCGCGGCCCCAGACGTTCTGGTCGATCGAGTACGGCGACTTCTTGCTCTGGAGGATCGGCAGGTCGTGCTCCTGCGCGTAGATGATCGCCTTGTCGCGGGTGAGCGCGAGGTCGCGGACCGGGGCGACGCTCGTCAGGTCGGGTGCGATCGCGGCGACGGCGGCCTCGAAGCGGACCTGGTCGTTGCCCTTGCCGGTGCAGCCATGCGCGACGCTGTCGGCACCGAGCTGCTTGGCGGTCAGGGCGAGGTGCTTCGCGATGAGCGGGCGGCTCAGCGCGGAGACCAGCGGGTAGCGCTTCTGGTAGAGCGCGTTCGCCTTGAGGGCGGGCACGAGGTAGTCGTCGGCGAACTCGTCCTTCGCGTCGATGACCACCGACTCCACCGCGCCGCAGTCGAGCGCGCGCTGCCGGATGGCCTCCATGTCCTCCCCACCCTGGCCGACGTCCACCGCCAGTGCAACGACCTCTTTGCCGGTGGCGTCCTTGAGCCAGCCGATGCCGACGGAGGTGTCGAGTCCTCCGGAGTACGCCAGTACGACGCGGTCTGCCATGTGATGTCTCCTAGGGGTGTTGGGGGGTCAGTTGTTCGCGGCGAGGAGCCAGGCGAGGAGGGCCTTCTGGGCGTGGAGACGGTTCTCCGCCTCGTCCCAGATGATGCTGCGCGGGCCGTCGATCACGTCGGCGGTCACCTCGTAGCCGCGGTCGGCCGGCAGGCAGTGCATGAACACGGCGTCGTCAGCGGCGTGCGCCATCATCGCGTCGTCGACGCGGTAGCCGTTGAAGGTGTCGAGCCGCTGCTGCTTCTCGTCCTCCTTGCCCATCGACACCCACGTGTCGGTGACGACGACGTCGGCTCCGGCGACGGCGGCGACCGGGTCGGTCACCACGAGCACCGAACCACCGGTCTCGGCAGCGCGCTGCTCGGCGTCCGTGACCACCTGCGGGGTGGGCGAGAACGCACTCGGCGAGCCGACGCGGACGTGCATGCCGGCGGTCGCGCAGGCCAGCAGGTAGGAGTGCGCCATGTTGCTCGCGCCGTCACCGACGAAGGCGATGGTCTGGCCGGCGAGGGCGCCGCGGTGCTCACGGATGGTGAGCAGGTCGGCGAGGAGCTGGCAGGGGTGGAAGTCGTCGGAGAGGGCGTTCACGACGGGCACGGACGTGCTCGCGGCCATCTCCTCGAGCCCGGCCTGGCCGTAGGTGCGCCAGACGATCGCCGACACCATGCGCTCCAGCACCCGGGCGGTGTCGGAGGGGGTCTCCTTGCCGCCGAGCTGGCTGTTGGCGGTCGAGATGATGAGCGGGCTGCCACCGAGGTCGCTGATGCCGACGTGGAAGGACACCCGGGTGCGGGTGGACGACTTGTCGAAGATCACGGCGACGCTCTGCGGGCCGGCGAGGGGCTTCGCACCCCAGCGGTCGCGCTTCATCTCGACGGCGAGGTCGAGGATCGCGGACTGCTCGGCCTGGCTCAGGTCGTCGTCACGGAGGAAGTGGCGGGTCATGCGGAGGTCTCCTGGTGGGCGCCCTCGACGGACGCCATGCTCTGGGCGAGGATCGCGAGGAACTCGTCGATCTCGGCGTCGGTGACGATGAGCGGCGGCGCGATGCGCAGGCTCGACTCGTTCGGCGCGTTGACGATGAGGCCGCGCTCGAGGGCGGCGGCGGCGATCGCGGCCGCGACCGGCAGGTGCAGCCCGACGCCGATGAGGAGCCCGGTCCCCCGGACCTCCTCCACGAGCGGCGAGCCGAACGCGCTGATGCCGCTGCGGATCCGCTCGCCCTTGGTGACCGCGCCCTCGACGAGCCCGGCGGACTCGATCTCGGTCAGCACGGCGTTCGCGACGCGGGTGCCGAGCGGGTTGCCGCCGAAGGTCGAGCCGTGCTGGCCGGCGGAGAACAGGTCGGATGCCCAGCCGAAGGTCACGAGCGCGCCGATCGGGAAGCCGCCGGCGATGCCCTTGGCGACCGTGATGGCGTCCGGGACGACGTCGTACTGCTGGAAGGCGAACCACGAACCGGTCCGACCGACACCGGTCTGGATCTCGTCGAGGACCAGGAGCGCGCCGTGCTGTTCGGTCAGGCGTCGGGCCGCGGCGAGGAAGCCCTCGGGGAGGTCGACCACGCCGGCCTCGCCCTTGATCGGCTCGATGAACAGCGCCGCGACGGTGTCGTCGATCGCGTGTTCGAGGGCCTGGATCGAGGTGTCGATGTGCTCGACGCCCGGGATCATCGGCAGGAAGTCCTCTTGCAAGGCGGGCTTGCCGGTGAGCGCGAGCGCCCCCATCGTCCGACCGTGGAAGGCCTGCTTCAGCGCGAGGATGCGGGTCTTGCGACCGTCGGCACCGCGGTTCAGCCGCGCGAGCTTGAAGGCGGCCTCGTTCGCTTCGGCGCCGGAGTTGCCGAAGTACACGCGGCCCGCGTCGCCGGCGCCGGAGATCCGCTTGAGCCGTTCGGCGAGTTCGAGCTGCGGCGGGGTCGCGAAGTAGTTCGAGACGTGCACGAGCTTGGCCGCCTGGTCGCTGATGGCCTCGACCAGGGCCGGGTGGGCGTGCCCGAGGGAGTTCACGGCGATGCCGGCGAGGAAGTCGAGGTACTCGTTGCCGTCGACGTCCCAGACACGGCAGCCCTGACCGCGCTCGAGCATGATCTTCGGCGGCGTCAGGGATCGCATGAGCGACGCCCCGAACCGGTCGTTCCAGGTCTCGGTCTGCGTCTCGGTGCTCACCGTGCGGTTCCCTTCGTCTGCGTGGTGTCGTGGGTCACTGCCGGACCGCGTCGGCCGATCTCGGCGTGCGTGTTCTGGTTCTCGGTCCGCCTGCTCGGGTCCGGGATCACCTCGGTGCCAGCGCCGCGGAGCGTGAAGACCTCGAGCAGGATCGAGTGCGGGATGCGGCCGTCGATGATCGTCGCGCCGCCGACTCCGCCGACCACGGCGTCGAGGCACGCGGTCATCTTCGGGATCATCCCCGACTCGAGCGACGGCAGGAGTTCGCGCAGTTCCTCGACCGCGATGAGGTCGATGATCGAGTCGCGGTCGGGCCAGTTGCGGTACAGCCCCGGGACGTCGGTCAGCATCAGCAGCTTCGAGGCGCCCAGTGCGATCGCGAGTGCGGCCGCCGCAGCGTCGGCGTTCACGTTGAGCGCCTGGTCGGGGTCGGCGTCGTCGATCGCGATGCTCGAAACGACCGGGATCTGGTTCGCCCGGATCGCCGCGAGGACGCCGGACGGGTCGACGTGGGTGATGTCACCGACGTGGCCGAGGTCGAAGTGCTCGCCGTCGACGACGACGCCCTTCTGCTCGCCGGTGAACAGCGAGCCGCCGTCACCGAACACGCCGACACCGATGCCGTCCCCGTGCTCGTTCATCAGGTCGACGATCTCGCGGTTGACCTCGCCGGCCAGGACGTCGCGGACGACCGTGATCGCCTCGGTCGTGGTGACGCGGTAGCCACCGCGGAACTCGGACTCGATGCCCTGTTCCTTCAGCGCAGCGGAGATCTGCGGACCCCCGCCGTGCACCACGACGGGATGCAGGCCCGCGTAGCGGAGGTAGACCATGTCCTCGGCGAAGGCCCGCTTGAGGTCGTCGTTCACCATGGCGTTGCCGCCGAACTTGACGACGACGATCTTGCCGGAGAACCGCTTGAGCCAGGGCAGGGACTCGATGAGCGTCGCAGCCTTGACGGCGGCGAGCTCGTGCTCGTGCTGCTTGGAGTGGGTGTCGTCGGCCATCAGCTGGAGTACGCGCTGTTCTCGTGGACGTAGTCGTGCGTCAGGTCGTTCGTCAGGATGGTCGCCGAGTACGGCCCCACCCCGAGGTCGATGAGCACGTCGGTGTCGCGTGGTGTCAGGTCGACCTCGTCGATCGGACGGTCGGGCGCACCTGCGTGGCACACCCGCACGCCGTTCATCGAGACGTCCACCGCGTAGGGGTCGAACTCGGCGTCGGTGGTGCCGATCGCCGCGAGCACCCGGCCCCAGTTGGGGTCGTTGCCGAACACGGCCGCCTTGAAGAGGTTGTTCCGGGCGACGCTGCGGCCGACCGTGACGGCGTCGTCCTCGGTCGCGGCGTTCACCACGTGGATCGCGATGTCGTGGCTGGCACCCTCGGCGTCCTGCTGGAGCTGGCGGGCCAGGTCGGCACAGACGACGGTCAGGGCCTCCTGGAAATCGCCCACCTCTGGTGTCACGCCGGACGCGCCGGAGGACATCAGCACGACGGTGTCGTTCGTCGACATGCAGCCGTCGGAGTCGACCCGGTCGAACGTGACGCGGGTGGCCGCCCGCAGGGCCTGGTCGAGTTCGTCGGAGGTGAGGAGCGCGTCGGTCGTGATCACGACGAGCATCGTCGCGAGCCCCGGCGCGAGCATGCCCGCGCCCTTGGCCATGCCACCGACGGTCCAGCCGTCCTCGGAGACCGACGCCTGCTTGGCCCGGGTGTCCGTCGTCATGATCGCGGCGGCGGCGTCGGGGCCGCCGGTCTCGGACAGGGCGTCCGTGGTGAGTGCGACGCCGTGCAGGACGTGGTCGCGGAACGTCTGGTCGCCGCGGCCGATCAGACCGGTCGAGCAGACGACCACGTCGCCGGCCCCGATGCCGAGGGACTCGCCCACCGCCTCGGCCGTCATGTGCGTGGTCTGGAAGCCGAAGGCCCCGGTGAAGCAGTTCGCACCGCCGGAGTTCAGGAACACGGCCCTGGCGATGCCGTCGCCAACGACCTGCCGGGACCAGATCACCGGGTGGGCCTGGGCGCGGTTGCTCGTGAAGACGGCGGCCACCGCGGCCTGGGGGCCGTCGTTCACGACGAGCGCCACGTCGGGCGTCCCGCTCGCCTTGAGCCCGGCGGTCGCGCCGGCAGCACGGAAGCCCGCCGCTGCGGTCACGCCCTCCGCGTCGCTGACGGACTGGAGGCTCGTGGGGGCGTCCGCCCCGGTCGTTGCGTCGGTCACGGTGCGACTCCGTCCACGCTGAGGCCGAGGGTCTCCGGCAGACCGAGTGCGATGTTGGCCGACTGGACGGCTGCACCGCCGGTGCCCTTGGCGAGGTTGTCGAGTGCCGTCACCGCGACGACGCGTCCGGCTGCTTCGTCGACGGTCACGCCGATGAGTGCCGTGTTCGCGCCGATGGTGTCCGCGACCCGGGGGAACTGGCCCTCCGGCAGCAGGTGCACGAAGGGCTCGTCCGCGTAGGCCTGCTCCCAGGCGAGGCGGACGTCCCGCGCGCTGACGCCCGGCGCCAGCTTGGCGGTGGTGGTGGCGAGGATCCCGCGCGACATCGGCACCAGGACCGGGGTGAACGAGATCGTGACGTCCGAGGCGCCGGCGAACCGCAGGTTCTGCTGGATCTCCGGGACGTGCCGGTGCTTGCCGCCGACGGCGTACGCGCTGGCGGAGCCCATGATCTCGGCCGCGAGGTAGGTCGGCTCGAGCTTCTTGCCGGCGCCGGAGGGCCCGACGCTGAGCACCGCGACGATGTCGTCGCCCTGCACGAGCCCGGCCTGGATGCCCGGCTGGATGCCGAGCGTGATCGCCGTCACGTTGCACCCGGGGACCGCGATGCGCTTGGTCGAGGCGAGTTCGGTCCGCTGACGGCTCTGCGCGACGATGTCGTCGACGTCGCGCCACTCGTCCGCCGAACCCGGGGTCGGTGCCGCGTGCAGGAGCTCGGGCAGGCCGTAGGTCCATGCGCCGTGGTACTCGCCGCCGTAGAAGGCGTCCCAGGCGGCGGGGTCCGTCAGTCGGTGGTCGGCGCCGCAGTCCACCACGAGGGTGTCGTCGTCGAGCTCCGCGGTGATCGCCCCGGACTGCCCGTGCGGCAGTGCCAGGAACACGACGTCGTGCCCACGGAGGGTGTCCGCCGTCGTCTCGACCAGGGTCAGGTGGGACAGCGACCGGAGGTGCGGCTGCGTCGCGACGAGCGGCTGCCCGGCGTTCGAGAACGCGGTGACCGTCCTGACGTCGAACTCGGGATGGGCGGAGAGGATGCGCAGCAGCTCACCACCCGCGTAGCCGCTGGCTCCCGCCACGGCGACGGATACGGACATGGGATTCCACCTTCGGTCGGACTGTTCGTCGAGGATCTGAGGCGGCGGCCCCGGGCGGTGCTGGTCCCAGTGGGATCAGTCGCGCAGGGTCGCCCCGAATCGCTCGCCGGCACGTCGGACGGCGCCGTCACGGGCCACGGAGGCCTCGGCAGCGGTCAGGGTGCGGTCCGTGGCGCGGAAGCGCAGCGCGAACGTCAGGGACTTCTGTCCCTCGTCCACGCCGGAGCCCCGGTAGTCATCCACGAGCCGAGCATACTCCAACAGCTCTCCGGCGCCAGCGCGGACCTCGTCGAGCACGTCGCCCGCGGGGACGCCGACGTCGACCACCAGGGAGAGGTCCTGCGTCGCTGCGGGGTAGGACACGATCGGCGCCACGTGCACGGCATCGGGGACCGCGGCGACCACCGCGTCGAGGTCGATCTCCACGACGGCGACGACCCGCGGCAGGTCTGCGGCAGCCGTCAGCTCGGGCAGCAGTTCGCCCGCGATGCCGACCACGGTGTCGCCGACCAGGAGCGACGCGGCGCGTCCGGGGTGCAGTGACGGATGGGTCGTCTGCGCGACGGTCAGGTCGACCCCGGCGGCCCAGGCCACGGTCCGCGCGACGTCGAGCGCGTCCGCGATGCCGAACGGCTGCGGGAGCACGCCGGGCTGCTTCACGAGGCGGTTGCCCGTCAGGAGCGCCGACACGTGGAACGGCTGCGCGGGCAGGGCGGCGTCGAGCGCGAGGAGCGTCTCGGTACCCGGGTGCTCCGCGCCGACGGGCACCTCGGTGGTCCCGAGTTCGGCGTCGGACACGGGGAGGAACACCCGCGAGGTCTCGTACACGGCCAGGTCGACCAGGCCACGGGACACGTTGCGGCGAGCCACCTCGACGAGCGCGGGCAGGCCGCTGCGGCGGAGCAGGTCCTGCGCGCTGTCGAGTGCGTTCGCGAGCACGACGCTCGGGCCGCCCTCGGCGTCGATGCCCGGGTACGCGGCAGCGGTCGCGGCCGACACGAACGGCGCCGTGACGACCTCGGTCAGGCCGTCGGCCGCGAGGGCTGCTGCCACGCGGCGGAGTGCCCGCTGGTGCGCGGTGAGGCCCCGGCCGGGCGGAGCGACGGGCAGGACGCTGGGGATGCGGTCGTAGCCGACGATGCGGGCCACTTCCTCGACCAGGGTGGTGTCGTCGGTCAGGTCGGGGCGCCAGGTGGGCGGCGTGACCGCGAGCTGCTCACCGTCGACGTCCACCGACGCACCGAGGGCGCGCAGGGTGTCGATCACCTCGGCGTCGGAGTACTCGACGCCGATCAGCTCGGACGGCCGGGACAGGCGCATGGTCACGACGGGGCGCGGGGTGGTGTCCACCAGCGTCGAGCCGAGGGTGTCGGCCGTGCCGTCGGCGAGCTCGACGAGGAGCTCCACCGCGCGGTTCGCCGCGGCTTCGGCCACGAGCGGGTCGACGCCGCGCTCGAAGCGACGGGAGGCCTCGCTCGGGAGCTTGTGGCGGCGGGCAGTGCGGGCGATGGAGACCTGGTCGAAGTCGGCGGCCTCGATCAGGACGTCCGAGGTGCTCGGGGAGATCTCGGTGCGGGCGCCGCCCATCACGCCGGCGAGCCCGACGGGGCCGTCGTCGTCGGTGATGACGAGGTCCTCGGGGTGGAGCTTCCTCGTGACGTCGTCGAGCGTCGTCAGGGTCTCCCCCGGTGCCGCGCGACGGACGCCGAGTCCGCCCCGCACGGTGGCGAGGTCGTACCCGTGCAGGGGCTGCCCGAGCTCGAACATGACGTAGTTCGTGATGTCGACCGGCAGCGAGATGGAGCGGACGCCGACGAGCGACAGGCGGGACACCATCCAGGCCGGTGTCGGCCGTGAGGCGTCGATGCCGCGGACGACCCGCGTCACGAAGGTCGAGGAACCGACCCGGCCGCGGATCGGTGCCTGGTCGTCCACGGTCACGGAGAACCCGTCACCGGACCGGGGAGCGACGCGCTCCACCGGGTCGTGGAACGAGGCGCCGGTGGCGTGGGCGTACTCACGGGCGACGCCGCGCATGCTCAGCGCGTAGCCGCGGTCCGGGGTGACGTTGATCTCCACCGCGGCGTCGTCGAGGCCGAGGAGCGCGATGGCGTCCTGGCCGACGGTGGGCTCCATGCCGAGGTCGGCGAACCGGAGGATGCCGTCGTGCTCGTCCCCGAGCCCGAGCTCACGCGCCGACGCGATCATGCCGTCCGACACGTAACCGTAGGTCTTGCGGGCGGCGATCGGGAACGGTCCGGGCAGCACGGCGCCCGGCAGCGTCACCACGACGAGGTCACCCACGTCGAAGTTGTGCGCGCCGCAGACGATGCCGCGGGGCTCCGCCTCGCCGACGTCCACCTGGCACCAGTTGATCGTCTTGCCGTTCTTCTGCGGCTCCGGGACGCGCTCGAGCACCCGACCGACCACGACGGGCCCGGTCAGGTCGTAGGTGTGGACGGCTTCTTCCTCGAAGCCGACCGACACGAGCGCCGCGTGGACGTGCTCGAGGGTGGCGTCCTCGGGGAGGTCGACCGACTCACCGAGCCAGCGGAGTGGGACGCGCATCAGACCACCGTTCCGAACTGCTGCGAGAAGCGGATGTCGCCCTCGAGGAAGTCACGCATGTCGTTCAGGCCGTTGCGGAACTGGAGCGTCCGCTCGATGCCCATGCCGAAGGCGAAGCCCTGGTACTCGTCGGGGTCGATGCCGGCCGACCGCAGGACGTTCTGGTTCACCATGCCGCACCCGCCCCACTCGACCCAGCGCGCGCCGCCCTTGGCGTTCGGCTGCCAGACGTCCATCTCGGCGGAGGGCTCGGTGAAGGGGAAGTAGTTCGGGCGCAGCCGGATCTGGGCTTCGTCGCCGAACATCTGCCGCGCGAAGTGCTCGAGCGTGCCCCGCAGGTGCGCCATCGTCAGGCCCTTGTCGATCGCGATGCCCTCGACCTGGGTGAAGACCGGCAGGTGCGTGGCGTCGAGCTCGTCCGCGCGGTAGACCCGGCCGGGCGCGATCACGTAGAGGGGCAGCTCCCGCGACAGCAGGGACCGGATCTGGACCGGCGAGGTGTGCGTGCGCATGACGAGGTGTCGCTCGACCGGCTCGACGAAGACGGTGTCCGCCATCGCCCGGGCGGGGTGGTCCTGGTCGAAGTTCAGGGCGTCGAAGTTGAACCACTCGTGCTCGAGCTCGGGGCCCTCTGCCACTTCCCATCCCATGCCGACGAAGATGTCGGCCACGGTCTCGTTCAGCAGTGAGAGCGGGTGCCGGGAGCCCGGGGTGCGGGTGGACGGCAGCGCGGTGACGTCCACGCGCTCGGCGTCGAGGCGCGCGCGCTCCTCTGCCTCGGCGAGGACCGACTCCTGTTCGGCGACCGCACCGTTGACCCGACCGCGGGCCTGTCCGACGAGCTTGCCCGCCTGGGCCTTCTGCTCCGGCGGGACACTGCGCATCGACGCGTTCATGCGCGCGAGCGTCGACTGCTCGCCGGTGTGCTCCGCCCTGGCCTGCTTGAGCTCGGCGACCGTCGTGGCGGCACGGACTGCGGCGAGGGCCGCGTCGACCGCGTCGGCGACGGCCGATTCGCTGATCTCGAGAGGTTCTGACACAGCACCAGAGCCTACCGGCCCCTGGGATACCGCCGTTCTGTACCGGACGGACTGTGGAACGCGACCGGACAGACGTCTCCTGGGGAGGAGTCAGACGGACCGCTGCGCGAACGCCGACTCGTACAGGCACACGGACGCCGCGGTCGCCAGGTTCATCGACTCCGCGCGCCCGTAGATCGGCACCTTCACGGCGCGGTCGACCATGGCCAGGTCCTCGGACGTGAGCCCGCGGGCTTCGTTCCCGAAGACCCAGACGGTCGGGCCGTCGAGCAGCCCCTCTGCACGGACGTCGGGCAGGTCGTCGCCGGACACGTCCGCCGCGAGCACCGTGTAGCCGAGCGACTTCGCGCGCTCGATCGTGTCCGCCAGCCCGACGCCGACCGACACCGGGACGTGGAACAACGACCCCGTGGTCGACCGCACGACCTTGGGGTTGTACGGGTCGACGCTGCGCCCGGTCAGGACCACCGCGTCGGCACCGGCGGAGTCGGCGGCACGGATGATGGTGCCGGCGTTGCCGGGGTCGCGGACCTCCTCGAGGATCGCGACCAGTCCCGGGAGCCCGCCCTCCGAGGCGGACGCGTCGGGGGCCTCCTGGCTGACCCGGTCGGGGAAGACCTGCCGCACCGACGTCGGGAACTGCTCGCACACCGCGACGACGCCCTGCGGGGTGACCGTGTCGGCCATCGCGTCGAGGACCTGCTCGGTCACGAACCAGGTGTCCACCTGGGTGTCGGCGAGCCCGTAGCGCTCGGCGGCGGTCGGCGTCACGTAGAGCTCACGGAGGAGCTCCGGCCGGTACTCCAGGGCTTCGCGGACGGCCTGGGGGCCCTCCAGCAGGAACAGCCCGGTCTCGGCGCGCACGTCCTTCTTCGTCAGCGCGGCGACGGCCTTGACGCGTCCGGCACGGGGGTTCTCCAGGAGATCAGTCACGGGGACAGTCTCGCAGGCCAGCGCTCCCGCGACGCACGACGCCCCCGTTCCGCGGACGGAACGGGGGCGTCATCGGCCCTGACGGGCACGGGAGCTGCTGACTACGCTGCGGCCTTCGGGGCCGAGGTGTCGGCCGGGAGGGCCTTCTTCGCCGACTCGACGAGCGCGGTGAAGGTCTCGGGGTTGTTCACGGCGAGGTCCGCGAGGATGCGGCGGTCGACCTCGATGCCGGCCAGGGCGAGGCCCTGGATGAGGCGGTTGTAGGTCAGGCCGTTCGCGCGGGAGGCAGCGTTGATGCGCTGGATCCACAGGCGACGGAACTCGCCCTTCTTCGCGTGACGGTCACGGTACGCGTAGACGAGGGAGTGGGTGACCTGCTCCTTGGCCTTGCGGTACAGGCGCGAACGCTGGCCGCGGTAGCCCTCGGCGCGTTCGAGGATGACGCGGCGCTTCTTGGCGGCGTTGACCGCTCTCTTGACTCTTGCCATTGGTCTGTTCCTTTACGATCCGGGGCGGCTCAGTGGCCGAGGAGCTTCTTGACGTTCTTGGCGTCGGCCTTCGAGAGGACCTGGTCCTCGTTCAGGCGCGCCTTGCGCTTGGAGGACTTGACCTCGAGGTTGTGACGCATACCGGCCTGCTGCTTCATGATCTTGCCGGTACCGGTGACCTTGAAGCGCTTCTTCGACCCGGAGTGGGTCTTCTGCTTGGGCATGGTGGTGCCTTTCCGTGGGATGGATGGGGGACCGCGTCGTTGCGGGGTCGGTCTGGGGGACCTATTCGGTCGGGGACTCGGCCTGGGCCGGCTCCTGCGACGCAGCCGGGGCTCCGTCATCCGACTTGGTCTTCGTGGCATGCTCCGTCGCGCGGCGCTCGGCCTTCTCGGCTGCTCGCTTGGCGTTCTGCTCGCCCTTGACGTCGGACTTGTTCTTGAGGGGCGCGATGATCATCGTCATGTTGCGGCCGTCCTGCGTGGGCCGCGACTCGACGACACCGAACTCGGCGATCTCCTCGGCGAACTTGTGGAGGAGTCGGACACCCTGCTCCGGACGCGACTGCTCGCGGCCACGGAAGAGGATCATCGCCTTCACCTTGTCGCCACCGAGCAGGAAGCCCTCGGCGCGCTTGCGCTTCGTCTCGTAGTCGTGCACGTCGATCTTCAGGCGGAAGCGGACCTCTTTCAGGTCGGTGTTGACCTGGTTGCGGCGGGCTTCCTTGGCCTTCTGAGCGGCTTCGTACTTGAACTTGCCGTAGTCCATGATCTTGGCCACGGGCGGCTTCGAGTTCGCCGCGACCTCGACCAGATCCAGCTCGGCTTCCTGCGCCAGGCGCAGTGCGACGGCGATGGGGACAACGCCGACCTGCTCGCCCTGTGGTCCGACGAGGCGGACTTCGGGGACGCGGATGCGGTCGTTGGTACGGGGATCGGTGATGCGGAGCTCCTTCAATCAGGTGGTGGCCGTCCGGGGCGTTCGCCTGGACGACGGCACGAGAGAGGAGATCTGACGCACGGGTACACGACCCGTTCGGCAGCCGCCCGACTCCGGATCAGTGATCCGGACTGCCGAGGCCCGTGCAGTGACTGCATGGACTCCGGTGGAGCGGTGGTGACCCGGTAGCCTGGTGGTTCGTGGCCGCGGGTGGGAGTGACTCCTCTTCGTGATGCGGTCTGCTGGTCCGGTTCGTTCGAGAACGCGCCGGGCACACAGACAGCATCTGCCGCGGAGAGTCTAGCAGAGGAGCACCGTGACCGACACCCCGCCCAACGACCTCGCCACCGAGGCCTCCATCGACGACACCGACGCCGCCCGCGACATCTCGGAGGTGCCCGCGGTCGAGCTCATCAACACCGTGGCCGTGCACCTGCTGAGCGCCGCAGCCGTGAAGGTCGGGCTCGCGGACGACCCGCAGCAGCAGACCGACCTGGACGAGGCACGCAAGCTCATCACCGCGCTGGCCGGCCTGGTCACCGCGGCGGCGACCGAGATCGGCGACCACCACGCCCGTCCGCTGCGCGACGGTCTGCGCTCGGTGCAGCTCGCCTTCCGCGAGGCGTCCGCCATCCCCGATGCGCCAGGTGCCGGCCCCGGAGAGAAGTACACCGGACCCGTCAACTGACGGGCGCGCGGCCCGCGCCCGTCGCGGGTCGAATCGCGCGTAGGGGGTCGGATGATCCGACCCTCTACGCGCGATTCCACTTTCGAGCGCGCGCGTGATGGGTTGGAGCGTGCGCACACGGCGGACGGGAGGCTCGGTACCAGCTGGCACCGAGCCTCCCGTCCGTCATCGGGTCGCGACCAGGGCCCTCAGGACGCGACCAGGCGCTCCACCGCGGCCACCGGGATGCCGACCCAGGTCGGCCGGTTGCGCGCTTCGTAGACCACTTCGTAGACGGCCTTGTCGACCTCGAACGCGTCGAGCACCGCGTGGTGCGCGCTGAGGTCGGCGCCGATCCCGCGCTGGTAGCCGTCGAGGAAGGCCGAGCGGGCCTCGCGGGCCCAGTCGGCTGCGTCGACCGGGTCGTCGTCGTGTGCGAGTGCGCCGGCGACGTAGTCGAAGGACCGGAGCATGCCGGCGACGTCGCGCAGGGGTACGTCGGGGAGCGAGCGCTCGTCGAGCGGGCGGAGGGGCTCGCCCTCGAAGTCGAGGAAGACCCATCCGCGGGGCTCCGGCGCTGCCAGCACCTGGCCGAGGTGCAGGTCGCCGTGGATGCGCTGCAGGGCGGGCCACTCGACGGCTGCGGCGCGCTCGTACACGGCGCGCACGGCGTCGGCGTGTTCGGCGATCGCGGGGACCTCGGCGGCGGCCGTGTCGAGCCGGCTGCGCATGGTCTCGATCGCAGCGGTGACGCGGTCCGGGGTGGCGGGCACGGTCGGCATCACGCCGGCGAGCGTCACGTGGATCTCGGCGAGCGCGGCGCCGAGCCGGTCGGCTCCGTCCGCGAACGACTCGCCGCGGCGGGCGTCGTCGAGTGCGACGCGCCAGGCGTCGTCGAGACCGGGCAGGAACTCCTGCGCGAACGCGAGGTGTCCGCTCGCGATGCCGTCCTCGCGGCCGGTGTCCGGCCACTCGCCGTGCAGCGCTCCGAACACCCGCGGGACCCGGGCGGACCCGGCGGCCGAGAGCGCCTGCTGGGTCGTGACGTCCGGGTTGTCCCCGTGGTGGAGCACGCGGAACACCTTGACGATGACGGTGCCGTTGTCCTCGGTCTCGCAGATGATCGAGGTGTTGGACTGTTCGCCGCGCAACACGCGGGCGCTCGTGACGCGGCCGATGGTCCGCAGGGACTCCTCGCCGGCGTCGATGCGACCGAGGAGCCAGCGCGCGTAGGCCGGGTCGTGGGGGCCGTCGTACTGCGTGCCCTCCGGGTCGATGCGGGCGGGTTCGAGTTCGGGGACGGGCTCACGGTGCTCGGTGACGGGCACCTGGTAGAGCACGGCTCCGGTGGCGGCGTCGTCGATGACGAACCGGGTGGTCACCCGCGCTTCGTCGGTGGTCTCGTCGATCTCGGCGATCGTGCGGAGGTCGGGGACACCACCCTTCGCCGCGTACCAGCGCTGCTGAGCCATCCACTGTGCGACGTCGGTCATGCCTCAGGACGCTACGCGACGGCGGCACCGGCCGTCACAGGTCCTCCACAACAGGTGCCCACAGCTCCGCTCTCCACAGGCTGCGACTCCCCCGGTGCCGACCGAGCCGTGTCGGACGACACTGTCGCCATGGACACCCCGAACGCACCCAGCGACACCACCGCCGGAGCACTCGCCGAACCGCGGCGGTCCTGGCGCATCCCGGACGACCGACGACTGCCGGCGCTCGAGCCGTACGCCCACACCGTCGAGCGGACGCCGCCGCTCACGGTGCGCGAGACCCTGTGGGACACGGCAGGACGGACCCTGGCGTTCGCCGGTGTCGAACTGCTGCGGGCCGAGGACGCCGTCGGCGCGGGCGATGGCGCGGACGTGCGGGCCGGTGGCGATGGCGTGGACGTGCGAGCCAGCGGCGTTGGTGCGGACGTGCGGGCGGGTGGCGGCGGCGCCTGGGCGATCGACCGCGGTGCGGGGCTCGTGCCGCTGGGGTCGGGCAGGACAGCGGAACCGGGTCCGCCGCGGGACGCCGTCGAGGTCTTCCTGCGCGGGCAGCCGCTGCAGGTCGTCCGGGTCCGGGACACCTCGACCACCCTCGTGGTCCTGCGCGGCAAGGACGGCCGCGTGCGGGCCGAGGTCGCCGACGTGCGTGTGGACGAGGGCGACCCGGACACGGCGCTCCTCCGCAGCGCGCGGTGGTGGGCGCTGACGGACGACGGGGACCCGGGCTCCGTCTCGCGGTCGGTCGAGCGGGCGCTCCTCGACGCGGCGGAGGACCCCGGTCGCGGACCGCACGACCCGGTGCCGCGGCTGGCGCCGGTCCGTCGTCCCGCGGTGGACACCGGCCGACGACCCCGAGCGGGCACGGCGGCGGCGTTCGTCCGCGACGTCGTGGTGGACCTGCGGGCGGAGTTGGTGACGATCGACCCGCGGGTGCGGGCGGACGAACGCGAGTCGGTCCACGACCTGCGGAAGGTGCTGCGTCGGCTCCGGAGTGTGCTGGCGGTGTTCCGCGGGGCGCTCGACCGAGATGCCACCGAGCAGCTGCACGATCGACTGGCCGGGGTCAGCGGGGTTGCCGGAGTGGCTCGGGACGCCGAGGTGCTCCGCGACCGACTGCTCCGCTCGGCGGCTCGGGCTCCCGAGGGCTTCGTCGACGCCGGCACGCTCGACCGGCTCGGCGCACGGTTCGAGGACCGCCGCAGGACGGCGGCGACCGAGCTCCGGCGGGTCATGGGCTCCACCGCGTGGTTCGAGGCCCTCGACGCCCTCGACGAACTGGTGGAGGGCGCTCCCCCGGGGTCCCACGCCACCGACGCCGCTGCCGGCTTCGTGGCGAAGCGCATCCGGCGCGAGCGACGGCGGGTCCTGGCGCTGCTCGAGGACCCGGCGGTGGGGTCGGGCGACGGCGAGAAGGACCTCGAGGCACTGCACGGCCAGCGGAAGGCAGCACGCCGCCTGCGGTACGCGCTGCAGGCGGCCGGTGGCACGGCGGACGTCGGGAAGCGACGGCTCGGGCGGTTGCGGCGGGTGCAGGACTCGCTCGGGGACGCGCTCGACGCCGCCCACGCTGCTGAGGCGTACCGCGCCGCTGCGATGGGCGATCCCGACTCGGGCACGGAGCCGGGGTGGGGGTCAGGGGCTGGCGCTGGTGCCTTCGCGCTGGGGGTGCTGGCGACGACGGAGCGCACGGTGGTCGAGCGGCAGGTCACGGAGGGGCGGCGACTGCTCACCGGCCTGGGTGCCGCTCTGCGAGGATGAGGGCGTGCCCCACTACCTCGAGGACCTCGTCGCCGGACAGACCTTCACGACCCCGGGTCGCACGATCACCGAGGCCGACGTGGTGTCGTTCGCCTCGTGGACGAACGACAACAACCAGGTGCACACGGACGTCGAGTTCGCCGCGCAGACCCGGTACGGCCAGCGGATCGTGCACGGGATGCTCGGTGCCTCGCTCTGCGTGGGGCTGATCGCCCGCACCGGCGTGTTCGAGGGCTCCGCGGTCGCGCTGCTCGGGATCGACCAGTGGCGCTTCACGGCGCCGGTCTTCATCGGGGACACGGTCACGTGTCAGGTCGAGATCCTGTCGACGCGTCTGACCAGCTCCGGCACGACCGGCATCGTCGAACGCCAGGTCACGCTCCGGAACCAGCACGACCTGGTCGTCCAGCAGGGACGCATGGACGTCATGGTCCTGACGCGCGACGCAGCGATCGGCTGACGCGACCCGCCGAGACGCCGAGACGCAGAGACGCCGAGACTGATCGGGCCGGTGATCGGGCCGGCGATCGGGCACGCGTGCGGTTGCCAGCAACGGTTTACAACGATGTACCGATGCGCCAGCATGGAGCCATGAGCACGCTCGACGGCACCGTCGCCGCATCCACCAGCGCATCAACAGGCCTCCCCCTCGCCACCCAGCAGGACGGCACGTACCCCCGGCCCCAGATGCTCCGCGAGCACTGGGCCGACCTCGACGGCACGTGGTCGTTCCGGAACGACGGCGACGACAGCGCCTGGCGGTCGGGCTTCCCCGACGCTCGTGACATCACCGTGCCGTTCCCGCCCGAGTCCGTGGCGTCGGGCATCGACGAACCGGGCTTCCACCCCGTCGTCTGGTACTCCCGCACGATCACCCGCAGCGACCTCGACGCCGCCGGCCTCAGCGACACCGCCCCCCGGCTGGTGCTGCACTTCGGCGCCGTCGACCACCGCGCCCGGGTCTGGATCGACGGCCAGTTCATCGGCGAGCACGAGGGCGGTCACACCCCGTTCGCGTTCGACGTCACCGACGCCCTCGGCACGGACCCCGATGCCGAACACACCCTGGTCGTCCGGGCCGAGGACGACCCGCACGACCTGACGCAGCCCCGTGGCAAGCAGGACTGGCACGAGGACCCGCACACCATCTGGTACCGCCGCACCACCGGGATCTGGCAGACCGTCTGGCTCGAAGCCGTGCCGAGTGCGTCCATCGCGTACCTCCGCTGGACGAACGTCGACCACGCGACGCTCCGGCTGACGGTCCGCTTCGCCGGGGTCCGGGCGGGCGGGGAACGGCTGCGCGTCGAGGCCCGCTGGGACGAGCACGACGAGCACCTCGCGACGATCGAGTCCACCGTCGGCGACACCGCCACCGAGTTCGACGTCCTCGTGCCCCTCTCCCGCCAGGCGAACGGGCAGGCCGAGGACGAGCTGCACTGGTCGCCGGAGCACCCCCGCTTGGTCGACGCCACCGTCGCCCTGCTCTCCCGCGACGGCGAGCCGATCGACACCGTGGCGTCGTACTTCGGCGTCCGCACCGTGGGGGTCGACGGCGGCGCGTTCCTGCTCAACGGCCGGAGCCACGACGTCCGCAGCGTCCTCAACCAGGGCTACTGGCCGGACTCGCACCTCGCAGCACCGTCGCGCGCGGCCCTGCGCCGCGAGGTCGAGCTCATCAAGGAGCTCGGCTTCAACGCGGCCCGGAACCACCAGAAGATCGAGGACCCGCGGTTCCTGTACTGGGCGGACCGCCTCGGGCTGCTCGTCTGGGGCGAGGCCCCCGGCGCCTACGAGTTCTCCCCGCGAGCCGTCCAGCGGCTGATGCGGGAGTGGATGGACGCCGTCGAGCGCGACGCCTCGCACCCCTCCATCGTCACCTGGGTCCCCGCGAACGAGAGCTGGGGCGTGCAGCACATCGCCACGGACCCGGCGCAGCAGGCCTACGCCCGGTCGCTCGCCGACGTGACCCGAGCCATCGACTCAACCCGTCCGGTCATCTCGAACGACGGGTGGGAACACCCCGACTCGGACATCATCACGGTCCACGACTACGAGGGCGACGGCACCCGGCTCGCGGCGACCTACGCCGACGACACCGCGCGCTCCGAGCTGTTCCACGGGATGGGTCCGGCCGACCGGCGCGTGCTCGTCGGCGGGGCGGAGGACCTGGGCCAGCCGGTGATGCTGACCGAGTTCGGCGGGGTGAACTACCAGCCCGGCTCGAAGCGCGAGGACGCCTGGGGCTACACCTCGGCCAGCGACGGCGACGACTGGATCGCCCGCATCACCGCGCTCTACGACGCGATCCGTGCGAGCTCGTTCCTCGCCGGGTCCTGCTACACGCAACTCACGGACACGATGCAGGAGACGAACGGCCTGCTGAACGCCGACCGCACCCCGAAGGTCCCGATCGAGCAGATCCGGCGCGCGGTCACCGGGCACTAGCCAGGAGGCTCGTCCCAGGGAGCAGCAATGGTCGGGTCCACGAGATGGACCCGACCATTGCTGCTCCCTCGACGCGCGGGTCAGCGCGCGTCAGGCACGCGTCAGCGCGGGGAGCGCGTCAGGACGCGAGGAAGCGCAGGACGACCTGGTTCCACTCGTCGCGGTGCGACGCGAGGACGCCGTGCGGGCCGCCCTCGATGACGTGGGTCTGCGCGTTCGGGATCGCGGCGGCGGTGCGCTGCCCGGAGACCTCGAACGGCACGATGCCGTCGGAGTCACCGTGGATGACGAGCGTCGGGACGTCGACCTTGGTCAGGTCGTCACGGAAGTCCGTCGTCGCGAACGCGGCCGTGCAGTCGAGCGTGCCCTTCGGCGAGGCCAGTTCGGCGATCGCCAGGTCGTAGGCCCGCTGGTCCTCGCTGACGAGGGGCTTCTTCACGAGCGAGGGCTTGCCGCCGGCCGTGTAGAACATGTCGATGAACTCGTGCAGGAACGCCGGGCGGTCGCCGGTGATGCCGTTCGAGAACCAGTCGGCGAGGTCCTGGTCGACGCCGCCCTCCGGGTTCTCGTCCGACTTCCAGAGGTACGGCGGGACGGCGCTGGCGAAGACGAGCTTGGCGACCTTGCCCGTGCCGTACGTCGAGACGTAGCGCGCGAGCTCACCGCCGCCCATCGAGAAGCCGATCAGCGTGACGTTCTGCAGCCCGAGCTGGTCGATGAGCGTGTTCAGGTCGGCGGCGAAGGTGTCGTAGTCGTACCCGTTCCAGGGCTGCGACGACTGACCGAAGCCACGGCGGTCGTAGGCGATGACGCGGTGGCCGGCCTCGACGAGCGCCGGGACCTGGCCCTCCCACGAGCGACCGGACAACGGCCAGCCGTGGATGAGCACGACGGGGTCGCCCGACCCGAAGTCGTCGTAGTGCAGGTCGATGTCGTGCCCGTTCTCGGCGCCGACGGTGATGAACGGCATGGTGTTCCTCTCGAAGGGTGTTCCAGGGTCTGTCCGAGGCAACGCCCGTCCACCTCGGCGTCTGCTGATCGTCGTCGCGGACCGGACAACGGCCCTGGTCTGCGAGGATCGTCCGGGTGACGAGCGTGGCGGAGACGACCCGGGCCTCCCGTCCGGGTGTCCGCACCCTGATGACGGGACGGCACAGCGGGTGGACCGCGCCGCTCGTGATCTGGCTGGGCTCCCGGGTCGTCAGCACGGCGCTGCTCGTGACGATGTTCGTCGTCGCGACGGCGAACGGCTGGGACTTCGCGTCGTACCGCCGTGATCCCTCCTTCGCGACCTTCTCCGGCTCGTGGGACGCGTCCTTCTACCGGACCATCGCCGAGCACGGCTACCCGCGGACCCTTCCGACGGACGGCGCCGGCCACGTCCTGCCGAACCCGTGGGCGTTCCTGCCGGTGTTCCCGGCGCTCGTGCGCGTGGTGATGACGGTCACCGGCGGGTCGTTCTGGGTCGCCGGTGTCGTCGTGGCGAGCCTCGCCGGAGCCGGCGCCTGCGTGCTGCTGTACCGCCTGGTGCTCGCCGTCGGCAACCCGTACCGCGCGCGCTGGGCGACGGCGCTGTTCGCGTTCGGGCCGACGGGGTTCCTGCTGCAGGTCGCCTACGCGGAGAGCACGGTGCTGCTGCTGCTGTTCGGCGGGCTGCTCGCGCTGGTGCGCCGGCGGTACTGGCTGGTCGCGGTGCTCGGGACGGTCGCGGCGTTCACGAAGCCCGGGGTGCTGGCGCTCGCGGTCGCCCTCGCGGTGCACCTCGTCGTGCGGTGGGTCGCCTGGATGCGCGATGGTCGGGCTGCCGGGGGCTTCCCCTGGCGCGACCGGGCGGCGATCGTCGTGGCGGGGCTCGTCGTCGCCGCGGCCGGGCTCGCGTGGCCGGTGGTCGCCGGCGCGGTGACCGGCCGGTCGGACGCCTACCTGGCGACGGAGTTGTCGTGGTGGGTGGGGTTCGTCGGCCGGCAGCACTTCGCGCCGTTGACGCCGTGGTTCGTGATGGCGGGACGGTGGCTCGGGCCGCTCGGCATCGTGCTCGTCGTGGCGGTGCTGGCCGGAGCGCTGTGGTTCTTCCGGCGCCGTGACGTCCGAGCGCTCGGACCAGAGGTCGTCGGGTTCGCGGGTGCGTACGTGCTCTACCTGGTCGCGGTGTTCCTGCCGCAGCAGAGCCTGCCGCGGTTGCTCATGCCGACGGCGCCGCTCCTGAGGTCGGACGTGTTCGTCCGGACGCGGCGTCGGGCGGTGACGTGGTTGTGCGTCGGGGTGGGCCTGCAGCCGGTGGCCGTCGTGCTGCTCTGGTTCCTCGGGTACCCCTGAGGCGCGAGCCCTGCGGGGCGGGACGCGCTAGGCGTCGAACGTGTGGAACCAGGCGGTGCCGCCCGGGTGCTGCACCGTGATCATCTCGTCGAGGTCGCGGTAGGGGCCGTCCTGGTTGTGGCTGGCCGACTTGATGCGGATCGTGCCGTCGGGTTCGGTGAAGACCTCGGACACGATGGTGGTGTGGTCCGGGGAGTCGTTGTGGTTCCAGTCGTAGAAGACGATGTCCCCGACCTTGACCTTGTCCCGCTCGTCGAGGGAGCGCCGCGTCAGGCCGAACGTCGCCGCGTTGGCGTCGAGCCACGGGTCCATCGTCGGGCAGTACGTCCACGTGGCCGAGTGCGCTGCGCCGGCCGAACGGTTGTACCAGTCGTCGCGCTGCTTCCACCCGCGGGCGATGAGCGTCTGGCTGACGTAGTTCGCGCAGTCGCCACCGATCGGGTTCATGGTGCCGTACTCGGCGAGGTTGTAGTCCTTCCAGTGCCGCATCGCGTACTCGAGCTGACGGTCGACCGCGGTGAGCGTCGCGTACGCGAGCGTCGTCGTGGCGAGGGCGGCGGACGCGTCCGGCGTCGCCGGGGCAGCCGGCGTGGTCGTCGCGGCGTCGGCCTGCGTCGAACCGCTCTGGCCGTCGTTCGCGGCGCTGCCGTTGCCGTCCGAGCTCTGGTTCGCCGAGGCGACCGGGGCGATCGCGTCGGCGAAGAGCGCGACGTCGGCGTCACCCGCCGTGTACATCGCCTGGTGCGGGGCGGTGAAGGTCACCTTCGTGGCGGTCGCCTTGACGTCACGCGCGGGGACACCACCGACGGTGACACCGCGGACCGCGGCGAGCCCGGCACCGGTCACCGTGACCGTGACGCCACCGGTGAGCGGGACCTGCGCGGGCGCGAGGGCCTTCGCGGTGGCCTTGGCCGAACCCGAACCCGTGGCCGGACGCGAGGCCGCGCCGGACGCCTGACCCGCGGCACCTGACCCACCGGCCGCAGCCGAGGACGCGCCGGAGCCCTTCGGGGAGTCCGACGAGCAGGCCGCGGCGACGAAGCCGATGCCGGCGACACCCGCGAGGGACAGGAGCGAACGACGCGTGAACGAGGAAGTCATGACCCCGTCAGCGTACGGGACGCCCTCCGACAGACGACGGGACGCGCGGACGGCTGCGCGCCGAGGGTCATGCCCAGCCGGTCAGGCGTGGACGCCCGCCCCGGACGAGGACACGGGGCCGACCCCGGTGACGTTCACCATCCACGTCACGCCGAACCGGTCGGTCAGCATGCCGAACTCGTCGCCCCACGGCGCGACGGTCAGCGGCTCGATGACCGTGCCGCCCGCTGACAGCGCGGCGAAGAACCGGCGCAGGTCGTCGGCGTCGTCCCCGGACACCGACAGCGAGATGTTGCTCGTCGACGAGCGCTCCATGCCCTTCGGGGTGTCCGACCCCATGAGGAGGAACCCGTTCGGTGCCACGAGCTGGGCGTGCATGACCTTGTCGACCTCGTCCGGGTCGTCCGAGGCGTGCATCTCGCCGAAGGTGCCGAGGGTGAGTTCACCGCCGAACACCGACTGGTAGAACTCCATCGCCTGGCGGGCGTCGTCGCGGAAGCCCAGGTAGGGGCTGAGGTGCGAGGTCATGGCGGGACTCCTTCGTCCGCCCGGGCGACACTGCCCGGTGCTCAGGGCCAGCGTGGCACGGCCGGACCACCCGCGCAACGATCCGACGTCACCTCACAGCACGACCGCCGGACAGCAGAACGGCCCGGAACCGTGGGGTTCCGGGCCGTTCTGTCACGTGGTGGAGCTAAGGGGATTCGAACCCCTGACCTTCTCATTGCGAACGAGACGCGCTACCAACTGCGCCATAGCCCCAAGTGCTCGACCACACTAGCACCGTCCCGGAGCGGAACCGAAATCGTCCAGCGGCCCTCGGGCGTGCCGTCGGTCAGACCGCGCGACGGCGCCGCATGATCGCGTCGAGGTCGGCCTGCTCGTAGGCGTCGTCCCCGATGACGCCCATGCCGGCCCACTTGCTTGGCGGCGTCGGGTCGGCCGGTGCTGCCGGCTCCGCGGTCGCCCGCAACCCGAGCCGCTCCGCGAGGGTGCCCTGGTCGTGCGCCGACAGCGCGGTCGCAGCCTCGTCGACGTCGGGCCGCATCCGCGACACGGTCGCCAGCGACGGGTCCGTCTGCCCGGCCCGGATCGCAGCGGCCTCGGCGTCCGCCTCGGCCTTGGCTGCGGCGACGCGCTCCTTCAGCCGGGCAGCGAGCTCGGCCGACGACTCCGGTGCGGCAGCGGGAGCGGCGGGCCGCTCCACGTAGAGGGGCTTCGGCACGCGTGCCGGCGTCCAGCTGCGGTCCGTCTCGGACGGCTCGGCGACGGTCTCCGTCCGCAGCGGCGGTGCCGGGTCCGTCCACGCACTGGCCGGCCTGGAGGCTCGGGTGGCGTCCGGCGCGGACGCTGCGGCACGGGTCTTCCGTGCCTGGGCCACCTGGTGCAGCTGGGCGAGGACGGCTGCGGACCCACCGGCGGCGACGATGCCGGCGACGGCGACGAGCCAGGCCGAGGGGACCGCGACGAGGACGACGAGCGCCACGACGAGACCGAGGGTGCCGAGCAGGGTCGCGCCGAGTCGGGAACGACGCATGCGCATGGCGGTGAGTGCTGGCACGGAGGACGCCTTCTCGAGCGCAGGGGCCTGTTCGGCCAGTCGACGGGTGATCTCGCGCTGACGGGCGGCCTCGTGCGCGCGGACGATCGCGGCGCGCTTGGCTTCTTCCGACTTCGCGACCTTCTGCGCCTCGGCGAGGGACTTCGCGTTCATCTCGATGCGCACCTCGTCCGGCAGCTCGGCGGTCTGCGCGAGGATGCGCAGGGTCTGCTGCAGTCGGATGGCGTTCCGCTCGGTGGCGAGGTACTCACGCCGTGCCGCCCACGAGGGCATCAGGTACACGAGCCACAGCACCGCCGCGACCAGCAGGACGATGCCGCCGCCCCATGACCCGAATCCCATGGGGGAAGGCTAGGGGTGGCCGTTCACCGCACCCGTGATTGGGGGACGTGTGTTGCGCGAGTCGCGAGCAGATCCACGGGAGGCGGGGCGGGCCTCCCGGCCGGCGCCACGCGCCACGAGGCGGACGTCAGTAGGCGCGACGACCCGTGTCGATCGGTGCGGCGGCCTCGTCGCGGGCGGCGAGCGGGACGCTGCCGACACCCAGTGGGACCTGGCCGCTGTTCCAGCGCTCCAGGACGCCCTCGCGCACCTCCTCGGCGACGAGGGCGAAGCAGAAGTGGTCGCGCCAGTCGCCGTTGATGTGGATGTAGCGACGGCGGAGTCCCTCGTACCGGAACCCGAGCTTCTCGACGACGCGGAGCGACGGGGCGTTCTCCGGGCGGATGCAGATCTCGAGGCGGTGGATGCCGGCGTTGCGGAAGCAGTGGTCGGCGGCCAGGGCGACGGCGATCGGCGTGACGTTGTGGCCGGCCGCGCCCTCGACGACCCAGTAGCCGATGGACGCGCTGGCGAGCGAGCCGAAGCTGATGCCGGAGACGTTGAGCTGACCGACGAAACGGCCGTCGAGCTCCATCGCGAAGGGCAGTCCGAGTCCCGCGCGGGCGTTGGCCTGGAGCGCGCGGATGCTGCCACGGACGTCGGTGGTGACGTACCCGGACGGGTTGGTCGCTTCCCAGGTGCTGAGCCAGGACCGGTTCGTCGCGAGGGCCACGTCGAGGTCACGCGAGTCGCGGATCCGGAGGGGACGGATGGTGACCCGTCCGTGGGACAGGGTCGGGATGGTCGTCATCGGGCGGTTCCTCCGGTGCCCCGGCGGTCACCGGAGCGGGTGTCCCGTGCGGGTCCGGGTGCTCCGGACCCGCACGGGATGGGTCGACTCATTCGCCCGCGTTGAACTCCTTGAGCCACGACTTGAGGTCGGGGCCGAGGTCCGCGCGGTCCGAGGCGAGCTGCACGATCGCCTTGATGTAGTCGAGTTTGTCACCCGTGTCGTACCGGCGTCCACGGAACACGACGCCGTACACGCCACCGGTCCACTCCTCGGCGCTCGCCATCTTCATGAGCGCGTCGGTCAGCTGGATCTCGCCGCCCTTGCCCGGCTCCTGCTTCTCGAGGACGTCGAAGACCTCGGGACGGATGACGTAGCGGCCGATGATGGCCAGGTTCGAGGGCGCTTCGCCCTGTGCCGGCTTCTCGACGAGACCGGTGATCTTCACGACGTCGTCGGTGTCGGTCGGCTCGACCGTGGCGATGCCGTAGAGGTGGGTCTGCGACTCCGGGACCTCGAGGAGAGCCACGATGGTGGCGTTCTTCTGGCCCTGGACCTCGATCATGCGCTTGAGCAGCGGGTCACGGGCGTCGATGATGTCGTCGCCGAGGAGGACGGCGAAGGGTTCGCGGCCGACGTGCATCTTGGCGCGGAGCACCGCGTGGCCGAGGCCGAGCGGGTCGCCCTGGCGGACGTAGTGCATGTCGGCGAGGTCGGTCGACTGGTTGACCTTCTGGAGCTTCTCGTGGTCGCCCTTCTTGCGGAGGGTCTCCTCGAGCTCCGACACGTGGTCGAAGTGGTTCTCGAGCGCGTTCTTGTTGCGCCCGGTGATCATCAGCACGTCGGTGAGACCGGCGTCGACTGCCTCTTCCACCACGTACTGGATGGCTGGCTTGTCGACGACGGGGAGCATCTCCTTCGGCATCGCCTTGGTCGCGGGGAGGAAGCGAGTGCCCAGCCCTGCAGCTGGGATCACCGCCTTGGAAATCTGGAAGCCCATGTCGATGACCGTATCCGATGGGGGTTGCGGGGTCATGTCGCCGGAACGGAGGACACGGGGTTTGCGCGGAGGTCTGGCGGGTTCCCGCACCGCGGGGCGGTCTGCGCCGCGGTCGTTAGACTCCTGCGCATGATCCCCGATCTCGGCAACGAGAAGCGCGCGCTGCGGGCCGAGCTCCGGCAGCGGCGACGCACCAGGACCACCACCGAGCGGGACACCGACACCGCCGACCTCACCGCGACCCTGCAGCGGTTCGCCGAGGAGCGGCAGGTCCGGTCCGTCGCGCTGTACCTGTCGGCATCGGACGAACCGAACGTGCGACCGTTCCTGAACTGGGCGTTCGAGCACGACATCCGGGTGCTCCTGCCCGTCACCCGCGAGGACGGCCTGCTCGACTGGGCGGTCGGCGACGGGAGCTCGGAGACCGAGGGCCTGTTCGGCATGCCGGAGGTCGTCGGCGAGGTGCTCTCCCCGCTCGCGATCAACGACGTCGACGCGATCCTCACCCCGGCCGCGGCGGTCGGGCACGACGGCGTCCGGATGGGCTGGGGCCGCGGCTACTACGACAAGACCCTCGGGTCCATGGCGGACCGCCCGCCCGTCTATGCTGTGATCTTCGACGCGGAGTACCTCGACGAGGTCCCGCGCGAACCCCACGACGAACCCGTCGACGGCATCATCACGCCGTCACGCATCATCACGTTCCGGAGTTAGACGTGCCCACCTACTCGTACCGCTGCACCGAGTGCGGCACCGCGTTCGACATCAAGCAGTCCTTCTCCGACGCCACGCTCACCGAGTGCCCCACGTGCGGCGGTGTGCTCCGCAAGGTGTTCTCCCCCGTCGGTGTGACGTTCAACGGCGGCGGCTTCTACCGGACCGACTCGCGGCCGGCGCCGAAGGGCGAGGGGTCGTCGGGGTCGGGGTCGTCGGGGTCGTCCGACGCCAAGCCCGCTGCTGCGAAGTCCGACGCGAAGCCCGCGTCGTCGTCCGGGTCCTCGTCGTCGTCCTCGTCTGGGTCCTCGTCGTCGTCCGGGTCGTCGTCGTCTGGTTCGTCCGCGTCCTGACCCGGACCCGGATCCGTCTCCGCCGATAGGTTGAGGTGTCGCCGACCGGCGGCCGTCCTCGACCCGGAAGGAGTCCCACGTGAAGGGCTTCAAGGAGTTCCTGCTCCGCGGAAACGTGATCGACCTGGCCGTCGCCGTCGTGATCGGTGCCGCGTTCACCGCGATCGTCACCACCATCGTCAACGCCCTGATCAACCCCCTGATCGGTGCGGTGTTCAACGCCTCGAGCCTCGACACGGCGCTGGTGTGGACGATCCCGACCGTCTCCGGCGGGGACGCGAAGATCCTCTTCGGCGCGATCATCGGCGCCGTGATCAACTTCGTCATCGTCGCCGCGGTCGTGTACTTCGCGCTCGTCGTGCCCGTCAACCACCTCAAGAAGGTCGCGTTCGAACGGGTGAAGAACGACACCGAGCAGACGCCGCAGGACGTCCCGCCGACTGACGTCGAGGTGCTGCTCGAGATCCGCGACCTGCTCCGCACGCAGAACGGCGAGCCGACGAACACCGGCTCGGGCGCCCACGTCGCCCCGAGCACCGCGCCCCAGGGCCCCGGCATCGGCGGCACGACGAAGCTGTAGCGCGGCGCGCTCCGGCTGTCGGCGCCTGGCGCCGATCGACATCGCACAACCGAAACCGGCTCGCGCCAAGGAGTTCCGTGGCGCGAGCCGGTTTCCGTTGTGCGGCGACGCCGCGAACCACGGCCCCGGCGGACCGGCACCGGACGAACGCGCGCCAGCGCCCTACGCGGCGATCGCGCGCTCGCGGCGCTTCGCGACCAGCGCCATGACGTACTGCGTGCCGGCGACGACGTGCCCGGCGGTGCCGAGCCACACGAAGACGAGCGCGGTGATGCGGATCCAGGGGTGCTCCGACGCCCACGAGGTCGACGAGAACAGCAGCACCGGCAGCCCCACGAAGAGCAGCGCCGACCGGATCTTGCCCGTCCAGGACACGTCGAGGTCGGGGTCCCCGTTGAACCACACGCTCGACAGCAGTGCCAGCACGGCGTCGACGACGACGATCACCACGACGACGATCCACGGCAGCAGCCCGACGAGCACGAGCGACAGCACGATCGCGATGATCGCCAACCGGTCGGCGATGGGGTCGAGCACCTTGCCGAGCTTGGACGTCTGGTCGAACTTCCGCGCGATGAAGCCGTCGGCCCAGTCCGAGACGCCGAGCACCACCAGGGACACGAGCGCCCACCCGGGGTGGTCCTGCACGACCAGGGTCACGAAGACGGGGATGAGCAGGAACCGCAGGAGCGTGATGAGGTTCGGCCAGGTCTGCCAGTCGGGGCGTGTCCGCTGTGCGGCGTCGGTCATCGGGTGCTTTCGATCGGGTTCTGAGATCTCCAGCGTACCCATCACCAGTGGGGAGGCCGGTCCCCGAGCAGTCGGGCGTCGTTCTCGCCGGAGGCATGCCGCTCCGGCTCCGGCGCGGGAGCCGGGTCGGAACCCGGCACCGGCTGGGTGGTGACGCGTCTGCTCGGCCGAGCCGAGCCTCCCGTCCGGTCACTGGTGACCACAGGACGGGCTGGAGGCTCGACCGACGTCGCGTCGTCAGCTCGCGTCCACGATCCGACCAGGTGGTCCGTGTCCGGCGTGACCGGACCGGTGGGCCGGGAGGCCCGCCTGCTCATCGGCGTGCAGGAATGGGTGGGATGGAGATCTCCTGCGTCGCGCCGCGGTCGACCCCGAGCACGGCCGCGACGGTGTTCGCCACGCGGTCCGGGTCGGAGAACAGCTGGAACGCGTGCACCCGCACGTAGTGCCAGCCGAGTCGACGGAGCACCTCGGGCCGGAGCCGCAGCGACTCGCGCAGCGACCCCTTGACCAGCGACGCGTCGGTCTCGATCGTGACGCAGACCCCGCCGTGCGCGGCGACCAGGCCGAGCTTGCCGCGGTGTCCGAGGGCGACGGGGATGCCGCGCATCTCGAGTCGGCGTGCCAGGTCGACGAGCAGCGGGTCGGAGTCGTCCGGCACGTACTCGGCGGTGGTGCGGGCGCGGACCTCGGCCAGGATCTCGGCGAGGGCGACGGTGCCGTGGCCCATGCGCTCGGCCTCGATGTCGGACGGCTGGAAGCACGTGACGATGACCATCGAGCGGCGGGCGCGGGTCATGGCGACCGCGAGCAGGCGCACGCCACCCGGCTTGCCGAGCGGACCGAAGTCGCGCAGGACCCGGCCGTGCGGCGTGCGGCCGTAGCCGATGGAGAACACGACGCGGTCGCGGCTCTGGGCCACGGACTGCTCGAGCGTGGCGACGATGAACGGCTCGGCGCGGTCGCCGATGACGAACTCGGTCAGGTCCTTGTGTCCCTGCGCCGCGGTGAGCACGGCCTGCTCGACGCGCACGGCGTGCTTCGCCGACGCGGTGATGACCATGAGCGACTCGGTCGGCCGGGTGCGCGCGTGGTCGATGACGAGCCGGACGACGCGGTCCACCTCGGCGTCGACGCTCTCCACGGCACCGGACTCGGGGTCCGGCACGGCCTTGCCGTCGCTGACGTAGTCGAGCGCGATGGACCCGTGCCCGAGGAACGAGCCGGCCCACGGCAGCGACTCGATCCGGCCGCCGTAGAAGCGACGGTTCACGAGCTCGGCCAGGTCCTCGCCGCCGGCGCGGTACGACCGCGTGAGCGAGAGGGTGGGCAGCAGCGTCGAGAGCTTCGCGAGTGCGGAGTCGGCGTGCAGGGCGTCGAGCGTCGCCTCGTCCACCTGGAGTGCGCGGTGCGCGGGGTCCACGGCGATCCGGAACGGTGACGGCGTCTGGGTGACCGGGTCGCCGAAGACGACGGTCTGGCGTGCGCGGCGGACGGCGTCGACCGTCTCGGCGATGGTCACGGCGCCGGCGTCGACCAGGATGACCGTGTCGAACGGCATCGTGTCGGCGATCTGCGGGACCTCGTACGGGGACGCGAGCCACACCGGGGCGATCGACCGGGACAGGTGCGGGGCGGAGTCCTGCAGGAGCCGCGAGGTGATCGCGCCGTCCTTGAGCTGGGACTTCAGCGCTGCTGCCTCTTCTGGCCAGTCGACGAGGCCGACCTTCCAGTTCTCGGCGAGCTGCCACGCGAGGCCCTGCGAGACCCCGGCTGCGTGGGCGTCGTCGACGAGGCGGAAGTCGGCCTCGACCCGGTCGAGCATGTCGGTGTTCGCGCCGAGCAGGGCCCGGTCGGACTCGAGCATGGTCTCGAGCGCGGACTGCCACCACGCGAGCTCGAGCTCCGCGGGCACCTGGGTGTCCGGCACGTGGCGGTTCGCGAGGTCGGTGATGAGGGGCTCGAGCTGCAGGTCGCGCAGGGTCTGCATGAGCTCGGTGCGCTCCTGCAGGTTGTGCAGGACGTCGGACTCCTCGGCGAGCGACCCGATGTAGGGCAGGAGCTGGTCGACGGGCACGTTCGCGAGCTGCTCGTCGCGGCTGCTGCGGCCGAGCGGCTCGTCCAGGCGCGCCAGGTCCTCGGTGACGTTCGAGTAGAGCACCTGCACGTCGGCGATGCCCGTGGGGACCTCGGGGGCCACCCCGGCGGCGACGTAGCGCTGCCAGAGGACGCGCTGCTGCTGCACGCGGGTCAGGGCCTCGTGCAGGTCGGACACGTGCACGCCCGGTCGGACGTACTCGCGCGCGAGCTTCTTGAGGCGACGACGGTTGGTGCTCGACATCGGGGCGCCCTCGCCGCGCGGGGCAGTGGCGGCGACGAGCTCGGACACGGAGCGGTCGAACACGACGGGCAGGAAGCGGTCGAGCGTGTCGCGGATCTCGGTGAGCAGGCGGAGGTAGATGCCGAGCTCGTTGATCGTCGTGAACTGGCGCATCCGCGTCGTCGCGATGAGCTCGTGCGCGCGCTGCAGCAGTGTCGGCAGCGCGCCGCCGTGCAGCTCCTTGGCGATCCGGTGCGCACGCTGGGCGCCGTCGCTCGAGGAGAACTTCGCGCCGTACCAGGGCGAGTCGTCGGGGCCGTAGCGGAACTCGCCGAGGTTCGCGGCGCTGACCATGGTCTCGGCGACGCGGGACCGGCCGGTGACCATGGCGCTGACGGACTGCTTCGACAGCCGGGCGGTCGTCGACGGCGGCACGGGCAGGAGCGAGAGCCGGGAGAGCTCGACGAGGCAGTCGAGCACACTGACGCCGAAGTCGGCGTCGGTGCGGCTCAGCGCGCCGCGGTAGTCGGTGAGGACCTTGCGGAGCCGGACGAGGGCGTCGTCGACTTCGCGGAGGTTCGGCCGGGTCGCCTTCTCGTTGCGGGCGATCGCCCGGACGACGTCACGGCGCAGGGTCGCGGGGGTGACCGCGACGCCGGGCAGCTGGACCTCGCCGAAGCGCGCGGCGATCCCACGCAGGGTCGCACGGCGCGGGCTGACCACGAGGACGCGCTTGTTCGCGGCGACGAGGCCACCGAGCGCGTTCACGATGGTCTGGGTGCCGCCGGTGCCGGGCAGGGTCTTCACGACGATCGAGTTGCCGGCCGTGATCTGCGCGATCACGTTCTCCTGCTCGTCGTCGGCGTCGAGGAGGAGCGTGTCCGTGTCCGGGCTGCGCTCGTCCGACGGGGTCTGCTCGACCGGGTGGTACGACTGCTCGACCTGCCACTTGGCGCTCGGGTTGCCTGCGAGGGCGTCGAGCACCGGGTGGGAGAGGTCCTTCGTGTCCTCGACCAGGCCGACCGCGACCTCGGCGAACGTCGACACGACGAGTCGGGCGTGGACGGAGAAGCCGGGGATGTGCGCCGTGAGCCCGCGCAGGCGGTCGATCACGGGGTTCGGCGTGAAGGAGCCGTCCTGCTGCGCGAGCGCGACGAAGGACTGGGCGTCGAGCGTGACGCCGAACTGCTCGCGCAGGGCGTCGGCGAGCGCCGGGTTCAGCACGGGTTCGCCGAGCAGGCGGACCTCGAAGTCACGGCCGTGCCGGCGGATCGCCAGCGGGCGGAGGAGCACCGGGCCGCGGAACTGCTCGTCGCCGTGCTTCCAGTCGGCCATGCCGATGCCGAGGTTCACGGCGTCGATGCCGCGGACGGTGGCGAGCTCGGTGCCCTTGGCCTCGACGTGCCCGGCGGCGATGCGGGCTGCGCGGAGGGCGACCTCGTCGCGGATCAGGCTCGAGAGCAGGGTGGTCTTGCCGGTGATGAACTGCGCGAGGCCACCCGGGTGGGTCGTCGAGAGCTCGATGCGGGCGCGGGGGTGGTCCGCGAAGTGCACGAGGGGGCTGGCGCCGCCGACACCCGCGAGCTGCTCACGCCAGGCGTCCCAGACGGGCTCGGCGGCGTTCGTCGCCGTGAGCCGGGGGTCGCCGAGGGAGATCGCGTGCGGGCTCGTCACCTGGAGTTCGGGCTGGAGGGACCGGCCCAGGTCGTCGCCGTCGTGCTCGGTGTCTGCGCCGGTGGTGGCGTCCGGAGTGCTCGTCGTGTCGTCCTGATCGTCGCGGTGGTCGTCGTGCGCCTGGCCCCCGGGCGCGTCGGAACCCGTGACGGGGACGTCGTTCACGTCGTCCTCGCCGTCGGTCACCCTGTCCGCACGCCACACAACGCCCACTGTAAGCGGAAGCGCGGCACCACTCCGGCAATGAACCGTGGTTTCGGCAAGATCGGCGAGGTCCTGGACAGGTTGCGGCGGTGCGGTCTGTGGTACCAACGTGGCATGGCCATCGACGACCGACCCGCCCCGCCCACCACCGCTCCGTCCCGGCGTCGATCGGTCCCCGCCGAGATCTCGCGCTCGTGGCTGCTGGTGTCCGGCACCGCGTCCGAGCGCTTCGACGGCTCGGTCCGGTCCCGCGCCGACCAGGTGATCCTCGACATCGAGGACGCCGTCGACCCGGCCGCGAAGCCCGCGGCCCGGTCCACCGTGGCCGAGTGGCTCACCGGTGGCGGCGACGCCTGGGTGCGGATCAACGACGTCACGACCGACTTCTGGGAGGACGACGTCGAGGAGCTCCGCGGCCTGCCAGGGCTGCAGGGCGTGATGCTCGCGAAGACCGAGAGCCCGGCGCAGGTCACCGACACGTGGCACCGGCTCGGCGGGCACACCCCCGTGATCGCCCTCGTCGAGTCCGCCCTGGGCATCGAGGAGTCCGTGTCGATCGCCCGGGCCCAGGGCGCGTTCCGCCTGGCGTTCGGCAGCGGTGACTACCGCCGCGACACCGGCACCTCGTCCGACACGCTGGCGATGGCGTACCCGCGGTCCCGGCTCGTGGTGGCGTCCCGCGTGGGCGACCTGCCCGGCCCGATCGACGGCCCGACGGTCGGCTCGTCGCACCCGATCCTCCGCGAGCAGTCGCAGGTGGCGGTCTCGCTCGGCCTGACCGGCAAGCTCTGCCTGGACACCGAGCAGCTGCCGGTCATCAACGAGGTCATCTCCCCCACCCCGACCGACGTGGCCTGGGCGCAGGACTTCCTCGACGACTTCGAGGCCCGCGGGCGCGTCATCCGCGACGGCTCGGACCTGCCCCGACTCGGGCGCGCCCAGAAGATCCAACGACTCGCCGAGGCCTTCGGCGTCGAAGCACGCTGAGGACACGATGACCTGGTCAGCACCCGACCCCGCCCACCGTCCCGACGGCGCAGCCGCCGCCTGGGCTCGTGGAGGCTCGACGCTCTTCCCGCCGGGCAAGCTCGCCGACCGGATCTCCACCGTGCTGCTCCTGGTGTTCGGGGCGGTGCTGACGGTCGTCACGGCGATCGTCGCGGTCGTCGCGATCGCCTCGGCCACCGCCTCGTGCGACGCGGCTGCCGGGTGCACCCCCGGCGGCTGGTTCGGCGGCGCGGCGATCGCGGTCGGTGGCGCGTTCGTGATCGGCGTCGCGACGGTCGTGCTGGCGATCGGCGCGTGGGTCCGGCGGCGCACGTCGTGGTGGATCGCGGCGGTCGGCTTCGTGCTCGCGATCGTGTGCATCACGGTCGGCGGGGTCGTGTTCGTGGACGCCTCGGACGGCGGCGCGGCGACGGGGTCGAGCAGCAGCGTCGCCTGATCGCTGCGCTGTCGCTTGATGCGCACGCAGCACATCCGTCGACAGGATCCGACACGACGGGCGTCGAACGACACGTACCACGTCGTCTGATGCGGACGCATGCCCTGGACCCGGCCACGCACCGGACGGGAGGCTCGGTGCGGCGCCGCCACGAGCCTCCAGGCCGGTGGGTGGTCGCGACCGCGCCCCGTTCCTGAGCCCCGCCAGCCGGCACAGCGCATGCTGGGCCCATGAAGCAGCGAACCATCGGTGACACCGACGTCAGCGCGATCGGACTCGGCGGCATGCCGATGTCCATCGAGGGACGACCCGACGAACGGCGTTCCATCGCCACCATCCACGCCGCGCTCGAAGCGGGCGTGACCCTCATCGACACCGCGGACGCCTACCACCTGGGCGGCCACGACGAGGTCGGCCACAACGAGGAGCTCATCGGCCGCGCGGTCCGCGAGTTCCACGGCGACGCCGACAGCGTGCTCATCGCCACGAAGGGCGGGCACCTCCGCCCCGAGGCCGGCAACTGGACGCAGAACGGCGACCCCGCCTACCTGAAGGAGGCGGCGAAGGCGTCAGCGAAGCGCCTCGGCGTCGAGACGATCGACCTGTACCAGTTCCACCGCCCGGACCCGGCCGTGCCGTACGCGGACTCGATCGGGGCGCTCGCGGAGCTCCTCGACGAGGGCGTCATCCGGATGGCGGGCATCTCGAACGCGGACGTCGACCAGATCCGGCAGGCGAACGAGGTCCTGGACGGGCGACTGGTGTCCGTGCAGAACCAGTACTCGCCGGCGTTCCGGTCGAGCGAGGCCGAACTCGAGCTCTGCGACGAGATGAGCATCGCGTTCCTGCCGTGGAGCCCGCTCGGCGGCATCGCCGGCGCGTCGGACCTCGGCACGACCTACCAGGACTTCGCCACCGTGGCGCGGGACCGTGGGGTCACGCCGCAGGTCATCGCCCTCGCGTGGGAGCTCGCGAAGAGCGACGTGGTCATCCCGATCCCCGGTGCGTCACGCCCGCAGTCGATCCTCGACTCCGTGACCGCGGTCACCATCCGCCTGCGCCCGGAGGACATCGACCGGCTCGACCGGTCGACCGCGACCGCCTAGTCCGTCCGCGCACGACGACGCGCCCCGACCCTCCTGCCAGGAGGACCGGGGCGCGTCCGACGTGTGGGCTGCGGTCGGCTCAGCCGCCGCTGGGCGCGGTCGGCTCAGCCGCAGACCTTGCTGAGCGACTTCGTCGAGGACTGCGTCTCCTTGATGGACGCCTGCAGCTTCGAGACGTCGGCGGACTTGGGGTCCTTCGCGTAGGTCTCCAGGTTGCCGACGAGGGTCGAGAACGACTGCTCGAACTCGGACGCAGCCGTGTGGACCTGCTCGTTGGACACGTCGTCCGTCGCGGCCTTGAGCTTCTGGTCGAACTTCTTCAGCTCGGCGACGGCCTTGTCGGGGTCGCTCTGCAGGTTCGTCACCTGCTCCTGCAGCTCGCTCGCCACCGACTTCATGTCGCCCTCGAGCGACTTGCACGCCGCGGCCTTGGACTGCGCCTTCGGCGTGGGCGTCGCGTCGGCGCCGGACCCGCCCGAGGCGCAGCCTGCGAGCAGCAGGGCCGTGACGACGGCGGTGGTGAGTGCGGCGGTCTTCTTCATGGTGGTGGTCCCCCCAGGTCGTCGTGGGCCAGGTCGGCCCTCGGAACGACGCCGAGCGTACACATGCTCCACTCGGATGGACGCGTACCGTCGAGGACATGCAGGCCATCACCTTCGACGCCCCGGGCGACGAGCACGTCCTCACCCTCTCCGAACTCCCCGACCCGACGCCGGCTGCCGGCGAGGTCCTGGTCGAGGTCGCCGCTGCCGGGGTCAACAACGCCGACCTGCAGCAGCGGCAGGGGAACTACCCGCCGCCACCCGGCGCCTCGGACGTGCTCGGTCTCGAGGTCTCCGGCACCATCCGCGCCCTCGGCGCCGACGTCACCGGGTGGGCCGTCGGCGACCGCGTGTGCGCCCTGCTCGCGGGCGGCGGGTACGCCTCGCTCGCGGTGGTCCCCGCCTCGCAGCTCCTCCCGGTGCCCGACGGGCTCGACCTGGTGCAGGCAGCTGCCCTGCCCGAGGCGGCCTGCACGGTGTACTCGAACCTCGGCATGATCGCCGGACTCCGCCCGGGGCAGACGCTCCTGGTGCACGGGGGCACGGGCGGGATGGGGTCGCACGCGGTCCTGTGGGCGAAGGCGCTCGGCGCGCGGGTGATCGCCACGTCCGGTGGGGAGCGCAAGGTCGCGGCCTCCCGCGAGCTCGGCGCAGACCTGGTGATCGACCACCGCACCGAGGACTTCGTCGCCCGCGCGAAGGAGTTCACGGACGGTGTCGGCGTGGACGTCGTGCTCGACGTCGTCGGCCCGGACTACCTGGAGCGGAACCTCGACGTGCTCGCCTCGAACGGGCACATCACCGTGATCGCCGCGGGCAGCGGGTCCGAGGCCACGCTGCCGTTCGGGGTGCTCATGCGCAAGCGCGCGACGATCAGCGGCACGACCCTGCGCGCCCGGCCCCTCGCCGAGAAGTCCGCGATCGTCGAGGCCGTCCGCGCCGAGGTCTGGCCGTTCGTCGTGGACGGTCGCGTGCGCCCGGTCGTCGACGCCGTGCTGCCGCTCGCCGAGGCCGCCGAGGCGCACCGACGCATCGCGTCCGGCGACGTCATCGGGAAGCTGCTGCTCACGCCGTAGCGCGAGACGACGCCGCACCACCGGTGTCGGCTCGAACCGTGCACGGAGGCGGCGCGAGCCCACATCCTTTGTGCAGATCCAGACGGAACCGCATGGAGGCGCGTCGCACGACCGGCGGGCCGGCACCGGTCCTCCAGGCCGATGCGGGCAGGGCCGCATCGCGCCCGCCCGCGGACATCGCGCCCCGTCAGGACGGGGCGCGATGTGCGCACCGGGGCGCGAAGCGGCGCCGCACCACCGGTGCCGGCTCGAACCGTGCACGGAGGCGGCGCGAGCCCACTTCCGTTGTGCACATCCAGACGGAACCGCCTGGAGGCGCGGCGCATGCCCGGCGGGCCGGCACCGGTCCTCCGGGCCGATGCGGGCAGGGTCGCATCACGCCCGCCCGCGGACATCGCGCCCCGTCACGACGGGGCGCGGTGTGCGCACCGGGGCGCGAAGCGGCGCCGCACCACCGACGAGCGTCAGGCGCCGACGCGGGAGAGGAACTCCACCAGCGCCGGGTGCTGCGGGCTGTCGAGGACCGCGGCCGGTTCGCCCTGCTCGACGACCTCGCCGCGGTGCAGGAACACGATGCGGTCGGCGACGTTCCGCGCGAAGTGCATCTCGTGCGTGGTCATCAGGATCGTGGAGCCCTGCTGCTTGAGCTCGGTGACCAGGTCGAGCACCTCGCCGACGAGCATCGGGTCGAGGGCGCTCGTGACCTCGTCGAGGAGCAGCAGCTCGGGGTCGGACGCGATCGCCCGGACGATCGCGACGCGCTGCTGCTGCCCGCCGGAGAGCCGGTCCGGGTACGACCCCGCGAAGTCGGCGAGGCCGATCCGCTCGAGGAGTCGCCGCGCGGTCTGCTCGGCCGTGGCCCGGTCGATGCCGTGCACCTTCCGCGACGCCAGCGTCACGTTGTCGAGCACGGTGATGTGCGGGAACAGGTTGAACTGCTGGAACACGACCCCGATGCGGGCCCTGGTGGCGTCGACGTCCACGCGCGGGTCGGAGATGTCGGTGCCCTGCAGCAGGACCTGGCCGTCGTCGATGCCCTCGAGCAGGTTCACGGTCTTGAGCAGCGTCGACTTGCCCGAGCCGGACGCGCCGATGACGCAGATGACCTGGTGCTGGTCGACGGTCAGGTCGATGCCGCGCAGGACCTCGTGCTCGCCGAACGACTTCCGGAGCCCACGGAGCTCGAGGACGGGTGCGTCGGTCATACGGTGCCACCGATCTGTTCGCGCCGCTGCTGCCGACGCGCGATCGCGTCCGTGACCCGGATGAGCGGCAGGCTGATCACGACGAAGAGCAGGCCGGCGACCAGGTACGGCGTGAAGTTGTAGGTCTCCGCCTGGGCGATCTGTGCGGAGCGGACGGCGTCGACCGCGCCGAGGATCGACACCAGGCCGACGTCCTTCTGCATCGAGACGAAGTCGTTCATCAACGCGGGCGTGACCTTGCGGATCGCCTGCGGCAGCACGACCAGCCGCAGCGTCTGGGTGTGGGACAGGCCGAGCGACCGCGCGGCCAGGCGCTGGGACGGGTGCACGGCCTCCATGCCGGCGCGGAGCACCTCGGCGACGTAGGACGAGTACGTCAGCACGATCGCGATCGTGCCCCAGAACTCCGGCGGCAGCCGGGGGAAGACGCCGAGCCCGGGCAGGCCGAAGCCGACCAGGTAGAGCACGATGATGAGCGGCAGCCCGCGGAACAGGTCGGTGTAGGCGGTCGCGAGCACCCGGAGCGGGAAGAACACCGGGCTGCGCAGGCCCCGGACGACGGCGAGCACAGTGCCCAGCACGGCGACGCCGATCGACGCGAAGAACAGGATCCGCACGTTCAGCCACAGGCCGAGCAGGATGTCGGGGAAGGTCGAGGCGGCGACGCCCGGGTCGAAGAACGACTGCTGGACGGCGGCCCAGCCCGGGGTGTTGACGACGCCGAAGTACGCGATCGCCAGGACGACGAGCGTCGACGCGACGGACACGACCACCGACCGACGGCCACGCTGGCGGCGCCAGAGCCGGCGTTCGAGTTCGATCGGGCTGGGGGTCGGTGCCGCGACGGGGGTGCCCGCGCCGGCCCCTGCTGGGAGCGTCACGTGCTACTTCAGGACGGGGGTGTTCGTCTCCGAGGACAGCCACTTCGTCTGCAGGTCCTGCAGCGTGCCGTCGTCGTCGAGCTTCTGCAGCGCGGAGTCGACCTTCTTCGTGAGCCCGGAGTCCTTCGGCAGCACGAACCCGAACTGGTCGCCCTTGCCGTCGGCGGGGAACTGCGCCGAGACGGTGCCGTCGTCGAGCTGCGCGGCGGACATGTAGAAGGCCGTGGGCAGGTCGGTGACGATGGCGTCGATCTGGCCGGACTTCAGCGCCAGCACGGCGTCGTCGTTCGAGTTGAACACCTGCGGGGTGACGCCGAGGGTGTCCTTCACGCTGGTGATGCTCGTCGAGCCGGCAGCGACGCCGATCGTGTCCTGCTTGAGCTTGGCGATCGTGGTGTCGTCGACGGCCTTCGACTTCTGCGTCGTCACGACGGCCTGGGTCGTCGTGTAGTACGGCGACGACATGTCGACAGCCTTCTTGCGCTGCGACGAGATCGAGAACTGCTGGACGTTCAGGTCCCAGTCCTTCGGGCCCGGGGCCACCGCGCTGTCGAAGGTCGAGCGCTTCCACACGACGTCGGACTCGGCGTAGCCCATCTCCTTCGCGACGGCGTAGGCCACGGCCGACTCGAAGCCCTTGCCGGACTGCGGCTTGTTGTCCTCCACCCACGGGGAGTACGCGGGCTGCCCGGTCGCGATCGTGAGCTTGCCGTCGGACACGGTGCCGTCAGCACCACCCGAGCTGCCGGCGCTGCACGAGGACAGGGCGAGCGCGGCGGCGGCGGCGGTCGCGACGGCGAGGGACAGGCGGAGGGTACGAGTCACGGTCGGGCCTTCGTGCGGGGGCGTCGGGGGGCATGGAGAATCGTACGGGGAACTGGTACACCACCGCGACCGGCGGCGTCATGGGGCGTCAGGACGACAGCGTGAAGTCCTCGAACGAGAAGCCCGGGGAGACCAGGCAGCTCACCAGGACCTCGCCGTCGCCGGGCAGGGTCCGCTGCCACACGCCACCGCGGACGAACGCCTGGGCGTCGTTCACGCGGTCACGGCCGGCGTCCGGCCCGAGGGTGATCTGCGCCCCGGGTTCCGGCTGGTCGCCGGTCCCGCCGAGCTCGAGCACGACCGAGTCCGGTCCGTGCCACATCCAGATCTCGTCGCTCGTGACCCGGTGCCACGCGGAGGACTCCCCCGGCGGCAGCAGGAAGTGGATGAGGGTCGCGGCGGGCCGGTCGCCCGCGGACGTCGTCACGGTCGCCGGGGAGGTCCACGTGCGGACGTACCAGCCGCCCTCCGGGTGCGGTTCCATCCCGAGGGCGGCGGCGCGCTGCGGCACGTCGAGCCACTCGATGACCTCGCCGTCGACGGTGCGTCGTGCCATCTGGTTCGTCATGGCACCATCCTCCCGCCCCGCGGGACGTCCCGGTGACGGTCCGGGCCGCCGTCGGCACGCACCGCCCCGCGGATCACCGTGGCGACCGCGCGCCCGGCTCCGTCCTCCACGAGTTCGGCGAGCGCGTCGGGCACCGTCCGGCTGTCGACGTCGAACACGGCCAGGTCGGCGCGGGCCCCGACGGCGAGGTGGCCGATCCGGTCCTGCCCGACGGCGAGCCCCATCGCGTGCGCCCCGCCGAGCGTCGCCGCCGCGAGCAGGCGTTCGTGCAGGTCGTGGTCGCCGTACCCCTGCGCGCGGGCGATCCGGTGCAGTGCGGTGACGTCGGCCATCAGGTCGAGCGACGGGGACGAGGACAGCGAGTCGGTGCCGATCGCGATCGGGCTGCCCTCGCGGAGGTAGTCGGCGACGGGCGGCGGGTCGAGGCCGATGACCGCGTTCGACCGCGGGCACAGCGCCACGGCGGTCCCGCGCGCTCGGAGCAGTGCCCGGTCCGCGGCCGTCATGTACACGCCGTGCGCGATGTGGCAGTCCGGCCCGAGCACCCCGAGCCGGTCCACGAACGCGGTCGCGCTCGCGCCGAACCCGAGCGCCCGCATGGCTCGGAACGACGGCACGTTCGCCAGGTGCCAGTCCGTGCCGTGCAGGTCGGCGCCGTCGACCCCCGCGAGCCGCTCCCCCTCGAAGGCGGCCTCGCCGAGGTGCAGGTGCAGCCGCAGCCCGCGCTGCCGCACGATGTCGGGCAGTTCCAGCAGGGGTGCGACGTCGAGCGAGTACGGCGCGTGCGGGGAGAGCCCGGCCCCCGGTGTGGTCGGGATGCGGGCGAGCTCGTCGAGGACCTGGTCGCGGCCGTGCTGCTGCCAGGCCGCGTTCTCCCAGTCCATCACCTCCCAGTAGGCGATCCCGCCGAGTCCGGTGTCCTCGAGCGCGGTCGCCGCCTCGATGTCCGTCACGACGTCGGCGATGCTCGTCACCCCGGCGACGATCGAGCGGCGCGCGCCCTCCGCGGCCTCGGCCCGCCAGTCGTGCGGTTCGGCGTAGTCCCGGTTGAACGCTGCCGCCCAGTCCTCGAAGCCCTGGTACTGGCCGGAGCCGACACTGGCCATGCCGGTGTACTGCAGGTGCGAGTGCGCGTTCACGAGCCCGGGCAGCAGGGCCCCGCGCCAGCGTCGTTCGGTGAACGCGCAGCCGTCGAGCTGGTCGACGACCCAGGACCGCTCACCGACGTGCAGGATCCGCCCGTCACGCACCGCGACGGCACCGTCGGCGATGGGCGGCGCCGTCATCGGCACGACGATGCGGGCCGAGTGCACGGTGGTCGCGGCCGTCACCTCGCTCACGCGGGGTCCCCGAAGCGGCTGGTCCGGACGTCCGGCTCGCGGTCCGCGGGTTGGCTGGCGACACGGCCGGGAGGCTCGGCCTGCGTCCCGAAGGCGGCGAGCGCCGCGCGGGCGGTCGCCTCGTCCACCGCGGGGTCGATCGGCACGACGGCACGCTCGAGCTCGTCGCCGTGCTCGAGGAGCATCCGCACCGCACCGAGCTGCGCTGCGAACGAGAGGTCCATGATCTCGACCGGGTTGCCCTCGGCCGCGGTGATGTTGATGCAGCCGCCGCGGTCGAGCACGAGCGGCCCGGACGCCGCCCCGGGGAACGTCAGGCGTTCGGCCTTGCGCCCGACGGTGCTCATCGTGGCTCCAGCGGCGAGGGCAGCATCCAGCGCGACCTCCTGGTCGACCCCTCCGGCCACCGCGACCACCGCGTCGGGAGCGCAGGCCCGCAGGACGTCGAGGCTGATTGTGTCGGGGACCCCGGTCGCGCTCATCACGAGCTCGGCCTCGCGCACGGCGTCGACGAGCGGGGCGACGCTGTACCCGGCGAACAGTGCCTGCAGGGCTCGGACCGGATCCGTCTCGGCGACCGTGACGCTGAACCCGAGCGCGCGGAGCACCAGGGCGACCCCCTCGCCGACGTGACCGAACCCGGCGACGACCGCTGAGCCTCTCCCCACCGGCACGGCCGGACCGCCGCTGGCGCGTCGGTCCGGAACCGGCGGCGTGGGCCCAGGCAGTTCCGGACGTGCGCCGGACGTGAGCCCGTCGACCAGGTCGAGGACCGCGAAGACCGTCGACTGCCCGGTGCCGTACCGGTTGTCGAAGAAGGTCTTGGTGCGGGCGTCGTTGACGGCGACCACGGGGATGCCGAGGTCACCGCGGGAGGCCATCACGCGCAGGGGGCGGAGGCCGCTCGTGGTCTCCTCCGCGGCGCCGAGCATCGTCGGCAGCAGGTCCTGGCGCTCCTGGTGGGCCAGGCGGATCAGGTGCGCGCCGTCGTCGAGCAGGATGTGTGGCCGCGTGTCGAGCATCGCGAGCGCGAGCTCCTTCTGCCGGGCGAGCGTCGCGGTGGACTCGGCGAAGACGGGCAGCCCGGCTCGCCGGAGTGCGTCGGCCACGGCGTCGTCAGTCTCGTCGGCGTGGGCGTAGACGACGACCTCGGCGCCGGCGTCGCGGAGGAGCAGGCTCAGCACGGCGGTCTTCGGTTCCAGGACCATGGCGACGCTGATGCGGGTGCCGCGGAGCAGCCCGCCGTCGCGGAGTTCGCCCGCCACTGCGCGGGAGACCGGCATCGACCGCCGCGCCCAGCGCAGGCGGGCGTCGGCGGCGGGGTCGTCCTCGGGGTCGCGGCCCGTCGAGACGAGGAACACGTCGTCGGAGAGCATCGGCACGGCCAGCACCCCGGGTCGGGCGAAGGTGACCGGGCCGAAGGCGTCCTCGTCGACCGCGGGGAGGTGGCGTCCGGCGTCGATCACGACGAGGGTGGCGCCGCGGGGGCGGTCGGCCTCGCGCTCGACGGCGGCGGTGCCCTCGTCGGGTTCGCCCAGGCACCAGAGCTGGTCGACGGGTTCGTGGTCGGCTGCGGCTCGGGCGCCGAGGGCGGTCAGCAGCTCGTGGAGGGCCCTGCGGTCGCGGGGGTCACCGCCGACCAGGCGGAAGCGGCGGGCGGCGACGAGCAGGTTCGTGGCGGCGGCGAAGCGTCGGACGGCCGCCGAGGCCCAGGAGCGCGTCGCGACGTCGGGTCGGCGTGTCGGGTCGGCGCGCGGCATGGGTCAATCGTAGGGCGGGGCGTCGGACCCGTCGTCGCGGTCGTCGCGGCCCTCGTCGTCAGTCGATCGGTCGGGGGTGCGGTGCGTCGTGCCAGCCGGCGCCGACGGGTGCGGCACCGGCCCCGGTCGGGTCCGTGCCGTCGCGGCGGGCGCGGTTGCGGAAGTGCACCTGCACGCCGATGAGCACCGCGACGCCGATCGCCGAGACGAGGGCGAGCCCCACCACGTAGAGCGTCGACGCGAGCCCGGCGATGGCGGTGGGGACCGTCCCGTTCTGCGCCGCGGACAGCGGCGTGCCGGTGACGACGAAGGCCAGCAGCGTCGAGATCGTCCCGTTCGAGTCGTACAGTCCGTGCAGCAGCGACACCACGACGTAGGTCACCAGGACCGTCCAGGTCCACCGGAACCGGGGCCGACCGTGCGAGGCGCCGAACAGCACGGCGCCGAGGATCGCCGTCCAGAGCACGTGGCCGACCGGCGACAGGATCGCGCGGACCACCTCGGTCTGCAGCAGGGACACCAGGTCGATGCCGCGCGCGGTGATCGCCGCGTTGAAGGCGTACCCGGCGGACTCGAACGCCGCGAAGCCCGCGCCGACGGTCGCCCCGAGGAGTGCTCCCTGTCTGGCGGTCTTCGGGCGGACGCGCCACCCGACCACGACGAGCAGGACGCCCTTGACGAACTCCTCCACGAAGCCGACCACGACGTAGATCAGCGCACCCTGCCGCAGGTCCGACTCCAGCAGCGACGCCCCGAGCACGCCGAGGATCCCGCCGACGAAGAACGCCGTGACGAGCTGCATCGTGCTGACCGTGCCAGTGACCCGTTCGATGACGAAGAGCACCACGGTGAAGGGCACCAGGAAGCTGCCGAGCAGGATGATCGTCGGAACCAGGTTCGTGTTGCTCGTGAACACCGTCACGATGATCGTCACCACCCAGAGCAGGAAGCCGACGAGCAGGGTCTTCCACCACCAACCTCGGCGGTGGTGCGGGTGGTCCACGGGGATAGCGGGGGGCATGGCCATGCGCCCATCGTGCTCCGCGGGTGGGCGGCCTGGTGCCGGGATGCCGGCCGACCCGGGAATAGGCGGGACCACGGATGTGGTTCCCGACGACATGACCGACGTGACGTACGACCAGGTGACCATGTTCGGCGCGGACTGGTGCCGCGACTGCCGCCGCTCGAAGGCGCTGCTCGACAAGCTCGGCGTGGAGTACACGTACGTGGACGTCGAGGCCGACCTGTCCGCCGCTGCACGAGCCGAGGAGATCAGCGGCCGCAAGAGCATCCCCGTCGTGGTGCTGCCGAACGGCAAGCACTTCGTCGAGCCGTCGGACGCGGAGCTGCAGGCCGAGCTCGAGGCCTCGAACCTGGTCTGAGACCCCTCGGCCCGGTTGTTCCGGGACGACGAAACAGCCAGAAGACGCGAAAACCGGCGTGGATGTGTCCCACCGTGTTGACTCTGGGGTTGACCTCGGCACCGACGAACCCGTCGGTGCCGATTCGTTCGTTCCACCAGGAGGACACCGTGCTCGGTCTCATCATCAGCTTGATCATCGTCGGACTGATCGCCGGTGCGCTCGCGCGCCTGATCATCCCCGGCAAGCAGAACCTGTCGATCCTCATGACGATCGTCCTCGGCATCGTCGGTTCCTTCGTCGGCGGCTTCCTCGGGTTCCTGATCTTCCAGCACGACCCGATGGACGGCTTCTTCCAGCCGGCCGGCATCATCGGCTCGATCATCGGCGCGATCATCGTGCTGTTCCTCTACACCCGCTTCGCGGGCAAGGGCTCGCGCCGCTGATCGCACCAGATCAGAGCCCGACGGGGGCGTGCAGTGGTCAGACGACCACGGCACGCCCCCGTCGGCCGTTCCGGCGCAGCCACGTCGCGCCGACCACGACCGGGATGCCGATGAGCGCCAGCAGACTCGCGCCGTAGAGCACGCCCGCCCAGATCGTGTGCGCTGCCCCGCTCTTCCCGAACCCGTCGGCCACGTCCATGCCGAGCGCGAAGCCGGTGCCGAACGTCACCGGGGCGCCGAAGACCAGCAGGGCGAGGAACAGCACCGCCGAGACGACGGGGTCGAGCCGGTCGACGATCCCCCACACGGCGACGCCCACGGCGAGGACGACCCCGACAGCTGCCGTGACCACCACGGTCCAGACGTCAGCGGCGACGTCGAAGCCCTGACGCTCCAGGTGCCCGAGGATCGCAGCCAGCGAGCGCCCGGGGACCGCTGCCAGTGGGTCGAGCACGAGTGCCTGCAGCGCCATCAGCCCCGCGTACACCGCCACCACGGCCACACCCGCCACGTTCACGCCCACCCGCTGTCGCATGGGCCGACGCTAGCGGAGGTCGCGGCGCTGCCACCTCCGCCGCGGGGATGACGATCAGCGGTCGCGGCCATCACGCTGCCCGTCCGCATCAGAGGAACGTCACCAGCGCTGACCGGGCCGGTGAGATCGCACTTCGTGTCGCCTCCGCGGGCGGCGAACCGACACGAAGTGCGATCTCAGCTGGGGCGTCGCGGCGCGCGCTGCTGGCGACGGTGAGCCGGACGGGAGGCTCGTGGCGGGGCCCGCCACGAGCCTCCCGTCCGGTGTGCCAGAATCGCGATCGTCGGTGACGGAGCCGGCGTCCAGAGGGGGACCATGTCGCGCGGCAGCGGAACACCGTTCTGGGTGCGCAGCGTCCGTCGACGCCCTGCCGCGAGCGTCGTCCTGACGGTGCTCGCCGTGATCACCACGATCGTGTCGGTCCTCGCACCGCTCATGCTCCGTGCCGTGGAGCAGGCCACCCTCGACGACGCCCTGGCGCGTGGCGGGGTCCGGGAGACGTCCATCGCTGCGTCCGCCGACATCGAGGTCGGCAGTCTCACCGAGTCCGAGGGCGCGGTCGTGACCACGACCGGGGCGGCCGAGCACCTGCGGCTCTGGCAGGACGACGTGGTGTCGGCGACGTCGTCCGCGTTCGTGTCGTTCCTGCCGCCGGCCTCGGCCGACACGCCGCCCGGTGAGGACGCTCGTCGTCTGACGCCGTTGGCGGGGCTCGAGGGCTCCTGTCGCCGCATCGGACTGACGGCGGGCCGGTGCCCGACGGGCAAGACCGAGGTGCTCGCGGCTGCCGGTGCGGACCTGCCCGTCGGCACGGTGCTGCCGCTGACGCTGCTCGACATCCCGGAGCAGCGGTTCCGGGTCCGGGTCGTCGGCACCTACGACGCCGCGTCGGGCCCCGGACGCGTCGTCGCCGGACCCGGTCAGCTGTTCGGCAGCGGTGGTGGTGGTGAGCCCGCGCTGGTGACCTCGCTCGCGGGCTTCGCGGAGCTCGGCGTCGGCGGGACGATGTGGTCCGTCCGGACGCTCGAGCCCGGCACCCGGCTCGACGACCTGCCCGCGGTGATCGACGACGTGCAGGCAGCGCGGGACGGCACCCTCACCGTCGGTGCCGCCCAGTCGGCGGTGTCGGTGACGCAGCGGATCGACGCGCTCGTCGACCGGGTGGCCGACGGCAACGACGCGGCGACCGTGATCGTCGCGGTGTCGGCGCTGCAGGCCGTGATCGTGGCGTGGTTCGCGCAGGGGGTCCTCGCGGCCCGGGTCGGACGTGCCCGCGCCGGGGAGTGGGGCCTCGCCCGGCTGCGTGGGCTCTCCGCACGCAGACGGTCCACGACCGTGCTGCTCGAACCCGTCGTCGCGACGCTCGTCGGCAGCGCGGTCGGTGCCGCCATCGGCGTGGTGCTCGCCGGGGTCCTGGACCGGGTCCTGCTCGGTGCGGACGCCCCCGGGCTCGAGCCGACCCGACTGCCGGTCGTGCTCGCCCTCGCGGCGTCCGTGCTCGGGTCGCTCGTCGCGCTCCTCGTCGCGAGCAGCCGTGCCGCCAAGGTCCCGCTCGTCGACCTGCTGCGGCGGGCGACCGAGCCGCGTGCGCTGTCGCGGGCGGGCGCGGTGGTGCAGGCTGTCGCCGTCATCGCCGCGGTCGTCGGGCTGGCAGCGGTCGTCACCCAGCGCCGCATCGACGGGCTCGGGATCGCGCTGCTCGCACCGACGCTCGTGGCCGTCCTGGTCGCAGTCGTCGGGCTGCGCATCGGCGTGGCGGTCGTCCGCCGCCGGGCAGCTCGCCCCGCACGCTCCCTGGTGGAGCTCCTGGCGCTGCGGCGGATCAGCCGGACGCCCTCCGTCCTGACGACCGCGGTCATGGTCGTGATGGGCGTCGCCCTGGCGGTGTCGTCGAGCCAGTCGGCGGTGCTCGCGGTCCGGCTCGCCGACGACCGCGCCGCGGCGGAGCTCGGTGCCGCGACGGTGCTCGACGTCAGCGTGCGCGAGGGCGTCCCCTTCGTCGACACCGTCCGACGGGCCGACCCCTCCGGTCACGTCGCCATGGCCGTGGAGACCACCACGACCGGCGCCGGGGTCGGCCGTCTGGTCGCCGTCGACTCGACCCGGTTGACAGCGGTCAGTGTGTGGCAGTCGTCGTGGGGCGGCGACCGCTTCGACCGCGCAGCACGGGCCCTGCGCCCCACCGGCGGCCCCGCCCTGCGGTTCACTGGTGACCGGCTCGCCGTCACGCTCGCGACCGTGGGGGCCCCGGACGGCGAGGCCGCCAAGACCTACGCGACCGCCGACCCGGGCGACGTCGACGTGGTCGCGGTGGTGCAGTCCGGGGACACCTGGCGACGCGTCGACCTCGGCGCGCCGCGGGACGGCACCCTGACCAGCACGGGCGACGCCGTGCCGTGCGAGGACGGGTGTCGCCTGGTGTCCCTGGGGCTCGAGAGCCACTCGGTCGACAGCGCGGCGTACGGCCTCGGCGTCACCGTCACCCGCATCGCCGTCGGGACCGGTGACGCGCTGCAGCCCGTGGACGACCGCTGGCTCTTGCCGGAGCGGTGGCGCGACCGCATCGGGGACAGCTCCCTGACGGACGGACGGCCGATGTCCGTGCTCGGGCAGACCCGTGACGGACTGCGCATCTCGTGGGTCGACCCGACCGGGACGGGCACGCCGAGCATCGCGCCGCGCGACGCCCCGGAACCGCTGCCGGCGATCATCGGTCGCGGCACGGTGACCGACGCGTTCGCCGGGGTGGAGGACGGCGTGCTCGGGATCGCCCCGTCCGGTGACTCCCGGGTGCTCCGGGTCGTCGGCAGGGCACCGACGCTCCCGCGGGTGCTCGGCGACGGTGCACTGGTCGACCTCGAGGTCGCCGGACGCGTGTCGGACACCACGGCGCGGGACATCCGCCACGAGGTCTGGCTCGCGCCGGGGAACCACCGCGGGGTCGTCGCCGCACTGGAACGCCGCGGGATCTCGGTCGACGCACGACACACGCTCGCCGACGCCGAACTCCAGGCGGAGCGGGCTGCCCCGGCACGCGGGGCACGCATCGGCGTCCCGATCGCGCTCGCCGCCCTCGCGCTGACCCTGCTCGTGGTCGCGGGCGTGGGCGTGGTCGGTGCCGCCGCGCGCCGTGAGGACGCGGCCACCCTCCGCACCGCGGGCTTCCGACGCAGCGCCGTCCGCCGGGCCCTGTTCCTCGAGACCTTCCTGCCAGCAGCCCTCGCGGTGGTCGCCGGAGCCGTCGCGAGCACCGCGGCGACGCTCCTGACCGCGGGACGACTCCCCCTGCGACTCGGTGCGCTGCCCCCGATGGGGAACCCGGTGGACGTGTGGACGGTCGTGGGCATCACGCTCGCGGCGCTGGCTGCCGTCGCCGCGGTGTCGGCCGCGACGGCTTCGTTCGCCACCCGGCCGACGACGCCCGGCGCGCGGGCTCCCGAACGCGACGGAGACGTCCGATGAGCCGCCGACGCCCGACCGCGTCCGAGCCGACCGCCCGGCCCGCCGCCGCCTTCCGTGCCGCCGGGCTCGTGCACGTCTACCGCGAGGCGGAGACCGACGTCGCCGCCCTCCGCGGCATCGACCTCACCGTGCCGCCAGGGCAGCGCGTCGCCCTGCTCGGCCCGTCCGGCTCCGGCAAGTCGACGCTGCTCTCGATCGCCGCCGGACTGATGCGCCCGAGCGCGGGCATCGCCAGCGTCTGGGACCAGGACCTCGGTGCCGCCGGACCGGCCGAGCTCGAACGGCTGCGGCGGGACGTGCTCGGGCTGATGCTGCAGGGCGCGGACGTGAACCTGATCGCGCACGAGTCCGCGCACGCGAACGTGGCGTGGACGGTCCGCGGGACGCCCGGCCGCGACGTCTCCCTCGGCGAGCGGGTCCTGGCCGCCGGCGGGGTGCCGGACGACGGGCGCCCCGTCGGCCAGCTCTCGCCGTCGCAGCGTCAGACCGCCGCACTCGCCGTGGCCCTCGCGAGCCGGCCGCGGCTGCTCCTCGCCGACGAACCCACCAGCCGCCTGGACGACCATCCCCGCGAGGCACTGCTCGACCTGCTCGTGACCGAGACCGAGCGCGAGGGCATCGCCGTGCTGCTCGTCACGCACGACGAACGGGTCGCCCGGCGGATGCAGCGGATGATCCACCTGCGCGACGGCCGCGTGGGCGAGGAGGACTCCGGCTCCGGCCGCCGTGCCGTCGTCACCGCGGACGGGTCGGTGCCGATCCCCGAGCACCTGCGCGCGGGGTGGCCGGCGGGAGCCCTCGTCACGGTCGAGCCCGACGGCAGTGGCGGCCTGGTCGTCCGACGGACCGAGGAGACACCCTGACCGAGGAGGCACCGTGACCGAGGAGACCCGTGACCGACGAGACACCGTGACGCCGCAGCCCGCGCTCCGCTTCGACCACTTCACGGTGCAGCTCGACGGCCGCGACCTCTTCGCCGCCGACAGTCTGGTGGAGCCCGGCTCAGTCGTGGTGGTCTCCGCACCGGGCGGTGACGACGCGACCGTGGTGCTCGACGCCGTCGTGCACGTGCTGACCGGCGACACCGAGCCCGTGCCGTGGCGCACGACCGGCACGGTCCGGTTCGAGACGACGGACACGGCGCCCACGCGCGATGATGCCGCACCCGGCCCAGCGCCGGCGCCCGACCCCAGGCCGACGACCGGCTCCGTCGCCGTGATGCCCCGCGACCACGCCCTCATCGGCGCCCTGACCGCGACCGAGAACATCGCGCTCGGCCTGCTCGCACAGCACCGGGGCACCCCGCACGACCCGGCGGCGATCAGCGGTGTCCTCGACGCCCTCGGGGTCGCGGACGCGGTACGGCACAACCTCGCTGAGCAGCTCTCCGGCGGCCAGCAGCAGCGCGTGGCCCTCGCCCGCGCCCTGGTGACGGACGCCGCACTCATCGTCCTCGACGACCCGACGAGCGAGCTCGACCCGGCGTCGCGGCAGCGCGTGCACGAGGCCGTCGCGACCGTCGCCGGACGCGGCCGCATCGTGCTCGTCGCGGCGCCGGACCAGGACGACCTGCCGCCGCACACGCTGCACCTGCGGGTCGGTCGACGTGGCCGCCATGCCCGTCCGGACGCAGATCCTGACTGAGGGTCCCCCAGTTGTCCAGGGAGCGCGGCAGCCCCGAGCGTACGGTCCAGGACATGACTGACGAGAACGCACGGCACCGCCCCGAAGAGGACGCTGCACGGCTGGGACTCGTCGTCGTCGGGGAGGCAGCAGCGCTGCAGTCCGGTGACGAGGCGGCTCTGGACGCGAGCATGGAGAACATCCGCGAGACGATCGAGGACATGATCGACGAGCCCCTGACCGAACGGCAGGAGGAGGTCGTCGAACGCCTCGCCTCGGCTGGCGGCACCCTGACCGCCGGCTTGAGCGGCGCCCTGGCCGCCCAGACCGGTCGTCCGGTCGACGACGTCCTCGAGGGCGCGGCCCGCAGCATCATCTGGCAGGAACGTCTCGCTGCCGACCGCGACCGCGATCGTGACCGGACAGCAGCCGCCGAGCAGGCCGACGGCACCGAGCAGCCCGACGCCGAGCCGGAACAGCGCCGGATGTCCGACGACCAGCGCCAGCGCTCCGGCGAGGACACTCGACGCGATGCCCGTGACGGCACCGACGGACGGGTCGGTGCCGACGGACGGGTCGGTGCCGACGAGCCCGACGACCGCCGACACCGTCGGGACGAGCGCTAGCCGCCCACCCGAGGCCGCCCACCGGGGAAACACGAGGTCACGAACGCATGCCGCGCGTCACGTCCCCGTACCGTCGGACGCATGCCGAAGCGACTCCTGCTCAACGTCTTCGAGATGAACTGCGTCGGGCACATCACCCATGGCCTGTGGCGCCTGCCCGGGAACAACCGACACCGGTACACGGACATCCGGTACTGGACCGAACTCGCCCGGTCGGCCGAGGCCGGTCAGTTCGACGCGGTCTTCATCGCCGATGTGCTCGGCGCCTACGACGTGTACGGCGGATCAGCCGCGCCTGCGCTGCGTGAGGGCCTGCAGATCCCGAACAACGACCCGATGCTCGTCGTGCCCGCGATGGCCGCCGTGACCGAGCACCTCGGCTTCGGCATCACGTTCTCCACGAGCTACGAGCCACCCTTCGCGTTCGCCAGGCGGATGTCGACGCTCGACCACCTGACGAACGGCCGGGTCGGCTGGAACGTCGTGACGAGCTACCTGCCGAACGCGGCCCGGAACTTCGGCCTGGCCACGGAGATCCCGCACGACACCCGGTACGAGATCGCCGACGAGTACCTCGACGTCCTCTACCAGCTGTGGGAGGGCTCGTGGGAGGACGACGCCGTCCTCCGCGACGCCGATCGGGGGATCTACACCGACCCCGACAAGGTCCACCCGATCGACCACGTCGGCGAGCACTTCCGCGTCGCGGGCCCGCACCTGTCGGAGCCGTCGCCGCAGCGCACCCCCGCGTTGTTCCTCGCGACCGGCTCCCCTGCCGGCATCACCCGCGCCGGTCAGCACGCCGAGGTCGTCTTCACCGGTGGCCACGGCGTCCAGCGGACCGCCGACGCCGTCCGGGACGCAGCCCAGGCAGCTGGCCGAGACCGCGGCGACGTCCGGTTCGTCACCCAGGCCGCCGTGATCACCGCGCCGACCCAGCGCGAGGTCGACGACAAGGTGTCGCAGTACCGTGCCTTCGCGAGCGAGGAGGGCCCGCTCGTCCACGGCAGCGTCCCCTTCGACGCGCTCTCCCACCCGCGCAGCCGCACGGTCCGCGACGCCCTCGAGGTCGAGGGGGTCGCCGGCGGCGAACGCCTCGTCGGACGGGTGGCACTCGACGCCACCGTCGGGGAGCTGCTCGACCGGGTGAACGAGGCCTGGCACGGCGCGTTCTGGGCCGCGGGCGTCCCCGAGGCGGTCACCGAGCAGATCGAGGGCTGGCTCGACGACGACGGGATCGACGGCATCAACCTGCGGCAGTACCACTCGTTCGACACCGTCCGCGACTTCGGCCGGTACGTCACACCGCTGCTGCAGGAGCGCGGTCGCCTGCCCGAGCGCTACACCCCGGGCGAGACCCTGCGCGAACGCGTGACCGGAGGTCCCGCCCGACTCCCGGCATCACACCCCGCCGCCGCACACCGCCGGTCCGGCGTCCCCGCCTGACGGCACCAGGGGACGGACTCGAGGCTCCCCACCGGCCCGGTGGCGAGCCTCCAGTCCGGCGGTTCCCACCCACACCGCTCGCGATGGCACGTGGGATCGCGCGTGGGAGGTGCGAAGGAACGACCACCTACGCGCGAAACGACCTCCCGCGCGCGGAAGGACTCGCAACGCGCGGAACGACCTCCGCACGGAACGACCTACGCGGGGAACGACCCGCAACGCGCGGGGCGACCCGCGGCGGGTCAGACCCCGAGCAGCCGCCGCACCCCGTCCGTCACCGCGCGGCGGGTGAGGTCGCCGTCACGGCGGGCCTTCGCCCGGAGCGCGGCACCCTCCCACAGGTCGACGAGCTGGGCCGCGACGAGGTCGGCGTCGAGTGCGGCGGCCACGTCGCCCTGGTCCTGCGCGGCCCGCACGGCCGTGGCAAGTCGTGCGACCCACGCGTCGAACACCTCGTCGACGTGGGCAGCGACCACGGGTTCGTCCGTCGCGGTGTCGACCGCCAGGTTGCCGAGCAGGCAGCCGTACCGGAAGTCGATGCCGGCCAGCCGGTCGAGCATCGCGTCGAAGTAGCCCGTGATCCGGTCCACCACGCGCGGCACTGACGCGTCCGCGAGCAGCCCGATCGGTGACGCGGCGGCGAAGCGGTCAGCGACCTCCATCGCCAGGTCCGCCTTGGACCGGAAGTGGTTGTAGAACGACCCCTTCGGTGCCCCCGCGGACCCGGTGATCGCGGCCACCCCGGTGGCGGCGTACCCGTGCTGGTGGAACTCGACGAGGGCGGCGTCGACGATCGCGTCCCGCAGGCTGGCTTTCGGCATGGACCAATGCTCTCACTCCGGGAATGAGACGACCGGTCATATTGCTGTCGAGAGGACACGGCATCGCTCGGTGCCCCGACGGAAGGAACCCATCATGACCGGACTCATCGGACAGACCGTGCTCGTCACCGGCGCGAACGGCGGACTCGGCACCGAGTTCGTGCGCCAGGCCCTCGAGCGCGGCGCCACGAAGGTCTACGCCGCCGCACGACGACCGCAGGACTGGGACGACGCCCGCATCGTCCCCCTCGTGCTCGACGTCAGCGACGCCGCCTCGGTGGCACGCGCGGCCGCAGAGGCCTCCGACGTCACGGTCGTCGTCAACAACGCCGGACTGCTGCGCCAGGGCGGTCTCGTCGACGGCGACCTCGACGACATCCGCGCGCAGATCGAGACGAACCTGGTCGGACCGCTGCTCGTCACGCGCGCCTTCGCCCCGGCACTCCGCGCAGCGCACGGCGCCCTGGTCAACGTCGCCTCGATCCTCAGCTGGCTCGGTGGCGCCGGCGCGTACGGCGTCTCGAAGGCAGGGCTGTGGTCGGCGACGGACTCGATCCGGCTCGAGCTGGCGAGCGACGGGGTCCAGGTCGTCGGGGCCTACCTCGGGTACACCGACACGGCGATGGCCAGCGGCGTCGACGCGCCGAAGAACACCCCGGAGTCCGTCGTCACCGCGGTGTGGGACGGCGTCGAGCACGGCGAGCACGAGGTCCTCGCGGACGAGCTGACGCGCAGCGTCCGCGCCTCGCTCGGCGCATCGGTCAGCGAACGGTACGCCGCGCTGGCCGGCTGACGCACCACAGGACGGACTGGAGGCTCCCCACCGGTCCGGTGGGGAGCCTCCAGTCCGGCGGTTCCCACCCACACCGCGCGCGATGGCAAGCTGGATCGCGCGTGGGAGGTCGGAAGAACTGACCGCCTACGCGCGATTCGACCTCCCGCGCGCGGAGGGTCTCGCAACGCGCGGAACGACCCACGCGCGAAACGACCTGCGACGCGGGGAACGGCTCCCTACGCGCGCCACCAGGCGTCGAAGGGGGTCGCCGGCACCTGGCGCTTGTGCTCCGTGGCGCGGTAGCGGGTCTCGATCGCCTCGGCGACCTCGACCGGCACGTCGTGCCCCTGCAGGTAGGCGTCGATCTCGGCGTAGCTCAGGCCGAGGTTCGCCTCGTCCGTCTGGCCCGGGGTCTCGTCGAGCAGGTCAGCGGTGGGGGCCTTCTCGTACAGGCGGGCCGGCGCACCGAGGTGCTCGAGGAGCTGCCGTCCCTGGCTCTTCGTGAGCCCGGTCAGCGGGGTGAGGTCCACGCCGCCGTCGCCGTACTTCGTGAAGAAGCCGGTCACGGCCTCGGCCGCGTGGTCCGTGCCGACGACCAGGAGCCCGCGCTGCCCGGCGACCGCGTACTGGGCGACCATGCGCATCCGCGCCTTGACGTTGCCCTTGACGAAGTCGCTCAGCGGCACACCGGCGTCCGCGGTGTCCTGCACCACGCCGTCGACCCCGTGTTCGATGTTCACGGTGACACCGGGCTCCGCGGCGATGAACTGCAGCGCGAGCTGGGCGTCGTCCTCGTCGGCCTGCACCCGGTACGGCATGCGCACCGTGGTGAACGAGACGTCGTGCCCCTCGGCACGGAGCGACTCGACCGCGAGCTGGGAGAGCCGCCCGGCGAGGGTGGAGTCCTGCCCACCGCTGATCGCGAGGACCAGGCCCTTCGCCCCCGTGGTCAGCAGGTAGTCGCGGAGGAAGTCGACACGACGTGCGACCTCGGCGGCCGGGTGGATGACGGGCTGGACGTTGAGGTCCGCGGCGATGGCGGCTTGGAGTTCACGCACCGCCCCAGTATCCACCGCGGCGAGCGGGACGGTCAGCGGACTCGGCGACCCGTCAGGTCCGGTGCAGGACCGGCCGGCGTGATGGTGTTGTCGTGGTCGACGCCGATCGCGCACCGGCAGACCACGCTCAGCGTCTCGTCCGGGGTCCGGAGCAGCCGGAACCGCTCGACGTGTTCGGGGCCGACGGCCCGGTCGAGGGGATGGGTGTCGTGGTCGTGCACGCTCGCTCCTGTCGTTCGTCGCAGTGGACGACGCGGAGTCGGTGCGGCGGGGACCCGAACGCCCCACCGCACCGAACCCGACATGCGGCCGTCCGCCGCTGATCCGTCCCCCGTGGTGGCAGGGGACCCGACGCGGAAGGGATCACCGGCGACGTCACGCCGCGCAGAACGACTCGGCACGCCGAAGACACCCGACGCCAGGGGCGTTCGATCAGTCCGTGGGCGTGACATCCCTGATCCTTCCGGGTCCACGCGGCGTTCCCGCCGCGCTGCGGGACACGGGTGGTGAGTCCGTGTCGGCCGATCGGGGTCCACCGTTCTGGGGACACCGGTCGATTGCTGAGCAATCTACAAGGGGGTCAGGGGGAAGTGGCGATACCCCCGTTCGGGGCGCCGCCGTCCACCCGTCGGGCTACTTGGCGCCGACCTCTTCCGAGCGCTTCTGCCGCCACGGCTTGGCGGGGGTGTCCGGGCCGTCCCAGACCTGCACGGCGCCCCACGCCGCGGCGAGGAGCGGCACCGACATGACCGCGCCGGTGATGCCCGCGAGCACCGTGCCGGCGGTCAGGCCGACCAGGATCACGAGGCCGTGCAGCTGCAGCGTGCGGCCCATGAGCACGGGCTGGAGCAGGTTGCCCTCGAGCTGGTTCACGAGGACCACGATGCCGACCACGATGAGCGCCTGCACCGGGCCGAGGGTCACCAGGGCGACGAGGGCCGCGAGGATGCCGGCCGCGGTGGCACCGACGATCGGGATGAACGCCGTGATGAACACGACGACGGCAAGGGGCAGCGCGAGCGGCACCCCGACGATGGCGATGCCGACACCGATGCCGATGGCGTCCACCGCGGCGACGGTCGCCGTGCCGCGGACGTAGCCGCCGAGGGTGGAGACGACGCGGTCACCGACGCGACGGGCGCGGGCGTAGCGGGTGCCGGTGAAGGGGCGGAGCAGGAACTCCCAGATCTTCGGGCCGTCCTTGAGGAAGAAGAACAGCACGACGATCATCAGCACGAGCCCGGTGAGGAAGTTCGCGGTGGCCGAGGCCCCGGCGAGCGCCCCCGAGCCGAACTTGGCGCTCGTGACGAAGTCGGTGGCGGTCTTCGTCGCGTCGTCGATCTGCTTGTCCGAGATCGAGAACGGCAGCGACGTCACCCAGCCCTGCAGCTGCTGGAAGCCGTCAACCGCGGACTTCTGCAGGTCGCTCCACTGGTTCTCGACCGCGACGACGATGAGCCACCCGACCAGCCCGAGCACGGCCAGCACCCCGAGCAGCACGATCAGGGTTGCCACGAGGGAAGGCACGCGGTGCCGGCGGAGCCAGGACACGACGGGGTGCATGGCCGAGGCGATGATGAGCGCGATGAGCACCGGGATCGTCACGACGCTGATGGTCGACGCGGCGTAGACGATGCCGATCACGATGACCAGCACGATGATGACCTGCAGGCACCGGGTCGCGAGTCCGCCGAACGCGTCCGACCACGCCTTCCTGGCGCCGGTGGGCGGGGTGTCGCTCGTCGCGGAGGACGGGGTGAAGAACGGCATGCGGATCCTTGTCGTGGGTGACGGCGGTGCGATCTGCTGTCGAACGCTCCCTCGATGATGGCAGGCCGCCGCCCGGCCTGCCCGGGCTACGCTCGACCCGTGACGACGACGTTCCCGCGCAGCTCCCCGTCCGCCCTCGGCATCGACGCCTCGGGGGTGGATGCCCTCGTCCGCGCGCTGGAGTCCACACCGGACGTCGAGCCGCACGGGCTGGTCCTGCTCCGGCACGGCCAGGTCGCCGCGGAGGGCTGGTGGGACCCGTACTCCGCCGACCGCCCGCACCTGCTCTACTCCCTGAGCAAGAGCTTCACGGCGGCGGCCGTCGGGATCGCTGCGCACGAGGGGCTGCTCGACCTCGACAGCGCCGTGATCAGCCACTTCCCTGAGCTCGACCATGAGGTGCTCGACCAGCGCACCCGTCGGATGACCCTCCGTCACCTGTTGTCGATGGCGAGCGGTCACCGTGCGGAGACCCTGGACCGGGCGCTGGCGATCGACCCCGAGAACACGGTCCGCGGCTTCCTGCTGCTGCCCCCGGACGAGGAGCCCGGCTCGGTCTTCGCCTACAACCAGCCGTGCACGTACACGCTCGCGGAGATCGTCCGGCGGGTCAGCGGCGGCACCCTGGTGGACTACCTCCGGCCGCGGCTGCTCGACCCGCTCGGCATCGACCGACTGTCCTGGAAGCGTGACTCGGTCGGCGAGCTCGGCTTCAGCGGCTGCTACACCACGACCGAGAGCGTCGCGAAGCTCGGCCAGCTCTACCTGCAGCGCGGGCTGTGGGACGGCGTCCGGATCCTCGACGAGGACTGGGTCGAGTCCGCCACCCGCATGCAGGTCGCGAACCCGGACGAGGAGAACCCGGACTGGTCCCAGGGCTACGGCTACCAGTTCTGGATGGCCCGGCACGGCTTCCGCGGCGACGGCGCCTACGGCCAGTTCTGCGTCGTCCTGCCGGAGCACGACGTCGTCCTCGCGATCACCGGCCAGAGCCTCGACATGCAGGCCGTGCTCGACGCCGTGTGGGAGCACCTGCTGCCGGCGATCGACCGTCCCGGTCCGGACACGACGGACGCCGCCCTGCCCGGCCTGGCCCTGCCACCGGTCGCCGGGGGCGCGCTGGACACGGTCGACGGCCTGGAGGCTCGTGGTGCGTTCTCCCGCGCCGCCAGCTCCGCGGTCCCCGGCCTGGACACCGTGGTGCTCGAGCAGGACGGCGCCACCTGGACGACCACCCTGACCCAGGACGGCTCCGCCGTGTCCGCGCCGCTCGGCGCCGGCGCGTGGGCGGTCGACGGGTCGACGGCGGCGAGCGCCGCGGTCGACGAGGACGGCCGGGTGCTGGTCGCCGTGCGGTTCGTCGACACCCCGCACCTGCTCTGGGTGCGGTGCGACCCGGCGTCGGGCACGTTCGAGGCGCGGTGGCAGACCGAACCGCTGCACGACCGCATCCGCACGCTGCACCGCCCCACGGACTGACCGTGGTGTTCTACAGCGCCCGACCCGTGCAGCGCGTGCGGCAAGTGGTCCTCGACGTGGTCGTGCTGCTCGGCTGTGTCCTGGCGGTCGTCATCGGTACGACGGTCTCCGGGGCGATCAGCGGCATCGCGGCGATCGGCACCCGGGTGAACCGGGACGGCTCGGCGTTCCAGGAGCAGCTCGGCAAGGCCGCGTCCGCGCTCGGCAAGGTGCCGTTCGCCGGTGACGCCGTGAGCCGTCCGCTCCGCGAGGCCTCCGAACGAGCCGGCGCGGTGGCGGCAGCAGGCACGGAGCAGCACGACGCCACCGTGCGGCTCGCGCACCTGGTGGGTGGCGGTGTCGCCGTCGTCCTCGTCGTGGCACTGCTGCTCGTCTGGCTGCACTTCCGCGGCGGCTTCGTCCGCACTGCCACCGCCACCGCGCGCCTGGGTCGTCAGCCGGCCGGCACCGAGCTCCTCGCGGTCCGCGCACTGACGACCCGGTCGGAGGTCACCCGGCTCGGTGCCGACGTCGTCGAGCGGTGGCGGCAGGGCGACCCGGCGACCGTGCGGGCGTTGGCCGACCTGGAGCGCCGCGCGAGCGGTCTGCCGTCAGCGGCCCGAGCAGACTGACCGCGCAGACGACTCGGACGGCCTGACGGCCTGACCGGTCACCAGGGGACGACGCCGTCGTCCTCGAAGAAGCCGCCGCGGGGCCCGTCGTCGGGCAGGGTCGCGAGGCGGACGGCCGTCGCGGCGCCCTGCTCGGGGGTGCGGTCCCCCGCGAACCCGTTGAAGTCCGTCGCGACGAGACCGGGGCAGGCCGCGTTCACGATCACCGGGGTGTCGGCGAGCGCCCGGGCGTACTGCACGGTGATGCCGTTGAGGAAGGTCTTCGAGGACGAGTAGACCGCCATCACCGGACCCGGCTGCCGGCCGAGGGACCCCATGCTGCTCGACGTGTTCACGATGCGCGGGGCGTCGGACCGGCGGAGCAGGGGCAGCATCGCGTTCGTGACCCGGATGACGCCGTACACGTTCGTGTCGACCACACCCCGGAGCACGTCGAGGTCGATCGTCGTCGGGTCCTGCCCCCAGGTGACCGGGTCGAACGCCCCGGAGATGCCCGCGTTGTTCACGAGGACGTCGAGCATGCCGACCCGGTCCTCGAGCTCGGCGGCCGCTGCGGCGACGCTCGCGTCGCTCGTCACGTCGAGCCGCAGGGCGCTCGCGTCGATCCCCTGCGCGACCAACCGGGCCGCGGCGTCGGCGCCGGCCACCTCGTCACGCGCGCCGAGGACGACACGGTGGCCGAGCCTCCCGAGCGCTTCTGCGATCGCGTACCCGATGCCCTTGTTCGCCCCGGTGACCAGGGCAGTCTTCTGTGTCGTCGTCATGGTCCGATCCTCGGTCCGCGCACCCCGGTGCGTCCAAGACCGATCGGGTGCCGAGCGATACCCGTGGGGTATCGGCACGACGTAGGCTCCGCACGTGGACGATCTCGAGACGCGCGAACTGCGGTACTTCCTGACGGTGGCCGAGGAGCTGCACTTCGGCCGCGCCGCCGCACGGCTCGGGATGTCGCAGCCGCCGCTCTCCCGGGCGGTCCGACAGCTGGAGCAGCGCATCGGCGTGGACCTGTTCGTCCGCGACCCGCGCGGTGTGCGCCTGACGGTCGCCGGCACCGTGCTCGTCGGCGAGGCGCGGTCGGCGCTCGCGGCCGTGGCGGCTGCTGGCCGACGCACCCGCCGGGCCGGGCTCCCCACGCGGCACCTCGTGCTCGCGGTGAAGGCCGGGGCCGACCACGAACTGCTGCAGGCGCTGCTCGACGTGCACGGGGCGGACCCGGACGGCCTGCCGATCGAGGTGCTGTTCGGCGAGGTGCACGAGCAGGCCGCGTTCCTGCGCGACGGCCGGGCCGACGTGGCGCTCATGCACCGCACCTACGACGACCTGACCGGGTTCGACACCGAGGACCTGCGCACCGAGGAGCAGGTGGCGATCCTGCCGCGCACGCACCCCCTGGCGGCGCGGGACTCGCTCGTGCAGGCGGACCTCCGCGACCTGCCGGACCTGCCCGCCGCACGGTGGCCCCGGCCGGACGGGTCCTACCCCGACGGGCCCGGGCCGGAGGTCCGGTCGCAGGCCCAGCTCGCCCAGCTCGTCGCCCTCAGCCGCACGGTCATAGTCATCCCGCGGTCCAGCCGCACCCTGCAGTGGCCGGAGCACGTCGCCGTGCCGGTCGTCGACGCCGTGCTCGCCACCACCGTCGTCGCGTGGCCGGCGGGGTCGACGTCACCGGACGTGGCCCGGGTCGTGCGGAACGCCGTGCTGGCGGCGGCGCTGGCCAGCAGCGAAGCGGTCCCGACGGCCTGACGACCGCCGGCACCGCCTGACGTCAGATCTCGACGTCGCTGCCCATCGTGACCGTCCGCTGCGGCGGCAGCCCGAAGCGGGACGCCGGGTCGGCGGCGTTGTGCGCCAGCCCGACGAACAGCTTCTTCCGCCAGTTCACCATCCCGCCGTTGCCCCGCATCGGCCGGAGTGCCCCGCGCGAGACGAAGTACGACGCCTCGGCCATCTCGTCGGGGTCGAGGTCGAGCACCTCCGACAGGCACGCCGCGTGCAGGGCGTGCGGCAGGTCCTGGTCGTCGGAGAACCCGAACTTCACGGTGACGTGGTCGATGCCGTCGTCGGCGTACCCCAGGTCGTCGCGGGTGAAGGCCTTGGAGTGCGGCACGTGCGGCACGTTGGCCGTGATGACGGACACGATGATGACCCGGCGGTGCATCACGTGGTTGTGCTCCATGTTCGCCCGGAGCGCCAGCGGGGTCGTCTCCTTGTTCGGGTGCGGGAACACGGCCACGCCGCGGACGCGCGGGACGCCCTTCGCGTTGACCTTCTCGATGAACTCGGCGAGCGAGCCTTCGCGCGCCCGGCGTTCGTCCTGCACGAGCTGCCGACCACGACGCCACGTCGTCATCACCGTGACGACCGCGAGCGCGATGAGCAGCGGCACCCACCCGCCGTGCAGCACCTTCGACAGGTTGCCGGCGAGGAACGTCAGCTCGAGGCCGCCGAAGACGACCGCGACGACGACGAGCTTCCACGTCGACCAGTTCCAGAGCGGCTTCACGACGAGCAGCAGGAGCAGGGTGTCGGTCACCAGGGCGCCCGTCACCGAGACGCCGTACGCCGTCGCCAGGCTCGCCGAGGACCGGAACGCGAGCATGATCGCCATCACGCCGATGAACAGCAGCAGGTTGACGGCGGGCAGGTAGATCTGGCCGCCCTCGCGCTTCGAGGTCTGGCGGATCGTCAGCGGCGGCAGGAGCCCGAGCTGGACGGCCTGGCGGGTCAGGGAGAACGCGCCGGAGATGACGGCCTGGCTCGCGATGACCGTCGCCGCGGTGGCGAGCACCACGACGGGCAGCTGCGCCCAGTTCGGGAACAGCAGGAAGAACGGGTCCTTCGTGGCCGAGGGCTGCTCGAGCACGAGCGCCGCCTGGCCGAGGTAGTTCAGCACGAGCGCAGGGAACACGACGAAGAACCAGGCGCGGCGGATCGGCACGCGGCCGAAGTGGCCCATGTCGGCGTAGAGCGCCTCGGCACCGGTGATGACGAGCACCACGGCGCCCATCGCCACGAAGCTGATGAGCGGGTGCGCGAACACGAACGCGATCGCCCACGTGGGGGACAGCCCCTGCAGGACGCCCGGGTGCTCGATGATCCGCGGGATGCCGGCGAGCGCGATGACGACGAACCAGAGCATCATCACCGGGCCGAACAGCGTGCCGACCTTGCCGGTGCCGAACCGCTGCACGAAGAACAGGATGACGAGGATCACGGCGGCGATCGGCACGATGAGGTGCCCGACCGCCGGGGCCGCGGTGCCGAGGCCCTCGACCGCGGACAGCACGGAGACGGCTGGGGTGATCACGGAGTCGCCGTAGAACAGCGAGACCCCGATGATGCCGATGACCAGGAAGATCGTCGCACCGCCACGGCGCTGGGCGTAGAGGCGCCTGGCCAGTGCGGCGAGCGCCATCACCCCGCCCTCGCCGTTGTTGTCGGCGCGCATCAGCACGAGCACGTACTTGATCGAGACGATGATCGTGATGCTCCAGAACATCATCGAGATCACCCCGTAGACGTCCTCGGGGATCGGCTTGACGATGCCGCCGTCGATCGTGAAGACGGTCCGGAGCGCGTACAGCGGGCTGGTGCCGATGTCGCCGAAGACGACGCCGAGCGCCGCCAGCGCGAGTGCGGCGCCGCCGCCGGGGCCCCCGTGCTCATGGGTCGCGGTGTCCTCGCTGACAGGTGCCGCGGAGTGTGTCTCGGTCACGCTCGATCACTCCAGATCCGGTCGCCAGGGAAGCGGCCGTCGCTCATCCTGCCACCACCGGAGGACTCTGATCGCAGCACCGACGGAACCCGCAGTCGGCATGCAGCATCGCCCTCCGGCGGACCTCTCGCGGGGGGCTACTCCTCGAGCTGCAGCGACTTGCCGCGCATCACGAGCAGGGGGTCCGGCGGCAGCACGACCTCCGGGTCCTTGTCGTCGTAGTCGAACTGCGTCAGGAAGTACCGCATCGCGTTGACGCGGGCGCGCTTCTTGTCGTTCGACCGGACGATCGTCCACGGCGCGTACCGCTTGTCGGTGCGCCGGAACATCTCCTCCTTCGCCGCCGTGTAGTCGTCCCAGACCATCAGCGAGGCGACGTCGTTCGGGGAGAGCTTCCACCGGCGGACCGGGTCGAGCTGGCGGATGGCGAACCGGGTCCGCTGTTCCTTGCGCGTGACGGAGAACCAGAACTTCGTGACGTGGATGCCGGAGTCGACGAGCATCCGCTCGAACGACGGCGCCTGCGTCATGAAGGTCTCGTACTCGGCGTCCGAGCAGTACCCCATGACCCGTTCGACCCCGGCCCGGTTGTACCAGGAGCGGTCGAACATGACGATCTCGCCGGCGCTCGGCAGGTGCTCCACGTAGCGCTGGAAGTACCACTGGCCCTGCTCGCGCTCGGTCGGCTTCGACAGCGCGACGACCCGCGAGGTCCGCGGGTTCAGGTGCTCGGTGAACCGCTTGATCGTGCCGCCCTTGCCGGCGGCGTCGCGGCCCTCGAACAGGATGATGGCCTTGCGGTCGTTGTCCTCGAGCCAGTACTGGCACTTCAGCAGCTCGACCTGCAGCCGGTACTTCTCGTACTCGTACTCGTCGCGGGACATCCGCTCGTCGTAGGGGTAGTCCTCGAGCCAGGTGTAGATCGGGTTGCCCTCGGGGTCGATGAGCTCCGGGTCCGGGGTGTGTGCGTTCCCGACCGTGAACCCGCGGGTGCGCAGGTCCTCGATGTACTCCCGCAGGTCACCGATCGGGGTGGCGTCCAGCATGGGCTCTCCTCACGTCCTGCGCACGGTCCGACCGTGCGCGTCAGCCCGGTATAACGACTCCGGGTGAACGGGGACCGAACGTCAGGGTGCTCACTTGATGCCGGTCGACGCGATCCCCTGGACGAACTGCCGCTGGAACGCCAGGAACACCACCAGCAGCGGCAGCACCGTGATCGTCGCGATCGCCATCACGGCCCCCCACGGCGAGCTGAACGCCGGGTTGTTCGTCAGCGTCGAGAGCGCGACGGGCACGGTGAGGTTCTCGTTCCCCTGGAGCACGACCAGCGGCCAGAGGAAGTCGTTCCACCGCGTCATGAACCCGAGGATCACGAGCACCCCGACGAGCGGTCCGCAGGTCGGCAGCACCACCCGGAAGAAGGTGACGAACTCGCCGGCACCGTCGAGCCGTGCCGCTTCGAGGAGCGCGTCCGGCACGCCGAGCATGAACTGTCGGGCGATGAAGATGCCGACGACGTCGAACAGGGTCGGGAGCACCACGGCCCACGGCGAGTCGACGAGACCCAGCTTCGCCACCACGAGGAAGCTCGGCACGATCGTCACCTGGATCGGGATCATGATCGTCACGAGGAACGCCGAGTACAGCAGCCCCCGGCCGAGGAACCGGAACTTCGCGAGCGCGTAGCCGGCCATCAGCGACACCACGACGCTGAGCGCGGTGCCGACCGAGGTGATCAGCGCCGAGTTGCCGAGCCAGCGCCAGACGGGCTGCGTGCTGAAGACCTGCGTGTAGTTGTCGAACGACGGGTGCGCGGGGAACAGGTAGAACGAGCCGCTCTGCGACTGGCCCCCGGGCGTGAGCGCGGAGACGACCATCCAGTAGAGCGGGAAGACCATCACCGCCGCGAGCAGGGAGAGCCCGGCGACGAGCACCCAGCGCCCCGGCCGCGGACGGCGGGCGCGGAACGGACGGGACTGGTGGGTCTGGCGGGGTGACGGTGCGGTGGTCACAGGACCTCCTCGGCCTTGCGGTTGGCGCGCTGCCGGAGCAGCGTGAAGACGAGCAGGATCGCGACGAGGACGAGTCCGAGCGCCGCGGCGTACCCCATCCGCGCGTCGATGAACGCGGTCCGGAACACGTACTGGATGAGCACGGTGGTGGAGAACCCCGGGCCGCCGCCGGTCATGACGTAGATCACGTCGAAGGCCTGCAGCGAGAACACGACGTTGAGGATGACCAGGATCGACGTCGTCGGTCGGAGCAGCGGCCACGTGATCGTGCGGAACCGGGCCCAGCGGGACGCGCCGTCGATCGCGGCCGCCTCCTTGAGCTCTGCGGGCACGGACTGCAGCGCTCCGAGGTAGATCACCATGCAGAACCCGATGCGGGTCCACACGACGACGATCACCAGGGTCGCCATCGCCCAGCCCGGCGCGGTCAACCAGGGCAGCCGGCCGAGCCCGAGTGCCTCGAGCAGGTTGTTCACGACGCCGTAGTCCCCGTTGAAGATCCAGGACATGACGACGCCGACGACGACCCCCGCCGCGACCATCGGCACGAAGAACAGGGCACGGAACACACCGCGCCCCGGCAGCGGTCGGTTCAGGGCGACCGCGAGGGCGAGCCCGATCGCCATCGACGTCGGCACGGTCCCGAGGGTGAACACGAGGGTGTTCCGCAGCGCGGTGACGATGAGCGGGTCCCCGGTCATCGCCGTGAAGTTCCCGGCGCCGATCCAGCCGCCGTCCGTGATCGAGGTGCTGCTGTCCCGGAGGCTCAGCGCGATCGCGATGACGATCGGCACGAGCGAGAACGCGAGGAACAGCAGACCCGCCGGACCGATGAAGGCGTACGGGACGAACCGCGCCCGGCGTCGCGTCCTCGCGTCGGCGGGACGTTCGGGGCTCGCGGGCAGGGTGGCCGCCCGGTCCCTGGTGTCAGTTCGCAGTGACACTGCGCATCGCCTCCATCATCTGGCCTGCGGCCTCGGCCGGGCGGAGCTGCCCGAGCAGGCACAGGTCGAGGTAGTCGGCGAACACGGCGTTCAGCGACGAGAAGTACTGGCCGCTCTCGGCCTTCACCATCGAGAGCGGGATCGTGGCGCCCTGGTCGATGAACTGCTGCATGGTGTCCGCGTGGGACTCGTAGCCGACGTCGGCGGCGTCGAGCGACTTCCGTGCCGGCAGCCAGTTGCCGTCGTGGCAGAAGCGCTCGATCTGCTCACGACTCGTGATGAGGGCGACGAGCTCCGCGGCGAGGTCGGGGTGCTTGCTCGACTTCGTCACCGCGAGTGCGTTCCCGCCCAGGTCGCTGGCCTCGCCGGTGTTGCGGACCATGGGCGCGGTCCCCCAGTTGTCCGGCATCTGCTCGTCGAGCTGCGCCATCGGCTCGGGGTTGTTCAGCATCATCCCGATCTGCCCGGTCATGAACAGGTTCCGGGCGACGTCCCCGCCACCGGTCTTGCTGAGGTTGCCCGTGGTGGCGAGTCCCTCGGCGTACCACTTCCGGCCGAACTCGAGCGCGCCGATCGCCTCCGCGGTGTCCATGGAGGGCGTCGCGCCGTCCTCGCCGAGGAAGGCACCGCTGTTCTGGTAGACGAACGGCAGCCAGCGGTAGGCCGTCTCGGGTCCGCTCCACCCGTAGCCGAAGGCGTACTTCCCCGTCACCTGCTTGACCTCGCGGGCGACGTCGAGGAACTGGTCCCAGGTCCAGGCGTCGGCGATCGCCGTCGGCGGGGTCACGCCGATCTGCTCCATCACGTCGCGGTTGTAGTAGGTGATGAAGTTGTCGGTGTGCTGGAACACCCCGAACACGCCGTCGTTCCTGGCGCCGATCGCCCAGAACGGCTTCGTGTAGTCGGACTGGTAGTCGGCGGGGATGTGGCCGCTGATGTCGATGAGGCTGCCGTTCGCGGCGTACCGGCCGATCTGCTGCGGGGTGATCCGGATGATGTCCGGTGCCAGGTCCGCGGCGAGGCGGGTGATGAACCACTGGTGGAACTGCCCGGTGGTCACCTCCACCGAGACGCTGGTCCCGGGGTGCGTGGCGACGAACTCGTCCGCGATCCGCTGGTAGCTCGTGATGTCGGTCGGGATGTTCCAGGTCGACAGGCGGATGTGCTTCGTGCCGCCGCGTGCGGCGGTCCCCTGGCCGGCGCACGCTGCGAGCGCGCCGGCCATCGAGATGCCGGCGAGGGCGAGGAACCCCCGTCTGGCGAGCTGGGGTGGTGGGCGGTTCGGCATGTCCTCTCCTTTGAGGTCGTGGTGCCGGGTCGTGCGGACAGGAGGCTCGGGTCGCGGTGCGCGCAGCACCGCGCCGTGGCCTCGGGGTCGCGCCCGGCGCGGTGTCCGCCGGGCGCGACCGGTCAGACCAGGGCGGGCCGGGCCTCCTGGCCGTGGCCCTGCTCCACGCCGACCGCGTCCGCCGGACGGAGCGCCTCCGGGAGCAGCGCCGCGTGGGCGTGCAGCAGCTCGTCGGTCATCGCCGCGATCCGGTCGAGGGTCAGGTGTGCCGCGGTGAGCGGGTCGAGGGCCACCGCGTGGTGCACGTTCGCCACGTCCCCGGTCAACGCGGCCCGGACAGCGAGGGTCTGCACGTTCGTGTTGGTCCGGTTGATCGCGGCGAGCTGCGGCGGGAGCTCGCCGAAGGAGGTCGGCTGGACGCCCTTGCCGTCGACCAGGCAGGCCACCTCGACGCAGGCGTCGGACGGCAGGTTCGCGATGACGCCGGTGGCGTTCGGGACGTTCCCGTAGACGACCGCGGGGATGCCGGTGACGATCGCGTTGACGATGCTGGCGCCGTACTCGACGGACGGGGACAGGTCGGCCTTGAGCTTCTCGAGCTGCTGGTCGACGTCGCCCTGCTCGTCGTGGGCCAGGCAGATCTCGTAGTAGTCCCAGCGCTCCGGGATGTACTCGAGCGTCGTCTCCGGGTCCTTCCGGAAGTACGGCACGTACTCGCTCGCGTGGTGGCTCGACTCGGTCTCGAAGTACCCGAACGAGCGCATCAGCTGCGTGCGGACCTGCTCGTTGCCGCCCTCGTAGTTGCTGGCGGCCAGCGCTGCCTCGCTGTGGTCGCCGTCGTCGTCGTGCAGGTCGGCCGCCGCGACGCCCCGGCGGTGCTTCGCGGTCATCACCTCGCGCAGGCGGGGGTAGAGGTCCTCGCCGTTGCGTCGCTTGAACTCCAGGATCCAGGCCTGGTGGTTGATGCCGGCGCTGACGAACTCGACCTCGTCGTAGGGCACGTCGAGGGTCCTGGCGAGCATCCGCGTCGTGCCCTGCACGCTGTGGCACAGCCCGACCGTCCGGAGCCCCTTGGCGTTGAGGAACGCCGTGGCCATCGCCATCGGGTTGGCGTAGTTGATGAACTGCGCGTCCGGGCAGAGCTCGAGCGCGTCGCGGGCGATGTCCTCGTACGCACGCACCGAGCGGAGGAAGCGGAAGACCCCACCGGGGCCGACGGTGTCGCCGACGGCCTGGTCGATGCCGTACCTCCGCGGGATCTCGACGTCCCACTTGTACGACTCCACGCCGCCGACCTGGAACGTGATGATGACGACGTCCGCGTCGGCGAGGGCCGCGCGGCGGTCGGTGGTCTCGAGGACCTCGACGCCGAGGCCGTGGTGCGCGACGAGCTCCCTGGCGGCGGCCGCGGTGCGGGCGACCCTGCCCGCGTCGAGGTCCATGAGGTGCAGCGTCGCGTCCTGCAGCGCGGGGAAGCTGACGAGGTCGCCGATGAGACGGAAGGGGAAGACGAAGCCGCCGGCGCCGATGATGGTGATCTTGGTCATGGCAGCACGCTACGGAGCGCCCGGGAGGGCCCGCCTCCGACTTCGGACGGCGGCGTTCCCGGATCCTCAGGTCGGCCGGGGTCCTGCTCGGGGAGCTGTCCTAGGCTCGCCCCGTGCTCGATGACGCGCTCACCCATCCGCTGACGCCCGGCTCCGTCGTCGAGACCGTGGAGCCCGCCTACTGGAGCCACCGCGGGCCGGCTCCGAGGATGGACGCCTCCCACCGTCACGACGACCTCGAGATCAACCTCGTGCTCGAGGGCCGGCTCGACTACCGGTTCGGGGGGACGCCGATCAGCGTGCACGCTGGCGAGACCGCGCTCTTCTGGGGCTGGACCGCGCACCAGCTCATCGGCGAGCCCACCGAGGTCGGCGAGTTCCGGTGGGTCCACATCCCGCTCGCCGAGGTGCTCGCGTGGGGCCTCCCCGACCACGACCTCGGAGCGATGCTCCTGAACCGCCCGGTCATCGTCCCGACGTCGGCCGCCGGACGGGACGTCGAGTCCATGCTCGGTTCGTGGCAGCAGGACTTCGCCGACGACGGCGCCGAGCTCATCGCGAACCTGGAGGCGCAGGCGCTCGTCCGACGCCTGCTCCGGCACGCCCGCGCACAGGTGGACCTCCGCCCCTGCGGTGACCACGGGACCGCGGAGTCCATGCACCGGGTCGTGGACATGGTCCGGTTCGTCGTGGGCCACTTCCGCGAACCCGTCTCCGTGACCGACGTCGCTGCCGCCGCCCACCTGCACCCGCACTACGCCATGACCGTCTTCCGACAGGACGTCGGCACGACGATCGTGGAGTACCTGACCCGGTGCCGGGTCGCGGAGGCCCAGCGGCTGCTCGCCACGACGACGATGACCACCAGCGAGGTGGCGCACGCCGCGGGCTTCGGGTCGCAGAGCAGCTTCTACGCCCACTTCACCCGGGCGTTCGGGGCCGCCCCGGGCGCCTACCGCTCGTTCCACCGCCGGCGGGAGCCGGTGCTCGGCTGAGCGCGCGCCGGGCGCACGCAGGAGACGGACGGGAGGCTCGGGGCAGTCGTGCCCCGAGCCTCCCGTCCGTCATGTGGTCGCCTGGGCGACCCGCTCGACTCAGTGGCGGCGGAAGTAGCCGTTCGCGCCACCGACGTACATCAGGATGGTCGCGACGAGCACTGCGACGCCACCGATCCAGCCGAAGGCGTTGCCGCCGGAGGCGGCACCGACGCCGACGCCGATGAGCTGCAGGATCGCGAGGACGGTCAGCACGATGCGGGCCCAGTTGCGACCGTCGCGCATCTTGAAGACGATGATGAGCTCGACGATCGCGAGGATGAACGCGAAGATCGCGCCGCCCACGAGCGGGGCGGTGCCGACGCTGTCGGCCGCGTCGGACGCGCTGCCCGACACGAGGCTGATGACGCCGGACAGGATGTTCGCCAGGACGACGATCAGCCAGATCACGAATGCGACGGTGACGGTCGTCGGACGACCGGAAGTGGTGTTTGCCATGCTGCTTGCTCCTTCGACGTGCGACCGCATGCAGCGGTCTTTCAGCGAACGTACATGGGTTTGGCCTGTCTGTCCGGTTCTGGGGCCGCTAGCCTTCGCTCCCGCCGTCCGTCTGGGCGATCGCGACCACGGCCCTGGCGGTCGCCACGTCGGTGATGAGCTCGTCGACCACCCCGGCCCGCACGGCCCCGATGATGCTCGGTGCCTTCTCCGGCCCGACCGCGATCGCGACGACGTGCGGGATGTCGACCAGGACCGACCGTGGCGTCCTGACCATCCGCTCAGCCCCGTCGAAGGCGATCTCGGAGCCGTCGGCGCGGAAGAAGTTGAGGGAGACGTCCCCGGCAGCGTCGCGGAGGACCTCGTCGTCCACCGGGACCCCGCGTGCGTGGGCGTCGCGGATCGCCGGCGGGGCCCCGACGCCGACCAGGGCACCGACGGCGCGGTCCCACAGGCCGACCACGTGCTGGAAGGCCGGGTCGTTCTCCAGCGACGCCCGCATGTCCACGGACGGCAGCGCCTGCGCGAACAGGAACGCCGGCACGGCGGCGGACCGTTCGGCCGCGAGCCGGGTGATCTCGTTCGACTGGAACCACGGCAGCGGGTCCGCCTGCCCACCGACCGTCGGCGCCAGGAGCACGCCGTCCAGGCGGAGCGTGACGTCGCGGGCGACCGCGTGGGTCGTCCGGCCGCTGCCGATGAGCAGGGCGTCGCCGGGGCGGAGCGCCATCCGGTCGACGGCGACGGTCACCGCGGCGGCCAGGTCGCTGCCGATGGTGGCGTGGTGCACGGCCGAGACGACCTGCACGGCGTCGAGGCCCAGGAGCACCCGGACCTCGTCGGCCAGGGCGACGGTCTCGTCGAGGAACGGGTCGCGGACCCGGATCTCGACGAGCCCGGACCGCCGGGCCTCGGAGACCAGGCGGCTGACCGTGGCCCGCGACACCGCGAGCCGATCGGCGATGTCCACCTGCGTGACGTCCTCCAGGTAGTACATCCGCGCCGCCTGGTACACGAGGTCGAGCGGGAAGCGGGCGTGGCCGTCGCGGGCGGCGTCGGACACGGCGACGGCCGGTCGTCCCGGACGACCGGCCGTCGCGCCCGTGGGAGGGCGTGGTGTCACGCGCTCACTCGGCGAGGGTGAACGGGGACGTGACCTTGTCCGCGTTCTCCTTGGTGATGAGCACGCAGTCGAACGCCTGCTTCTCCTGGCTGGCGCCGGTCTTGCCGGTGCGGATGAAGGAGTCGGCCTCCTGCACCGCCTTCTTCGCGAACGTGGCGACCGGCTGCAGGACGGTGTACTGCAGTTCCCCCGCCTTGATCGCGTCGACCGCGTCCGGCGAGCCGTCGAAGCCGCCGACCTTGACCTGGTCGAGCTTGCCGGCCTCCTTCAGCGCGGCGACCGCGCCGAGGGCCATCTCGTCGTTGCCGGGGATGACGCCCTTGATGTCCGGGTTGGCCTGCAGGATGGACTGCATCTTGTCGTGGCCCTGCGTGCGGTCCCAGTTCGCGACCTGCTTGGCCACCTCCTTGAGCCCGGGGTACTGCGACAGCACGGTCTTGTAGCCGTTCGACCGGGTCTGCGCGTTGTTGTCCGACGGGGCGCCGAAGAGCTCGGCGTAGTTGCCCGAGTCGCCGACGTCCTTGACCCACTGCTGCGCGCCGAGTGCGGCGCCCTGGGCGTTGTTCGAGACGAGCTGCGCCTTCGCCAGGCCCGACTGGTTGATCTCGGCGTTCACCAGGATCACCGGGATGCCAGCGGCGTCGGCCTTCTTCACGGCACCGATCGACCCGCTCGCGTTGGCCGGGTCGAGGATGATCGCGACCGACTTGTTCGTGATCGCGGTGTCGATGAGGTTGCTCTCGGTGTTCGTGTCGCCCTTGGAGGCCGAGACGTTCGACTTGTAGCCGAGGGACTTGGCCTCGGCCGACGCGACGTCGCCCTCGGTCTTCCAGTACGGGTTCGAGGGGTCGTTGACGATGATCGAGATCAGGCCGCCCTTCTTCGACGAGCCCGAGCCGGAGCCCTTGTCCGACGATGCGCTGCCCCCGGCGGAGCAGCCGGCGAGGACGAGGGTCAGGCCGACGCCCGCGGCGAGCACCATTGCCAGCTTGCGGTTCATTGTGGGGTTCCTTTCGCTGTGTTCCGGTGACGGGGGTCAGCCGGCGGTCTTCTCGTGGACGGCGGCCGGGGGCTGCGTGTCCACGGGAGCTGTGGGGGTGGGCGCTGTCGTCCCGCCGGCACGGGCCGGGCGGCGCTTGTACTGCACGGCGTTCAGCAGCACGGCGAGGACGATGACGGCGCCGGTGAAGACGGTCTGCCAGTAGGCCGAGACGCCGATGATGACGAGGCCGTCGGACAGGAAGCCGATGACGAAGGCCCCGAGGAGGGTGCCGCGGACGTTGCCGACACCACCGGAGAGCGCGGCGCCGCCGATGACGACGGCCGCGATGGCGGTGAGCTCGTACGAGTTGCCCGCGGTGGGGCTGGCGCTCGTCAGCTCGGACGACAGGATCAGGCCCGCGATGGCGGCGCAGAGGCCGGACAGCGCGTAGACCCGCACCTTGACCCGCTTGACCGGGACACCGGAGAGCTCCGCGGCCCGCTCGTTGCCACCGGAGGCGTACAGCCAGCGGCCGAACACCGTGCGGTTGAGCAGCAGGCTCGCCGCGATCGCCGCGACGATCATCACGATGACGCCGATGGGCAGCCCGATCAACCGGTTGAAGCCGAGCCAGTCGAAGCCGGTGTTCCCGAGCGCCGCGTTCCCGCCGAGGTCGTTGTACGTCAGGCCGTTCGTCATGAGCAGGCCGATGCCGCGGACGACGTAGAGCATGCCGAGCGTCGCGACGAACGGGGCCACCTTGAAGCGGGCGACCAGGATGCCGTTCACGAAGCCGATGAACGCACCGACCGCGCAGGCGACCACGACGACGACCCAGACCTTCGGGTACAGCGTCGAGCCGCCGATCGTGACGCCCTTCATCAGGGCACCGGCGATGACGCCCGAGAACCCGAGCGTCGAGCCGACGGACAGGTCGATGCCGCCGTTGAGGATCACGACGAGCATGCCGATCGCCAGGATCGCGTAGACCGCGACGTGGGACGACATCGTGAGGATGTTGCTGACGGTGAAGTAGTTGGGAGAGAGGACGGAGAAGACGACGATGATCGCGACGAGGGCGAAGAACGCGCGCCCCTGCAGCAGGAGCCGGCCGAGGCTGAACCCGTCGGCGAACATCGCGGGCCGGCGTCGCGCCGAGGTGGTGGAGGACATGCGTGTTCCGTTCGTGGCGGTCATGCGACCACGGCCTCGCCCGAGGCGGCCATGATCGCTTCCTTGGTGGTTTCGGATCCGAACTCGGCGGCGATGCGCCCCCGGCTCATCACGACGATGCGGTGGGCGATGCTGAGGCACTCACCGACCTCCGACGTCGTGTAGACGACCGCGAGGCCGTTCCTGGCGCGCTCGGCGAGGAGCTTGAAGACCTCGGCCTTGGCGCCGATGTCGATGCCCCGGCTCGGCTCGTCGAGCAGGATGACGTCGGGCTGCGTGGCCAGCATCTTGCCGATGACGACCTTCTGCTGGTTGCCGCCGGACAGCGAGCCGATCATCGCGTGGCCGCCGGGCGTCTTGACGTGAACGGTCCGGATGGACTCGGTGACGATGTCGGTCTCGCGGTTCCCGGAGAGGAACAGGCCCTTCACGAAGGCGCCGATCGAGGCGAGCGACATGTTGTGCCCGACCGTCATCGTCTGCACGAGCCCGTCCCGCTGCCGGTCCTCCGGCACCAGTCCGAGGCCCGCCTCGATGCGGTCCGCGATGCTCAGGCCCGCCAGGTCGCGGTCGCCCTTGCGGACCCGGCCGCCGTCGATCCGGTTGCGTCCGGCCACGGCCTCGAGCAGCTCGGTGCGTCCGGCGCCCATCAGACCGTAGATGCAGACGATCTCGCCGGCACGGACGTCGAGGGACACGCGGTCGACGACGTTGCGGCCGGGGACGTCGGGGTCGGCGACCGTGACGTCCTCGATCGCGAGGGCGACCGGTCCGAAGTCGTAGCCGGTGGGCGGGGACCCGAGGTCGAAGCCCTCGCCGACCATGGCCCGGACGACCCACTCCAGGTCGATGTCGGCCGCGGGGGCCATCGCCGTGATCGCGCCGTCGCGGAGCACGACCGCGTGGTCGGTGATCTCCAGCGCCTCCTCCAGGTGGTGGGAGATGTAGACGATGGAGACGCCGCGGGCGGTCAGGTCGCGGACGACCTGGAACAGGACCTCGACCTCGGACGCCGAGAGCGCGCTCGTCGGTTCGTCCATGATGAGGATCCGGGCGTCGACCGACAGTGCCCGGGCGATCTCGATGAGCTGCTGCTGGCCGAGGCGCAGGTCCGACACCACGGCGAGCGGGTCGATCTCCTCGCCGAGCTCGGCCAGGACGGTCGCGGACTGCCGGGCTTCCTCGGCGTAGTCGACACCGGTCGGGCCGGTGATCTCGCGCCCCATGAAGATGTTGTCCCGCACCGTCAGGTTCGGCGCGAGGCTGAGCTCCTGGTGGATGATCGAGATGCCGTGGTCGCGGGCGTCGACGGTGTCGGCGAACGACACGGTCTCGCCGTGCAGCGTGAGCGTGCCCGACGTCGGCTGCTCGACCCCGGACAGGATCTTCATGAGCGTCGACTTGCCGGCGCCGTTCTCCCCGAACAGCGTCGTGACCTGACCGCGGTGGATCGCGAAGTTGACGCCCTTGAGCGCGCGCGTCGCCCCGTAGGTCTTGACGACGTCGGTGGCTTCGAGGACGACCGCGCCGATCGCGCCGTCGCCGCTCATCGGACGTCCAGGGCCGACGGCGTGACGAGCCAGGCCTTCGGGTTGATCAGCTGGAACGCCCCGGTGACCTCGACGGTCTTGCCGGTGAGCGACGCGGTGTCGACGTCGGCGAGCACCTGCTTCTTCAGCTGGTCGTTCAGCGCGGCGCCGGCGTTCTGGTAGTCGATCTGGTTCGTGAACTGCCCGAACTCGATCGTCCCCGGTGCGTCGCGGAGGTCGGTGCCGTTGATGGCCGGACCGGTCTGCATGCGGATGAGCAGTCCCCCCGGCAGCCCGTCGACGGTGACCGGGTACAGGCCGTCCTGCGCCTCGCCCACGGTGCCCGTGAAGGTCGTCGAGAACTCCGTGCCCGCACCACCGGCGACGCCGTACTTCTTCGTCGCGGCGGCCGTGTCGGCGTTGAGCGCCGTCGCCAGTTCGTCGGCAGGGACGGCGCGCTTGGCGATCGCGGCCTGCACCTCGGGGAAGTGCTTCTTGCCCCAGGCCGAGGCGGAGAACGCGGCCGGGCCGGCTCCGACGGACGAGCCCTTGCTGACGACCTTCACGCTCAGCGCCATCGCGATGAGCACGACGAGCACGACCGCGCCGATGACGATCCGGCGGGTCAGGCGTCGGCGCTGCGGCGACGTCGTGCTGACGGCGCTCACGACTGCGTCCCGTCGACGCAGGACGCCTGCTCGGTTCGGGGTGCCCCGGTGGCGGGGCGGACGGCTCGCGGCATCGCGTGCTCCTTGCATGAGGACGACGAGCACGCGGCGGGCGCCTGACGTCGTCGTCTGGTGGGGTCAGCCGGTCCCTGCGGAACGGCGTCGACCGCGCCTCTCGGAGCGGCCTGACCAGAAATTACGTGCAGAACGAGATTTCTGCAAGGGGCAATCGCAGATCAGCGCGAATCGTGTCCGACCAGAAATCTTGTTCTTGACATCTGTTCAGGACCCCGTATGGTCTGCTGCACCGCGATGACGCGGCTGGAACGTGACCGACGGAGACCACCATGTCCACGACCTCGACCCCTCCCCAGGCGGCCGCTGCAACGCCTTCGACCCCGGAGATCCCTGCGACGATGCGGGCGGTCGTGGTGCACGGCCCCGGGGACTACCGCCTCGAGACCCGACCCGTGCCCACCCC
>NZ_JADKRZ010000008.1 GCF_015350905.1 Curtobacterium sp. VKM Ac-2865 | reverse complement strand
GACCGGATCTGCACCCACCAGTTCCCCCTCGAAGCCTTCCAAGAAGCCCTCGACCTCGTCGGCGACTCCGCCGGCGCCTCCGTCAAGGTCTCCATCATCCCCTCGATGAGCAGCTGACCCCGCTCCTGTCGAGGGCCCCGACTCCGGGCGGTGGTGGTCGTCCCGCCGCCGCCCGGTGCTGTCCCCCGGGGCGCACGTTGTTGTGCGCCCGCGCGTCAGAGGTCGCTGAGCCTCCGACCGGACGCCCGGTCGTTCCACTCGGTGTGTTCGGTCCCGCGCGCCGAGCGGTGCATGCCGTCGTGCCCGGTGGGCTGGTCGCACTGCCAGCGGTCGAACGTCGACGGACACACCCGTGTCACGGACGCACTCGTGCTGGCTGTCGGTCCTCGGTCCTGCATGCTGCCTCTCGGTCGTCCCCCTCCATACAGACGTGCCGACTGCGGGTTTCGTCACGGATCGGCCACCAGGTCGTCCCCGACGAGCAGTCACCAGCGCCGAGGTGCATGCTCGTGTCGAGGAACATCGCCCGAGCAGCCGGGAACGAGACCCGCGAGCGGAGGTGCCGATGAACGACGACGTCTCGCTCGTCGACGCCGAGGACGCCACCCTCGTCGTCCGGGCAGCCGACGGCGACGTCCGCGCGTTCGAGGTCCTCGCGCGCCGACACGGTCCGCTGCTGCGGGTGTTCGCCGCGAAGATGCTCCGCTCGAACGACGAGTCCGACGACGTCGTGCAGGAGTCGTTCCTCGTCGGCTGGCGGCAGCTGCACGACCTCGAGACCCCCGCCCGCTTCCGCCCGTGGATGATGCAGATCGTCACGCGGAAGGCCCTCGACCGCATCCGGTCACGACGACACCACGACGACGTCGACACCGTGGACCCGCCAGCCCACGCCGTCCACTCGCCGGAGCGTATCGTCGAGGCGCGGCTGCAGCTCGATGCCGTGTGGCAGGCGCTGGACAAGCTCCCCGACGACCAGCGCCGGTGCTGGTTGCTGCGAGAGGCATCCGGCTACAGCTACCAGGAGATCGCCGAGGCACTCGAGCTGCCGGTCTCGACGGTCCGTGGGCTCCTCGCCCGCGCACGACGGTTCTTGCTCCAGGAGATGGAGGCGTGGCGATGACGAACGACGACGCCGCCGTGCCCGAGGACGACCTCGTCGACGGCCACACGATGGAGGAGCTCGGCGCGTACCTCGACCGCGGCCGGGTCCCCCGCGACGCGAGCATCGAGAACTCCCCGGCCTGCCGCCTGGCGCTCTCCGGCATGCAGCGACTCCGCGAGCTCTCGTGGGACGCCATGCAGCACCGCGCCGAGGACGACCCCGACCGCGACTCCGCCTGGATCAGCGGCCTGCTCGACACCATCCGCAACGAGGTCCGCTCCGGTCGGGACGTCCCCGTGGAACACCCCGACCCCCGACTCCGCCTGACCATGACCGAGGCCTCGGTCCGCGGGCTCGTCCGCCGCGCCGGCGACACCATGGGCGGCGTCGTGATGGGCCGCTGCACGCTCGACGGTGACGTCGCCGAACCTGGCACGCCCATCCGCGTCGAGGTGACGGCGAGCATCGCCTACGGCCTGCCCGCCGACGTCACCGCCGACCGCCTGCGGACCCGCATCGCCGAGGTGCTCGGCCGGCACACCGAGATCGTCATCGACCGGATCGACGTCGTGTTCGACGACGTCCACGTCCCCTGACCGAGGAGCCGAGGGTGCACGACGACCAGGAACTCTCCCGACACCTGACCGCGCTGATCCGGTCGACACCCGGCGTCGACGAGGTCTACCCGGCGCAGCCGATCGTCGAGGCCGCCGCCGACGCCCTCGCCGTCAAGCTCGCGCTCCGGCAACCGGACGTCCTGGTGGACATCGACCGCGACCACGGCTCGACGACCATCACCGCCGGCATCGCGGCGAACGACACCCGTCCGGCCCCGGACACCATCCGCGAGGTCGGCGAACGCATCCGCGACGCCCTGGCCCAGCGGCACGCCGACGGCGCCGAGGCCCGCGAACCGGACCTGATCACGGTCACGATGCGGTTGGTCGAGGGCCTCGACGCCGGCTGAGGGTCACACCCGCGGCAGCGCCGTGACCACGTCCGCTCTGGTCGTGGTCACTTGCCGGCGCCGGCGGTGAGGCCGGCGACGAGCTGACGACGAGCGAGCAGGTAGAGCACCAGGAGCGGCAGCGCCGACAGGACGACGGCGGCGAGCGTCGCCGGCACGTTGACGCTGAACTGTCCCTGGAAGTTCCAGAGCGCGAGCGGGAGCACCCGACGGCTGTCGCTCTGGGTGAGCACCAGCGGCAGCAGGAACCCGTTCCACACCTGGAGCGCGTCGTAGATCGCCACGGTCGCGATCGACGACCGCGACAGCGGCAGCACGAGGCGCCAGAAGACCTGCCACTGCCCCGCACCGTCCACGCGCATCGCCTCGAACAGCTCGCCCGGGATGTCCCGGATGAAGTTCACCAGGATCAGCACCGTGATCGGGATCGCGAAGGCGATGGACGGCAGGATGATCGCCGGGAGCGTGTCGTACAGCCCGACCCGACCGAGGATGAAGAACAGCGGGATGATCGTCGCCTGCAGCGGGATCGCCAGTCCGAGCAGGAAGAGCGAGTACGTGCTCCGGACGACCCACCGGCGCGACCGGACGATGGCGTACGCCGCGAGCAGGCACACCATGGTCGTGACGACGACGGTCGACAGCGTGACCACGGCGCTGTTGACGAAGTACGTGCCGAAGCCGCTCTGCAGCACCAGCAAGTAGCTGTCGAACGTGGCGTCCGTCGGCGGCGCGAGCGGGTTCCGCGTGTAGTACGAGCCCTGCGCCGTCAGGCTGGTGACGAGCACGTAGTAGATCGGCAGCAGGACCACGCCGAGCCAGATCCACGCGGCGACACCGCCGATGACGTTGGGTCGCTGCCCCTGGCGGCGTCGGCGTGGCCGCCGCCGTTCGGTGTCCGGGCGGTGACCGTTCGGGTCGGTCGACCGCTCGTCGAGGGTTGCCGTGGACATCAGGCGCCTTCCTGCTCACTGGTCATGCGGTTGAAGCCACTGAAGCGGGTCAGCGCGAGGGCGATCACCAGGCCGATGACGACGAGGATCACCGCGAGGACACTCGCCCCGCCGAGGTCGCTGGCCGAGAACCCGGTCAGGTACATGTCGAGCGGGAGGATCCGTGTCGCGTACCCGGGTCCGCCCTGGGTCAGCACGTAGACGATGTCGAAGTACGTCAGCGACCCGACGATCATGAGCGTCGACGACGTGATCACGGTGTTCTTCAGCTGCGGCAGCGTGATGCTGAAGAACTGACGCACCCGTCCGGCACCGTCGATCTCCGACGCCTCGTAGAGCGACGCCGGGATCTGGCGGGCTCCGGCCTGGTAGAGCAGCGAGTGGAACGGGATGAACTGCCAGGCGATGACGAAGATGACCACGTAGAGCGCCGTCGCGGGGTTGCCGAGCCAGTCCCGGGCGAGCGCCGGGATGTCGAACGCGTGCCCGACGCCGTAGTTCGGGTCGAGCAGGGCCTTGTACGCGATCGCGATCGCTGCCGACGACAGGATCAGCGGTAGGAAGTAGAGCGCGGCGAGGAGCGCCCGGTAGCGCTGCTTCCCGGAGACGAACACGCCGACGAGGATGCTCATCGGCGTCTGGATCACCCAGGACACGACGATGACCTGCAGCGTGAGCCAGAGGGCGTGGTACGTGAGGGGGTCGCCGAGCTCACGCACCCAGTTGCTGACCCCGTTGAACACCGGATCGGTGAGGCCGTTCCACGACGTGAAGCTCAGGCCGAGCGCGATCACCAGGGGGATGATCGCGAAGGCGAGGAACAACACGAGCGCGGGGACGACGAACCAGCTGCTGGGTGCGGAGGCGTCCATGACGACCCCACCGTTCCGTGTCTTCATGCGATCACTTGCCGATGGTCTTGTTCATGGCGTCGGAGAACTGCTTCGGCGTGGAGGAGCCGTTGAAGAGCAGGTCGAGCTGCGTCCAGAACTCGGTGGACGCGGCGGGGCTCAGCGCGAGGTCCCACGACTGCTGGAACGACGGCGCGTCCGTGATCATCTGTTCGACCTGCTTGGAGAAGTCGCCCTTGAGCTTGGACGCGACACCCTGCACCGGCGGGATCTGCCCCTGCTCGATCATGGTCTTCACGTAGGAGTCGTTCCAGACGTTCGACGTGACGTAGTCCAGCGCGGCCTTGGTCTGCTTCGGCGATGCCTTCGACGACACCGACCAGTACACCGACGGGTTGCCGGCGATGGACTTCGGGTCGCCCTTGCCGCCCTCGACGGCGGGGAACGGCGCGATCTCGAGCTTGCCGTCCTTGACGAAGTCCTTGTCGATGCCGCTGATGCCCGAGTACGCCCACGTCCCCTGCAGGAGGAAGCCAGCGCGACCCGTCACCATGAGCGCGAGGTCCGCGTTCGTGTCGGCGGACACCGACGCGTAGCCGTTGGCGTACCCGCCGGCCTTGATGAGCTGCTGGATCATCGTCGTCGCCTTGATGACCGCGGGGTCCGACCACGCGTCCGGCTTGCCGTCGAGGATGGCCTGGAACGGCTGCGGTCCACCGATCCGGTCGACCAGGTACTCGATCCACATCAGGTACGGCCACTTGCTCTGCCCACCGAGGGAGATCGGCGCCTGTCCGGCGGCCTTGAGCTTCTTCACGTCCGCGAGCAGGTCGTCCCACGTCTCGGGGGCTTCCTTGATGCCGGCCTTGGCCAGGACGTCCTTGTTCATGTAGAGCACGACGGGCGCCGTGGACGAGGCAGGGATCGCGTACGTCTTGCCGTCGATCTTCCCCGTGTCCGCGATCGAGGGGACGATCTTGTCCGTGAACGCCTTCTCACCAGCCAGGTCCTTGCTGATGTCCTTGACCAGTCCGGCCTTGACGTAGGACTTCAGCGTGCCGCCGCCCCAGTTGTAGACGAGCGTCGGCGCCTGGGGCGAGTTCACCGCGGTCCGGATCTTGTCCTTGAAGTCGTTCGTGCCGAAGTAGTCGGCCGTGATCTCCTGCTCGGGGTGGGACTTGTTCCAGTCCGCGATCGACGGCCCGATGTTCGGCTTGTCCGCCGTGGTCGACCAGGCGCTGATCGCGCCGTTCGACGCGGCGCCGCCACCGGCGCTGCAGGCGGCGAGGGCGATGGTCACGGCGGCGGCGACCAGCGCTGCGGCAGCGCGCGTCTTCACGCGCCCGCGGGCGATCTTCCGCGACGGTGCGGGGATCTTCATGGTGTGCTCCTTCTGGAGGCTCGTGGTGGTGGTGCAGGGTCGGTGCCGGCTGGGAGCCTGGTCACGTCGGGGGGACGCCGCGCGGCTCGGCCACGCGGGTCGGGCTACGCGGTGCGCTGCCTCGGGAGGACGACGGCCTTCAGCGTCGCCGGCTGCGTCGCCGCGGCGAGCGCGGCTTCGACCTCGTCGAGGCCGAAGCGACCGGTGACGAGTGCATCGACGTCGACCCGGCCCGACTCGATCAGCCGGATCGCGGTCGGCCAGGTGTTCGCGTAGCGGAAGACACCGGTCACGACGAGTTCCCGGTTCTGGATGCGGGACACGGGCAACCGGAGGTCGTCCGCCCCCATGCCGACGAGGACCACGGTCCCCGCGGGTGCGACCGCGTGGATGCCCGCGCGGACGGCAGGCTCGGCTCCGGAGGCGTCGATGAACGCGTCGACCTCGTAGTCGGCCGCCGCGATGTCCGTGGTCATCGGGTCGACGACCTCGGTCGCTCCGAAGCGGAGGGCGACGGCGCGGCGCTCGGCCACGGGGTCGCTGACGATGATGCGAGTGGCCCCGAAGGCACGGGCCACCTGCGCGGCGACGATCCCGATGGGGCCGGCGCCGGCGATGAGCACCGCGGATCCCGGTGCCGTCCCGGCCTTCTGGTTCGCCCAGATGCCGACGCTCAACGGTTCGCAGAGCGCGGCGGCCTCGATGGACATCGAGTCCGGGATGGGGTGGGCGTAGTCGCCCTGGATCGCGGCGTACTCCGCGAAGGCGCCGTCGACCGGCGGGGTGGCGTAGAACTCCATCGACGTGCACAGGTTGTAGCGGCCGTGCTTGCACTGGTCGCAGTGACGACAGGCTCGCTGCGGCTCGATCGAGACGCGCTCGCCGATCCTGCCCTCGGGGACGTGTGCCCCGACGGCGACGACGGTCCCCGCGGACTCGTGCCCGAGGACGAGGGGCTGCTCCACGACGAAGGACCCGATGCGCCCCTCGTGGAAGTAGTGCACGTCCGACCCGCAGACGCCGACCGCCTCGATGCGCACGAGCACCTGGTCCGCTTCGAGTGTCGGCACCTGGACGTCTTCGAGACGGACGTCGCCCACCCCGTGCAGCACGCTGGCCTGCATCGTTGCTCCGGTTGTTGCGTTCATGGTGTTCTCCCTGGCCGCGTCGTCGTGGCCATCGCTGCTTGCGGATCGAGTGTCCGGAAGTGGTAACGGTTCCAACTCTGCGCACTGCTCTAGCGTGATGTCAAGTCTGCCCGCAGTAGAACGCTCTGTTTCCGGCCAGAAGTGGCACAGAATTGACACGGCCGAAGCGCACGTCTATCGTCCAGATTCTGGAACCGTTTCCAACTGTGTTCCGCGGAACCCTCGTCCGATCGGTGACGGGGCACCCATCGGAGACATCCCCACGTCAGATCGGCCATCCTCGACGGATGGCCTCCACACGGAGACCGGGAGGAGGAGCCCATGACCGACTCGACCCCGCGGCGGAAGCCCGTGAACGCGACGATGCGAGAGGTCGCCGAGGCCGCCGGTGTCGGCATGGGCACGGTGTCCCGGGTCTTCTCCAACGAGGGGGCGGTGTCCGCGGGCACCCGGGCGAAGGTGGAGGCCGCCGCTGCCCGCCTGCACTACCGCCCGAGCGCGCTCGCCCGTGGCCTGAAGCGGCAGTCGACGAACAACGTCGGGCTGATCGTCACCGACATCTCGAACAACTTCTACGGCGAGTTCGCGCAGGGGGTGCTCGCCAGCGCGAAGGAACTCGGACGGCACGTCATCCTCTGCGCCTCCGGGGAAGACCCGGCGACCGAGCGCGAGTACATCGACCTCCTCGTCGAACAGCGCGTCGACGGCATCATCGCGTTCCCGACCGGGTCGAACCTCGACGCCTGGGACACGGCCCGCCGGATCGGCATCAACGTCCTGTTCGCCGACCGCGCCGTCGCCGGGGTCGACGTGCCGTCCATCCTCGTCGACAACCTCGGTGGCGCCCGACGGCTGACGGAGTACCTCCTCGCGCTCGGCCACGAGCGCATCGGGTACCTCGGTGGCCCGTCCGAGTTGACCACCGGCAGCCAGCGCGAGGCCGGCTACCGACTCGCGCACGAGCAGGCCGGCGTCCCGGTCCACGACGAGCTCGTGGTCCGCACCCGGTTCACCCGCGACACCGCCTACGCGAGCGCCACCCGGCTGCTCAACTCCGCGGTGCCGCCGACGGCGCTCCTCGCCGCCAACAACATCCTCGGAGAAGCAGCGCTGGGCGCGATCCGCGACCGGGGCCTCCGCGTGCCGGACGACATGTCGATGGTGATGTTCGACGACGTGCCATGGGCACGCCTGGTCGACCCGCCGATCACCGTCGCCGCGCAGCCCGCGTACGCGATGGGGGTCTCGGCCGCACGGATGGTCCTGACCGAGGGCGCTGGCGCGTCGTCGCAGACCGTCCCCGTCGAGGTCGTCATCCGCCGCAGCGCTGCACCGAGGCACATCGACTCTCCCGTACCCGGGAGCTGATCAGCGGGCGATCCCGCAGGACATCCCACGATGCAGTGGGAGGAAGAGTGAACAATGGAACGCGGCATCTACTTCGACGGTTGGTACCCGAACGAGCACAACTACCACCCGAGCATGCCGCCACGTCGACTGACGATGGCGGACGACTTCGTCGAGATGGGCGGGACCGTCCTCGTGTGGGCCGGGCTCGGTGGCGGCGTCATCAGCCTGCCGTACCTCGAGGACGAGGCGTTCGGCGCCGTGCCGCAGCGCTTCCGCCAGCACGGCTACGTGAACGAGTCCGAGTTCATCGCCTACGCGAAGCAGCACGGCATCGACCTCTTCGGCATCGTCTTCGAGGCGCAGGCGTGGGAGTTCCCGGCCGAGGTGCAGGACGGCGTCGTCCTTGCGCAGAACCAGCTCCGCGGCGTCGGCGAGGTCACCACGGTCGGCCTCCGCGAGTTCTCCACCGACACCGGCCCGGCCGACTGGAAGCCCTTCCGGCACTACTTCCCGGACGGCCTCGTGAACAGCGACGGCGACCAGGTCACCGACCTGTGGGAAGAGGTCGTGTCGCGCGACCTCGAAGGTCGCCCCCTGCACGCGCACTGGGTCGAGGTCGACGGCAAGGGCCAGTCCTGCTACCTCGCCGACCGGAACAACCCGGTGTGGCGTGAGTACCTCAAGGCGATCATCCGCATCCAGATCGACGCCGGGGCGCCCGGCGTGCAGCTCGACGAGACCGACGTCCCGCTCCTCGCGCTCCGGTACGGCGGGTGCTACTGCAAGGACTGCGTGAAGGGCTTCCGCGCCTACCTGCAGACGCTCGACACCGTGCCTGCGGAACTCGTCGGCGTCGACCTCGGCACCTTCGACTACCGGCAGTGGCTCCTCGACCAGGGGTACCACACCGGGACGGCACCGCAGACGTTCCCGCTCTACGCCGAGTACTGCCGGTTCCTGCAGATCGCGATCACCGAGACCTTCCACGAGGTCGCCTCCTACGTGAAGGAGTACGCGGCGTCCCAGGGCAAGACCGTGCGCGTCGCGGGCAACTTCTACGACGTCGCCCCGTTCTACGAGGCGATGGTCGACGACGTGGACGTGCTCGTCACCGAGATGCGCGAGACGAAGTACCAGCAGCCCTGGTACTACCGCCACGGCGTCGGGATGGCCAAGGGTCGTCCGCTGGTCGCCGTGGAGAACCCCTACGGCGGGGTCACCGCCGAGCTCCTCGCCGAGGTCAAGCGCGGCCGTGCCCACGACCTGTTCCGGCTGTCGATCCTCGAGGCGAACGCGATGGGCGCGAATATGTCCCTGCCCTACGGCTCCTGGCTCGGGACCGAGGTGAAGGACTCGTACTGGGTCCCGAAGGAGCTCGCCGTCGCGACGGGGCAGGCCCTCGTCGCCCTCGACCCCGTCACCACGAACGTGTCGGCGCACTCCGTCGCGGTGGTCTACTCCGTGCCGAGCGTGATGCGCGCGATGATGGACTCGGACATGTTCAGCGACGACGGCCGCTGGTTCGAGCCGGCGGAGGCCCCGGACGCCCGCCCCGAGTCCTACTGGGACACCATCGAGCTGCTCAGCCGCTCGGGTCGGACCTTCGACGCGATCGTCCTGCCCGACGAGGGCCTGCGGGCCGACGACACCGACGCCGACACCTTCGCCGACTACGCCGCGGTGATCGTCCCCGACGCCTGGAACATCAGCACGCGACAGCACCGCGCCCTCGTCGACCACCTCGACCGTGGTGGCCGGGTCGTCGTCGTGGGGGCCTACGGCACAGAGCTCGCTGACGGCGCCGCGCAGGAACTCCTCGACCACGCCGGAACCACCCACGTCGCGACGACGGCTGACGTGCTCGAGCACACCCCGCGCGACGTGCTCGGCGCGTTCACGGAGCACACGGCCGTGAGCGTGCACCGGCTCGAGGACGGATCCCGTGCCGTGCACGTCGTGAACTTCGACCAGGACGCCGATGCCGACCGGGTCACGCCACTCACCGACTTCAGCCTCGGGCTGCCGGGCGACGAGGGGACGGCGGCGACCACCCCGACGACGGCCACGCTGCACCGCCCGGGCACCGTCCCCGAGCAGCTCCCCGTCACTCTCGACGCCGACGGTGTGCCGTGGGTGTCCATCTCGACCATCGACCTCTACGCGGCGGTGCACCTTGCCTGACCACACTGCGGACCTCCGGCGCCCCTGGGCCGCCGCCCCGATCCTCCTGGGCCCGAACCAGCCCGCGCACCGCCCCTACCTCGGCGGTGCCGGCATCGCGGGGTTCCGCGGGACGCAGTGGACGGGGACCGACCCGCACACCCCGGAGGACTTCGTCGGCTCGACCACGTCGGTCCACGGCTCCGCGACGGTCGGGCTCACCGTCCTGGAGCCGGGCCTGACGCTCAGGGACGCCGTCGCCGCCGACCCCGAGGGCTTCCTCGGCCCCGACCACGTGGCGGCGTTCGGCGCGGACCCGATGCTGCTCGTCAAGCTCCTCGACACCGGCGAGCGGCTCTTCGTGCACCTGCACCCCTCGGACGACTTCGCCGCAGCGCACCTCGGCGAGCGCCGCGGCAAGACCGAGGCCTGGGCGATCGTCGCGGTCGCCCAGGGCGTGGACGCCTACGCCGCGGTCGGCTTCACCCGCGAGGTCTCGACCGAGGAGGTGACCGCCTGGTTCGACGGGCAGGACGTCGACGGGATGCTCGCGGCGATGCACCGGGTCCCGCTCGCGGTGGGGAGCACCCTGCTCGTCCCGGCCGGCGTCCCGCACGCCATCGGTCCTGGCATCACGCTCGTGGAGCTGCAGCAGCCGACCGACCTGTCGATCCTGCTCGAGCACCAGGGGTACGGCGACCTGACCGTCGAGGACGCCACCCTCGGGCTCGACCTGCCGACCGCCCTCGGGGCGCTCGACCGACGGCGCTGGGACCCCCGGGACGTCGAGGCGCTCTCGGTCGGGCCCCGTCCCGTCCGACCGTCGACGGTCCAGCTGTTCCCGTCCGCCGCCGACCGGTTCTTCCGTGCCGAGCGGATCACCGTCGCCGGGGTCGTCCCGCTCGACGCCGCCTACAGCATCGTCATCGTGCTCGACGGCGCACTCCGGATCACCCACCGCGACGGAGCCGTCGACGTCACCGCAGGCGACACGGTCCTGGTGCCGTTCGGCATCGGCCCGGTCGAGCTCGACGGCTCCGGCACGCTGATCCGCGCCATGCCACCGACACCGTGACGGCAGACGAGCGGGGTCCCGCCGGACACACTGGAAGGACCCCGCTCAAGCCTGGTGCCCCTGGAGGGACTCGAACCCCCAACCATTTCCTTAGGACGGAACTGCTCTTCCATTGAGCTACAGAGGCCGGCCCCTCCACTCTAGCGGGAGCCGACCTGGGACCCGACCCCCCGGTACGGCTCCAGGAACGCGGTCAGCTCCGCCACGTACGACTCCGGCTGCTCGACCGGCGCGAAGTGCCCACCACGCTCAGGTTCGGAGAGGTACACGAGGTTCGTCGTCCGCTCGAGCCACTCCCGCGGCGCCGTCACGAGGTCGCCCGGGTACAGCGAGAACCCCGACGGCGTCTCGACCCTGCGCGCCATCTGCTCGGGCGGCACGGCGGCGTTGGCGTGGTACATCCGCATCGCCGAGCCGATCGTGCCGGTCGCCCAGTACTCGGTGACGAGCGCCAGGACCTGGTCCCGCGTGTACACGGACCACAGGTCCCCGTCGCAGTCGCTCCACGACCGGAGCTTCTCGACGATCCACGCCAGCAGCCCCGAGGGTGAGTCGTTGAGCCCCACCGCGGCGGTCTGCGGCTTGGTCCGGTGCAGCATCGCGTAGGCACCCTCGGTGTCGCGCCACCGCGTGGTGGCCTGCACGAAGTCCTGCTCGGCGGGCGACAGCGACGCGACGTCGATCCCCGGCCAGGGCAGCCCGCCGTCGATGCGGTGGACGGCCACGACCCGGTCGGGGTGGTCGAGCGCCAGGTACCGGACGACGTGCGTGCCGATGTCCCCGCCGGCGACCGCGAACCGCTCGTACCCGAGCTCCGTCATGAGCGGCGCCCAGAGCGCGGCGACCTGGCGGGCATCGAGCGGCGAGGCCGGCACGTCGGAGAACCCGTACCCGGGCATGTCCGGCACGATGACGTCGAAGCCGGCGGCGGCCAGCATCGGCAGCACCGTCCGGTAGCGCCACGACGAGTCCGGCCACCCGTGCGCGAGCAGCAGCGGCAGCCCGTCGCCCGCATCCGCCGGCTGGTGCAGCACGTTGATGCCCAGCCCGTCGACCTGCACCACGCGGCTCGGCAGCGCGGCGAGGGCGTCGCGGTGCGCGCCGAAGTCGAACCCGTCGGCCCAGTACGCCGCCAGGTCGCGGACCTCGTCGACGTCCACTCCGAGCGACCACCCGGAGCCCTGCGGTGCGTCCGGCCAGCGGGTGGCGCGCAGCCGCGCACGCAGGTCGTCGATGGTCGCGTCGTCGATCCACATCCGGGTCATGCCCGCACGCTACGCACATCCGCCGACAGGGCACCCGCCCCGGTCGCGGCCACCCACGCGTCGCTGCGATCGGGCGAGCCCGACTTCCTCCCGCGCCGTGACGGATCTGGTTCAGGAAACCCGGGCGGAGACGACCGGATCCGTCATGGCGAAAAACGAAGACCGCCGTACCCCGCGCCGCACGGCCGTCGCCACCCACGGTCGACGACAGGCAGCGGTCGCCAGGCGCGAGCACCCGCCGGACGCAACCACCCACCGGACGGGAGGCTCCCCACCGGCCCGCCCCGAGCCTCCCGTCCGGCAGACTGACGCCATGACCGACGCAGGCTCCACGACCCCGACCGGCACGACGCGTCACGACCGGCAGATCGGCCGACGGGACGTCACCGAGTGGCGCTCCCGCGCAGGCCAGCGACTGGCGTCCCGGCACCAGAGCCTGGCGCAGCGGATCGGTGCGCGCCGAGCCCTCGTCGCGACCCTCGCCGTCGGTGGCGGCATCGCCGTCGCAGCGACGGCCGGGGCCGCGTACATCTACGACGGTGTGACCGGCCGGGACGGCATCGAGAGCCTCGACGGGCCGGCCCTGAGGCGCGCGAAGACACTGCGCTCCCCGGTCGTCAACGGTGCGGCGGCCGCGATCGCCCACGTGTTCGGTCCGGTCGCGATGCCGGTGCTGACCATCGGGGCCGCGGTGGGGTTCGCCGTCCGGGACCGCCGCGCCAGCCCGGTGACCCTGCTCGTCGCCGCGGGTGCCGGGTCGCTCGCGATGACCATGCTCGGCAAGGACCTCATCAAGCGCAACCGCCCGCATCGCCGCGACGCGATCCCGCCGTTCGAGAAGTCGCCGTCGTTCCCGTCCGGGCACACCCTGAACACGACGACGATCCTCGGCGTGCTCGCCTACCTGCTCGCGCTCCGGCAGGAACGGAACGGCCCGCAGGTCGCCCTCGTCGGCGCAGCGGCCGGCACGACCCTGACGGTGGGGCTGTCGCGGGTGCTGCTCGGCGCGCACTGGTTCACCGACGTCGCCGTCGGCTGGGTGACCGGCGCGGGCTGGCTGTCGATGATCATCACGAGCCACCGCCTGTACCTCAGCACGCAGGACGACGACACCGTCGCGGAGTGACACGGCGCTGACCCGACACCGGACGGGAGGCCCGTGGCGGCCTGGCACCGGGCCTCCCGTCCGCAGCGTGGCTAGGCGGCCACCAGGTACTCGTCCCAGTCCGGCTCCGTGCGCTCCATCCCGCGCACCACCCAGCTCGACCCGTGCGGGGCCTTCGGGCGGAACCGCAGGTTCCAGCCCATCTCCCGCGGGGTGCGGTCACCCTTGGCGTTGTTGCACGCCAGGCAGCAGGCGACGAGGTTCTCCCACGAGTCCGCACCGCCGCGCGACTTCGGCTGCACGTGGTCGATCGTGGTGGCGTGCCGGTCGCAGTACGCGCAGCTGTTCGCGTCGCGCCGCAGGACCCCGCGCCGCGACACCGGCACGAGCCTGGCGTGCGGGATGCGCACGTACCGGGTGAGGATGATGACGGACGGACGGTCGTAGCTCGACGTCGACCCGGTGACCGGGTGTTCGACGTCGGCGGCGACGATGGCGGCCTTCTGGTTCATGACCAGCACGAGGGCCCGCCGGAACGAGATGACCGCGAGGGGCTCGTAACCGGCGTTGAGGACGAGAGTGCGCATGGGTTCCCTTCCGACGTGCCTGGACGGCTTCCAGGCGATGCGGGGCAACGGACCGAACGGTGACGGACGAGTGGCCACGACCGGGGCCCGGAACGAAGAAGAGCACCGCCCGCAGGGGCAGTGCTCTCGGTCATCTCGGGGCGTGCAGATGCGCGCGGGTCGTGGTCGACCGTATGTCCACGAGCGCGCGCCGACCCATGGTGCGGGTCGTGCGTGCCGTTGACATGAGGTCTCCAGTCCTGGCCGTGTCGGGCCGATGCGCTCAGGCTAAACCAGAAACCGGCCCAGCACGAGGAGTGCTGGACCGGTTCACGGAACGTTCAGGGCGAGAGCGGGTCAGACCCCGAAGCGGACGATGTGGTATTCGCTCGTCCAGATCGGGCGGATCGACACGGCACCACCGGGCTTGGGGGCGTCCATGATCATGCCGTTGCCCATGTAGAAGCCGTCGTGGGCCTCGCTGTTGAAGATGACCACGTCGCCGGGCTGGGCCTCGGACGTGGGGATCGTCGTGCCGGCAGCATCCTGTAGCGGCACCGAGTGCGCCAGGTTGATGCCGTACTGGGCGTACACGAACATGACGTAGCCCGAGCAGTCGAAGCCGGCCGGGGTGGCGCCGCCGAAGACGTACGGGGTGCCGATGTACTGCTTCGCGGTGGCGACCACGGCGGGCAGCGAGAACGGGGTGTTCGCGGCGGGGGCAGCAGCGGCGGGGACGGCAGCAGCGGCAGCGGTCGTGCCGGCGGCGGTGCTCGTCTTCGAGGACGCGAGGTAGTCGGTCGCCGTCGGGCCGGTGTACGACGCGTACTGCTTGGCGGCTGCGGCACGGGCGGCCTCGACGTCGGCCGCGTGCTTGCGCGACTCGAGCGTGGCCGTCGAGGTGGCGGAGAAGCCGTCGCGACTGGTGTCGGCGAGGACCGCGGCGTCGGAGACCGTCAGCTGCTGGCTCTCGGTGGTGCGGACCGCCTGCTGTGCGGCCGCGGCGTCGGAGGCACCGGTCTGCTGGGTGGCAGCGAAGGCGGCGGGGACGGCCATCGTGCCGAACATGCCCGCGGCGACGGCGAGGACGACCGGGGCCATGAACTTGCGCTTGCGCGAGCTCGCGGTCGGCTTGGCCTGCGTCGACGCGGCGACGGCGGTCGGCCGGACGAGCGGTGCGCTCCGGACCGGGGTCACGGCGCGGCGTCGGGTGGGGGTCTCGGCGGCACGGGCAGCACGCCGGGTGAGCGGTGCGTCAGTGGCGTCGAGGTGGCCGGTGTTCGGGAGGCCTGCGTTGGTGGGGACTGTGTTCGTCGGGTTCGTGGACATGTCGTCCGCGGCGGAACCGGTCTGCGTCAAGGGTGTGGTCTCCGGCGTCTCGTCATCACCCGCACGGGTTCGGGCCCGTCCGTGTGCAACCCCATCCGTTCGTCATCGTCTCCGATCGAGGCAGGAGACGGGTTCGAGAGACGTCCTGCCACGGGTCCCCAGATCGGCATCAGCCCGGGGACTCGTCGAGTGTACGGGGGCGCCGTTACCTTGTCGAGACGAAAACGCCGTTTGGTAACGAATTGATGACGAATCCCTGGTCAGAGGGCAGAACGTCACGCAGCGTCGATGTAGACGTGCTGGGCGACCTCGGACGGCAGCTCGATGCCGGCGTCCTCGCCCTCGACGCGCACGGACACGTACGCTCCGGCGCGCTGCACGCTGGCGAGCCGCCCGGGCATGACACCAGCTGAGCGCAGCTGGTGCAGGAGCTCCGGCTCGAACTGCACGGGTTCACCGAGTCGACGGATGACCCCGGTGGCCACGGCGTCGGTGCCCTCGGTCGCGGCGACGATGTTGCGGACGCCGTCGAGGAACCCACCGGCGTCGGGGCCGCCGATCTCGGCGAGGCCGGGGATCGGGTTGCCGTAGGGCGACTCGGTCGGGTTGCCGAGCATCTCGAGCAGGCGGACCTCGACCTGCTCGCTCATCACGTGCTCCCACCGGCAGGCCTCGTCGTGGACGAACGCCCAGTCGAGCCCGATGACGTCGGCGAGCAGGCGCTCCGCGAGACGGTGCTTGCGCATGACGTGGGTAGCGCGGGAGCGGCCCTCGTCGGTGAGTTCGAGGTGCCGGTCGCCGGAGACCACGACGAGTCCGTCGCGCTCCATCCGGGCGATGGTCTGCGAGACCGTGGGACCGGAGTGCCCGAGCCGTTCGGAGATGCGCGCGCGGAGCGGCACGATCCCCTCTTCTTCGAGGTCGAGGATCGTCCGGAGGTACATCTCCGTGGTGTCGACGAGATCGGTCACGGATCCGCCTCTCCTGTCAGAACTGAGCGGGCCCCACACTACTTGCTCGGGCTGACAAGGAACGACCGGGGCGTCCGGGGGATCGCCCGTCGGTAGGATCGGGCCATGGCAGACATCGTCATCCCGGCCGAATTCCTCCCGACCGACGGACGCTTCGGCTGCGGCCCGTCGAAGATCCGCGGTGCCCAGCTCGAGTCCCTCGTGACGCGCGGCGCGACGATCCTCGGGACGTCCCACCGCCAGAAGCCCGTGAAGGACCTGGTCGGCTCCGTGCGCGAGGGCCTCGCCACGATGTTCGACCTGCCCGACGGCTACGAGGTCGTCCTCGGCAACGGCGGATCGACCGCGTTCTGGGACGCCGCCGCGTTCGGCCTCATCGAGCAGCGCGCCGAGAACCTGTCCTTCGGCGAGTTCGGGTCGAAGTTCGCCAAGGCCGCAGCGGCCCCGTGGCTCCAGGCCCCGCACGTCGTCGAGGCCCCGGGTGGTTCGCGCTCCGAGCTCGAGATCGTCGAGGGCGTCGACGTCTACGCGTACCCGCACAACGAGACCTCGACCGGTGTCATGGCGCCCGTCGTCCGCGCCCAGGGCGACCCCGGCGCGCTGACCGTCGTCGACGCCACGAGCGCCGCGGGCGGGGTGTCCTTCGACGCCAGCGCCACGGACGTCTACTACTTCGCGCCGCAGAAGAACTTCGCGTCGGACGGCGGACTCTGGCTCGCGCTGTTCTCCCCCGCGGCCATCGAGCGCGTCGCCCGCATCGCCGCGTCGGGCCGGTACATCCCCGAGTTCCTCTCGCTGCAGAACGCGGTCGACAACTCCCGGCTGAACCAGACGCTCAACACCCCGGCGCTGACCACGCTGCTGCTCCTCGAGGACCAGATCTCGTGGATCAACGGCTCCGGTGGCCTGGCGTGGGCGGACGTCCGCACGAAGACCTCGTCCTCGACGCTCTACGACTGGGCCGAGTCGGTGGACTGGGCGTCGCCGTTCGTGTCCGACCCGTCGCACCGGTCGCAGGTCGTCGCCACGATCGACCTCGACGACTCGATCGACGCCGCCGCCGTGGCCGCGGTGCTCCGCCAGAACGGCATCGTCGACACCGAGCCGTACCGGAAGCTCGGGCGCAACCAGCTCCGCGTCGCGACCTTCACGGCGATCGACCCCGACGACGTGCAGCAGCTCGTCCGGGCGATCACCTACGTGGTCGGCGCCCTGGCGGACTGACCCAGGACACTTCCGCACCGGGAAACGGACACGGCACCACGGAGATCCGTGGTGCCGTGTCCGTTTCGCGGTGCAGTGCGTGCAGTGCGTGCGGTGTGCGTGCGGTGCGCCGCGCCTCAGCGCTGTTCGTCGAGCTCGTCGACGTCGACGCCCTCGATCTCGTCGTCGTCCGACTCCGCCAGGTCGTCCTCGTCGTCGTCGAAGTCGTCGTCGTCCGCTTCGTCATCGTCGTCGTCCGCGTCGTCATCCGACTCGTCGTCATCCGACTCGTCCGCGTCGTCGAAGTCCTCGTCCTCATCGTCGTCGGCCTCGTCGTCCGAGTCGTCGTCGGACTCGTCGACGTCGGCCTCGTCGACGCCCTCCTGCGCCGCGCGGTAGTCGGCGAGCCGCTCCGACCACGGAACCCACTCGGGCGCGAGCAGCGAGCCGTCGCCGGGCATCAGCTCGACCTCGAGCACGGAGGGGTCCTCGCCCTCGACGTGCGCGACGCTGACGGTCCAGCGCCAGCCGGGGTAGCCCGCCATCCGGTTGGCGAACAGCACGGAGACGACGCCGTCGCCCTCGTCGGTGGTGCCCGCGAAGGACCCGACGGTCGACTCCTCGGTGACCTCGAGCAGGGCCTTGCGCGCGAGAGCGCTCAGGTCGGTGTGGTCGGTCGTCATGGTCATGCGTCCAATTGGTCTGCGACGTGCCGCAGGATCGCGGCGAGGCGTGTGCCGTTCTTCGGGTAGCGACCGTGGTGCAGGTCACCGCTGATCCGGTCGAGCTCCTTCACGAGGTCCTCGACGATCACGGCCATGTCGTCCGCCGAACGGCGGGACATCTTCGACAGCGACGGCTTCGGGTCGAGCAGCCGCACGGAGAGCGCCTGGGATCCCTTGTTGCCCTGCACGACGCCGTACTCGAGTCGCGCACCGGCCTTCACGGTGGTGGTGCCGTCGGGCAGGGACGAGGCATGCAGGAAGACGTTGTCACCATCGTCGCCGGTGATGAACCCGAACCCCTTCTGGTCGTCGTAGAACTTGACCTTGCCGGTGGGCATGCGCGGAACTCCTCGATAGGTGGGTGGCCGTGGTGCGGATATCCTGGGTGGATGGCCAAGCCGACCCGATCGCCCGGGGACACGCGGAACATCGCGGAACCCCCGGCGACGTTCAATCGTACCGAACGCACGCTCGCGTTCATGATCGGCGGCATCGTCCTCTTCACGATCGTCTGCTTCGCGGTCATGATCATCGGCTGGCTGACGCTCAAGGAGATCCCCGGCGACGGCATCTGGCCGGTCGCGCTGGGTGTGCTCTACTTCGGACCGCCCATCGCGATGGTCCTGATCTTCGCGCTCCTGGCCGTCACCTGGACCCGCAAGGCCCGCTCCCACAAGAACGAGGTCCGCTGACGTCCGCTCCGGACGCCATGCGGAGGACGATGACGACCACCGCCGACCTCGCCGCACGCCTGCGGACGATGCCGGACCACGACCTCGAGCGACTGATCGTCGCCCGCGGACTCCCCACCGCCGTGCTCGGCGAGACGGGCCCCCAGAGCATCACCGACTTCTTCGACCTCGCCGAGGCCTTCCGCGCCGACGCCGCGGTCGACGCAGCGGTCGAACGACTCCCCCGACGCACCCTCCTCGCCCTCCGTGACGGCACGACCGGGCCCGACCTCGACCCCGCGGTCGCGCTGGGCCTCGCCGACGAGGACGGCCGGGTCGACGACGCGGTCGCCACACGCGTGGCCGCCCACCCCGACCTCGTGGACCAGTCGGAACAGCCAGGAGGCCCGGCTGAAGCCCGCCCCGCCGCTGCGGCCCCCGACACGGCCGACCCCGCCACGCAGCGCACCACGGGCGCGGAACACGCGTTCGCCACGATGACGGTGCTCGCCGAACTGCTGCGCGCGGTGGACGACGGCGCCGTCCGCGAGCTCGTCAAGGGCGGCATCGGCTCCCCGCTCGCCCGGACGCTCGCCGAACGCTCCAGCGCGGACGCCGACGTGGTGCCCGGACGCCTGGGCCTGCTCGAGCGTGTCCACTTCACCACGACCGACGACGGCACCTGGTCCCTGACCGACAGCGGCCGGGCGTGGCTGACCACCCCGTGGCCGTCCCGGTGGACCGACCTGGTGACCCGCTGGCACGACGGCCTCGACCCGGCCGTGCGCGAGGTCCTCGACGTCGCCGGGGACGACTGGCAGGAGCTCGTCGCCCTCGGCCGCTGGGCGTACCCGGCGGGTGCCCGGTGGCTGGACGCGACCCTGCTCGACGTCGCCGGCACCGCCGACGCACTCGGCCTGACGGTCGAGGGCCTCGTCACCGAGACCGGCCGCACGCTGCTCGGCGATGACGACGCCGCCGCAGTCCGCGCAGCCGAGGCCGACCTGCCGCAGACCGTCGAGGGCGTCTACCTGCAGCACGACCTGACGATCATCGCGCCGGGTCCACTCGCCCCCGCGGCCGACGCCGAACTCCGCACCGTCGCCGACCTCGAGGCCCCCGGGCTCGCGGCGCGCTACCGCGTGTCCGAGGAGACACTCCGCCGGGCCCTGCGCGCCGGCAACTCCCAGCAGGACGTCCTCGACCTGTTCGAGCGCATCGGCGTCACCGGCGTGCCCCAGCCGCTGGCGTACCTGGTCGACCAGGTCGCCGCACGTGACGGCAGCATCGTGGTCGACCGCGGCGAGGGCGGCATCGGTGCCGTGGTCCGCGGCACCGCCGACCAGCTCGACCTCATCGGGGTGGACGCCGAGTTGCGGCAGCTGGCGTGGGAGCGCCCCGAGCTGACCACCCTGGTGACCCGCTACCCGGCGCACGTGGTGCACGCGGCGCTCGAGGAGCAGCGCTACCCGGCCGTGCTGCAACCCGGCGCCCGCCCGGAGACGCACCACGGGCCTCCCGGCCGTCGCCGTGCACCGGGCCGCAGCCCGGAAGCCGCGGCGCACGCCGTCGTGGAACGGCTCCGCGTCACGACCGAACGCGGCGCTGCCGAGCCGGAGCAGGAGTGGCTCGGACGGCAGATCGACCTGGCCGTCCGCGGTCGCACGCCGATCCGTGTGACGGTCCGCATGCCGGACGGCAGCGAGCGGCCGTTCTCGATCGTGCCGACCTCGGTCGCGGCCGGCCGCATCCGCGGGAAGGACACCGCAGCCGACGTGGAACGCACGCTGCCGCTGTCGCTCGTCGTGTCCGTCGACAGCGAAGCCTGACCCGGCCTCGCACGGCTAAGCTGGAAGGCCATGAACGGACCGCTGATCGTCCAGAGCGACCGCACCGTCCTGCTCGAGGTCGCGCACCCCGATGCCGAGGACGCGCGCCACGAGCTCGCCGCATTCGCCGAACTCGAACGCGCCCCCGAGCACGTGCACACCTACCGGGTCACCAGGCTCGGGCTGTGGAACGCACGCGCTGCGGGACACGACGCCGAGAGCATGATCGGCACCCTCGAACGCTTCGCGAAGTTCCCTGTCCCGCAGAGCGTGACCGTCGACATCCGCGACACCGTGGCGCGGTACGGACGACTCGTGATCCGTCGCGAGGACCCCGAGGACGCCCCCGTCATCGCGAACTCGCCGGCCGAGGAGCTCGAGCGCCAGCCCCGGCTGCTGCTCACCGCGACCGACCCGTCGGTGCTCGCCGAGGTCGTCCGGTCCAAGCGCATCAAGCCGCTGCTCGGCGACAAGCGTTCCGACACCGCGATCGAGCTGCAGCAGTGGGCTCGGGGGCAGGTCAAGCAGGAGCTCGTGAAGATCGGCTGGCCGGCCGAGGACCTCGCCGGCTACACGCCCGGGCAGCCGCACGCGATCGACCTGGACAACTCCGAGTGGGACCTGCGCCCGTACCAGCAGGACGCCGTGCAGAGCTTCTTCGCGCAGGGCTCCGGCGTCGTCGTGCTGCCCTGTGGTGCCGGCAAGACGCTCGTCGGCGCGGGCGCGATGGCCACCGTGAAGGCGACCACGCTGATCCTCGTCACGAACACCGTCTCCGCGCGGCAGTGGCGGTCCGAGCTGCTCCGCCGCACCTCCCTGACCGAGGAGGAGATCGGCGAGTACTCCGGCAGCGTCAAGGAGATCCGTCCGGTCACGATCGCGACGTACCAGATCCTCACCGCTCGCCGGAAGGGCGAGTACACGCACCTGTCGCTGCTCGACGCCCTCGACTGGGGCCTCGTGGTCTACGACGAGGTGCACCTGCTGCCGGCGCCGGTCTTCAAGCTGACCGCCGACCTGCAGGCCCGTCGACGCCTCGGTCTCACCGCCACCCTCGTGCGCGAGGACGGGCGTGAGGGCGACGTCTTCTCCCTCATCGGGCCGAAGCGGTACGACGCCCCGTGGAAGGAGATCGAGGCCCAGGGCTACATCTCCCCCGCCGAGTGCTACGAGGTCCGCGTGGACCTGCCGCACGAGGACCGCCTGGAGTACGCAGCGTCGAGCGACGACGAGCGCTACCGGCTCGCTGCGACGTCCCCCGCCAAGACCCCCGTCGTCCGCGAGCTCATCGAGAAGCACCGCGGCGAACAGATCCTGGTGATCGGGCAGTACATCGATCAGCTCGACGCCCTGGCATCGTCCCTGGACGCCGCCGAGATCACGGGCGCAACGCCCGTCGACGAGCGAGAGCGCCTCTACCAGTCGTTCCGCGACGGCGACATCGACGTGCTCGTCGTCTCGAAGGTGGCGAACTTCTCGGTGGACCTGCCCGACGCCACCGTGGCGATCCAGGTCTCGGGGTCGTTCGGCTCCCGGCAGGAAGAAGCCCAGCGCCTCGGCCGGCTCCTGCGCCCGAACAAGGACGGCCTGCCCGCGTCGTTCTACACGCTCGTGACGCGGGACACCGTCGACCAGGACTTCGCCCAGAACCGGCAGCGGTTCCTGGCGGAGCAGGGGTACTCGTACACGATCCTCGATGCAGACCAGGTCCAGGGGGCGCCCCATGCGCTCTCAGGCAACGCTTAGACAACAGTCAGATGATAGGGGCATGACCGATGGCCCCAAGATCCTGATCGTCGACGACGAGCCGAACATCCGCGACCTCCTCACGACCTCGCTCCGCTTCGCCGGGTTCGCCGTCCGAGCGGTCGGCAACGGGGCACAGGCGATCTCCGCCGTGCTCGAGGAAGAGCCTGACCTGATCATCCTCGACGTCATGCTCCCGGACATGAACGGGTTCGGCGTCACCAAGCGCCTCCGTTCCTCCGGGTACACCTCGCCGATCCTGTTCCTGACGGCGAAGGACGACACCGAGGACAAGATCACCGGCCTCACCGTCGGTGGCGACGACTACGTCACGAAGCCGTTCTCGCTCGACGAGATCGTCGCCCGCATCAAGGCGATCCTGCGTCGCACGATGAACGACGAAGAGGACGCCATCATCCGGGCCGGCGAGCTCACGATGGACCAGGACACCCACGAGGTCACGATCGGCGACGCGCAGATCGAGCTCTCCCCCACCGAGTTCAAGCTGCTGCGCTACCTGATGCTCAACCCGAACCGCGTGCTGTCGAAGGCGCAGATCCTCGACCACGTGTGGGAGTACGACTTCAACGGGGACGCCGGCATCGTCGAGTCCTACATCTCGTACCTGCGTCGCAAGCTCGACCAGTACTCCACCGAGCCGATCATCCAGACCAAGCGCGGGTTCGGCTACATGCTCAAGGCATCGAAGGCGTCCTAGTCCAGGCTGTTCACGGCGGCCACCGGGTTTCCCCCGGTGGCCGCCGTCTATCGTGAGGGCAGCATGCACTCCAGAATGAACCGCTGGTGGGACGGCATCTCCCTGCGAACCAAGATCACCGGCATCACGGTGCTCCTGGTGGCGCTCGGGCTGCTCGTCGCCGGCCTCGGCACGATGACGGTCCTGTCGAACTACCTGGTCTCCCGCCTGGACACCCAGGTCAGCACGACGAGCTCGCAGCTCGAAGGGCAGAACGTCAGCGACGGCGAGCAGTACTGCAAGCTCTCGGTCGTGCTCGAGAAGAGCTCCTACGTCGCCGCGTACGACAGCGACGGCAAGCAGATCTGCGACACCCAGTCGACGACGCAGCCGGACATCTCCCGGATGCGGTTCGCCGGCGCCGCGTCGACCAGCAAGCCGTTCACGCTGTACGACAAGCAGCACAACCACGAGTGGCGTGCCCAGGTCATCCCGGCGAACCTGCAGAACCTGTCGACCGGTGCCACCGAGACCGGCTACGTGCTCGTCGCCGTGTCGAGCGCGGACACCGACCAGACCATCGCCCGCTTCACCTTCATCTTCCTCGGCTTCGGCGCCTCGGTCATCCTGCTCGGGGCCATGCTCACGCGGCTGCTCGTCACCGCGACGTTCGACCCCCTCCGTGACGTCGAGGACACCGCCGCGCGTTTCGCCGCCGGAGACTTCAACCAGCGTCTCGAGGACGACACCCCGAACACCGAGGTCGGCCGGCTGAACCGTTCCCTCAACGCGATGCTCGAGCGGATCGACAGCGCCTTCGAGGACCGCGAGCGCACCATCGCGCAGATGCGCCGCTTCGTCGGTGACGCCTCCCACGAACTCCGCACGCCGCTGGTGTCCCTCCGCGGGTACGCCGAGCTGTACCGCATGGGTGCGCTGCGCAAGGAGGAAGATGTCGCCCAGGCGATGGAGCGCATCGAGAAAGAGGCCAAGCGCATGGGGCTCCTCGTGCAGGACCTCCTCCAGCTCGCCCGCATCGACGAGTCCAAGCCGCTCGAGCTCGGTCCGGTCGACCTCGTCGCCATCGCCCGCGACTCGGCCCTCGACACCATGGCGTCGAACCCCGACCGCGAGATCCAGGTGCTCGTCGAGGACGTGCCCCAGGCCGTCCGCGCTCCGTCGGCCTTCGGTCCCGCCGCCACGCCCGCGCCCGATGCCGTGCCGATGTCACCGAACACCACCGGCCCGATCGCCTTCTCCCGCCAGACCATCGCCCGCCTGCGCGCTCGTCGTGGCCGCGCGATGGACGTCGAGTCGGAGTCGCAGCCCGGCACCGAGGCCACCCCGATGCCCGACGTGGTGCTGCCGAAGCGCCCGCCGATCGTCCTGGCCGAGGAGAACAAGATCCGCCAGGTCGTGACGAACCTGATGGGCAACGCGATGCGCTTCACCGCGCACGACGACCCCATCGAGATCGGCATCGGCGTGGACGACGAGCGCGGCATGGCGCACATCGACGTCATCGACCACGGCGAGGGCATACCGCCGCAGCTCCGCGACAAGATCTTCCAGCGGTTCTGGCGGGCCGACACCTCCCGCGCGCGGGACACCGGCGGCTCGGGCCTCGGGCTCGCCATCGTGTCGGGCATCGTGTCCGCGCACCAGGGCTCGGTCGAGGTCATCGACACCGTGGGCGGCGGCGCCACCTTCCGCATCTGGCTCCCCCTGCTCCCCCGCGACTACACCCCGGCCCCGCTCCCCACACCCGAGTCCTGACCCTCGCGCGCTCGCCGCTGCCGCGGCGCCGGGCGCAGCGCCGGCCGCCGGCCGCGGCGCCGGGTCTCGGGCACCGGTGAGGTCGCACTTCGTGTCGCCTCCCCGGCACCGGACCCGACACGAAGTGCGACTTCACCGGTCCTCCACAGGCATGTGGAGGCGGGAACCTGTCCACGGAACCCTCGCGCGCTCTCTGCGCCGAGGACGTCCTGAACACCATTGCCCGATGCCAGTCCCGCCGAAGCCGCTCCCGACGCAGTTCACACACACGCCGTTCCGGACCGCCGACGCGTGCGCTCACGGAGTCAACCGCGAGCGGCTCCGTCGAGCAGACCTCTCGACACCGGCTCGCGGGGCGCGCGTCCCCGCCGGAACGACCGACTTCGTCCAGGTCGCCATGGCGATCGGACTCCTGCTCCGTCCCGATCAGCACCTGAGCCACGTCACGGCCGCGCGGCTGTGGGAGTGCCCGCTCCCGCGGTCACTGACGACCTCGGAAGCGCCTCTGCACGTGTCCACGACCGGAAGCGGTCCGATCGAGCGCCGGGCGGGCATCGTCGGGCACCGGACCGCCCCCGACAGAGCCCAGGTCACGACGAGGTTCGGCCTCCGGATGAGCACTCCCGCTGCACTCTGGTACGAGTGTCGCTCCCTGCTCGGCGTGCGAGCGCTCGTGGTCCTCGGTGACCACATCATCGGCCCGGGGCGACTTGCCTCACGCGAGGACCTCGAACGGACGATCCACCCTGGCGACCGCGGAGTCGTTGCTGCCCGGACAGCCCTCGAGCAGATCCGACCCGGGGCAGAGTCGCCGATGGAGTCGGTGCTGCGCCTCATCGTCGTCGACGCCGGGTTCCCGGAGCCGGCGCTGAACATCGACGTCGCAGACGCTCGAGGTGTCTTCATCGGCCGCGTCGACATGGGCTGGGCGGATCTGCGCATCGCCCTGGAGTACGACGGCGACCATCACCGCACCGATCGCGAGACGTTCTCGCATGACCAGGGTCGTCGGAACGCCTTCGTCGTCGAGGACTGGCTCACGATCCACGTCACCGCGCCGGACATCAGTCGTCCCGCGGGGTTCCTCGAGCGGCTCCGGCAGGCATTCGAGCTCCGACGACGCGCAGACCACCCGCGCTGAGATCGCACTTCGTGTCGCCTCGACCGGGCTGGACCCGACACGAAGTGCGATCTCACCGCCGGGGGAAACACGCACGCACCCGCACGCTCGCGCACGCTCGCGCACGCGCGCGACCCCGGACGCAGGAAGGCCCCCGCACGCGCAGCGTGCGGGGGCCTTCCGTGACGCAGGGACTAGAAGTCCATGCCACCGGTCGGGTCGCCGGCCGGAGCGGCCGCGGCACGCTCAGGCTTCTCGGCGACGACGACCTCGGTCGTCAGGAACAGACCGGCGATCGACGCAGCGTTCTGCAGCGCCGAGCGCGTGACCTTGGCCGGGTCGATGATGCCCGCGGCGATGAGGTCGACGTACTCGCCGGTCGCGGCGTTGAGGCCCCAACCTGCTTCGAGCTCGCGGACCTTGGCGGCCACGACGCCCGGCTCGAGACCGGCGTTGAGCGCGATCTGCTTGAGCGGTGCGTCGATGGCGACGCGGACGATGTTCGCGCCGGTCGCCTCGTCGCCCTCGAGCTCGAGGGAGTCGAGCGCGACCTTGCCGGCCTGGATCAGGGCGACGCCACCACCGGCGACGATGCCCTCTTCGACGGCAGCCTTCGCGTTGCGGACGGCGTCCTCGATGCGGTGCTTGCGCTCCTTGAGCTCGACCTCGGTCGCGGCACCCGCCTTGATGACGGCGACGCCACCGGCGAGCTTGGCGAGGCGCTCCTGGAGCTTCTCGCGGTCGTAGTCGGAGTCGGTGGCCTCGATCTCGGAGCGGATCTGGCGCACGCGGCCGGCGATCTGCTCGGTGTCGCCAGCGCCCTCGACGATCGTGGTCTCGTCCTTGGTGATGACGACCTTGCGGGCACGACCGAGGAGGTCGAGCGTCGCGTTCTCGAGCTTGAGGCCGACCTCTTCGGAGATGACCTGGCCACCGGTCAGGATCGCGATGTCCTGCAGCATGGCCTTGCGACGGTCACCGAAGCCCGGGGCCTTGACGGCGACGGACTTGAAGATGCCGCGGATCTTGTTCACGACGAGCGTGGCCAGGGCCTCGCCGTCGACGTCCTCGGCAATGATGAGGAGCTGCTTGCCGGCCTGGATGACCTTGTCGACCACCGGCAGGAGGTCCTTGATGTTCGAGATCTTCGAGTTGACGATCAGGATGTAGGCGTCCTCGAAGACGGCTTCCTGGCGCTCGGGGTCGGTCACGAAGTACTGCGACAGGTAGCCCTTGTCGAAGCGCATGCCCTCGGTCAGCTCGAGCTCGGTGCCGAAGGTGTTCGACTCCTCGACGGTGACGACACCTTCCTTGCCGACCTTGTCGATGGCCTCGGCGATGAGCGCGCCGATGGTCGGGTCCGCGGCCGAGATCGACGCGGTGGCGGCGATCTGGTCCTTGGTCTCGATCTCCTTGGCGTTCGCGAGCAGCTGGTCCGAGACGGCCGCGACGGCCTTCTCGATGCCGCGCTTCAGCGAGACGGGGTCGGCGCCGGCAGCCACGTTGCGGAGGCCTTCGCGGACGAGGGCCTGGGCGAGCACGGTCGCGGTGGTCGTACCGTCACCGGCGACGTCGTCGGTCTTCTTGGCGACCTCCTTGACGAGCTCGGCACCGATCTTCTCGTACGGGTCGTCGAGCTCGATCTCCTTGGCGATGGAGACACCGTCGTTCGTGATCGTGGGGGCGCCCCACTTCTTCTCGAGGACGACGTTGCGGCCGCGCGGGCCGAGCGTCACCTTCACGGCGTCGGCCAGCTGGTTCAGGCCGCGCTCGAGGCCACGGCGGGCCTCCTCGTCGAAAGCAATGATCTTAGCCATGTGAGTTCTCGTCCCTCCCGGACGTCGTGGGGTCTTCTGGCACTCAGCGTCACCGAGTGCCAAGCCCGATTCTGGCACTCGACCCCTGAGAGTGCAACACGCGCCGCACCCCGACACGGCGGCACCGCACGCCGACCCCGCGCCGACGAGCACGACCGGGCCGCACACGACGAACGCGCCGCCCCCGACGGGGACGACGCGTTCGCCGTGGTCCGCTGACTAGGCCGGGCGCACCGACTCGGCCTGCGGGCCCTTGGACCCCGTGCCGACGTCGAACGTCACTGCCTGGCCCTCCTCGAGGACCTTGTAGCCGTTCATGTCGATGGCCGAGTAGTGGACGAACACGTCCTGGCCCCCTCCATCGACGGTGATGAAGCCGAAGCCCTTTTCAGCGTTGAACCACTTGACGGTTCCGTTGGCCATGATCTGTTGCTCCCTGCGGTACTGCTGTGGCGATCGACGGCATCGTTCGGGTGATGCCGCGGGTCCGAGTGCGTGCATGCCTCACCCGGGTGTCCTGGCGTCCGTACCGAGGTCCGACGTCATTCCGAGCACTCCGGTGACCACTTGTGACTCTAATCAGGAACGGTGATCGGACAAGGCCTGTCGCGCACATTCCACGCTGATTCCTCATGAACTCAACGTGCCGGAAACACTGCTGTCACATTGACAACGCGGAATGCGGATCAATCACCGAGAGAGCACCCGGAGAGCACCCCGGGAGCACCCGGGGAGCACCCGGGGAGCACCCGGGACCACCCGGGACCACCCGGGACCGTCATCGGGTCAGCCGACGTAGTCCGCCCCGAGCACGACGCTGACGTCGGCGTTCGGGAACGCTGCCGACTGCTGCACGGCCGTCACCCCGAGCGACTTCGCGATGCCCTGCGCGAGCGCCGCCTGCGATGCCTGCTGGTAGTACACGATCGTCGCGGTCGACCCCGTCGTGCCGGCGTCCCCGGTCGACGTGACCTTCCACCCGGCGGTCGTCAGCTTCGTCGACGCGTTCGCGGCGAGCCCGCTCGTGGTCGTCCCGTTCAGCACGACCACCGTGGTGGCGCCCTGGTCCGCCGGTGCGGCAGCCGCGGGCGACGAGGCGTCACCGGCACCGGCACCGGCGTCCGATCCGCCCGCGGACGGCGAGGCGGACGAGGTCACCGACGACGATGCGGACGACGACGGCGACGAGCTGCTGCCGCCGCCGGTGAACGAGTAGCTGCCGTTCAGCAGCGCGAGGACGAGCACCCCGATGCCGACGAGCACCCCGGTCGCCAGCGCGGCCCAGGCGAACGCGATCCAGCCGCGACCACGACGGTGCACACCACGGTGCGCACCGACGCGCGGCCCGTCGGTCACGTCGTCGAAGCGGTCATGGGGGAATCTCGTCATCGTTCCTCTTCGGTTCGGTGGGCGTCGACGGGTGCGACGAAGCTGCGGGCAGCGCGTGCACTCGTCCGCGATCGCCGCAGACGCTGGAGTCGACCGACGAGCTGCGGGTCGTACGCGAGCGCCGCCGGTGTGTCGATCACCCGGTTGAGCACCTGGTAGTACCGGGTCGGCGACATGTCGAACTCGACCCGGATCTCCGCCTCTTTCGTCCGGTCGTGCCGCGCACGGTCGTGCTCGAAGGCGAGCACGTGCTTCGCGAGCTCACTCAGCTCGTCCGCGGGGATGGTGGTCACGACGGTCCGATCACATTCGGGCAACGGGTCTCGCACATCGTAGGGGTGCGGCGGATGGCCACCCTGGCATGGCGCTGGACTGTCGTGGATTCACCCTCAGGACCGTCACAGCGAGGGGTCGCGGAACCACCGGGTCGCGGTGCCGAACGCGTCGCAGACCGCCAGGGCCACGCCGTCGAGGGACACCGTCGCGAAGGACGCCGGGTCCTCCGGGTCGATCCCGTCCGGCAGCGTCGAGGCCACCCCGGCCAGGATCCCGGTGCGTTCGAGTGCGACCCAGCGCACGCCGCGTTCCGCGACGCGGTCGACGAACCGCTGCCGGTCGGCACCCGGCACGTAGACGAGGGTGCCGGCGGTCAGCACGACCGGCTCGCAGTCCGCCGGCAGCGCGTCGAGGGCGCGGTCCAGGTCGTCCGGCACCCGGCCGGTGATCCGGACGGGAGGCTCGGCCACCGTCACACGCGCCGCCTCGCGCATCAGGGCGATCCGGTCCGTCGCCTCGGGCGGGACGGCCTGCACCAGACGGTCGAACGCCCCGGGGACCCGCAGGTCGACGGGGTGCGGGTCGAGCGCCACCCGCCCGGCGACCCGGATGGCGGGCGTCGACGGCGACGGCACCGTTCCCCGCGCGTCCGCGGTCAGTCGGAGCGACGGCTCCGCGGGCGCGGTGTGCATCCGCACGAGCTCGGATCGCGCCCCGCTGTGCCCGTCGCGCCCCCGTGTGTCGGGGCGCGACGACCGCACGGGGGCGCGATCGTCGTCGCCGTCGGTGTCGTGCACCCGGAGGTCGAGCGTCACCCGGTCCGGGAACGAACAGAGGCTCGCCGCGGCACCGACGTCGACCAGGCCGAGCGGCCGCGCAGCGGCAGCGGCGAGCGCCGCGACCACCGGCACCAGCGGACCGAGCCGGCGCGGGTCGTTGGCCTGCACTGCGGCGGTGGTGAGGGCCGCGACCAGGGCGGGGCGGGCCTCCTGTCCGAGTGCGCGGAGCGCGGCCGGGTCCGACGGGTCCGCGCCCAGGCCGCGCGCGACCGCGAAGAGCAGCTCGGGCTGCCGCTGGCTCGGCGGCACCGTGTCGAGGAGCGCGACCAGGTCGTCGTCGAGCGACCGCGCCCAGGCGGCGTAGGTCGGCGAGACGTCCGCGATCCGGTCGGCGTAGGCGGCGTAGCGCTCCCGCGTGGACGGGGTCGGGAGGCTCACGCGCCGGGGCGGTACATGCCGACGTGGGTGATGCCGGCCTCTGCGTAGGGAGCGCCGAAGCGGACGAACCCGTGGCGTTCGTAGAGCGCGGCGACGTACTCCTGGGCGTGCAGGACGATCGGGTCGTGGCCGTGCTCGGCCAGGACGGCCGCGACGAGCCCGCTCGCGATGCCGGCGCCGCGGTGGTCGGGGTGGGTGGCGACACGGCCGATCACCCACGCCGGAGCTGGTGCGTCCGACGGGTGCTGCTCGTCCGCAGCGGGACGGATCAGGCGGAGGTACCCGACCGCATCGGCCTCGGTTCCGAACCACCAGTGCTCGGTGTCGGGCTCGCGGTCACGGCCGTCGAAGTCCTCGGCCGAGACGTGTTGTTCGAGCGCGAAGACCCGGTTCCGCAACCGGACGATGCCGTACAGTTCGTCCGTCGTCAGGCGGTCCCAGCGGGTGCGGTGCACGGAATGTCTGGACATCGCGGCGAGTTTACTGAAGAGGCCGACATCCACGGCTGGAAAGCAGGAGGAACCCATGGCACACAACGTCGAGAAGACTGACGCCGAGTGGCGCGCGGAGCTCTCCCCCGAGCAGTACGCCGTCCTGCGGCAGGCCGGCACGGAGCGCCCCTGGACCGGTGAGCTCCTGGACGAGGAGCGCGCCGGCATCTACACCTGTGCGGCGTGCAACGCGGAGCTGTTCAAGAGCGGCACGAAGTTCGACTCCGGCTGCGGCTGGCCGTCGTTCTACGAGTCGGTGGACCCCGAGGCGGTCACGCTCATCGAGGACCGCTCGCTCGGCATGGCCCGCACCGAGGTCCGCTGCGCGAACTGCGGCTCGCACCTCGGGCACGTGTTCCCGGACGGCTTCGGCACCCCGACCGGCGACCGGTACTGCATGAACTCGCTGTCGCTGAACTTCTCCGCGAAGAGCGAGTGAGTCCCCGACGCCCTCGTTGGTACGATGAGGGCGTCAGCCAGCATGGCGCAATTGGTAGCGCACCGTACTTGTAATACGGGGGTTGCGGGTTCAAGTCCCGCTGCTGGCCCCAGACGAAGCGAAGGCCCGAGCGACGATGTCGCTCGGGCCTTCGGCGCAGATGGAACACGGATCAGGGGGCGTTCCGGCGCTCGGCGCGGTAACCAGCCGGCCGTACCAGGATGATGACACTTCACCGAGGGGCTTGTGAAGACGTCCGGGGCGACCTCGCGGCTTCCCGCACCGATCCCGCAGCTGGCGCCCAGCGACGGCCGCGGGATCGGTGGCACCGAGTCAGCGGCCGCCGGTGATCTTCCGCTCGCGCTGTGCGACACCGGCAGTGCCGTACGGGTAGTCGTCGATCCGCGGGGCGCTGGCGTCCGTGAGCGCCTGCAGCTCGGAGTCGTCGAGCACCAGGTCGGCCGCGCCGAGGTTGTCGGCGAGCTGGTCGAGCGTGCGGACGCCGAGGATGACGCTCGTCACGGCCGGACGGGCGAGCAGCCAGGCGAGGGCGACCTGCGAGCGCGAGGCGTCGTGCGCGTCCGCCACTCCGGAGAGGACGTCGAGCACCTCCCACGTGCGCTCGTCGTCGTTCCGGGCACGCCACGCCTCCATGCCGCGCTCCGGGTTCTCACCGAGACGGGTGGCACCGGTGGGGGCCTCGTCGCGCTGGTACTTGCCAGACAGCCAGCCGCCGGCGAGCGGGGACCACGGCAGCAGGCCGATCCCGGCGTCGAGGCAGGCGGGCACGACCTCGTGCTCGATGTCGCGGACGAGCAGGTTGTACTGCGGCTGCAGCGTCACGGGCGGCGCGAAGTGGTGGGCCTTCGCCTCGTACACGGCCTTGGTGACCTGGTAGCCGAGGTAGTTCGAGAACCCGTAGGAGCCGATCTTGCCCGCGGAGACGGCGTCGTCGAGGAAGCGCAGGGTCTCCTCGATCGGCGTCAGGGCGTCCCACGCGTGCATCTGGTAGAGGTCGATGTGCTCGACGCCGAGGCGGTCCAGCGAGGCGTCGAGCGCCACGCGGAGGTGCCGCCGCGAGAGCCCGAGGTCGTTCGGACCGTCGCCCTGGGGGAAGCGGCCCTTCGTGGCGAGGACCACCTGGGCGGCCTCGGTCGGGTGCGACGACAGCCAGCGCCCGATGATGCGCTCCGACTCGTTGCCGGAGTACACGTCCGCCGTGTCGACCAGGGTGCCGCCGGCCGCGACGAACGCGTCGAGGATGGCGTGTGAGGTGGCTTCGTCGGCTTCGCTGCCGAAGGTCATGGTGCCGAGGGTCAGGGTGGACACCGCTGTCCCGCTGTTCCCGAGGTTTCTGTAGTCCATGGCGCGGACGCTACGCCCGGGTGCCCGGCAGCCGAGAGGGCTTGGCAGTACCCGTCAGCGCGCCCTGGACACGCTCACGCCCCGAGGAACGCGATCGCGGCCTGTCGGAACGGCCTGGACGTCGGCGCGTTGAAGTGGTTGCGACCCGGGATCTCGAAGAACGAGGCGTTCGGCGCGGCCTCGGCCAGCCGCACGGCGCTGTCCCGGATGCCGTCCTCGCTGCCCGCCGCCATCAGGATCGGCTGGGCGGGAGCGTTCGCCGGTGTCGGTTCGATGCTGTTCCGCATGCCCTCGACCATCGCCACGAGGGCCACGAGGTCGTTGCCGTCGACACCGGCCGCCATCGTGAGGTACCTGTTCGTCACGCGGTCCTCGACCGGGGTGCCGTCGGTGATGAACGCCCGCGCCTGGTCGACCCGCACGCGCCGCATCGGGTCGGCGTCCGGGATGCCGCCGAAGACGGCGCGGCTGATGCGGTCGGGCAGGCGTTCGGCGGTGTGCCACCCGACGCGGGCGCCGAGCGAGTACCCGAGGAAGGCGACGTCGTCGAGCAGGTACGTGTCGATCACCGCGATGACGTCCGCCACGAGCAGGTCCATCGAGTAGGCATCCGGCTCGTGCGGCTTCGACGAGGCCCCGTGCCCACGCTGGTCGAGCGCGACGACGCGGTACCCGGCCCGGACCAGGTCGCGGGTCCACCCGGACGCGTGCCAGTTCAGCACGGCCCCGGAGGCGAACCCGTGCACGGCCACGACGACGGGCGCGTCCGGGTCGCCGAAGTCGTACGTGGCGATCGACCGGCCGTCGGGTGACATCACGGCGCGGGGTCGGGGAGCGGCAGGCACGAGAGACATGGCCTCCCAGGGTATCGGGGCACTGTGGAGCGCATGGACGGCTACGGCGGCGATCAGATCCGGGCGGCTGAACGGCCCCACCTCGACGCGGGCGAACCGCTCATGCAGCGGGCGGCCGACGGCCTGGCCGCGGTCGTGGGCGCGCTGCTCGACGACCCGGCCGAACGGCCGGGCGACGGACCCGGCACGGTCCTGCTCCTCGTCGGCAGCGGCGACAACGGCGGCGACGCCCTCTTCGCCGGTGCGCGTCTCGCGGCCGCCGGCCGGATCGTCGAGGTGGTCCGGGTCGGCAGTCGGGTCCACGAGGCGGGGCTGGCTGCCGCCCTGGAGGCCGGGTGCAGCCTCCTGGGCGAGCCGTCCGGACCCGAGACGGGCGCGTCCGGTGCCGGTGCCTCGGACGTCCTGCGGGCTGCGGTGACGTCGGATGGCGACCGCCTGGCGGCGATCACGACCGAGGCGGCGCTCCGCGCCGACCTGGTCCTCGACGGGATCCTCGGGATCGGGGTGTCCGGACCGTCCGCGCTCCGCTCCCCCGCGCGGGAGTGCGTGCACACCATCCGGGAACTCGCGCGCGACCAGCGGGCGCCGTTCGTCGTCGCGGTGGACGTGCCGAGCGGCATCGACGTCGACACCGGCGGGATCGCGGACGACCACGTCCTGCACGCCGACGTCACGGTGACGTTCGGCGGCGTGAAGGCCGGGCTGCTGCGCGGGCCGGCCGCCACCCTCGCCGGACGGATCGAGCTCGTCGACGTGGGGATCGCGGCCGACCTCGCTGCGATGGAGCCGCTCATCCAGACCTGACCGACGGGCGGCGGGTCCGCCGACCGGTCAGATGCCTCCGGCGTCCACCCCGTCCTCGACGTCCCCACGGGCCTCGAGCCAGGTGTCGACGAAGTGACGGTAGTTGGCCGCGATCAGGCCCTCCGCCGCCTCGGTGTCGAGGTGCTCGCGGACGACGTCCTCGAGCGGCTCCTCCCAGTTGCTCCGGCCGATCGCGAACCCGACGAAGCCGTCAACGGGTGCCGCGGTGCGCAGCCAGTGGTCGAGCTGCTCCTCGGGGGCGTCCCGGCCGAGGACGATGCACTGCACCGCGTCACGGCCGTCGCGGCGGGCGGTGGCGACGACGCGCTCGGCGTCCTCGGAGCGGTCGAGCCCCTCGAGCTTCCACACGTCGGCCTCGACCCCGTGGTCCTGCAGGTACTCGAGCACCTGCACGACGAGGTCCGGGCGGAGGTCGCGGTCGTAGTCCTCGACCGATGCCTTCTGCTCGTCGGTGCCCGGGACGAGCAGTTCGACGAGGAACGGGCGGCCCGCGTCACGCAGGGCCGTGGCGACCTCGGCGAGGTCCGACGCCTGCTGTGCACGGCGGTCGGCGTCGTACGCGGGGTTGTCGCGGACGAGCACCTTCACCCAGTCCGGGTCGAAGGAGTCGACGTGCGCCATCCAGTCGTCGCCGTACTCCAGTTCGAACCACTCGCGCCCCGACCGCTCGATCGGCATCGCGAGCTGCAGGCCGGCCTCCTTCACCAGACGGGCGACGTCGGCCCCGTAGAGCTCGTCGACGAGGACGCCCGTCCGTTCGCGGGAGGCCCCGGCGGCGAGCGCCGTCAGGACCCCGCGGTAGACGAGCTGCTTGCCCGCGCGCACCCGCTGGGCCTCGGCCTCGTCGGCCGGTTCGCCGCCGGACTCGTCGTAGGTGTGCTCCAGCAGCGACGAGCGCTGGTCCATCGCGAACAGGAAGAGGGGGTGACGTTCATCGAGCTTCGGCATGCTCCCGTCCTACTCCCCGTTCGGTCAGTGCTTCGCGACGTACCGCTCGGGCTCGGGCAGCCCGTGTGCGGCGCGGATGCTCCGGCTGAGCCCCTCGATCGCGATCAGCGCGTCGACGACGAGCTCCGGGGTGACCGGGAACGGCATGTTGTGGATGGTCTCGCTCTCCACCGTGGCGGCGTCGGCGACCGCGCGGAGCACGTCGGTGTCCTCGACCGTCAGCCCGATCTCGGTGAGCGTGTTCGGCAGGCCGACGCGGGTGGTGAAGACGACGAAGTCCGCGATCTCCGCGGCGGGGGCACCCTCCATCACGAGCTGGGCGAGGGTGCCGATGTTGACCTTCTGCCCGTGGGCCAGGCCGTGCGCCTGCGGTGCGGCCGTCAGGCCGTTGTGGATCGCGTGGGCGGCAGCCAGCCCGCCGGACTCGAACCCCAGGCCGGACAGCAGGGTGTTCGCCTCGACGACCTTCTCCAGCGCGGGCGTGACGACCTTCGCCTTCACGGCCTCGATCGCCTGCAGGGCGTTGTCATGCAGCAGGTCCCAGGACAGCTGCGCGAGGGCGACGCCGGTCTCGGTCTGGCGTCCACCCGCCATCGTGTCGGCGTTCGCGCGCTTGGCGGCCCGGGCCTCGACCCAGGTGGCCAGGGCGTCACCGATGCCGGCGACCAGGAACTGGACGGGGGCGTTCGCGACGAGCTGCGTGTCGATGAGCACGAGGTCCGGGTTGTGCGGGAAGAAGCGGTACTCGATGAACTCGCCCTCCTCGGAGTAGATCACCGCGAGCGCCGAGGTCGGTGCGTCGGTCGAGGCCGCGGTCGGGACGCTCGCCCAGCGGATGCCCGCGAGGTGCCCGGAGGCCTTGGCGGCGTCGATCGCCGATCCACCGCCGAGGCCGACGATGACGTCCGAGTCGGTGGCCCGGATGCGCTCGACCAGCTCGTCCACGGCCGCGGGGGTCGCGAACCGGCCGAAGCCGACTCGCTCGACGGGGAGCCCGGCGGCCTGGAAGCTCTCGGTGACGGCGGACTCGACGATGCCCCACACGACGTCGTCGGCGACGATGAGCGGACTGGAGCCGATCGGGGCGACGAACTCGCCGACGCGGGTGATCGCGCTGCGTCCCTGCACGTAGCGGGCGGGGCTCATCACGGTGGTGATGGGGGTGGCCATGGCTGTTCCTTCCGTCGCAGGTCCTGTCGTTGTGCGACAGGTGTCGGCTGCTCCCGACACGTCCGACGGTACGCGGCGCACCACAACGCCCGGTGATCCGTACATTCGTCAGCATGACGTTCAACGACGACTCCCGACTGCAGGGCGGCAAGGTCAAGCGCCGCGGACGGACGACCGCGGTCGCCGGTGGCGGTGTCGGCGTGGCCGCGATCGTCGTGTTCCTCATCGCGCAGTTCACCGGCTTCGACCTCAGCGGGGTCGTCGGTGGCGACGGCGGCCTGACGCAGATCCAGGGCGGCGGCACGACCGCGGAACCCGTCACCGAGTGCCGGACCGGGCGCGACGCCAACGCCAGCGTCGACTGCCGCATGGAGGGCGCCGCCGAGTCCCTCGACGCCTACTGGACGACCGAGAGCCGGCAGCTCGGCATCGCGTACACGAGCCCGGAGTTCTCCCTGTTCGACGGCTCGACGGACACCGCGTGCGGCACGGCCTCGGCGTCGACCGGCCCGTTCTACTGCCCGCCGGACCGCGCGCTCTACCTCGACACCGCGTTCTACGACGACCTGCAGTCGAAGTACGGCTCGTCCGGCGGCCCGCTCGCGCAGATGTACGTCGTCGCGCACGAGTGGGGCCACCACGTGCAGCAGCTCCAGGGCACCTTCGCCGACACCGACCGCAGCGGCACCGGGGCGTCCTCGGGCAGCGTCCGCGTCGAGCTGCAGGCCGACTGCTACGCCGGCGCCTGGGTGGGCGACGCCGCCACGACGCAGTCCGCGAACGGGGAGACCTTCTTCGAACCGTTCACCCGCACGCAGATCGCGGACGCACTCTCAGCCGCCAGCGCCGTGGGCGACGACAGCATCCAGGAGCGCTCGAGCGGGCACGTCGACCCGGACTCCTTCACCCACGGGTCGAGCGAGCAGCGGCAGCGCTGGTTCGTCCGTGGCTACGAGCAGGGCGCGGTGACCTGCGACACCCTGAGCATCCCCGGCTCGTCCCTCTAGCGCGGCCCGCGCCGGGCGGAACCGCCTGGAGGCCCGCCACCAGCCCGCCGGACCCGCGCCGGGCCTCCAGGCGGTTCCGTCCACCGCCCCACGCGGTGTGCCGAGCGGTCAGGAAGCCGAAGCGGACGCCGACGGCGTCGACGTGGGGGTCGGCGTCGGCGTCTGCTCGCCGGACCCGGCGACCGTGATGACGAAGGTGCGGAACTCCTCGTTCGTGAACGGCTGCGAGTACTCGTACTGCTGCCCGTTCACGAGCACGAGCGGCGTGCCCGGGAACGTCTTCAACGAGGACCCGGGGATGTCGCCACCCGACACGGCGGTGGTGCGCTCGTCGACCCACTTGCCGTAGCGCTGGTCGTCGATGCAGGTCGCGATCGTGGACTTCGCCGAGATGCCACGGACACCGCCGACGATCTTCTTGAGCTGCGCGTCGGTGAGCCCGGGGGTGTTCTCCTCCGGCTGGGCGGCGAAGAGCGCACGGTTGACGGCGAAGAACTGGTCCGGCGACGACTGCGCGACGCACGCGGCGGCGTTCGCGGCGCGGAGCGAGTACTTCGTGCCCTGCGACCGGTTGGCCAGGATCGCGATCGGGTGGATGTCGACCGTCGCCACGCCGGACTCGACCAGGCCCTCGATGTAGTCGCTGTTCGTCTTCTCGAACTGGCCGCAGAACGGGCAGAGGTAGTCGACGTACATGGTGATGCGGACGGGTTCCGTCCCGGCGGTGGCTGACCCGCTGGGCGACGAGGACGCCGAGGAGCCGGCAGCACCGTCCCCGGGCGTCATGCCCTGGCCGATGGTGATCCCGCCCTGGGGCATCGACGACGGGCCAGGACCCGCCGGCTTGGTGGAGTCGACGAGCACGAGCGTCACGACCGTCGCTGCGGCGAGCAGGACGACGCCGAGGCCGACCTGCAGCCCGAGGCGGAGTCCGCGCTGGCGTCGCTTGTGCTGGAGACGGGCCTTCGCGGCTCGTTCCCGGGCGGCTGCTCGGCGCTGGTTCCGCTCGGCGCGGGCATCACCCTCGGGGCGGTTCGTCATGACGAGAGGTTCCTCCTGATCGGGGTCCGCACGCGCACACCCCCGCAGGCCGGACAGACCCATCGATCGTAGTGGCGCGCTCTGGGAACCACCCAATCAGCCCTGGGAGTGTGCCGGTGCGCCCCGAAAGGGTGGCGCGGGGGTCTGGAGTCGTGCTTGTATGAGCCTGATGGTCGACGACGACCATCCGGGGCCCTCACGGGCGTACCGCTTCACTCGGATCGTCCGGCACGTACCTGCCGGTGGAGAAAGGACCGAACGCTCATGGCGTCCGTCACCTATGACAAGGCAACCCGTCTGTACCCCGGAGGCAACCGCCCCGCGGTCGACTCCCTCGACCTGGACGTCGCTGACGGCGAGTTCCTCGTCCTCGTCGGCCCGTCGGGCTGTGGCAAGTCCACCTCGCTCCGCATGCTCGCGGGGCTCGAGGAAGTGAACTCCGGCGCGATCCGCATCGGCGACCGCGACGTCACCGACGTCCCGCCGAAGGACCGCGACATCGCGATGGTCTTCCAGAACTACGCGCTGTACCCGCACATGACCGTCGCGGAGAACATGGGCTTCGCGCTCAAGATCGCCGGCATCGGCAAGGAAGAGCGCGCCACCCGCGTGCAGGAAGCCGCCAAGCTCCTCGACCTCGAGCAGTACCTCGGCCGCAAGCCGAAGGCCCTCTCCGGTGGTCAGCGACAGCGCGTCGCGATGGGCCGTGCGATCGTCCGTCAGCCGCAGGTGTTCCTCATGGACGAGCCGCTGTCGAACCTCGACGCCAAGCTCCGCGTCCAGACGCGCACCCAGATCGCGTCGCTGCAGCGTCGTCTCGGCGTCACGACCGTCTACGTCACGCACGACCAGACCGAGGCACTGACCATGGGCGACCGCATCGCGGTGCTCAAGGACGGCATCCTGCAGCAGGTCGGCACGCCGCGTGACCTCTACGAGAAGCCGAACAACGTGTTCGTCGCCGGCTTCATCGGCTCGCCCGCGATGAACCTGCTGCCCGCCAGCGTGCTCGAAGGCGGCATCAGCTTCGGTTCGCTCAACCACCCGGTCGACCGCGACACGCTCAGCAACGCGCGCTCGAAGCAGATCACCGTGGGTGTCCGTCCCGAAGACGTCATCGTCTCGCACACTGGCGAAGGCCTCCCGGTCACGGTCGACGTCATCGAAGAGCTCGGCGCCGACGGCTACCTCTACGGTCACGCCGACGTCAACGGCACGCGCACCGACATCGTCACCCGCGTCGACGGCCGCAACCACCCGTCGATCGGCGACACGATCGTCATCAGCCCGAAGCAGGGCCACGTGCACATGTTCGACTCGGAGTCGGGCGAACGCCTCGACGACAAGGCCGTCATCAGCGCCTGATCCACAGCACCACCCGGGAGCCCGCGCCCGCCTCACAAGGGCGGGTGGCGGGCTCCCGTCGTTCCGTCCCCGGGACGCACGCAGATCCGATGACGCGCACCGTGCCTCCCCTCCGAGCACCCGAAGGAACCACCGTGCCCGACTCGTTGTCCATCACCGCAGCCACCGTCGACCCAGGGCTCCTCGACCTGCCGTGGGACCTGCCGCTCGACACCTGGCCAGACGACACGATCGTCGCGCTGCCCAAGGGCATCTCGCGGCACCTGGTCCGTTTCGTGCACCTCAGCGGGTACGTCGTCGCGGTGAAGGAGACCGGCGAGGAGATCGCCCGCTCCGAGTACGAGATGCTCCGCACCTTGCAGCGCATGGACGTGCCCTGCGTGGACCCGGTGGCCGTCATCACCAACCGCGTCAGCGCCGACGGCGAGCCCCTGCACCCCGCGCTCGTGACCCGGCACCTGCGGTTCTCGCTCCCCTACCGGGCGCTGTACTCGCAGACGCTCCGGCCGGAGACCGCGACCCGACTCGTCGACGCCCTCGCGCTGCTGCTCGTCCGCCTGCACATCATCGGCTTCTACTGGGGCGACGTCTCGCTGTCGAACACCCTGTTCCGCCGCGACGCCGGCTCGTTCGCCGCCTACCTCGTCGACGCCGAGACCGGCAAGCTCTACCCGGGCGGGCTGTCGAACGGGCAGCGCGAGAACGACCTCGAGGTCGCCCGTGTCAACATCGCCGGCGAGCTCCTCGACCTCGAGGCCGGCGGCCGGCTCGACGAGAACGCCGACGCGGTCGACGTCTCGAACCGCATCGTCGCGCAGTACCGGACGCTCTGGAAGGAGCTCACCGGCACCGAGCAGTTCGACGCCAAGGAGCGGTGGCGCATCAACGACCGCGTCGAACGCCTCAACGCCCTCGGGTTCGACATCGAGGAGCTCTCGATCAACACGGCCGCTGGCGGCGACCAGGTGCGCATCCAGCCGAAGGTCGTCGACGCGGGGCACCACCAGCGGCGCCTGCTCCGCCTCACCGGGCTCGACGCCGGCGAGAACCAGGCCCGACGGCTGCTCAACGACCTCGACTCGTACCGGGCGCGCAACGGCCGCGGGGAGCTCGACGAGGAGATGGTCGCGCACGAGTGGGTCTCCCGCGTGTTCGAGCCCGTCGTCCGCGCGATCCCGCGCGATCTCCGTGGGCGACTCGAACCCGCCGAGGTCTTCCACGAGCTGCTCGAGCACCGCTGGTTCATGTCCCAGCAAGAGGAGCGCTCCGTCTCCCTGCCCGAGGCCACGACCGCCTACATCAACGACGTGCTCCGCCACCGCCGCGACGAGCGCCTGCTGATCAACCCGCCGACGTCGTCCATCACCGTACCGATCCCGCTCGTCGACGCCGACGGTGACGTCGACGGTGACGAGGAAGCCGAGGACTGGCGCGCCACCGTCTGACCGGTCACGACACCCCGCTCGCCACCGCTCGGCTGGTGAGATCGCACTTCGTGTCGCCTCCCCGGACCCGGTGGCGACACCAAGTGCGATCTCACGGCTCGACGGTCGCGACTCCCGGAGCGGAGCGTCGCGCAGCGACTGGCCGCTACCGTCGGGAGGCCCGGTGCCGGTCCCAGGGACTGGCACCGGGCCTCCCGTCGGTCGCGTCACCCGAGCGCCGGATGCGACCGGTCACGACACCCCGCTCAGGTCCGTCGACCGGCCACGGGTCGTCGTCCGGAGCGTCGCGCAGCGACGGTCCGTGACCACCCGGCGGAACGCCGACGGGGAGTCGCGACCACTCGACGGCGCTCTCTCCATAACGTGAGATCGCACTCCGTGTCGCGTACCCGAATGGGGTGGCGACACGGAGTGCGATCTCAGGGCGTCGGTGTGCGCGGCCTAGCCGTGGCGACGGCGGCGGGCGACCTCCCACAGGGTGACGCTCGCGGCGATGCCGGCGTTGAGCGACTCCGTGGCGGACGAGATCGGGATGGAGACGATCGCGTCGCAGGTCTCGGTGACCAGGCGCGACAGGCCCTTGCCCTCGGACCCGACCACGATCACGATCGGGCGGTCGGCGAGCTGCAGGGCGTCGAGCTCCACGTCCCCGTCGCCGTCGAGCCCGAGCACGAACAGCCCCATCGACTTCAGCGACTTCAGGGTCTGCGTCAGGTTCGGTGCCATCGCGACCGGGGTGCGGGCAGCGGCGCCGGCGGAGGTCTTCCACGCCGACGCGGTCACACCGACGGACCGACGCTGCGGCACGACGACACCGTGGCCGCCGAACGCCGCGGTGGAGCGGATGATCGCGCCGAGGTTGCGCGGGTCGGTGATGCCGTCGAGGGCGACGAGCAGCGGGACCTGGTCGCGCGAGAACGCACGCTCGACGATGTCCTCGGCGACGGAGTACTCGTACGCGGGGACCTTGAGCGCGACGCCCTGGTGCACGCTGTCGTGCCCGGTGATGCGGTCGAGCTCCGGGCGCATGATCTCCATGATCGGCACGCCGCGGTGGTTGGCGAGCGTCAGGATCTCCTTGACGCGGTCGTCGACCTCGATGCGGGCGGCGACGTAGAGCGTCGTCGACGGGGTCTTGGTGCGCAGGGCCTCGAGCACCGAGTTGCGGCCGGTGACCAGCTCGGAGTCGTCGGTCTTGCGCTGCGGCGGGCGGCCGCTGCGGCCCTGGGGCGTGCTGGACGCGCCGTGACGGCCACGGGCGGCCTCGAAGCGGTCCTTCGCGGCCTTCCGCTTGCCGGCGGGGTGGTACGGGCGGTCCTCGGCCTTCGGCGTCGGCTTGCGGCCCTCGAGCGCCTGGGCGCCCTGGCCGCCGGAACCGACCTGCTTGTTGCCCTTGCGCCCGGAGCGCACGGCACCGGGTCGGCCCTTCTTGTTCCCCGAGACGTTCTTCATGGTCTGCTCCTTCAGCGCCGCCTGAGCGACTTCGGTGCCGCGCTAGCGACTTCGGTGCCGCGCTGGGCGACTTCGGTGCCGCGCTGGGCGGCGGTGCGTCGCCGCTAGGCGATGCTCCAACGTGTTCCGGACGAGGTGTCCTCGATCGTGATGCCCGCAGCGGCGAGGTCGTCGCGCACGCGGTCGGCTGTCGCGAAGTCCCGCGCGGCCCTGGCGTCCGAACGCTCCTGCACGAGGCGTTCGACGAGGGCGGCGAGCGGTGCGGCAGAGGTGTCCTGACCGGCGCCGGACCAGTGAGACGCTCGCGGGTCGATGCCGAGCACCTCCACCATCGCAGCCACCTGATGGTACGCGGTCCCGAGCGCATCTGCATCGTCGGAGTCGAGCGCGGCGTTGCCGGCGCGGACGGTCTCGTGCAGGACCGCCAGGGCCTGCGGCACCGCGAGGTCGTCGTCCATCGCGTCCGCGAAGGCGTCGGGCACCCCGGGGGCGTCCCGGAGCGCGACGCCTTCGAGGCGCGTGGCGGCCCGGTCGAGGAACCCGGCGATGCGGTCGAGCGCGGCCTCGGCCTCGGCCAGGGAGCCGTCGCTGTGGTCGATCGTGGAGCGGTAGTGCGCGGCACCGAGGGCGTACCGCACGACGACGGCGGGCGCGGAGCCGAGCAGGTCGGCGGCGAAGACCGAGTTGCCGAGCGACTTCGACATCTTCTGCCCACCGACCGACACCAGGCCGTTGTGCAGCCAGTACGACGCGAACGGGTCACCGGCGGCCGTCGACTGCGCGAGCTCGTTCTCGTGGTGCGGGAAGCGCAGGTCAAGGCCGCCGCCGTGGATGTCGAACGCCGGCCCGAGGTAGCGCCGCGACATCGCGGAGCACTCGATGTGCCACCCGGGCCGCCCGGCACCCCACGGGGAGTCCCACGACGCGGTGGCAGGTTCCCCGGGCTTGGCGCCCTTCCAGAGGGCGAAGTCGCGGGCGTCCCGCTTGCCGCGGGGGTCGGCGTCGGTGGCGTCGACCATGTCCTCGCGGCGCTGGCGGGTCAGGTCGCCGTACGACGCCCAACTGCCGGTGTCGAAGTAGACGTCGCCGGAGTCGTCGGCGGCGGGGTAGGCGTGGCCGCGCTCGATGAGCCGCGCGATGATGTCCTGCATCTCCGGGATGCTGGCGGTGGCACGGGGTTCGTAGGTCGGCGGGAGGATGCCGAGCGCGGCGTACCCGGCGCTGAACTCGAGCTCGACGCGGTACGCCCGTGCCCACCAGGGCTCGTCCGTTCCGGCGGCCAGGTCGAGCACCTTGTCGTCGATGTCCGTGACGTTGCGGACGAGCGTCACGCGGTAACCGCGGTGCGTCAGCCAGCGGCGCCAGATGTCGTACACCAGGGCGGAACGCAGGTGCCCGACGTGCGGCGACGACTGCACCGTCGGACCGCAGACGTACATGCTGACCTGTCCGTCGACCAGGGGGACGAGGTCGACGACGTCTGCGGCACGGGAGTCGAAGAGGCGAACGGTCACGGCACAACCCTAATCGGCAGGGCGCTGGCGTTTCAGGCCCTGTGGACGACTGCCGTCGCGATCGCGGCCAGTCCCTCGCCGCGACCCGTGAACCCGAGGCCGTCCGTCGTCGTGCCGGAGACCGCGACGGGGGCGCCGACGACCGCTGCGAGCGCATCCTGCATCTCCTCGCGCCGGGCACCGATGCGCGGGTGGTTCCCGATGACCTGCACGGTGACGCGCTCGGGGCGGAGACCCATGGACGCCAGGGCCTGCACCGCGCCGCGGACGAAGACGTCCCCGGTGGCGCCGGCGTAGGCGGGGTCGGACGTGCCGAACCGGCTGCCGATGTCACCGAGCCCGCCGGCGGAGAGCAGCGCGTCGCACACCGCGTGCGCGACCGCGTCGCCGTCGCTGTGTCCGGCGAGACCGGGCTCCCCGGGGAAGTCGAGCAGGCCGACACGGCACGGCGCAGTGGCGTCGAACGCGTGCACGTCCATGCCAAGCCCGACACGGACCGAGAGACCAGCCCCACCCGCGACGACCGCCTCCGCCCGGCGCAGGTCCCACGCCGTGGTGATCTTGAAGGCGTCCGCATCCCCGGGCACGAACCGCACCGTGCCGCCAGCAGCCTGGAACACCCCGGCGTCGTCGGTCTCGGACTGCGTCGACGTCGCGTAGGCGGCCCGCAGCTCGGACAGCGGGAAGCCCTGCGGGGTCTGCACCCCGACCAACGACGAGCGGTCGACGGTCTCGAGCACCACGTCGTCCGACACCCGCTTGACGGTGTCCGTGACCGGCAGCGCCGGGACGATCCCGCACCCGTGCTGCGCCACCGCGTCGAACACGGCCTGGAACTGCGACGCGGGCGTCAGGCAGCGGGCGGCGTCGTGCACGAGCACCGACTCGACCGACGGTGGCAGCGCGGCGAGCCCGGCCTGCACGGACGCGTGCCGGTCGACCCCGCCCGCGACGACCGCGGTGTACGCGGAGGCCACTCCGGCGACGTCGTCGACGATCTCGCGGCACTGCCCCAGCAGGGCGTCGGGCGCGACGACGACCACGAACACCGGCTCGGCGAGCGTGAAGAGCGGCTCGAGCGCCCGCGCCAGCATCACCCGCCCGGCGACGGGCACGAACGCCTTCGCCGTGCCGATGCCGAGCCGGGTGCCGGAGCCCGCCGCAACGACGACGACCGCCCGGACTGCATCAGTCCGGGCGGTCGTCGTGGAGTGCTGTGTCACTGCGACGTCAGGTCACCGCGTCGTCAGGACGCGAGGACCTCGTCGAGGACGGTCGATGCCTTGTCCTCGTCCGTCTTCTCTGCGAGCGCGAGCTCGGAGATCAGGATCTGACGAGCCTTGGCGAGCATCCGCTTCTCACCCGCCGAGAGACCGCGGTCCTGGTCGCGGCGCCACAGGTCGCGAACGACCTCTGACACCTTGATGACGTCACCGGAAGCGAGCTTCTCGAGGTTCGCCTTGTAGCGGCGAGACCAGTTGGTGGGCTCTTCCGTGAACGGTGCACGTAGCACTTCGAAGACCTTGTCGAGGCCTTCCTTGCCGATCACATCGCGGACGCCGACCAGGTCGACATTGTCTGCCGGCACCTCGATCGTCAGGTCACCCTGCGTGACACGCAGTTTCAGGTAGACCTTTTCCTCGCCCTTGATGACTCGCGTCTTGACTTCAGAGATGGTTGCCGCCCCGTGATGGGGGTAGACGACGGTCTCGCCGACCTCGAATTGCATGTATCAAGCTCCGTTCCGCAACGCACAGTTTACCACAAGGGGGTCTCGGGTAATGGGGCACCGGACGGCGAGCACTGCGGGTCCCCGGTAGGATGGACCGGCGTCGGGCCGATCGGCCGACGCATCGTGATCTTCGGAGGAATCTCTTGCGAGCTCGGGTACTCGTGTCCGTCGCCGTTGCGGCAACCATCGCGATCGGGGCCACCGGCTGCGCGTTCTTCACGCCGCAGGACACCAAGACGATCAAGCAGATCACCGACGGGGTGAACGTCACCGCCGGCAAGATCGATGTCCGCAACGCGCTGCTCATCTCGGACAGCGGTGACGACGCCCGCTTCGTCGGCACGCTCGTCAACAACAGCGACTCCGACGACATCACCGTGTCGATGGAGCTCGGCGGTGACACCCAGACCGTCGAGGTCCCGGCGAACAGCCGCGTCGACCTCGCCCAGTCGTCCACCGGCACCGACGAGGCCGAGTCGAGCGTCCAGACCGGCGAGGACACCCAGGGCACGCAGGTCGTCGACGCCCGGGAGGTCGTCTTCTCCGACGCCAAGGCGACGCCCGGCTCGCTCGTGAAGGTCTACTTCTCCTCCCCCGGCACCGAGGGCGTCTCGGCGAGCGTCCCCGTGCTCACCAGCGCGCAGGAGGAGTACCAGACCCTCGCGCCGAGCCCGAGTCCGACGTCGGAGTTCACCTTCCCCGCCGAGTCACCGTCGGCCACCCCGTCGGACAGCGCGACCCCGAACGCCAACTGACACAGCCGCCGGCTGACACAGACGCCGGCTGACACAGCGGCCGGCTGACACAGACGCAACGCACTGGAGGCCCTGTGCCGGTCCATGGGACCGGCACCGGGCCTCCAGTGCGTGACGGCTCAGGCCTCGATCCGGTACCCGAGACCGCGGACGGTGACCAGGACCTCGGGGGCCGACGGCACCCGCTCGATCTTCGAGCGGATGCGCTTGATGTGCACGTCGAGGGTCTTCGTGTCGCCGAAGTAGTCGGAGCCCCACACGCGGTCGATGAGCTGTCCGCGGGTCAGCACCCGGCCGGCGTTGCGGAGCAGCAGCTCGAGGAGCTCGAACTCCTTGAGCGGCATCGGGGTCTCGGAGCCGTCGACCGACACCGTGTGTCGTTCGACGTCCATCCGGATGCCGCCGACCTGCAGGATGCCGCTCTCGGCGGGGTCGTCCTCGGTGCGACGGCGGAGGACCGCCCGCATCCGCGCGAGGAGCTCCCGCGTTGAGTACGGCTTCGTCACGTAGTCGTCTGCGCCGAGCTCCAGCCCGACGACGATGTCCACCTCCGAGTCCTTGGCGGTCAGCATGATGATGGGCGCGTTCGACCTGGTGCGGATCTGTCGGCAGACCTCGGTGCCGGACAGGCCCGGCAGCATGAGGTCCAGGAGCACGAGGTCGGGGTTCTCCGCGTCGAACTTCGACAGCGCGGTCACGCCGTCCGCGGCGACGGCGGTCTCGTACCCTTCGCGCTGGAGCAGGAACTCCAGGGGTTCGCTCAGGGCCGGCTCGTCGTCGACGATGAGGATCTTGGTCACGATGGCTGCTCTTCCAGTTGCTCTTCGAGTGCTGAGGTCAGTTCGGAGTCCGCCTCGGGCAGGCGGATCGTGAAGGTCGAGCCCTTGCCGGGCTGCGACCACACGCGCACGTCACCACCGTGGTTGCCGATGACGTGCTTCACGATCGCGAGCCCGAGGCCGGTGCCTCCGGTGGCGCGCGATCGTGCGGGGTCGACGCGGTAGAAGCGTTCGAACACCCGGTCGAGGTCCGCCTCGGGGATCCCGACGCCCTGGTCGGTCACCGCGATCTCGACGAACCCCTTGCTGCTCCGGACACCGACACCCACGCGGGTGTGGTCCGGGGAGTACTTGACGGCGTTGGCGATGAGGTTGGACACCGCGACCTGCAGGAGCGCCGGGCTGCCCATCACCCGGAGCTTCGACTTCTTCGCGCGGACCAGCTCGATGCCCCTGGCCCGTGCGACGACCTCGTTGCCGTCGATCGCCGCCTGCACGACCTTGTCGATCGAGGTCTCCTCGCTGGCCTCGAGCGTGTCGACGGACTGCAGCCGGGACAGCTCGATGATGTCCTTCGTCAGGGCCCCGAGCCGCTCGGCCTCGGTGAGGAGCTGTCCGGCGAACTTCCGCACGTGCACCGGGTCGTCCGAGGCAGCGATGAGCGTCTCCGACAGCAGACCGATGGCGCCGATCGGGGTCTTCAGCTCGTGCGAGATGTTGGCGACGAAGTCCCGTCGGACCTCGTCGATGCGCCGGGACTCGGTGAGGTCGTCCGCGGTCACGAGCACGTAGCGGTTCCCGAGCTGGGCGGCCCGGAAGCTGAGGTACCCGACGAGCTCGCCACGACGGCCGCGCGGGAGCTCCATGTCCTCGGCCCCCATCTCGCCACTGGCGCGCACGCGGTCGACCAGGTCGAGGAGTTCCCGGTGCACGAGTCGGCGGCGGACGACCAGGCCCACGGTCAGTGCCTGCGGCGAGGCAGCGACGACCGTGTTCGACGGGTCGACCACCACGGCCGGGTTGTGCATGGTGGCGATGACCGCTGCGACGCCGTCCGGCAGGGTGCGCTCGGCGACGTCGGCTGCCCGTGCCGTGCGCTCGGCGGTGATGATCAGTCCGACGACTCCCGCGCCGAACACCCCGCCGAGGAGCATCGACAGTGGCACGAGCCACGCGTTGTCCATGCCGTCAGTGTAGGAGTGGTCATGCGCGGTTCCGACACCGTTCACCGCCGTTCGCTGGCCTTCTCGCGCAGGATCGCGAAGCGTTCAGGCCCACGTCACCGTTCGTTCACCTGCGCTGACGACACTCCACCGGTACGCATCAGAGAGGTCTTCCCCCATGCGCGAAGTGTTCCAGCAGGAGCTCCAGGACGTCCAAGAGCGTCTGACCGAGATCGCCGGGCTCGTCGAGTCCGCCATCACCCGAGCCACGGAGGCGTTCACCGAGTCGGACGTCGCACTCGCCGAAGAGGTGATCGCCGACGACGCGAAGATCGACGAGGCAGCACAGAACCTCGACGAGGTCGCCATCGACATCCTGGCGCGCCAGGCCCCCGTCGCCCGCGACCTCCGCGTCGTGGTCACGGCCCTCCGGGTCAGCTCGTCGCTCGAGCGCATGGGCGACATGGCCGAGCACATCGCCCAGCTCGCACGTCAGCGGTTCCCCGAGAAGGTCGTGCCGAAGGGCCTGCGCGGCACCTTCAAGAAGATGGGCCAGCACGACGTCGCGATGGCGCAGAAGCTCACGCGGCTGCTCGCCACCGAGGACATCCAGCTCGCCGAGGAGATCCGCGACGAGGACGACGCCGTCGACGAGCTGCACGCCAGCGTCTTCGACTTCGTGCTCGGCGAGGCTTGGAAGGGCGGTCCGGTCGACACCGTCGACGCCACCCTCGCGTCCCGCTACCACGAGCGCTTCGCCGACCACGCCGTGTCGATCGCGAAGAAGGTGCAGTACCTGGCGACGGGCGACTGGGTCGGCGCGAGCTCCAACACCACGGTCTGAGCCACCAGGAACGGCCGGCCCCCACGGGGGTCGGCCGTTCCTGCGTCCGCGGGTCGCCCCGGGTCTGGGAGGATCGACGGCATGGCCCAGGTCGCGATCATCGTCAACGGCATGCCCGCGTCGGGCAAGACCACCATCGGGACGGCACTCGCCGAGGTGCTCGGCTGTCCGTTCCTGTCGAAGGACCGGGTCAAGGAACCGCTCGCGGACATCGTCGGGCCGATGATCGACTCGCGCCCGCTCGGCGGCATCGCGATGGACACCGTCTGGGCGATGGCCGGGGCGGTCGAGAACGGGGTCGTCGTCGACGCCGTCTGGCTGCAGTCGCGTGACCGCGCCTTCCTGGAGGCCGGGCTCGCCTCCGCCGGGTCACCGCGCGCGGTCGAGGTGTGGTGCCACGTCGACGTGGAGACCGCCCGGGAGCGGCTGGCTGACCGGTACGACCCCGGCTCGCCCGTGCGCCACGAGGTCCACGGCGACCTGGCGGACGTCCTCGCGTTCTGGGACGAGCACGGCGCCGAGGCCGGTCCGACCGGACTGCTGCCCGTCGTCACGGTCGACACCACGAAGCCCTACGACGTCGGCGTGCTCGTGCAGGAGATCGCCGACCACTTCGCCTGAGCGCCGGGCAGGTCCCCGCTGGACTCCGGACGGCGAACGCCCCGCCTGACCCAGGCGGGGCGTTCGTCGTCGTGTCGGGGTGGGACTACTTCTTCGCGCCCTGGGCGGCGACCGCGGCGGCACCGGCCGCGGCGGCCTCGGGGTCGAGGTAGCGCGAGGGCCCGGTCGGACGGTGCTCGTCGTCGAGCTCGTACACGAGCGGGATGCCCGTCGGGATGTTCAGCCCGGCGATGTCGTCGTCGGAGATGCCGTCGAGGTGCTTCACGAGCGCCCGGAGCGAGTTGCCGTGTGCGGTCACCAGGACGGTCTTGCCCGCGGCGAGGTCCTTCGTGATGTCCGACTCCCAGTACGGCAGCAGGCGGTCGATCACGAGCTTGAGCGACTCGGTGCGCGGCAGGGCGTCCCCGAGGTCGGCGTAGCGGCGGTCACCGTGCTGGGACCACTCGGCGTCGTCGGCGATGGGGGGCGGCGGGACGTCGAACGACCGGCGCCACTCCATGAACTTCACCTCGCCGTACTGCTCGAGGGTCTGGGCCTTGTCCTTGCCCTGCAGGTCGCCGTAGTGCCGCTCGTTGAGGCGCCAGTCGCGCTTCACCGGCAGCCAGGCGAGGTCGGCCTCGAGCAGGGCGATGTCGGCGGTCTGGATCGCCCGCGTCAGGAGCGAGGTGTACAGGACGTCGGGGACGATGCCGGACTCGGCGATGAGCTCGCCGGCGCGCTTCGCCTCCTTCTCGCCCAGCTCGGAGAGCCGGACGTCGACCCAACCGGTGAACAGGTTCTTCTGGTTCCAGTCACTGTTGCCGTGACGGAGCAGGACGAGCGTGGAGGTCATGCTCCGATCCTACCGAGCGTGGCGGTCCCCGTACCCTGGTCGCATGCCCATCGGGAACGTCACGCGCGGCACGACCGGGTACAACCGGCTCCGACGTGTCGACCGGTGGATCGCGACGCTCCCGGCGCTCCGACGGAGCACCGACCCCCTGGTCGCGGACGTCGGCTACGGCGCGAGCCCGACGACCACCCTGGAGCTGCGCGACCGTCTGGTGGCGGTCCGACCGGACGTCGAGGTCACGGGCATCGAGATCGAGCCGTCCCGCGTGGCCCTGGCGAACGCCGGCACGCGCGACGGCGTGACGTTCCGACTCGGTGGCTTCGAGACCCCGACCCCCGGCGGGCGGCGACCAGCGGTGATCCGGGCGTTCAACGTCCTGCGGCAGTACGACGAGTCCCAGGTCGTGGCCTCGTGGCGGGTCATGCAGGACCGCCTGCAGCCGGGCGGGGCGCTCGTCGAGGGCACCTGCAACGAGGTCGGTCGGGTGGCGTCCTGGGTGACGCTCGACGAGCTCGAGCCGCGGACCTTCACGGTGTCCCTGCGCCTGGCCGACCTGGACGTGCCGAGCGTCGTCGCCGAACGCCTGCCGAAGGCCCTGATCCACCGCAACGTCCCCGGCGAGCGGGTGCACGCGTTCCTGCGCGACCTGGACCTGGCGTGGGCGGTCGCCGCACCGCTCGGCACGTACGGACCGCGGCAGCGCTGGCTCGCCGCGGTCGCCGGGATGCGGGACCGCGGGTGGCCGGTGCTGCACGGCACGACCCGGTGGCGGCTCGGGGAGCTCAGCGTGCCGTGGTCGGCGGTCGCGCCCGGTGAGGCGGTTCCGTTGTCATAGCGGTTGATATACGACATACTGTGGACATGACGTCACTCCGGGTCCTCCGCCTGCTCTTCGGTCCGCAGGCCGTCCGACCGGCGACCCGGATCGCGGCACTGATGGCGTACGCCGTCGTGGGCGCGGTGCTCTCCGCCCTCGGCAACGCCTTCGTCGCCTACGCGTCCGCCGCCGGTCCGGTCTCGACGCTCTACGGCCTGATGTCCTGGACCGCCACCGCGATGCTCGCCGCACCCGTCCTGATGCTCGTCGAGTCGGCGGTGACGGCGACCGCCTCCGAACGCAACGACCGCCTCGCGACGCTCCGGCTGCTCGGCGCATCGTCGCGACTGATCCGGCGCCTCCCGGTCATCGAGTCCGCGCTGCTCGCCGCGATCGGCAGCACCATCGGGGCCGTGGTCGGGACGGCGGTCGCCCTCCTCGTGGGACAACCGGGGCTCACCGGCGCTGCGAACACCGCGTCCGGAGCGCCCCTCGGCCTGCTCGGCATCGGGGGAACCGTCGTCCTGGTCACCGTGCTCGCGATGTGGCGCGGGTCGCTCGGGCTCCGTCAGGTGCTGATCGGGCCGCTGGGGGTCCGTCGTCGGGAGCGACCGGAGCGGGTCGATCCTCGTGCTCTCCGACGCGGTCTCGTCGTCCTCGGGCTGACCACGGCCGGTGGGATCGTGTTCGGCGTCCAGATCTCGATGATCGGGGTCTTCCTGGTCCTCGTCGGGATCGTCACCGCCATGACGACGCTCCGCCTGATCGGCCCGGTCGTCATCAGCGGACTGGCGACGCGTGCACATCGTCGGGCCGGCAGTGCCGCAGCGCTCATCGCTGCCCGGACCGCGATGGAGGCCCCGTTCGCCGCGTGGCGTCGTGTCAGCGGCGTGACGATGACGACGTTCGTCGCCGTGGTCGCTGCGGGTGGCATGGCGCTGCTCGCTCCCGTCTCCGAGCCGACGATCGTGCACGACGTCACCGTCACGACCGTCATCACGCTGGCGTGCTCCGCACTGCTCACCGCCGCCACCGTCACGCTCGACGAGGTGAGCGCGGTGCTCGACCGCCAGGCTCTCCACGTCGGCCTGCAGCGCGCCGGCACACCGCGCGCCGTGCTCGACGGGGCACGGCTGCGCGGCGTCGGGCTCCCGCTCGTGACGATGTCCGTACTCGCCCTGCTCTCGGCCGCGCTGCTCGTCGGTCCGCTCGTGCTCGGCGCCGGAGCGATCTCCCTGTCCTCGGTGGTCACGCTCGGCACCGCGATCGCCGTCGGCATCGGCATCGCGCTCGTCGGGGTCGTCGCCACCGGCCGGCTGCTGCCGGGTGACCCCGCGGACCGTCCACACCTCACGACCGAACCGAACGGAGCCACCTCGTGACCACCACCGCACCGACCATCCAGGCCACGGGGCTCACCAAGCGCTACGGCGACACCGCAGCGCTCGAAGGCGTCAGCATCGCGATCCGTCCGGGTGAGTCGCTCGCGATCACCGGGACGTCCGGCTCGGGGAAGAGCACGCTGCTGCAGTGCCTGGCGGGGATCGACACCCCGGACGCCGGTCAGGTGCTGCTCGCGACGCGTCGCGGTCCGCGGGACGTCGCCACGATGCGCGGTGAGCGGCGGGCGGAGCTCCGCCGGACGCGCTTCGGGTTCGTCTTCCAGCAGGGGCTGCTCATCCCGGAGCTCACCGCCGTCGAGAACGCCGCGCTGCCGCTGCTCCTCACCGGGCGGTCTCGCCGCGACGCCGCGCGCACCGCCGCCGGGTGGCTCAGGGCGCTCGGACTCGCCGGGTTGGAGGACCGCCGGCTCGGCCAGCTCTCCGGTGGCCAGGCGCAGCGTGTCGCGATCGCGAGAGCCCAGGTCACGGCACCCGACGTCGTGTTCGCGGACGAACCGACCGGCGCACTCGACCCGACGACGTCGCTCGAGGTCATGCACGCGCTGCGCAGCTCGGTCGTCGGGAACGGCGGCAGCCTGGTCGTCGTCACGCACGACCCCGTGGTCGCTGCCGGGTGCGACCGCACGGTCCACATCGACGACGGACGGATCCAGTCCGACTCGATGAACCGCGCCGAGCAGCGCCGATGACCGGCACCGGGCAGGGTGACCACCGCCGGCCGGACGCCGGCGCGGTGGTGTCCGGCGTGGTCGCCATGCTCGTGGTGGTCGCTGCGTGGACGGCCATCGCGCTCGTCGCCGCACGCGACATCTGGGTCGTGCGGGACCCGGAGACCCCGGTCGAGATCGTCGTCGGTGTCGTGCTCGCCGCGGTCATCGGCTTCGTCGTGCTCGGTGGCGTCCGGGCGCTCTCGATGGCGGTCGCCTACCCTCTGCTCCGGCGCGTGGAGCAGCGACAGGCGGCGCGCAGGGCAGCTGCGAACGACACCGTCGCTGTCCCGGCCCGCGTCGCGATCCTGCTCTGCACGGCGAACGACTTCGCCCCCGACCGCCTCGCACGGACCATGCAGCAGACGCACCCCCACGTGGAGACGTTCGTCCTCGACGACTCGTCCGACCCCGAGGTCCGGGCCCGGGTCGACCGCTTCGCAGTGGAGTCCGGTGCCACCGTCGTCCGTCGCACGGATCGGACCGGCTTCAAGGCCGGGAACCTCAACCACTTCTTCTCCCTCGGCATCCACCACGACGCCTACGTCGTCGTCGACGCCGACCAGGTGCTCCGACCGGACTTCGTCGAGCGGGCCCTCGCGCGGCTGACGTCACCGTCGGTGGGCATCGTGCAGGGCCGGCAGCTGATCCACGACGACACGAGCGCCTTCGCCCGACGCTTCGGCGGGCTGCTGCGCACGCACATCGCGGTCACGCAGGCGTCCCGGTCGCGGTTCGGCTTCTCGATGTTCATGGGCCGCGGGGCTCTCATCACCGCCGCGTGCGTCACCGCCGTCGGCCGCTTCCCGGAGGTGGTCATGGAGGACCTGGCCTTCAGCGTCGAGGCCCGCCGCGCTGGCCAGCGCATCGTCTGGGCCCCCGAGGCGCTCAGCAGCGAGGACTACCCGATCGACTACGCGGCCTTCCGGAAGCAGCAGAGCAAGTTCGCGCAGGGCAGCGCCGAGTTCCTGCGGCGGTACCTCAGACGGGTGCTCCTCGGTCCGCTCCGGGTCCGCGAGAAGACGGACCTGCTGCTCGACTGCCTGGCGACGCCCGTCAGCAGCGGCCTGGCGATCGCGCTGTTCCTGGTGAACCTGCTGCCGACGGGCCCGTACGGCTGGGGGTTCCTGCCGCAGCAGGAGGGGCTCGCTCTCGGAGTCTGCGGCGCGGCACCGCTGCTGCCCGAGGCCGTGCGGACGTTCCGCCGCCGTGGGCTCGTCCGCGCGGTGGTGTTCTTCGTGCAGGCGAGCGCGCTCTACACCTCGACGCTCTGGCTCACGCTGTCGTCCATGCTGCGGGTCGCCGCCGGTGGCTGTGCACGCTTCGTGATCACACCGAAGCTGCGCGGCACGACGACGGTCCTGTCGCTGCTGCGCGAGGTCCTCGTCGCCGTCGTCGCCGTGGCCCTGGCGTTCGTGGTCGCGCACGGCCCCGGTGCCGCCATGGTGTTCGTGATGATGACCCTGTCCGCCGTCTGGATGCACGTGCTCGACCGCCGCGGCGACCGCTGGTCACCGGGCAACGGCGCTAGGAGCGCTTGACCGCCCCAAGCCGAGGCAACCGCGGCACGTTCGCCGTCGCACCCGCGCCGGGCGGGACGATGGTCTCCTGCGCCGCCGTCACCACGACGTCGTCCGCGGTGAGGGTGAGCACGGCGGACGGGTCGAGCGAGCGCTTGACGACCGCGAGCCCGACCGGCCCGAGCTCGTGGTGCACCGCTGACGCCGTGAGCCGCCCGACCTCGGTGCCGTCGAGCGTGACGGGGGTGCCGGGAGCGGGCAGCACGGCGTCCGAACCGTCGAGGTGCAGCATCACGACCCGACGCGGCGGGTGCCCGAGGTTGTGGACCTTGGCGACGGTCTCCTGCCCGCGGTAGCAGCCCTTGCCCAGGTGCACGGCGGAGCGGAGCCAGTCGAGCTCGTGCGGGATCGTCCGCTCGTCGACGTCGGTGAGCGCGGGGCGCCAGGCGGCGATGCGCAGGGCCTCCATCGCGAGGAGCCCCGCGACGGGCCGGTCGGACGCGGCCAGGGCGGCAGCGGCGTCGGCGGTGAGCACCGCGATCCGCAGCGTCCAGTCGGAGCCGGGGTGGGCCTCCTGGCTGGCGTAGCCCCATCCGCCGGGCGTGACGACGCTCCACGGGTCGACCCACTCGACGACCGCGTCGGCGACGACGCCCGCGTCGGCGAAGGACCCGACGGTGACGAAGTCGGCGCTGCGGTCGGCGACCTCGACGCGGAGCATGAACCGCATCGACGTCAGCCACGCGGCGAGCGGGGCGGCGTCGGCGGGTTCGGTGAGGAGCCAGGTGGTCTCGCCGTCGTCCACGACGCGGGCGGCGTGCTCGACGCGGCCCGAGGCGTCGAGCACGAGCGTCTCGGTGCTGACACCCGGCGCCAGGCCGAGGAGCAGCTGCGACGTGATCGAGTTGAGCCAGGACAGGCGGTCCGGGCCGGTGACGGTGACGACGCCGAGGCCGAGCTCGACCACGGCGGTGCCCCTGGCCAGTAGTCGCTGCTCCCCCAAGGGGTTGCCGAAGTGGGCGGCCGGACCCTCCGCGGACGCGACGAAGCCGTCGCGCGCGGCGAAGACGGCCATCAGTCGACCTTCGCGAGCTGCCCCGAGGCGTGTGAGGTGAGTCCCTGACCCAGGGCGGCGATGTCCCACGCCCAGAAGAGCTTGCCCTCGACCAGCCCGTACAGGCGGGTGGCCGCGGAGTACTCCTTGGCGTTGGCGGAGCGCATCACGGCGTCGGTGGCCAGGTCGATGCGGCCCTTGCGGACCTGCCCGACGTAGAGCTCGTTGACGCCGGTGGGGTGGATGATCATGGCCTCGACGTCGAAGCCGTCGTTCGCGTTGCGGAGCGCCTCGACGCTCTGCGTGGTCGTGAAGGGCGCGTTCCCCTCGCCCATGAGCATCGCCGGGCCGCGGTCACCGGGCTCGGACGGACGGTCGAGGCGCCAGTAGCCCATCTCGGCGGCGAGCGGCGTGTGCTGCTCGTCGAGGAGCCACGTGGTGGACGTGTAGTTGAGGTACGGCAGGCCGTCGTGGCTGAAGCTCACGCGCTGGCCGAACTCGTACGAGCGGACCTCGGGCTGGTCGTCGTCGGCGGACGCCTCGCCGATCGGGTACTCGACCACGCCGGTGCCCTCCCAGACGCCGACGAGCCAGGAGAGCGGGACGAGTTCGGCGGTCAGGCCCTCCGGCAGTTCGATCAACGCTGACCCTTGAACAGCTTCACGACGACGGTCACCGAGATGAACGCGATCGCGAGCGACGCCAGGCCGAGGAGGCCCACGTAGAAGAGCTCGAGCGCAAGCAGCGAATCCATGCCAGGAGTCTACGCGTCCGGGCTCAACGTGCCAGGAGCACCACGGCGGTCACGAGCACGACGACGAACGAGCCCGAGGACGCGATGCTGATCCGCTCGACCAGGCCGTCCTTCGTCGCGGTGATGAGCTGCAGCACGAAGCTGACCATCACGGAGGCCACGAACACGAGCAGCAGCCAGGCGAAGGAGTCCCGGTCGCTCAGCGTCAGGACGAGCACGGCGCCGACGATCGACAGCAGCCAGACGGGCAGCACCGACGTCAGCTGCAGGCGGCGCTGGTCGGCGGGCGGGACGGGCTCGGTCACGTCCCCATCATGACAGGCGCGGTCCTGGCGGCGTGTCGAGCATCACTAGGATGTGTCCACGACGTCTTCCCGCTCTGGAGGTCCTGTGGCACAGCTCCTGGTACTCACTTCGGCTGCGCCCGGCGACGTCCTGCCGGCCCTCGGCCTCCTGAGCCACCGGATCCGCCACGTGCCGGCCGACGCCTCCCACCTGGTCAACGCCCCACAGAGCGACCTGATGTTCGTGGACGCCCGCACCGACCTGGTCAGTGCGAAGGCCCTGTGCAAGATCCTCGCCACGTCCGGCTCGACGACGCCCATCGTGCTCGTCGTGACCGAGGGTGGCCTGACCGCGGTCACGAGCGAGTGGAACGTCGACGACGTCGTGCTCGAGACCGCCGGCCCCGCCGAGGTCGACGCCCGCATCCGCCTGAGCTCCGGCCGGGCCGCCAAGAACCAGACGGGCTCGAAGATCCAGGCCTCCGGGGTCGTCATCGACGAGGCCAGCTACTCGGCGAAGGTCCGCGGCAAGCCGCTCGACCTCACCTTCAAGGAGTTCGAGCTCCTGCGGTTCTTCGCCACGCACCCGTCGCGGGTGTTCACGCGCGAACAGCTCCTCAGCGAGGTCTGGGGCTACGACTACTTCGGTGGCACCCGCACGGTCGACGTGCACGTCCGCCGTCTCCGCGCCAAGCTCGGCGACCTCGAGTCGCTGATCGGCACGGTCCGCAACGTCGGGTACCGCTTCAACGTGTACGAGGACGAAGCCGACCGCCTGATGGGCCAGTAGTCGTGGCCGACCTCGCGGCCTTCGTCGTCCCCGGCGAACCGCCGCCCTTCTCCGACCAGACCCTGGTCGACGTGCGCGCCGGCCGGGCCGTCGTGCTCGAGGAACCCGACGGGGTCGCAGCCGGACCCGACGGGGCCGCGGTCGTGCGCGAGGGCGAGCTGGAACTCGTGGTCCGCCGGGAGGCCCGTGGCCACGGCACCGGGACTCGGCTCGTCGAGCGGGCGCTCGCGCTGGGCGGCGGGGCCGCACCGCGTCTGGCCTGGGCGCACGGTGACAGCCCGGCGGCACGCGCCATCGCCACCCGGTACGGCTGGGCACCCACGAGGACGCTGCTGCAGCTCCGCGCGCCGGTGCCGACCGTCGGAGCCGACCCGAGCCTCCCGACCGGGTACTCCCTCGCTGCCTTCCGGCCCGGCACCGACGAGGCGGACTGGCTCGCGCTGAACGCGGCGGCGTTCGCGTCGCACCCGGAGCAGGGGTCGATGACCATGGACGACCTGCTCGCGCGGCAGGCCGAGCCGTGGTTCGCCCCCGCCGACCTGCTGCTGCTGCGGGACGCCTCCGGGGTGCTCGCGGGGTCGTGCTGGCTCAAGGTCGAGGACGGAATCGGCGAGTTCTACGCCGTCGCCGTGCGGCCGGACCTGCAGGGGCAGGGCCTCGGGGGCGTGCTCATGCGCGCGGGGTCAGCCCGGTTGGTCGGACGGGGCCTCGACGCCCAGGCGCTCTACGTCGAGGGTGACAACGAGCCGGCGCTGGCGCTGTACCGGCGGTCCGGGTTCACGCAGCACGCGATCGACGTGCAGTACGCCGCGCCGGTCTGATCTCCTCCACAGCCGCCCTGTTCACCGCGGGTTCCCACAGGGGCGGCCATCGGCCCTCCGACCGCAGCACGCGGGTGGCAGGATGTGGGCATGGACACCGAACCGCAGCTCGACGGCGACTCCGTCTCGAACGACCTCGACGACTTCGACGAGGTCGTGGAGGTCGAGCACGAGTCCCTGCCGTCGGACCGCTACTTCGACCGTGAGATCAGCTGGCTGCGGTTCAACCAGCGGGTGCTCGAACTGGGAGAGGACCGCACGGTCCCGCTGCTCGAGCGCGCCAACTTCCTGGCGATCTTCGCGTCGAACCTCGACGAGTTCTTCATGGTCCGCGTCGCCGGGCTGAAGCGCCGCATCGACACCGGCATCGCCGTCCCGACGAACGTCGGCCGCGCACCGAGTGACGTCCTCCGCGACATCGCGAAGAAGGCACACGAGCTGCAGGACCGTCACGCGCAGGCCTTCATCGGCTCGCTGAAGCCCGACCTCGACGCCGCCGGGCTGCACATCGAGCACTGGTCCGACCTGGGCGAGGACGACCGCGCCCGGATGCGCGAGTACTTCGCCGAGCAGATCTTCCCGGTCCTGATGCCCCTCGCGGTGGACCCGGCACACCCGTTCCCGTACATCTCCGGCCTGTCGCTCAACCTCGCGGTGCGGGTGCGCAACCCGAAGTCGCAGCGGCAGGAGTTCGCGCGCCTCAAGGTGCCGCAGAACTTCTCGCGGCTGATCAAGCTGCCGGACGACAACTCCGGGCGCATGCGCTTCATCCCGCTCGAGGACCTCATCGCGAACCACCTCGGCGACCTGTTCCCGGGGATGGAGGTCCTCGAGCACCACGTGTTCCGTGTCACCCGGAACGAGGACGTCGAGATCGAGGAGGACGAGGCCGAGAACCTCATCCAGGCCCTCGAGCGCGAGCTGCTGCGTCGCCGCTTCGGTCCGCCCATCCGCCTCGAGATCACCGAGGACATGGACCCGGTGACGCTCGACCTGCTCGTCCGCGAACTCGACATCACGGAACAGGAGGTCTACCGGCTGCCGTCGCCACTCGACCTCGGCTGCCTGTTCGAGATCTCGAAGATCAACCGGCCCGACCTGCACTACCCGAAGCACGTGCCGACCACCCCCGTGCAGTTCCAGCCGGGTGAGCCGAACACCAAGCCCGACCTGTTCCGCGCGATCGCGGCCAGGGACGTCCTGGTGCACCACCCGTACGAGTCCTTCGCGACGAGCGTGCAGGCCTTCCTCGAGCAGGCCGCCGCCGACCCGAACGTGCTCGCGATCAAGCAGACGCTGTACCGCACCTCGGGCGACTCCCCCATCGTGGAGGCCCTCATCGACGCCGCCGCCGCGGGCAAGCAGGTGCTGGCGCTGGTGGAGATCAAGGCGCGCTTCGACGAGCAGAACAACATCACCTGGGCACGCAAGCTCGAGAAGGCTGGCGTGCACGTGGTCTACGGCCTGGTCGGGCTGAAGACGCACTCCAAGCTCGTGCTCGTCATCCGGCAGGAAGGCGGCACGCTCAAGCACTACAGCCACATCGGCACCGGCAACTACAACCCGAAGACCTCGCGCATCTACGAGGACATGGGGCTGTTCACCGCGGACGACGTCGTGGGCAAGGACCTCACCCGCCTGTTCAACGAGCTCTCCGGGTACGCCATCGAGAAGAAGTTCAAGCGCCTGCTGGTCGCCCCGCTGCACCTGCGGAAGGGCCTGCTCAAGCGCATCCAGGTCGAGGCCGACAACGCCCGCGCCGGGCTGCCCTCCGGCATCCGGATCAAGGTCAACTCGATGGTCGACGAACAGATCATCGACGCGCTCTACCTGGCCAGCCAGGCCGGGGTGCCGATCGACGTCCTGGTACGCGGCATCTGCTCGCTCAAGCCCGGGCTCGAAGGCGTCAGCGAGACCATCCGCGTGCGCAGCGTCGTCGGGCGGTACCTCGAGCACTCCCGCGCGTTCGCCTTCCACAACGACGGCGACCCGTTCGTGTTCATCGGCAGCGCGGACATGATGCACCGCAACCTCGACCGTCGCGTCGAGGCCCTGGTGCGCCTGTCCGACCCCGCCCACGTGAACGAGGTCACCGAAGTGTTCGACATGGCTATGGCCGAGACCACGAGCTCGTGGCACCTCGAGTCGGACGGTGAGTGGACGCGCCACTCGACGGACGACGACGGCCGCCCGTTCGACGACGTGCAGAATGTGATCATGCGGAAGATCTCGGCGCGGAAGCGCTCCACGCGGTGAGCGGCGCCTCCACGGGCCCCGTCCTCGCGGCGGGGGCAGTGGTGTGGCGCGAACAGGACGGGGAGCCGCTCGTGCTCCTGGTCCACCGCGAGCACCACAAGGACGTCTCCTTCCCCAAGGGCAAGGTCGACCCGGGCGAGGCCGTCCCCACCGCCGCCGTCCGCGAGGTCCTCGAGGAGACCGGCCACCGCGTCCACCTCGGCGCCCCGCTCGGCACTGCCGAGTACGTCCTGCCGAACCGCCGCGACAAGGTCGTGCACTACTGGGCGGCCCGGGTGTCCTCGAAGGAGCTCGAGCGCGCCGGCGTGTTCCACCCGAACCACGAGGTCGCCGCGATCGAGTGGGTGACCATCGACGACGCCCGCGCCCGGCTCACCTACGCCCGCGACGTCGAGATCCTCGAGCGCTTCGCCGAGCGAGTCGCCGCGGGCCAGCACCGCACGTTCGCGCTCATCGCCCTGCGGCACGCGAAGACCACACCCGGGTCCGAATGGCACGGCCCCGACGCCACCCGTCCGCTGCTGGCCGTCGGTCGCGCGCAGGCGAAGGCCGCCGCCGCCCCGATCGCCGCGTTCGGCCCGAAGAAGATCGTCAGCAGCACGGCCGCGCGGTGCCTGGCGACCGTCGAACCCCTGTCCGACCGGGTCCGGCTCGGGGTCTCGAGCACGCCTGACATCAGCCAGGACGCCCACGAACAGGGCTCGGCTGACGTCAGGGGCGCCGTCCGCAAACGCCTCGCGAAGCGCAAGTCCGCCGTGTTCTGCTCGCACGGCCCGGTGCTGCCCGACATCATCGCGCGCATCGCCACCGACACCACCGCCGACACCGACCGCTTCGACCTGCGCCGCGCCGCGATGCTGTCGGTCGGCGACTTCACCGTGCTGCACATCGCCGACGACACGCTCGTCGCCGTCGAGACGCACCGCAACACCGTCCCCGCGTAGCGCAGCGCCTCGCGCGCTCCCCGCGCCACGGCCCGTGTACCGGCCACGTGGCGGGGGTGGTGCTGCGCGCCCGAGCCGGGCCGAGCCTCCCGTCCGCCGCCGGGCACGCTGGTCCCGAGCCTGCCCCCGGAACCGCCTGCTTGCTCGCGTTCCGCGCCGTGACACCCCCTCGTTCACCTCCCGTTCACCGGCGGGCGTCATCCCGGTCACTTCGCGTCCCTACAGTCGCTCGCGGGTCGGCACCGGCCCACGGGACTGAACAGCGGTCCCACCTGCACTCCACATTCCCCGAAGGGACCCCTGTGAACATCAAGCGAATCGGTTCGATCGCAGCAATCGCGATCGCCGGCGCAGTCGTGCTCTCCTCGTGCGCGGCGAACGAAGGCGGCGCGGGCAGCACCACGGCGCCTTCCGCCTCGGGTGTCGACTACTCGAAGCTCTCCGGCACCCTCACCGGATCGGGCTCGTCCGCCCAGCAGACCGCCGAGGCCGTCTGGGCCTCCGGCTTCCAGGACCAGGCCTCCGGCGTCACGGTGAACTACTCGCCCGACGGCTCCGGCGCTGGTCGCAAGAACTTCATCTCCGGCGCCGCGGACTTCGCCGGCTCCGACGCCGCGCTCAAGGACGAGGAGCTCGCGGGCTCCTTCGGCCTGTGCAAGGCGGACACCAAGGCCATCGACATCCCGGTCTACATCTCCCCGATCGCCATCGCCTTCAAGGTCGACGGCGTCAAGGACCTGACGCTCGACGCCAAGACCATCGCGGGCATCTTCTCCGGCAAGATCACGAAGTGGGACGACTCCCAGATCGCCGCCCTGAACAAGGACGCGAAGCTGCCGAGCGCCAACATCACCGTCGTGCACCGTTCGGACGACTCGGGCACCACCCAGAACTTCTCCGAGTACATGTCGGCCAACGCCGGCGACGTCTGGACCGAAGCGCCCAGCCAGACCTACCCCTACCAGGTCGGCGACAGCGCCAAGGGCGGCCCCGGTGTGGCCTCGGCCATGCAGGGTGCGACCAACGCGATCACCTACATCGACGACTCCGGTGCGGGCGACCTCGACAAGGCCAAGCTCATGGTCGGCGACAAGGCCACCGAGATCTCGGCCGAGGGCGCTGCCAAGGTCGTCGCGGACTCCGAGACGGTCTCCGGCCGCGAGACCAACGACCTCGCGATCGACATCAACCGCAAGGACACCGCCGACGGCGCCTGGCCGCTCGTCCTCGTCTCCTACGCCATCGCGTGCCAGGAGTACAAGGACGCCGACAAGGCCGAACTGGTCAAGTCGTACCTGACCTACGTCGTGTCGGACGACGCCCAGAAGGCCGCCGCGTCGGAGGCCAAGTCGGCCGCCCTCTCGACGGACCTCGCGAAGAAGGCCGCTGACGCGGTCGCCTCGATCAAGTAACAACTCCTCACCGAGAGCCCGGACGCCGGCCACACCGACCGGCGTCCGGGCACTTCCCCGTCTCCCGACAGGAGTCCCACTCCCCATGACGACCGCCCCGGCCCAGCAAGGGTCATCGCTCAACCCGCCGAAGCCCAAAGCCGTCGTCCGCGTCGGCGACCGAGTCTTCTCCGCCGCTTCGGTCATCTCCGGCAGCCTGATCCTGCTCGTGCTCGCGCTCGTCGCGGCGTTCCTCGTCTGGCAGAGCATCCCCGCGTTCACCGCGAAGGCCGGCGAGCTGCCCAGCGGCGCCGGGAACTTCTGGGAGTTCGTCGGGCCCCTGGTGTTCGGCACCGTGTGGTCCGCGCTGCTCGCGCTCGTCATGGCCGTCCCGCTCGCCCTCGGGATCGCCCTCTTCATCTCGCACTTCGCACCGCGCCGCATCGCGCCGGTGCTCGGCTACGTCATCGACCTGCTCGCCGCGGTCCCGTCGGTCGTCTACGGCCTCTGGGGCATCGTGGTGCTGGCCCGGTTCGTGCAGCCGTTCTACGCCTTCCTCAACGAGTACTTCGGCTGGATCCCGCTGTTCTCCGGCCAGCTCTCCGGCACCGGTCGCACGATCCTGACCGCGTCGATCGTCCTCGCCGTCATGGCCATCCCGATCATGACCGCGGTCATGCGCGAGATCTTCCTGCAGGCCCCGACCCTCAACGAAGAGGCCGCACTCGCCCTCGGCGCCACGCGCTGGGAGATGATCCGCCTGTCGGTCCTGCCCTTCGCCAAGTCCGGCATCGTGTCCGCGATCATGCTCGGCCTGGGCCGTGCACTCGGCGAGACGATGGCGATCGCCCTCGTGCTGTCGGTGTCGACCAACGTCACCTTCCAGCTGCTGACGTCGCTGAACCCCTCGACGATCGCCGCGAACATCGCCCTGCAGTTCGCGGAGGCGTCCGGCACCGCGCTGAACGCCCTGATCGCGACCGGCCTGATCCTCTTCGTCATCACCCTGGTCATCAACATGCTCGCCCGCGCCGTCGTGCGCGGTCGCGCCAGCTGAGAGGTCACCCCCGATGTCCCTCGCGCTCCGTCAAACCAACGGCAACGTCTTCGCCAACGGCAAGCTGCACAAGTCCGTGCCGTGGCTGCTCCTCATCGCCAGCTGGGTCGCACTCGGCCTGGTCTTCGCGCTCCTCAACGCCGGTGGGGCCGTCAAGGACTTCAACGTCGTCGCGGCGCTGTTCCTCGGCACGGTCCTGTTCGACGTCCTCATCGTGGTCGTCTCCCGGATCGTCGAGGGTGGCCGCAAGGCGATCGACCGGCTCATCACCTCGCTGGTCGTCACCGCGTTCGTGATCGCGGTCCTGCCGCTCGTGTCGCTGCTCTACACGGTGCTCGCCGACGGCCTGGCCCGCTTCGACGCCGCGTTCTTCTCGTACTCGATGCGCGGCGTCATCTCGGTCGGCGGTGGCGCCCTGCACGCGCTGATCGGCACGATCGAGATCACGCTGTTCGCCGCGGTGATCAGCGTCCCGATCGGCCTGCTCACCTCGATCTACCTCGTCGAGTACGGCCGTGGGACCCTGGCCCGTGGCATCACGTTCTTCGTCGACGTCATGACGGGCATCCCCTCGATCGTCGCCGGGCTCTTCGCCTACTCGCTCTTCGCGCTGATCCTCGGCCCGGGTGCCCGCTTCGGCCTGGTCGGCTCCGTCGCCCTGGCCGTGCTGATGATCCCGATCATCGTGCGCTCCACCGAAGAGGTCCTGAAGATCGTCCCGATGGAACTCCGCGAGGCCTCGTACGCCCTCGGTGTCCCGAAGTGGCTGACCATCCTCAAGATCGTGCTCCCCACCTCGCTCGCCGGCATCACGACGGGCGTCATGCTCGCCATCGCCCGCGTCATCGGTGAGACCGCTCCGCTGCTCGTCACGGCCGGCTTCACCACGAGCATGAACTACGACCTGTTCGGCAACCCGATGATGACCCTGCCGGTGTTCGCGTACACGCAGTACTCGCAGCAGGGCGCCAACCCGGTGCCGTTCGTCGACCGGGCCTGGACCGCAGCACTGGTCCTGATCCTCATCGTGATGGTGCTGAACCTGCTCGCCCGGTTCATCACGCGTCTCTTCGCCCCCAAGCTCTCCCGCTAGACCCACCCGGAAGGTCACACCGTGTCCAAGCGCATCGAGGTCGACGGCCTCAACGTCTTCTACTCGAAGTTCAAGGCGGTCGAGGGCGTCGACATGACGATCGAGCCCCGTACCGTCACTGCCTTCATCGGCCCGTCCGGCTGTGGCAAGTCCACGTTCCTCCGCACGCTCAACCGCATGCACGAGGTCATCCCCGGCGCCTACGTCGAAGGCTCGGTCAAGGTGGACGGCGACGACCTGTACGCCCCCGGCGTCGACCCGGTCATCGTCCGCCGCCAGGTCGGCATGGTCTTCCAGCGGCCGAACCCGTTCCCGACGATGTCCATCAAGGACAACGTGCTGGCCGGCGTGAAGCTCAACAACAAGCGCATCAGCCGTTCCGAGGCAGAGGACGTCGTCGAGCGGTCCCTGCAGGGCGCGAACCTGTGGAACGAGGTCAAGGACCGCCTCGACAAGCCCGGCATGGGCCTGTCCGGTGGCCAGCAGCAGCGTCTCTGCATCGCACGTGCCATCGCCGTGCAGCCCGACGTCCTGCTGATGGACGAGCCGTGCTCCGCGCTCGACCCGATCTCGACCCTCGCCATCGAGGACCTGATCGGCGAGCTCAAGAAGGAGTTCACGATCGTGATCGTGACCCACAACATGCAGCAGGCCTCGCGCGTCAGCGACAAGACCGCGTTCTTCAACATCGCGGGTACCGGCAAGCCCGGTCACCTCATCGAGTACGACGACACCGCGACGATCTTCTCGAACCCGTCCGTCAAGTCGACCGAGGACTACGTCTCGGGTCGCTTCGGTTGATCTCCGCACGCTGAACGGCCCCGGCGACCTCGGTCCCCGGGGCCGTTCTCGTCGCCGGTTCGCCATGCCGTGGCCGCGTCAGGGTCAGTCGGTCGGCCCAGGGAGGTCGACGGTCCGCATGCAGGCGTCCCGGACAGCAGCGACGTGCGTCGCGATCAGCACTGCGGCCCCACGCCCCGCGAACTGCGCGAGCACGTCCATGACCATGCGACCGTTGTCGTCGTCGAGGGCCGCCGTGGGCTCGTCGGCCAGGATCACCGTCGGCTGCTTCACGATGAGCCGCGCGAGCGCCACCCGCTGCTGCTCGCCACCGCTCAGCTCGGCGACGGGTCGAGACCCACGACGCCCCAGACCGACCGTCTCGAGCGCAGCCTCGTTGGTCGGCCGCCGCTCCGACCGGGTGGACCGCCGGGTGCGGACGATGTCCAGGTTGGCACCGACCGACGCGTCCTCGACGAGTCCGTAGTTCTGGAACAGGTACCCGATCACGTCACGCCGGAGCAGCCGGTCCGTGCGTCGACTGGTGCCGGCGACGACACCTCCGACCGTGATGGTGCCGGAGTCGACGTCGTCCAGCCGCCCGATGCAGTCCAGGAGCGTGGACTTCCCGGAGCCGCTCGGTCCGGTGACCGCCACCATCTCCCCCGGTCCGACGGCGAAGGACAGCGCGTCCCAGAGCGCGCGGGTGCCCTTCCGTTTCGTCGCGTGCTCGACAGTGATCATCAGCGGTCCCCTCCCTGTGCTGCGATGACGGCGCCACGTGTCCGGCCCATCACCGCGATCCCCAGGCAGGAGACGACGAGCGCCACCCCGATCGCCGAGGCCAGGGCGGTTGCCGAGGCCGCGGCGGCTGGATCGAGTGACGCCCCGAAGTCGCTCGGATCCGGCCGGTGTTCCCACCAGAGCTGGACCGCCGTGCCGAGCGTCAGCACGAGGACTGTTGCCTCGAACACGAGGAGTCCCCGATCGGTGGCGATCGGCGACCACCCCGCCGCGAACCGGCCGAACAGGCTCTGGGCGCACCGTCGGCGATGAGCCAACGCCCCCTGGACCAGGACGAGGACGGAGACGGCGAACGAACCGACCCACGTGGCGAGGTGGACCTGCGCCTCGACGGCCGCTCGACGGGCGCGCTCAGCGGCGGCCTGTCCCACCGCGACGACCGCGCTGATCTCCGACCGGACCGGCGAGCCGTGGAGCGCTCGTCGCGCGGCTGCTTCGGACGTGAAGACGACGTCCCCGGTCGACAGCCACGCACCGAGTTGATCGCGGGAGAACGCCGTGGCGGGCGAGCCGACGGTCACGACGATCGGCTCGTCCGTCCACGCTGCGGTGGACGCATCGCCCGGGTACGTGTAGAGACGCTGCCCCGGTTCGAGCAGAGCGGTGTGCACGCCGGACCGCATCGACGCGGGAGCGTCCTTCAGGTTCCAGTCGACGATCTGTCGGACGAGCCGATCCCGGTGGCGTTCCAAGTGGTGCGGGACGGCGATCTGCACACCGTGCCCGGGCTCCATCGCCGTTCCGTCCTCCGTCTCGACCGGGTGGTCCCGCAGGTAGCCATCACTCACGAACACGGCCACCGCGGACGCGCGGGGGCCGTCCGGGACCTCGACCGGCGCGGAGATGAACGCATTGCCGGACGTCAGCACCCGCGCCGCGAACGACCCGATCGCATCCCAGTACCCCGCACTCGACACGTCACCCCGCGGGTCGCCGGTCACCCACAGCTGCACCGTGTCGCCAGCAGCCCGGAGGTCACGGTCCGGTGCGCCGTCGCGGAGGATCGCGACGCTCCCCACGAGGTCGAACGTGGCGACCATCAGGAGCACCGCAGCCGGGAGTCGAGCGCCCAGAGCGACCACCACCGCCGCACGCCCGGGACGGTGTCCGCGGATCGCGCGCGCCGGCGGCGTCCGGAACGCAGCGGTGGCTGCCATCAGGTGCACGGCGAGGACCACGACCGACATCGCCGCCCAGACCGATGCGGCAGCGGCCAGGAACTGCAGGATCTGCGCCAGACCGTCGTACACCGCGAGCGCGATCAGGACGACGACCAGCATCCCGACAGCGGACGCCGACGCACCTGCTGCTCCGGAGAGTTCGGCGCGGAGGTGACCGGCGAGACGCTGTCCGGACACGCGCCGGACGACGGCCCGGCGCGGACTCCCGACGGTGCCGATCACACAGAGGGTGGCACTGGCCACCAGGGCGAGGAGCACGAGTCCGGAGGTGTCGTCCGTCCCGGCGCGGACCACGGCCGCGGTCGCGTTCGGGAGCCGAGTCGTCGAGGCGTCGAACCGGGCATGCGTGAGCGTGGCTGCGATGGCCTGCGCGTCGGCGTCCGTCCCGACGACGAGGTACTCGCCGGACGCATCGAACCGGTCGAGGTCCGTCATCGGCCGGACGGTCGTCGTCATGGCCCGGGTGAAGTCCGGGTAGCCGTCGGCGAGCCACCGTTCGCCGACGGACCCCGGCACCGCCGTCGTGAGCATCGTCCGTCTCGATGACGGCTCGCTGCGGTCAGCGACGATCCGCAGCACGGTGCTCGACGTCGTGGTGGCGGCACGCTCGAGCATCCGAGCGACCTCGGCGTTCGGCGCGTTGCCGGCGCCGCCGTCGGCTCGGACCACGGCGCGGGCCTGGGCGACACCAGACTGGTCGATCTCACCGAGCCCCAGGAAGGCGATCAGCAGCGCGAGCGGTGCGACGAACAGGTAGGCCCACCGCACGGGACGTGCAACCACGCTGGTCTCCGCGGACCGCGGTCAGCAGTTGTGGTAGAACGCCTGGTTCCCGCTGGCCTTCTTCGGCGTCAGCGCCTTGGCGTACCGGCCGCCCGGGACGTTCGTGACCTTCTTCGAGACTTTGCCGACAGCGGTGGCGCCGTGGCAGCTCTTCTCGCGGAAGGAGTTGGAGTAGACGTCAGTGCGACCGACGCCCCACTGCCAGAACGACCCGTCGCCGCTGCCCGCGCGCGTCGACGATCCCGTGGTATGGTGGGATGCCGATCCGTCGATGACGACGCCTCCGGCTGCGGCCCCTGATCCGAGCACCTCGGTGGGCGATGCCGAAGCTGCCGTGGCAGTCCCGGCGATGAGCGCGGCTGCTGCTGCGGCTGCCATCACGATGGTCGTGCGCTTCTTCATGGTGTTCCCCCGTTCCCGTCACTCCGGATGAGCGACGGGGACCACCATTCCACACGTGATACGCCAGTGTAAAACTGGCAACTGCGAGGACTTGTAGCAGCGGGCAGGAACTGACTACGCGGACGTGGTCGGGACCGCGACGATCGGCGTCGTCGTCGGCTGCTTCGACCCACCGGCCGGCTCGACCGTGATGCCCACGGTGGCGCCCTGCGACTTCGCGCCGCTCAGCACTGCCGACCGGACACCGCCGTCGACGTCGTTCATCAGGCCGGCGGACTCGATGGTGCCGCCGGACTCCGCGGAACCGATGTACCAGAGCTCGTAGGTCTTGTCCTTCGGCGCGGCCTTCACCCCGTCGAGGATGACGGCCGACTTGCCGAGCTGGTCGGACCAGACGACCGTGGCCGTCCCGCCGCCCTTGACCGACGACGTGCTCCGAGCGAAGTCGGGGGACGCGTAGATCTGGTCGAGGCCGGACGCCGCCTGCGAGCTGCTCGGGCCGGGGTTCGAGCCCCCGTCGAAGAGCACACCGCCGGCACCGAGACCGACGCCGAGGAAGATGACACCCACGGCGGCAGCAGAGGCCAGGTACCCAGCGGGACGCTGGAACCAGCGACGGTGTGCCGCAGCACTGGCCGAGCCACCGGCGGAGGCGAGGTCCGTGACGGGGGCGATGGGGGCCTCCTGGACGGGTTCCTGTTCTTCGGGGCGGGCGTGAGCCGGTCCGGCCGACGCCTGGGGCGTGGTCTGGATCGCGGCCATCAGCGATGCCTTGAGGGACGCGGGCGGCTCGATCGGCTCGACCGCGTAGGCCAGTGCCCGGGCGGTCTCCGAGAGCGAGTCGGCCTCGGCGCGGAGTTCAGGGAAGGCCGCGAGGGCTTCTTCGATGTCGTGGCGCTCCGCGTCACTGAGGGCGTCGAGGGCGTAGGAGCCGGTCAGGAGCGCGGGGTCGTCGTGTCGTTGGGTCATGACGTCACCCCCATCTCGTCGCGTAGACGGATCATCCCGTCGCGGAGACGGGTCTTCACGGTGCCGATCGGCACTCCGAGTTGTTCGGCCATCTCGCTGTGCGAGTAGCCGCCGTAGTAGGCCAGCTGGACTGCCTGGCGCTGGAACTCCGTCAGGCGGCCGAGGGCACGGCTGACGCGTTCGTGTTCGATGCGGATCTCGACCGATTCCGACACCTGGTCGAACCCGGACTCGAAGTCGCGGATGCCGATCTTGGTGTCACGGTCGCGGGAGGACTGGGCAGCGCGGACACGGTCGACGGCCCGGCGGTGTGCCATGGTCAGCACCCAGCTGGCGGCACTGCCGCGCTTGGTGTCGAACTTGGCTGCCTGCTGCCAGACCTCGAGGAAGACCTCCTGGGCGACTTCCTCGGACTGGGCGCGGTCCCGGAGGAGCCGTGTGATCAGGCCGAGGACCCGACCGGAGAGCTCGTCGTACAGCTCGGAGAAGGCCTGCTGGTCACCTTGGGCGACACGGAGGAGGAGGCGATCCGGCGACGCGGGTGCTGGCTCGTCCGAGCTCCAACTGTCCGTGTCGCGTTCCACGAGGGCAAGCATTGCAGGTTTTCCTCCTTCCGGTGTCGTGCGTTCGTGCTGCGTTCAGGTTGGTGCGTTCAGGACACTTCGTCCTGGGTGTTTCGTTCAGGGTGCTTCGTTCTGGGTGAGGCGAGGGCCCCGCGCGATCCGCAGGGAATTGACCAGCTGGTGGAGCCGGACCGGGTCGAGCAGGACCCTCGCTTCGTGGCCTTCCGTGAAGTCGGTCACGCTGATGATTCGGCACCCTCGCCCGGACGGATTGGCCGGGGTGGCTGCGGTTTCCCGCAAGTCATCCGTGGCACGCCCGGGAACCGGTCTGTCCACCGTGAGTGAACAGGGCAGCGCGTACAGCTCGCGTCTCCTACAATTGACATCGCCGGGCCGCAGCAAGCCCCGGGCTCCAAAATTCGCCGCTTCGAGCGGCCTCGCGCCGAGAGGCGCTTCTGCGGCCCGGTCTTTCTCTGCCCGGATGCGGGCTCCGCACGTTGCGGGTCGGCGGGGTTGGCTCACGCTCGTCACGGGTCGACGGTGCCGGCTCACGCTCGTCGCGGGTCGGCGACGACTGCCGGGAGGCTCGGCTGGTGTCCGGCGGGCCGGTGCGGTCTGGCGGGTGCTCAGTCCAGGGCGTCGCGACGCCAGAGCGCCGCTGCCGCTGACAGGTCCTCGGCGAGCTCGGCCAGGCGGAAGGCGCGGACGGTCAACACGCTCGCACGCTCCTCGGCCGTGATGTCGGAGTCGTCCGCCACGCTCGTCGCTCCCGCGGCGGCGAGACGACAGAAGGCGGCACCGCGGTCGAGCGCCACGGCGAAGTCGCCCGTGTAGAGCCCGTGCAGGATGCTGTCCGCGAGCGCCAGGATCTCGGCGGGACCCGTCGGGGCCTCGGCGCCGGCGACGGCCTGGTCGATCGTGCGGATGCGCTCCGTGCCGCGGGTGAAGAGGTAGGCGACCTCGTCCGGGTTCTGCCGGATGACGGTGCGCATGAGGTAGATCCGCCACAGGGTGCCGGGCAGCGTGTGCGGTCCGACGCGGGCCCAGAGCTCGGCGACGGCTTCGATCCCGTGGACGTCTGTGTAGGTCACGAGGCGCTCGACCACGGCGGGGTCCGGGTCCTGCCGCACGCGGTGGAGCAGGGCGTTGGCGGTCTCGTGCGCGACGCGGTTCACCAGCGCGGGGTCCTCGCCGCCCTTGATGGCAGCGAACTCGGCGTCGGTGAAGTGGACTGGACGGTGGTGATCGCGAGGCACCCGGGAAGTGTAGGCGGCGCCGGTGACACGGGCGTCCTGTCGCCCGATACCCTGGTGGACGAGGGCCTCTAGCTCAGTTGGTAGAGCACCGGACTTTTAATCCGAGGGTCGTGGGTTCGAGCCCCACGGGGCCCACCTTCGGTCATGACGTGCCCGACGCCGGTCGTCCTGCTTCGCTGAGATCGCACTTCGTGTCGCCTCCTCGCGCAGGGAGGCGACACGAAGTGCGACCTCACGCAGGCGTGGGGGGAAGGTCGCGGCCGGTCGGCGGGATCTGTCCCGGGCATGCCGGAAAGCTCCCAGAGCGCGGGACGGTTGAACTCGGCCGCCGCGGGACTTAGCGTGGATCGAGTCCTCTGGGAGGAGGCCGCGATGACCACCGAGCCGCACGCATCCGGCGGAGCAGACACCCCTGCGCCACCGGAGCCCCTGGTGTCGGTCGCCGGACACGACACCGACTCGGCGATCAGCTCCCTCGCCGGCATGTACGCGGGCAGGGCCTGGTACTCCCGGCCGGTGGACGAGCGCTTCTGGTACCGCTACGTCGGTGTCGGCGACGACCAGCTCAGCATCCGACGATCCCAGATGCACGGGTACCTCCGCGGCGACGTCGCCGTCGAGGGCGAGGTCGTCGTGCAGTGGCTCGAACGTGGTCGTGCGCGGGTCGACGTCGGGGGCGACGAGGTCCGGATGCGACCCGGCGTCCCGACGATGTTCCCCGTCGAACGGCGCTTCGACATGGAGTACGAGGACTGGGACCAGCGCCTGGTCCACGTCGACCGCGACCTCGTCCTCGACGTCGCCGCAGAACGCTGGCTCGTCGACGGCACCCTGTCGTTCGACCGCGCCGCTCCTCAGGACCCCGCGGCGGTCGCCCGCTGGCGGAGCGCCGTGTCCGGTGCCGTGCACACGCTCCGCGAGGACGGCCAGGCGTCGCTCGCCTGGCACGAGGCACGACGCACCGTCGCCCGTGCACTGCTGGACCTGTACCCGCTGCAGGCCGAGCTCCTCGGCGCCGGCACAGGCGACCCCGCACATCGACGACTCCGTGCTGCGGTCGAGTTCGTCCACGAGCACGTGCACGAACCGCTGACCGTCGCCGACATCGCGCAGGCCGCCGGGCTGAGCGTCCGCGGGGTCCAGGACGCCTTCCAGCGGACGCTCGACACCACGCCGATGGCCTACGTGCGGGACGTCCGCCTGAGCCGCGCGCACGAGGAACTGCAGTCGCTCGACCCGCGGTCGGCCTCCGTGGCCGAGGTCGCCCGGCGCTGGGGGTTCGCACACATGGGTCGGTTCTCCTCGACCTACGCCTCCCGGTTCGGGGAGTACCCCCGCCAGACGCTGCGACAGTGAGCCACGACCGGGAACGATCTCGAGCGGTTCGAACTGAAGGAGTTTCGTCTTCCGGCTCGGCATTCCGTAGGATCGATGCATGCGCGATCGCCCCGCGGGCAGGATCGGCTCGCTCGACGGCCTGCGCGGTGTCGCTGCGGCCGTGGTCCTGATCCACCACAGCCTGCTCACCATCCCGTCGTTCGCCAACGGGAACCTGCACCTCCCCGTCCCGGACACGCGGGCCTGGCTGGTCTACAGCCCGCTCCACGTCTTCTGGGCCGGGGGCGAGGCCGTGTTCGTCTTCTTCGTCCTCAGCGGGTTCGTCCTCACCCTGCCGGCACTCCGCCGGACACAGGACTGGAACGCGTACTTCCCGAGCCGGCTGATCCGCCTGTACCTGCCCGTCATCGCGTCGGTCCTGTTCGCGCTCGTCCTCTTCCTCCTGGTCCCGAGGACACCGACGACGGGCCAGTCGGCATGGGTGCTCCGGCACGCCCAGTCCCTGTCGCTCGACGGCCTCCTCGGCGACGTCACCCTGCTCGCACCGACCCGGATGAACAGCCCCCTGTGGTCGCTGACCTGGGAGGTGGCCTTCTCACTCCTCCTCCCCCTGTTCGTCTCGATCGCCGCAGTGACCCGTCGGTACTGGTGGATCACGGTGATCGTCGCAGCGCTGCTCTCCACCGCGGGTCATCCGCTCCGGATGCAGTGGCTGACCTACCTGTCGATGTTCCTGGTCGGTTCCGCCCTCGCCGCCGGGTGGGAGCGGATCCCGACCGTCCGGCGCCCCGTCGGCTGGGTCCTGTTCCTCGCGAGCCTGCTCGGGATCACCTGCTCGTGGTGGATCCCGAACGACGCCCCCGGCGCGGTCTTCGGCTCGACCGTGATCCTGCTGTCAGCCGCGATGCTCGTCGTGCTCGCGGGCAAGTGGCTGCCGGCGGAACGGGTCCTCCTCGGGTCCGTCCCACGGACCCTCGGTCGGGTGTCGTTCAGCCTGTACCTCGTGCACGAGCCGATCGCCGTGAGCATCGCCAACCTGGTGCCGACCGCGCACCCATGGCTGACCCCGGTCATCGCCGTGCCGCTCGCCCTGGTCGTGTCGGTGTTCTTCGCGCGGTTCGTGGAGCTGCCGGCGCACCGCCTGGCCAAGACCGTGGCGCGGCGGCTGTCCGGCGCCGACCCGGCCAAGCGACGGGGCCGACGGGTCGCCGACGTCACGGAGCGCTCCCGGGCCTCCTGAGCCCGGTCACATGGAGCTCGGATGTTCCCACCCGCGACCATCCGTAGAATCCCTGACATGCCCAGACGAACCGACGGCGGCGCGGCGGCCGCTCGCGGTCGTGGCGGCGTCCGGCGATCCCGGAGGCCGGCGTTCGCCCTCGGGCTGATGTCGGTCGGTGTCGCCGCGTTCGTCGTGCTGATCCCGTCGGTGTCGGACGCGTGCCAGCCGTCGACCACGACGGCGAGCGACCGGGTCGAGCGGGCGACGGCGGCCGGGGCCGACGTGCTGATCATCGGCGACTCGTACACGGCGGGGCGCGGGTCCTCGGACGCGCACACCGGATGGGCGCAGCTGCTCACGGCGAGCGAGGCCTGGCGGAGCACGATCGACGGCCGTCCGGGCACCGGCTACGCCAACGCCGGTGCCGGCAACCAGTCGCGCAACACCTACCTCCCCCGCATCGCTGCGCACGCGGACCTCGACCCGGACCTCGTGCTCGTGCAGGGCAGCCAGAACGACTGGGTCACGAGCGCCGACGCCCTGCAGCAGCGGGTGGAGGCGACACTGCGGACGGCGGAGCGCCAGTGGCCGGACGCCGTGGTCGTGGCGATCGGCCCGTCGGCACCGCTGCCCCGCGCCGACACGACCGCGGGCATCGACGCCGCGGTCGCCGCCGGAGCGCACACCGTGGGCGTGCCCTACATCGACCCGAACGCGGCGGGCTGGTTCACGACGGTGAACAGTCCCGCCTACGCCGCTCGGGACGGCGAACACCTCGACGACGACGGGTACCGCTACATGGCACGCCGGGTCGGTGCTGCGCTCCGCGGGCTCGGGACCGCTTCCTCGGAGTGCCAGGCGAGCTGACCTCCGGGGGACAACTCGTCCACAGCGTTCTCATGGCGAACCCCCTGCGCACACCGGCCGATCCACAGCGGGCTGGTGGGCGGACGCCGTTAGTGTCGTCTCCGGATCCACTGCTCGTGGGTCATCCGCACCACCAGCAACGAGACGAACGGGGTACACCGTGATCGAGCACATCGACGCCACGCACACCAGCACCACCGGGGAAGCGCGCCGCATCGTCGAGCTCGCCGCAGCGACGAACACCTCCATGAGCGACCGGCTGCTGCTGGACACGCTCCGCCGACGCGCGCAGGTCACGACCAGGCACATCCGCACGGACTTCGTCGAGGTCGCCACGGGTTCGAGCGTCCTCGGGTACGTGTGCCGCCAGCGCAAGCAGTTCCTCGCCCTCCGCGGCGACGACCCGGCCTGGGCGCAGGAGATCGGCCGCTACGCCACCGAGTCGCTCGCGGTCGAGGCCCTGCGCATGCGTCGCGCCTGAGACCCGCGCCACCACTGACGACGTACGAAGGCCCCGCCGGATGACCGGCGGGGCCTTCGTTCATCCAGCAGCGGTCCGACCGGACGGGTCAGGACCAGACGCGGTGGATCCCCCACGAGCCGGTCCAGGTCTCGTCGGGCTCGAGCCAGCGCAGGCCCTCGCCCGAGTTGAGCGCGTCGGCAGGGGCGGTCATCGGCTCGACTGCGACGGCCAGGCCCTTGCCGTCGCCACGAGGGAACTCGCGGGAGGTGAAGACCTGCACGTACGGGAACGACGCGTCCTGCCAGAGCTCGACGCCGTCGCCCTCCGGCCCGTGGATCGTCGTCCGACGGATGCCGTCGCTGCCGGGGGTGACGTCGGTGTAGGCCGTGTCGAGGTCCGAGTCCCCCGCACGACGACCCGCGCGGAGGTCCTGGTCGGTGCCCTCGACGGGCCGCGTGCCGTTCGGGATCTTGCGCTCGTCGACGGTGAAGGCCGTGGCGGCGTCGAGCGTGACGACGAGGTCCTCGGCCGGGGTGTCGCCGGCACGGAGGTACGGGTGGGCACCGACGGCGAAGGGCGCACGCACGTCGGAGCGGTTCGTGACCTCGTGGGTGATGCGGATGCCGTCGTCGACGAGCTCGTGGTGCACCCGGGTCTCGAGGGTGAAGGGCCAGCCGTGCTGCGGGTGGATCGTGGCCTGCTGCAGCACCGACGACTCGGTCTGGTCCACCACGCGGTACGGCGAGAACCGGAGCAAGCCGTGCGAGGCGTTGCCGTACTTCGGCTCGGAGACGTCGAGCTGCTGGGCGGCACCGTCGAGCTGCCAGACACCGCCGGCGACACGGTTCGGCCACGGGACCAGGACGATGCCGTTCGCACCAGCGGGCGCCTGGGACGCCGGGAAGGGCTCGGTGAGGTCGAACCCGGCGACGGTGAGCTGGCGGATGCCGGCGGCGACCTCGGTCACGACCGCCTCGACGACCCCGTCCGGGCCGGCGTGACGGAGGTGGTACTGGCCTCCGGTGGGTGCTGCGGTCATGCGCTGTGGTTCCTTCCCGGTGCGGTGTCGTCGGCGACGACGACCTGGACCCCGGCGGCTCGTACGTGCTCGACGAGCTCCGGCGGGGCCTCCGCCGTCACGATGACGTCGATGTCGTCGAGGCCGCGGACGACCCCGATGTGCGCACGGCCGAACTTCGAGCCGTCCACCACCACGACCGTACGCCGGGCCGTCGCTGCGAGCATCCGCTTGGCCTCGGTCTCCGGCAGGTTCACGTTCGTCAGGCCGTGCTCGACGTCGACACCGGTGCCGCCGAGGAACACCACGTCGGCGGCGATCATCGGCAGGACCGTGGCGTTGAAGGGTGCGACGAGCGAGTGCTGCAGGGGGCGGAGCGTGCCGCCGGTGACGACCACCGTGAACCGCGGCACCGCGCGCTCGAGGGCCAGGGCCGTGGTGAGGGAGTTCGTGACGACGGTGACGTCGACCAGGTCCTCGCGGACGACGAGCGCCTCGGCCACGGCGGCCGGAGTGGTCCCGACGTCGAGCACCACACACTCCCCGGACCGCACGAGGGCGGCCGCAGCGCGGCCGATGGCGGCCTTGGCCGCCTGGTGCTCGACGGCGGTCTCCTCGAACGGGCGCTCCGGCGACCCGACCCCGGGGCGGACCGCACCGCCGTGCACCCGCCTGACCCGGGCCTCCCGGTCGAGGACGGCGAGGTCCTGTCGGACCGTCACCTCGCTCGTGCCGAGCGCGGCGGCGAGCGACGCGGTCCGAACCAGGCCGGGGGCGCCGTCGACGATGGCGACGATGCGGTCCTGCCGCAGGGGCGCCGGCATCGTGCCGGCGAGGAAGAGGTCGTCGTCGCTCACGGGGACAGTTTCGTCTGCTTCCGATCACTTTCGCAATCCTTCGTTCGTTCGGTACGCTGGGGCGGTGATCACCAAGCGCGCGACGAAGCTCGCGGACGGCCGCGACCTCATCTACTTCGACGATGCGGACACGCAGCTGCCCGCTGAACGGAACATCGACGAGCGGACGCTCGACCCGCGGCCGGAGACGGCACGGATGCGCCAGGACGTCCTCACGGGCGAGTGGGTCTCGATCGCGAGTGCCCGGCAGAACCGCGTGTTCCTGCCCCCGGCCGACCAGGACCCCCTGGCACCGCAGACCGCGGCGAACCCGTCAGAGGTCCCGAGTCGGTACGACGTGGCCGTGTTCGAGAACCGGTCCCCGTCGTTCGGCCCCGTGCTCGAGGCCGACGACGCCCCCGAGTCGCTCGCGTCGCTGTTGGACGTCGGACTGAACCGCCAGCTGCGCTCCGTCGGACGGTGCGAGGTCGTCTGCTTCTCCCCCGAGACCGCCGGCTCGTTCGCGTCCATCTCCGAGTCCCGCGCCCGCACCGTGGTCGAGGCCTGGGCCGACCGCACCGCCGCGCTCTCCGCGATGCCCGGCATCCAGCAGGTGTTCCCGTTCGAGAACCGCGGCGAGGCCATCGGCGTCACGCTGCACCACCCCCACGGGCAGATCTACGCCTACCCCTACGTCACCCCGCGCACGCAGCGACTGCTGGCGTCGATCGAGCGCTTCGGCCCCGACCTGTTCGAGCAGCACCTGGCGAACGAGCGCGCCTCCGAGCGGGTCGTCCTCGCCGGGGAGCACTTCACCGCCTTCGTGCCCTTCGCCGCACGGTGGCCGATCGAGATCCACCTGCTGCCGCACCGCCACGTGCCGGACTTCGCCGGGCTGACCGACGCCGAGAAGGACGAGCTCGCGCACATGCACCTGCGGCTCACCCGTGGGCTCGACGCGCTCTACGGCGACCCGACCCCGTACATCGCCGCATGGCACCAGGCGCCGGTGCACACCGGACGCGACACCGTCCGGCTGATGCTGCAGATCACGTCGCCGCGTCGGTCGGCGGACAAGTTGAAGTTCCTGGCCGGCAGTGAAGCCGCCATGGGCGCCTGGATCGGGGACCTCGTGCCCGAGAAGGCGGCCGAGTTCATCCGAGGAGGGATCGAACGAGCATGACGTTCCAGCAGGTGTTCGGGCACGAGCCGACGGTGCGGTACTCCGCCCCCGGCCGCGTGAACCTGATCGGTGAGCACACCGACTACAACGAGGGCTACGTCCTCCCCTTCGCGATCGACCGCCGCACCACGGCGTCCATCGCGCCCCGGTCCGACCGCACCCTGCGGGTCGCCTCGGCGTTCGATCCGGAGACCGTCGTGTCGCTCTCGCTCGACGAACTGTCGCCCGACGCGATGGACGGCTGGTCGGCGTACGTGTTCGGCATCGCCTGGGCGCTGCAGGAGCAGGGCGCGGACCTGTCGGGAGCGACCGGCCTCGACGTCTACATCGAGTCCGAGGTCCCGGTCGGCGCCGGCCTGTCGTCGAGCGCTGCGATCGAGTGCGGCGTGGCGCTGGCCTTCAACGACCTGTGGGAGCTGGGCCTCGACCGCAAGCAGCTCGCTCGCGTGGGCCAGTACTCCGAGAACCACGCGGTCGGTGCGCCGACGGGGATCATGGACCAGTCCGCGTCACTGCTCGGGGAACAGGACGCCGTCGTGTTCCTGGACTGCCGCACGCTCGACACGGCCGTGGTCGACATGGCGCTCCAGGCCGACGGGCTCGAGGTCCTGGTGATCGACACCCGTGTCGAACACGCGCACGCCACCGGTGGCTACGCCGCACGTCGGGCTTCGTGCGAGAAGGGTGCGGAGGTCCTCGGCGTCGAGGCCCTGCGCGACGTCGCGGTGGACGACCTGCCGCGGGCACAGGAGCTCCTGGACGACGAGACCTTCCGGCGCGTGCGGCACATCGTGACCGAGGACCAGCGCGTCCTCGACACCGTCCGGACCCTCCGCGAGCAGGGCGCCCGGGCGATCGGTGACCTGCTCGTCGCGTCGCACGAGTCCATGCGCGACGACTTCGAGATCTCCGTGCCGGAGCTCGACCTGGCGGTCGCGACCGCGATGGCGAACGGTGCCGTCGGGGCGCGGATGACCGGTGGCGGCTTCGGTGGGTCGGCGATCGCGTTGGTCGACCGGGAGGCTCGCCAGACGATCACGACGGCCGTCACCTCCGCCTTCGCGGACGCTGGTTTCCGCGAGCCGACCGTGTTCACGGTGCGCGCGGCGCAGGGCGCGCGGCGCGACGGCTGACGCGGGCGCGGCGCTGCGCGCGCGGCGCGCAGCGCCGGCTGGCGTCGCACAACCGGAACCGGCTCGCGCCACGGATGTCCGTGGCGCGAGCCGGTTCCTGTTGTGCCACGCCGGCCCGAACGACACGCACCAGCCCTGCACCTGCAGGGCCGTCCCGCAGTCGACGCCGACGGCACGGTCAACGGTGTTCGTTCAGAACGATGACGAATCCGGTCATCGAGACTTGGCGAACGCCGACCGGATTCGTCACCTCCGCGCAGAGATGTGGTCGTACGGCCGCTCGGCGCGACATCTGTCGCGGTCGCGGTCGCGGTCGTGGCGCCGGCGTCCCGGAGCCGGGCCGGGCCTCCAGGCCGAGTCTCGTCTGGGCGGACACCTTGCTCCTTGCCGACCCCACGCGACGGCCGCGGAGGTGAGACTCGTCCGGGGCCGGGCCGGAGCGGGCGGCGGCGCAGCGCCACGCTCAGCGCGTGATGTGGCCCGTCGTGATCGTCGTGCCGCTCAGGGGGAAGGCGTGGACCGGCAGCACGTGCTGCTGGATCTGGTCCAGCACGACGTGGCTCTCCCACACCGAGAAGACCAGGACCGTGGCGACGGTGAGCACCGGGAGCGCGACGACGGCGGCGATCCGGACGGTCTGGCCGAGGCGCTCGCGGCCCCACCGTGCGAGCGTCGGTGGGACGAGGACACCGAGCACGCCGACGAGCACGATGAGCGTGACGCTGAGGGGCGACGGGTGGCCGAGGGCCTCGACCGTGGCTGGTGCGGAAGCGACGACGACCCCGGACGCGTCGATCCAGTGCCCGTCCGCGTCGACCCCGCCGTAGTCGGCGCTCGCGCTCCACGTGCCGAGCACCCCGACCACGAACAGGCTGACGATCGTGGCGACGACGACCATCCACCCGCGCAGCGTGAAGCGACGCCCCTCGGCTGCCATCACCGGCACGGCGACCACGTTCTCCCCCATGGGGTGAACGTAGCGCCGAGCAGATGCGACGGCAACGCGCTGGCGGCTACTTCAGTCGGCGCTCGGCGGCCTCGACCACGTTCTTCATGAGCATCGCCCGGGTCATCGGGCCGACACCACCAGGCACCGGCGACATGAAGCCGGCGACGGACGCGACCGCGGGGTCGACGTCGCCGTGCAGCTTGGCCTTGCCGGTCTCCTGGTTCACGACCCGGGTGATGCCCACGTCGATGACCGCGGCGCCCGGCTGGACCCAGTCGGGCTTGACCAGTCCGGCGACCCCGGCAGCCGCGACGACGATGTCCGCGCGGCGGCACTCGGCGGCGACGTCGGCGGTCAGGGAGTGCGTGAGGGTGGCGGTGGCCTCGAGCCGGGTGAGCAGCAGGCCGAGCGGGCGCCCGACGGTCAGGCCCTGGCCGATGATCGTGACGTGCTTGCCGCGGATCGGGATGTCGTACGCACGGAGCATCTCGACGATCCCCCGAGGCGTGCACGGCAGTGGTGCGTCGATCGTGCCGGCACCACCGGGGACGGCGAGCACGAGCTCCCCGAGGTTCGTCGGGTGCAGGCCGTCGGCGTCCTTCGACGGGTCCATCAGCTCGAGCATCGGCGTCGGGTCGATCCCCTCTGGCAGCGGGAGCTGCACGATGAACGCCGTGACCCGGGGGTCGTCGTTCATCTGCAGGATCGCGGCGCGGATGTCGGCGGCCGAGGCGGTCGCGGGCAGGTCGAGGCGGATCGACTCGATGCCGATCTGCGCCGAGTCCCGGTGCTTGCCGGCGACGTACGACAGCGAGCCCGCGTTCTCCCCGACCAGGATCGTGCCGAGGCCCGGGTGGATGCCGCGTTCGTGCAGCCGGTCGACACGCACGCGGAGTTCCTCGAGCGTGCGTGCGGCGAGGGCCGTGCCGTCGATGCGCACGGCCGAGTCCTCCCCCGCCCACCGAGCAGCGGGCAGAGGAGCCACAGCGGTGGGCAGGGGACCCACGGCGCCGCTCACGCGTAGAGCGGGAACGCGTCGGTCAGGGCCTTGACCCGCGCCGAGAGCGCCGGCACGTCCGGGTTCGGCATCAGGGTCAGCGCGATGATGTCCGCGACCTCGGTGAACTCGGCGTCGCCGAAGCCCCGCGTGGCCAGGGCCGAGGTGCCGATGCGGACACCCGAGGTGACCATCGGCGGGCGCGGGTCGAACGGCACGGAGTTGCGGTTCACGGTGATGCCGACCTCGTGCAGGAGGTCCTCGGCCTGCTTGCCGTCGACCTCGGACTCGCGCAGGTCGACGAGCACCAGGTGCACGTCGGTGCCACCGGTGAGGACGTCGACCCCTGCGGCCTTCGCGTCGTCGGCGGTCAGGCGGGACGCCAGGGCCTGGGCGCCGCGGATGGTGCGCTCCTGACGGTCCTTGAACTCCGGCGTGCCGGCGAGCAGGAACGCGGTGGCCTTCGCCGCGATGACGTGCATGAGCGGACCGCCCTGCTGGCCCGGGAACACGGCGGAGTTCAGCTTCTTGAACAGGGTCTCGTCGTTCGACAGGATCAGGCCCGAGCGCGGACCGGCGAGGGTCTTGTGCACGGTCGTGGACACGACGTGGGCGTGCGGGACGGGCGACGGGTGCAGACCGGCGGCGACGAGGCCGGCGAAGTGCGCCATGTCGACCCAGAGCTTCGCGCCGACCTCGTCGGCGATCTCGCGGAACTTCGCGAAGTCGAGCTGCCGCGGGTACGCCGACCAGCCGGCGATGATGACCTTCGGCTGGTGCTCGACGGCCTTGGCGCGGATGTCGTCGTAGTCGACCTCGAACGTGGTGGGGTCGACGCCGTACGACACGGCGTTGTAGATGCGGCCGGAGAAGTTGAGCTTCATGCCGTGGGTCAGGTGGCCGCCGTGCGCGAGCTCGAGCCCGAGGATGGTGTCACCGGCGGCGGCGATGGCGTGCAGGACCGCTGCGTTGGCCGTCGCGCCGGAGTGCGGCTGGACGTTCGCGTAGGCGGCGCCGAACAGCGACTTGGCGCGGTCGATGGCGAGCTGCTCGGCGATGTCGACGTACTCGCAGCCGCCGTAGTAGCGCTTGCCCGGGTAGCCCTCGGCGTACTTGTTCGTGAGCACGGACCCGACGGACTCGAGCACGGCGCGGGGCACGAAGTTCTCGGAGGCGATCATCTCGAGGGTGTCGCGCTGGCGGCCGAGTTCCTGCTGCAGGACGGCGGCGATCTCGGGGTCGACCTCGCTGAGCGGGGCGTTGAACGCGGCACGAGCAGCGGCGGCGTCGGCGGCAGCGGGTCCGGCCGGGGCGGCGGACGTCTCGGACACGAACGGGGGCAGATCGGTGATGGACACGGGTCTCCTTGGTGACGAGCCGAACGAGCCGGCGGCGAGGATCGGTCGGCGTGGCCCAGGCGGACGGCCACGCACCGTGTCGAGTGTCGCTCCCTGATGGTGACCCATCCGACGCCAGTCGCGACACCACGATCGTACCGAGCCGCCCGGCCTGTGTCACCCTGGTTGCATGCCCCTGTCGTTCCCGTCCGTCGACGAGCGCGTCGACACCGACGCCGACCTCGACACCCGCGCCAGCGTGCGCCCGGACGTGCCGTGGGTGACCGTGGTGTGGGACGACCCGGTCAACCTGATGTCCTACGTGACCTACGTCTTCCAGACCTACTTCGGGTTCCCGCGCTCGACGGCGGAGCAGCTCATGCACCAGGTGGACGCCGAGGGCCGCGCGATCGTCGCGACCGGCAACCGGGAGCAGATGGAGCTCCACGTCGAGGCGATGCACGGCTACGGCCTGCAGGCCACCGTCGACCGGGCAGCCGGCGAGTGATCCCCTTCGTGCGCCGCTCCGACGGCATCCACCTCGGGCTGGCCTCCGGCGAGCGCTCGGTGCTCACGAGCCTGGTCGAGCAGCTGCAGCAGATCCTCGACGGGGACCTCGACTCCGACCCCGTGACCCTGCGGATGTTCCCGGACGCCTACCCCGGGGACCGCCAGGCGAGCTCGGAGTTCCGGCGCTACACCCGCGACGACCTGCGCACCGGCAAGGCGTCGAACGCCGACACCGTGCACGCGTGGCTCACCGGAGGACGCGACGGGGCCCTCACCGCCGAGGACGAGCAGGCCTGGCTCCGCTGCCTGACCGACCTGCGGCTCACGATCGCGGACCGGCTCGGCATCGTGGACGCCGAGACCGAGGCCGCGAGCAGTACCGCCGTCGACGGTGTCGGGCTGCGGGACGTCTACGACTGGCTCGGCTACCTGCAGGAGCACCTCGTCACGACGATGACCGCCCCGCGATGACGCTCACCTTCCGCGCGTCCACCACCGCCGACCTGGAGGCCCTGCTCGCCTTCACGACGTCGGAACCCGTCGCGTGGACCGGTCCGGACCGGTACCGGCAAGAGGCGGCGGCGCGGAACCTCCGCCCGGCGTGGTCGTGGCTCGCACTGCGCGACGGCGTCCCCGTCGCACGGGCGATCTGGTGGGGCGGCGCCGACGCCGACGTCCCCGCCACGCTCGACGACGTGCTCGTGACCGGGGCGCGCGACGAGCAGGACCGCGTCACGATCGCCGCGGGACTCGTCCGTGCCGGGGCAGCGTCCTTCGGTGCGACCCCCGAGTGGATCGTCGACGTCGCTGTCGACTGGCGCGACGACCCGGCAGCCGTGGCGTCGGTGGCCTGGCGGGCAGCGGCGGCGAGCGCTGCCGGACTCCCACGGACGACCGAGCGGATCAGCGTCGCGTGGACACCGGACGCCGGCCTGCCAGCGACCCGCCGGGACCTGACCTTCCGGCCCGGTGACGACGACGAGTTCCTCGACCTGTTCGCCCGGGTCGCCGTCGGGAGCCTCGACGACCACACCCGCGCGACCGTCGCCCGGCTCGGCGTCAGGGGCACCGCGGCGGACGACCTGGAGTTCTACGCCTCGTTGCCCGGTCGCCGCGAGGACTGGCGGATCGCGGTCGGTGCCGACGGCATCACGCGCGGGTTCGTCCTGGCCACCCGGACGGCCTACGACGCCGCCGTGAGCTACATCGGCGTCCTCCCCCAGCACCGCGGGAACGGGGTCGTCGACGCACTGCTCGCCGAGGCACTGCGCGTGCACCACGCGGCAGGCGAACCCCGGGTGGTGGGCACGACGGACGCGGCGAACACCCCGATGTGGCGGGCGTTCGAGCGGGCCGGGTTCGGCGTGACGAAGCGGCGCATCGTCTTCGACCGCTGATCAACAGGACACCTTGCAAGTCCACCTGTCGGAGTAGTACCGTCGCGGTATGACCTCCACGGATCCGTCCGACCTCGCCAGCGACCTGCTGGCGCTCCACGGCCGGATCCGCAGGACGACCCTCGTGGGCAAGTCCGACGAGGTCACGGCGTCGCAGTCGGCCGCCCTCGGTCGTCTCGTCCGTGACGGTGCGACGACGACGGCCGAGCTCGCCCGGGCCGAGGGCGTGCGCCCGCAGTCGATGGGCGCCACGATCCAGGTGCTCGTCGAGCTCGGCTTCGTGGACCGCGAGCAGGACCCCACCGACGGCCGACGCACGATCGTCAGCGCCACCGCCGCCGGCCGCGCCGCCCGCCAGGACTCCCTCCGCTCCCGCACCCGCATGCTCGCCGAGCGCCTCGCGGCGCTCGACCCGGACGACCGCGCGGTCCTCGCGCGGTCGTTCGCCATCCTCAGACCGCTCGTCGAGTCGTGACCAGCCAGGAGGCCCGGCGCGCGTCCGCGACGCACCACGGGCCTCCAGGCTGGTCGCGTCCCGGCCACCTCGCCAAGGCAGGCCACCACGTCCACCTCCACCACCCCCGTCCCGACGTCTGCTGACCACGGATCCGGCAGCGGCTTCGGCCCGAAGCTGCTGATCCCGGTCCTGGTCGGGCCGCTGCTGAACCCGATCAACACGACGATGGTGTCGGTCGCCCTCGCGCCGATCTCGCGCGACCTGGGCATCGGAGCGTCGCAGGCGATCTGGCTCGTCGCGGCGCTGTACCTGGCGAGTGCCGTGGCGCAGCCGACGATGGGGAAGCTCGCGGACCGGTTCGGTCCGAAGAAGGTGTTCATGGCCGGGCTCGTCGTGGTGGGGATCGCGGGGCTCGTGCCCGAGGTGCTGACCGGGTTCGGCGGCGCCGTGTTCGCGCGGGTGCTCATCGGCATCGGGACCTCGTCCGCGTACCCGGCGGCGCTGACGACCCTGCGGCACCACTCCGCCCGCATCGGGAAGCCGACGCCGCCGCTGGTCCTGGGTGCGCTCTCGATCACGTCGCTGGTGTCCGCGGCGGCCGGACCACCGCTCGGTGGCGCGCTCATCGCGGGGTTCGGCTGGCACGCGATCTTCCTGGTGAACGTGCCGCTCGCGGCGTTCGGGCTCGTCGTCGCCGGGCTGTGGCTGCCGTCAGACCGACTGCGGCCGCGGTACGACGCCGACGTGCCGGTCCTGACCGCGCTCGACCCGTTCGGCATGGTGCTCATGACGGGCACGGTGTCGGCGCTGCTGGTGTTCCTGCTCGACATCCAGGCGGGCCTGTGGTGGCTGCTCGGCGTCGCGGTCGTGCTGCTCGTGGCCCTGGTGCTCTGGGAGCTGCGCGCCACCCGGCCGTTCGTCGACGTGCGGATGCTCGCGCGGAACGGGGCCCTGACCCGCACCTACCTGCGGCTGTTCCTCGTCTACATGCTCGCCTACACGATGACCTACGGGTTCTCGCAGTGGGTGCAGGACGTCGCGGGGTACTCCAGCGACCAGGCTGGCTACCTGCAGCTGCCGGCAGCGGTCATCGCCGGGCTCGCGTCGGTCCTCGTCGCCCGCCGGACCACCGTGCGCGGGCCGCTCGTCATCGCGGCGACGGTGCCCGTCCTCGGCGGACTGCTGCTGCTCGGGCTGCACACCGGGTCGCCGATCGTGCTGCTGGCCCTCGCCCCGGCGCTGTTCGGAATCCCGCAGGCCCTGGCGTCCGTGTCGAACCAGGCGGCGCTGTACCGGATCGTGCCGCCGGAGTCGATCGGCACCGCGGCGGGGCTGTCCCGCACGAGCGTGTACATCGGGGCGATCGCGGCGTCCTCGCTCATCGGCGGCGTGTTCGGCCAGGCTCCGACCACGCCGGACCTGCACGTGCTCGGGTGGGTGATCGTCGGCATCGCGGTGGTGCTGAGCGCGCTGACGATCGGCGACCGGGCACTGCGGCGTGGGGCGCAGGCGTAGGGCCGGACCAGTTGTCCACAGGGGCTGCGTGACGGGGCCGGGGCGAGCCTCCTGGCCGGTAGCCTGAACCGGTGACCGACCCGAGCGACGCGACTCCCACGCACTGGACCCTGACCCTGGTCTGCGACGACCAGCCCGGGATCGTGCACGCCGTGTCCGGTGCCGTCGTGCAGGCCCACGGCAACATCACCGAGTCGCAGCAGTTCTCGAGCCACGACACCAACACCTTCTTCATGCGCCTGCAGGTCATGGCGCCGGTCGACCGGGCCACCTTCGAGCAGGCGATCGCCCCCGTGGTCGAGCGCTACGCCATGCGCGTCCAGCTCGACGTCGTCGGCCGACCGATGCGCACGCTCGTGCTCGTGTCCAAGGCCGGGCACTGCCTCAACGACCTGCTCTACCGGCAGCGCGGTGGGCAGCTCGCGATCGACGTGCCGCTCGTGCTGTCGAACCACACCGACCTGGCGGAGCTCGCGGCGTTCTACTCCGTGCCGTTCGAGCACCGGCCCGTCACCGACGCCGACAGCAAGGCGGCGATGGAGCAGCGCATCCTCGATGCGGTGCAGGAACACGACATCGAACTCGTCGTGCTCGCCCGGTACATGCAGATCCTCTCCCCCGAGCTCTGCGCCGCGCTGCGTGGCCGGGCGGTCAACATCCACCACTCGTTCCTGCCCGGGTTCAAGGGCGCCAACCCCTACCGTCAGGCACACGCACGCGGCGTGAAGCTCATCGGGGCGACGGCACACTTCGTCACGAGCGACCTCGACGAAGGCCCGATCATCGAGCAGAACGTCGTGCGGGTCGACCACACGAAGGAACCGTCCGAGCTCGTCTCGATCGGCCAGGACGAAGAGTCACGCACCCTCACCCAGGCCGTGCGCTGGATCGCGGAGGACCGGGTCCTCCTCGACGGCGCCCGCACCATCATCTTCAAGTAGGCACCAGCATGAGCAACGTCCCGCGATCCCCGATGGACTGGGACGCGACGCCCGACCCCGCGGCGCCCGTCCCCGCGGCGCCGCGCAGTCCTCGTCGCGCCGACTTCTGGAGCGTGCTGCGTGGCCTGGTCTGCGCGTTCGGGCTGGTCTCGCTGGCGTACTGGGGCTACATCGCGTGGCCGTTCCCGATGCCGGCGGTGCTGTTCATCGTCGGAGCGCCGCTCTTCGCCGCGGTCGTCTGGTACTTCTTCCGGTCGCCGCGGTCCCCGATCGAGACCGACGTCGTCGGCAAGACCATCGTCGAGGTCGCGTTGATCGTGGCCGCCGGGGGTGCCTGGATCTCGATCGGGCACCCGGTCGTCGGCCTGGTCTTCGTCGTGGTGGCCGCGGTGTCCGGTGTGGTCGCGTCGCGACGGGAGGCCCGGTGAGCGGCGGGTCCGGGGCCTTCGGCCTGGAGGCCCGGAGCACCCTGGTCCGCGCTGCCCACGTCGTCGACGTGGCCGGGTCGACGACCGACGGGTGGGTCCTCCTCCACGGTGACACGATCCACGCGGTCGGCGCCGGCCCCGACGTCCCCGCCACCGACGACGTGGTCGACCTCGGCGACGCTGTCCTGACGCCCGGATTCATCGACCTGCACGGGCACGGCGGCGCGACCGTTGCGTACGAGGACGCCTCCTTCGGCCCCTCCCTCGCGATGCACCGCGCGCACGGCACCACCCGGTCGGTGCTGTCGCTCGTCGCGAACCCCGTCGACGTCCTCGCGGATGCACTCGGGCGCATCCGCCAGGTGATGGCCGCCGATCCGCTCGTGCTCGGCGTCCACCTGGAGGGGCCCTTCCTCTCCCCGCACAACAAGGGCGCCCACAACGAGCACTTCCTGATCGACCCGACCCCCGCCCACGTCGACGCCCTGCTGTCGGCCGGCGAGGGCGTCGTCCGTCAGGTCACCATCGCACCCGAGCTCCCTGGCGCACTCGACGCCGTCCGTCGGTTCGTCGACGCCGGGGTCGTCGTCGCGGTCGGTCACACGGTCGGCACGTACGACCAGGCCCGGGCCGCGTTCGACGCCGGCGCATCGGTGCTGACGCACGCGTTCAACGCCATGCCGGGGCTCCACCACCGGGCGCCCGGGCCGATCGGCGCCGCAGTGGCCGACGACCGCGTGACCCTCGAGCTCATCCTCGACGCCGTCCACGTGCACCCGGTCGTGGCCGACACCCTGTTCCGCGCTGCCCCCGGCCGCGTGGCGCTGATCACCGACGCCATGGGTGCTGCCGGCGCCGCCGACGGTGACTACCGCCTGGGGTCGCTCGACGTCACCGTGACGGACGGCGTCGCGCACGTCGCCGGGACGGACACGATCGCGGGATCGACGCTGACGCAGGACGTGGCACTGCGGAACGCCGTCACGCTGGCCGGACGGTCACTGCCCGAAGCCGTGGCGGCGCTGACGGCTGTGCCTGCTCGTGCGCTCGGGCTCGGCGACCGGCTGGGTCGGCTCGCACCGGGCTTCGCCGCCGACCTGGTGGCGCTGTCGCCCGCGCTCGAGGTCGAGCGGGTGTGGGGCGACGGGCACGTGCTGCGCTGAGGCTCCCTGGGTGCAGGCACCGTCGCTCAGCGGGCGTCGGTTGACTGGACTCGTGAAGACCCTCATCGTCACCGCGCACCCTGACCAGGACTCCCTCACCCTCGGAGTCGCACGGCTGCTGCAGGAGGCGTTGCACCCGGGCGACGTCGAACTCGCCGACCTCGCAGCCGAGGGCTTCGACCCCCGTTTCACCATGGCGGACCGAGACCACTACCGCGGCGACGGTGCGGCGCCCGCAGACGTCACCCGCGAGCAGCGTCGACTCGACGAGGCCGATCACCTGGTCCTCGTCTTCCCCGTCTACTGGTGGTCGATGCCGGCGCTCCTGAAGGGGTGGATCGACCGCGTCTTCGTCAACGGGTGGGCGTTCGAGATCGACCCGACCGGTGGGACGCGTCGCACCCTGGGGCGGCTCACGGTGCACCTCCTCCCTGTGGCTGGCGATGCCCTGGGGACGTACGAGCGACACGGCTACGAGCAGGCGCTCCGGACGCAGATCGAGCACGGGATCGTCGACTACTGCGGGGCACAGCGCGGCGCGGTCGCGTTCGTGCACGAGTCGGAACGCGACGACGACGCGGCTCGTCAGGCGGCTGTCGAGGACGCGGTCGACAGGATCGCCCGCGCCGTCCAGGGCACGGGCCGGTGAACGTCGCCGAGGTCGTCGCGCTGCTCACGCCGATGTTCCGCCAGATGCTCAACGACGACGAGCTCACGTCACTCCGGTTCGGCATCGTGCCGCTGGACGACTTCGACGGACCTCACCGACTTCGTGACGACGATCCCGTCCGCTCGAACAGTGCGGTCGTGCGGTGGCAGATCCTCGGCGAACGCGGCTGGTCCCGCGGGCTGGACGGTGACGAGGACCCTGCCACGCTCGTCCGCGGTGTGCAGAGCGACCTGCAGGACTTCATCTCCGAGAGCGACTTCGCGTGGGGGCAGCTCCGCGGTCCGCGCGACCTGATCTGAATCCGACTGTCGGGGTCGTCAGGACCGTGTAGCTCCGAGCTCGCGGGGGCTCAGCTCAGAGCCACGTGGCCACGCCACCGTGCGACGAGCACGTCCCACGCCGGGACTGGCTGAAGCTGTAGGTCCCGTCCCCGCACTTCGCCGTCGCGCCGCTCGGAGCACTCGACGAGACCTCGGGGCGACAGACCGTGTTGCCGGCGGTGTTGACGTAGGAGCCGTTCGTGCACGCGGGTGCAGCGGGTGCGACTGGAGCCGGCGGAGCGACGTACGTCCCGACGGTCGTGACCTGGGTCACCGGTGGAGTCGTCACAGCCTGGCTGGTGAGCGTGCGAGCGGTCTCCACACCGTCGGTGAGCGTCACCGTGTAGGTCTTCGTCTCGACGCCGTTCGCGCCCGCGGTCGTCACCGACGACGTGCCGTTGGCGACCGTCGCGCTCTCGACGCTCGTCGTTGCGAAGGGGATCGCCACCGACTCACTGACGACCTTCGTCGTGACCACCGGGGTCGGTGTCGGGGTGGGAGTCGGAGTCGGTGTGCGGGTCGGGGTCGGTGAGCTCGTCGCGCTTGCCTTGACGTGCGCCGGTGCTGCGGCGACCGCCGCCACCGGCTGGACCGGCTGCGGTGCCACGGGGTGTGTCGCACCGAAGGCCGACGTGGAACCGACCATGACGACGAGCGCGATGCCCGCGCCGATCGCTGCTGCGGCCCGCTTCCGGGGAAGCCGCATCCAGGTCGTCCGACGGAACAGGACGCCGTAGAGCGCGGTCACGAGGACCACCAGCGAGGCCATCACCACCATGGACCACACACCGCCGGAGGCGAACCCGAGCAGCGCCAGGAGCAGCGTGCCGATGATGCCGACCCAGCTCGAGATCGGAACCTTCCGCCTGCGCTTCGGATCGGTCTGCTGGCCGTGCTGTGGGTGGACGGACATGGTGCTCCTTCGGGTACGAACGCCCTGAGTATGACTCATGCTCAGGTCGACTCCGGAGTCTGTCCAGATACGGCGGACCTGCACCGCTGTCCACGGTTCAGTCGGTGCGGGGCCGGCGGAGGACGACTGCAGCCCCGACCGCGACGGCAGCGACGAGCGCCATCGCTGCCGCGACCGTCGACGCGTCGGGTTCGACGAGCGCCTGGCCCCGCTCGGCCTGCCACCACAGCAGCCCGACGAGCACGACGGCAGCACCGCCCGCGACGCGCAGCAGGTCCCGCCGTGTGCGCTCGTCCAGACGTGTGCACCGGAGGAGCACCCAGGCGAGGACCGGGAGCGCCTGGATCATGTGGAGCCCGACGAAGTGCGCGATCCGCAGGTCGCCGTGGTGCAGGCTCCAGTCGGTGAACGGCATGCCCGCGCCGCCGTCCACCGCTCCGACCGTGTGTGCTCCGGTGGTGGTCGAGGTCGCCCCGTTCCCGAGCATGGAGACCGCCTCCACCATGCCGACCACACACAGTCCGAGCCCCCACCGGATCCCGGCAGCCACGCCGAGGTCGAGGCCGCGGGTCCGGAGCGCCAGGACAGCGATGACGATCGTCGCGATGAACACCGCGGACACGCTGACACCACCCGCCGCGTAGGCGGCAGCGTCGAACGGCGCGCCGGTGTTGAAGTGGCTCGTGGTCCCCCGCACGACCTGCACGTCGATCCAGACGACCTCGATCGCGAGGGCGAGCACGATGACCGATGCAAGGACGATCAGCGTCCGCCGGTGCCCGTGGACCGCGCGGAGCATCCACCGCAGCGTCAGCAGGTAGAGCGTGATCGCGATCGCGAACTTCGTCGGCTTGACCCACGCCGGCTCCCCGCCGATCTCCTGCCCGTCCACCGCGAGGGCGACCATGCTCACCAGGAGGGTGACCACGCTGACGGCGGTGGCGATCCCGAGCACCCTCCTGGCCGGCGCTGATGCCTCCGGGTCGGGTGCGCGCGGCGGCAGTGCATCGATGTGGTCGTGGAGCCGGCTGGTGATCGAGGTCATGCACCCATGCTCGATCGGCGTCCTCGTCGCCACATCGTCCTCGCGGACGCGGCAGTCTCGTCCTGTGGGACACCTCGGTCCGCGTCCCCACGACCGGTGTGGTGTCAGCAGCCCGGTTGCTAGCGTTCACCACGGAGAGGACGACGATGAGCGAAGCGCGCCCCGAGCGACCTCGGCAGCTCGAACGGCTGTGGGCCGTGCCGGTCGTGCTCGGCGCGGTCGCCGCGGGCGTCACGTCGTGGGGGTCGCCCCTGGCAGTCGCACTGCTCGTCGTCGCGCTCCTGCCGTGGGCCGCGGAACAGGCACGTCGGCCGCTGCCGGAGTGGCTGTTCGCGGTCCTCGCGATCGCACCGGTCGTCGTCGTCACGGTCCTCGTCGACCTGAACGCCTCGATGTTCCTCGTGACCTCGGCACTGTCGCGGCTCGTCGGTCGTCGGTCCACCAGGAGGCGCATCGCAGCCGCGGCCGTGGTCGGCGTCGTCGCACCGTTCGTCCCGGTCCTGGCGGGGTGGTCCTTGAACGTCGGCGGCGTGTACTTCGCGATCGGCAACCTCCTCGCGATCGTCGTCGGTGTCCTGCTGGCGCACACCCGGTCCCTCGCCGCTGAACTGCGCGCGGCGGACGCGCGACTGGCGGTCGCGCGGGCACAGGAGGAACGCACCCGCCTCGCCCGTGACGTGCACGACCTGGTCGCACACTCGCTCACCGTCGTCGTCCTGCAGATCGGCGGTGCGCGGCGGATCCTCCGCACGGACGGTGACGCGGCGGAGGCAGCGCTGTCCCAGGCGGAACTCGTCTGCCGCGAGAGCCTCGACGGTGTCCGCGAGGTCGTCGGGCTGCTCCGCACCGAGGGCGACGACCCCCTGCGCTCGTGGAGCCTCGACCACCTCGTCGAGACCTACCGAGCCGCCGGCGTCCCGATCGGCTTCGACCTCCGCGCGGACCTCGACGCCCTCCCGATCATCGCCAGGGGAACGCTGTCCCGCGTGGTCCAGGAAGCCCTGGCCAACGCCGCTCGCTACCGCACACCGGGCAGCACCATCGACGTCGTCATCCGACACGACCGCGACGTGCTCGTCGGCCGTGTCACCAACCACCGGCCGCCCGCACCCCAGGCGCCGAGCACCGGCGGGTACGGGCTCCCCGGGCTCCGCGAGCAGGTCGAACGCGTGGGCGGCGGGATCGAGAGCGGCCCCGACGGTGACCGCTGGGTGGTCGAGTGCCGACTCCCGACCGGTGCTCCTCGGTCCGTGGTGGTGGCCCAGTGACCATCCGCATCGTCCTCGCCGACGACCAGGCGATGATCCGGTCCGGGCTGGCGCTCGTGCTGCGTTCCGAGCCCGACCTCGAGATCGTCGAGGAGTGCGCCGACGGCCACGCGCTCCTGCGTGCCGTGACCCTGGCTGCGCCGGACCTCGTCCTCACGGACATCCGGATGCCCGGGATCGACGGCATCGAGGCCACCCGACGCATCCGGGCCCAGGCCGGCGGGCCGCCCGTGCTCGCCCTCACGACGTTCGACGACGACGACGTCCTGTGGCCGACGCTGGACGCCGGCGCGGCCGGGTTCGTGCTCAAGGACAGCGCCGCCGAGGCCCTGGTCGACGCGGTGCGTGTGGTCGCCGACGGTGGCACCTGGATCGACCCGCGGGTGCTCCCCCGGGTCGTCGCACGGGCGGTGGCGCAGCCGCAGGTCTCCGCCGATGCTGCCCGTGCGCTCGCCTCGCTGACGGCCCGCGAACGCGAGGTCCTCGACCTGGTGTGCGACGGGGCCGGCAACGCCGAGATCGCTGCAGTGCTCGACACCGGCGAACGCACCGTCAAGTCCCACGTGTCGGCGATCCTCGCGAAGCTGGGCGCTCGCGACCGTGCCGGCGCCATCGTCATGGCACACCGGGCGGGATGGCGCCGCAGCTGACCCCTCAGACGCCGCGCACGAAGTCCAGCGCCTGCCGCACCGTCTCTTCCAGCGGCCGGGTGCTGTCCACCACGAGCCGGTCGTCCGTCCGCGGCTCGTACTCGGCGCGGACCCGCTCGACCTCGTCCCACGTCGGCAGGACGAACCCGGGCAGGTCGTTCTCCCGCTCCTCCACGCGTCGACGGTGCTCCACGAGGTCCGGGCACACGACCTCGACCACGCGCAGCGGGACCCCGGCCGATGCCGCCGTCGACACCCACCCGGCGCGCGCAGCCTCGACCCCCGAGACCGCGTCGGCCACGACCGTCAACCCGCGGCGGAGGTCGGGGACGGCGAGCGCGTGCATGACCGAGTAGGCCGCGATCCCCGACTGCGACCTGGGGATGCCGTACTTCCACATGGCGGCCTCGATGGCGTCCACGCGCAGGCTCGGGGCGGAGAGCACATCGGCGAGCGCCGACGACAGCGTCGACTTCCCGGACCCGGGCAGTCCACAGACCTGGATCAGCACGAGCTCACCCCGCCTAGCTGGCCTGGGCCATCGGGAGGTCTGGCTGCCGCAGGGCGGGGCAGGACTCCGGGGTCGGGTGCTCGGAGATGCGGATGACCTCGTCGAGCCGTTCCCGTGCGGCTTCGAGTTCCGCCAGCTGCGCCGTGATCCGCGCACGCTCGGACGCCAGGAGCGTGAAGTCCTCGGGGGTGGCACGGCCGACGTCGACGCTCGGCAGGAGTTGCGCGATGGTGCGACTCGCCAGCCCGGCCGCGTAGAGCTGCTGTACGAGCTGGACGCGCTCCACGGCGGCCTCGCGGTAGAGGCGTTGCCCGTTGACGGAGCGGTCGGCCGTGAGGAGCCCCTGCTCTTCGTAGTAGCGGAGCGAGCGGATGCTCACCTTGGCTCGCGCGGCCAGGTCCCCGATGCGCACGACTTCTCCGATCCGGGTTGCCCCTGACACCGACGTGAGGTCTTAGCGTACGTCCGCTGCCGTCGGGATCGACCCGGGCACGGAAGGGAACACCATGGAGATCGCAGGATCCGTCGCACTCGTCACCGGCTCGAACCGGGGCATCGGGCGCCGCTTCGCCGAGGAGCTACTGGCACGCGGCGCGACGAAGGTCTACGCCACCGCACGCCGCCCCGAGAGCGTGCACATCGACGGGGTGGAGGTGCTCCCGCTCGACATCACCGACCAGCGCTCCGTCGATGCGGTGGCCCTCGCTGCGCCGGACGTCACGCTCCTGGTCAACAACGCGGGCATCACGGCCGAGGGCTCGCTGGTCACCGGCCCGCTGGAGGACGCACACCGGGTGATGGACACGAACCACTGGGGCACGCTGTCGATGATCCGGGCGTTCGCGCCGGTGATCGAGTCGAACGGGGGCGGGGCGATCGTGAACGTCCTGTCGGCGCTGTCGTGGTTCGCGTCGCCCGGGTACGGCGGGTACGCCGCCGCGAAGGCCGCCGCGTGGAACATGACGAACGCGGTCCGCATGGAGCTCGCCGGCCGGGGCATCAGCGTGCAGGGACTGCACCTCGGGGCGGCCGACACCGAGATGATGGCCGACTACGACGGCCCGAAGGCGGACCCGGCGGACATCGCCCGGGCGTCGCTCGACGGCGTCGCACGGGGCGCGGCCGAGGTGGTCGCCGACGAGTGGAGCGCGATGGTGAAGGCCTCGCTCGCAGCGGAGCCGGAGCGGCTCTACGCCCAGCTCGGCTGAACGCCCAGGAGCACGACGACGGCGGGCAGCCCCCGATGGGGCCGCCCGCCGTGTCCGTGGCCGCGTCTCAGCGGTCGCGCGGGCGGTCCTCCGGAGCCGTGGCCCAGGTCGTGTCCGGCGTCGCACCGACACGGAGCGAGAGCAGCCCGCCGCGGTTGACGAACGAGGACGGCACCCACGACTGCGTCAGCGTCCGGCCGCTCAGCCGTGCGCCCTGCACGTACGGGTCCGTGCCCGAGGACCGGATGACGATCCGCTGTCCGCTGGCCCGACGGATGTCGACCGTGCTGAACGTCGGGCTCCCGATGAGCATCTCGGCCCGCCCGGGTGTCTGCGGGTACAGCCCGATCGAGGCGAAGACGTACCAGGCGCTCATCGTGCCGAGGTCGTCGTTGCCGGGCAGGCCGCCAGGACCGGTGCCGTAGGCGTCGTCGACGACGCGGCGCACGGTCTCCTGCGTCTTCCAGGGCTGTCCGAGCGCGTTGTACATCCACGGCGTGTGGATGTCGGGCTCGTTGGTCGGGTCGAACTTCGTCGCGTCACCGCCGGTCACCGCGAAGGCACCGGACGCGTCGTGGAAGAACGTGTCGAGTCGGGCGACGGCGGCGGCGTCACCGCCGAGGGCGGACGACAGTCCCTGGACGTCCTGCGGCACGAGCCACGTGTACTGCGCGCTGGTCCCCTGGGCGAAGCCGACTCCGGTCGAGGGCGACCAGTCCGGCGTCCACGACCCGTCGGCCTGGCGCGCGGCCTGGTACCCGACGGCCGGGTTGAACGTGTTCTTCCAGTACTCCCCGCGGGCGGAGAACATCCGGGCGTCGGACCGCAGCCCGAGCGACGAGGCCCAGTACCCGAGGGCGCTGTCCGAGATCGAGTCCTCGAGCGTCTCGGCGGCGCCACCCCAGCAGTGGCAGTCGTCGTTCGCCGCGTACTGCCGCTGCAGGTACTGGTCGAGCCCGGGCCGCTGCGCGAGGCACTGCCCCGGGCACCCGATGTCGCTGAGCGCGTCGGCGTTCTGCACCGTGGCCTGGTGCCGCAGCGACTGGTACGCCGCACGGACGTCGAAGTTCCGGACGCCCATGGCGTACCAGGTGGCCAGCGTCGCCGCGGAGGGGTCGCCGGTCATCACGTGGGTCGGCGCTCCGAGGTGCAGCCACCGGTCCCACACGCCGCCGTTCTGCTCGGCGAAGCGCAGCATCGACTGGGCCATGTCCCCGGCGACGTCCGGACGGAGCAGGGCGAGCAGCTGGATCTGCGCCCGGTACTGGTCCCAGCCGGAGTAGGTGCCGTAGACGGCACGGTGCCCGCGGTCGATGCGGTGCACCCGCATGTCCGGCCCGAGGTACCGGCCGTCGCGGTCGTTCAGCGTGTTCGGCTGCATCAGTGCGTGGTACACGGACGTGTACAGCTGCGTGGTCCGGTCCGCAGTGCCACCACCGACGCGGATCCGCGACAGTTCGCTGTTCCAGGAGGCTCGGGTCGCCGCCGCCACGCTGGCCACCGTCGCGTGCTTCCGCACCTCGCCGTCGCGGTTCGCGACGGCGCCAGCGGCACTGACGTAGGAGATGCCGATGCGGGCGTGCACCGTCGCACCGCGACGCGCGTCGAAGCCGACCCACGCGCCGGAGCCGCGTCCGGCACGGTCGGCCCCGGTCAGGTAGCCCTCCCCACCGGAGACGCGCGTGCCTCCCGGCTGGACGGTGTCGTCCTTCCAGGTGCCGTTGCTCGAGAACGCCCGGTCGAAGGATGCGGTGAAGAACAGACGGTAGTAGCTGCGGCGGTCGGGGTTCGTCGCGCCGCCGCCGTTGGCGCGGCGGCTGCAGAAGCCGCCGGTCAGGACACTGCCGCTGACGGTGCGGGTACGGGGGTCGACGCGGGTGGTGGCGTCCTCGCTGCCGTTGATGGAGTTCGAGGTGCGGAAGAGCAGGTTGGCGGCCTTCCCGGCGGGGAAGGCGAACTCGCCGATGCCGGCGCGGGTCGTGACCGCCAGGTCCGTGCGGACGCCGTTGTCGAGCTGGACGCCGTAGCGGCCGGGGCTCGCGGACTCCTGGTCGTGGGAGTAGCCGGCTGCGTAGACCGCGTCGGTGGTGTCCGCGGACGGCGAGGTCGTCACGGCGGTCGTGACCGGCATGATCGGCACGTCGCCGGCGGCGCCGGGTGCACAGCCTGCGCCGTTGAGGTGCGTCAGGCTCAGGCCGCGGAGCCGGTTGACGTCGTAGGAGTAGCCGTTCGCGACGGGGGTCGAGGTCTGGTCACCGGCGGTGCCGGTTGGGCTCCACTGCAGCATCCCGAACGGCGCGGTCGCGCCCGGCCAGGTGTTGCCGTCGTGGCTGGTCCCGATGAACGGGTCGACGGACGCGGCGGGGTCGGCCACCAGCCGGGAGGCCGTGGTCGCGTTCGCGACGCCGGTCGCGGGATCGGCGATCGCCGGTGATGCGACCACCCCCGTACCGAGCAACGCGGCGATGGCGGCCGCCGCGGCGAGCGGGACCGGGCGGAGGAGCGGGCGGCGGTGCACGCGAGAGCGGTTCACGTCCGCGACGCTAGCCCCCTCGGATGGGGGCCGTGCGTCGGGTCATCGATCGGTCGCGCGGTGTTCACGTCGGGTTCCCGCCGCACGGCGTGGTCGTCGTCAGCGCACGGCGCGTTCGGCCGTCCGGTCCACGAAGCCACGGACCCGCGCGCGGAAGGCCCCGTCGGCAGCGGCGCCGCGGACCGGGATGACGTGGAGACGACGGTCCGAGCGGCGGAGCGGTGGCCCGACGAAGACCCCTTCCTCGATGTCCGGCGCGGTCGCTGCCCAGAGGACGGCACGGGCGCCGTCTTCCACCGTGCGGGCGGCGAGCCGGGCGATCGATCCCGCGAGCGTCGCGAGCAGGGTCTCCGCCTGGCCGTTCATGCCCGTCGCAGCGATGCCCGGGTGCGCGATCACCGACCGGACCACCGAACCGGATGCACGGAGCCGCTCGCCGAGGTCGACCGCCATGGCGGCCGCCGCGGTCTTCGAGGCGGTGTACGCGGCGAACTGGCGGTAGGAGCCTGGGTCGTCGACCGCGTCGAGGTCGGGCACGCGGGCGGTGCGCTGCGAGAGGTTGGAGCCGACCAGGACGACCCGCGGGGACGGTCCGCCGAGCACGGGGAGCATCGCGTCGGCGAGGACCGCCGGGCCGACGACGTTGGTTGCCCAGGTCCGTTCGAGGCCGTCCACGCCGAGCTCGAACCGTGGCGCACTGATCCCCGCGTTGTTGACCAGGGCGTCCACCACGAGGCCGTCCTCGGCGAGGTGCCGGGCGAAGGCCCTGACGGAGGCGACGGACGCGGTGTCGACGACCCGGGCCTCCAGGCCGGCGGGCAGGACGCGTGCTGCCTTGTCGAGGTCGCGGACCCCGGCGACGACGTGCGCCCCGGCGAGGGCGAGCCGGGTGGCGACGGCGAGCCCGAGGCCGCCGGTGGCACCCGTGACCACCACGGTCCGTCCGTGCTGGTCGGGCATCTGGTCGGGTTCCCATGTGAAGGACGGCATCGGTGCTCCTGGTCGTGGTCGCGAACGGCGAATCGGATGATTCATCCGGAACGGTAGCACAAGCGGATACACTGTCCGTATGGTCGACCTCGCCCGCCCGGACTCCCTCCGCTCCGATGCCCTGCGCAACCGCGCAGCGCTGCTCGCCGTGGCGCGCGAGCACCTCGACCGGGGTGAACCCGCCCAGCTGAACACCGTCGCGCGGGAGGCCGGGGTGGGGGTGGGGACCGCGTACCGGCACTTCCCCACGCAACAGCACCTGCTCGAGGCGCTCGCGATCGACGCGTTCGAGACCATGCTCGACCGGGTCCGGGATGCGGTCGCGGTGCCCGACGTCGAGGCAGCGGTCCGCGGCGTCGTGACCGAGGCCTTCCGGGGCCTCGTGGGCGACCCGGCGCTCGGTGACCTGCTGACGGGCGGGACGTTCTCGTGCGCCGACACGGCGGCCCTGGCCGGGGACCTCGTCGACTCGATCGGTGCACTCCTCGAGCGAGGCGCCGCGGCGGGTGTCGTGCGGCCGGACGTGCGGCCGGACGACCTCCGCAGACTCGTCTGCGGGATGCGTCAGGCGGCGACGGCCGGCGGGGTCCAGGTCAGCGAGCCGGACCGGTACGTCGAGATCCTGCTCGCCGGGCTGCGTCCCGCACCACCACGGAGCGCCTGACGAAGCAGACGCCGACGAGCACACCGGAGCTGGCCGCGGCCAGGGCTGCCGCGGCGACCGCGAGGTAGGCGCCCTCGGTCAACCCGCCCGCGTACTGGGTGTCGTCGAGCAGCCCGAGCCCGATGACGACGATGGCGACTCCCAGCGCACCGGCACCAACGAGGACGAGCACGGCGTCGCTGACAGCTCGCAGGACAGTGGTCCGGTCACTTCGCACACCGGGATCCTGACATGTCAGTCTCGACGCTGCCAGGATGGGGCGCATGAGCGTCATGGTCTCCCTCTTCGATGCACGCCGCACCCGCACCAGCGAGAAGTACACGGCCTTCCCGCCGGACGTGCTGCCCATGTTCGTCGCCGAGATGGACTCCGCGCTCGCCGAGCCCGTGCGGGAGGCCCTCGTCCGCGCCGTGACCGACGGCGACACCGGGTACGTCGGGCACGGCCGGGCGCTCCCCGAGGCCTTCACCGCCTTCGCGTCCGACCGGTGGGGCTGGCACGTGGACCCCGACCTGGTCCGGACGACCACGGACGTCTCGGTCGCCGCCGTGGAGACCCTGCGCCGGGTCATCGAGCCGGGCGGGCAGGTCGTCATCATGCCGCCCGTCTACGCGCCGTTCTGGGAGTACGTGTCCGAGGCCGGCGGCACCGCGAACGAGGTCCCGCTCGTCGCACCCGCGGGGCCGGCCGACCCCTTCGACACGACCGCAGGGTGGCGGATCGACCTCGACGGTGTCGCGCAGGCGTTCGCCGACGGCGCCAGGACCGTCCTGCTCTGCAACCCGCACAACCCGCTCGGGCTCGTGCACGACCGCGAGACGCTGGCCGCGCTGGCCCGGCTGGCCGCCGAGTGGGACGCCGTGGTCGTCTCCGACGAGATCCACGCGCCGCTCGTCCACGCGGACGCCACGTTCACGCCCTTCCTCGACTCCTGCCCCGAGGCCGCGGCGGTCGGAGTCGCCCTGACGAGTGCGAGCAAGGCGTGGAACCTGGCGGGCACCAAGTGCGCGCTGATGGTCGGTGCGTCAGAGCGCGCCCGCGGCTGGTTCGACGGGATGCCGGGCGAGGTCGTCGAACGCACCGGGATCCTCGGGTACACCGCGAGCGTCGCCGCGTTCAGCGAGGGCGGGCCGTGGCTGGCGTCGCTGCTGGCCGAGCTCGCGGCGAACCGGCGGATCCTGGCTGAGGAGCTCGGCGCTGCGCTGCCCGGGGTCGGCCACCGGCAGCCGCAGGCGTCGTACCTGGCGTGGCTCGACCTGCGGGCCCTGCCGTGGGGCGACGACCCCGCGGTGCGACTCGTCGACGAGGCGAAGGTGGCGCTGTCGAACGGGCGGGACTACGGGCGGCAGGGCATCGGTCACGCGCGGCTCAACTTCGGCTGCTCGGAGGACACGCTTCGCGAGGGGTTGGCGCGCCTGGCCGCTGCCGCGGGTGCTGCTGCGGGCTGAGACACCGGCGTCTCGACGGACGTTCCGGTCGGAGTGCGTGCGAGACACCACCGTCTGCGCGAGACACCGCAAAGCGCTCGAGACGCCGCCGAAAACTGCGGCGTCTCGACAACTCCGAGGCGTCTCAGCGAGACACCGGCGTCTCACACCAGAGCCGGAGCTCCGCAGACGCGAGACACCGGCGTCTCACGGACACCGGCACCGGGCGCCCCGGTGCCCGATGCCCCGCGTGCCTCGGTGCGACGGCTACTCGAACCGCTGCCAGGACGGCTTGTTCGCGTACGTGTACCGGTAGTAGTCGGCGAGCTGGAGCCCGGCGGCCGCTTCCTCGTCGACGACGACGGTGACGTGCTCGTGCAGCTGCAGCGCCGACCCGGGCACGAAGGACGACAGTGGCCCCTCGACAGCGGCGGCCACGGCGTCAGCCTTCGACGGGCCCTGAGCGACGAGGACGAGCTGGCGGGCCTCGAGGATCGTGCCGAGCCCCTGCGTCATGCAGTGCGTCGGGACCTGGTCGAGCGAGTCGAAGAAGCGGGCGTTGGCCTCGCGGGTCGAGGGCGCGAGCGTCTTGATGCGGGTGCGCGAGGCGAACGAGGACGTCGGCTCGTTGAACCCGATGTGGCCGTTCGCGCCGATGCCGAGGATCTGCACGTCGATCCCGCCGGCGGCACGGATCGCGGCGTCGTACTCCTTGGCGGCGAACTCGATGTCGTCGGCGCGGCCGTCGGGCACGCGGACCCGCGACGGGTCGAAGCCGAGCGGACCGACGACGTCGCGGGCGATGACGCTCGCGTACGACTCGGGGTGCTCGAGGGGGATGCCGACGTACTCGTCGAGGGCGAACCCGCGCGCCTGGGCGAACGAGACCTCCCCCGCGGCGACGCGACGCTGCAGGTCGGTGTAGATGCCCTGGGGGCTCGACCCCGTGGCGAGCCCGACGACCGCGGACGGCTTCTCGGCGACGACCGACGCGATCTTGGCCGCGGCGACGCGACCGACCTCCGCCGGCGTGGGCAGGATGATGATCTCCACGGATCACACCCTACTGGTCATGACCAGTCGTCGGCACCCTGGTGCCGTACCGGATCCAACGCCACCAGCTCGGGCGTCGACCCGAGCGCACGCAGCGCCCCGCGGAGCGACCACGCCGACACGGCCACGATGAGCACGGCGAGCACCAGCACGACGAGGCCGGCCGATCCGGCGACGGCCTCGAGCGCGGCGAGCAGCACCCCCACGCTGACCCCGAGCGCGTGCACGAGCACGGTCGCGGGCAGGGCGGTCTGCTGCACGCGGGCGAACCGTACCAGGGCACGACGGTCTGCGGGATCCACCGACGAGGCGTTCCCGGCGGCGATTGTCTGGTGGACCCGGGCCAGTCGCTCCGGGTCGACCTCGGACGGTGCGACGCGTCGACGATCCGCCATGGTCCAGAACACGAGTTCGACGGCCACGACCAGGTACGCCACGAGCGCCGCGGTCCCGACGAGCACCACGACCGAGACGACCGGCGAGGCCATCCCGCGCACGAGTCCGACGACGACCGCCACGACGAGTCCGAGGGCGACGACACCGAGCGACACGAAGAGCAGGCGACGCCGCCGCGGAGTCACCGCACGCACGACCCCGGCGAGCGCGAGTCGCCACCCGGCGGCCCAGACACCGTGGTCGGACCGCACCTCGAGCGCCCTGTCGCCGCGTGCCATGCCCCGAGCGTATCCACGCCTGGGTACCGTGGCCGCATGCCCACGCCCGACTTCGTCCTGTCCCTGCGCGAGAAGATCGGCACGGACCTGCTCTGGTTGACCGGGGTCACCGCCGTCGTGACCCGCGGCGAGGGCGACGCCCGCGAGCTCCTGGTCGTCCGTCGCGCGGACACCGGCGCGCTGACCCCGGTGACGGGGATCGTCGACCCGGGCGAGGAACCGGCCGTCGCCGCCGAGCGCGAGGTGCTCGAGGAAGCCGACGTCGTCGCCGTGGCCGAACGCCTGGTGTGGGTGCAGGCGCTGCCCGAGATGACCTACCCGAACGGCGACCGGGCGCAGTACCTCGACCTGGTCTTCGCGTGCCGCTGGGTGTCCGGGCACCCCGCCCCCGCCGACGGGGAGAACACCGAGGCGTTCTGGGCCCCCGTCACCGACCTGCCCCCGATGTCCGAGGACATGCGGCGACGCGTCGAGGCCGGTCTGGCCGACGAGCCGCAGGCGCGCTTCCAGCGCTGACCGGACCACCCGCCGGCCGGGAGGCTCGTACCGGCCCCGCCACGAGCCTCCCGTCCGGCGAGACTCGGCTGGGCGGACGTCGTGCGCCTCCGGGACGGCGCGATCTGTCCGCCGGACCGAGACTCGGCCCGGCGGCCCGGCCGGCCGGCGGCCTACGCGAGCGGGGCGACCGCGACCGGTGCGCCGAGCAGGCGCACCGCCACCGCCTGGCCGGCGGTGCGGCGGTCGCCGACCTCGTGCTGCACGGTGACGACCGTGTCGTCGTCGAGACGGACGGTCGTGCGGCGGATCGACCCGAGGAAGCTCGACGAGACGACGGTGCCGGTGACACCCTCGGGCGCGAAGGCGATGTCCTCCGGTCGGACGATGGCGAGCACGGGACCATCGGCCACTCGGGTGTCGAGCGCCGGCACGCGGAACCCGTAGACGAAGACGTCACCGCCACGGAGGTCACCGCGCATCCGGTTCGACTGCCCGACGAAGTCCGCCGTGAACGCCGAGGACGGGGAGCGGTACAGCTCCTCCGGCGTGCCGATCTGCTCCACGTCGCCCGCGTTCATCACGGCGATGCGGTCGGAGACGGCGAGCGCTTCCTCTTGGTCGTGGGTGACGAACACGGTGGTGATGCCGAGGTCGGACTGGATGCGGCGGATCTCCTCGCGGAGGGACACCCGCACCTTCGCGTCGAGCGCCGAGAGCGGCTCGTCGAGGAGCAGCACGCGGGGGCGGGTGACGAGGGCACGCGCCAGGGCCACGCGCTGCTGCTGTCCGCCGGAGAGCTGGTGCGGGAACCGGTCGGCGAAGTCGGCGAGGTGCACCATGTCGAGCGCGTCCACGACCCGGGACTTCCGCTCGGCCGACGGCACCTTGCGCATCTCGAGGCCGAACGCCACGTTCTGCCGGACGGTCATGTGCGGGAACAGCGAGTACTGCTGGAACACCATCCCCATGTCGCGCTTGTTCGCGGGGACGCTCGCGACGTCCACGCCGTCGATGCGGATGGCGCCGGCGTCGACGGCCTCGAGCCCGGCGAGCGCCCGGAGCGCGGTGGTCTTGCCGCAACCGGACGGGCCGAGGAGCGAGAGGAACTCCCCCGGCTCGACGCGGAGCGACAGTCCGGCGAGGGCGCGGTGCGAGCCGTAGCGCTTCTCGACGGCCTGCAGTTCGACGGCGGCGCCGGTCGCGACGAGCGACGCGGGGGCGGCCGGAGCGGTGACGGTCATGCGGACTCCTTGGTGCGGGACCGGCCGGCACGCGTGCGGCGCCGTCCGATCCGGCCGATGGCGACGAGCAGCACGAAGCCGAACAGCAGCGCGCCGAGCGAGAAGATCGCGGCCACGTAGGGGTCGGTCTGCTGCACGAGCACGAGTGCGGTCTGGAAGGTGGTGCGGGAGAGGAAGGACGCGAGGGTGTACTCGCCGAGGACGACGGTGATCGCGAGGAAGCACGCGGCGAGGACGCCACGGCGGAGGTTCGGCAGGAGCACCCGCCACGTGACGGTCCACCACGAGGCGCCGAGGGACCTGGCGGCCTCGGACAGCGTCGTCAGGTCGGTCGCGGTGACGGCGGCGGCGATCGGGCGGAACGCGAAGGGCAGCGAGATGATGCCGATCGCGAAGGCCAGCGTCCAGGCGCCCGAACCGGCCACCCGGGAGACCACCTGGTAGACGGGCACGAACCCGACGACGAGCACCACCGCGGGGACGGTGATCGGCACGATGCAGACGAACTCGAGCAGCCGACGGAGCCGGGGGTACCGCAGCGCGGTGATGAGCTGCGCGGGCAGGAGCACCAGCAGGATGATCGCCACGGTGATCACGGCGATGACGAGCGACGCCCCGAGCCCGTCGAACACCGGCTGGTAGGTGCCGCGGTTCACCGGGTCGGCGATCGCGGCGTAGTGCGCGACCGTCAGGCTGCCGTCGGTGCCTTGCCGGAACGTGAACTGCACCAGTGCCAGGATCGGCACCGCGAAGACCAGACCGACGAGCACGAGGACGACCGTGGCGGTGACCCGTGACGGGGCGGCGCCGAAGCGGCGGAGGCGAGCGGGGCCTCCAGGCCGTGTCGACCCGGCCACCGGCGCGGAGGGAGCCGCCGCGCTCATCGCTGCCACCTGGCGGCCCGGCGCTGCAGGAGTGCGTAGGCACCCATGACCACGGCCATCACGACGACCATGCCGAGGGCGAGCACCCCGGCGACGTTCTGCAGGCCGATGATCGTCTCGCTGGTGAGCTGCTGCCGGATCGTCAGCGGGACGATGCCGCCCTGCGAGATGAGCGCTGCTGCGGTGGCGAACGAGGAGAACCCGTTCGCGAACAGCAGCAACAGCGATCCCCAGAACGCCGGGGCGAGCACGGGGAGGGCGATCCGGCGCCAGTACGTGGCGCGGGAGGCGCCGAGGGTCGCGGCGGCTTCGCCCCACTGGGCCTTCACGCCCTCGAACGCCGGCATGAAGGTGAGGACCATGAGCGGCACCTGGAAGTAGAGGTAGGGGATGACGAGCCCGGGCACCGTGTAGAGGAAGGCGCCGTTCGCGTTGATGTCCCAGTGGAACGTCGTGATGAGCCAGGTGGTCACGAGGCCCTGGGCACCGATCGTGGCGATGAACGCGAACGCAAGCATCACGCCGCCGAACTGGGCCAGGACGCTGGCGACCGAGTCGATCATCGAGCGGACCAGGCCGTCGGGCCGGAGCGCGGAGAGCGCCCAGCAGACGACGGCACCGACGACGGCGCCGATCACCGCGGAGACCGCCGAGAGCGCGGCTGACGCCCCGAAGGCGCGGAGGATGCTCGGGTCGGTGAACGCGGCGAGGTTCGCCAGCGTCGGACGTCCGGCGGCGTCGAAGAACCCGCTGCCGACCGCGACGACGGCGGGGACGGCGAGGAACAGGACGACGTAGACGCTGAACGGCAGCAGGCCGAGCCACGCCAGGCCGGGGCGACGCCGGACGCGGGGTCCGACGGCACCTCTGGCGCTGGGCGGGGTGGTCGTGCTGGTGTCGCTGCGGGGTGCATCGACACCGGCGGACGCGGGGGCCGGCGGTGCAGCCGGTGCCGATGCGGTGGTCATGCTGGTCAGGACCCCATCGTGGCGGACCACTTGGCGGCCAGGACCTTCGCGGCCGCGGTCACCTGGGCGTCCGTCAGCTCGACGTAGTCCTTCGGCGCGCCACCGGCGGCGTCGAGGGCGTCCTCGTCGACCTTGCCGGACTTCTCCATCGCGGCGAGCGTGGCGGGGAAGGCGCCGGCCTGCAGGTACAGGTTCTGTGCCGTCGGGCTGGCGATGTACTCCTGCCACAGGCGCGCGGCCGCGGGGTGCGGGGCGTCCTTGTTGATGGCCTGCGCGTAGTACGAGCCGAGCGCGTCGCCCTTCGGCACGACCGTCTTCCAGTTCTTGTTCCCGCTCGCGCCGGCGGCGGGGCCCCAGGCGAGGTTGTTGTACGACCACTGCACGACGACGGGCGTCTCACCCGAGGCGACCGTCGCCTGCGTCGGCAGCACGTTCTGCCAGTTGCCGGCGGCCTTGAGCTTGCCGAAGTAGTCGACGCCCTTGGTGATGTCGTCGGCCGAGCCGCCGTTCTCCAGCGCCGCGAGGTAGACCGCGCTCGCGGCCTGGTTCGCCTGCGTCGGGTCGCCCGCGACCGAGACCTTGCCCTTGTAGGCCGGGTCGAGCAGGTCGTCCAGGTCCTTCGGCGCCTTCTTGACCTTGCTCGAGTCGTAGCCGATCGACATCAGGCCCGTGTAGTCGCGGGTCCAGGCGCCCTTCTCGTCCTTCAGCGTGGTCGGGATGTCGTCCCAGTTCGCCACCTTGTAGTCCGTCAGCAGACCGAGGTTCTGCTGCAGGACCGCGTTGCCGAGGTCGAGCACGTCGGGGGCGGTGTCCTGGCCCTGCTGCGACTTCACCGCGGCGACCTCGTCGGCGCTCGAGCCGTTCGGGTTGGCCGAGGAGACCGTGATGCCGTACTTCTTCTGGAAGCCGTCGATGATCTTGCCGTAGTTGGCCCAGGTCGGCGGGAGGGCGATGACGTTCAGCTTGCCCTCGGCCTTGGCGGCCTTCACGAGGGCGTCCATGCCGCCGGCGCTCTCGGCGCTCGTGGCGGTCTTCCAGTCGGTGTCGCTCGTGCTGCCGCCGCCGGTCGATGCGGAACTCGTGGCGGAGCAGCCGGCGAGGGTGACGACGGCCGCTGCGGCCAGCGCGAGGCCGGCCATGGTGCGCTTGTACTGCACGGTGGTGCCTTTCGGGTGCTCTGGGGTGAGCCCGAGGGATCGGGTTCAGCGACGATCGTGGGCGCGGTCGGTTTCCAGCGGCTGCTCCGACGGTGAACGGTGGCGGAACAGCGCGTGCGGTTGTACGGTTCTGTCCACTTCTTCATGACGGCGCGGGATGCTCTGAACGGCGTTGTCGGCACCACTGACGGCGTTGTCGACGACGCAGACGGCGTTGTCGACGATGCGGACGGCGTTGTCGACGATGCGGACGGCGCCGTCGGCGCCACTGACGGCCTGGAGGCTCGGATGCAGTTCACGACGACGGTCCTGCAGGCGCGCAGGACGGCGACAGGACTGCCCGTCCCGTCCGACGTCATCGAGGCGCTGGGGTCCGGGAAACGCCCTGCCGTGGTGGTCACGCTGGACGGGGGCTACACCTACCGCTCGACGGTGGGCGTGATGAACGAGCAGTTCCTGGTGCCGCTGTCCGCCGAACACCGCGAGGCATCGGGCGTCGCCGCCGGGGACTCCGTCGTGGTGACCCTGACGCTCGACACGATGCCACGGACCGTCGACCTGCCCGAGGACCTGTCGGCAGCGCTCGCGGAGGCCGGGGTCCGTGCGGCGTTCGACACGCTGTCGGCCTCGCGGCAGCGGGCGCTGGTCGACCCGGTGACGCAGGCGAAGGCGCCGGATACCCGTGCGCGCCGTGTCGCGAAGGCAGTGGAGTCCCTGCAGCCCTGACGTCGCGCGTGAGGCATCATGTCTGACATGTCAGTTCGTCGCGGAGTGGTCCGCTTCCGCGTGTACCGCCAGCATGAAGCACTGCGCGTCGAAGCGAGCAACGCGTTGATGGGGCTCCTCGCGGGAGCGCAGCTCTCCAACCACCTGCTGCAGTTGAACCGAGGCTCACAGCGGCTGCTTCCGGAGGTCTACCCGAACGTGCCCCACATCCGCCGCTTCAACCTCACGGCGGAAGCGGCCAGTGACATCCTCGCCGAAGCAGACGTGCATCTGGGAGCGATGAGCATCGCCTACGCACTCGCCCTGCACGAGGACTACATGAAGACGTGCCTGGCCATGGCTGCTGACGCCGGACTCGTCACACGTCGGCGCGCACGAGAAACGACTGCCGCCAGTCAGCACGATGCGCTGCAGACAGCGTGCGGCTCCCGCGTCGATCCGCTCCCGCTCGAGCAGCTCATGGTCCTGCGGAAGATGCGGAACGCCGTGATCCACGAGGGCGGAAGAGCTGACGGCGGTCTCGTCGACGCGATCACGGGGTTGTCGACGGAGGCGGTCGCAGCCTGGACGAAGGTCGCCGGGCGCGATCCGTCGACCATCAAATCGGGTGATGCACTTCGGCTCGGACATGGGGAGATGCTGCTCTCGCTGGCCGTCACCAAGAACATCGACCGCGCCTGTAACGTGCTCCTCCAGGACGGACTTCCCCGACACGTCTGGGTGAAGATCGCGGTCGATGACGCGCTGCTCGAACACCCGCACGCTGAGCAGGCCGGCATCGCACTCCGGAAGTGCCACGGAGTGGCGCGGCACTGGTACGGACCACTCGGACTGAGCCGACCAGAGATCGAGGACGAACTTCGTCGACGCCGATCAGACTAGGACAAAACGGGGCTCTGCTCGTTGAGCTACGGTCTTCCGCCAGGACTTGCACCTGGATCTCCGCGTTTCTGTGAGAACTCCGGTCATGAACCGGAAGCGACCTACGTCGGTTCCCTCACCAAGAACCTACCAGCGACGAGAACAGATGCCAATCCTGACGTTGCTGCGGCTCAGGCGCCGAGCTCGACCAGGACGCGCGGGATCTCGTTCAGCAGCTCGCTCGCCAGGTACCCCATGGGTCCGACCTGCACGGCGAGGCGGTCCCCCGCGGCTGCGTGCACCTGGGTCGCCCACACGGTGGCCTGCGCGACGTCGGCGCCACGGGCGAGCAACCCGGTGATGGCGCCGGAGAGGACGTCGCCGCTCCCGCTGGTCCCGAGGCCGCCGGCCCCGGTGCCCTTCGCCCACGCCCGGCCGTCCGGTGCGGCGACGACCCCGCCGAGTGACACGACGGCGCCGAAGCGTTCGGCGATCTCCGCGGCGTCGGTGTGGTCGTCGGAGGTGTCGTGCCCGAGCAGGCGTTCGGCCTCGCCCGAGTTCGGCGTCATCACGAGCCGTCCCCGGAGCGGAGCGAGTTCGTCGACCAGGTCGGCTGCCACACCGAGCGCGAAGGCGTCGAGCACGACCACGGTCTCGTCCCCGACGGCGGCGGCGAGTCCGGCCACGAGGTCGCGGCTGCCATCGGGCTCGTCGAGGCCGGGTCCGACGAGCACGGCGTCCGCGCTGCCGAGGTCGTCCGTCAGGCTGGTGATCGCGCCGACCGCCACGTGGCCGTCCGCGTCCTCGTCGAGGGGCTGGACGCCCGACTCCGGCAGCGCGACGGCGACGTGCAGGGCGACGCTGCGGGCCACGGCGAGCGTCAGCCGTCCGCCGCCGACGCGCAGGGCCGCGGTCGCCGAGAGCATCGCGGCGCCGGGGGTCTTGGCAGCGCCGCCGACGACGAGCACCTGCCCGCGGCCGTACTTGCTGCCGCCGGTCTCGGGCAGCGCCCACGCGCGGAGCAGGTTCGGGGTGACCGCGATCGGCTCAGACATGGGCGTCGTCCTTCCGTCCCTCGTGCTCGGTGACCTCGGCCGCCGGGTCCTCGTCGAGGTGCCCGGTGCCCGAGAACTCCTCGAGCGTCCAGGGTGCCCCCACGGCGTCACGGCGGAGCCGCGTCAGCGAGGCGTTGGCGACGGTGTGTTCGGCGGCGAAGTCCATGAGCGCGGTCTCGTCGAGGTCGAGGCAGATCGCGACGACGAGCATGACGACGGCGTCGTGGGCCGCGGCGACCAGCCGCTCGGCGTCGTCGATGCGGTCCACGTCGGCGAGCAGGGAGCGCAGCCTGAGCTTGACGTCGACCCAGGACTCACCACCCGCCGGCCGGTGGTAGTACTTCCCGAGCCGATCGCGGCGCTGCTCCTCGTCGGGATGCAGGTTCCGTGCGCCGGTGCGGGTGAGGCGGTCGAGCACGCCGAGCTCCCGGTCGCGCAGGCGTTCGTCGACGCGCCTCGTCGGCTCAGCGAGCCCACCGGCCTCGAGCGCGATGGCGATCGTCTGCTGCGCTCGGAGGTAGGACGACACCCAGAGCACGACGGGGACGTCGTCGACACCACGTTCCGCGAGCTCGGAGCCGAGCGCCCGCGACTGCTCCTCGCCGAGCGGACTCAGGGGGACGTCGGCGTCGCGGTGGTCGATCTCGATGACGTCGTCACCGGCGGCTTGTGCTCGACCGGCTGCGACGTTCGCGGTGGACTCCCCGTGACGAACGAGCCAGATCTCGGTGACTGCCATGTGGCCACGCTAGGCCGCGCCGGCTCCGGCCGCAGCCAGGATCGCGCTCGGGCCCGGGCGGACCGCGCACGGCACACCCCCACCCCCGCACGACGCCGGACGGACGCACCCGTGCCCGTCCGGCGCCGCGGCTCTACGCCCGCTGCACCCGCAGCGTGACGATCTCGAACGGGCGGAGCGTCAGCGACACCGGCGAACCCGCGTCCCACGTCGCCCCGAGCGGCCGTTCGAGCAGGTCCACCTGGCTCACCGGACCGACGGCGAACCCGAAGTCCACGCCGACCCCGGTCGCCCGACCGCCGAGCGCCTCGTACAACCGGACGATGACATCCCCCGATCGGTCCTCCGCGAGCTTGACGGCCTCGACGAAGACCTGCGGCGACGACACCACGACGAGGGGCTCGACCTCGGCCGATCCGGGGGCCGACCGCACCGGCAGGTTGAGCCGGTAGCCGGAGTCCGCCGCGTCGAGCACCGAGGCACCCACGCGCAGCACCGTGCGGAACACGTGGTGTCCCTGGTCTGCGTGCGGGTCCGGGAACGTCGGCCCGCGCAGCAGCGACTCGCGGACGAGCGTCGTCGTGCCACCGTCCGGCCGGGTCGCCCGCGTGACGTCGTGGCCGTAGGTGGAGTCGTTCGCCACCGCGACGCCGAACCCGGGCTCCGCGACGTGCACCCAGCGGTGTGCAGCGGTCTCGAAGCGGGCGAAGTCCCACGAGGTGTTCTGGTGGGTCGGCCGGTCGATGTGGCCGAACTGGATCTCGCTGGAGGCCTGGTCGGCCTTCAGGTCGAGCGGGAACGCCAGCTTCAGCAGCTTCTGCTGCTCGTGCCAGTCGACCTCGGTCTCGACGACGAGTTCCGGCTCACCCTCGACGGCGGAGTACCGCGTGGTGACGGTGGATCCTCCGGTCGGGCGGACCACGACGAGCGCGTCCCCCTCGATCGTCACCGAGGTCGCCTCCAGCGGCTTCCCGTTGCGCTGGTAGGCGCGGTCGATGTCCCACGCCTCCCACTGGTTCGGGGTGTCGCGGAAGACCGTGTACTCGGCCGCGGCCGATCCGGGGGCGATCGCGTCGCGCCCGGACGCGCGCTCGACGAACGACACGACGTGGCCGGCACCGTCGATGGTCGCCAGGACCACGCCGGTGTCGAACACGAAGCCGTCACCGGAGCGCACGGGAGGCACGGCTCGACCGGGCACGCCGACGGAACCACCCAGGGCGGTCACGTCGCCGGCCGCCACGGGCGAGGCGTTGAACTGGACGACGGAACCGTCGCCGTCACCCCCGGCGAGCGCCGTCGTCGCGGTCCCGATCAGGCCCTCGAGCACCGCGGCCACGCGGGCGTACTGCTCCTCGGCGTTCTCGTAGACCCAGGCGATCGAGGACCCCGGCAGGATGTCGTGGAACTGTTGGAGCAGCACCGTGTGCCAGGCCTCCTCGAGCTCGTCGTACGGGTAGTCCGCGCCGAGCCGGACCGCCGCCGTGGCTGCCCAGAGCTCGGCCTCGCGGAGCAGGTGCTCCGAGCGGCGGTTGCCCTGCTTCGTGCGGATCTGCGACGTGTAGGTGCCACGGTGGAACTCGAGGTACATCTCCCCCGACCAGACGCCGGGCGTCGGGAGGTCCTGCTCGAGCTGCTCGAACACCTGGGCGGGTGTGCCGAGCGTCACGCGGGGTGAGCCGTCGAGGTCGTGCTGCCGGTGCGCGGCGCCGACCATCTCGCGCGTGGGTCCACCACCGCCGTCGCCGAAGCCGTAGAGCAGCATCGACGTGTTCGCGGTGCCGCGCTCCTTGTTCTGGCGCTCCCCGCGGTGCAGGTCGGCGGGTGAGACGTCCGAGTTGTACGTGTCCGCCGGGGGCAGGTGCGTCAGGACGCGGGAGCCGTCGATGCCCTCCCAGTGGAAGGACGTGTGCGGGATGACGTTCGTCTCGTTCCACGAGGGCTTCTGCGTGACGAACCACTTCGAGCCCGCGGCGCGGATGATCTGCGGCAGGGCGCCGGTGTACCCGAACGAGTCGGGGAGCCAGGCCTCGGGGGTGTCGATGCCGAACTCCTCGAGGAAGAAGCGCTTGCCGGCGACGAACTGCCGCGCCAGGGCCTCGCCACCGGGCAGGTTCGTGTCGGACTCGACCCACATGCCGCCGACCGGGATCCACCGGCCCTCGGCGACGCGCTGCTTGATCCGCGCGAAGACGGAGGGGTACTCGTCACGCATCCAGGCGTACTGCTGCGCCGACGAGCACGCGAACGTGAAGTCGGGGTCGCGGTCCATCTGGTCGAGCACGTTCGAGAAGGTCCTGGCGCACTTGCGCTTCGTCTCGCGCACGGGCCACAGCCAGGCGGAGTCGATGTGCGCGTGGCCGACCGCGATCGCACGGTGCGCGGCTGCCGAGGCGGGCACGGCCAGCACGGGCTCGAGCACCGACCGCGCCGAAGCGGCCGTCCCGGCGACGTCGTCGGGGTCGAGCGCGTCGGCGGCTCGCTCGAGCGCACGGAGGATGTCCGCGCCCCGGGTGCCGTCGGTGGGCAGCTCCGCCATCAGCCCACGGAGCACCCAGAAGTCCTGCTGCAGCTCCCACACGGTGTCGTCACGTTCGACGACCTCCAGCGCCTTCAGCCGGTAGATCGGTTCGTCCCCGGCGGTCGAGCGCGACCCGAGGGGCGTCGCCCCCTGGAAGTCGTCGCCCCCGATGTCCGGGTTCGCACCGGCCTCGACGTAGAGCTCGAACGACTCCCCCGGCCCGACCTCGAGCGGGACGGCGTTGTTCCGCGGCTCGATGGCCTTGATCGTCGTGCCGTCGGGGCGGTACGCGAGGCCCTCGGCCTGGAAGCCGGGGTGCCGCTTGGTGAAGCCGAGGTCGACGAACAGCTCCGCCGCCGTGCCCTCGGCGGTCCCGAAGTCGTCCGGCACGGTCCCGGTCACCCGGAACCACGTCGTGCCCCACGGCCGGCCACCCCACGGGGAGCCGACCGCGAAGGGCGTGAACGACTGCGTCACCGCCGAGTCGAACGGCACCGGCTCACCCGGCACCTCCCAGGCCTCGATGGTGACCGGGGCCGAGCGCCGGTGCACGGCGGGGTCGACGCGGTCGCGCACGAGACGGGCGATGCGGGCGTGGACGAGCGGTTCGTCATGGTGCATGGAGATGGGTTCCTTCCCAGCGGTGGAGTTCGGTCAGCCCTTGATGCCGCCGGCGAGGGCGTTGCCCCCGCCGAGGCCGCGGGACACGATCACGTAGAGCGCGATGACGGGCACGGAGTAGACGATGGAGAACGCGGCGAGCTGCCCGTAGGCGACGGCGCCGTTCTGCCCGAAGAAGTTGAAGATGCTCACCGCGGCGGGCACCTTGTCGGGCGAGAGCAGCAGGACGAACGGGACGAAGAAGTTCCCCCACGCCTGGATGAACACGAAGATGAACACGACGGCGATCCCGGGGCGCATCAGCGGGATCACGATGCGCGTCAGCGTGGTGAACATGGACGCGCCGTCGGTCCAGGCCGCTTCCTCGAGCGAGATCGGGACCGAGTCCATGAAGTTCTTCGCCATCCAGATCGCCATCGGCAGGCTGGTCGCGGCGAGGAAGAAGATGCAGCCGTAGATGTTGTCGATCAGGTTGAGCGACACGAACAGCGCGTAGACGGGCACCATCATCGCGGTGATCGGCAGGCCGGTCCCGAACAGGATGCTGTACAGGAACGGCTTGTTCACGCGCATCTTGTACCGGGACAGCGGGTACGCCGCCAGCAGCGCGACGACCACGGTGACGACGGCGGTGCCCCCGGACAGCAGCAGGCTGTTGGCGAGCGGGATGAACGACAGCTCCGGCGTGAGCACCTTCGCGAAGTTGTCGAGGGTGAACTGCGACGGGATCTTCACGGAGAGCGATGCCTGGGCGTCGAGCGAGGCGAACACCAGCCAGAGCAGCGGCACCGCGAAGCACGCCGCGATGACGAGCAGGACGACGTTCGCCGTCCACCGCATGGTGCGGCCGCGCGGCGACGTCATGTGCAGTGCGCCCGGGGCGGTGACCGAGCGGGTGACGTTGGACACGGGACGGTCAGCAGTGAGTGCCATCAGTCCACCTCCGGCTTCAGTGCCTTGATGTAGATGATCGAGAAGACCGCGCCGACCACGAGCAGGATGGTCGCGATCGCCGTCCCGAAGCCGAGCTGCGAGAACTTGAAGGCCTCTTGGTAGGCGAGGATCGGCAGGGTCGACGAGTTCGTCCCCGGCCCGCCGCCAGTCATCACGTAGATGAGCGTGAACACCGACAGGGTCTGCAGCGTCGTCAGCATGAGGTTGGTGGAGATGCTCCGGCGGATCACCGGCAGCGTGATGTAGACGAGTCGCTGCCAGCCGGTCGCGCCGTCGACCTCGGCCGACTCGGTGATCTCCTCGGGGACCTCTTGTACAGCGGCCGAGTAAACGAGCATCGAGAAGGCCGTCCCGCGCCAGATGTTGGCGAGGATGATCGCCAACATCGGGTACGTGTACAGCCAGTTGGCACCGCTGATCCCGAAGACCGACAGGAACGAGTTCAGCGTCCCCTCGTCGTTGAAGAAGGCGTAGGCGGCGAACGAGGCGACGATCTCCGGCAGGACCCAGGCCGCGACGACGAAGGTGCCGACGATCGACCGGACGACCTTGTTCGCCGACCGCATGAGCAGCGCGAGGCCGAGCCCGAGGACGTTCTGCCCCACGACCGCCGAGGCGAACAGGAAGACGATCGTCAGGATGACGGACTTCGGGAAGTCCGGGTCCTGGAACAGCTCGACGTAGTTCTTGAACCCGACGAACTGCTGGTCGGCAGCGCCGGCGCCGGTGAGCGCCGAGTTGGTGAACGACCCGTAGAACGACGAGATGACGGGGCCGAGCAGGAAGACGACGAGGAGGACCACGGCCGGCAGCAGGGGCACGGCTCGGGTGGCGTTGCGCAGGGGTCGCCGCTTGCGCGGGACCGGCGGATCGGTGCGCTTGGGCGCACCGGGCGCCGACAGGGTCGGCGCGAGGGGGGTGGTGGACACGCTGGTTGCCTTCCGGGTGCGGAGAGGGTTCCGAAGGTGGGGAAGAGCCGGACGGGAGGATCGGGGCACGACGTGCGCCGAGCCTCCCGTCCGGTCTGGGGTTGCGTCAGCCCGAGACGGTGTGGTCCTTGCCGACCGTCTGGACGACCGCGTCGTCGTAGGCGGCGGCGGCCTGCTTCGGTGACTGCTGCCCGGTCATCACGGACTCCATGGCGACCTGGACGGCGTTCGAGATCTGCGAGTAGTCGCTCGTCGCCGGGCGGAAGTTGGTGTGTTCCACCAGCCCGGAGAAGAACTTGAACGTGGGGTTGGCGTCCGTGTACGCGGTGTCCTCGGCGACGTCCTTGCGGACGGCGATCTGGCTGTTCTCGGTGTCGTACTTCAGCGAGCCGTCCTTGTTCAGGAACGTCGTGATGAAGTCGAACGCGGCCTGCGGGTTCTTCGACTTGCTGCCGACCGACAGCGTCCAACCGCCCGACATGCTGTTGTAGCCCGGGGCCTGGCCGTTCTGCGTCGGCATCGCTGCCTGACCCATCACGTCGTTCCACTCCGGCCACGGAGCGGTGCCGGACTTGAGCCAGGTGCCCGACTGCCACGAGCCGTCGAGGTCGATCGCGAGCTTGCCCTTCGGCAGCCAGGTCTGGGCGATCGTGGTGCCGACGTTCGTGTCGAGCGCCTGCTGCGGCGTCGGGCCGAGGTCACCCTGGTACACGTCCTTGATGAACTGGAGCGAGTCCTCGAACTGCTTCGAGCCGGTGACCCACTTCTTGTCCTTGTAGAGCGTGTTGCCGGACCCGTCCGCGCCGTACAGGAGCATCTCGAAGCCCTGCATGGTCGAGGCCTCGCCCTGGGCCTTGCCGGAGTAGACGTTGAACGGGATGGTGTCCGGGGACTTCTGCTTGATGGTCTTGGCGGCGTCGAGCACGTCGTCCCAGGTCTTGGGCTGCCACGGGACCGGCAGGCCGACCTTCTTGAAGATGTCCTTGTTGTACCAGAGGGCCCGGGTGTCGGTGCCCATCGGGACGCCGTAGGTCTTGCCGTCCACGCCCTCGCCGGCCTGCTTGGCGTTGTCGAAGAACTGGTCCCAGTCCTTCCACTTCGCCGTGTACTTGTCGAGCGGCAGGAGGTACCCGGCCTGGGCGTCGGCCTTGACGAGGAAGGTGTCCTCGTACATGACGTCGGGCGCGGTCGCGGGCGCCTTGTTCATCAGCGCGAGCTTCGTGTAGTAGTCGTTGCCCTGGGCCTGGATCGGGACGAGCGTGACGTTCTTGCCCGGGTTCGCCTTCTCGTACTCCTTCTTGACGACCTTCATCTGGGCGTCGAGCTGCTGGAAGGCGCCGAACTTCTGGTAGGCGATCTTGATGGTGTCACTCGAGGCGGACCCCGAGCTCGAGCAGCCTGCGAGACCCACTGCGGCGACTGCCACGGCTGCGAGTCCAGCGATGATGCGGGTGCGTTTCATCGGTGCTCCTTTGCACGGATTCGCGGGCTACAGTGCCCGCGCTGCGCAGTTAGTCCACCGTATTGACTTAACCCGTGTCAAGCCCTTCCGCGTCACGGTTCGGGCGCAGTGTCCGTCCGACGCGCGCGGCAGGTCGTTCCCCGCGCGGCAGGTCCTTTCGCGCGTAGCAGGTCGTTCCGCGCGAAGGAGGTCGTTTCGCGCGGAGGAGGTCGGACCTTCCGACCCGCAACGCGCGAAACCGCTTCCCTTCGCAGCCGTGAGGGGAAGGAACGCGCGTTGGCCCCCGCTCGTGGCAGGGGGTCCCGCGCGTCGCACCCTCGACTAGTCCGGGATGGGGGTCGCCCCGCCGCGGACGGTGATCCCGCCACGCTCGGTGACGTCCACCAGCAGGATGCTCGGCCGCCCGACGTGCCGCCCCTGCCGGATCACGACGCGGTCCCCAGCCCGAGCGCGTCCGATCGCCCGGAGGTAGGCGCCCGTCGACGCCGCCGCCGAGCCGGTCGCCGGGTCCTCGGTGATGCGGCCGACGGGGAACAGGTTCCGCGCCTCGTACTCCCCCGGCCCGGTCGGGTGCAGCACGGTCACGGTCCCCGTCCAGCCTCGCTCGCGCTTCAGGTCGGCCAGTGCGACGGGGTCGAACCGGAACTGGTGGAAGAGCTCGCGGTCGTCCAGCACGACGACCGGGTTCCAGTTGCCGGCGTAGGACTCCAACACGGGGTACCCGTCCGCGACGTCGTCGGAGGTCAGGCCGAGCACCGCGAACAGCCGCGCGGGGTCGAACTCGCGGACCTCGGGCTCGACGCTCGTCATCGCGATCTGCACGGCGCCGTGTTCGTCCAGCGTCGTGTCGAGCGCGACGTCCCCCGCGGCGGTCGCGAACACCCGCGGTCCGATGCCGTCACGTTCGGCGAGCACCACCGCGAGCGCCACCGTCGCGTGCCCGCAGAACGGCACCTCGGCGGCCGGCGAGAAGTACCGCACGAGGACGCGGTCGTCGCTCGTGCCGGTGACGAACACGGTCTCCGCGTACCCGACCCGCTCGGCGATCGCGAGCATGTCCGCGTCCGACAGCGCCGTGGCGTCGAGCACGACCCCGGCGGGGTTCCCGCCCTCCGGTTCGGCAGCGAAGGCGGTGTAGCGGAGCACGTCGGGTCCCATGCCCCGACGCTAGCGGAGGCGCTGCCCGCCCCGGGCGCCCTGGAGCACGTCGAGGGAGCAGAAGACGTCGAGTGCTCTCGGGCGACTCGACGATCCCTGCTCCCTCGATGCGTGACGACGGGGGCTAGTCGGTGGGCGCCGACGGTGCACGGCGACGCACTGCCAGCACGCCGGCCCCGGCTGCGACCAGGAGCAGCGCGGCCGCGATGCCTCCGGCGATGTCGGTGCCCGTGTACGCGAGGCCACCGATGACCGCCGTGCCGGTGGTCGGGTCGATCGTGATGGTCGTCCATCCGAGCACGGTGCCGTCGAGCGCCGTGACGACGATGCGGTGGGTACCGGCCGGGGCATCCGCGGGGATGGTGACACGGACGGTGCCGTCCGCTGCGACGGTCTCCGTGCCGAGCAGCACCGGGGTCGAGGTCATCCAGACGTGGACGCGTTCGCCGGCGTGCTCGCGGCCGACGCCGATCGTGATCGTCTCACCCGGGCGTGCGGAGGCCGGCCCGGTCAGGGTGCGGTTCGCGGTCGTGAGCGCGGACTCGGACGGAGCGGTGGGTACCGTCGGCGCCGTGCCGCCGGGGTTCGGTGCCGGGGTCGACCCACCGCCACCCGGGGTCGGGCTGGTGCCACCGTCACCCGGTGTCGGCGTGGTCCCGCCGTCACCCGGGGTCGGCGTGGTCCCACCGTCACCAGGCGTCGGGGTCCCGCCACCGTCACCAGGCGTCGGAGTCGGGGTCGTCTCGACCGTGCACGGGTACGTGCCGGTCCGGAGCGAGAAGCCGTCCGTGTCGTTGTCGTCGGCGTAGAACGTGGCACGCGCACCCGCGGTGCAGACGTCCGAGATCGCGAAGCCCTCGTTCGCGAGCGTGCGGGAGGCGTCGGCCGGGGCCTCGTACACGGTGTCGAGCGTGAAGACGCCGTCGGTGATCGTGTACAGCGCGGTGCGGCCGGCGCATGCGTCGTCGCACACCACCCAGAGCGCGTCGAGCGTCGAGTCGAACTGCACCTCGGCGACCACGCTGAACGGCGAGGCGATGGTGGCCACGCGCTGCGCGGAACCGTCACCCATCAGCGCGTACGCGTACGTGCTCGCGGTGCCCTCGACGCCGACCAGGAACAGCCCGGCGCCGTGGTCTGCGTAGGTCGACGGCGTGTAGACGGCGCCGGCGTGCTCGTCACGGAAGCCGTGCGCGGTCAGCCAGGTGTCCGGGATCCAGGTGACGCCCTCGAGCCCGGCGTTCGCACCGAGCCCCGGGAAGTCCGCCGCCAGGTTCCACTCGTCCGTGGCGCGGAGCGTCGCCTGCGAGCCGTCGGTGGTGGCGAAGCGCAGCACCGACGGGCGGCTCGTCGAGGACACGTCGTTGTCCCGCTCGGTCGACACGTACACGGCACCGGGGTCGTCTGCGGTCACCGTCACGCCCTCGGCGTCCGGGGTCCCGGAGCCGTCGGCGTAGCGCAGGTCCGTCCCCGCAGCGTTCGACGGTGCCCATCCACCGGCACCGTCGGAGACCATGCGGTAGAGCAGCCCGTCGCCGTTCTGCACACCCCAGAGCACGCCGCCGTCCTTCGCGGTGGACGAGGACTGCCAGTCGAGCCCGCTCAGGTCACCCGCGAAGGTGTCGGCGTCGTCGAGCACGGTCTCGTCGGGACCGCCGGGCCAGGCCTCCGCGGTGACGACCCCGGCGAAGCGGTTGGTCGCCCCCTTGGTGGCCTCGGCGGTCTCGGCGAAGTCGCCCGTGCCGTCGGGGTTCCGGCCGTAGGTGGTCGCGGCGTGCGCCGTCCACGAGTACGTGTCGACGAGGGCACCACCGGGGCCGGACAGTCGCGCGGAGTCCGCCTTGCCGAGCCCGAAGCCGAAGGCGGCCTCGTCGAGCACCGCGAAGCCCCCCGCGGCGATCGTGGTACCGGCCGGGATCGTGTACGCGTGGGTGTCGTCGCTGTCACGGAACACGAAGCCACCGAGGTCGACCGACGTGCTGCCCGTGTTCACCAGCTCCACCCAGTCGCCGGGGACGCCGTCCTGCGACTCGACCTCGTTGATGCGGACCGGGGAGGAGCAGTCGTTCGCGGCGCCCTTCGTCGAGCGGGTGGTGTCGACGAGGGCACCGACGCCGTCGGGGCAGCGGCCGTACGTGACCTTCGCGTGCTCCTGGTACGCGTACTCGAGCACCTGCGCCCCGCTGGCGTCCGAGATCCGCACCGCGTCGGGGTTGCCGAGGCCGAAGTCGAACCCGGGCGCGGTCGTCGACTTCTGGTTCAGCACGAAGTAGCCACCCGCGGGGACGACGGACCCGGTCGGCAGCACGTACGGGGTGTGCGTGTCGTCGCTGTCGAGCATCGACCAGCCGCTGACGTCGATCGCAGCGGATGACGTGTTCGCGAGCTCGACCCAGTCGACGTCGTCGCCGTTGGACTCGACCTCGTTCACGACCAACCCGGCGGGGGCCGCAGCAGCGGCAGCAGCTGGGCCAGCAGCGGCAGTGGGGGCAGGAGCGGCGACGGCCGGGGCGCTGGCGAGGACACCGGCCGCCAGCACGGCACAGGTCGCGACGGCGGCGCCGAGGCGCAGGGAGGGGGAGGGCATGCAGGATCCTTCGAGCGGAGCGGGCCGGACCTGCACGACTGTTCAGCATGCGGGCGTCCGGCTGGTGGCCCGGAGGTGAACGGGCGGTGGTCGCGGGTCCCGCACCGACGACGGACGGGAGGCTCACCACCGGTCCGGCACCGAGCCTCCCGTCCGCCACCGGTCGCGACACGCGCCGCCCTCAGCGCCGGATCAGCAGCGCGCTCGCCCGTGGCGACAGCGCCGTGTCGAGCACCAGGCACGCCGCCCCGACCGCGGCCACGTCGGCCCCACGGTCGGTCTCGACCACCGTCACCGGGTGCTTGGGCACGAGGATCGGGGACTCCGTGATCGCTGCCCGCGCCGCCGGCAGCGCAGCAGCGGCGACCCGGGACCAGAACGGCCCGCCGAACACCACGCGGTCGATGTCGAGCAGGTTCACGATGACGACGGCCGCGCGGCCCATCACGGTGCCCGCCTGCGCTGCGAGCTCGATGGCGGTCGGGTCGCCCGCGTCGATCGCAGCGGCGAAGGCGTCCCAGGCCCGGTCGACCGACCCGAGGTCCGTGACGTCCCCCAGGTCGAGCCCCCGTGACGCCCCGATCCGCACGATGCGCTCGGGGGCGACCGCGGCTCCGACCTCACCACGGTCCCCGTGTCCGTCCGGGGTGCCGGCGAACGGTCCCTGCTCGACCATGATGTGGCCGGCGTCACCCGCGTTGCCCCCGGTCCCGCGCACGGGTTCGTGGTCGACGACGAGCCCGACGCCGAACCCGGTGCCGAAGTAGACGAAGGCGAAGTTCCGCGCCGAGGACTCCCCCGCCAGGAACATCTCGCCGACGGCGGCAGCGGTGACGTCCTTCTCGAGCAGGACCGGGTGGCCGGTGGCCTCGGCGAGGGCGTCCCGCAGGGGCACGTCCTTCCACCGCGGCAGGAACGGCGGGTCGAGCACGATGCCGGCGTCGACGTCGATGGGTCCGGGGCTGGCGATGCCGACCCCGAGGACCGCGTCCGCGTCGACGTCGGACGTCCGAACGAGGCCGTCGACCGCCGACGCCATCGTCCGCACGACCTGCTCGGGGTCGTCCGCCGTCGGGGTCGACGTCGTGGTGGAGGCGACGACGGTGCCGGCGAGGTCGAGCAGCACGTAGGTGACGACGGCGGGGTCGATGTGCACGCCGACGGCGAACCGGCTGCCCGGCTCGAGCCGCAGGATCGTGCGGGGCTTGCCGCGCCCGGACACGACCGTGCCGGACTCGACGATCATGCCGGCCTCGATGAGGAACCGCGTGACGTTCGAGACGGTCTGTGCGCTGAGGCCCGTGCGCCCGGCGAGCTCGACGCGGCTCAGCCCGTCGGGCGAGCGGCGGACGGCGTCGAGCACCACCGTGCGGTTGAAGCCGCCGATCGACGGCAGGTTCGCGCCGCGCCGGTGTTCCGCCATGTCGCGACCATACCGCGCAGCCCGCTCTCCCCCGCGAGGACGACCCGACTGGCCCCGGGAGTGCTCGCACCGTTAGCCTGACCGCATGACGGACCTCCGCCTCGAAGAACTCTCCGCCTCGACCGCCGCCGCGGCCAACTCCCTGACGCTCAAGCCAGGGCAGGAACAGTTCGTGCAGCCCACCACGTACGGTGTCGCCGAGTCGGACGTCAAGCCGAGCGCCTCCTGGCCCCGGGTCGTGCTCGACGGTGACGAGGTCGTCGGCCTCATCATCGGCAGCTTCGACGCCGACAACCCGCAAGAGGAACTGCAGGCCTGCATCTGGCGCGTCAACGTCTCGGGCACCGCCCAGGGCCGCGGCGTCGGACGCTTCGCCGTGCACGGCCTGGCCGACGAGGCCCGCAAGCGCGGCTTCGAACGCCTGACCGTCGTCTACGAACCCGGCGAGGGCTCCCCCGAGGACTTCTTCCGCGCCGTCGGCTTCGAGGTCGTCCGCGAGACCCAGTACGGCGACCACTTCGCGGTCCTCTCCCTCTGATGCCCCCGGCCGCCGTCGGGTCACACCCCGACGACGAGCGCCCGGACCCGGCTGACTTCGGCGCCGCCGTCGCCGAGGTCGTCCGCGCCATCCCGCCGGGCCGCGTCATGACGTACGGGGACGTGGCCGCTGCGCTCGGCTCCCGCGCGTCGCGCGCTGTCGGCAAGGTCATGGCCCACGAGGGCTCCGACCTGCCGTGGTGGCGCGTTGTCCGGTCCGGCGGGCTCCCGCCGGTCCGGCACGAGGCACAAGCCCTGGAGCACTACCGCGGCGAGGGCACGCCGCTGCGGTGGGGAGACACGGCCTGGAGGCTCGACATGCCCCGTGCGCGCTGGTCACCCGAGCCGTTCGGTCACGAACCGATAACGGAGCAGAACTGATCCAAACCGCTGCGGCAGGGGCGCCGAATCACTGTCACAACCGGGAAACACCCGGGGCGCTCACCAGCCGCACATCGCTGGTTCTCCACCCTCAAGCGGGGTGTGTTCGGCGCGCAACCAGCAAAGGACTCACCATGCGCAAGATCACCAAGACCACGGTCTCCCTCGCCGCCGCTGGCGCGATCATCCTCACCGGTGCCGGGTTCG
>NZ_JADKRZ010000007.1 GCF_015350905.1 Curtobacterium sp. VKM Ac-2865 | reverse complement strand
GAGCAAGCTCGGCGACGAGGTCAATAAATTGGCATTGACAATGTGCACGCTGTTGAGTTCTCAAGGACCAGACGCACCGGACTTCTTCCCTTTGCAGGATGCCTGTCCGGGCAACTTCGGTACGGTACCACTACTTCAGTGGCGGTCTTGATGACCGGCTTCATTGGAGTGGGTGGCCCCCGCTTGAGGTCGGCGTGATCCGGACTGCGTCGCTCGGGGCTCTCGCTCCGGTGACCGTCTCGGCGTCTCCGCCGCACCTTTGGGGTGACGAGTAAGAACATTACGGGCGATCCGCCGATCGGGCAAACCGGGGCGCCACGACGGCGTGTCGCCCGGAACGACGGGGATCGTGCGCCGAGGACGAGCGAGGGCCCGACATCCGGGTGGACGTCGGGCCCTCGTGACCTTGCGGTCGGGGGTCGTTCAGTGGCGGGCGATGACCGGGTTCTTCAACGTCCCGATGCCGGAGATGGTGACCTCGACGACCTCGCCGTCGCGGATCTCACCGACGCCGGAGGGCGTGCCGGTCAGGATCACGTCACCGGGCAGCAGCGTCCAGATCGCCGAGACGAACTCGATGAGCGACGGGATGTCGTGCACCATCTCGCTCGTCGACGCCACCTGGCGCAGGTCACCGTCGACGCGGGTCTCGAGGCGGATGTCCGACGGGTCGATCTCGGTCTCGATGACCGGGCCGAGCGGGCAGAACGTGTCGAAGCCCTTCGCCCGGGCCCACTGACCGTCGCGCGCCTGGAGGTCGCGGGCGGTGACGTCGTTCGCGATCGTGTACCCGAGGATCACGCTGGCGAAGTCCTCGCGCTTGACGTTCTTCGCGAGGGAGCCGATCACGATGGCGAGTTCACCCTCGTGGTCGACCCGCCCGATGCCCTCCGGCAGGCGGATCGGCTCGTCGGGTCCGATCACCGAGGTGTTCGGCTTGAGGAACACCACGGGGTCGTCACTCGAGACGTCGTCCATCTCCGCTGCGTGTTCGGCGTAGTTGAGCCCGACGCCGATGACCTTCGACCGCGGGATCACCGGCGCGAGGAGCTTGACGTCCGACAGTGGGACCCGCTCCCCCGTCGTCTCGAAGCCCTGGTACATCGGGTCTCCCGCGAGCACCACCAGAGCGCGCTCGTCGAGGATGCCGTACCGGGGGTCTTCACCCTTGCTGCTGAACCGTGCGATCTTCACCGTTCGACCCTACCGACGTCCGCGCCGCGATCAGGACGCGTCGGTCAGCTTGGTCATCCACCCGTGCGGGTCGGGACGACGGCCGGACTGGATGTCGGTCAGTTCCTCGCGGAGGGACATCGTGAGTTCCCCGGCCCCCACCGTCGGTGACCCGATCGTGAAGCCCTCGCCGCGGAGCTCGGCGATCGGGGTCACCACGGCGGCGGTGCCGCACGCGAAGGCCTCGGTGATCGAGCCGTCCGCCACGCCGTCACGCCACTCGTCGAGCGTCACGCGTCGACGTTCGACCGTCAGGCCGCGGTCTTCTGCGAGCTGCAGGATCGAGTCGCGCGTGATGCCCTCGAGGATGGAGGGCGAGTCGGGTGTCACCAGCGTGCCGTCCGCCTTCACGAGCACGACGTTCATGCCGCCGAGCTCCTCCAGGTAGCGACCCTCTTCGGAGTCGAGGAACATCACCTGCTGACAGCCGTGCTCGTAGGCCTCCTGCTGCGGGAGCAGGGACGCGGCGTAGTTGCCGCCCGTCTTCGCGGCACCGGTGCCACCGCGGCCGGCTCGTGCGTAGTTCGTGGAGAGCCAGATGGACACGGGCTTCGGACCCGAGGCGAAGTACGCGCCGGCCGGGCTGGCGATGCAGTGGTACGCCACGGCCTGGGCAGCGCGGACCCCGAGGAAGGACTCCGTCGCGATCATGAACGGTCGCAGGTACAGGCTGGTCTCCGGAGCCGACGGCACCCAGTCCACGTCCGTCTGGACGAGCTGCCGGATCGACTCGACGAAGGCCGCTTCCGGGAGCTCCGGCAGCGCCAGGCGCCGAGCGGACCGCTGGAAGCGGCGGGCGTTGGCCTCTGGGCGGAAGGTCCAGACGGACCCGTCGGCGTGGCGGTAGGCCTTCAGCCCCTCGAAGATCTCCTGCGCGTAGTGCAGGACGCTGGCGCTCGGGTCCAGCGAGAGCGGCCCGTACGGGTGGATCGAGGCGCCGTGCCAGCCGTCGTCCACCGTCCACTCGATGGTGGCCATGTGGTCGGTGAAGTGCTTGCCGAAGCCCGGGTCCGCGAGGATGGTCTCGCGCTCGGCCTCCGCACGACGCTTCGCTGACGGGGTGGTGGAGAACTCGAGTCCGAAGACCGAGTCGGCGCTGACGGTGTCGCTGCTCATCGGTGTGGCTCCTTCTCAGGCGGTTCTGGTGCGTGCGGTGACCGCGCTGACGACGGCGTCGCCGATCTCGGTGGTGCTCCGCTCGGATGTGCCCCGGTCGGCCAGGTCTGCCTCGACCGCGGCCGTCACGACCGCCGCCAGGTCCGCGCGGCCGATGTGGTCGAGCAGCAGGGCGACGGACAGGATCGCGGCCGTGGGGTCGGCCTTCTGCTGGCCGGCGATGTCCGGCGCGGAACCGTGCACCGGCTCGAACATGCTGGGGAAGGTGCCGTCGGGGTTGACGTTCCCCGAGGCCGCCAGACCGATGCCGCCGCTGATCGCGCCGGCCAGGTCGGTGATGATGTCGCCGAACAGGTTGTCCGTGACGATGACGTCGAAGCGACCGGGGTCCCGCACCATGTGGATGGTCACAGCGTCCACGTGCTGGTAGTCGACGGTGACGTCGGGGTGCTCCTGGGCGACGGCGTCGACGGTGCGCTGCCAGAGGGATCCGGCGTGCACCAGGACGTTGCTCTTGTGCACGAGCGTCAGGTGCTTGCGCTCCCGGCGGCCGGCGAGGTCGAACGCGTAGCGGACGGTGCGCTCGACACCGTGTGCCGTGTTGAGCGAGACCTCTGTCGCGATCTCGTGCGGTGTGCCGACGCGGATCGCTCCCCCGTTGCCGACGTAGGGCCCCTCGGTGCCCTCGCGCACCACCACGAAGTCGACCGCCCCCGGCGAGGCGAGCGGGGAGGCGACGGTGTCGTGGACCTTGGTCGGACGCAGGTTGACGTAGTGGTCGAACGCGAACCGGAGCCGCAGCAGCAACCCGCGTTCGATGATCCCGCCGGCGAGCCGGGGGTCGCGCGGGTCCCCGCCGACGGCGCCGAGCAGGATCGCGTCGTGGGTCGCGAGGGCGTCGAGGTCGTCCTGCGTCAGGATCTCGCCGGTGTCGAGGTAGCGGGTCGCGCCGAGGGCGAAGGGTGTCTCGTGGATGACCAGGTCGTCCGGGGCGACGGCGTGCAGGACCCGGAGGGCCTGGTCCACGACCTCGGGGCCGATGCCGTCACCGCGGATGACCGCGAGCTGGAGTGTCTGCGTCATGCGAGTCCCTAGAGCGTGATGTCGATCTCGCGGAGCGAGGAGGCGTCGATCGTCGAACGGACGTGCTCGAGGATCTCCGCGGGCACGGGCGAGTCCACGGTCAGGACGCTGAGGGCGTGGCCGCCGGCAGCCTGGCGCGCGATCTGCATGGCCGCGATGTTGATGCCGGCCTCGCCGAACTCCTTGCCGTAGACCGCGACGATGCCCGGGCGGTCGATGTAGTCCATCACCACGTGGTGCTTGTCGAGCGCGACCTCGACGTCGTACCCGTTGATCTCGACGAGCTTCTCGACCTGCTTCGGGCCGGTCAGGGTGCCGGAGACGCTGATCGCAGGGCCGTCGGACTGGGCGCCGCGGATCGTCAGGACGTTGCGGTACTCGGTGCTGTCGGTGTCGGTGATGAGCCGGACGGACACCCCGCGCTGCTCCGCGATGAGCGGGGCGTTGACGTAGGAGACCTGGTCGCTGACGACGTCGGTGAACACGCCCTTGAGCGCCGCGAGCTTCAGCACGCTGACGTCGAACCCGGCGAGCTCGCCGTGGACCTCGACGTCGATGCTGGTGACCGGGGAGGTGGCGAGCGCGGTGAAGACCTGCCCGAGCTTCTCGACCAGGGGGATGCCCGGGCGGACGTAGGGGTCGATGACGCCACCAGCGACGTTGACGGCGTCGGGGACGAGCTCCCCGCCGAGGGCCAGCCGCACGGACTTGGCCACCGAGACGCCTGCTTTCTCCTGCGCTTCGTCCGTGGAGGCCCCGAGGTGCGGCGTGACGACGACGTTCGGCAGGGCGAGCAGCGGCGAGTCCGTCGGCGGCTCGGTGACGAAGACGTCGAGGCCGGCGCCGGCGATCTGTCCGGCGGTGAGCGCCCGGTGCAGGGCGTCCTCGTCGATCAGGCCGCCGCGGGCGACGTTCACGACGAACGCGGTCGGCTTCATGACCGCGAACTGGGCGTCGGAGATCATCCCGAGGGTCTCGGGGGTCTTCGGCATGTGGATCGTGACGAAGTCGGCGCGGCGGAGCAGGTCGTCGAGCGACACGAGCTCGACGCCGAGCTGCTGGGCGCGGGCCGTCGTGACGTAGGGGTCGTAGGCGATGACCGAGACGCCGAAGGCCTGCAGCCGCTGCGTGATGAGGGCACCGATGCGACCGAGGCCGATGATGCCGACGGTCTTCTCGTAGAGCTCGACGCCGGTGTAGGCGGAGCGCTTCCACGCGCCGGCCGCCAGCGATGCGTGCGCTGCGGGGATGTGCCGCGCGAGCGAGAGGATGTGCCCGACCGTGAGCTCGGCCGCCGAGATGATGTTCGACGTCGGGGCGTTGACGACCATCACACCGGCGGTGGTGGCCGCCTTGATGTCGACGTTGTCGAGCCCGACACCGGCACGGGCGACGACCTTGAGGTTCGGCGCGGCGGCGATCGCCTCGGCGTCGACCTTGGTGGCGGAACGCACCAGGACGGCGTGCGCGTCGGCGAGGGAGGCCAGGAGTGCGGCACGGTCGGTGCCGTCCACGTTCCGGATCTCGAAGTCGGGCCCGAGGGCGTCGACTGTGGCGGGCGAGAGTTCTTCGGCGATCAGGACGACCGGCTTCGGCACAGCTGTTTCCTCACACGAGACGGGCGGTGTCCGCCCATCGTATCGACGCCGACGGGCGCGTTACGACCGCTGACGGGGCCCTGTGGAGAACCGCATGACGGACGGAGGCTCGTGGCGGGGCCGCCACGAGCCTCCCGGGATGTCCCGGGTGCCGTCCGATCAGGCGCCGATGCGCAGCGTGGAGCCGACGTACTGCAGCAGCGTGAACCAGAGTGCGGACACCGCGCAGAGCGCGGCGACGAACACCACGACCGTGCGGACGACGTCCATCCGGCGGGACACGACCCAGGCCGCGACGTACGCGACCGGCGCGATCGCGACGTCGATGACGAGTGCGACCCACGGCGTGGAGGTCTCGAGGCCCGTCCCGCCGTTCTTGTGCACGAAGGCGTTGAAGTCGGCGACGGACTTGGAGACGCCGACGAAGTTGCCGACGGCCTGCCACGTCACGTACGCCAGGCACAGGGCGGCGACGACCCAGACCAGGGCCTTGCCCGGGGTGGTGACGACGCGGGGCCGCTCGGTGACCTCGGCGCTCACCCGAAGCTCCTGGTCATGATGAAGGGCCACGGGATGAGCACGACCGCCCCGACCAGCAACCAGGTGAACCGGGTGCGGGTGCTGCTGGCCTGCCCGAGCCAGAGCGTGGCGGCGAACCAGAAGGCCGGCGCCATGATGGCGAGGACGCGCATGACCTCGGACACGACGCCGGCGACGCCCGTGCCCGTGATGGTCAACAGGCTGGCGCTGACGAGCCACGCGACCGTGTAGAGCAGGTAGACGCCACCGAAGACGCCCATGCCGACGAGCGCCCCGGACCCGAGCGGCTGTTCGGTGTCGGACTCACGACGCGCGCGCACCCGGACCGGGTTGTGCGCGGCGTCGACGTGGGTGGCATCGGCGGCGTCTCCCCAGGAGAGCGCGGCGTCGTCGTCGTGGTCGACGGCCGGGTCCGGCGGGGACGCGGCGGCGCCGTCGTGTGCGGGAGGTGCCGGGGTCATGCCCTCGATCCTACGAGAGGCCGACGACAGCCGTGGACCGTCGGGGGCGTCGGATGGACGGGTCAGACGTCCGCTGCCTCGGTCTGCAGGACCTCGGCGACGACGTCGCGCACGGCCGGGAACAGCGGGTGGCTCTCCATGAGTCCGGTGAGGATCTCGGTGAGGGCGTGCGCCGTCGCGCCGGAGCGGAGCAGCGCGTGCAGCTCGATCGACTCGGGGTCGTCCTGGTCGTCGAAGGCGAGTGCCACGCGGACCGCGCCGACGAGGTGCTCGACGGGCATCCCGCGCTCGGCGAGCTGGGCGGCCGGACCGATGAAGCGCTCGCGGCGGCCGAGCTTGCGGAGCGGGTTCCGCCCGACCCGTGCCGTGGTGTCCGGCAGGTGCGGGTTCGCGATCCTGGACAGGTTCGCGGCGACGTAGCGGGCGTGGTCCGCACGGTCGAAGCCGTGTTTCGCGACGAGGAGCTCGGTGGTCTCCGCGAGGACGCCGTCGACCGCGGCGCGCACCGTCGGGTCCTCGAGGGCTTCGCGGATGAGCCGGATCCCGCGGACGTAGCCGTGGTAGGCGGCCGTCGCGTGGGCGGTGTTCACCGTGTAGAGCTTCCGCTCGACGAACGGCTGGAGGTCGTCGACCCAGGTCACGCCGTCGATCGCGGGCGGCTCGGCGTCGGTGCCGGCGAACGGGGTGCGTTCGATGACCCACTCGTAGAAGGGCTCGAGCACGACGTCCAGGCCGCCGAGCTGCCCGAGCACGCCGGACTGGTCGGGGACGATGCGGTCGATCGCGCAGTTGGCGAAGACCGCTGCGACGACACGGTCCTCGAGCACCGGGGCACGTCGGATGCTGGCGTGCAGCGAGTCGGTGGCGTTGTAGGCGTTCTCGCACGCCACGATCGTGACGGCCCCCGCCTCCGACGGCCGTGCCGCCAGGCCCTCGGCGATGATCGGGGCGACGAGCGGCAGGGTGCGGGCACCGACGGCGGTGGTGACGACGTCCGCCTCGGCGATGGCCTGCACGACCCGCGCGCGGTCGGACTTGCTGCTGAGCGCCCGGAAGCCGTGCACGACGTGCTCGACCGGGGCCTCGCCGACCTCGTGGACCACGAACCGGCCGGCTTCGTTCAGGGCGGACACGACCCGTTCGTCGACGTCGACGAACGTCAGTTCGTAGCCGCTCGCCACGAGGAACTGGCCCACGAAGCCGCGCCCGATCTTGCCGGCGCCGATGTGGACCGCTCGCTTCGTCACCGCCATCGAACGATCATCCCATGCTGGTCGGGCTGGTCCTGCCACACGGCGACCGGGCCGCCTGGTGGGGTCGAGCGGCGTCGCTCGACGCCCTGGGCAGGGGCGGAGGGACGCCGGTGTGCGGCGGCGGGAGCGGTGGAGAAGGGCTGCATGTGGTTCGGGTCACATCGAGAAGCGGCGGTGCACGGTGCACACCGCCGCCTCGTCGTCGAGTGGTTCTCGAGAAGACTACCGCGCAGCCGAACCGTCGACGTAGTCGGAGTCCGACTGCTTCCACGCGAACAGCTTGCGGAGCTCGCGGCCGGTGGCCTCGATCGGGTGGCCCTCGCCCTTCTCGCGCAGGGCCTTGAACTCCGGGGCGCCGGCGTCCTGGTCGTCGATGAAGCGCTTCGCGAAGGCACCGTTCTGGATGTCGGCGAGCACCGCCTTCATGTTCTCCTTGACCTCGGGCGAGATCACACGGGGGCCGGAGACGTAGTCGCCGAACTCGGCCGTGTCGGAGATGGACCAGCGCTGCTTGGTGAGGCCACCCTCCCAGATCAGGTCGACGATGAGCTTGAGCTCGTGCAGGACCTCGAAGTACGCGATCTGCGGCTGGTAGCCCGCCTCGACCAGGGTCTCGAAGCCGTACTGGATGAGCTGCGACGTGCCACCGCAGAGGACGGCCTGCTCACCGAACAGGTCGGTCTCGGTCTCCTCGGTGAAGGTCGTCTTGATGCCGCCGGAGCGCAGACCGCCGATGGCCTTCGCGTAGGACCAGGCGAGGTCCCAGGCGCTGCCGGACGAGTCGACCTCGACGGCGACGATCACGGGGACGCCACGGCCGGCCTCGTACTCGCGGCGCACGGTGTGCCCCGGGCCCTTCGGGGCGACGAGGGTGACGTCGACGCCGGCGGGCGCCTCGATGTAGCCGTAGCGGATGTTGAAGCCGTGGCCGAAGACGAGCGTCGCGCCCGGCTGCAGGTTCGGTTCGATGTCGTCCTTGTAGACGATGCGCTGGACCTGGTCGGGCGCGAGGATCACGATGACGTCGGCCCACTTCGTGGCCTCGGCGGGCGTGTGCACCTCGAAGCCGGCCTCCTCGGCCTTCTGACGGCTCTTGGAGCCCTCCTGCAGACCGATCTTCACCTCGACGCCGGAGTCGCGGAGGTTGAGGGCGTGGGCGTGGCCCTGCGAGCCGTAGCCGATGACCGCGACCTTCTTGCCCTGGATGAGCGTCAGGTCGGCGTCGGCGTCGTACACGATGTCAGTCACGGTGTGGTTCTCCTGGGTCGGTGTTCGTGCGGGTGCGTGGCGGTGCTCAGCGCACCCGGTCGGTGATGCTCTTCGGTCCGCGGCCCATGCCGAGGAGACCCGCGCGGGCGAGCTCCTTGATGCCGTAGGGCTCGAGCACGCGGAGGATCGCCTGGATCTTGCCGGGGTCACCGGTCACCTCGACGATGAGCGAGTCGTTCGCGACGTCGACGACCTGGGCGCGGAACAGGGTCACTGCTTCGAGCACGGCCGAGCGTGTCTGGTTGTCGACACGGACCTTCACGAGCATGTGCTCGCGCTGGACCGACTGTGGGAAGTCGAGTTCGACGATCTTGATCACGTTGACGAGCTTGTTGAGCTGCTTGGTCACCTGTTCGAGCGGCAGGTCCTCGACGTCGACGACCACCGTGATGCGGGACAGGCCCTCCACCTCGGTGTTCCCCACGGCGAGGGACTCGATGTTGAAGCCCCGTCGGGCGAACAGCCCGGCGACGCGGGTCAGCAGACCGGGCTTGTCCTCCACCAGGAGGGACAGGACGTGGCTCATGCGGGTTCTCCCGTCATGTCGGCGTCCTCGTCGTCCCAGGTGGGGGCGAGTTCGCGGGCGTACTCGATCGAGGAGTTGCCGGTGCCCTGCGGGACCATCGGCCACACCATGGAGTCGCGGCTGACGACGAAGTCGATGACGACCGGGCGGTCGTTCGTGTCGAGCGCGAGCTGGATGGCGGCGTCGACCTCGTCCGCCTTCTCGACGCGGATGCCGAGGGCACCGTAGGCGTCGGCGAGCTTCACGAAGTCCGGCACGCGGCGGGTGCCGTGGCCCGTCTGCAGGTCGGTGAACGAGTGGCGTCCGTCGTAGAACAGCGTCTGCCACTGCCGCACCATGCCGAGCGACGAGTTGTTGATGATCGCGACCTTGATCGGGATGTCGTTGATGACACAGGTCGCGAGTTCCTGGTTGGTCATCTGGAAGCAGCCATCGCCGTCGATCGCCCAGACGACCCGGTCGGGCTGGGCCACCTTGGCCCCCATCGCGGCGGGGACCGAGTAGCCCATGGTGCCGGCGCCACCGGAGTTGAGCCAGGCGTTCGGGCGTTCGTACTGGATGAACTGCGCCGACCACATCTGGTGCTGGCCGACGCCGGAGGCGAAGACGCCCTCGGGTCCGGTCATCTCACCGATCCGCTTGATGATCGCCTGCGGGGCGAGGAGCCCGTCGGTCGGTTCGGTGTAGCCGAGCGGGAAGTCGGTGCGCAGCTGCTCGAGGTGCGCCCACCAGTCCGTCGTGGCGGCACGGTCGTCGAGCGGCACGTCGGCCCAGGCCGCGGTGAGGTCGACCAGGACCTCTTTCGCGTCGCCGACGATCGGGACGTCCGCGTACCGGATCTTCGAGATCTCGGCGGGGTCGATGTCGACGTGGACGACCTTGGCGCCGGGCGCGAAGTCGTCGACCTTCCCCGTGACGCGGTCGTCGAAGCGGGCGCCGAGCGCGATGATGAGGTCGCTCTCCTGCAGCCCGAGCACAGCCGGCACGGTGCCGTGCATCCCCGGCATGCCGAGGTGCTGGGCGTGCGAGTCCGGGAACGCGCCGCGCGCCATCAGCGTGGTCACGACGGGCGCGCCGGTGACCTCGGCGAACGCCAGGAGCTCCTTCGAGGCACCGGAGCGGATGACGCCGCCACCGACGTAGAGCACCGGGCGGGACGACGCCGCGAGCAGCTGGGCCGCGGCGGTGATCTGCTTGCCGTGCGCCTTGGTGACCGGACGGTAGCCGGGCAGGTCGACCTTGGGCGGCCAGACGTACGGTGCGGACTTCTGCTGGGCGTCCTTGGTGATGTCGACGAGCACCGGACCGGGTCGGCCCGTCGTCGCGATCTGGTAGGCCGCCGCGATCGTCGCGGGGACGTCCTCCGGCTTCGTCACCAGGAACGAGTGCTTCGTGATCGGCATCGTGATGCCGACGATGTCGGCCTCCTGGAACGCGTCGGTGCCCATCAGCGTCGAGAACACCTGGCCGGTGATCGCGATGAACGGCACCGAGTCCATGTAGGCGTCGGCGATCGCGGTGACGAGGTTCGTCGCCCCGGGGCCGGACGTGGCGATCGCGACGCCGACCTTGCCGGACGAGGACGCGTAGCCCTCGGCGGCGTGACCGGCGCCCTGTTCGTGCCGGACCAGGATGTGGCGGATCGTCTTCGACGCCATGAGCTCGTCGTAGAACGGGATGATCGCGCCGCCGGGCAGCCCGAAGACGTCGGTGATCCCGAGGTGCTCGAGGGACCGCAGGACGGCTCCCGAGCCGGTGAGGACCTCCGGCGTGCGTCGCGCTCCGGTGGCCGCGGACAACGGTGTTGCTTCCGTGGGCATGTGCGGGTTCCTGCCTGGAGAGGTGGCGATGATGCGGGTGTCGACGCTAGCCCGTGACCGCGCCCTTGGCGGCGGACTGGACGAGCTTGGCGTACTTCGCGAGGACTCCGCGGGTGTAGCGCGGGGGCAGCGGCGCCCAGCCGTCGCGGCGGGCCTCCAGCTCGGCGGCGTCGACCAGTAGGTCGAGCGTCCGAGCCGCGATGTCGACACGGATGCGGTCGCCATCGCGCACGAAGGCGACTGGACCTGCGTCCACTGCCTCCGGTGCGATGTGGCCGATGCAGAGGCCGGTTGTGCCGCCTGAGAATCGACCGTCGGTCAAGAGTAGTACATCCTTGCCGAGGCCGGCGCCCTTGATGGCCGCCGTGATGGCGAGCATCTCGCGCATGCCGGGGCCACCCTTCGGGCCCTCGTAGCGGATGACGACGACGTCGCCCTTGTGGATCCGGCCCTCGGTCAGGGCGTCCATGGCGGAGCGCTCGCGGTCGAACACCCGCGCGGGGCCCTCGAAGACCTCGGCGTCGAAGCCGGCGGTCTTCACGACGGCACCCTCGGGAGCGAACGAGCCCTGCAGGATCGTCAGGCCGCCGGTGGCGTGGATCGGGTCGTCGAGCTTGCGGAAGACCTTGCCGTCGAGCTCTGGCGGGTCGATCTCGGCGAGGTTCTCCGCGACGGTCTTCCCCGTCACGGTCATGCACTCGCCGTGCAGCAGGCCGGCGTCGAGCAGCGCCTTCATGATCACCGGGATGCCGCCGTTGCGGTCCACGTCGAGCATGACGTACTTGCCGAACGGCTTCATGTCGGCCAGGTGCGGGACCTTCGAGCCGATGCGGTTGAAGTCGTCGAGGCTGAGGTCGACCTCGGCCTCGTGCGCGATCGCGAGCAGGTGCAGCACGACGTTGGTCGAGCCTCCGAGGGCCATGGCGACGGCGATGGCGTTCTCGAAGGCCTCCTTCGTCAGGATCTGGCGCGCGGTGATGCCGAGCCGGAGCATGTTCACGACGGCCTCGCCGGAACGGTGCGCGTAGTAGTCACGACGGCGGTCGGCGCTGGGCGGCGCGGCCGAGCCGGGCAGCGACATGCCGAGGGCCTCGGCCACGGACGCCATCGTGTTGGCCGTGTACATGCCGCCGCAAGCACCCTCGCCCGGGACGATCGCGCACTCGATCTTCTTGAGCTCTTCTTCGCTCATGGTGCCGGCCTTGCAGGCCCCGACGCCCTCGAAGGAGTCGATGATCGTGACTTCCTTCATCGAGCCGTCGGCCTGCTTGACGTAGCCCGGCATGACCGAGCCGGCGTAGAGGAAGACGCTCGCCAGGTCGAGGCGCGCGGCGGCCATGAGCATGCCCGGCAGCGACTTGTCGCAGCCGGCGAGCAGCACGGTGCCGTCGAGGCGCTCGGCGTTGACGACGGTCTCGACGCTGTCCGCGATGACCTCACGCGAGACGAGCGAGAAGTGCATGCCCTCGTGCCCCATCGAGATGCCGTCCGAGACGGAGATGGTGCCGAACTGCAGCGGGTAGCCGCCACCGCCGTGGACGCCTTCCTTGGCGCCCTGGGCGAGTCGGTCGAGGGACAGGTTGCACGGGGTGATCTCGTTCCAGGACGAGGCGATGCCGATCTGCGGCTTCTCCCAGTCCTCGTCGCCCATCCCGACGGCCCGCAGCATGCCACGCGAGGTGGTTGCTTCGATCCCGTCGGTGACGACCCGGCTCCGCGGCTTCACGTCGATGTCAGGCATGCGCTGAGTCTAGGACGAATTGGGATACCAGCGACGCACGTCCATGCATCCGCATGTTACGAGGGAGGGCCGGGAGGCTCGGCTCGGCCTGGTCAGCGCACCGCACGCAGCCTGGCGAGCTGCTTCAGGACGTCGGTCAGGGCCGCCGGGTCGGCGACGCGGAAACCGGCGAGCGTGTCGCCCTCCCCCACCTTCACGCCGACGTCGCCGTCCCCGAGCACGCGGAAGGCGTCCTCGTCGGTGACGTCGTCGCCCGCGAAGAACACGGCGTCCGACCCGCGGAGGTCACGGAGCCGGGCGATCGCGTCGCCCTTCGTCACGTGCCGCACGGCGAACTCGAGGATGTCCTTGCCGCCGCGCTCGAGCACGTCGGCGTCGGCCTCGTGCGCCGCCGCACTCGCCGCGGCGTTCACCTCAGCGGCGACCTCGGCGCTGACCCGGCGCGTGTGCACGCCGTGCCCGGCGGGCTTGTGCTCGATGACGACACCGGGGAACCGCTCGCCGACCGCGTCGAGCGCGGCACCGACCCGGGCGACCCGCTGCTGCTCGTCGTCGGTGAGGGCGGCCTCGGCGTGGCCGTCCACCCGCCACTCGACACCGTGCGAGCCGACGAGCGCCATGTCCGCCGGCGCCTGCGTCACCGCGGCGAGGCTGTCGAGCGGTCGCCCGGAGACGAGCACCACCTCGGTGCCCTTCGCCCGCTGCAGGGTGAGCACGGCGGCCCAGCTGCCGGGCAGTGCGCCGACGTGGCCGGGGTCGTCCGCGAAGGGCGCCAGGGTGCCGTCGAAGTCGAGGGCGACCAGCAGCGTGTCGACCGCCGCCAGGTCCGCGAGGGCCGTGTCGAGCCCCGGAGCCGTGCTCTGGTCGTCGTTCGTGGTCTCGTCACGCATCACGGGCCTCCCGGGTGTCCTCTGCTGCACGCGCCTTCTGGGCGTCCTGGTCGAAGATCGACATGCCGTCGGTCTGGGCCTCGCGGTGGCGGTCGGCCGGCTCCGTCGCCGACGCGTCGATCCGCGCGTTGCGCGGGGCGTGGCGGTCGAGCGCCTCGAGGAACGAGCGCGACCAGCGCGCCACGTCGTTGTCGCGGACGCGCTTTCGGAGCGCGCGCATGCGGGTGGAGCGCTCGCGGCGGGGCATCTCGATGGCCCGCTCGATGGCGTCCTTCATGGCGCCGATGTCGTGCGGGTTGATGATGACCGCCTGCTTGAGCTCGTCGGCGGCGCCGGCGAACTCGGAGAGGATCAGGACGCCGTCGTTGTCGAAGCGCGTGGCGACGTACTCCTTGGCGACGAGGTTCATGCCGTCGCGCAGTGCGGTGACGAGCATGATGTCGGCCGCCAGGTAGAGCGCGACCATCTCCTCGCGCGGGTAGCCGTGGTGCAGGTACGAGATCGGCTGGTGGCCGATCGTGCCGAGGTCGCCGTTGATGCGGCCGACGCTCAGCTCGATCTCGTCGCGCAGCGTGCGGTACGTGTCGACGCGCTCGCGGCTCGGGCTCGCGACCTGCACGAGCGTGGCGTCCTCGACCCGGATGCGGCCGTCCTCGATGAGCTCGCCGAACGCCTTGATGCGGTGCCGGATGCCCTTGGTGTAGTCGAGCCGGTCGACCCCGAGCAGCACGGTCTTCGGGTTGCCGAGGCCGGCGCGGATCTCGCGGGCGCGCTCCTGCACCTCGGGCTTCCTGGCGATGTCCTCGAAGCTCTCGGCGTCGATCGAGATCGGGAAGTGCCGGGCCTCGACGTGGCGCACGGTGATGCCCTTGCGGCTCCTGGGTGCCGCCGGGTCGTCCACGGGGACGTCGATCGTCGTGCCCTTGGTCGTGTAGCCCTTGATGTGCCGGACCGCACGCAGGAAGTCGCTGGCGTCGTCCTGCCGCTGGAACCCGATCACGTCGGCGCCGAGCAGGCCGTCGAGGATCTGGGCGCGCCACGGCAGCTGCGCGTAGATGCCGACCGGTGGGAACGGGATGTGGTTGAAGAACCCGATCGTGACGTCGGGGCGGAGCGCCCGCAGCAGGGCCGGCACGAGCTGCAGCTGGTAGTCCTGCACCCAGACGATGCCGTCCTGCTCGACGATGTCGGCGATCTGCTCCGCGAAGCGCTTGTTCACGCTCTTGTACGCGTTCCACCAGTCGCGGTGGTAGCTCGGGTGCTCGATGACGTCGTGGTACAGCGGCCAGAGGGTGTCGTTGCTGAAGCCCTCGTAGTAGTCCTGCACGTCGCTCGCGCTGAGCGGGACCGGGACGATGTGGATGCCCTCGTTGTCGAAGGGCTCGACCTCGACGTCGGGCTGACCGACCCAGCCGACCCAGGCGCCGTCGTTGGCGCGCATCACCGGTTCGAGCGCGGTGACGAGGCCGCCGGGAGAGTGCCGCCAGCCCTCGTTGCCGTCCTCGTCGACGACACGGTCCACGGGGAGACGGTTGCTGGCGACGACGAAGGAGTACTTGGTGGACGAAGGATGCGGAGCTGACACGCCACCGAAACTACCAGCGCGCCGACAGCCCGCTCCCGGTGGATCCGCGGGATGCCGATATGCTGCCGTTCGTGTCGGGGGGACACAGCGTGCCCGAGGGGTGGCACGCGGCCGCCCGGCCGGAGAGGACCCCCGCCGTGAGCGACATCCCGTCCGTCCCCCCGAGCGACCCGAGCCCGACGCCGTCACCAGGCGCCTCCAGCCCAGGCGCCCAGCGCGAGCCGGACCCGTTCGGGCGGCTGCTGCGGTCGGTCAGTGGTCGCGACTGGCTGGTCGCGGTGACCGCCGGTGCCTCGGCGTGGGTCGCCGCCTACGTCGTCGCCGCGCTCTCACTCCTGCTCACCGTGGTCGCGGTCGGTGTCAGCGGCTCGGGGAGCGCGTCGCTCGGTCCGGGGTCGCTCGACGACGGTCCCGGCGCGGTCGGCTCCGCGACGCCTGACCTGCAGAGCCTGCTGTCCGGCATCAGCGTGCTCCTCGGTGCCCCGGCGCAGCTCGTGGCGCTCGCCGACCTCGGGCGGCTCCACGGCTCCGGCTCGGTGCCGCTGATCGGCGTCGCCGGTGCGGCGTCGCTCGGCGTGGTGCCGGCACTCGTCCTCGCCGCGCAGGTCGTCCTGGCGGTCGTCCTCACCCGACGCCTGCGGTCCAGGGCCCTCGCGCTCCCACAGCTGCTCCTGACCTCGGCGGTCACCGGGCTCGTGCTGACCGCTTTCACCTCGCTCGCCGCACTGGCCCTGGCGATCCGGTTCCCCCGTGGCACCGGCGCGACGATCAGCGCCGTGCACGCCGTCGGGGTCGGCAGCGTCCTCGGCGCCTTCGTCGTCGGGGCACTCGCCGCGCTCCTCGCCCGCCCGTCGATGCTCGGGCGCAGCAGCGTGTGGACCGCCCGTGCCCTCGGCACCCTGCGGGTCGCCGTGACCCAGGTCGGGATGCTCGTCGTCCTCGTGGCGGTCGTCGTCACGGTGGTCGCCCTCGTGGCCCAGCCCAGCTGGGGTGCGGCGCTGCCGCTCCTCGTCGGCAACGTCGGCCTGGCCGTCGTGTCGCTCGGGTTCCTCGGCGGCCTCGGCGTGTCCGGCTTCGGGAACGCGTCCGGGACCGTCTCGGTGTTCGACGCGTCCGGGTGGCTGTGGCTCGTCGTCCTGCTCGTCGTGCTCACCGCGGTCGCTGCCGGCCTGGCACTCGCCGTCCGGCGGAACGACCGGGCCCGCACCACGCTGGACTGGGTCGTCTCCCCCGCCGCCTGGCTCCTCGTCGGGCTGGTCGTCTTCGTGCTCGGCACGGCCGTGGTGTCGTACGACGTCTCCGGTGCGCGGGCGGTCAGCGGTGCGGGCTCCGTCGGGGTCGCCCCGTGGACACCGGTCGTGTTCGCACTCTGGGGTGCGGCGATCGAGGTGGTCGCCCGGTACCTCGCACCGCTCCTGCTCCCCCGGCTCGGCGGCCGCGTGCTGCTGGTGACCGCGCGACTCGTCGGTTCCGACCCGCGGCCGGTGCCCGCGTGGGGTGCTGGCGTCGGTCCCGCGCCCGCTGCGGGCGCTGGTGCCGCTGTGCCGTCGGGTTCCGCTGTGCCGTCGGATGCCGCTGTGCCGTCGGATGCCGCTGCGCCGGCATGGGCCGCTGCACCTGATCGCGCCGATGCGCCGTCGTGGGTGCAGGGCGCCGCCGTCGGTGCTCCCGCGCCGTTCATCGGGGCGGACGCGGCGAGCGCCGTTCCGCCGATGTCCCCGCGGACGAAGCGGGTGCTCGTCCGCTCCCTGGTCGCCGCCGGCGCGGTCGTGGTCGTCGTGGTGGCCGGTGCGGTCACGACCGGGCTCCTGCGCTCGAACGTGTGGGGGCCGGCGCCGACCGTCCGGAGCTACGTGGACGCGATCGCCGCTGGTGACGCCGCCACGGCCGAGCGGATGAGCGAGCTGCCGGACGACGCGCCGATGCTCGCCGGCCCTGTGCTGCGCAGTGCCGAGGACCGGCCGCGGAACGTCCGGGTCGGACGCGTCACGACGACGGGTGACCAGGCCCTTGCGGTCGTCAGCTACACGCAGGGCGGCAAGAACCGATCGGGGCAGGTCGAGCTGCGGCGTACCGGGACGAGCTGGCTCGTCAAGGACGAGTGGCGGGTGACCACGCCACTGGCCGAGAGCGTGTCCGTCTCGGCCGTCCCCACGCTCGAGGGCGCCCCGGTGACGGTCGGCGGCAAGCGGGTCGGGACCATCCGCGACGGCGCCTTCCGCTCGCTCGCCTACCCGGGGTCGTACACGGTCGAGGTCGGCGGGTCGGAGTACTTCACCGGCGGCACGAAGACGGTGTCGGTCGGGGCGTCGGGCAGCGGGTACGCCACGTTCACCGCGACGCCGACGAAGAAGCTGACGAAGGACGCCCAGGCGTTCGTCAGCGACGCGATCTCTGCATGTGCGGCGAAGACCAGTGTCGACGCGCTCCGCGGCTGCCCCTGGTACGGCCCGTACGACGCCGAGGGGGCTGTCAAGTACCAGGTCACGAAGCAGCCCGAGCTGCGCGTGGTCGGGTCGGGGTCCGGCAGTGTGCAGGTGACGAGCACGTCGGACGGCGTCGTCGCGTACGACTACACGACGTACTCCGGGGAGCGCACCCACGGCGAGGACACCTTCGACGTGTACGAGTACCTGAAGGTCGAGGACGGCGAGCTCGTGAGCCCGTACTGAGGCGTCGGCAGGACACCCGCCAGTGGCGGAACCTGAGCGGACTGCGCGCCGGGGCCGGTCGTCCCGGTCCCGGCGCGCAGTCGTCCCTCACTAGGCTCTGCCGCATGGTCAGCACTCGCTCGTGGCGGAACGGTTCGGACGCGGAGCGGGACTTCCCCGTCGACCGCGTCTCGGACCTGGTCGCCGATGAGGACGCCTTCGTCTGGATCGACTACACGGACCCGTCGGCCGCCGACCTCGAGCAGGTCGAGGAGGAGCTCGGCATCCACGCGCTCGCCGTCGAGGACGCCGTCGAGCACGGACAGCGTCCCAAGCTCGACCGGTACCGCGACAGCCTGTTCCTGGTCGTCTACGACGTGCACGGGCGGGACGCCGAGGGCGAGCTCGTCACGCGCGAGGTCAAGGCCTTCGTCACGAAGCGCGCCCTCGTGACGATCCACGGCGCGGACGTCGACATCGCCGCCGTCGAGCGCCGACTCGCGTCGAACTCCGACATGGCCGAACACGGGGTGCCGTGGCTCGTGTGGGCGCTCCTGGACGCCGTCGTCGACCACGCCACCGCGGTGGTCGAACAGATCGGGCAGGACATCGACGCGCTCGAGGACGACCTCTTCGAACACGGCGACCCCCGCGAGCAGCAGATCCAGCGTCGGTCGTTCCGGCTGCGCAAGGCGCTCGGGGTGCTCCGGCGTCAGGTGGTGCCGACCAAGGACAGCGTCGCGTCGCTCCTGCACGGGGACGCGGAGACCATCGTCAACGGCATCCGGCCGTACTTCCGCGACGTCGAGGACCACCTGGTCTCCATCGCGGACTCGGTCGACCAGCTCCGCGACGCCGTGGGCAGCGTGCTCGACACCAACCTCAACCTGGCGTCGAACCGGCAGAACACGGTCATGAAGAAGGTGACGAGCTGGGCGGCCATCATCGCCATCCCGACCGCGATCACCGGGTTCTTCGGGCAGAACGTGACGTTCCCCGGCGAGGGGCACTGGAGCGGGCTGTTCGCGTCCCTGGCGCTCATCATCGTGACGTCGCTGGTGCTCTACCGGTCGTTCAAGCACCGCGACTGGCTGTAGCCACCGCCGCGGAAGCTACAGCCGCAGCGCGAGGACGCCGGCGACGACCGTGAGCGGCGCGACGACGCAACCGAGCGCCATGTAGCGCCCCCACGACAGGTGCACGCCCTCGGCGCTGAGCCGCGCGTGCCACAGCAGCGTCGCGAGCGAGGCCCACGGCGTGATGAGGCAGCCGGCGTTCACCCCGATCAGGAGCGCGGCGTACCGCAGGGCCTCGTGCCCCGCCGACGGCTCGAGCACCAGGTAGGCGGGCAGGTTGTCGATCACGTTGGCGGTCACCGCACCCGCACCACCGAGCAGCAGCAGGGACCCGGTCCCCGTGCCGCCGGACACCGCGTGGACGAGCGGGTCGGTGATGCCCGTCGTGTGCAGGGTCTCGACGACGACGAACAGCCCGGCGGCGAACACGAGCGTCGACCACGGCACGCGCGACGGCTTCAGCTCCGACGGCGCACGGAAGGCCGCGACCACGACGAGCAGCACGGCGGCCGCCAGCGCCGCGATCCACACGGTCACGCCGACGGTCAGCGCGACGACGAGCGCCACGAGCACGGCGGAGGCCGCTCCGAAGAACACCGGGTCGGCCGGACGGCGCACCTCGACCGGCGTGTACCGGCCGAACAGCTTGCCGCGGAAGACGACGAGCAGCACGGCGCACGGCACGACGACCCCGGCGAGCGCGGCCCAGACCATCAGGCCGGCGAAGGGCAGCGGGCCGTCGAGGCCGATGCGGTCGACGGCGAGCAGGTTCGTCAGGTTCGACACGGGCAGCAGCAGCGACGCCGTGTTCGCCAGCCAGACGGTGGTCAGGGCGAACGGCATCGGCGGGAGGCCCACCCGGCGGGCGAGCGCGATGACGATCGGTGTCAGGAGCACGGCCGTGGTGTCGATGGACAGGAACACGGTGCAGAGCACGGCGAGCACGACGACCGCGCCCCACAGACCGATGGTCCGACCGCCACCGATCCTTGCGGCGACGTCGGCCAGGCGGTCGAAGACCCCGGCGTCGGCGGCGAGCTCGGAGACGATCGTGAGCCCGAGGACGAACCCGAGGACGGGCAGGACCCGGGCGGCGAGCTCCCCGAGGTCGGTCAGCGGCAGCAGCCCGAGGGCCACGCACACGGCCCCGGCGACGAGCAGGGCGGCTCCGATGACGGCTTGGCGCACGGTGGTTCTCCTCGCGGTGGTGAGCCGGAGGTGCCTGTGCGCCCGGCGGCGTTCCAATGTACCCACCGGTAGCGTTGGTCCGACGACAACAGGAGGCATCTGTGCGCAAGTTCATGTTCAACGGTGCGGTGTGGAGTTCCCTCATCAGCGGCTACAGCGTTCTGCAGACCACCCGTCAGGGACCCCGGGACTGGCGTCTCGCCCTGACGTGGGTGGCGTGGATCTCGACGACGATCGTCGCCATCGGCACGGTCGTCGAGGACGACCGAGCGGTGCGCTCGCGTCAGCCGTGATCTGACGTCCCCACGGGGCGGACGGGAGGCTCGGTGCCAGCTGGCACCGAGCCTCCCGTCTGTCCGCGGTCGCCGCTACCGCTCCGGGGGGACGTCCGACGCCCGGATGTCCGAGGTCTGGATGGGGCCGGTGAAGAGCGCCGAGCGCTCGTCGCCCTCGCCGAAGAGCGAGGCGTCGCCCTCGGACGACCGGCTGCGCCGACGGGCCGGGGCGGCTGGCTCGGCGAGCTGGACGCGCTGAACCGGGAGCGCATCTGGGTGGGTGCGCTGCAGCCAGTCGACCATCTCCTCGCGGACGTAGCAGCGCAGGTCGAACAGGCCGCCGGCGTCCGGTGCGGTCACGAGGATGCGGACTCGCACCATCCCGCCGACCGCGTCCGTGACCTGGAGCACCTTCGTGCGACGGTCCCAGATCGTCGAGGTCTCGAGGATGCGGTCGAGCTCCGTGCGCATCTCCGCCGGGCTGACCCGCCAGTCCAGGTCGAACTCGACGGCGCCGAGGAGCTCGCTGCTCGTGCGGGTCCAGTTCTCGAAGGGCGTCGAGGTGAAGTAGGTCGAGGGCAGCACGAAGCGACGGTCGTCCCACAGGTGGACGACGACGTACGTCAGGGTGATCTCCTCGATGCGGCCCCACTGCTGCTCGACCACGACGACGTCGTCCACGCGGATCGACCCGGAGAACGCCAGCTGCATGCCGGCGAACACGTTGCCGAGCGTCGACTGCGCGGCGAGACCGGCGATGACCGAGATGAGCCCTGCCGACGCGAGGACGCTCGCACCGGCGGCCTCGACCCCGGGGAACGTCAGGAGGATCGCGCCGACACCGATGATGACGAGCACGGCGACCGTGAGCCGACGGAGGATGAGCACCTGCGTGCGGATCCGGCGGGCGACCCGGTTGTCCGGGACGTCGACGCGGTACTTGTGCAGCCCGAGGCTCTCGAGGAACACCGCGAGGACGCACGCGAGCCACGTCCCGACGCCGATCGTGGCGACCAGGAAGACGTGGGAGACGGCGTCCCGCCACGGGTACCGGTCGGTGTCCGGGATCGAGGAGGCGAACGCGACCCAGAGCAGGGCGACCAGCAGCATCGTCCTGGTGGCGTGTCGGGAGCGTCGGGACAGGGAGGCGGCCCAGCGCTCGCGACGGCCGAGCGCGCGGAAGACCAGGTGCAGGACGAGCGCGACGACGGCGGTGACGAGGAGGGCGAACCCGACCGCGACCAGGAGGCGGATGAGGATGTCCATCAGACCATCGTGGCAACGCCGCGGGTGCGCCGTCCAGGAGACGGACAGACCCGGCGCGGGGTCGTGTGCGATGTCGGCAGGTTGGTGGACAGGACCCAGCCGGTTCGGAGGTGGATGTGCCGCAAGAGTCCGATCCACATGTAGCGTGTCGGCCATGACAGCGCAGAACGACACCGGGGCGGACCGTGCGCCCGCGAACGACTTCTCGCACGAGCAGGAGGGCTACCAGCACGGACTGAAGCCCCGGCAGCTCCAGATGATCGCGATCGGTGGTGCGATCGGTACCGGCCTCTTCCTCGGAGCGGGTGGCCGACTGCACACCGCCGGGCCCGCCCTGGCCGTCGTGTACCTGATCGCGGGCGTGTTCGCGTTCTTCATCCTGCGGGCCCTCGGCGAGCTCGTCCTGCACCGCCCGTCCTCCGGCTCGTTCATCTCCTACGCACGCGAGTTCTACGGCGAGAAGTTCGCGTACGCCGCCGGCTGGATGTACTTCCTGAACTGGGCGATGACGTCGATCGTCGACACCACCGCGGTCGCGCTCTACCTGCAGTACTGGCGGGCCTTCACGGCGGCGCCGCAGTGGTTGCTCGCACTCATCGCCCTGATCGTCGTCCTCGCGGCGAACATGGTGGCGGTGAAGGTCTTCGGTGAGTTGGAGTTCTGGTTCGCCATCATCAAGGTCGTCGCGCTGGTCGCGTTCCTCGTCGTGGCTCTCGTCTGGCTGATCTTCGCGTTCCCCGTGGAGACCGGCGGCGAAGCGGTGCGCACCGGGTTCTCGATCTGGCAGGACAACGGCGGTCTGATCCCGAACGGCCTGCTGCCCGCCGTGCTGGTGGTGCAGGGCGTCGTCTTCGCGTACGCCGCCATCGAGCTCGTCGGCACCGCGTCCGGTGAGACCCAGGACACCGAGAAGGTCATCCCCCGCGCCATCAACTCCGTCGTCCTCCGCATCGCGGTGTTCTACGTCGGCTCGGTCGTGCTGCTCTCGCTGCTGCTCCCGTACACGTCGTACAAGGAGGGCCAGAGCCCGTTCGTGACGTTCTTCTCGTCGCTCGGCAACCCGCAGGTCGGGGTGATCGTGGGCTCGATCATGAACTTCGTCGTCCTCACCGCCGCGCTGTCCTCGCTGAACGCCGGGCTGTACTCGACCGGCCGCGCGCTGCACTCGATGGGCATGAACGGCTCGGCGCCGAAGTGGACCACCAAGATGACCAAGGGCGGTGTGCCCTTCGCGGGCATCCTGCTCACCGCGGCCTTCACCGTCGCGGGCGTCGCGCTCAACTACTTCGTGCCGAGCCAGGCGTTCGAGATCGCGCTGAACGTGGCCAGCCTCGGGATCATCACGGCGTGGGGCACGATCATCCTCTGCCAGATGAAGCTGCGGCAGTGGGCGAAGCAGGGCCTGGCGAAGGAGCCGTCGTTCAAGCTCCCCGGCGCTCCCGTCACCTCGTGGCTGACCCTGGCGTTCCTGGTGTCGGTGCTCGTGCTGATGGCGATCGACTGGCCGGTCGGCACACTCACCATCGCCTCGCTCGTGGTCATCGTCCCGCTGCTCGTCGTCGGGTGGTTCCTGCAGCGCGACCGGATCCTGCGCATCGCCTCGCTCCGCCAGGGCGTCACCGGCCCCTACCCGATCACCGGTCGCGACCCGGCGAACCAGGTCCGCCGCGGCGACGACGGGGGCGACTCCCGCTCCTGATGGTTGTCCGCGCAACGCGACGACCGTCCGTGTGACACGGAGAGGTCCGGCACCCGCCGCTACGATCAGCGGGTGCCGGACCTCTCTGCTTCCCCGACGCTCGACCTCCAACTCTCGTGGCGGGGCACCTTCGGACGTGTCCGCGTGTTCCCGGACCGGGTGCACGCCGAGACGAGCTACGAGCGCGAGGGCCTGACGGCGGTGCCGATGGAGCACGTGCAGGGCTGGCGCATCGAGCCGTGCGACTTCGACGCCGTCTGCGTGGAGTTCCTGACGCCCGAGGACACCTACCGCGTGCTGCTCGACACGTCCGACCGGGGCGTCGCGGCCCTGGCGCTGCAGCGGGTCCTCGGCGAGCCAGCCCCGACCGAGTCCTGACGCACGACGACCGCCGACGGCAGGTCGGCGGTCGAGTCGCGAGCGGGCGTTGCCCGGTCAGTCGTCCGTGTCGACCGTGTTCGTGACGGTGGCCCCGGAACCGGCGTCGATGCGGATGCTGTGCTTCGTGCCGGCGTCGTCGCGCACGTCGCCCTCCCAGACGACCTTCCCGAGGTGGTCGTCGAGCCCGAGCTCGGTGACGGTCCCCGCGACGACGTCCTGGAGCTTGCCGGCGGCGTCCCCGGCGTCGAGCTCCGCAGCGGCGACGAAGCGCTCGTTCTCGCGCACGTCGTCGGCGTCGGAGTCGTCGACCGTCGGGGTGCCCTCCACGGAGGTCCCGGCGGCGTTCGTGTGCACCTCGTGCTCCTGACCGTCGGACGTCACGACGAGGACCTGCCAGGCGCTGCCGCCCCGCTCCTGCTCGACGCCGATGACGGTGGGGGCACCCGAGCCGACGGCGTCGCGGGCGGTCGCAGCGGCGGCGACCAGGGCCTCGTTCGACGCGGCGGCCGAGGTGGCGGCGCCGCTGGCCGAGCCGGCGGCTGCGCCGGAGGACTGCGCGGTCCCGGTGCCGGCAGCGGTGTCGTCGTCGTCGCGGTCGTCGTTCGCGCAGCCGGTCACGACGAGCGCCCCGGCGAGGAGGACGGAGGCGGAGAGGACGAGGCGGCGGGTGCGGGTGCGGGTCAGGTCGGTGATGTTCATGAGCACCACCCTCGTGCTCAGGTGCTGAAGCAGACCTGAAGCGCCCTGGACGACCGCCATGGCAGCCGCCGGGTCAGCCGCCGAGCGGCAGCCGCACGACGAACCGGGCGCCCCCGAGCGACGACGTCCCGACCTCGACGGAACCGCCGTGTGCCCGGACCGCGTCCCGCACGATGGCCAGCCCGAGGCCCGAGCCGCCCGCGTCGCGGCTGCGGGACTCGTCGAGCCGGACGAAGCGGTCGAACACCCGCTCGCGCTCGGCCTCCGGCACGCCGCTGCCGTCGTCGTCGACGGTCAGCTCCGCCGCTCCCCCGGCCTCGCGGACGGCGACGGCGATCCGCTCGCGCGCGTGCCGACAGGCGTTGTCCACGAGGTTCCGCACGACCCGTCCGAGCACCCGCTCGTCACCGAGCACCCGGGCGGCGCCGATCCCCGTGCCGTCGACGGTGCAGACGCCAGCAGCCCGGACCCGCGACACCTCGGCCAGCGCCAGGTCGTCGAGGTCCACCGCACGCCGTTCCCCGATCCCCCGCTCGTCCAGCCGGGAGAGCTCGAGGAGCCCGTCCACGAGGCCCGCGAGCCGGTCGTTCTCCGCCAGCACGACGTCGGTCAGCTCGTCGACGTCGATCCGGTCGGGGTGCGCCCTGGCGACCGAGGCGTGCTGCCGCACCGACGCGATGGGCGAGCGCAGTTCATGCGAGGCGTCCGCGACGAACCGGCGCTGCGCCACCGCCGACCGTTCGAGCCGGTCGAGCATGTCGTTCATCGTGTCGGCCAGCCGGGCGACCTCGTCCCCGGTCCCCGGCACCGCGACCCGGACGCCGTGGGACTCCGCGCGGACCGTGGCGACCTCGCGGCGGATCCGCTCGACCGGCCGGAGCGAGCGCCCGACGACGATCCAGGTCCCCACGCCCGTCAGCGTCACGAGGAGCGGCACCCCGATCGCGAGCAGGGTCACCACCGCGGTCGTCGCGGTGTCCGCTGCGTCGAGCGAGGCGCCGAAGACGATCGTCGCCTCGGACCCGCCGGGCAGGTCGACGTCGTCCGCCACGAGCAGCCACCGCTCGCCGTCGCGCGTGACCCGCGACTCGTCCGCCGTCGGGAGCGCCGGCGGGTCGGCGTCGTCCCCGTGGGCGAGGACGCGGCCGCCGTCACCGACGACCTGCACCAGGACCTCGTCGGAACCGTCCACCGCCGAGGCACCGTCGGCCTCGACCCGGGCGGCGGCCTGCTCGAGACCGCTCTCGGCACCGGCGCGGACGCCGTCGACGAGCACGAGCCGCAGGACGGTGACGAACGCCACGGACCCGATGACCAGCGCCGCCAGCACCACGAGCACCGCGGCGAGGGTCGTCCGCGCCCGCAGGCTGCGCGGGCGGGGGAACCGCCTGCGCTCAGGCACGGTCGTCCGCCAGCCGGTAGCCGGCACCCCGCACGGTCTCGATCGTGGCACGCCCGAACGGCCGGTCGACCTTGCGGCGGAGGTGCCCGACGTAGACCTCCACGATGTTCGGGTCGCCGTCGAAGTCGACGTCCCACACGTTCTCGATCACCTCGCGCTTCGAGCAGACCTGCCCGGCGTGCCGCACGAGGAACTCCAGCACCGCGAACTCGCGGCTCGTCAGGTCGAGGAGCGTGCCACCGCGCGTGACCGTCCGCGCCGCCGGGTCCACCCGCAGGTCCCCCACGGTCAGCACGGCGGGCCGCTCCCGCGCACCACGGCGCACCAGGGCACGGAGGCGTGCGACGAGCACCGGGTGCGAGAACGGCTTCGTCACGTAGTCGTCGGCGCCGGCGTCGAGCGCCTCGACCTGGTCCCACTCGCCGTCCTTCGCCGTGAGCATGAGCACCGGCGTCCAGTTCCCCTCGGCCCGCAGCTGCCCGCAGACCGCCCAGCCGCTCATCCCCGGCATCATCAGGTCGAGCACGACGGCGTCGTAGCGGAACTCGCGCGCGTGCCACAGGCCGTCGATGCCGTCTTGGGCGACGTCGACCGCCCAGCCCTCGGCCTCGAGCCCGCGGCGCACACCGTCGGCCAGCCGGACCTCGTCATCGACCACCAGGACACGCATGGCCGCCATTGTCCTCGGCAGGCGCTGAAGCGCGCCTGAAGCGGTGGTCGCGACCACCCACGGCCTGGAGGCTCGGGGCGGGCCGGCACCGAGCCTCCCGTCCGGTGGTCGGCCGGGTCGGCGGGTCGCAACCGGAGGCGGCGTCAGACGAGCAGCAGGATCCCGGCGACGATCGACGCGGCGGTGATCGCCAGGGCGATCAGCAGCAGGACCAGGTGCACACGGTAGAAGGTCGTCGGGCGGCCGGCGGCGTCACGGGCGCGGGTGTCCTTCGCGACCCGCTGGAAGAAGCGGGGCCAGGCGACCAGGTTGAACAGGGCACCGATGAACAGGACGACTGCGGCGAAGACGAGCACCGGAGGAGTCTACCGACGGGGTCCGAGTCGATCAGGTCCGCGCCGTTCAGGTCCGGGGAGCTCGGCCGCCCCCAACGCGGCCGAGTCCCACCGGAGATCACCACACCTTGTGTAGCAATGGCTACAAACATACACGGCGCGGCGTCCCGCGTCGACCCACGGGCAGTCCGGTCGGTTCAGGAGGCGTCGAGCGCGGACTCGGCCCGTGCGAGGGCGGAGCGCTCGTGGTCCTCGAGCGTGGACCGGGAGCTGCGGACGCCGTCGTTGATCTCGACGATCAGGCGGCTCAGCCTGGTCGCTGGGTCGGCGGTGGCCGGGTACTCGTTGTCGCTGCCCATGCGGGCGTGCAGCGGCGTGAGGGTCTCGATCGCGCTCTCCACGGCGCGGGCCCGTCGTGCCCGTGCGGTGCGGTGCCCGACCACGAGCAGCAGCATGCCCGACGCCACGCACAGCACCGCTCCCGGGGTGGCGATGTCGTACGGCAGCGAGAGCCGGCGGGTGAGGGCGACGTCCCCGAGCACGTGGGCGAGGTCCATCACGATGACGACGACCATCCGCACCACCCCGGCGACCCCACCGAGCACGAGCACCCAGAGCCCGACCAGGTCCGTGCGGGTGCGGGCCTCGCGGACGTGCAGCACGCAGATCCACCCGGTCGCGGCGAGGGCGACGCCGAGGTAGACCGTCTGCGCGATCGAGTAGACCGCCGCTGCCGGCGCTGCCCCCGCGACGAGCATGAAGGTCGTCGTGGTCGGGGGCTTGTCCAGCACCACGAACGCCGTGACGATCACGACCCCGACCACGGCGCACGACACGATGATCGCGTTCCGCAGCCACCGACTGTCGGCACCGACGGCCTTCGCGACGCCCCAGAGCAGCGTGCTCGTGCCGGCGATCATCAGGCAGTCACTGACCACCGTCACGACGTTCCGGCCGCCGACGAGCGGGTCGAGCCACCGGTAGAGCGGGTCGACGTTCGTCACGATCGTCGCGGAGAACAACAGGAACGTGACCGCGAGGGTGCGGTCCTGCCCGCGCTGCAGGACGAACAGGACGATCGCGCCCGCGACGAGCAGGACGGCCTGGGCGACGGCGAGGATCATCGCGGGTGCCCGGTCAGCCGAAGACGCCGCGGAAGGCGCTCGGCCGACTGCGGTGGTCGCGGATGAGCTGGGCGAGGCGGTCGGCGAAGTGCTCGGCCTCGCGTTCGAAGGTGTTCTCGAACAACCCGCGAGCCATGGCCCGCTCGACCTTGTACTCCGGCAGGTCGGGGATGACGTCGCGGATGTACGCGGACTGCGCGGAGGCGTCGTGGTGGGCGTGCAGCACGTGGCCGAGCTCGTGCCCGATGACGAACGCGCGGAACGTGCGCGACGGGGACGGCGAGATCATGATGAGGTGCTGGTGCTCGAGCGTGGCGACGAAGCCGCACACGGGTTCGTCCGTCAGGAAGGCCTCTTCGCGCACGACGATCGGCTTGCCGACGATCTCCGACGCCACGCGCACGGCGTCGTCGACGTCCGCCCAGTGCTCGTCGTGTCCGCGGCGCCAGAAGGCGTCGACCCGGTCCGCGGTCACGGCAGGATCCCGCGCTGGGATTCCTCTTCGATCACCGCGGCGATCCGGCGGAGGGCGTCGGGTGAGAGCTCGCCGGGGAACGTGCGGGCGGCGAACCCGCTGACCCGGGCCGAGCGGAGCGAGCGGACGAGGGCGAGCTGCGCGCCGATCCGCTCCGGGATCTGGCTGTCCTCGAGCAGGAAGCGCTCGTCGACCTCGAAGAACTCGGCGAGGAGCTGCAGCAGCGCGGTGTCCCGGTTGCGACGGCCGTCGCCCGAGATCATGTAGGTCCACTTCGCGCGGGACAGCGATCCGCCGTGGGCGTCGACCCACTCCTCGATCGCCGAGAACGGCACCGGCGAGCCCCGCTGCGACTCCTCGAAGTCGAGCAGCAGGTTGAGCCGACGTGCCAGCTCGGCGGCGTCGAGCGCGCCGCCCTTCGGTTCCTGTGTGCCCATGCGTCCCGACCCCCTCCGGATACACGGAAACCCCCGCCGGAGCGAGGGTCTCAGTCGTGTGCACCCCCTCGGACTTGAACCGAGAACCCACTGATTAAGAGTCAGTTGCTCTGCCAATTGAGCTAGAGGTGCATGCACTCCGCTTGCAAGTGCCGCTGCGGTGTGTGTTCCGCAACGGGAATCAACAATAGCATGGGATTCGCGTGCCCGAGAACACCTCCGGGCACCGACCGAACAGGAGCACCATGACGGACCGTCTCGTCGCCGGCGACACCGCCCCCGACTTCACCCTGCAGGACCAGGACGGCACGGAGCACACGCTCGGCTCCCTGCGCGGACGCAAGGTCATCGTGTACTTCTACCCCGCGGCGTCGACCCCGGGCTGCACCACCGAGGCGTGCGACTTCCGCGACAACATGTCCTCGCTGCAGGCCGCCGGGTACGAGGTCCTCGGCGTGTCGAAGGACGACCTCCCCGCCCTCGCCACCTTCCGGCACGAGCAGGCCCTGACCTTCCCGCTGCTGAGCGACCCGGACCTCGCGGTGCACAAGGCGTACGCGGCCTGGGGCGAGAAGAACAACTACGGCAAGGTCGTCACCGGCACGATCCGGTCGACGATCGTCGTCGACGAGGACGGCACCGTGCAGCTCCCCCTCTACAACGTGAAGGCGACCGGTCACGTGGCGAGCCTCCGGAAGAAGCTCGGCCTGGTCTGAGTCCGCGACGCACCGGGCCTCCAGTGCGTTGCCGGTGGCGGCACCGATTGCGTCGCCGGTGGCGGTGTCGCTACTCGACCCGGCGGGCCAGCGTCGTGGTGACCGACTTCGACAGCACCAGCGTGATCGCGATGAGCGCCGGCAGGAGCAGCGCCCACCCGACCGCCGGGACGCGGAACACGCCCTGGAACGCACCGATCGCGAGGGCTCCCTGCAGGACCTGCCAGACGACGATGCCGCTGCGCACCCACGGCTGGCTGCGCCACAGGCCGACGAGCAGCGACCCGAGCCACAGCGCCGCGATCGCCGCCAGCACCACGAGGGCGATGCCGGACGCCACGCTCGTCGCCGGCGCGACGAGGAGCTCGACGAGCAGCACGACCGTCACGACCGCGACGGCGAGGAACTCGAGCGCGAGCACGATGAGCAGCCCGTACATCGCCCGCGACCGCGGCTCGGGAGCGTCGGGGACGGTCGAGGTGGGGTCAGACACAGAGATCCTCCAGCATTGCAACCCTTGATTTGGTCATATCAGTATGGAACGATGTCCGAGGTCGTTTGGACGGCACGATGTGGTGTGCGTCTCCCGTGGTTCGACGCTCCTCCCCCGAGCGTTCTGCGGGCGTCAGGCTCTCCCCGCGCGGTTTCCTCCCCACAGGATCTTCCCGCTCGTCACATGTGCATGTGCAGAGTCCTCCAGCCCCGAACCACGGCCCCGGCCTGCCGTTCGAGCACTGACATCAAGGAGCACCACCACATGGATTGGCGTGACAAGGCAGCTTGCCTCACCGCAGACCCCGAGCTCTTCTTCCCCGTCGGGAACACCGGGCCCGCGGTGGACCAGATCGAGAAGGCCAAGTCGGTGTGCGCTCGTTGCACGGTGACGGAGATGTGCCTGCAGTACGCACTCGAGAACAACCAGGACTCCGGCGTCTGGGGTGGCCTCAGCGAGGACGAGCGTCGCGCGCTCAAGCGTCGCGCCGCCCGGGCTCGCCGCGCCTCCTGACGCAGCAGCGCTGACCACGACGCCCGTCGTGCCCTCCGGGGCGCGGCGGGCGTCGTCGTGCGTGGGGCGCGCGGTGCGCGCGGGGGCGCACCGCACCACGCGGCGGACACCACACCACGTCTGCGCGCGGTGCGGTGTCCGCTCCGCGGTGCTGTAGCCGCCGGCACCGCCTGGATCCGCACAACGGCAACCCGCTCGCGCCGCGGACGTCGGCGGCGCAAGCCGACGTTGGTGGTGCCACGCCGCACCGCACCACGCCGGCACCGCCTGGAGGCCCGCCAGCCGCACGCCGGGCGCGCTGCGGGACTCCAGGCGGTTCCGGACGGACCCGCACAACGGCAACCCGCTCGCGCCGCGGACGTCGGCGGCGCGAGCCGACGTTGGTGGTGCCACGCCGCACCGCACCGCACCACGCTGCGGACACTGCACCACGGCTGCGCGCGGTGCAGTGTCCGCTCCGCGGTGCGGAGCCGCCGGCGCCGCCGGGAGGCCCAGCAGCGGCCCGCCGGACGCGCTGCGGGCCTCCAGACGGTTCCGGACGGACCCGCCCAACGGCAACCCGCTCGCGCCGCGGACGTCGGTGGCGCAAGTCGACGCTGGCGCTGCCACGCCGCCGGCCGCCGGGCCGCGGGGGCTACGCGGCCGCGGTCTCCCAGCGGAAGGGGATCGAGATCGTGACCTCGGTGCCGCTGCCGGTGAGGGTGTGCCAGTCGATCGTGCCGCCGAGCTCGCCCTGGATCAGCGTGCGGACGATCTGCGTGCCGAGGCCCGAACCGACCTTGCCCTCCGGCAGGCCCACCCCGTTGTCGCGGACCTGGATCTCGAGGTGGTCGTCCGAGCGGTGGGCGACGATCTCGACCTCGCCGTCGCGGCCGTCGAGGCCGTGCTCCACCGCGTTCGTCACGAGTTCGGTCAGCCCGAGGGCGAGCGGCGTGGCGGCCTCGGAGGGTAGGACGCCGAACTCCCCGGTCTTCTTCGGGTGCACGGTGGTGTTGTGGGACGCCGCGACCTCGGTCACGAGCTTGAGCACGGAGTCGAAGACCTCGTCGAAGTCGACGTTCTGACTGAGGCCGGTCGACAGGGTATCGTGCACGACGGCGATCGCCGCCACGCGCCGCATCGCGTTCTGCAGGGACGTCTTGGCCTCTTCCGAATGGGTCCGACGTGCCTGGATGCGCAGGAGCGATGCCACCGTCTGCAGGTTGTTCTTCACGCGGTGGTGGATCTCGCGGATCGTCGCGTCCTTGGTGATGAGTTCGCGTTCCTGGTGCCGCATCTCGGTGACGTCGCGGCAGAGCACGACGGCGCCGATCCGCTCACCGTGGTCGCGCAGCGGGATCGAGCGGAGCGTGACGGCCACGCCGTTGGACTCGATGTCCGCGCGCCAGGGGGCACGCCCGGTGACGACGAGCGGCAGGGACTCGTCGACGTCGAGCTGGGCGCCGAGGAGTTCGGTGGTGACCTCGGCCAGGGACTTCCGTTCGAGTTCGCCCTCGAAGCCCATCCGGTTGAAGGCGCTGAGGCCGTTCGGGCTGGCGAACGTGACGATGCCGTTGGTGTCGAGGCGGAGCAGGCCGTCGCTGGCACGGGGCGCACCACGACGGGGGCCGGCGGGAGCGCCGAGGTCCGGGAAGTCCCCGGTCGCGATCATGCCGAACAGGTCGTTCGCGCTCGCGGTGAAGTTGAGCTCCTGACGGCTCGGCGTGCGCATCTCGTCCTGGTTGGAGTGCCGCGTGACGACGGCGATGGGCCGATCGGTCGTCTGCTTGGTCTTCGCGCTGAGGCGGCGGAGCACGGGGATGGCACGGACGCGCGTCGGGGTGTCCTCGTACCAGTCCGGCTCGGCGGAGTCCACGACCCGGGACGACGCGAAGCTCTCGGTGACCTGCTCGCGCCACTCCTCGCGGATCTCCTGCCCGACGATGTCGCGGTAGAACAGCGTCGCGGCGGACGACGGGCGCGCGTGGGCGACCGCCACGAAGGAGCCGTCCTCGGCCGTCGGCACCCAGAGCACCATGTCGGCGAAGGACAGGTCCGACAGGAGCTGCCAGTCCCCCACCAGCAGGTGGAGCCACTCCACGTCCGCTTCGGAGGACCGGCCTTGTGCGAGGACGAGATCACTGAGGGTCGACACCCGACCAGTCTAGGTCCGGCGACTTGTGGACAGATCGCCTCTGTCCACAGGCCCTCGCCCCTCGCCATTTCGTATTTCGCATTCCCCATACGCTCTGCCCACCAACGAAAGGGGCCGGGGTGGCGCGGGAAGCACGGCGGATCGACGACGATCTGCACGAGATCACGGGACCGGAGGACACCGCGGTCGAGCGGTACGCAGAGAGGCCACCACCCCTGCCCGACCCGGCGGAGACCGCGCAGGCGCTGGCCCTCTGCGTCGCCGAGATCCTGACCGGGGCGCGGGACGTCGACAGCATCGCCCGGTGGATCACCGACGACGTGCAGCGGCACCTGCACCAACGAGCCGCGTACGCCGCACGGGCCCGGTCGGCGTCCCCGCACCGGAACCGACGGCCGTCGATCCGCGTCGGGAGCGTCGTCGTCAGTCGCCCGCGAGACGGCGTCGCCGAGGCGAGCGTGGTCGTCCACACCCGCAGCCACGCGCGCGCCGTCGCGATCCGGCTCGAGGAGCGTGCGGGCCGGTGGCGCGCCACCGCGATCGGGATGCTCTGACCGGCGCGGTCGCTCCTGGACGGACCACGCCACAGACGGGAGGCCCGGTGCCAGCTGGCACCGGGCCTCCCGTCTGGTGGTGTGGTCGGGTCTAGCCCTTCTTGGCGGCCTGACGACGGTCGGCGCGGTTGGTCGACGCGGCCTGGCCGGTCGCCGTGGCGGCCGAGCCGAAGGCCGAGCCCTTCTCGGGCGCGATCTCGGCCTCTTCCTCTGCCTGGGCCTGCTGGGCCAGCGCAGTGGCGGCCTGCTCGAGGCGACCGCGCTCGTCGCGGACCTCGACCTCGCCGTCGATGGACGGCGCCGAGAACTCGAGGCCGGCGACCTCTTCCTCGTCCAGGCCCTTGGCCTCGATGACCGCGTTCTCGCCGTCGGACTGCACCTGCACCTCGAGGTTGAACAGGAAGCCGACGGACTCTTCGCGGATCTGCCCCATCATCGTCTGGAACAGGGCGTAGCCCTCGCGCTGGTACTCGACCAGCGGGTCGCGCTGCGCCATCGCACGCAGGCCGATGCCGTCCTTGAGGTAGTCCATCTCGTAGAGGTGGTCACGCCAGCGACGGTCGACCACCGAGAGGACGACGCGGCGCTCGAGCTCGCGCATCGCTTCTTCGCCCAGGGTCTCCTCGCGCTTGGCGTAGGCGAGCTGGGCGTCCGAGAGGATCTCGCGGCCGAGGAACTCCCGCGTGGCCTTGCCCTTGGAGCCGGCCTCGGTGATGATCTCGTCGATCGTGATCGAGATCGGGAACAGCGTGCCGAGCTCGGTCCACATGGCGTCGAGGTCCCAGTCGTCCGGGGAGCCCTCTCCGGTGTGGGTGTCGATGACGTCGTCCACGACGTTCTTCAGGAAGTTCTGGGTGCGGTCGTGCAGGTCGTCGCCCTCGAGGATGTGGCGGCGGTCGCTGTAGATCGCCTCGCGCTGCCGATTGAGGACGTCGTCGTACTTGAGGACGTTCTTGCGGATCTCGGCGTTGCGGCCCTCGACCTGCGACTGGGCGGACCGGATCGCACGGCCCACGAGCTTGTTCTCGATGGCGAGGTCGTCCGGGACGTTGGACCGACCCATCAGGCTCTCGGCGGCACCGGAGTTGAACAGGCGCATCAGGTCGTCGGTCAGCGACAGGTAGAAGCGGCTCTCGCCCGGGTCGCCCTGACGGCCGGAACGACCGCGCAGCTGGTTGTCGATGCGACGGGACTCGTGGCGCTCGGTGCCGAGGACGTACAGGCCGCCGACCGCACGGACCTTGTCGCCCTCTTCCTCGACGACCGCCTTCGTGGAGGCGAAGACCTCGTCCCAGGCGGCCTCGTACTCGTCGGGGGTCTCGGTGGGCGAGAGGCCCTTCGTGTGCATCTCCTGCACGGCGAGGAACTCCGAGTTGCCGCCGAGCATGATGTCGGTACCGCGGCCGGCCATGTTCGTGGCGACCGTGACGGCGCCGTACCGACCGGCCTGGGCAACGATGGCGGCTTCTCGCGCGTGGTTCTTCGCGTTCAGGACCTCGTGCTTGACGCCCTTCTTCGCGAGGAGCTTGGAGAGGTACTCCGACTTCTCGACGCTGGTCGTGCCGACGAGGACGGGCTGGCCCTTCTCGTGGCGCTCCTCGATGTCGTTGGCGACCTGCTCGAACTTGGCCTTCTCGTTCTTGTAGACGAGGTCGGTCTGGTCGATGCGCTGCATCGGCTTGTTCGTCGGGATGGCGACGACGCCGAGCTTGTAGGTCGACATGAACTCGGCCGCTTCGGTCTCCGCGGTGCCGGTCATGCCGGAGAGCTTCTGGTACAGGCGGAAGTAGTTCTGCAGCGTGACGGTCGCGAGGGTCTGGTTCTCGGCCTTGACCTCGACGCCCTCCTTGGCCTCGATCGCCTGGTGGATGCCCTCGTTGTAGCGACGGCCCATCAGGATGCGGCCGGTGTGCTCGTCGACGATGAGCACCTCGCCGTTCATCACGACGTAGTCCTTGTCGCGCTTGAACAGCGAGTCCGCCTTGATGGCGTTGTTCAGGAAGGAGATGAGCGGGGTGTTCGCCGACTCGTAGAGGTTGTCGATGCCGAGGTAGTCCTCGACCTTCTCGATGCCGGGCTCGAGCACGCCGACGGTGCGCTTCTTCTCGTCGACCTCGAAGTCCTCGCCGGCCGTGAGGCGCTTGGCGATGGACGCGAACTCGGTGAACCAGCGGTTGGCCTCGCCGGAGGACGGGCCCGAGATGATGAGCGGCGTGCGGGCCTCGTCGATGAGGATCGAGTCGACCTCGTCCACGATGGCGAAGAAGTGTCCGCGCTGCACCATGTCGACGGCCTGCCACGCCATGTTGTCGCGCAGGTAGTCGAAGCCGAACTCGTTGTTCGTGCCGTAGGTGATGTCGGCGGCGTACTGCTCGCGACGTTCGGCCGGCGACTGGTTCGCCACGATGCACCCGGTCGTCATGCCGAGGGCACGGAACACGCGGCCCATGAGCTCGGACTGGTACGACGCCAGGAAGTCGTTCACGGTGATGACGTGGACGCCGCGGGACGGGATCGCGTTGAGGTACGCCGCGGTCGTCGCGACGAGGGTCTTGCCCTCACCGGTCTTCATCTCGGCGATGTTGCCGAGGTGGAGCGCCGCGCCACCCATGAGCTGCACGTCGAAGTGCCGCATGCCGAGGGTGCGCTTGGAGGCTTCGCGCACCGCGGCGAAGGCCTCGGGCAGGAGGTCGTCGAGGGTCTCGCCGTTGGCGTACCGCTCGCGCAGCTCCTTGGTCTCGTCCTGGAGCTCCTCGTCGCTGAGGCTCGCGAAGTCGTCCTCGAGGTCGTTGATCGCTGAGGCGTACGCCTTCAGTCGTCGGAGGGTGCGTCCTTCACCGACGCGGAGGACCTTCTCCAGCACGTTTGCCACGTGAACTCCTTACAGGTCGTCGCGCGCGGTCGGCGCGTCCGATCAGCCAGTCATGCTAGCAACCCGCCGGAGCCGTGCGCTGTGAAGAACGCTGTCCGACGTGGGTGTGCGCGACCCGAGGACGGGCCGCGCACACCGCAGGTGGTCCCCCGGTCGCTCAGGCGAGCGCGGCCGCGGGCTCCGTCTGTGCGGCACCGGAGGCCGCCGTGTCGGTGTCGGCGGCGTCGGTGCCGTCGAGCCCGATGACGCCGTAGTCCCAGCCCTTGCGCCGGTAGACGACGCTCGGACGACGGGTCTCCGCGTCGACGAACAGGTAGAAGTCGTGCCCGACGAGCTCCATGAAGTAGAGCGCGTCGTCCACGGTCATCGGTTCAGCCGTGAAGACCTTCTCGCGGATGACGACCGGCGAGTAGACCTCGTCCTCGTCGTCGTCGTGGCGTTCCTCGGTGACCACGGGGATCGCGCCCGTGGCGACCTCCTCGATGAGCTTGCCGTCCGCGGGGACGACGTCCATGCCGTCGAACGCGGAACCGGCCGCTTCGGCGACGGAGGTGGGGCGGTGACGTCCGCGGTGCACCTTGCGGCGGTCACGGGCCCGGCGCAGGCGCTCCATGATCCGGGCGAAGGCGAGGTCGAACGCCGCGTACTTGTCCGACGCGGCGGACTCGGCCCGCACGAGGGGTCCTGGGCCGATGAGCGTCAGCTCGACGCGGTCCTCGCCCTGACCGCCGCCGCTCTTCTCGTTGTGCCGACTGATCCGCACCTCGAACGCGAGCGCGCGGTCAGCGAGCACGTCGATCTTGTCGGACTTCTGCTCGACGTAGGTACGGAATCGGTCGGTGATCCCGACGTTCCGGCCTGTGATCGTCACGTCCATGGCGGCTCCCATCGCTGAGTCGGCGCGTCACCTGGTTCCGGCGAACTCCTGCGCCTTGTCAGGGACGCTAGACCCGCCGGTCGACCCGTGTCACCGCGAGCGGGCGCGTCGCGCCGGACACCCACCGGATGCACAGAGGACACCGGGCGTCCACCCGAGGACCTCGTCACGACTCCACGCTCGCCGTCGCCACGCACCGCACCACCCGGCCACCGGCTGCCCGGACGGCGCGGACCGCCTCGGCCATGGTCACGCCGGTGGTGACGACGTCGTCCACGAGGACGACGTCGCGGCCCTGCACGCGGTCGGCGCGGAGGGTGCCGACCGTCGCGGCGACGCGCTCGAGGGCCGTGCGCTCCTTCTGGCCGGCGCCGGCGGGGCCCCGGGTGCCGAGCAGTCCGCGTCCGGGCACCCGGGCGCGGTGCAGCCGACCGGTCCCTCGGACACCGCCCCGCGCCAGCAGGAGCACCACGGGGTCGAAGCCACGGCGACGGCGACCGCGCGGGGACGGTGGGACCCGGAGGACGACCGTGCCCGGCGGTGCCTCGGCGAGCGCGCGACGCACCAACGCGGCGGTCCGGTGGCCGAGCGGGCCCGCGACGTCCACACGGCCCCGGAGCTTGAGCTCGAGGAGCAGGGTGCGGACCAGGCCCTCGTACTCGAAGGCGGCGTCGAGGCGCACCCCGCCGACGAGCCGGACCCGGCGCGGGCGTTCGGCGAGTGCGGCACGGCAGGACCGGCAGAGGGCACGGTCCGGCGCACCGCACCCGAGACAGGCGACGGGCAGGAACAGGGCGACGACGGCGGCGAGTGCGTCGCGCCAGGGGTGTGGAGCCGGGGGCATGGGGCGATCCTGGCCGCGGGAGGGGGCCGGGCGGGGGCCGACGGCGGGGGCGGTGGAGAGCCTCCCGGCCGGGCCGCCTGTGGAGGGACGGAGCGGACCGCGACCGTCAGCGCTGCACGCCGAGCACCGACGCCGAGATCCCGGTGCGGTCCCACCCACCGCCGGTGGACTGCACCACCTGCCCGTCCCGCATCCGCAGGAGCAGCGAGTGCGCGCTGCCACCGACGATCTGCGTCGCGTCGTCCTCCGGTCGTTGCAGGGCGGTCGACTGCCCACCGATGGTGGCGCGGACGACGCTCGGACCGCTCGTCGCCTGCCCGAGCGAGGCGACGTCGAGGTCGCTCACCCAGGTGGCGCCGAGTGCCTCGCCGGACGCTGCCTGCAGCCGGACCGGTGCGCCGAGCGCCGTCGGCGAGCGGTCCGAGTCACGGATGACCGCCATCACGTAGAGCGCGGCGCCGGCACCGGTGTCCACGAGGGCGAGGGCCCTGGTGGAGTCCCGGGACACCTGGAAGGAGACCAGGTCGCCGTCCGGCAGGGTCGACGCGACCGCGTGCGTGTCACCGGCGAAGCCGTAGGCCGTGATCTTCCTGGTGTTCGACTGCTCGGCGACCCACACGAAGCCCGCGTCGTCCACGGACGGGTCGACGAGGTCGTCCCGCGTGTCGATCCGCAGGGGCTTCTTGCCGTTCTTCACCGTCCACACCCCGTCGGCGTTGCTGAAGGCGGCGTCCGAGCCCGAGGCGGTCAGCGACAGCGACGTCGGGTCGAGCCGGCTGATCGCGGTCCCGAGGCCGTTGCCGAGCGGGGTGACGTCGCCACTGCCGGGCGTGGCGAAGCCGACCGAGCTGCCGTCGACGACGAGGGGTCGTGGGTCGACGTCCGGGTCCACCACGGCGCTCGTGCCGCTGGAGTCGGGCATCGAGACGGTGGCGCCCTCGATGGTCATCGTGACGGAGGAGATGGTGGCGACCGTCGACAGCGACCGGGCCAGCTGCTCCCGCATCCGCACCTTGTCGACGGTGCTCGCCCGGAGCGCGTCGCTCGACAGGTCCACCTGGGCGCTGCCGTTGTCCACCGTGACGGCGTTCAGCGAGAGCTGCGTGCCCTCGGGGAACGAGGACACCACGGCGCCCTTGAGCCAGTCGGCCGGGCCGGCGAGCAGGGCGCTCGCGATCCTGGTGCTCGTCGACGACCGGGCCAGGAACCAGCGCTCGTCGGGGACCAGGAAGCGGTAGGTGGGGTCGTAGAAGTACAGCGCGTGCGCCTGGAACACCTGCTCGAAGCTGACCGGCGTCAGGATGATCCCGTCCGGCGCGTAGCTGATGCGCCACTCGCCGTCCTCCTTCACGAACTGGAAGGTCAGCGTGGACGAGGTCGGACGGACGGCCTGGGTGTACTCGCCGTCGCTGTCGACGGTGGCGCTCGCGGTGAGCGTGTACGTGAGCTCGCGGGTGCCGGTGCGGTCGACGTCCCCGGCGCCCTGGCGGACGGTGACGCTCTGGCGCGGGTTCCACTTCTGCGCGAAGGAGCTGCTGAGGAACTGCCGGGCGATGGCGTAGTTGTCCTGGGCGCCGGTGGCGGCCTCGATGAACTGCTGCAGGATGGTGTCCTGGGCCGAGCCCTTCTCCGGGCCGCTCGGGCGGTAGTCCACCCCGGACACGGTGTCGTCCTTGAGGTCCTGGCCGCTCCGGACCGGACCGCCGGTGGGGATGGCGGCGCAGGCGGTGAGCGCGACGAGGGTCAGGGTGGCGAGCACCACGGCGAGCAGGCGCCGGGGCGCGCGTCGGGGCGCGCTGCCGGCGCCACGGGCGGGCGGCACCACGGGCGTGGTCGGGGTCGTCCTGGTCATCGGGTGCCTCCTCCGCGTGGGCCGTCGTAGTGTTCGTCGAGTTCCGGCAGCGGGATGGCCGACGTCGCCGAGCTCTCCTGCCCGGTGCGCGGCACGGTGAGCACGAACGCGGAGCCCTCGCCCGGCCGCGACCACACGTCGATGCGGCCGCCGTGCAGGTTCGCGTCGCCGAGGCTGATCGCCAGGCCGAGGCCCGTGCCGCCGATGGTGCGCTTGCGGCTGGGGTCCGCGCGCCAGAACCGGTCGAACACGCGGGCGGTGTCCTCCGGGGGCATCCCGACGCCGTGGTCCCGCACGGCGACGGCCACGGTCCTGGCGTCGCTGTCGACGACCACGTGCACGGGCTTGCCGTCCCCGTGCTCGACGGCGTTGCCGACCAGGTTGCGCAGGATGCGGCGGATGCGGCGGCCGTCGAGCTGCATGGTGGTGTGGCCGCCCGGAGTCGCGAGAACGAGCTCGACGCCGGCGCGCTCGGCGAGCGGGCGGAACTCGTCGACGATGTCGGCCGTCAGCGACGCCGGCACGACGGGCTCGGTCTCGAGCTCGACGGCCTGTGCGTCGTAGCGGGAGATCTCGAGGAGGTCGGACAGGAGCAGCTCGAAGCGGTCGATCTGGTCGTGCAGGAGCTCGGCCGAGCGCCCGACCGCCGGTTCGAAGGCGTGCCGTGCGTCGTAGAGCACGTCACCGGCCAGGCGGATCGTGGTGAGCGGGGTGCGCAGCTCGTGGGAGACGTCGGACACGAAGCGCTGCTGCACCCGGGACAGCTCGGCGAGCTGGGTGATCTGCCGGCTGACGGCGTCGGCCATCCCGTTGAAGCTCCGCGCGAGGGTTGCGACGTCGTCCTGCCCGCGCACCGGGATGCGCTCGTCGAGCCGTCCCGACGCGATCTTCCGGCTGGTCTCCGCCGCGCCGCGGATCGGCACGACGACGAGCCGGACGACGAGCGAGGTGACGAGGGCGATGAGCACGATGAGTGCCACACCGCCGATCGACAGCGTCTGCGACACGAAGTCGAGGGTCTGCTGGGCGTCGGACAGGTCGTAGACCAGGTACAGCTCGTACTGGCCGGCGCTCGGGATCTGCAGCGTCGACCCGACGGCGAGCCCTGGCTGCCGGCGCCCGTCGTCCTCGAGCCGGACGGCCTGCAGGCTGAGCTTGCCGGTGTTCTTCGCGACCTCGCTCCGGAGCTCGTCGGTGATGACGGCGTCGGGGAAGTCCTGGCTCGCCAGGTTCTGCAGCGTCTGCGGGCCGGACGACCGGGGCGAGCGCTCGATCGCGATGCTCGTGCCGCCCGGGCTCGTGGTGTTCGACAGGATCGCCCGCTGCGCCTCGTTCTGCAGCGTCTCGAGCTCGGACTGGTTGTTGTCCTCGGCGGCGGTGGCGGCGTCGAAGATGCCCTGTGCGACGTTGGTGGCACGGGCCGACTCGGCCTCGATCTGGTCGCGGCGCTGCGAGTACACGTTGCTCGAGATGCTCAGCATCACGGCGGTGCCGATGATCGCGACGGCGAGTCCGGTGGTGGTGACCGTGATGGCCACCGACCGGAACATCAGGGAACGCCGCCAGAAGAACGCGATGCCCCGCCAGCCCCGCCTGGCCCATGCCCGGAGCCGTCGACGCGCCCGCGACAGGGACGGCTGCCCGGACGAGCTCGGCACGGTGCTCAGGCTCCCCCGGCGCGGTAGCCGACGCCGCGGACGGTGGTCACGATGCGCGGCGCGTCGGGGTCGTGCTCGATCTTCGCGCGGAGTCGCTGCACGTGCACGTTGACCAGGCGGGTGTCGGCCTTGTAGTGGTAGCCCCAGACCTGTTCGAGCAGCATCTCGCGGGTGAAGACCTGGTTCGGCTTCTCGGCGAGGGCGCGCAGCAGGTCGAACTCGAGCGGGGTCAGCGCGATCACGGCGTCCCCGCGGCGGACCTCGTGCCCGGGGACGTCGACGACCAGGTCGCCGACGTGCAGGACGGTCGCGTCGGACGCGGTCGGCCGCAGGCGGGTGCGGATCCGGGCGACGAGCTCCTTCGGGTTGAAGGGCTTGACCACGTAGTCGTCGGCACCGTTCTCGAGGCCGGCGACGACGTCGGACGTGTCGCCCTTGGCGGTGAGCATGATGATCGGCGTGCCGCTCTCGGCGCGGATCCGGCGGCACACCTCGATGCCGTCGATGCCCGGGAGCATGACGTCGAGGAGCACGAGGTCGGGCTTCGTCGCGTGGAAGGCCTCGACGGCGTCGTTGCCGTCGCCGCTGAACTCGGGCTCGTATCCCTCGGCGCGGAGGACGATGCCGATCATCTCGGCGAGGGCCTGGTCGTCGTCGACGACGAGGATGCGCGGTGTCATGTGATGTGGACTCCGGGTGGCGTGCGGGGGTGCCCGGGCAGGCACCGTCCGCTCACGATAGCCGAGCGCCCATCACGCCGGGTTCTCCGCCATGATGGACTGGTCCGCGTGTTCCCTGCGCGGCCGACGTGAGGGGGGCGGTCCGATGGCCGGCGATGGATGGCACGCACCAGGGGCAGGCGGGGCCCCTGCCGGTGGACAGCAGCCAGGTGGGCAGCAGTCCGGCGGGCAGCAGCAGTCCGGTGGGCAGCAGGGACCGCAGCCGGGAGGCCCCCGGTACGGCACGACGCCGCCACCGTCCCCGACGGGGTCGGGTCCAGGGCACGGGTCCGGTCCGACGCCGCCGTCACGCCCGGTGATCCCGCTGCGCCCGCTCGGGCTCGGTGACGTGCTGGCCGGCGCGTTCACGGTGTTCCGACGGAACGCGCGCGTGCTGCTCCTCTGGAGCCTGCTGCTCTCCGGCGTGCTCGGCCTGGCGTCCACCATCGCCACCACGCTCGGGCAGCGGTCCCTGCAGGAGCGGATGCTCTCCGCGATCGGCACCGAGACCGGCACGGGGACGGGCGGCGGCACGGACGCCGACGCGATCGCCGCCGGCTCGGTCACGCTGTACCTGCTGCTCGCGGTCGGGGTGCCGTTCCTGGCGTTCCTGGCACGCGGGTTCCTCGTCGCGCCCGTCGCGGTCGACACCGGGCAGCGGGTGCTCGGCCGGCGCGGCACGTTCCGCGGGCTCTGGGGGCTCCTCGAGGGCCGGCGGCTGTCGGTGCTGTGGTGGATGCTCCTGCAGCTCGCGGCCGGCGCGGTGATCGGCGTGGTGTTCCTGGTCGTGCTGATCGGGTTCTTCGGGGCCCTCGGCGCGACGGACACCGCGATCGGCGGGTTCTTCCTGGCGCTCCTGGGGCTCGGGCTCGTCTTCGGGCTGCTCGTGGCGTTCTTCGCGACGCGGTTCGCCTTCACGGTGCCGACGATCGCGCTCGAGGGCCGCGGGGTCTTCTCCGCCGCCGCACAGTCGTGGCGCCTGACCCGCGGGGCCTTCTGGCGGACGTTCGGCATCCTGCTCCTGGTGCAGTTCGCCTTCAGCATCGTGGCCGGCATCGCGAGCACGCCGCTCACCCTCGGCGTCTCGCTCTTCTCGGGCGTGTTCGACCCGCTCGGCCAGACCACCGGGCGCCCGGGGAGCCTGTCGGCCGGGGCCGTCGTCGCGCTCGTGGTCGGCAGTCTCCTGACCATCGCGGTGCAGTGCATCACGGACGTCCTGAGCGCTTCCGTCACCACCTTCCTGTCGATCGACCGCCGCATCCGGACCGAGGCCCTCGACCAGCGCATCGCCGCGCACCTGGAGACCGGCCAGCCGACGGACCCGTTCGCGCCGGCAGAGCCCGTCGCGCAGCGCCCGTGGCCGCAGCAGCCGCAGCAGCCGTGGGGACCGCCGCCGCCACCGTGGGGTCAGCAGCCGCCGCTGGGCCAGCAGCCGCAGCAGTGGGGTGGACAGCAGCAACCGCCGCAGTGGGGACCGTCACGACCGGACGGGCGGGGATGACGAGCGTCGACCCCGGACAGGCCCGACGGCTCCTCGAGCGGGAGCTCGAGCGTGGCGAGTACAGCGGTGCCCACGTGACCTGGTGGGACCGGGCCTCGCGGGACGTCCTGGAGTGGTTCGGCTCGCTCCGCCCCGACGGCTTCGGTGGTGCCGGCGTCAGCCGCACGCTGCTCGTCGTGGCGATCGTGGTGCTCGTCGCGGTGGTCGTGCTCGTGGTCGTCTCGCGTGGGCTCCCCCGACGCCGCGCCCGGCTCCGGGCCGACGACGCCCGCGGGGTCCTCGACGACGACGACCTGCGCTCGGCCGCCGCCATCGCCGACGCCGCCCGCGCGGCCCTGCGCGCCGGGGACTGGTCGACCGCCGTGCTCGAGGGCTACCGGGCCGTCGCACGCGGCCTCGGTGAGCGCGACCTGGTCCCCGACGTCCCCGGAGCCACCGCGAGCGCGATCGCGGTCCGGGCGTCCCGGCCGTTCCCGGCGTTCAGCGACGACCTGCACCGGGCAGCGACGACGTTCGACGCCGTGCGGTACCTCGGGCTCGACACCGACGAGGCCGCAGCGCGCCAGGTCCTCGACACCGAGAGCCGTCTCCGCACGGCGCGACCGGCCAGGTCGGACGTCCCGGCGGTCCCCGCGTGAGCGCCACCACCACGACGCCGGCGCGGACGGCGGCGGCGGCGGCCGAGCGCGCCACCGCCGGTCCAGGTGCACCGACGCCGGACGGCCAGCGCGGAGGCCGCCGGTTCCGCGTCGTCTTCTGGCTCGCCATCGTGCTGGTCGGGCTCCTGCTCGCGGCGGTCACGGCGGCGGTCGGCAGCGGGTCCGGCCCCTCCGACACACCGCTCGACCCCGGGTCGTCGACGGCGAGCGGCTCAAAGGCGCTCGTCCGGGTCCTCGAACAGCGCGGCACCACCGTCGACGTGGTGCGGGACGCCGACCGGATCGACCCCGACGGCACGGTCCTGGTGGACGACTCCGCCGGCGTGCTCTCCGCGGGTGTCGCCCGACGCATCGCCCGTGCCGCGTCGGACGTCGTGCTCGTCACCTCCGACCCCGGCGTCCTCGAGTCCTTCCGCGTCGACGCCGAACCGGCCGGCCCCGTCGACTCCACCGAACCGGTCTCGACCGCGGCGTGCGGGATCCCGGCGGCGCGGACGGCCCGGTCCGTCACCCCGACCGGCTCCGGGTACACCGTGCGGGCGTCGGCCGGCACGCGCTGCGCCCCGGACGGCACGGGGTCCGCCCGCGTCTGGGGACTCGTCCGGACCGACACCCCCACCGGCACCGTGACGCTCGTCGGCACCACCGGGGCGCTCCGCAACGACACCGTCACGACCGCCGGGAACGCGTCGCTGGCGCTCGGCCTGCTCGGCGGCGCCGACCACCTGTCCTGGTACGTGCCGAAGGCCGGCAGCACCGACGCCGCGCCCTCGCTCGGCGACCTCGCTCCCCCGTGGGTGCCCAGCGCGATCGGCATGCTCGCCGCGGTGGCCGTCGCAGCCGGCGTGTGGCGCGGGCGTCGGCTCGGCCCGCTCGTCGTCGAGTCGATGCCGGTCGTGGTGCGCGCCTCGGAGACGACCGAGGGCCGAGCGCGCCTCTACGCCAGGACCCGCGACCGCACCCACGCGCTCGACACCCTCCGGGTCGCTGCCCTCCGCCGGATCGGTCGGTCGCTCGGGCTCCCCCGCTCCGCCCACGTCGACGAGGTCGTCCGCCGTGCCGCCGACGCCACCGGCCTGCCGGTGACGCACGTCGGCGCCGTGCTCGTCGGCGGTCCGACGCCGGACGACCGCGCGCTCGTCGACGGCGCGGCCGCGGTCGACGACCTGGGACGCACCATCCGGCGAGCCGTCGCCGGGGACGCACCACGAGCCTCCCGGCCGGTGGACCCGACCACCACCGGACCCGCACATCTGACCGACCCCCGACCAGGAGGACGACCGTGACCGACCTGCCCACCACCCCAGGCGCCACCGGCGCCACGTCGACCGACGAGCTCCGCGACGCGTTCACCCGCGTCCGCGCCGAGGTCGGCAAAGCCGTCGTCGGGCAGGAGGGCGCGGTGTCCGGGATGATCGTCGGGCTGCTGGCGCAGGGCCACGTCCTGCTCGAGGGCGTCCCCGGTGTCGCGAAGACACTGCTCGTACGGAGCCTGGCGGCCGCGATGTCGCTCGACACGAAGCGCATCCAGTTCACCCCGGACCTGATGCCCGGCGACGTCACGGGGTCGCTGGTCTACGACGCCTCCACCGGGACGTTCCCGTTCCGCGAGGGGCCCGTGTTCACGAACGTGCTCCTCGCCGACGAGGTGAACCGCACGCCCCCGAAGACGCAGTCCGCGCTGCTCGAGGCCATGGAGGAACGCCAGGTCAGCGTCGACGGGTCGCCGAAGCTGCTCCCCGACCCGTTCTTCGTCGCGGCCACGATGAACCCGATCGAGTTCGAGGGGACGTACACGCTGCCCGAGGCCCAGCTCGACCGCTTCCTCATGAAGCTGACCCTCGACATCCCGCCGCGCGACGTCGAGTGGCAGGTGCTCCGCCGGCACGCCGACGGGTTCGTCCCCCGCGACGTCCGCTCGGCGGGCATCGTGCCGGTCGTCGGTGCGGACCAGGTCCTCTCCGCCCAGCGGGCCGTCCGGGCCGTCGGAGCCCGTGACGACGTCCTGGCGTACATCGTCGACCTCGCCCGTGCGACCCGACAGGCCCCGTCCGTGCGGGTCGGTGTCAGCCCCCGCGGTGCCACCGCCCTGCTCGCCGCCGCGAAGGCCTGGGCGTGGCTCACCGGGTACGACGGCATCACGCCGGACCACGTCCAGGCGATGCTGCTGCCCGTGTGGCGGCACCGGCTGCGGGTGGCCGCGGACGCCGAGCTCGAGGGCGTCGGGGCCGACGGCGTGCTGCAGCAGGTGCTCGAACAGGTGCGGGTGCCGATCTAGTGGCGATCTCCGGCCGGTTCGTCGCGCTCCTCGCCGTCGCGATCGTCCCCACCGTGCTGCTCGGCAGCGGGTGGGGCGGTGTCGCGTGGGCGGGCGTCGTCGTGCTCGCCGCGGTGCTGGACGTGCTGCTCGCCGCCGACCTGCGGGCCGTGCGGGTCGAGCGGCGGATGCCCCGGTTGGCCCGGCGGGACACCGTCGCCGACGCGACGCTCGTCCTGGCGAACGACGGCCGTCGCCCCCTGCGCGCCGTGGTCCGCGACATGTGGGAGCCCTCCGCCGGCCACGCTCCGCGACGGATCCGGATGACCGTCCCCGCCGAGGAGCGCCGCACCGCCAGGATGCGCTTCACGCCCTTCCGGCGCGGACGTCGTCGGAGCGCCGGGGTCGCCGTGCGCGCGTTCGGGCCGCTCGGGCTCGCCGCACGGCAGCGGGTCGTCCCGGCGCCCGCCGAACTCGTCGTGACGCCGCCGTTCCGGTCGCGACGGCACCTGCCCTCGCGGCTCGCCCGGCTCCGGGAGCTCGACGGCGAGACGACGCTGCAGCTCCGCGGCCACGGCACCGAGTTCGACTCCCTGCGCGACTACGTGCGCGGCGACGACGTCCGCTCGATCGACTGGCGGGCGACGGCACGGCGGCAGGACCTGGTCGTGCGCACCTGGCGACCCGAGCGGGACCGGCGCGTCATCGTCGTCGTCGACGCCGGGCGTGCCGGAGCCGGGCGTGTCGGCGACGAACCCCGCCTGGACACCTTCATCGAGACCGCCCTGCTCGTCGGTGCCCTGGCCGCGGCCGCCGGCGACCGGGTCGACCTGGTGGTCCTCGACGACCGGCCGCGCGGACGCGTGCACGGCGCCACCCGCGTCGACGTCGTGCAGCGGTTCGGGGAGACGCTCGCGCTCGCGGAGCCGGGACTCGCCGCGACGGACTGGTCCGCGGTGCCGGCGCTGGTGGACAGCGTCACGACGCAGCGGTCCCTCGTGGTGCTGGCGACCAGTCTCGACTCCGTCGGGGCCTCGGCGGACCTGCTCACGGTGCTGCCCGCGCTCGCGCGGCGGCACGCGGTCGTGGTGACGGCCGTGGACGACCCGGCCGTGGCTGCGATGGCGGGGCGTGACGGGGGCGTGCGGCGTGGTGGAGGCGGGACGAGCCTCCCGTCCGGTGGTCGCGACGTCTACCGCCGGGCCGCGGCAGAACGGTCCCTGCTCGACGCCGACGGCGTCGCGGACGTCGCCCGACGTGCGGGGGTCGAGGTGGTGCACGGTGCGCCGGAACAGGTGCCACCGCTGGTGGCCGACGCGTACCTCCGCGCCAAGGCGGCCGGGAGGCTCTGAGCCGTCCGCCACGGACGTCGCGTCCGGGTCGCGCCGCTCCGGGTCGCGCCCCGTTGTGGACGTCGCGCCCCGCCGTGACGGGGCGCGACGATCGGGCCGGGGCGCGACGCGCTCTGGTCTCGGGTCAGCCGGCGACGATGGCCGCGGTGCCGCGGTCGAACTCCTCGACGTCGCCGCGCTCCCCGGCCCGGTACGCACGGCGGCCGATCACCCACTGGTAGACCAGCACGGCGGCCAGGGCGATCGTGCCGATGCCGATCTTCACGGGCCACGGCCAGTCCTGGCGGGTGACGGTGCCCTCGATGATGCCGGACAGCAACAGGGTCAGCACCAGGCCGATGGCCACGGCGATGAGCGCGCGGCCGTCCTCGGCGAGGGCCTGCGCTCGCGTGCGCTGCCCGGGAGCGACCCAGGACCAGAAGATCATCAGCCCGGCAGCGGCCGCGAGGAACACCGAGTAGAGCTCGAGCTGCCCGTGCGGGGCGATGTAGAGGAAGAAGTCGCCGAGCCGCCCCTGGGAGTGCATGATCGCCCCGGACACGCCGAGGTTCAGCGCGTTCTGCCCGACCGCTGCCGGCACGAACAGGCCCGTGATGCCGAAGGCCACCATCCGCGCCGCCACGAACGCGTTGTTCGTCCACACCTGGGCGGAGAACGCTCCGAGCCCGTGGTCGGAGTAGTAGTCGACGAAGTCCTGGGTGGCGTACTGGCGCAGGGCCGCGTCGGTGCCGAACGTGGCGACGGCTCCCGGCGTCTCGGTGATCCAGACGCCGCTGACGACCGCGATGGCGACCGTGGCGACCGTCACCCAGATCGTCACCCAGCGGATCCGGTAGAGCGCGGCCGGCAGCTGGAGCGCGAAGAACGCGGTGAGCATCGTCAGCGGGTCGGTGGGTGCGCCCGTGAAGCGGAGCCGGGCGCGGTACAGCCGCAGCGAGAGCCGGTCCCCGGTCGCCGAGCGCGGGGCGACACCGCGGATGCGGGCGAGGTCGGTCGCGGCGGACTGGTAGCCGGTGAGGAGACGGTCGACGTCCTCGCCTGAGGTCGTTCGGCGGCGGGTCAGGTGGTCGAGCTCGTCCCACTGGTCACGATGGGTCGCCGCGTACGCGTCCAGGTCCATGCCGTTGCCCCCTCGTGCCGTCCGGTCCGACGTGGTCGTGCCGGGTCCGTTCCGACACAATGGAACCATGCCGAAGCGACGGACGCCCCGGGACCTCGCCGATGACCGCTTCGTCCGCGCCCTCGACGAGACCACCGACGAGCTCGTCGTCGGCGAGGCCGTCGCGCTCGACGTCGTCCCGGCGGGCATCGCGCTCCGGCTGGCAGCGGGGCTCCTCGACGCCGCGTGCCTGATCGCGCTGTACGTCATGCTGCTGCTCGGGTTCCTGCGGGTCGTCCCCGCCGGGGTCGACGACGCGTGGGTCACCGCGCTGGGGATCGCCTCGCTCGTCACCGTGCTCGTGCTGGTCCCCGCGGCCGTCGAGACCGTGACGCGGGGCAAGAGCGTCGGGCGGTACGCCCTCGGCACCCGGGTCGTGCGGGTCGACGGCGGCGCGGTGTCGTTCCGGCACGCGTTCACCCGCTCACTCGTCGGGGTGCTCGAACTCTGGACGACGTTCGGCTCGGTGGCGATGGTCGTGGCGCTCTTCGGGTCGAGGCCCCGGCGGCTCGGGGACCTGCTCGCGGGCACGGTCGTGCAGCACGAGCGGCTGCCGCGGTCGGCCGACCCGGTGGTGCTCCTGCCGCCGTCGCTCGTCGGGTGGGCTGCCGTCGCCGATGTCCGGGCGCTGCCGCAACGCCTGGAGAACCGGCTCGGTGCGTTCTTCCGCGGAGCATCGTCCGTGCAGCCCGCACTCCGCGACGCCACCGCGCTCGCGCTCGCTGCCGAAGTGGCCGAGTACGCGCACCCGGTGCCGCCGGTGCCGGCGGTGGAGTTCCTCGCGGGAGTCGTCGCGCTCCGGCGTGCGCGGGACCTGCGGGCGTTCGGGTCGCGCGCGCGGACGCTCGCCGACGCCACGGTGACGGCGGGGGCGCGGCCGCCGGGCTTCCCGCGCTGAGCGCCGCGGCGCGGCGGCGCAGCGCAGGCGCCGCCGACGCACCGCGGCGGCGCACAACGGCGCCGCACAACTGAAACCGGCTCGAACCACGGATCTCCGTGGTTCGAGCCGGTTTCAGTGGTGCCACGACAGCTCGCGCCGCTCCGTCGCGCCGGAGCGCACCGCGAAACGGACACAGCACCGCGCACTTGCGCGGTGCTGTGTCCGTTCCGTGGTGCGGCGGCGCCGCCGCCCGCAGCGGCCTCAGTACCGGTAGTGGTCCGGCTTGAAGGGGCCCTCGACCGGGACGCCGATGTACGACGCCTGCTCCGGCCGGAGCTCGGTCAACCGGACACCGAGCGCGTCGAGGTGCAACCGTGCGACCTTCTCGTCGAGGTGCTTCGGGAGTACGTACACACCCGTCGGGTAGGACTCGCGCCGGGTGTACAGCTCGATCTGCGCGAGCACCTGGTTCGTGAACGAGTTGCTCATCACGAAGGACGGGTGCCCGGTCGCGTTGCCGAGATTCATCAGGCGGCCTTCGCTCAGCACGAGGATCGAGCGACCGTTCGGCAGGCGCCACTCGTGCACCTGCGGCTTGATCTCGACCTTCTCGGCGCCGGGCAGGGTCTCGAGGCCGACCATGTCGATCTCGTTGTCGAAGTGCCCGACGTTCGCGACGATCGCCAGGTGCTTCAGCGCGAGCATGTCCTCGACGCCGACGACCCCGAGGTTGCCGGTGCACGTGACGACGATGTCGACCTGGTCGACGACGTCCGACAGGCGCGCGACCTGGTAGCCGTCCATCGCGGCCTGCAGCGCGCAGATGGGGTCGACCTCGCTCACGATGACGCGGGCACCCTGGCCACGCATGGCCTCTGCCGCGCCCTTGCCGACGTCGCCGTAGCCCACGACGAACACGACCTTGCCGCCGATGAGCACGTCGGTGGCCCGGTTCAGGCCGTCGGGCAGGGAGTGCCGGATGCCGTACTTGTTGTCGAACTTGCTCTTGGTGACCGAGTCGTTCACGTTGATGGCCGGGAACTTGAGCTGGTCGGTGCGCGCGAGCTCGTACAGGCGGTGCACGCCCGTGGTGGTCTCCTCGGTCACGCCCTGGACGTCCGCGGCGATGCGGGTCCAGCGGTCGGAGGAGTCCCGCAACGAGGACGCGATCGTGTCGAGCACGATCCGGTACTCGGCGCTGGCGTCGTCGCCGGCGTCGGGCACGCGCCCGGCGGCCTCGGCGTCAGCACCGGTGTGGACGAGCATCGTGGCGTCGCCGCCGTCGTCGAGGATGAGGTTCGGGCCGGTCCAGGTCGCCCAGACCGCAGCCGCTTCGGCGCTCCAGTCGAAGACCTGGTTGGTGCACCACCAGTACTCCTCGAGCGTCTCGCCCTTCCACGCGAACACCGGCACGCCGGCGGGAGCGTCGGGGGTACCGGTCGGGCCGACGGCGATGGCCGCGGCGGCTTCGTCCTGCGTGGAGAAGATGTTGCAGCTCGCCCATCGGACCTGGGCGCCGAGCGCCGTGAGCGTCTCGATGAGCACGGCCGTCTGCACGGTCATGTGCAGGGACCCGGCGATGCGGGCACCCGCCAGCGGCTGCGAGGGGCCGAACTCCTCGCGCAGGGACATCAGCCCCGGCATCTCGTTCTCGGCGAGGCGGATCTGGTGGCGGCCTGCCTCGGCGAGGCCGAGGTCGGCCACGCGGTGTGCTGCTGCGGCGCGGGTGTCGGTGGGCATGCGGCCAGTCTCCCACGGCCCCCCGACACGGTCCGCAGGTGGGAACCGACCGTCTCAGGAGGCAGGCGTGGTCGCGGTGGTGGGGCGGGCCTCCCGGCCGGTCGGGAGGCTCGGACCACCCGGGTGGGCCGGCCTGCGGGACGCGGGTGGCCGGGTCAGTCGGCGGCGCGTTCCTCGCGGAGCGGCTCGCGGCGGATCACGTGCCAGCCCTGTGGCACGCGCAGGCGTCCGGCATGGCGGGCGCACAGGTCGTAGCCGTGCGGTTCGACCCGGGTGGAGAGGGGGCCGATGACGACCATCGAGTCGGCGTAGTCGTACGTCAGGGTCGACGAGGCGCTCGCGCCACAGGCGACCTTGCTGCAGATCCGTACGTCCATCTCGACGACGACCCTACCGAACGCCCCGTCGGTGTCCGGGCCCGCGCGTACGATGTGGGGATGCGCCGCAAGCCCCGACTCGTCACCCCGGTCGACCGCGGTCGCGGGCGGTCCCGCCACGGCCGCGGCTCCCGCTCCAGCGTCACCGGACCGGAGCTCGCGCCGATCATCACGCGGGCCGAGGCCTTCGACCGGATCGTCGGCGACACCGCCCACTACCTGCTCGGGCTCTGGCCCGACGAACTGCAGGGCGTCGTCTTCCAGGTGGCCGACATGCCGACCGAGCCCGGGTTGCCGGACTCGCTGCCGCGGTGGCGGATCGAGCACGACGAACGACGCGTGACCGTGTTCCGGATCCCCGTCGAGCGCGTCACCCGCTCCCCCGAGAAGGACGACGTCGACCGTCGCATCGTCGTGGAGACCGCCGTGTTCCGTGCGGTCGCCGAGCTGCTCGACAAGGACCCCTGGGACCTGGCACCGGACCGCTACCGCCACTGGTGAGGCGCGGCGCGCGCTGACGCGGACCCGCCGCGCGCTTGCGCTTCGTGCCGGCGCCGCGCTCGGCCTCAGGGGTAGACGCGGACCGGGCTGGAGACCTCGGTCGCGGGGCGGAGCGGGAACCCCGCCAGGCCCTGGTCGCCGGCGTAGGTGACGCCCGCGACGATCCGGTCGGCGCCCGTGATGACGAGTTGCTTCGACGTCTGGACGCGGATCGTGGACGTGGCACCGGCCGCGACGGTGACGCGCTGCCGGTCGTCGCCCGACGCGATCGTCACGCGGGCGTCCTGGGTCGTCGGGTTCACGAGGTTCAGACGGGCGCCGTCACCCGAGGCGACCGCGGCGATGGTGCGCTTGCCGAGAGGCTCCGCCGAGGCGAACCAGCCCAGGTCGGTGCCCTGGCCCGCCGTCGGGGTGGTCGACCGCGCGCCGGCGACGACGGGCTGCGTCGAGCTGACCGTGATCGAGTAGCGGCCGTTGTCGAAGTCGTCGAGCGCCACGTCGGTGACCACGCCCGGTTCGGCGGTGGTGTTCACCGTGGTGCCACCGCCCGTCGCGGTCGTGATGCCGAGGGTGACGCGGGCCGCCGTGGTGCCGGGGACGAACAGCCGCACGACCGGGGCGGCGTCGGCGGTGTCGTCGCCGCGCTGGGCCTGCTGGATGTCGCGGAGGACGACGCCGGGGATGACCTGCGCCCGTGCGGGGCCGGCACCGCCGGAGACGATGTCGAACCCGCCGGGGGTGAGCGTCCGGACGACGGCCTCCTGCATGTGGGCGACGATCTGGCCGCCGGAGGAGGTGACGTGCACGACCGTGGAGCCCTGGTCGGACACGAAGCCCGACAGCGGCACGACCTTCTGCGAGTTCGGTGCGACGACGATGCCGGTCGTGCCGGGGGCGCTCACGCTGCCGGTGGCGTCGAACACGGCCAGGTCGACGGTGGCGTTGACGTCGGTCGGGTTGGACAGCGTGATGAGGCTGGTGCGGCCGGTCTCGGTCGAGCCGCCGACGAGCCAGGTCGACTGCGACGGGTCGTCGCAGGAGGCGGCACCGATCCCGACCAGGTCGCCGTCGGAGACGCTCTGGTAGCTCGACCCGGCCACCTGCGGGGTGGTGTCCTCGGCCGGTGCGGTGAGCAGCGTCGGGTTGCTGCTGCCCGTGGTCGACGACTGCAGGTCGGAGCGGTCGACCGTGCTGCCCGTGGTGGCCGTCGCGACGCTGGCCGACCCGACCGGGGTGGCGGTCGTGGCGTCGTTGCCGGCGTCGTCGGAGAGCCGGAGGGCGCTGCCCGCACAGACGCGTTCGGCGTCGGCAGGCACCGGGGTGACCGTGCGACCGGCGGGACGGCCGGGGGCCTCCTCGGTGCCGAAGGTGTGCGCGGCGGCGATGGTGCCGACGGCGACGACCACGGCGATCGCGGTGGCGGTCCCGCGGACGATCCAACGGCGAGCGGGGGTGGTCATTCGTCGCGCTCCTCGTCGAAGGTGGTGGCGGGTTCGTCGGCCTCGAGCACGTTCGAGGTGGCGCGGCGCCGGCGGGGTGCGGTCGGCACGGCCAGGAGCGCCGCGGCGCCGAAGACCACGCCGAGGACCACGAGGTAGAGCACGTGCGTGGTCTTCGCCGCGGCGGACCCGGTGCTCGGGCGGTCGACGTCGCCCTCGTAGTGGAACAGCTGACCGCTCGTCGTCTCACCGATGCTCGTGAAGAGCGCGTTCTGCCCGATGGCCCCGGCGGCGCGGTCGTGGACCTGTCGCGCGAGGTCGTCGTCGGGCGCGTCGTCGAGCAGCACGAAGCTGACGCCGAGCTCCTGGAGCGCCGGTCGCGGGTCGTAGCCACTGCGGCTCGCCAGGTTGCCGGCGAGGGTGGCCAGCCGGGCCCCGGACGACGACAGCGACAGCGCGGTGGCGTCGAGCGTGGACTGGTCGTCGAGCGTCGAGCCCTGGCCGCGTTCGAGCGACACCGCGAGCGAGCCGTTCGTCTGCGGTTCGACCACGAGCGTGCCGACGTCCGGGTTCGCCTGCGCCTCGGCGTTGACGTACGCGCTCAGCACCCGGCCAGTGGTCGGCTGGATGACGGCGTTGCCGAGGTAGAACGCGGCGAACGCCGGGGCGACGGCGACACCGGCGAACACCGCGGCGACGACCCCGACGACCGGGGCCCGGCGCGGCAGCGTGTCGACGCCGATCGACACGGCGACGACGAGCGCGAGCCAGTACACGGTCAGGCCGCTGCCCGGCCACACGATGGTGGTCGTGGCCCCGACGCCGGTGACCGTGACGTGGGTGGCCGCGAAGGCGGTGGCGAACCCGAGCAGCGCGGTGACGAGCGCGACGCCCGCGACGTGCCAGCGGTGGCCGAGCACGGCACCGATCGCGGTCACGCCGATGGGCAGCGCGAGGACCGCGAGGGCGATCGGCAGGGCGGCGACGACGGCGGACAGCGGCGAGCTGACCGGCAGCCAGCCGTTCCAGTCGGGCAGCGGCTGCCCGATCGCGAGCTGCAGGGCCGAGGGCGCCCGGGTCGCCGAGGGCACACCCGGGTCGGCGAACACCCCGAGGACGTTGCCGCGGGCGATCTGCGTCAGCACCAGCGGCAGGAAGAGCACCGCGGCGGGGACGGGGATGAACACCCGTCGGTGCGCGTGCCGCCACCCGGCGACGAGCGACACCAGCCACCCGATGATCAGGACCGGCAGGAGCGACGGTGCCGAGGCCGCGACCCCGGCGAAGAGCAGCGCGGCACCGGCGGCCGAGGCCCAGGAACGGTGCGCCTCGAGCACCGTGAGGAACAGCCACGGCAACAGCACGTGCGCGATGACGGCGCCGAGGTGCCCGGTGGTGACGGCGCCGACGAGCGCCGGGGCGATCGTGTAGAGCGCCGCGCCGATGACCGGCACCCAGGTGCGGGTCGTCAGCTTGCGCACGACGAACCAGGCGCCGAGGGCGGACACCGGGAACGCCAGCAGCATGACGAGCACGACGGCGGTCGACGGCGACCATGCCACGATCGACCCGAGCACGGCGAGGACGGCGGCGAAGGGGTCGCTCGGGCCCGTGAAGCCGGTGCCGAGGGTGTGCCAGCCGTAGCCGACGTTCTGCCAGAGCTTCCCCACCGATGTCGACAGCGGCAGCAGCCCACCGCCGGTCAGCGCGGGCGAGCCGAGCAGCGGGAAGAGGGTGACGACGCTGAGCACGGCCGCGGCGAGTACGACCCAGATGCCACCGTCGCCGAGGAACGACGCCCGGGCGACCGGGGCGTCCTCGACCCGGGCGAGTTCGACGTCGCGGGACGTCGTCCGCCGCTCGTGCACCCGACGCCAGCTCACGCGCAGCGGTTCGACGGCCGCCCACCCGAGCTTCTTCGTGCGCGCCAGGGACTTCCTGGCCCGGGAGACCCCGCCGCCGAAGGCCACGGCGAACGCGGCGGAGAGCTCCCCCGACACCGCGGCCGGGTGCTTCGCGACGAGGTGGCCGATCGCACGACCGACCGCGAACGGCACGAGCGTCAACCAGTGGATCCAGAGCACACCGAGGGGCGCGTAGGTCATGCGGCGGTGCAGCTGGGCCTGCCGGTGCATCCGCACGCGGCGACCCTCGGACACGCGCTTGCGGCCGAACTCCTCGATCGGCCCGGCGCTCGTCGCCCGCGCCTCGGGCACGACGGCGACGCGGTACCCCGCCAGACGGACACGGACGCAGAAGTCGAGGGCCGCGTCGACGTCGGGCAGCGCGGGGTCGAACCCGCCGAGCGTCGCCCAGACCGAGCGGCGCACGAGCATCCCGCCCGCGGCCACGGCCATCACGTCGGTGTTCCGGTCGTGCTGGCCCTGGTCCAGCTCCTCCTGCACGAGGACGAGCGACCGGCCGAACCGGGTCATGCTCTCGCCGAGGTCGCGGATGCGCGACGGGTCACGCGGGTCGACGAGCTTGGGGCCGGCGACCGCGACGGACGGGGCGATCTCCACCGCGGCCAGCATCTCGGCGAGGGCCGTCGGTGTCGGGGCGTTGTCGTGTCCGATGAGCCAGAGCCACTCCTCCACGGCCTCGTCGGCCTCCGGACGCGGCACCGCCTTCTCGGCGACCGCGACCGCGTCACCGAAGGAGCGTCCTGCGGGGATCCGGGTCAGCTGGGCGGACCCGCCGAACTCGAGCTGGGCGGTCGAGCCGTCCGTCGAGCCGACGTCGACGACCACCAGGTTCTCCGGGTGCCGGGTCTGGTTGGCGAGGGCGTCCAGCGTCCGGTCGAGGTGGTCCGCCCCGTTGGCGACGACCAGGACGGCGGTGACACGGGGCTGAGCGGAACTGGGCTGCATGACGGGCGACACTCTACGGACTGGAGGCACGGCTGCAGCCCGGTGGGTCGGCGCGCCGCGAACCTGTGGGGACGATCAAGGCCTGCTGCGTGGCGGGCGCGATGCGGGCCTCCAGATCGGACCCGTCGCGCGGTGGCGCGTCGCTACGCGCGCTTGCGCAGCTTGCGACGCTCGCGCTCCGAGAGGCCGCCCCAGATGCCGAAGCGCTCGTCGTTCTCGAGCGCGTACTCGAGGCACTGCGACCGGACCTCGCACGTGGTGCAGATCTTCTTCGCCTCGCGCGTCGAGCCGCCCTTCTCCGGGAAGAAGGCCTCGGGGTCCGTCTGTGCGCAGAGCGAGTCCGCCTGCCAGGCGAGCGGGTTCTCCTCGTCGTCGGTCTCCGGACGTCGGACGCCGGGGACGCCGAGCGCCACGGGGTCGACGTGCCAGTCTTCCGGAACTCCGGCGTGGAAGTCGGAACCGCTCACCCTGATCACCCCTTGGTTCGTCTCGCTGTCGGTCGTTGCCTGTAATTACAGCGGTGTGATTCCTCGGAGTCAAGTCGCGGATCATAAGAGGCACCGGGCGTTCCGGCGTGTCATGTCCCCCATTCGGGCGTGTCGCACCGGTTCTGTCGGCCTCTCGGGGGACACCGCGGGGTGCGCGGCGGGCGGCGCGGCGGTCGGCGCGGGGCGGGGCGGGCGGGCGCGGGGCGGGGCGGGCGCGGGGCGGGGCGGGGCATGCGGGCGAGCGCGGCGGCGTGTGCATGCAGCGGCGCGCCCTGGCGTCGCACAACGGACGTCGGCTCGAACCGCGGACGTCCGTGGTTCGAGCCGACGTCCCTGGTGCGGTGCCGGTCCGAACCGCCGAAAGGGCGGCGCGTCGCGGGCGGCGCGGCGCGGGCGGCGCGGCGCGGGCGGCGCGGCGCGGGCGGCGCGGCGCGGGCGGCGCTGGCCGTGTCGGCAGCGCGCTCCGTGCCGGCAGCGCGCTCCGCGGGTCGACGGGTCGGCCGGTCGGCGGAGCAGCCCGGGTTGCGCCCCGGCGTGGGCATCGCGCCCGGCTGCACCGGGGCGCGATGTCCACCGCGGGGCGCGACGTCGACAGGGGGCGGGTCGCGCGGCGCGGAGCAGCGCAGAGCGGCGCGCCCCGCGGGCGCTTGCCGTGCCGGCAGCGCGCTACGCGACGCGGCGGCGGGCCTCCCAGGCGCTGGAGACCATCTCGTCGAGGGTGTGGCGCATCGCCCAGTCGAGGTCGCGCGCGGCGGCCTCGCCCGTGGCGACGATCCGGTCCGGGTCGCCGGCGCGACGCGGGGCGATCTCCGGCTCGAACGGGATGCCGGTGCCGCGCGCCATCGCGTCCATGATCTGCCGGACGCTGACGCCGTCGCCGCTGCCGAGGTTGTAGGCGCGGTCGAGGGGCTCCCCCGCCTCGAGCTTCGCCGCGGCGATCGCGTGCGAGTGCGCCAGGTCGGCCACGTGCACGTAGTCGCGGACGCAGGTGCCGTCGGGCGTGGCGTAGTCGTCGCCGTTGATCCGCGGGATGCGACCGGCGAGCAGCGCGTCGAACACGAGCGGGAACAGGTTGTGCGGGCTGGCGTCGTACAGGTCGGGCACGCCGGAGCCGACGACGTTGAAGTACCGCAGGGACGTCGTGGTGAAGCCGCGCGCGACCTCCATGTCCTTCAGCAGCCACTCGCCGATGAGCTTCGACTCGCCGTAGGGCGACTCCGGGTTCTTCGGCGTGGACTCGACGACCGTCTCGACGTCGGGGGTGCCGTAGACCGCGGCGCTCGAGGAGAACACGACCTTGTCGACGTCGGCGTCGGCCATCGCACGGAGGAGCGTCGCCATGCCGGTGACGTTCTGCTCGTAGGTGTGCAGCGGGCGCTCGACGGAGACGCCGGCGTACTTGAAGCCCGCGACGTGCACGACGCCCGTGACGCCGTGCTCGCGGATCGTCCGCGCGACGAGCTCGCCGTCGAGGATCGTGCCCTCGACGAAGGGGACGTCGTCGGGGACGAACGAACGGAAGCCGCTCGAGAGGTCGTCCAGCGCGACGGTGTCGATGTCCGCCGCGCGGAGCGCCCGGACGACGTGGGATCCGATGTACCCGGCACCGCCGGTGACCAGCCAACTCATGCCCGCCACGCTAGCGGACGCGGCACCGCCGACCGCCGCGGACCACCGCGCACCCGCTGCGCGAAGCCGCAGAAGCGCGAGCGCCGACACGAACTGCCAGCAGCCGTAGCCGACGCCACAGCCACAGCCACAGGCACAGGCGCCGCTACGCCCCCGTCGCGATGAAGACCGTCGAGGTGACGCCGTCCGACGAGTCGGCCTCGACGGTGACGTCGCCCTCGTCCGGGGTCACGAAGCACGACTCGCCCCGGCGCAGCAGCGTGGCCGAGGTCGCCCCGACCAGCGTCACGACGCCCTCGGTGCAGATCGCGATCGAGGGTCCGGAGAGCGGCGCCACCCCGCCCGTGCTCAGCCCGACCGGCCGCCCGTCACCGGTGACCCGCACGAGCGCGAAGCCCACGCCGGCCGGCGCGAAGCGGTCGACACCGGGGGCGATCTCCTCGGGGTCGAGGAGCGGCGCCGGGTACGCCGTGAAGTCGAGCACGCGCAGCAGTTCCGGCACGTCGACGTGCTTGGGCGTGAGGCCGCCACGGAGCACGTTGTCCGACGGCGCCATCAGCTCGATGCCGAGGCCGTCGAGGTAGGCGTGGATGTTGCCGGCGGGCAGGTACATCGCCTGGCCGCGCGAGAGCGTCACGCGGTGCATCAGCAGCGACACGACCACGCCCGGGTCCCCCGGGTAGGACTCGGCGAGCGCCGCGGCGGTCGCGATGTTCGCGGAGGGGTCCTGCACGTCCGGCGCCAGGTGCCCGACCGCGTCGATGACCGCGAGCGCGGAGCCGTCGGCGTCCTCGAGCCACCGCACGGTGTCCTCGAGCCCCTGGTGCAGGTGGGCGACGAGCGGCCCGAGGCGCCCGCTGCCGGCGTCGAGCGTCTCGACGTCGACGAGCGTGGACTCGACGGGGCGGAAGCCGCTCAGGGCTTCGAACCGGTCGCTGAGCGCCACGACGAGCTCGGGCTTCGGGTACGGGTCCTTGTAGTTGCGGGCGGGGTCGTCGAGCGCGATGCCGGCGGCGTCCTCGCGCTCGAAGCCCTCGCGGGCCTGTTCCGGCGTCGGGTGGGCCTGCAGCGACAGGGGCGCCGCGGCGGCGAGCACCTTGAGCAGGAACGGCAGCCCGGTGCGGTCCCCGCCGAGGGCGACCTGCGGTTCGGCGGCGATCCAGTCGAGCACGGTGTCCGCGCCGCCGACCATCGCGGGGTTCACGACCACGCTGGGGCTGCCGGGGTGCGCACCGAGCCAGAGCTCCGCCTGCGGGGCGCCGGTGACGGTGCGGCCGAGGAGCTCGGGGATGGCGGTGACGGATCCCCACGCGTAGTCGCGCGGGGTGTTGGTGATGCCGAGGAACATGTCCCGAGCGTATCGGCAGCCGGTGTCGTCGCTGTGGACGATCCGCGATACATAGACTCTCCGCGATGTCTGCACTCCTCGACCCCACATCGGCGCCTCCGCGGCCGCGGGTCCGCGACACCACGCGGTGGGACGTGCAGGGGCTGCGGGCCTTCGCCGTCCTCGCCGTGGTCGTCTACCACCTGTGGCCGAACCGGCTGCCCGGCGGGTTCGTGGGCGTGGACGTGTTCTTCGTCATCTCCGGGTACCTCATCACCGGCCACCTGCTCCGCGAGCAGGTGGCGACGGGGCGGATCGCCCTGGGTCGGTTCTGGGCGCGGCGGGCGAAGCGGCTGCTGCCCGGCGCCTTCCTGACGCTGCTCGCCACCGGCACGGCCGTGCTGCTGGCCGTCCCGAGCACGCTCTGGGGGCAGTACGGCCGCGAGCTGATCGCGTCCACGGTGTACGTGCAGAACTGGCAGCTGGCGGCCGACTCCGTCGACTACCTGGCCTCGGACAACCAGCCGTCGCCGTTCCAGCACTTCTGGTCGCTCTCGGTCGAGGAGCAGTTCTACATCGCCCTGCCGGTCCTGCTGGCCCTGCTGGCACTGGCACTCCGCCGCACGCGCTGGCGCTCCCCGGTCCGGACGGCGCGGGTGCTGCTCGCCGCGGTCGTCGTGCTCTCCTTCGTCTGGTGCGTCGTCGAGACCCGCACCGCGCCGGGCATCGCCTACTTCTCGACGGCGACGCGGGCCTGGGAGTTCGCGCTCGGAGGGCTCGCGTCCACGGTCGTGCTGTCGGCTCCGCGCACGCGCGTGGCGCGGTGGGTCCGGTCGGGAGGCTCGTGGCTGGGTCTGGTCCTGCTCCTCGCGGCCCTGTGGGCGATCACCCCGGCGACCCCGTTCCCCGGCACCGCCGCGCTGCTGCCGGTGGTCGGCGCGACGCTCGTGGTGCTGCTCGGCGGCCACTCCGGTCTCGCCGTGCTCGGGCGCTTGGCCCCGGTGGCGTTCCTCGGCCGGATCTCCTACGCGGTGTACCTCTGGCACTGGCCGGCCGTCGTGCTGCTGCCGATCGTCCTCGGGCACCCGCTCGGCCTGCGGTCGAAGGCCGTCGTGCTCGTCGGGTCGGTCGTGGTCGCCGCGCTGACGACGCTCCTGGTCGAGGAGCCCCTGCGCTCGTCCTCGTGGGCCCGTGCCCTCCGGCCGCGTCGTGTCGCGCTCTACGGCGCCCTCAGCACGGTGCTCGTCGTCGCGCTCGGAGCGAGCACCCTCGGCGCGCTCCAGGTGCAGCAGGACCAGGCCGCCGCGTACCAGGAGCGACTGCAGGCCGGTGACGTCGCCTGCTTCGGCGCCGACGCCCGCATCGGGTCGGCCGACCCCTGCGTCGACCCGCGGCTCGCCGACGTCCGCGTGCCGGCGCCCGCTGCCGCCGGGGCGGACGACCAGAACCGCGACGCGTGCTGGTCGAACACCACGGCGGACTTCAACGTCTGCTCCCTGGGACCGAGGACCGGGTACACGAAGCACCTGCTCGCCGTCGGGGACTCGCACAGCAACGCCCTGATCTCGGCGTACCGGGCGATCGCCGAGCAGCGGCACTGGCGGATCGACGTCGCCGGGCACATCGGCTGCTACCTCACGACCGCCGAGCAGTGGGCGCCGTCCCAGGCCTACACGGACACCTGCCAGGGCTGGAAACGCGCCGCGACCGCCTGGATCACCACCCACGCCGACGAGCTCGACGGCGTCGTCGTGACGCACGCGACGACGAAGAGCCCGGGCATCGTCCCCGCGGGCAGCACCAACGAGGCGACCGTCGTCGACGGGCTCGTCGGGGCGTGGCGGGCCGCGACCGACAACGGCGTTCCGGTCGTGGCGATCCGGGACAACCCGGTCGCGCGCCCCGACACCCTCGACTGCCTGGCGCAGATGCGGGGACCGACGACGACCGCGTGCGACCTCCCCCGGGCCCAGGCGACGGCGTCGTTCGACGGGTCCCAGCAGGCCGCGTCCCGGATCGGCGCGATGGCCAGGTACGTCGACATGACCGACTGGTACTGCACGGCGGACAGCTGCCCGGCGGTCATCGGGGGCGTCGTGGTGCACCGGGACCCCACGCACCTCACGGCGACCTACGCCACCACGCTCGCACCGTTCCTGGGTGCCAGGATCGCCCGGGCACTGCAGTCGACCGGACGGTGAGCGCGGCCGTCCCCGGGCGTTAGCCTGTCCTCGTGACGAACACCTGGCCCCTGGCGCGCGGCACCGTTCCCGAGCGCGAGGTCTTCGCCTTCGCCACCGCGGTGCTCTTCACGCTGTTCGCCGGGGACGCCGTCCCGAACATGCTCACCTGGTACGGCGCCGCCGTGGTCTGGGCACTCGAGGGAGCGTGGGGCGTCGCGATCGTCGTCCGTGCCCGACCCACCCTCCGACGGACCCCGCGGTCGCTGTGGCTCTTCCTGGCCTGGTGCCTGGTCTCGGTGGCGTGGTCGCACTGGCGCTTCGCCACCGTCGCCAGCCTCGTCGCGCAGGTCCTCTGCGCCCTCGTCGCGTTCGCGATCGCGTCCGGGCTGACCTGGCGTCGGGTGCTCGACGCGATCAGCCTGGCGTTCCGGTGGGTGCTCGGCCTGTCCCTGCTCTTCGAGGCGGTCGTGGCGGTCGTCGTGCGGCACCCCATCGCCCCGATCTGGACCCACTACGGGGACCGCAAGATCCCGGACGCGTTCTACTTCTCCCGCGCCGAGCTGTTCACGGGCGGGCGCATCCAGGGCCTGCCCGGCAACGCCAACCTGCTCGCGATGGTCGCCCTCCTGGCCGCGATCGCCGTCGGCCTGCAGCTCGCCGAGGGTCGGATCCGTCGGAACCGTGCGGTCGGCTGGCTCGTCGTCGCCGCCGTCGTGTTCCTGCTGACCCGGTCCTCGACGGTCGTGGTCGCCGCCGCGGTCGTCGCCCTCGTGCTCCTCGCCGCCCTGGCCGTGCGCCGGGTCCCCACCGAGCGCCGCACCCCGAGGTACCTGGCGATCGCCGGCATCGCGGCCGTCGTCGTGGTCGTCGGCGTCCTGTCCCGCGGCGTCGTCGCGGGGCTGCTCGGCAAGAGCGCGGACTTCACCGGCCGCGGCGAGATCTGGCACGCGGTCCTCGGGCAGGTGCACGAGCACCCCGTCCTCGGGCTCGGCTGGATCGGCTACTGGTGGCCGAGCATCCCCGAGCTCGCGGACCTCGCCCCGCGCAACGGCGTGACGTACCTGCAGGCGCACGACGCGTACCTCGACGTCTGGATGCAGACCGGCATCGTCGGCCTGGTCCTGTTCGCGCTGTACGTGCTGACGACCCTGAACCGCTCGTGGTCCTCGGCCACCCGGATCGGCTACGACGCCAGCCTGCAGCCACGCCGCTTCGACCCGGTGTCGCTCCTGCCGCTCCTCGTCGTCGTCGCGCTGCTGGTGCAGTCCGTCGCGGAGTCGCGGCTGCTCTACCAGGGCAACTGGGTGCTGTTCGCGCTCATCGCCGTCAAGTCGCGCATCGTGCTCGTCAGCGAGGAACCGGTGTCGGCCGGCGACGGCCCGCGCACCCCCTCGGCGAAGCGCGAGTTCCGGCGGCACGCGACCCGCTGAGCCAACCCGCTGAGCCCCACTCGCTGAGCCCGACGCGCTGGACCCGCCCCGGACCCCCGCCGTGTCAGCGGTGCCCGGTCGACCGGTCGGCGCGGAGCACGAGGGCGCACGGCACGTCGGCTGCCCACGGGGCCGTGCGGATCGGCACCGACGCCGCGCGGTCGGCGGCGCGGCAGAGCGTGACGGCCCGCTGGACCTGCGGCTGCCACTCCGGACCGCCGTCGCGGGTCGTCGGGCCAGGACCCACGGCACCCACCCACGTCGTGACGAGGGCGGCGACCACGACCCAGCCGACGGCCGCGCGGACGACGTGGGACGTGCCTCCCGACCGGGTCACCGGCACCGCGTCGGAGGTCGGCCGGGCTGCGTGACGCTCCGCGTCCACCAGCGTGGCCGCGGCGACCACGACCGCCATCGTGAGGAGCAGGCCCGCGGCGGCCGCGTACCGGGACGGCGTCGCGGCCACGAGCTCCGCAGGGGCGGCGGTCGACCACCTGGCGTCCGCCGACGCGTTCGCGACGAGCGCCGCGCCCCAGACCACGGCGGACCCGAGTGTGAGCGCGACGAGGAGCACGCGCGTCCACCATGGGCCGCGCAGCGTCGCCACGACGAGCACGGCCAGCAGCGCGACCGCCGGGACGACCAGGACGCCCCAGCCGTGGGCGACCACCGCTCGTCCCACGGCGCCGAGGTGCGACGACCCGAGCCCACCGACGACGCTGAACAGGTAGCCGGCGACGACGTCGGTGACGCCGGGGTGCCCCGGCCTGGAGGCACGCGCGGTCACGAGCGCCGTCACGACCTGGGCAGTCCCCCCGGCGAGCGCCGCCACCGCCATCGGGAGCGCACGGCGCGCCGCTCGGTGGTCACCGTCGCGCGGCCACCAGGCCACGAGCAGCAGCGGGAGGAAGAGCACGGCCTGCACCTCGGTGCAGGTGACCAGGACCGCGGCGACGGCGGCGGCAGCGGCGCCCCACCGGGTCCGTGGGCGGGAGGAGAAGAGCCAGGGCGCCAGCACCAGCGCGAAGGTGTGCAGGTTCGCGGCGTTCCCGGTGACCTCCCACGGGGCGGTCGGCAGCAGCACCGGGACGGCGGCGAGCACCAGGCGGAGCGGCCACGGTCGGACGACGTCGCGGGCGAGCACGAACAGCGCGGCGCAGACCGTGCCGACCAGGGCACAGCAGACCAGCGAGACGGCGAGCGCGTAGCGGTCGATCGGCAGGGCGAACGCGGCGTCGACGACGAGCCGGGGCACGAGGTGCAGGTACCCGGCGTACGGGTGGAACAGGCTGCCGAGGGGGCCGAGCGCCAGGTGCTCGCGGAAGAACAGGCCGGTGTCCTCGGCCCAGCCGGTACCGCGGGCGACGGGCCCCAGCCGGACCCAGGCCGTCGCCGTGGCGGCGAGCGCGATCACGACCACCCCGAGGACGGTGCGGAGCCTCGTCGTCGTCCGTGTCATAGCGGATCGACGATAGTGGAGACATCGCGCTCGGCGATGTCGACGCACCGGCCCCGCGGGGCGGTCGACCGGCCGCGTGGTCCAAGATGGTCGGGTGACGGACGGCAGGGTGACCAGGCGCGCGCTCGCGCGGCGGTACCTGTCCGCCTGGATCGGGTTCTCGGCCGGCGGACGGTTCAGTCAGGCGCTCGCGACCGTGATGCTGCTCTTCGCGTTCGGCGAGCCGACCGTGCGGGCGCTGGTCGGGTCCGCCGGCACCTGGGCGGTCCTGGTGACCCTGGTCGTCCTGGGTGGTCTCAGCCTGCTCGGGCAGCGGTACCGCATCGAGTGGCACGGGGTGCTGCCCCTCTCCCTGCTGGCCTTCGTCGGGTACTGCGCGCTCAGCGTGCTGTGGAGCGAGTACTCGTGGGTCGCGCTGCGCGGCTTCGTGGCGACCGTCGGCTTCATCGGGCTCGGGCTGTACCTGGCACTCGGCCGTGACCTCGTGCAGGTGATCCGCGCCGCCGGGGACGCCTTCCGCATCCTGCTCGTGGTGGCCCTCGGGCTCGAGGTCTTGTCCGGGCTGGTGCTCGACGTCCCCATCCCCGGCTTCGGCATCCGCGGCGACATCGCCTACGGCGGTCCGATCCAGGGCATCGGCGGCACCCGCAACTTCATGGGCTTCGTCGCCGCGGTCGCGCTCGTGACCTTCGTGGTCGAGTTCCTCACCCGGTCGGTGACGATGTGGCGGGCCATCGGGTCGACCGCGCTGGCCGTCATCGCGCTCATGCTCGTGCAGTCACCCATCACCGGACTCGCGATGATCGCCCTCGCCGTGACTGCCCTGGCGCTCTGGGCACTCCGGCACGCGCGGCCGCGCACCCGGCCGGTGGTGAACGGCGTGCTCGGGGCCTTCGTCGTGGTCGTCGGGGTGGTGGCCGTGCTCGCGCGACACCGGATCCTCGCCGAGATCGGCGCCGCCGGTGGGAGCGCCACCCGGCTGACGCTCTGGTCGCAGATCCAGGTGCTCATCCAGCAGCACCCGATCCAGGGCTGGGGATGGGTCGGCACCTGGCCGACGGAGCAGGTCCTGCCGTTCGCCGTCTTCGTCGACCCGTCAGGTGCGCGGTACACCTCGGGCCTCAACGCCTTCATCGACGCCTGGCTGCAGATCGGCCTGGCCGGGGCGCTCCTGCTGCTCGCCGCCGCGCTCCTGGCCTTCGCGCGTGCCTGGGTGACCGCGACGACGTTCCCCGGCGTCGCCTACGTCTGGCCGGCGGCCGTGCTCGTGCTGCTCGCGGTGACGAGTGCCGCGGAGAGCTACCTGCTCTCCGGAGCCGGGCTGATGGTCTTCACCACGGTGCTCGTGGTCGCTGCCCGCCGCCGGTCGTGGCGCCGCCACCTGCCGCGCGTCGAGCACCCCGCCTGACGCCGGTGGACCGCTACGGTGTCGGGGTGCACCCCCGAACGCTCGAGCGCGTCGCCATGTGCGTCGTGGCCGCCGTCTTCACGGCCCTCAACGTCCTCATGAAGCTGCCGTGCACGGTGCCGGGCCCCGCCGACGTGCCGCGCGGTGCCTTCGTGTCGCAGTACGGGTGCTGGTCCGACGTCGCGGCGCTCTGGAACACCCGGGGGCTCGTCGAGCACGTGTTCCCCTACGTCAACGGGTCCGAGCTCGGCCACGGCACCGTCGAGTACCCGACGCTCACCGGGATCTGGGTGTGGCTGACGGCGCTGCCCGTGGACACCGCGCGCGGGTTCCTGCTCGTCACCGGGGTCGTCGCCGGGGTGCTCGCCGTGGTGGTCACGCTGCTGCTCGTCCGGGTCGCGGGGCGCCGCGCGTGGGTGTGGGCCGCCACGCCGCCGCTCGCGCTGTACGCCGCGTTCAACTGGGACCTGCTCGCCGTCGCCTGCACGGTCGTGGGGCTGGTGGTGGTGCTCCGCGCCCCGAGCACCTGGTCGCCCCTGACCCGCTACGCCCTGGCCGGGGCGGCGTTCGGCGTCGGTGGGGCGTTCAAGCTCTACCCGCTGATGTTCCTCGCGCCCCTCGCCGTCGCGGCCCTGCTCGACCGGGACGCCCCGCTCGGCGCCCGGGTCCGTCGCACCGTCGCCGCCCTGGGGGCCGGGATCGGAGTCGTCCTCGCCGCCAACGTGCCGTTCGTGCTCATCAACCTCGAGGGGTGGCTGTCGGTCTTCCGGTTCCAGGCCGCGCGACCGATCGGGCCGTCCACCCTGTCGATCTGGTACTACGGGCTGCTGCCCCGGTCGGCGGACCTCGACGGTCCGTTCCAGCAGACGATGGGCACGATGGCGACCGCGGCGACGGCGCTCGGCATCCTCGCCGTGCTCGTGGTGACCGTCGTGCTGGCACTCCGCCGCGGGACCACGCCCTGGGTGCAGTCCGCCGCGGCACTGCTGGCCGTGTACATGGTGTGCAACAAGGTCGCGTCGCCCCAGTACGTCCTGTGGCTGCTGCCGTTCCTCGTCGTGCTGCGCGTCGGCGGCTGGTGGATCGGCGCCTACCTGGTGGCCGACCTGTGCGCCGTCGTCGGGTTCTTCCGCAACACCTACGCCACCGCGCTCGGTGCCGGCACGCAGACGTGGGCGTTCCAGGCGATGACGGTGGGCATCTGGGGGCGCGCGGTGCTGCTCGTCGTCTTCGTGGTGCTGTTCCTCCGCACACCGGTGGTGACCGCACCGGTGGCCGCGCGGGCGGAGGTCGATCGGCCGGAAGTCGAGCGGCCGGAGGTCGAGCGGCCGGAGGTCGAGCGGAACGGCGCCGTCGACGGGGCGGGAGTTCGCCCGGACCTCGTACACTGCCCGGAGACCGTCAGGGGGACGGTCGTGAACGAAGGAACGCCATGACGCGCCCGCTGCACCGGACCGCCTTCATCGCCCTGGCCACCGCGCTCGTCGCGGTCGTGCTCGTCACCCTCGGCCTCGTCGTCAGTCCACCGACACCGGCGCACGCCGCCGCACCGTCGACCGGACGGTACGTGCCCGTGGACACCACCCGCGTGTGGTCCGGCAGCGTCGGCACCGCGCCGAAGGTCGTCCCGATCGCCGGCCGCGCCGGGGTCCCCGCCGCCGCGACCGCGGTCGTCGTCAACGTCGAGGTCGGCTCCCCCACGGCGGCCGGGTACGTCCGGGTCACCCCCGCCGGGGTCGACGCGTCGGTCGCCACCCAGGAGTTCTCCGCCGGGCAGACCATCTCGAACCTCGCGACTGTGAAGCTCGCGAAGGGCGGCGTCCAGGTCAAGCTGTCCGCCGGGTCCGGCACCGTGTTCATGGACGTGTCCGGTTACTACGTCGACGGTGCCGGCGCGACCTACACGCCCGTGGACGCCGCCCGCGTCTTCCGGCAGCAGGTCGGCACCACGCCGGTCCGGGTGCCGCTCGCGGGCACCGGCGGAGTCCCCGCCGGCGCCACCGCCGTCGCCGTGAACACCCAGGTCGAGGCCACGACCGCGAACGGGTACGTGCGCGTCACCCCGGCCGGGCAGGACCCGCAGGTCGCGTCGCAGGTGTTCACCAGGGGCACGGCGGTCTCGAACCTGGTCATCGTGAAGCTCGTCGGCGGGGCGGCGCAGGTCCGGGTCTCGAGCGGCACCGCGACCGTGTCGATGGACGTCTCCGGGTACTACACGAACTCGGACAGCGGCTCGGTGTTCGTGCCGATCGACACCACCCGCGCGTACGCCGGCCCGGTCGGCACCACGCCGCGGACGGTCCGCCTGACGGGCACCGCCGGGGTCCCGGGAACCGCCACCGCCGTCGTCGCGAACGCCGAGACCGAGCGCACGACCGCCGCTGGCTACCTCCGCGTCACCCCGGCCGGCACTGACGCCCAGGTCGCCACGCAGGTCTTCGGTGCGGGCCGGGCGATCTCGAACCTCGTGATGGCGAAGGTGACCGGCAGCACCGCGAACCGCGGCGTGCAGGCGAAGGTGTCCGCGGGGACGGCGACGCTCGACCTCGACGTCGCGGGGTACTTCATGGACGGCTCGTCCGGGTCCGGCATCGGGGCGGACGTGTCGTGGCCGCAAGGGTGTTCGGCCGCCGGCTACCCCGCGAACGTCCCGTTCGCCATCGTCGGCGTGAACTGGAAGCTCGGCAACGAGACCAACCCGTGCTTGGCGCAGCAGCTCGCATGGGCAGCGTCGTCCACAGGCGGAACGGCACAAGCAAAGACACAGCTCTACGTCCTCGCCGCGAACCCGAGTTACAACGCTGCCGTCTGGCCGAGGAGCAACACCGTGGCCGAGGGGCCGACAGCGTCGAACCCCTACGGGACCTGCACCGGCAAGTTCAACGCAGCGTGCTCGTTCATGTACGGCTACACCCGGGCCTACGAAGACGCGACGATCAGGAACGTCCCGAACCCGTCGTCGTTCCGGTGGTGGCTCGACGTCGAGACCGGATTGTCCTGGCTCACAGCGAAGGACGCCGCGAAGTACCCGGACTACCGCACGCAGAACCGCGCGGACATCGAGGGGATGGTGGCCGGGTTCAAGGCCGCCGGTGTCTCGAACGTCGGTGTCTACTCGAACAAGTACCAGTTCAACTTGATCGCTGGTGCGATCCCAGCCGGGAGTCCGCTGCGGGGACTCCCGAACTGGGCGACGAGCGGCAGGGACGGCGCCGCCGCAGCCCAACGGCAATGTGCTGGCGGCGCGTTCACCCCCGAGAGCACTGTGCAGATGACCCAGTGGGTCGGCGTCAGTCCGAAGGGCGTGGAGCAGGACTACGACTTCAGCTGCGTCTGAGCAGGGACGATCAGGAGCTGCGGCGCCGGCCGAACCGGCGCTGCAGGCCCCACTGCGTGGTGCGGAGCATCGCCTCGACGACGATCGCCTGGCTCATCTTCGAGACACCGCGCACGCGGTCGCGGAACTGGATCGGGACCTCGACGATCGTGCCGCCGAGGTCGTGCACCCGCAGCGTCATGTCGACCTGGAAGCAGTACCCCTTGGAGTCGACCGAGTCCAGGTCCATCCGGGCGATCGCCTCGGCGCGGTAGACACGGAAGCCGGCCGTGATGTCGTGCACGTCGAGGCCGAGCATGACCCGGGCGTAGGCGTTGCCACCGCGGCTGAGGAGCTCACGGTGCTTCGGCCAGTCGACGACCGACCCGCCCGGGACCCAGCGGGACCCGATGGCGAGCAGGACGTCCGCGGCGGGGTCGGCGCCGGCGACGGCCTCGATCATCGCGGGCAGGCGGTCGGCGGGGTGCGACCCGTCGGCGTCCATCTCGATGAGCAGGTCGAACTGCCGCTCGAGGCCCCACCGGAACCCCGCGACGTACGCCGTGCCGAGCCCGAGCTTCCCCGCGCGACGGAGCAGGTGCACGCGATCGTCCTCCGCCGCCATCGCGGCGACGATGTCCCCGGTGCCGTCGGGGCTGCCGTCGTCCACCACGAGGACGTGCGCTGCGGGGACCACGTCGAGGACCCGCCCGACGATCTCGTGGACGTTCTCGGCCTCGTCGTAGGTGGGGACGATGACGAGCGAGCGTGGGGCTGGGGTGTGGGGCATGGTTCTCTCTGCTGGAGGTGGTCTGGTGCTGGTGCTCAGCGCTGGTCGGTCGGGAAGGCGTCGTCCTGGATCGTCGAGCACGTCAGGGTGGCTCCCCACCCCCATGGTGCTTGTTCGAGCCGGGAGTCCTCTGCTCCCCGCTCGCAGTCACGCTCCCCCTGGCGGAACTCGGCGCTCCAGGTCGGCGCCCCGGACCGTGCGACGTCGTGCGGGAGGGCGCGCACGCCGAGGAGGACGCAGAGGCCGACCAGGAGGACCGCGGCCACGACCGTCGCCCGGGTGCGTCCAATCCGGACGAGTCGTTCCGCCGCGAGCACGACCAGCCCGATGAGGAACATCGAGGCGGGTGCCGCGTACCGCACGTAGCCGGTCTGCCCGATCGACGTGATGCCGTGCTCGGAGAAGTCGATGAGCGGCGTGGGGTTGAGGACGACGCCGGCCGCCCAGGCGAGCGGGGACCCGACGAGGAGGGCGATCGTCAGCGTGCGGAGCGGTCCGAGTCCGTCCCCGCGGCGCCAGCGCCCGACGAGCACCACGGCCGCGGCGGCCACGAACACCAGCGCGAGCACGACGGCGATCCCGAAGCCGAGCTGCGCGAGCCGCACCGCTGCCGAGCCGGCCTTCGGGTAGAGCGTGCTGAGCACGGGCTCGAGGAACCACCCCGTGACCACGTCGGACGGGTCCTGGTGCATCGGGGTCCGCACGCGCGCCGAGGTCAGGACGGAGAGCATCTGGAGCCCGAGTCCGAGGACGAGGGCACCGCCGATCGGCCAGGACCGTCGCGACCGCGGGGTCAGGACGAGGACGAGCATCGGGACGAAGTAGACGGCCTGGATCTCGCTGACCGCGACGACGAACGCGGTGACGGCCGGGGCCACCGAACCGGCCCAGGTCCGCGGGCGGACGAGCAGCAGCACGGGGACCAGGAAGAGCAGGAAGGAGTGCAGGTTCGCGCTGTTGCCGAGCACCTCGAAGGCCACGACCGGGGTCAGTGCGGGGACGAGCGCGAACACCGCGCGGACGGCGGTGGTGCGGATGGTCCGGCGGGCGAACACCATGGTGGCTGCCGCGACGAGCCCGACGACCGCACAGCACAGCGCGGTGACCGTCCTGGCGTAGGACTCCGCGGGCAGCGCGACGGCGACCTCGGCGATGAGCCGCGGGACCAGGTGCTGGTACCCGTCGTACGGGTGCACGAGGGACGCGAACGGTCCGAGCTGCAGTCGTTGGGTGAGGAAGACCGCGGCGTCCTCGGCCCAGAGCGTGTCGCGGGCCCCGGCGGGGAGCCGGAACCAGGCGATCGCCGCGGCGAGGAGTCCGACGACGACGGGCAGCACCACACCGGCGGCGCGGACGAGCCAGGCGGGCGCCGTCAGTCGTGTCCGTGGACCGCCGTCGATCGGTGTGACGGCGGCGGAACTCATGTCGGTCATCATGGCGGACGGACCCGGACCGCGGCGAATCCGCGGGGACCCCTGCGTGAAGGAACCCGCAGGGACCGCCCGCGCCGCGAGCCGACGGACTCGGCGAACGACGCGGGCGGCCAACGGTCAGCGGTCAGCGGTCAGCGGTCAGCGGACCGTCACCGTCGAGCAGCCCAACGTGGTGTTGGTGCCGCCGTTGGCGTCGATCCCGTAGGCGCAGACCTGGTGCACACCGGGGGCCGCCCCGACCGTGGTGGCGAACCCGCGGGCCGCGCCCGCTGCCGGGTAGGCCCGACGGACGTCGGGACGCGACTGGTTCGCCGTGGTCGGCGTCATGGCGCTGTCGACGTACACGTGCACCGCGGTGGCCGCCGTGGTGTCGGCGTCCCACGCCCAGCCCTTGACGGCGACACCGCCGCTGACCGGGGTGGCCGAGTCGAGGCGTCCGACCGGGGCGCTCCCGACCTCGACCGTGTCGCACAGGAGCGTCGGGTTGCCCGAACCGGCGCCGACGTTGATCGCGTAGACGCAGACCTGGTGCGGGCCGGGTGCGGCGGCGACGGACGCCGTGAAGCCGTGCGCCGCGCCGTAGGCCGGGTACGCCTTGGCGATGTCCGACCGGGCGACGTTCGCCGCGACCCGACGGCCGACGCCGTCGACGTACACGTCCACGTTGACCGGTCCGGTGCTGTCGCCGTCGATGGCCCACCCGCGGAGCTGGATGGCCTTCGCCGTCGTGGTCAGGCTGTCCACGCGTCCGGTCGGCACCGAACCGACCGCCCGGATGGACACGCAGTCCCGGAGCAGCTTGTCCGCGCCGGCCCCGACGTTGACGCCGGTGATGCAGACCCACTGCGTGCCGGTCGTCGTCGGGATGACCGCGTCGAACCCGTGCGACGCACCGGCGACCGGGTACGCCCTGGACACGTCGCTGCGGACCCGGTTCGCCGTGAGCTTCGTCGTCGTCGACCCGACGGTGACCTGGACGCCGATCGGCTTGGTCTGCGCGTTCGGGTCGATGGCCCAGCCACGGACCCGGATGCCGCCGGGGACCGCCTGCGCCGTGTCGACGGACCCGAACGGGGACGCCTTGACGACGGTGACCGTCTTGCAACCGAGCGTGCTGTTGCGGGCACCGTCGACGCTGACCGCGTAGACGCAGACCTTGTGCGAGCCCGGGTCAGCGGTCACCGCGGACGAGAACCCGTGCGCGTTGCCGTAGCCGGGGTGCGCGCGCCCGACGTCGCTCCGGGTCGTGTTCGCGATGATCTGGGACGCCTTCGAGTCGACGTAGACGTGCACCTTGGTCGCGGCGGTGGTGGTCGTGTCGATCGCCCACCCGCGGACGTTCACGACCTCGCCACCACCGGTGACGCCGTCGAGCCGGCCGATCGGCTTCGCGTTCTCGGTGGGCGAGCCGAACCAGTCGCTGTAGAGGCGCCAGAAGTTCCGGTTGCCGTACGCCGAGCAGGAGTCGCCCGTGCCGTACAGGTTGTTCAGCGCCGCGGTGTTCGGCGTGTACGGCGTGTAGTAGTAGAGCGCGGCGGTCGCCTTGTTCTGCACGGCGACGGGCTTCGTGCCGCAGGACGTCGGCACGTTGTACTGGATCTGCCGCGTGCCACCCGGGTTGAACCAGGTGAAGTAGTTGGTGGTGCCGGCCGGGTTGCCGTAGCGCTTCCACTGCCACGCGGACCAGTAGACCTGGTTGCCGACGCCGGCGTAGGCCGGGTCGCAGTGCCCACCGGCGTTGTCCGGGCAGGCGTAGCCCATGGCCCGCTCGAGCCGGGACGCGGAGGGGTTCCGTGCCGTGCTGCCGTTGATCAGGGTCTGCTCCTTCTGGAGCGTCACCAGGATCACCTTCGGGCTGATGCTGCACGCCACGGCGACGCGGGAGATCATCACCGCGGCGGAGAGGTTCGACCCGCCGGTGACCGCACCGCACATCGGGTCGCTGCCGCGGGAGTTCATGCTGAACTTGCCGTTGTTCAGGCAGGAGCTCGAGGCACACGTGCCGATCTGGGAGCTCAGGAACGACTGGATCTGCGAGGCGGACATGGCGTCGCCGTCGTAGAAGTTCGCGTCCGAGATGATGTTGCCGGCCGAGAACGCGGAACCCGTCAGCGCGGACGCCGACTCCTGTCCGCTGATCGGACCGGACAGCTGGAAACCGACGAGCACACTCGCTGCTGCGAGCACGCTCGCGATGATGGCGACGACCTTCTTCACGTCGTTGGGCCTTCCCTTGGGCGTCGACGGGGTTGATGACGTGCGCGATGCGCTCTGCGCGAGCGGCCGACCCCTGACGAACGACCGATGCACTCGGGTCCCATCAGGCTACCTGGACCACAGTGATCACACAGCCCCCAGATCGGCCCCCGAACGGGAGGCTCGGATCACCCCGCGCAGATCCGCTGCGGTCCGCCGTCTGCGCCGCCGGGTGCCACCTGTGCGTCCGCTCAGTCGGCGGGCGTCAGCCGTGCCTCGACGCGGCTGCGCGCCGCCCGGTCGAACCCGTCGGCCCGGCGGGCGCGACGCGCGTGCCGGAGCACGGCAGGGGCCTCCAGGGCGAGTCGCCGCCACGCGGCGGGCGGGAGCTGCGCGGCACCGGGGCGGAGGAGGTCGCGGGCCATGCGCCCGAGCGTCCGCGACAGGACACGGGCGACCATGCCGGCCGAGGCGTTCCGGAGGACGACGGCCAGGCGGTTCCGCATGCTCTGGTACCGGACCAGCGGGCCGTCGCTGCCGGAGCTGGCCGCGTGCCGGTGCACGACGACGGCGTCGGGGGCGTGCCGGACGTCGTACCCGGCGAGGCGGAGGCGCCACGCGACGTCGAGGTCCTCGTAGTACATGAAGAGCGACTCGTCGAACCCACCGACCTCGGCCAGCGCACTGCGCCGGAGGAAGGCCGCTCCGCCGGAGAAGCCGAAGAGCGGTGCGGACTCCGGGGCGTCCTCGAGGGGACGGAGCCAGTCGCGGTCGCGCCCGTTGCCGGACCGGTCGAGCACCACCCCCGTGCCGTTCACCAGGGTCTGCCCTGTCTCCGCGCGCCGCCAGCGCCGGCCGTCGGCGCGGGCCAGGTCGTCCTCGGACCGGGGCGAGCCCGGGTCGACGGGGACGAAGCGGCCCTCCAGCACCGCGGTGGCCGCGACCGCTGCGACGCGCTCGCCCCCCGCGGCGAGCACCGCGAGACCGCGGTCGAGGAAGCCGTGGTCGGCGACCGCGTCGTTGTTGAGGAAGACCAGCACGTCGCCCGAACTCGCGGCGATACCACGGGCCACTCCCCCGGCGAACCCCGAGTTCGTGCGCTCGGCGACGACGACGATCCCCGGGTGGTCTGCACGGTAGGCGGCGACGGTGGCGTCGTCGGCCTCGTTCACGACGAGCACCACCTCGACGCTGGCGTCCAGCCGCTGGGACGAGACGGACTCGACCGCACGCCGCGTCAGCGCGGGCTGGTGCCAGTCGACGATGATGACGGAGACGTCCACGCGAGCCAGTCTCCCAGGTCCGCCGAGCCCCCTGACCCCGATCGGTATAGTTGCTTCCGCCTTCCGGGGCACCACCGCCGTCCGACGTATGGAGTCAATCCGTGTCCACCTACGCGCCCCGCGTGTCCGTCGTCGTCATCAACTTCCGTGGGACGGACGACACCCTCGAGTGCATCGCCCGCCTCAGCGAGGTCGACTGGCCGGCAGACCGGCTCGAGATCGTGGTCGTCGAGAACGGCTCCGGCGACGACAGCGAGGCACGCCTGCGCGCCGCGATCGGTGACCAGGCCAACGTGCGGATCATCGTCTCCGCCGAGAACCTCGGGTTCACCGGCGGCAGCAACCTCGGCGCGCGCGAGGCCACCGGCGACGTGGTCGCGTTCCTCAACAACGACGCCAAGCCCGACGTGAACTGGGTCAAGGAAGGCGTGGCCGGGTTCGCCCCGAGCCCCCGCGTCGCCGCCGTCGCGAGCAAGGTCCTCGACTGGGAGGGCAAGACGATCGACTTCGTCGAGTCCGGCCTGAGCTGGTTCGGCATGGGCTACAAGAACCACATCGCCGAGCTCGACGACGGCCGCTTCGACGCGCCGCAGGACCTGCTCTTCGGCACCGGCTCGGCGCTCTTCGTCCGGCGCGACGTCTTCCTCGAGGTCGGCGGGTTCGACGAGGGCCTGTTCATGTTCTACGACGACGTGGACCTCGGCTGGCGCCTCAACCTGCTCGGCTACCGGGTCCGGTTCGCGCCGCGCTCGGTCGTCTACCACAAGCACCACGGCTCGATGAAGTCGTTCGGCGACCACCGCGAGATGTACCTGCTCGAGCGGAACGCCCTGCACCTGCTCTACAAGAACCTCTCCGACGAGAACCTCGGCACCTTCCTGCCCGCGGCCCTCGCCCTCCTCGCCCGCCGCGCGATCGCGAAGAGCGGCCGCGACTCGGAGGAGTTCGACATCCGCCGCTTCACCGGCGCACCGGACGAGTTCGACCCGACGACCCCGATGTCGAAGGAGACCGTCGCCGGGCTCTACGCCCTCGACCAGTTCGTGTCGGACCTCCCCCGCCTGTCCGAGGAGCGCCGCCGCATCCAGGGCCAGCGCGTCAAGACGGACAAAGAGGTGTTCCGCCTGTTCGGCGACGCCTTCAAGCCGCTGTTCGAGGACGGCTACTTCCTCGAGGGCTACCAGGCGATCATCGAGGCCTTCGATGTCGAGCAGCCGATGCACCGCACCCGCGTGCTCGTCATCACCGGTGACGCGCTCGGCGAGAAGATGGCCGGCCCCGGCATGCGCGCGTGGAAGATCGCCGAGGCCCTCAGCGAGCACAACGACGTCCGCCTCGTGACGTGGAACGTGGCGAACCGCAAGTCCGACGCCTTCGCCGTCTCGCGGGTGCCGCTCCAGCACGAGCGCACCATGCGGGAGCACGAGGAGTGGGCCGACGTCATCTTCTTCCAGGGCTACGCCCTGCACCACTTCCAGACGCTGCAGCAGTCGAACAAGATCATGGTCGTCGACCTGTACGACCCGATGCACCTCGAGCAGCTCGAGCAGGCGCGGGACAACGGCGACGTCGGGTGGCGCAACCAGGTGACCTCGACGACCGAGGTCATCAACCGGCAGCTCGAACGCGGTGACTTCTTCCTCTGCGCCTCGGAGCGGCAGCGCCTGTTCTGGCTCGGCCAGCTCGCGGGCGTCGGCCGGGTCAACCCGGACAACTACCTCGCCGACGACAACCTCAAGAAGCTCATCGCGATCGCCCCGTTCGGCATGGACTCCACCCCGCCGAAGCACGAGCGCAACGCCATCCGCGGCGTGACGCCCGGCATCGGGAAGGACGACAAGGTCGTCATCTGGGGCGGTGGCATCTACAACTGGTTCGACACCCCGTCGCTCGTCCGCGCGATCGCCAAGGTCGCCGAGACACACGACGACATCCGGCTGTTCTTCCTCGGCGTCGCGCACCCGAACCCGGACGTCCCCGAGATGGCGATCGTCGCCGAGACCCGCCGGATCAGCGACCAGCTCGGCCTGACGAACAAGCACGTCTTCTTCAACGAGCAGTGGGTGGCCCTCGACGACCGCCAGAACTACCTGCTCGAGGCGGACGCCGGTGTCTCGACGCACTTCGCCCACATCGAGACCACGTTCTCGTTCCGCACACGCATCCTCGACTACATGTGGGCGAACCTGCCGATCGTGACGACCGACGGCGACAGCTTCGGCGACCTCGTCGGGGCCGAGGGCATGGGCGTCGCGGTCAAGGAGCGCGACGTCGACGGCCTCGCCGCCGCACTCGAGTCGATGCTCTACGACCCCGAGGCCGCACAGGCCGCCCGCGACGCCGTCAGCCGCGTCCGCGAGGACTTCACGTGGGAGCGTGCCCTCGCCCCGCTCGTGGAGTTCTGCAAGGACCCGCAGGTCGCCGCCGACCGCGCCCACGAGGCCGCGGTGCCCGCCGGGTCGCTGTCGGCCGGCAGCCGCCCGCGGGTCGCACTGAGCCCCGCACGGGCCCGCGAACTGCGGTTCCACCAGATCGCGAACAGCCGTCACGGGGTCACCCGCGACGTCCGCCTCGCCGCGTGGTACCTGCGCGAGAACGGCGTCTCCGGACTCCGCGACAAGGTGCAGAACCGTGCGCGGATCATGCGCGAGAGCAAGAACGGGCGCTGACCTTCAGGCAGTCACCCCCGGTCACCGTTGTACAGTGACCCGTCGCCCGCGTCGAAACGTAAGGACCCCCTTTGAGCAACATCGTCACCGAGCGGTTCGACCGCCTCCGGCAGGAACAGATGGTGCCAGCTGGCCGCCCGGCCACGGCCGTCATCGGTTCGATCCGCGAGATCTTCGCGCACCGGCAGCTGTTGGACCTGCTGATCCGGCGCGACCTGAAGTCGCGGTACAAGGACAGCGCGCTCGGGTTCGCCTGGACGCTGATCCGCCCGCTCGTGCAGCTGGCGATCTACTACTACGTCCTCGGTGAGATCCTCGGTGCGTCGCGCAACATCCCGGAGTTCGCGATCTACGTGTTCTCGGGCCTGACCCTGTACGGGCTGTTCAGCGAGATCGTCGCGTCGGGCACCGCGTCCATCGTGTCGAACGGCGGCCTGATCAAGAAGATCTACCTGCCGCGCGAGATCTACCCCCTGGCCAGCGTCGGGGCGGCGCTGTTCAACTTCGGTGTGCAGCTCGTCGTGCTGCTCGCGGCCGCGGTGCTGCAGAGCGGGTTCGCCTGGATCCGTCTCGACCTGCTGTACTTCTTCCCCGCGACGCTCGTCATCCTGATCTGGGCCACGGCCTTCGCGCTGCTGCTGGCCGCCGCGAACGTCTACCTGCGCGACATGCAGTACCTCGTCGAGGTCCTCGTCCTGCTCCTCATGTGGGCGTCGCCGATCGTCTACAGCTGGCAGATGGTCGCGTCGCGCGCCCCGGGGTGGCTCCTCGACCTCTACACGACCAACCCCATCACCCTGGCCATCCTCGGCTTCCACCGTGCGTTCTGGACCGCCGGTGCCGACTCCGAGTACCCGTCGCACCTGCTGATCCGTCTCGTGGTCGTCGGCGTCGTCGGGCTGGTCGCACTCCTGCTGTGCCAGCGCGTGTTCGCCAAGCTGCAGGGCAACTTCGCCCAGGAGATCTGAACCGATGAGCATCGACAACGCACTCACCCAGGAGACCCGGTCGCCGTTCTCCGACGCCCCCGCCGTCGTGACCGTGAAGAACGTCTCGAAGCGCTTCACGATCCGCAAGGACAACTCGCTCAAGGAGCGCGTCGTCACCCTCGGTCGCGCCGGACGCCGGCACAGCGAGGACTTCTGGGCGCTCAAGGACATCAACCTCGACATCCCGGCCGGCACCACGATCGGCCTGCTCGGCCCGAACGGCTCCGGCAAGTCGACGCTGCTGAAGACCATCGGCGGCATCCTCGAGCCGACCACCGGCTCCGTCGAGCGCCGCGGTCGGCTGGCCGCCCTCATCGAGCTCGGCGCCGGGTTCCACCCCGACCTGACCGGGCGTGAGAACGTCTACCTCAACGCCGCCATCCTCGGCCAGACGCAGGAGGAGACCGAGGAGCGCTTCGACGACATCCTGCAGTTCTCCGGCATCGGCGACTTCATCGACACCCAGGTGAAGTTCTACTCATCCGGCATGTACGTGCGACTCGCCTTCGCGGTCGCGATCAACACCGACCCCGACGTCCTGCTCGTCGACGAGGTGCTGGCCGTCGGTGACGAGCAGTTCCAGAAGAAGTGCCTCGACAAGATCCGTGAGTTCCAGGCGCAGGGCCGCACGATCGTCCTCGTCTCGCACTCCCTCGGCCAGGTCCAGGAACTGTGCGACTCCGCGGTCGTGCTGCACCACGGCGAGGTCAAGTTCCAGGGCTCCGCCCGGCTCGCCGTGAAGAACTTCCGCGAGATCCTCGAGGGCCGTCGCATCGCCGAGGCCGAGGCCGCACACCCGGAAGAGGACGCCAACCCGGGCAAGGTCGAGCACGTCGAGCTCGAGATCCCCGGTCGTGCCCCCGGCGCGGAGCACCACCACGGCGACGACCTGGTCATCCGCGCGACGTTCTCGCACACCGACGTGCTGCCCGAGTGGCGCGCCGGCATCAAGATCGAGAACCACCTCGGCAACCCAGCCTTCGGCATCGACAGCCGCCAGACCCAGGCGCGGCACGACCCGCTCCGCGGCACCGCGACCGTCGAGTGGCACCTGCGCGACCTGCGGCTCGGCGGTGGACAGTACTTCGTCCACGTGTTCCTCGCCAAGCCGACCGGCGAGCACATCGTCATCGAGCGCGAGGCCGCCCGCTTCGTGGTCGTCGACGAGGACACGCAGTCCGGCATCGCCTGGACCGCGACCACCGAACGCCAGATCAAGGGCTGACGTTGCAGGAACTCCCGGTGCTGGTCGACGCCACATCGGTCCCGCCGAACCGTGGTGGGGTGGCTCGGTACATCGCCGGGCTCCTCACCGGGCTCGCCGAACTCGACGTGCGGGTCGACGTCGTCGCCAAGCGCGGTGACGTGGCCTGGCTCCGGGACCTCGCCCCGACGCACCGGTACCACGCCGCTCCCGGCTGGACCGCGTCCCGCCCGTTGCGGCTCGTGTGGGAGCAGACCGGCCTGCCGGCGCTCACCCGACGCGTGCAGGCGACCGTCCTGCACAGCCCGCACTACACGTTCCCGGTGATCCGGGCCTCCCGGACCGTCGTCACGCTGCACGACGCGACCTTCTTCAGCGACCCGGCGGCGCACTCGCGACTCAAGGTGCTGTTCTTCCGTACCTGGACGCGGCTGGCCCGCCGGCTGAGCCGTGCGACGATCGCGCCGAGCGCGGCCACCGTGGCCGAGCTCGACCGTCTCGCCGGTCCAGCGCGGCGGGCGACCGTCGTCGCGCACCTCGGGGTGGACCCGGCGCTGTTCCACACGCCCTCGGACGCCGAGGTGGCGGGGTTCCGCCGGGCGCACGACGTCGCCGACGACACCGAGTGGATCGCGTTCCTCGGGACGGTCGAGCCCCGCAAGCGCGTCCCGGAGCTCATCGCGGCACACCGCGCGCTCCGCGACGCGGCGGCCGGCCCCGTGCCGACGCTCCTGGTGGCCGGCGGACTCGGCTGGGACGACGTCGCCCGACGTGAACTCGAGACCGCCGGCGACCGACCCGGCGCTCCCCTGCGCCACCTCGGGTACCTGCCGGTGGACGAGCTCCGTGCGTTCCTGGGCGGCGCACGCGTGGTCGTGTACCCGAGCACCGCCGAGGGCTTCGGGCTCCCGGTGCTCGAGGCGATGGCCTCGGGTGCCGACGTGCTGACCACCGACCGCCTCGCGATCCCCGAGGTCGGCGGCGACACCGTGACCTACACCGAACCGGACGCCGGACCGATCCGTACCGCGCTCGAACGGCTGCTCGCGGAGGACCCCGCCGTCCGCGCGGAGCGGACCGGACGGGCCCGCAGCCGCGCCGCGGGGTTCACCTGGGCGGCCTGCGCCCAGGTGCACGTCGAGGTGTTCGCTTGACCGGCGGCAGCGCGGGCGCCGCTGGCGACCGCGCGGCTGACACGGGTGATGCTGCTGGTGCTGCTGCTGCTGCTGCTGCTGCTGCTGCTGCTGCTGCTGGCGACCGTGCCGCGATCGTCACCGTGTCGTACCGCTCTGCCGACGTCCTGCCGCCCTTCCTGGCCTCCACCGCCGACGCCAGCGCGCGACCCGTCGAAGTCGTGGTCGCGGACAACGACTCCGCCGACGCCGACGAGCTCCGCCGGATCACCGAGGCGGCCTCGGCGCGGTTCTTCGAGGTCGGCGCCAACCGCGGCTACGGCACGGCGGTCAACCGCGCAGTCGCCACGCTCGACCCGGACGTCCGGTGGGTGCTCGTGTCCAACCCGGACGTCGTGCTCGAGCCGCTGGCGCTCGACCGCCTCATCGAGACCGCCACCACCGACCCGACCATCGCCGCCGTCGGCCCGCGCCTGCTCGAGCCCACCGGCGAGGTCTACCCCTCCGCTCGTCTCGTCCCCTCGATCCGCACCGGCATCGGCCACGCCCTGTTCGCGAACGTGTGGAAGGGCAACCCCTGGACCAAGCGGTACCAGCAGAGCGGCGCGCACCACGTCCGACGCGACACCGGCTGGCTGTCGGGGGCGTGCGTGCTCGTCCGCCGCGACGTCTTCGACCAGCTCGGCGGCTTCGACGAGGGCTACTTCATGTACTTCGAGGACGTCGACCTCGGCTGGCGGATCGGCCGGGCCGGGTTCCGCAACGTGTACGAGCCGGCCGCCACCGCGACGCACATCGGTGGGACGGCGACCCAGGGATCGTCCGAGCGGATGCGTCGCGCGCACCATGAGAGTGCGTACCGCTTCCTGGCGCAGAAGTACCCGGCCTGGTGGCTCTGGCCCCTCCGGCTCGCGCTCCGGACCGCACTCGCCGTGCGCGCCCGCGCGACGCACACCCGCTGACGCGGTACCGTCGCCTTTCCTGCCCGCTCCCCCGACCCAGGAGTCCTGCTCGTGATCCTCGCTGTCACCCTCATGGTCCGCGACGAAGCGGACGTCATCCCCGCGTGGCTCGACCACCACGTCGCGCAGGGGTTCGACGTGTTCGTCATCACGGACAACGGTTCGGAGGACGGCACCACGGAGCTCCTGACCGCCTTCGCCGAGCGCGAGGACGTCGTCGTGGACCTCCGGCACGATCCCGTGCACCGGAAGCAGCAGGGCACCGTCGTCACCGGGATGGCCCGGGACGCCGCGACGGTCCACCACGCCGACTGGGTCGTGAACGCCGACGCCGACGAGTTCCTGCTGCCGGTCGACCGGTCGCTGACGGTACGGGACGTCTTCGAGCAGCTCGACCCCGTCATCGGCGCCTTCACGGTGCCCGTCGTCAACCTCACCGGGCGGCTCGCCGAGTCAGGTGCCGGCCTCGAGCGCCTGCACTGGCGGGACGAACGACCGCTCGAGGACCTGAACGCCGCAGGGCTCCTCGCACCGCCGACCACCAACGCGATCCACGTCGGTGACCCCGAGGTCACGGTCGTGCAGGGCAACCACCAGGTGAGCGTCGCGAACGGCGGCGAGGTCCCCGACGCGCTCGCGCTCGAGGTGCTGCACCTGCCGTGGCGTTCCTGGGCGCAGTACGCGCACCGCGTCGAGGTCAGCGGACGCGCCTACGAGTCGAACCCGGACCTGACGCCGAGCCCGCGGCACCACGGCATGCGTGACCTCCACCGCCTGCGCGAAGGGGTGCTGCAGGCGACCTTCGCCCTGCGCTTCGTGACCGACGCCGAAGCCGAGTCCGGGCCGTTCACCCGCGAGGACGGGATCGTCGACGTCCTGCGTCGGGCGTCGTCGCCGAGCCTCGACGTCCCGGCCGGCCAGCTCGTCCCCGTCGAGGAGCTCGACCGGCTCCGTGCACTCGGGCGGGCGATCGTCTCCCGCGACCGGCGGATCGAGGAACTCGAGCAGCTCGAGGACGTGGTCCGCCAGGGCGAGGCGACCGCGAACACGCTCCGGGCGACCGTGCAGTTCGAGCGCGACCGGGCCGAGGCGGCGCTGCGCGAGCTCGCGACCCGCGACGCCGAGCTCGCAGCGATGCACGCACGCCGGGTCGTCCGGCTGGCCGACCGGGCGGGCGACCTCGCCCGGCGCATCCGGCCCTAGCGCGCGGCGGCCCTGGCGCGCCGCGGCCCTGGCGCGCCGCGCGCTCCGGCCCTGGCGCGCACCGCGCAGCGCGCTCCTGCCCTAGCGCGCGGCGCGCTCCTGCCGGACCGCGTCGAGGAGCACCTCGGCACGCCGTGCGAACGCGTGCTCGGTCCCGATCCGGGTGCCCCGAGCCGTCCGCTCCTGCTGCGTCGCGGACTCCCCGGCGCGCACGAGCGCCCCGAGCGTCGCGACGGAGTCGTACGTCCGAACAGCGCCGTGGAACAGCTCGTCGACCCCCGCGACCGGGTCGGTGACCACGAGCGCTCCGGACGCCGCGGCGTCGAACAGGCGGTTCGACACGAAGCCGTCCCGTGCCATGTCGTCCCAGTGGTCGTTGAGGACCACCCTGGCGCTCCGGTAGAGCGCCGGCAGCTGGTCGTTCGGCACGAAGACGCCGCGGTGGACGCCGTCCGGCAGGAGCGTCTCCCATCCCTCGCCCCACACCGACAGGTCGACACCGGCCTCGACGGCGTCCCGCACGACCGGCCGGAACACCCGCCGGGTCTTGCCGACGAACGCCGTGTCGAGGTCGGGGAACGCCGGGTCGGCTGCGCCCGGGTGGAACCGCGCCGGGTCGGTGGCCTGCAGGAGGGGCTCGACGGGGAGCCCGGTCTCCGCCGCCACCCGGGCAGCCCACACCGGACCCGCCGCGAAACGCAGGTCGTAGCGGGCGAGCTCGGCGGGCGTCACGAGGTCGGGGTGCGAGATGACCCAGAGCACGTTCGTCGCGGTCGGGTGCACCGGGGTGTCGTCGAGCCCGCGGAGGGTCAGGGCGACGTCGTCCAGGTGCTCGGAGAACGGCCGCACGTGGGACTCGCGGTGGTCCACCACGACGTCCTGTCCGAGCCCCCGGAGCGCGGTCGCGAGGTCCCGCGCGAAGAACGTGTCGCCCCAGTCGTCGCCGCGCGGACCGGGGTGTGCGGCGATCCGGATCGACCAGCGCAGGCGCTCGGCACGCTCCAGGGTGCTGACCCGTTCCGCGCGGACCACCGGCTCGCGGAGCGCCACCGGCGCCCCGACCGGGTCCGCCGTCGGGACGCCGGGCGCCAGGCCGAGGCGGGCGAGTGCGACCACGGCCGCGTCGTCGGAGCGGTCGCCCCACACCGCGAGCGCGTCGGCTGCGTCCGTGTCGTAGCGCCGTTCGCGGAGCACCGACGTGCGGTACACCCGGCCGAGCGGGACCACGACGCAGTCCCCGCCACCGGCGTCGGCGGAGTCCCTGGTCAGTCTGGCGACCGCGGTGCGCGTGTCGACGGTCACGACGGGCACCGCGAGCGCGTCGGTCCGGACGGCGAAGCAGGGCTCGTCGCCGGCGAACACGCGGGCACCCGCGAGCGCCTCGGCGTCCTCGTGGGGGTGACCGCGGAGGAGCGAAGCGACCGGGGCGGTCCTGCGGACCAGCACCGCGCCCGCGCTGGCGACCAGGTCGTCGGTGGAGCGGACGACGGGCAGGGCGACCACGGCCTCCTGGCGGTCCTGGTCGGCATCCACCGATCGGGTGACGGCTGCCACCAACCGGAGGATGCCGTCCTCCGACAGGAGGATGCCGGCGTCCTGGAAGACGACGACCCCGGAGCGGAGCAGGGGTCGCGCCGCCGCGACGGCGCCGCCCCAGGTCGCTGCGACGGTGGGTCGCGCCACGACGTGGTCGTCACCGCCGACGACGGGCGGGTAGGTGCTCGTCGGGCCGGCGTGGACGTCGTAGGCGCTCACGACGACGGTGCGCGCGCCCGCCGTGCGGGCGGCGTCGACCACCGTCAGGTGCGCGCCGGTGCGGTACGCCGTCTCGGCGACCGTCACCAGCACGTCGAACCCGTCGGCGGTCGGCTGCGGTGCCTCGGTCACGAGGGACGTGTCGACCGGGAGGCCCGGCTCGGCTCCGACCGTCGGCTGCTGGCCGTCCGTGGTCGGCTCAGGACCGTCCGTGGTCGCCGTGGTGCCGGTCCGGCCGAGCAGGCGACGGAACGCCACGGTCAGCCGCGAAGCAGGTGCTGCAGGTAGACCCCGTAGCCGCTCTTGGCGAGCGGGGCGGCGAGGTCGGCGAGCGCCGCGTCGTCGATCCAGCCGTTGCGCCAGGCGATCTCCTCGATGCAGCCGATCTTGTGGCCCTGGCGGTCCTCGATCACCTTGACGTACTCGGACGCCTGCATCATCGACTCGAACGTGCCGGTGTCGAGCCACGCGGTGCCGCGGTCGAGGACCTCGACGCCGAGGGTGCCGGCCTCGAGGTAGCGCTCGTTGACGGTCGAGATCTCGAGCTCCCCGCGGGCGCTCGGCTCGATGGTCTTGGCGATCTCCACGACGTCGTTGTCGTAGAAGTAGAGCCCGGGGACCGCGTAGTTCGACTTCGGGTGCTCGGGCTTCTCCTCGATGGAGACCGCGGTGAAGTCGTCGTCGAACTCGACGACGCCGTACGCCTTGGGGTCGGCCACGTGGTACGCGAAGATCGTGGCGCCCTGCACGGTGGTGTTCTTCTGCAGGCTGGTGCCGAGGCCCGTGCCGTGGAAGATGTTGTCGCCGAGGACCAGCGCCACGCTGTCGTCGCCGATGAAGTCCTCACCGATCACGAACGCCTGGGCCAGGCCGTCGGGGCTCGGCTGCACGGCGTACTCGATCGTCATGCCGAGGGCCGAGCCGTCGCCGAGGAGTGCCCGGAACTGGTCGTTGTACTCCGGCGTCGTGATGACGAGGACCTCGCGGATGCCGGCCATCATCAGCGTGGACAGCGGGTAGTAGACCATCGGCTTGTCGTAGATGGGCATGAGCTGCTTCGAGATGCCCTTGGTGATGGGCCAGAGGCGCGTGCCGGAACCGCCGGCGAGGATGATGCCCTTCATCAGATGCGTCCTTGCTTCGTCGTGGTCCGGAGGGACTCGGTGTATGCGACGCACTCGTCGTACGTCGGGAGCAGTCCGAGCTCGGCGGCCTGCTCGAGCGTCGGGGCGCTGGTGTCCTTCTCGCTCAGCACGGGCTCGCCGATGCCGTCGGGCAGCGTCAGACCGACGGTCGGGTCGAGGATGCTGATCCCCTTCTCGCGCTCGGGGTCGTAGTGGGCGCTGACGAGGTAGTTCACCGTCGAGGCGTCCTCGAGCGCGACGATCGCGTGGCCGAGGCCTTCGGACAGGTAGACGGCGCGACGGTCGACGTCGTCGATGCGCACCGAGTCCCACTGCCCGAACGTCGGCGACCCGACGCGGATGTCGATGATGTAGTCGATGAACGCTCCGCGCACCGCGGTGACGTACTTCGCCTGGCTCGGGGCCACGAGCGCGTAGTGGATCCCCCGCGCGACACCGCGCGCCGAGATCGACATGTTCACCTGGCGGAGGTCGAGCGGGTGACCGACGGTCTCCTCGAGCACGTCGGCACGGTAGGCCTCGAGGAAGGCTCCCCGTGCGTCGCCGTGCTGGACGGGGGTGAACTCCCACGCGCCTTGGATCTTCAGTTCGCGGATCTGCACCGCAGCAGCCTAGCAAGCCGCCCGGTCGTGTCGAGGTCGCCCGGCCGGGGGTGTCAGGACAGCCCGAGCGCGCTCCGCCATGCTCGTTCGCCGGGTTCGTCGCGGCCCTCGGCGACGACCCGCTCCGCCCGGACGTAGGCCTGGGCGGTGCGGACGCGCTCCTCGGGGTGGTGGAAGGCGGTGCGCAACGCCGAGCGCCAGGGCAGGACACCGTCCGCGGCGAGGAGACCGCCGTGCGCGTCGACCCCGGCGTACGAGGGCCGGTCGGACCCGACGAAGGGCAGCCCGAGCATCGAGTACTCCAGGAACTTCAGGTCGCTCTTGGCGTCGTTGAACCGGTCGTCCGTCAGCGGTGCCACGCCGGCCGACCAGCGGTCCGCGTGCTCGCGGAGGAAGGCCACGAACTCGGGGTAGTGCGTCGTGCCCTCCGGCAGGGCGAGGCGGTCGTACCAGGCGTCGTCGTCGTGCGTCACCCCGACGACCTCGAGCCGGACGGGTCGGCCGTCGTCGTCGACGAACCCGTCGAACACGTCGCGGAGCAGGTCGAGGTCGCCCCCGTGCGTCGCGCTCCCCATGTACAGGACCCGCCGGGGGCCGTCCGTGGTCGGGGTCACCGGGTCGTGTGCCCACAGCCCGGGCTGCACGCCGTTCGGCACGACGACGGCGTCGATGCCCTCCGCGGCGAGGACGGCACGGAGCGGCTCGGTCGAGACCACGACGGCGTCGGCTCCCCGGACGAGCCGGTCGACGGCGGCCAGGCGGTCGGGGTCGTACTCGGCCCGTGCCAGGCGTTCGCGGGCCTCGGTGGTGAAGAAGTCGTCGTCCACCTCCGCGACGATGCGGGTGCCCTCGGCGGCGGCGCGGGCGAACGCGCCGTCGAGCGCGGCGAGCGGGAACGCGTCGCGCTGCACCAGGATCGCGTCGAGGTGCGCCGTGTCCGACCCGTCCGCCCAGCGCACCGGCTCGACCTGCGCGACGCGTGCCGCACCGGACGCGGCGAGCGCCGACATCCGACCGGTGACGCGGATGTGCGCCGACGCGGGGTGCACGCCACCCGCACCGTGCACGATGAACCCGACGAGCGGTGGTGTGACGCCAGGCCGGGGTGGCGCCGACGGTCCGGGCTGCGGCTGTGCCCGCTGGGTGCTGCGGCCGAGCAGGCGGGCGACGGTCGACCGGAGGGGAGCCATGGCCTCATCGTGGCACGGACGACGAGCGCTCTGCATACACTGGGACGTCCGTGTGCCCGTCACAGCGTCGGGTCGCCGCGTCCCCCGGGCCGGAACTCGCCGGCCGACCAACCCAGGGAACCCACCACCTCGTGAAACTGTTCGTCCAGATCCCCTGCCTCAACGAAGCGGAGACGCTGCCGTCCGTCCTCGAGACGATCCCGACGTCGATCCCCGGGGTCGACGAGATCGAGATCCTCATCATCGACGACGGGTCCACCGACGGGACGGTGGAGGTCGCGAAGGCCCACGGCGTCCGGCACTTCGTCAGGCACACCACGAACATGGGCCTCGCCAGGTCGTTCCGCGACGGCGTGGACTACGCGCTGCTGCACGGTGCGGACATCGTCGTCAACACCGACGGCGACAACCAGTACCCGCAGGCGCAGATCGCGGACCTCGTCCAGCCGATCCTCCGCAACGAGGCCGAGATCGTCATCGGCGACCGGCAGACGCGCACGATCGAGCACTTCTCCGGCTTCAAGAAGCTCATGCAGCGCTTCGGGTCCTTCGTGGCCAGCCGTGCCGCCGGCCTCGACCTGCCGGACGCGGCCAGCGGGTTCCGCGCGTACTCGAAGTACTCGCTCATCCGGCTCAACATCGTGACGCGCTTCAGCTACTGCATGGAGACGATCGTGCAGGCCGGCTACAAGCGCCTGGCGATCGCGAGCATCCCGATCACCACGAACGCGAAGACCCGCGAGTCCCGGCTGTTCAAGAACATCTGGCAGCACATGTTCCAGTCCGGCTCGGCGATCGCCCGCGTCTACCTGATGTACCGGCCGATGGCGCTGTTCGCCTGGGTGAGCGCGATCTTCGGCATCGCGGGGCTGATCCCGTTCGTCCGCTACCTGGTGCTGCTCTGGACCGACAGCGGCGGGAACCACCTGCAGTCGCTCATCCTCGGCATGGTCCTGATGATCAGCGCGCTGTTGTCCATCACGATCGGCGTCGTGGCCGACCTGACGCGGCTCAACCGCACCCTGGCCGAGGAACAGCTCGACCTGCAGAAGCTCCAGCGGTATGGCGACTGAGACCGCGGTGCCGGTCGGCAGCACGACCGGCGCCGTGGTCCGGGCGTCAGCCCACGTCCGGGTCCGTCGCTCGGAACGCCTCCTCGTCGCGCTCGTCACGGCGGGCTTCGGGCTCCTCCTGCTCCTCTGGGCAGCGCTCGTCCCGACCTTCCAGGCACCGGACGAACGGGCACACTTCGACGCCGCCGTGCACGTGGCGATCGGCGACGGCTGGCCGGCGCCGGGCGACCTCTACGTCCTCGAGGCCGTGGAGCAGGTCTCCAGTGCCGGTCCGTCCACGACCATGGGCGACCTGCTCCGGTCGACCGGGGCGGCCGAGGGCGACACCGTCGACCAGATGACGCAGCACCCGCCGACGTACTACGCCGTCGCCGCCGGCGTGCTCCACCTGGTGCACTTCGAGCAGCTCACCCCGAGCGCCGCGGTGCTCGCCGTGCGGCTCCTCGGCGCCCTGTTCGTCCTGCCGCTGCCGGCACTCGCGTGGGCGACGGTGCGACGGGTCACCCGGTCGCCGCGCGCAGCCCTCGTCGGTTCCCTGGCCGTGCTGGCGGTCCCAGAGCTGGCGTCGATCGGCGCCTCGGTGTCGAACGACGGTCCGGTCATGCTGTTCTCCGCGGTCACGGTCTGGCTCGCCTCCCGGGTGATGACCGGCGACGACCGGGTCAGGACGGCCGTCGCGCTCGCGGTGGCACTCGGGGTCGCGCTGCTCTGGAAGGGCACGGCGCTGCCGCTCATCCCGTTCGTCGGCATCGCCGTCCTGGTGGGCAGCGGCGGACGTGCGCTCCTGGGCCGGCTCCTCCGCGCGGTCTGGGTGCTCGCCCTCGCCGCCGTGGTCGGTGCGTGGTGGTGGGCGCACAACCTCGTCGTCTACCGACAGGTGCAGCCGGACGGGTTCTCGGCGATCCGTCCGCCCGAGCCGTTCCCTGCCGACACCGGCCCGGACCCGATCGCGTTCGCCGACGTGTCCTGGACCACGATCGCCCGCACGTTCTGGGGCAGCTTCGGTGGCAAGGCCCAGTGGGCGCTGCCGCCCGTGCTCTACGAGACCCTGACGGTGCTGGCCCTCGGCGCGGTGCTCGTCTGGGCGTTCCGTCGCGGGCGCGGGCTCGCCCCTGCGCTGACCCTGGCGCTCCTGCCGCTCACGGTCTTCCTGCTGCAGAGCTGGACCACGTGGTCCAGCTACCTGTCGACGACCTTCATCGGCGGCACGCAGGGGCGCTACTACTTCCCGGCGTTGCTCGCGTTCATCGCCCTGAGCGGCGTCGCCTGGCGCCGAGCGGTCCTGACCGAGCGCGGACACCGGACGTTCGCCGTCGTGACGAGCGCCGCCGCCGCCGCCGTCGCGCTGTACGGTCCGCTGTTCCTGTACGCGTCGTTCGCGGAGCACGGCCGCGTCCGCGTCACGCCGAGCGGCCTCGACGTGCTCGCGGCGTCGAGCCCGGTGCCGGCGTCGGTGTGCGTGGCGCTCTGGTGTGCCGCCCTCGTCGTCCTGACGGTGGCGGTCGTCGGAGCCACACGAGCCGGACGTCCGTCGTCGGCCGTCGCCGTCGAACCAGAACCGGGACCGGAACCGGGACCGGGACCGGGACCGGGACCGGGACCGCAGGAGACAGGAGCGACGGCCCGATGACCACCACCGCCACGCGGCCCCGGGTCGGACGCACCGAACTCGTCAGCGTGCTCGGCCTCACCGCCGCCTTCGCACTGCTCCTGCTCACCTGGGCCCTCGTCACGCCGCCGCTGCACGGACCGGACGAGCTCGCGGGCATCGACGCCTCGATGCACCTCGCCCTCGGGCAGTCCTGGCCGGCCGCCGGGGACATGCACTACCTCCAGGGCCTGCTCTCGCAGAACGTGCCCGCACTCCCCCCGCTCGCCGCCGACCGGCCCGCGTTCGGCGCGCTCATCGGCGACCACGCGGAGAACCCGCTCGTCAACCCGATGTCGCAGCACCCGCCGACGTACTTCCTCGTGCAGGCGGTCGTCGCGCGCGCGCTCGACTTCACCACGCGCCGGTGGGACGTCGTCGTCCTCGGCATGCGGATCGCCGACGTCGTCGTGATGACCGCGGTACCCCCGCTCGTGTGGGCTGCCGTCCGCCGGGTCACCCGGTCGCCGCGGCTCGCGGTCGCTGCCGCCGGCGCGCTCCTCCTGGTGCCGCAGCTGGCCCAGCTCGGCGCCTCGGTGTCGGTGTGGGTCCCGGTGATCGCCGCCGGAGCGCTCACCACCTGGCTCGGCGCCCGGGTCCTGACCGGTGACCGCTCGTGGTGGACGGCGCTCGCGCTCGGGGGCGCACTCGCGCTCGGCACGGCCGTCATGGCGGGCGGCTTCATCGCGGTGCCCTTCGCCGTCGCCGCCGTCCTCTGCGCACGCCCGGACGGGCCGTCGGCCGCCGACGAGCACCCGGTCACCCGACGGTCGGCCCACGTGGGCTCCCGGCTGCTGCGCGTCCTCGTCGTCCTCGTGGTGCCCGCGGTCACGACCGGGTGGTGGTGGGTCCGGCAGCTCGTCACCACCGGCACCGTCCAGCCGGACGCGTTCCCCGCGACCACCACCGCGTGGCCGCAGGACGAGGGCCCGGCGCCGACGCAGTTCGCCGGCGCGTTCTGGAACGGGCTCTCCGAGTCCTTCTGGGGTCGACTCGGCCGGTACGAGTGGCCGCTGTCGCCGGTGATCGTCGACACCTTCACCGTCGTCGCCCTGGTCGCCCTCGTCTGGGCCGCGACCCGACGGACCGCCGACCGCCGCACGATGCTCGTCGCCGCGGTCTTCCCGGTCACCGCGCTGGTCGTCGTGCTCGTCCGCGACTACGCGACCTACGTCGGGCACACCGGCGTGACCGTGAACCAGGGCCGCTTCCTCTTCCCCGCGGTGGCAGCGCTCCTGGTGCTCCAGGCGGTCGCGTGGCGCGGCCTGGTGGTGGACGACCGGATCCGTCGTCGGCTCGGCCGGGCGCTCCTGGTGGTCGGCCCGCTGGTCGCCCTCGCCGGGCTCGCGCTCGTGTACGGCGGCGCGTACCAGTCGCTCCAGTTCACGGTGACGTCGGTCGGCGTGAACCTCCTCGCGACGACCACCCCGTACGGGCTGAAGCCCCTCGCCGTGGTCCTCGTGGCCCTCGTCGTCGTCGGTGGCACCGCGCTCGTCGCCGGGTGGGTCCTCCTCGGACGGGCCGACCGGGGTCCCGAGGCGCCGTCAGATCCCCCGCTAGACTCTCGGCCGACCGTCGAACCGACACAAAGGAACAACGCGTGAAGATCCTCGTCACCGGAGGAGCCGGCTTCATCGGCTCGAACTTCGTCCGCCGTACGCTGCAGGACGCCTACCCCGGCCTCGAAGGCGCCGACGTCGTCGTCTACGACGCCCTGACGTACTCGGGCAACCTCGAGAACCTCGCACCGGTCGCGGACTCCCCCCGCTACTCCTTCGTGCAGGGCGACATCACCGACGCCGCCAAGCTCGACGAGGTGATCCCCGGTGTCGACGCCATCGTGCACTTCGCCGCCGAGTCCCACGTCGACCGCTCCGTCCGTGACTCCGGCATCTTCGTCGAGACCAACGTCGTCGGCACCCAGCGCCTGCTCGACGCCGCTCTCCGTCACGGCACCGAGCGCTTCGTGCACGTCTCCACGGACGAGGTCTACGGCTCGATCAGCGAAGGCTCCTGGGCCGAGGACCGCCCCCTCGAGCCGAACTCCCCGTACTCGGCGTCGAAGGCCGGCAGCGACCTCCTCGCTCGCAGCTACCACCGCACCCACGGGCTGAACGTCTCGATCACGCGCTGCTCGAACAACTACGGGCCGTACCACTTCCCCGAGAAGGTCATCCCGCTGTTCGTCACGAACCTCATCGACGACCGCCACGTCCCGCTGTACGGCGAGGGCAACAACATCCGCGACTGGCTGCACGTCGACGACCACACCCGTGGCATCGCCATGGTGCTGACCCGCGGTCGCGCCGGCGAGATCTACAACATCGGCGGCGGCACCGAGCTCACCAACAAGGAGCTCACCGAGATGCTCCTCGAGGCCGCCGGCAAGGACTGGTCCTACGTCGACCGCGTCGCCGACCGCCTCGGCCACGACCTCCGCTACTCGGTGGACATCTCGAAGATCCAGGCCGAGCTCGGGTACGAGCCGCAGGTCCCCTTCGAGCAGGGGCTCGCCGACGTCGTCCAGTGGTACCGCGACAACCGCGCCTGGTGGGAGCCGCTCAAGGACCGCGCGGCCCTGGCCTGAGCCCGGACGACGGAAGCCGACCATGACCCGCTACCTCATCACCGGCGCGGCCGGCATGCTCGGCCAGGACCTCCAGCAGGCCCTCGCCGGACGTGACGTCACCGCGCTGTCCCGCGCCGACCTCGACATCACCGACCCGGCTGCCGTCTCCGCGGCGGTCGCCGGGCACGACGTCGTCGTCAACGCCGCCGCCTACACGAAGGTCGACGACGCCGAGTCCCACGAGGACGACGCCCACGCGGTGAACGCCCGCGGCCCCGAGGTCCTGGCGACGGCCGCGGTCGCCGCCGGTGCGAAGCTCGTCCACGTGTCGACGGACTACGTCTTCGACGGCAACGGCACCGCGCCGTACGCCGAGGACGAGCCCACCGACCCGATCGGTGCCTACGGCCGCACGAAGGCCGCCGGCGAAGCTGCTGTCCGGCGCATCGCACCGGAGCAGTCCTGGATCGTCCGTGCGGCATGGCTCTACGGCGCCGGCGGCCCGAACTTCGCGAAGACGATGATCCGGCTCGCCGGCTCGCACGAGACCGTGCGCGTGGTGACCGACCAGGTCGGACAGCCGACGTGGACCGGTGACCTGGCGCGCCAGATCGTCGCGATGCTCGACGCCGACGCACCCGCCGGCATCTACCACGGGACGAACGCGGGTCAGGGGTCCTGGCTGGACTTCACGAAGGCCATCTTCACCGAGGTCGGGCTGGACCCGGAGCGCGTGCTGCCCACCGACAGCGCCGCCTTCGTCCGCCCCGCTCCGCGTCCGGCGTACAGCGTGCTCGGACACGACGGCTGGCAGCGCGCAGGCATCCCGCCGATGCGTGACTGGCGCGAGGCCCTGCACGCAGCCGTCGCGGCCGGCGTGCTCACCGCGTGACCCGGAGCACGGCACTCGTCGTCGGTGGCGGCGGGTTCCTCGGTGCCGCGGTCGTCGGAGCGCTCGAGCGCGCCGGTGACCGCGTCGTCGTCCCACGCGTCCCCTGGTCCGACTCCGACGCCGCCGCCGAGGTCCTGGTGGACGCCGTCCGCACCCTGCGCTCCGGGGACGCCCCCTGGCGGCTCGTCTGGTGCGCGGGGACCGGCATCGTGTCGACCGGCGACGAGGCCTTCGCGGCAGAGGGCGCGCTGCTCGACCGCGTCCTCGACCCCGAGGCGACGGCGCCGGACTCACCCGGTGCGCCCGGGACCGCCTTCTTCTCCTCGTCGGCCGGCGCCGCCTACGCCGGATCGCAGGGCGTGCCGTTCGACGAGACCACCGAACCGCGCCCGCTCGCGCCGTACGGTCACACGCGACTCGCGGCCGAGGCCCGGTTCGCCGGATGGGCGACGGCGACCGGCACGCGACTGCTCGTCGGGCGGATCGCGAACCTCTACGGTCCCGGCGCGAACCTCGACAAGCCGCAGGGGCTCGTGTCGCAGCTCGCGGCCGCGCACGTGCAGGGCCGTCCGTCCGAGATCTACGTGCCCTTCTCGACCACGCGCGACTACCTCTACATCGACGACGCCGGCGCGATGGTGTCCGCGGGGCTCGACCGACTGGCCGAGCACCCGGCCGGTGCCGTCCTGACCAAGATCTTCGCCTCGCAGCAGGGACGGACCATCGACCAGGTCGTCGCAGCGGTCCAGGACGCCTTCGCCGAGGAACTCGACATCCGGACCGGCGAGAACGCCTCCGCGGGGCTGCAGGGACTCGACCTCCGGTTCCGCTCCACGGTGCTGCCGGAGCTCGACGACCGTGCCCTCATGCCCTTCGACGAGGGCGTCCGCCGGACGGTCGACGCCGTCCGGTCCACACGCTGACGCGCACACCGCCAGCGCCACCGACACGCACACCGCCACCGCCACCGCCACCCGCGCGCACCCCGTCACCGCCACATGCCACCGACGCGGGCCACCGCGCGCCGACCACACCTTCCGCAGGGGACACGACCAGCATGACCCGAACCACCTCCCGCACGGCCCGTCTGACGGCCTGGACGGCCGCACACCCGTGGGCCGGTCTCACGGTGTGGAGCGCCGTGGTCTTCCTGGTTGCGGCCTCGGTCGCGCGCGCGTTCACCTACCCGCCGCTGGGGAGCGGGGACGAGCCGGCGCACCTCGACTACGTCATCACGGTCTGGCACGGCCACCTGCCGGTGTTCGAGAACGGGCTCACCTACAAGGCGCCGTTCGGCGTGGTCGTGCCCGTCCAGTGGGTCTCCCAGCACCCGCCGCTCTACTACGTGCTGCTCGCCCCGGTGCTCGGACCGCTGTGGGACAGCGGCCACGCGCTCGTCGCCGTCATGGCGGGTCGGTTCGCCAGCGCCCTGCTCATCGCCTGCTCGGTGCCCGCTGCCGCCTGGGGCGCCTGGCGCGCCTTCCCGGGCAACCGCCGGCTGCCCGGTGCCGTCGCGGTCCTGACGGCGCTCTGCGGCATCGTCATCCAGCAGGGCTCCTCGATCTACAACGACGCCCTCTACTACCCGCTGATCGTGCTGGCGTTCGCGATCGCCGGGGCCGCCCTGCGCTCCGGCGTCGGACCCAAGCTGCTCGTCGCGGCCGTCCTGGTGGCGGCTGCCGGCATGTCCACCCGGCTGTCCTTCGGTCTGTGGCTCGTCGCCTTGGTGGTCGCGCTCCTGCTCGCCCGTGACGTGCGGCTGTGGCGACTGCACGGTGTGCTCGCCCGGGTCGTCGCCGCGGTCCTGCCGGTCGTGGCCGCCGTCGCCGCCTCGGGGTGGTTCTACGTCCGCAACAAGCAGCTGTCCGGCAACTACAGCGGTCGGCACGCCGACTGGGGCCTGCAGAGCTTCGGGCGGGTCGAGCGCCCGGTCCCCGTCGTCGCCCACGACCCGTTCTTCTGGCGCGGCATCTTCGGCGTCTACCGCGGTGTCGTCGACCCGCTGTCCTGGTCGACCTGGCTCCTGCTGCTCGTGCCGCTGCTGCTCGCCGTGCTCGTGGGCGTCTCGGCCCTGGTGTTCCGCCGCACGCGGACCGCAGCGGCGGGCACGCCGCGGTCGGTCGAACGGGCGACCATCCGCGACGCCCGCCGCGACCGCCTGTCAACGCTGTTGATCGTCGCGATGTCCGTCGTCGTCACGGCACTGCTCGTGTACACGGAACTCGACTACGTCTCCGGCGGCGGCGGCGCGAACACCCGGTACGGCATGACGGTCCTGCCGGTCATCGTGCTCGCCATGGCGGCCGGGCTGACCGGCTGGCGCCGGGCCTCCGGCGTGCTCGTCCTGCTCTGGATCGCCCTGGCGATGCAGCCCTACCTGTCCCTGGTCGACCTCTCGGTCACCGGGATCGTCCCGCACGCCGCGAGCGTCGTCCGGCTGACGTTCGCGGTGTCGGTGGTCGCCCTGGTCGGGTGCGTCATCGGTGCGTTCCTGGACTCCGGCGTCGTCCGCGACGCCCAAGTCGCCGGGCGGGCCCGACGCGCGGCCGCTCAGGACCGACGGGCCTCGGACAGCAGCACCCGGTAGCGGTCGGCCACCGAGTCGACGGTGTGTGCGGCGGCGGTCCTGGCGGCCGCCTGGCCCAGCCGCTCCGCGAGCTCCGGGTCGGCCAGCAGCCGGTCGAGGGCCGACGCGAGGGCGCTGGCGTCCCCCGGCGGCACGAGCAGCCCGTTCACCTCGTGCTCGACGACGTCCACGATCCCGGGGACCGCACTCGCGATCACGGCGCACCCGGCGCTCATGGCCTCCAGCAGCGCGACGGGCAGGCCGTCCCGGTCGCCGTTCGCGGCGGGCACGGACGGGTAGAGCGCGATCGAGGCCCTGGCGTACTCGGCGGCCAGCGCCTCTTTCCCGCGGGCGCCGAGGAAGACGACACCGTCGCCCGCGCGGCGCTCGAGGTCGGCGCGGAGCGGTCCGTCACCGACGACCACGACCTCCGACGGGGCGTGGTCCGTCCGCTCGAGCGCGTCGAGCAGGACGACGGCGCCCTTCTTCTCGACGAGGCGCCCGACGAAGAGCACCCGGCCGGCGACACGGGTCTCGGCGGCGACGGCGCGGGAGATCGGGTCGAGGTCGACGCCCATCGGCACCACGTGCACCTGGTCCGGTCGCGCCCCGAGCAGCGCGAGTTCGCGCGCCATGTCCGTGCTCATGCAGGTCACGGAGGACGCGGAGCGCACCACGGCACGCTTCACGGCCTGGAGGACCGGGTGGCGCAGGGCGTACAGGTCACCACCCAGCGTGGTCACCACGCGCGGCAGGTCGCCGAGCACGAGGCGACCGACGGCACCCTGCGGGATGATCCAGTGCAGCAGTGCGACGTCGGGGCGGGACCGCCGCTGCTCACGGCGCAGGGCCGCCGCCATCGACGTGAAGAAGAACGGGACCTGGAGCCAGCGCGACCGCTTCGCCCGCAGGTTGTCGACGATCGCCCCGTCGGCGAGGTCTTGCCACCGCGACGGGAAGTAGCCGTAGCGACGGACCTCGACGTCCCCGATGCGCTGGTGCTTCCTGGCGCCCCGGGTCATCGGTGCGACCACCACGACGCGGTACTCGTCCGCGAGTGCCAGTGCGAGGTCCAGGACGAACCCCGGCGTGCCGTCCCCGGGTTCGGCCGGGAACGTCGAGGCGGCCACGAGCAGGGTCGGTCGGACGACGGAGTCGGGTTGCATGCAGCGCACTCGCTTAGAGTTGTCGGTCGATGGACGCACGACAGCCTACGGGGTCCGCGGCGGCTTCCCCGGAACCCGACGCCCCCGCTGCAGACCCGACGATCCCCGACACCAGGCGGGCCCGTCGAGCGCGCCTGGTGACCACCGTGAAGTGGGTCGCGGCGGTCGTCGCGATCGGGCTCCTGGTGTGGGGCATCGCCAAGCAGTGGGACGACATCGTCGCCGACTTCGCCCGGCTCGACGTGACGACGGTCTCGGTCGGGCTCGTCGCGACCCTCGGCGCCCTGTTCGCGAACATGCTCTCCTGGCGGGCGATGATGGCCGCCACCGGGTTCCGCGTCCGGTTGGCCGCTGCCTCGTCGATCTTCTTCGTCGGCCAGCTCGGCAAGTACATCCCCGGTGGCGTCTGGTCGATCGCGGCGCAGGCCGAGCTCGGGCGTGCGCACGGACTCGCCCGCTCGGGCAGCGCGGTGGCCTCGCTCGCGTCCATGCTCGTGAGCATGGTGACCGCGGCGCTGGTCGGCATCGTCGCCCTGCTCTTCTCGGCGTCCGACGGACTCGCCCACTACTGGTGGCTCGTGATCGTCGTGGTGATCGGCCTGGTGGCGCTGACGCCCCCCGTGCTCGGACGCCTCATCGCGCTGGCGTTCCGCGTGCTGCGTCGGCCGTCCGAGGAGATCACCCTCACCTGGAACGGGACCGTCATGTCGATGGTCTGGTCGGTCGTGATGTGGCTGGCGTACGGCGTGCAGGCCACCGTCGTGCTGCACGCGTTCGGCGCCGACTCCTCGTCGGTCCCCGCCGTGGCCACGGGCGCCTACGCCGTCGCCTGGCTCGTGGGGTTCCTGGTCGTCATCGCGCCGGCCGGCCTCGGCCCGCGCGAAGGCGTCCTGGTCCTGCTCCTCGCCGGCGTCGCGTCCCCGTCCGGCGGCGCCGCGCTCGCGCTCGCGGTCGTCAGCCGCGTGTTCATGACCATCGGGGACGTCGTCCTCGCCGGCCTCGGTTCGGCACTCGCGGTCCGCCACCGCCGTGTCCTCGCGGCCCGCGCCACGACGGCCGGCACAACGGGTCTCCCCGACGACCACTGATACTGTCGGCTGTCGATCCACCCGCCGGGCACCCGGCCGAACCACCCGAGGAGCTCCGCCAGATGACCACTCTCCGCGTGATCGTCGACCAGGTGGTCGCCCCGGTCCCCGGCGGCATCGGGCGCTACGCGGAGGAACTGACGCGGCAGCTGATCGCCACCGCTCCGGCCGGGTGCGACGTCGAGGCGGTCGTCTCCGCCGTGACGCAGCAGGACGTCCAGCACCTCCGCACCCTGCTGCCAGGACTCGCCGGCCTCGACCGACTGGCGCTCCCCCGCCGTGAGCTCTCGCTCGCGTGGCAGGTCGGCATGGCGCGCGGCGCGTCGCACGGCATGGTCCACGCGCCGAGCGTCCTCGCGCCGCTCGTCGGGCACAACCGCTTCCAGGAGCCCGGGCGGCAGACCGTCGTCACGGTGCACGACACGGTGCCGTGGACCCACCCGGAGACGCTCACCCCGCGCGGCGTGCACTTCCACAAGGCCATGGTGAAGCGTGCCTTCCGGTACGCCGACGCCGTGGTCGTCCCGACGCACGCCGTGGCCGCGCAGCTCAACGAGATCCGGCGGTTCGACGACCGCCTGCGGGTCATCGGCGGCGCGCCGAGCGGACGCCTGCGGGTGCCGGTCGACGCCGACCTGCGCGCCGAGCGGCTCGGCCTGCCGGAGCGGTACGTCCTGGCAGTCGGCACGCTCGAGCCACGGAAGGGCCTCACCTCGTTGATCGAGGCGATGGCGCACCCCGCGGCGCCGACGGACGTCCCCCTCGTCATCGCCGGTCCGGACGGCTGGGGCGACGTCGACGTTGACAGCGCCGTCGAGCGCGCCGGCCTGGCTCCTGGGCGGGTCAAAGTCCTCGGACGCATCGACGACGCCGACCTCGCCGTCGCGTACGACCGTGCGACGGTCTTCGTCTTCCCGAGCCTCGCCGAGGGCTTCGGGCTGCCCGTGATCGAGGCCATGAGCTTCGGCACCCCGGTCATCCACTCCGACGACGACGCCGTCCGCGAAGTCGCCTCCGACGCCGGGGTCTGCGTGGCCAGGAACCCGCGCGAGGGCTACCCGGAACGCCTGGCCCAGGCCGTCTACCAGGTCGTCAACGACGCCCACCTCGCCGGACAGCTCGCGATCGCCGGACCGGACCGGGCCCGGATGTTCGACTGGCGCGACTCCGCCCTCGAGACCTGGCAGCTGCACGCGGACCTCTGAGCCGCTGAGTCGCTGGCGGCACCGCCGGTCACGGGTCGGCATCGATCGGTCCACCGCGCCGTGTCCTGCCACGAGCCCACCGCGGTGACTGTCAGGATCGGGGACATGACCCGTCGTCACCCGTCCACGGTCCTCACGGCCTCGATCGTGATCGCGATCGGCACGACCGCGCTCCTCACCGCGTGCTCCGGCTCCGACACCCCCGAGCCCACCCGCAGCGCGACGGCCACGCGGACCGCGTCACCCACCCCGACCCCGACGCGCACGCCGACGACGACGACATCGCCGAGCGCGAGCACGACCACCGCTCCCGCGCCGGCACCGGTGCCCTCGGACGACCCGTCCGGATCCGACGACGACGATGGCAGCGGGCAGGGCACCGGCAACGGCAGCGGGGCCGACGCCCCGGACACGGTGGACTACGGCACCGTCACCAAGCAGGGCGTCGCCGCGGCCGGGGGCGGGACCGTGGTGTCCCTCGCCGGCTCCGGTGACAGCTGGACCGTGGTCGTGGCCGGTCCGGACGGGTCACTCACGCAGTCCGTCGTGTCGGCGACCCTGGGGCGCGTGACGTCGGGGCCGTTCCCGAAGGACTCCGACGCCGCCACGAAGTCCGCGAACGCAGCGCGTGCCGCGGGACTCAAGGTCGACGCCGCGGCCGCGGCGAAGGCCGCGACCTCCGCGGTGTCCGGGACGCTCGCGTCCCTGCAGCTCGGCGGGACCCGAGCCGCTCCGACCTGGACGGCATCGGTGACCGTGTCCGGCGCAGCCCGCACGGTGACGGTCAACGGCGTGACGGGCGCGGCCACGGCCTCCTGACCGGGTCGCCGTCGGCACACCGGACCGGACCCGCCGCGCTCAGAGCGCGTCGCGGAGTGCCTGCGCCTTGCCCTCCACGACCTGCTCCAGGCCAGCCGCGTACTCGGTGAGGCGAGCGGCCACCGCGGGCTCGGACGAGCCGATGATGCGAGCGGCGAAGAGACCGGCGTTCGCGGCACCGTTGATCGCCATCGTGGCCACCGGGATGCCGGCGGGCATCTGCACGATGGACAGCAGGGAGTCCAGGCCGTCCAGGCGCGCGAGCTGCACGGGGACCCCGATCACCGGCAGGGTCGTCACCGAGGCGACCATGCCGGGCAGGTGCGCGGCGCCGCCGGCGCCGGCGATCACGACGCGCACGCCGCGCCCCGCGGCCGACCGGCCGAAGCGCATCATCTTGTCGGGGGTGCGGTGGGCCGACACGACGTCGGCCTCGAACGGGATGCCGAGCTCGGTGAGGATGTCCGCTGCGGCGCGCATGGTGGGCCAGTCCGAGTCGGACCCCATGATGATCGAGACGAGCGGGGCGGGTGCGTTCTGGTCGGTCACGACGCCGAGCCTATCGGCAGTGCGACGGCTGCCCGGCGGTCAGCGGACGGTCACGGTGCGGCACCCGAGCGCGGTGTCGCCACCGGCGCCGAGGCCGGTCGCGGTGACGCACAGCGTGCGCTTGCCGGTCGGGACGGCGATGGTCCTGGCGTACCCGTGGGCGGGCCCCACCCCGTGGGCACGGGCGACGTCGGACCGGGCAGCCGCCGCGGCGAACCGTCCGACCGTCGACCTCCCGACCGTGACCGAGACGGTGACGGGCGTCGTCGGGGCGTCGCGGTCGAAGGCCCAGCCGCGGATCGTCACCCGGCGGGTCGATCCGGGCACGACCTGGTCGATGCGTCCGACCGGGGCCGTCGTGGGGGTCGCCGTGCCGAGGACACCGTTCGCGACGAGCGCCTGCGCGTACGCCGAGTACCACTTCCCCGCGGCGGGACCGCCGTTGCACGTGCCGTCGCTCGCACCGGGGGTCTTCACCCAGAGCAGTGCGTCGAGTCCGGTGCCGTCGGTGACGACGCGCGGCGACGTGCCGAGGCCGGCACCCGGGGCGTTGCACCACGTGCCCCGCCAGCCGGTGCCGTTCCGCGAGGTGTCGATGACGTAGTGGGAGCCGCCGGTCAGGGCCGAGACCCGTTCCGCGTACGCCTGTTCGCGTGCGGTCGGGTAGTAGTTCGCGACGTTCGTGAAGAAGCCACGAGCCGAGCGGACACCAGCGGCGTCCAGGCGGGCCGCCATGGTCGCCGGCTGCACCCAGTTCGAGTTGCCGGCGTCGAGGTAGGCGGGCACCCCGGCCGCGGTGAAGGCCGCGACCTCACGGGCGAGGATGCGCGACCGCTGCTGCCCGAGCGCGGCGGTGCACCGCGGGTCGCCGAGCATCGCGAGCGAGTCCGGCTCGACGACGACCGCCACGCGCTTGCCAGCCACCAGGCGCACGATCTGGTCGACCCAGGCGTCGTAGGACGCCTCGTCGAACCCGCCGGCGGAGTAGCCGCCGCAGTCCCGGTCCGGGATCGCGTAGGTGACGAGCACCGCCGTCGTCCCGGTCGCGGCGGCCCCGTCGGTCGCGGCCGTGATCGTCTTCGTCAGGGTGGAGCCCGTCGTCCACTCGCCGAGCCAGGTCGCGACGGGCCACCGCGCGATGGCGGCGGCTGCGGCCGCGCCCGCCGGGTCGCTCGTCCGGAGCGCTGCGGCGCTCTTCGCGGCCTCGCTCGTGGGCGAGACGTACTGGCCGGCGCCGAACAGCTGCGCGGACGACCGGGCGCGGACCTCCGACGCCGTCGCCGCTGTCGCAGTCGCTGTCGGGAGCACGCCGCCGACGACGGCGGCGAGCGCCATCGCGGCAGCCATGAACGTGGTCGTGCGCATGCGTGGCCCCCTCGGCTGGTCCGGTGCTGACCCTCCATGGCACCACGCGGTGCATCCTGCAACCAGCCGCCAGTCCGGGTGCCACCCGACGGGGTGTCAGCGGCGGCGCGTCACCGGAGCCGGGCGCTCAGTCGTCGAAGTGCGACGCTGCCGAACGGGCGCGGTACACGACGTCGTCGACGTCCTCGCCGGTCACCGTGACATGGCCGATCTTCCGACCGGGGCGCGGTGCCTTGCCGTAGAAGTGGTACTTGGCCTCGGGGAAGGCCGCGAGCGCCGCCGGGTACCGCGCGGCGAGGTCGCCGTCGGCGGGGCCACCGAGCACGTTCACCATCACCGCGATCGGGGCGTTCATGCCCGTCGCACCGAGCGGCAGGTCGAGCACGGCCCGGAGGTGCTGCTCGAACTGGCTCGTCGTCGCACCGTCGATGGACCAGTGGCCGGTGTTGTGCGGCCGCATCGCGAGCTCGTTGATGAGGATCCGCTCGTCGTCGGTCTGGAACAGCTCCACCGCGAGGACGCCCGTCACACCGAACTCCTCTGCGACCCGCACCGCGATCGACTCCGCCAGGTCGGCGATCCGGCCGGCGCTGTCGGGCGCGGGTGCGATGACCTCGGCGCAGACGCCGTCACGCTGCACGGTCTCGACGAGCGGCCACGCGACGATCTCGCCCGACGGTCGACGTGCCACCGACTGCGCGAGCTCGCGGGTGAAGGTGACGAGCTCCTCGGCGAGGAGCGCCTGCTCGCTGGCGGACTCGGCGACGGCGGTGAACCAGTCCTCGACCTCGGCGGGGTCGGAGACGACCCGTACGCCCTTGCCGTCGTACCCGCCGCGGGGCGTCTTCACGACCGCGCGACCACCGTGGTCCGCGATGAAGGCGCGGAGCTCGGCGGGGTCGTGCACGGACGCCCAGTCCGGCACCGGCAGCCCGAGTTCGGTGAGCCGGGTCCGCATGGTGATCTTGTCCTGCGCGACCGCGAGGGGCGCAGGACCCGGACGCACCGCGACCCCGGCCTCGACGAGGGCACGGAGGACGTCCTGCGGCACGTGCTCGTGGTCGAACGTCACGACGTCGACGTCCTGTGCGAACGCCAGGACCGTGTCGACGTCGTGGTAGTCGCCCTCGGCCGTGGCCGCGATCGCCGCGGACATCCCCGGTCCCTCGGCGAGCACCCGGATGTCGATCCCGAGCTCGACCGACGCCGGCACCATCATCCTGGCCAGCTGTCCGCCACCGATCACGCCGACACGCAAGGTCATCCTGAACGTTCCTTCCGCACTGCTCCGGCTCACCGGAGGAGCGCCCGTCTACAGTTCTCGAGGTCGCCGCGGCGATCCCTGCCGACCACGCCGGTCGGCCAGCGTCAACTCTACGGACCCAGGAGGACACGTGCGGCGACTCATCGCACAGCTGGCCCGCTTCGGCGTCGTCGGCGCGGTCGGCTTCGTCGTCGACACCGTGCTCTTCAACGTGCTGCGTGCCACGGTGCTGCGCCCCGAGGACGTCGCCGCCGGACCGATCATCGCCAAGGTGGTCTCGACGGCCGTCGCGATCCTGGTCAACTGGCTGGGCAACCGGCACTGGACCTTCCGCGACCAGCGGCGGTCGGCCACGGCGAAGGAGGGTGCCGAATTCGTCGTGGTGTCCCTCGGCGGCCTCGGGATCGCACTCGGCTGCCTCGGCGTGTCCCACTACCTGCTCGGGTTCACCTCCGCGTTCGCTGACACCGTCTCCGGCAACGTCATCGGCCTGGTGCTCGGCACCGCGTTCCGGTTCTGGCTGTACCGGGTGTGGGTGTACCGCCCCGACCGGGAGGCTGTCCAGGACTCCGGGCGCGGACCAGACCGGAGTCCTGAACGGGTGCGCGGCTAGCGGCCCATCCCGCGCACGGTGAAGCCCGCGGCCGTCCAGGCGTCGCGGTCCAGGCAGTTCCGGCCGTCGATCACGACCGGGTTCTGCACGAGGCCGGCGACCGCGACCGGGTCGAGCTGGCGGAACGCGTTCCACTCGGTCAGCACGAGCACCAGGTCGGCACCGCGGAGGGCCTCGTCCGCGCTGTCGACGTAGTGCACCTCGGGGTGGATGCGGGCGGCGGTGCCGTTGGCCTCGGGGTCGTACGCCGAGACGAGGGCGCCGAGCTCGTGCAGCCGGGCGGTGATGTCGAGCGCCGGGGAGTCGCGGACGTCGTCCGAGTTCGGCTTGAAGGCGAGTCCGAGGACGGCCACGCGCTTGCCGGTGACGTCGCCGTCGAGCAGCTCCTCGGCGAGGGTGACGACGTGCGCGCGACGACGCAGGTTGATGGCGTCGACGTCCGCCAGGAAGGCCAGGGACTCCCCCACGCCGAGCTCGGTCGCCCGGGCCTGGAACGCGCGGATGTCCTTCGGCAGGCAGCCCCCGCCGAACCCGAGGCCGGCGTTGAGGAACTTGCGGCCGATGCGGGCGTCGTGGCCGATGGCGTCGGCGAGCGCCGTGACATCGGCGCCGACGACCTCGGCGATCTCGGCCATCGCGTTGATGAAGGAGATCTTCGTCGCCAGGAACGCGTTCGCGCTGACCTTGACGAGCTCGGCGGTGGCCAGGTCGACCACCAGGCGCGGGGTGCCCTCGGCGAGGGTCGTGGCGTAGACCTCGTCGAGGGCGGCGACGGCGGACTCACCCGCGGCACCCGACGGCACGCCGTAGACCAGACGGTCCGGCGAGATGGTGTCCTGCACGGCGAAGCCCTCGCGGAGGAACTCGGGGTTCCAGACGAGCGTCGCGCCGGGCACGGCCTCGGACAGCGACGCTGCCAGGCGGGCGGCGGTGCCCACCGGGACGGTGGACTTGCCGACGACGAACTCGTCCGGGGCGACGTACTGTGTCAGCGCGGCCACGGCGGCGTCGACGTAGGTCAGGTCCGCGGCGCCGGTCGGTCCCTGCGGGGTGCCGACGGCGACGAAGTGCACGCGGGCCCCCGCCACCTCGGACATGTCCGTGGTGAAGCGGATCCGTCCGGACGCGATCGCCTCGGAGAGGATCTCGGGGAGTCCGGGTTCGAAGAACGGGGCGTCGCCGGCGGCGAGCCGCTCGATCTTCACCGGGTCGACGTCGACCGCGACGACCTCGTGTCCGAGCTTGGCCATGGAAGCGGCGTGCACGGCACCGAGGTAACCGCAGCCGATGACTGATATGCGCACATCACCACGGTACCGGAACTACCGACGGTGCACGTCGCCCCACGACGGCCGGTCGGGTCCGCCGACGATCTCGTCCCAGTCCGGCTCGCGGTGGCGTCGCCGGGCTTCGTGGGCCTCCACCATGTCGTGCAGCACGGCGACGACCAGGTCGGCGTGGGGCACGTCGGCGAGCACCACGGCCGGGTCGTCCCCGGGGAACACGAGCACGTCGCCGGAGCGGAACAGCCCCTGCAGGCCGCGGCGACGCACGGTCACGTCGTACCCGCGCGAGTGCAGCAGCTCCCGCCGCGTCCTGGTGCCGAGACCGTGCACGACGACGAGTCGCCTGGTCGTCACGACGTACCGCCGCGTCATCCACCGGACGAGCGGCACGATGCCGCCGAACAGCACCAGCGCGACGACGAGCACCGCGATCACGGCGTTCACCCACGCGAACTGCGCCCGGAACACCCCGAACCCGAAGCCGCCGGCCGCCGCGACGAGCACGACGAAGACCGCGGGACGCACCAGGCTGCGCGCGTGCGGCCGCAGCCGCGCGACGACGCGTTCTGGCGGGGGCTCGGCGGTCATGGCGTCATGCATACCGCAGGTGGGTGACGTCCCCGACGGCGACGCCCCTGCTGACACCGTCTCGATCCCGGATCGTGATGCGGCCGTCGTCGTCGATGCCGGTCGCGTCCGCCTCGACGACGCCGCCGTCCGGCAGCTCCAGCCGGACCCGCGCGCCGATGGTGCCGCAGACGGCACGGACGTGGGACCGGACCGCGTCGGCGTCCGCACCGCCCGTGGCCAGGGCGACCACGGCCTCCCGGACGCCCGTGACGAAGACGGACAGGACCGCGTCTGCCAAGCCGGCCGCGTCACCGGTCGCGCCCGCGGCGACGAGCGAGGTCGCGTTCGGCGTCGGCAACGCGTCGGCCGGGATGGTCAGGTTCACGCCGGCCCCGACGACGACCGCGCCGTCCCCCGCGACCTGGCAGAGGATGCCGCAGACCTTGCGGCCGTCGACCAGGACGTCGTTGGGCCACTTCACGAGCACCCGTTCCGTCCCACGCGCTTCCGTGTCGGCCGGACGGGAGGCTCGGCTCGCGTCCGCCCCGTCGGCCCGGTCGTCGGGTGCCGGCTCCAGGGCCGCGCGCACCGCGTCGCGCATCGCCGCGCCCGCCACCAGCGGCAGCCAGCCGCGGTCGCGGTCGGTGAGGTCGGCGCGGACCAGGACGCTGGCGGCGAGGGTCTGCCCGGTCGGGGCCGTCCACGAACGGTCGAGACGCCCGCGGCCAGCCGTCTGGTCGAGCGTCGCGACGACGCTGCCGTCCGGCAGGCCGGACGCCGCCTGGAGCAGGTCGGCGTTCGTCGAGCCGGTGGACTCCCGGACGTCGAGGACCGCTCCCGAGGACTCGACGGCGGCACGGGAACGCGAGAGCTCGGGTGTGGACATGCGTGCAAATGTACGGGCAGGAACCGTGCGGGTCCTCCAACGGCCCGGTCTCGGCACGCCGGTAGGGTGAGCGGGTGACTCAAGGTGACACCCCCGATCTCTCCACGACGGCCGGCCGGCTCGCCGACCTCCGCGTGCGGTACCACGAAGCCGTGACCGCAGCCGGCGAAGCCGCCATCGCGAAGCAGCACGCCAAGGGCAAGACGACGGCGCGCGAACGGATCGAGCAGCTCCTCGACGAGAACTCCTTCGTCGAGCTCGACGAGTTCGTCCGGCACCGCACCCACGCCTTCGGGATGGAGGCCAAGCGGCCCTACGGCGACGCGGTCGTCACCGGCTTCGGCACGATCCACGGGCGGCAGGTCGCCGTGTACGCGCAGGACTTCACCGTCTTCGGTGGCTCGCTCGGCGAGGTCGCCGGCGAGAAGATCATCAAGGTGATGGAGCACGCCATGAAGACGGGCGTGCCGATCATCGGCATCCTCGACTCCGGCGGTGCCCGGATCCAAGAGGGCGTGGTCGCGCTCGGCAAGTACGGCGAGATCTTCCGCCTCAACACGGCGGCGTCCGGGGTCATCCCGCAGATCTCGATCGTGATGGGTCCGGCGGCCGGCGGTGCGGTGTACTCCCCCGCCCTGACCGACTTCGTGATCATGGTCGACAAGACCAGCCACATGTTCGTCACCGGCCCCGACGTCATCAAGACCGTCACGGGCGAGGACGTCGGCTTCGAGGAGCTCGGCGGTGCCCAGACGCACAACGCCGTGTCCGGTGTCGCGCACTACCTGGCCGAGGACGAGTCCGACGCGCTCGACTACGCCAGGTCGCTCATCGGGTTCCTGCCGGACAACAACCTCTCCGACGCCCCCGCGTACGACGTCGCCCCCGAGCTCGAGACCACCGACGCCGACCGCGAGCTCGACGTCGTGATCCCGGACTCGACGAACCAGCCGTACGACGTCACCCAGATCATCGAGCACGTCGTCGACGACGGGGACTTCCTCGAGGTCCAGCCGCTCTTCGCGCCGAACATCCTCATCGGGTTCGGCCGGGTCGAGGGCCGCACGGTCGGCATCATCGCGAACCAGCCGCAGGCGATGGCCGGCACGCTGAACATCGACGCCGGTGAGAAGGCCGCGCGCTTCGTCCGGTTCTGCGACGCGTTCAGCATCCCGATCCTGACCCTCGTCGACGTGCCCGGCTACCTGCCCGGCACCGACCAGGAGTGGACCGGGGTCATCCGCCGCGGCGCCAAGCTCCTGTACGCGTACGCCGAGGCAACCGTCCCCCTGGTCACCGTCATCACGCGCAAGGCCTACGGCGGGGCGTACATCGTGATGGGCTCGAAGCAGCTCGGCGCGGACATCAACCTGGCCTGGCCGACCGCCGAGATCGCCGTGATGGGTGGTCAGGGCGCGGTCAACATCCTGTACCGGTCCGAGATCAAGCGCGCCGAGGACGCCGGCGAGGACGTCGCCGCCGTGCGCTCCCGCCTGGCGAACGAGTACACGTACAACGTGGCGTCGCCGTACCTGGCTGCCGAACGCGGCGAGCTCGACGGCATCATCCAGCCGCACGCCACCCGCGTCTCCGTGATCAAGGCGCTCCGGGCGCTGCGGGGCAAGCGCGCAACGCTGCCGCCCAAGAAGCACGGGAACATCCCCCTGTGACGGGATCGCAGCCTGGCGCGGCGGCCGGTGACGCCGGTCCCGTCGCGGACGTCCGCGTCGTCGCGGGTGCCCCGTCGCCAGAGGAGCTGGCGGCCGTCGTCGCCGTGCTGCAGCACCAGGCCGACCAGGCCGCAGCAGCCGGTCCGGCGCGGGTCGAGGTCTCACCGCGCGTCGGATGGGAGTCGGCTGCTCGCGGACTCCGCGGTCCGTTGCCGCACGGCCCGGGAGCCTGGTCGCGCTCCCTCCGCTGACCCGCGGCCGTCCCCCGGGGAGAGCAACGGCCGAGGTTGTACCCCTGGGGTACCCGCCGGTATCCGCGTTGCAGCGTGCACTTCCCCGTGCTGACACCCCTCGACCGGGGGGCATGAAACGCCGTTGTGGACAGAAACGGCAGGAATTGTCCCCCATAATGACGACTGACACGGGGCTTGGCAGCGGGCATAGTAATCAGTGTTCGGTGTCCTTCACAGAAGAACATCGCCGATCAGTGGCCGACTAGGGTACGACGCCACTGATCGCTGCGAGCCAGGGCGACATTCGGGTTGCCGCTCTGCCTCGGGTCGTGAACGGGCCGGTCGTATCTCGACCGGCCCGTTCCCCGTTTCCGGGTCCGGGCGTCTCGATCCCGACGCAACGGCAGACCGAACCGACGCCCGCCAGACGGAGCCGCCTCGAGCCTCCAGGCCGGCGGCCGCGTCAGACGGTCTCGTGTCAGACGGTCTCGTGCCGCGGGATCTCGAGCCACACGGCGACGGCGGAGTCGTCGTCGTCCTCGTCGTCGGATCCCGCACCGAGCGCCGCCGACTCGCTCGCAGCGAGGTCGAGCCGCAGCCCGACCACCGTGACGGCAGCGTCCGCGCCCTCGGGGACGGTGCGCACGATCACGTTGTCGGCATCGTGTGCCTGTCGCAGCGCGTCAGCGAGCTCGCTGTGGATGCGCCGGAGGTCGTCGACCTCGAGCTCGTCGAGCCCGCCGTCGTCGTGGAGCTGCACCACGGCACCGCGACGGCGCAGCCGCATGACCTCGTCGCGCACGTCGTCGGAGAGCAGTGAACGGCCGCGGATCTCGTCGCGGATGGCCTGTTCGAGGTGCAGGCACTCGGTGCGCTCGTCGTCGGTCAGTCCGCCGCAGGAGTCGATGATGCGCTGCAGCATCGGCCGGGCCATGCGCGTGGTCTGGCTCAGTCGGAACTGCCGCTCGAACACGTGGGCGTCCTGCGCGGCCTGCCAGTCGACGGTCTCCTGCTCGGCGCGGATGAAGTCCCGCTGGATCCGGATCGCGCGGTTCATGGCGGCGGTGAACGCCGTCGCGATGACCACCCACGAGACGCTGCCGAGCACCCCGAGGCCGCCGAACGCGTCGATGCCGGCCCACGAGACGGTCGTGATGGTGAGTGCCAGCACCCCGACCCAGGCGAAGGGGGCGCGCTGCCGCACGACGAGGATGACCATGAGCGTGCCGATCGCGGCGACCCACCAGGTGCCGTTCACGTGGTCCGCCCCCGGGGAGGGGTCCACGACCGGTGCTGCCACGAGCGGCATCACGATCGCCGTCGCCAGGGCGAAGCACGCCGTCCACACCGGGAGCGCGGACCCGCGCACGAGCAGGGCCGCGCCCGTGGCGGCCGCGTAGAGCACCATGCAGGCGATGATCGGTCCGGCGTTCGCGACCCAGAACAGCGTCGTCGTGGCGAGCAGCAGGTGGTAGAGCGAGAACAGCGCGGCGAGCCCGGTCGCGACGGAGGCGGGGACCGAGACCTTCACGCGTCCACCGCCGCGGGTGCCGGCCACGTGAGCAGGATGCGTGTCCCGCTGCCCGGTGCCGTCCGGATCTCGGCGAGGCCACCGGCCGAGGCCACGCGCTCGACGATCGAGCGGCGGACACCGAGGCGCTCCGCCGGGATGGCGTCGACGTCGAAGCCCGAGCCGTCGTCGGCGACCTCGACCTGGACGACCGCTCCCACCACCTCGTCGACCGTGATCCAGCGTGCGACCCCCTCGCCGGCGTGCTGCACGCTGTTCACCGCGGCCTGCAGCGCGGCCGAGGCGATGGCGTCGGCAGCAGCTGCCGGCAGGGTCGTGGGGCCGAGCGGACCGCCGTCGACCCGCACAGGAGCAGGCAGGGACGCCACGGCGTCGGTGATCCGTGCCCGGAGCTCCGGCAGCGGGACCGGGGGGACCTCGCCGGGTCCGTCGGTGGCCGCGGCAGCGAGGTGGTCGAGCGCGTTCCTGGCCATCCGCGCGGAGAGCGTCTTGGCGTCCGGGGTGTCGGCACGGGCGGCGGAGAGCAGTGTGGTGAGGACGCTGTCGTGCACGATCGCGTCGACCTGCACACGCTCCACCTCGGTCGCGTGCTCCCGGATCGCGTGCGAGTACCGCCGGACCGCGGTCGCCTGCGCCGAGTCGACCGACGCCGCCGCACGGCGGAGCATCACGATGAGCACCAGGGCCGCGCCGCCGAGGATGCCGATGTTCACGCCCTCCAGCACCGCCGTGGTGACGCCGACGCCACCACCGACCGGGGTCAGGCGGATGACGACGAACACGATCGGCACGACGGCGTTGTAGACCGTGGCGCGCCACGTGGCGAAGCCCATCGCGGCCGCGATCGTGCCGATGTTGCACAGCCACCACGGCCAGGGGTGCTGATCCGCTGGGATCGCGTGCTCGACCGTGAACGGCCAGGCGACGAGCGCGACGAGGAACAGCACCGCCGTGGCGATCTGCGCCGGCTGGACCAGACGCTGGACGAAGACCGAGGCGCCGACCAGGAAGAACGCCGCGGCGAGCACCGACGGCACCACGACACCCCACACGGGGTCGAGGTACGGCAACTGCCTCGCGACCTGCGAGGCGTTGGCCAGACCGAAGCCGATCGCGAACACGGCGAGGAGGATCGCGAACGACCGCTCGACGGAGCCCTGCGTCACCGTCGCCCGGACGCTCCGCGCCGGGTCGGCCCCGAAGGGCGCGAGCTCGTTCGTCATGGGCGCGGAGGCCGTCAGCGGTTGTCGGCGTCCGGTTCGACGCCCGAGTCGAGCCCTGGCAGGATGCCGTCCTCGACGGCACGTCGGAGCAGGTCGACCTTCGTCGGCGCCGGACGGCCGACCTCGACGTACTTCACACGGATGCGGTCGAGGTACTCGCGCGCCGTCGAGTAGCCGATGCCGAGCTGCTGCGCGGCGAGCTTGAGCGGCAGCCCGGATGCGTAGAGGTGCAGGATCTCGCGCTCACGACGGCCGAGCTGCGCCTTGGCGAAGTCCCGGTCGGCGTCGATGGCGCTCGCCCACTCGAGGTTGTTGAGCACGTCGCCGCGCGCGACGGTCGCGACGGCGGCCATCACGGTCTTCGTCGCGGACGACTTCGGGATGACCCCGGCGGCCCCTGCCGCCAGTGCTTCCCGGACGTTCGCGACGCGGTCGGCGATGCTGTGCACGAGGACGGCCGAACCGGTCCCCTGCACGCCCTTCACGTTCTCGGTCACCGTGGACCCGTCGCCGAGCGACAGGTCGAGCACGACGACGTCGACCTCACGCGCGTCGAGGTTCGCGATGTACTCCGGCACGCTGGCCGCGGTGAGCACGACCTCGAAGCCCTCGTTCTGGCACGCTGCCTGGATCCCGAGCCGCACGGACTCGTGGTCGTCCACGATCGCGACGCGCACGGGTCTCGTGCTCACGTCGGTCGTTCCTGCTGTGGTGATGGTGTCTGCAGCCACGATGCCCTCTCATCTGATGACACCCGGCCCCTGAAACCGGGTTGCCAACACGGACCAGGATACCCAGGTCGGACCCAGCTTCAGATGTCGCCACTCACACTGTGCGTCAGGCGACCGGCACCAGACGCGCGACGGCCTCCATGTGGTGCGTGTGGGGGAACAGGTCGAAGGCACGGAGGGCCTCGAGACGGTACCCGAGGTCGGCGAACGTGGCGACGTCGCGGGCGAGTGCCACGGGGTCGCAGGCGACGTAGACGACCTGCGCTGGCTGCAGTGCGGCGATCTGCACGGCGACCTCGCGCCCGGCGCCGGAGCGCGGCGGGTCGAGCACGACGGTGCCGGCGCGGTAGCGGTCGAGCTCGCTGCGCGACGCGGTCTGCACCGTGCGGGCGAGCCACCGGTCGACCCGCCCCGGCTCGGCACGGGCGCCGATCCACTCGGCGAGGTTCTCCTGCGCGTGCTCGGTCGCCCGGCCGGCGCTCTCGACGCTCGTCAGGCGGGCCTTCGGACCGACGAGGTCCCCGACGGCCGCGGCGAGCAGGCCGACACCGCCGTAGAGGTCGAGGTGGATGCCGTCGGCGTCGAGGCGGTCGCGGTCGACGAGGTCCTGCACGGCCTCGGTCAGGACGGCCGCCGCAGCGCGGTGCACCTGCCAGAAGCCGGTGTCGTCGACGGTGAAGGTGCGGTTCCCCACGACCTCGGTGACGGCGGTGGGCGCCTGCTCGTCGACGACCAGGCGTGCTCCCTCGGAGCCGCTCGGCGCGAGGACGTCGAGGACCGACGCGCCCGGCATGGCCCGGCGGGCGAGCGGCGCGCTCTCCTGCACGGTGGCCGTCGCGAGCGGCAGGCTCGCCACCGGGACGACGGTGTGCGACCGGGCGGCGAACGGACCGGCGGTGCCGTCCTCGTCCACGTGCAGCCGGACGCGGGTGCGCCAGCCGAGGCCGTTCGCGGCGTCGTCACCGGGTGCCGCCTCGACGACGACGTCCCGGCCGAGCACCTCCGTCAGGTCGACGTGGGCGAACCGCGAGAAGGAGTCGACGAGGACGTCGTGCTTCAGGGTGCGCTGGTGGGCGAGTGCGATGTGCCCGAACTCCGCACCACCGGGACGCTCAGCGGGGTCGCGGTCGAGACCGGCCTCCGGCCAGACGTGGTCCACGCGGTGCTCGCTCGGCGTCGTGACGCTGACGGCGTCCGCGCGCCAGAACGACTTCTTCCGGTCCTCGGTCACCCGGGCGACGACGGTCTCCCCCGGGATCGCGTCCGAGACGAACACCACGCGCCCCTCGTGCCGTGCCACCGAGATGCCGCCGTGCGCGATCCCGGTGACGTCCAGTTCGAGCAGTGTTCCGACCGATTCACCCATGGTTCGATGTTCCCATGCGTCTGTACCTCGCGAGTACCTCCCCCGCCCGCCGAGCACTCCTCGCCCAGTCCGGGATCGAGCCGGTGCTCGTCGCCCCCGGGGTCGACGAGGACGCCGCCGCCGCTGCCGCCCGCGACACGCTCGGCCGCGAGCTCACCGGTCCGGAGCTCGTCGCGCTCCTCGCCGTCGCCAAGGCCGACGCGGTCGCCGACGCGTCAGTCGCCGGCTCACCGGTGGACGGCTTCGTCTTCGGTGGGGACTCCGCCTTCGAGGTCGACGGGCGCCTGTACGGCAAGCCGCACGACCCGGAGGTCGCCCGGGAACGCTGGCGACAGATGCTCGCCGCCGGCGGCGGCACGCTCTGGAGCGGTCACTGCGTCGTGGACCGGCGTCGAGACGGGACCACGAGACGGCCGGGAGGATCGGGGCGGGCCCGCACCGAGCCTCCAGTCCGCGACGTGGCTGCGCTGGTGTCCCCTGGGACCGTCCCGTCCCTGGGACCCGTCGCCCCTGGCGGGTCGGCACTCGTCGTGGACGGCGACCACGTGGTCGCCGTCGACAGCGCGGTGCTGACCTTCGCCGACGACGTCTCGGCGGACGAGATCGACGCGTACGTGGCGACGGGCGAGCCGCTCGAGGTCGCCGGCGCGTTCACCATCGATGGCCGGGCTGCTGCGTACATCACGCGGATCGACGGAGCACCGTCAGCCGTGGTCGGACTGTCGCTCCCGGTGCTCCGGTCGATGCTGCTGCGGGGCTTCGGGGTGTCCTGGCACGACTTCTGGGCACTGTAGACATCCACCTGCTTTTCCGGCGCTTTGTTGTGGATGCCGCTCAATTCCGTGTGCGCCTCCGCGAATACGCTGATGTGTCATGCCCCGTATCAGCAAGGTCCTCATCGCGAACCGCGGCGAGATCGCCGTCCGCATCATCCGTGCGGCCCGCGATGCTGGCAAGGCCTCGGTCGCCGTCTACGCCGACCAGGACCGTGACGCCCTCCACGCCCGCCTCGCTGACGAGGCCTACGCACTGAACGGCACCACGAGCGCCGACACGTACCTGGTCATCGACAAGATCATGTCCGTCGCCCGACGGTCCGGCGCCGACGCCGTGCACCCGGGCTACGGCTTCCTCGCCGAGAACGCCGACTTCGCCCGCGCCGTGCTCGACGCCGGGCTGGTCTGGATCGGGCCGTCGCCCGAGTCCATCGAGCGCCTCGGCGACAAGGTCTCCGCGCGCCACGTGGCCGAGAAGGTCGGTGCGCCGCTCGCCCCGGGCACCATCGAGCCCGTGCAGGACGTCTCCGAGGTCGTCGCGTTCGCTGACGAGGTCGGGCTGCCCGTCGCGATCAAGGCCGCGTTCGGCGGTGGCGGTCGTGGCCTCAAGGTCGCGCGGGACCGTGCCTCGATCCCCGAGCTCTTCGAGTCGGCCACGCGCGAGGCGATCGCCGCCTTCGGGCGTGGCGAGTGCTTCGTCGAGAAGTACCTCGACAAGCCGCGGCACGTCGAGACCCAGTGCCTCGCCGACGCGCACGGCAACGTGGTGGTCGTGTCCACGCGTGACTGCTCGCTGCAGCGTCGGCACCAGAAGCTCGTCGAGGAAGCCCCTGCGCCGTACCTGACCGAGGCGCAGCAGACCCTGCTCTACGAGTCGTCCAAGGCGATCCTTCGCGAGGTCGGCTACGTCGGCGCCGGCACCTGCGAGTTCCTCATCGGGGCGGACGGCACGGTGTCGTTCCTCGAGGTCAACACCCGCCTGCAGGTCGAGCACTGCGTGTCCGAAGAGGTCACCGGCATCGACCTGGTGCGCGAGCAGTTCCGCATCGCCGAGGGCGGCGTGCTCGACTACGCCGACCCGACGCCGCGCGGGCACTCCTTCGAGTTCCGCATCAACGGCGAGGACCCCGGCCGCAACTTCTTCCCCGCGCCCGGTCCGGTGCACGTGTTCACCGCACCGTCTGGTCCCGGTGTCCGTGTCGACTCCGGCGTCGTGTCCGGCGACGTCGTGTCCGGCTCGTTCGACTCGATGCTCGCGAAGCTCATCGTCACCGGTGCCACCCGCGCCGAGGCGCTCGAGCGCGCACGTCGGGCCCTCGCCGAGTTCGAGGTCGCCGGGCTGCCGACCGTGCTGCCGTTCCACCGCGCGGTCGTGTCGGACCCCGCGTTCGCGACGCCCGACGACGAGCCGTTCAGCATCTACACGCAGTGGATCGAGACCGACTTCGTCAACGACATCCCGCCGTGGAGCGGCTCCCCCGAGGAACTGCCGACGCCCGGTGACCGCGACACCGTCGTGGTCGAGGTGCAGGGCAAGCGCATCGAGGTCACCATGCCCGCGATCGTCGGTGGCGCCGCCGCTGCTGGTCGTCGTCCGGCGGGTCCCTCCGCTCCCCCTCGTCGTCGCTCCTCGGGTGTGAAGGGCGGGCGCGTCGCGTCGGGGTCGTCCGTGACGTCGCCGATGCAGGCCACCGTGGTCAAGCTCGCGGTCGCCGAGGGTGACACCGTGGTGAAGGGCGACCTGCTCGTCGTGCTCGAGGCCATGAAGATGGAACAGCCCGTGCAGGCCCACAAGGACGGCGTCGTCACGGCGCTCGACGCCCCCGTCGGCCAGACGATCTCGTCCGGCCACGTCCTGCTCGAGCTCGCGTAGGGCTTCTCGCCCGGCGGCGACGTCGCCGAAACAGACGCTGCACCGCTCGATCGCGCCCCCTGACGAACATCGCGCCCCGACGCCTCGGGGCGCGATGTTCGTCAGAGGGCGCGAACTGCTGCGGCCCGCCACGCTGAGCCCCAGTTCCGGCTGAGTGGGACGCCGGCCTCGACGAGTCGGCGTGGCAGCTGCCCGCCGGGCATCGCGTCGGACCACCCCACACGGGCGAAGCCACGGACATCGGGCTGTGCGCGAAGGCGGTCCTCTCGGCGCTTCTCGGCCACGACGACGTCCTGCGACGAGCGCCCTCCGTTGTACCGCGGATCGGTGTACTTCGCGACACCGTCGAACTCGACGACGGTGCCCGATCCGGGGAAGAACAGGTCGACCCGCTCGGTGCCTCCCCAGTCGTTGGGGAACCCGTACTGCAACACCGGCACCGGAGCACCGAGCACGTGGGCACCCCACCGCGTGATGCTCTCACCCGGTGACTCCGCCGCAGCATCAGCGTGTTCGATGAGGTCGCGTGCACGGACCCTCGCTCGGGCGGCGCCCCGCTGCTCCAGCTCGGTCAGGAGCGCCTCGGTGCTGACTCCGCGACGGAGCACGGCATCGAGGACGACGATGGCGCGCCACGGGTGCTCGCGCAGTGCGACGTCGACGGCGGTCACCACCGGGGACGTCACCGCCATCCCCTCGATCCTGACCGTGTCCGGCACTCTGCTCGCCGTTCCCACGCGCTGCATCGTCGCCTTGACCTGCCCACGGTCCCGAGCGGGGTCGGACACCACCAGGCGCTTCCCGAACGACCCGATCCACGGCAGTCCGAGCAGTGCCACCGCGGATGCATGCGACACGATCAGGTCGTCCGGCTGCGACCGCATCAGCGCGTGGACAAGGGCCCGGTGACGGTCGTGATGGGACGCGCCGTTCCACGATGTCGTCTCGACGTAGTCACCGCGTCTGAGCCGGAGGAGTTCTCCGCGCGCGGCTGCCCGACGGGTGCTGGCCCCCGCCGCGGCGTCGACGCCCGCTCCGGTCGACAGGATCTCGATGCTCATGGGGCGAGCGTGGCATCGGCACCGATGGCCGCCCCGCTGCACGGCATCGTCGGTGGAAGGCCGGTCGGCGACCCGCGGTGTGGAGGAGTGGCTCCACGGTCTGGAGGACAGACTCGCGAGATCGCGCCCCGCCACGGACATCGCGCCCCGGGGTGACGGGGCGCGACGTTCGCACCAGGGCGCGACTCGGGGGCGGGGCGGGCGCTCCGCTAGGAGACGCGGGGGCGGATCGCGTCAGCGAGGGCTTCGACGAGGGACTGGGCCTCGGCCGAGGTCGCTGCGACGGTGTCGATGTAGACCTTCACCTTGGGCTCGGTCCCGCTCGGGCGGACGATGACCCGGGCGTCGCCGCTGAGGTCGTAGCGCAGGATGTCCGACGGCGGGAAGCCCTGCACGCCGGCCGCGTAGTCCGTCGTCGCGAGGACGTCGAGCGGTCCGAGGGTGGTGGGCGGCGAGGACCGCAGCGCCGCCATGACCTCCCCGATGCGCGACAGGTCGTCCACGCGGGTGGCGACCTGCCCGGACGCGAACGCCCCGAACTCGGCGGCGAAGGCGTCGAGCTGGTCGGCGATGGTCGACCCGGACGCCGCGAGCTCCGTTGCGAGGTCGAGCAGCGACAGCGCGGCCGAGATGCCGTCCTTGTCGCGCACGACCTGCGGGTCGACGAGGTAACCGAGCGCCTCTTCGTACCCGAAGAGCAGGTCGGGCACGCGGGAGACCCACTTGAAGCCGGTCAGGGTGTCGCGGTGCTGCAGGCCGTAGCGGGCGGCGACCCGGGCCAGGGCCGGCGACGACACGATCGAAGCCGACAGGGTGCCGGTCTGGCCGGCTTCGGCCGCCCGTGCGGCAGCCCGCCAGCCGAGGAGCCACCCGACCTCGTTGCCGGAGAGCCGGCGGTACGAGTCACCGGACGGGATCGCCAGCGCCAGGCGGTCGGCGTCGGGGTCGTTCGCGATGACGAGGTCCGCGCCGACGGCGACACCGCGGGCGATCGCCAGGTCCATGGCGCCCGGCTCTTCCGGGTTCGGGAACGCCACCGTGGGGAAGGCGCCGTCCGGTTCGATCTGCTCGGGGACGACGGCGGCCTCGGCGAACCCGGCAGCGGCGAACACGGCCTTCGCGGTCTGCCACCCGACGCCGTGCATGGCCGTGTAGACGACGGAGGGCTGCTCGGCCGCCGGGAGTGCCGGTGCGCCGACGGTCGCGGCCGTGGCGGCCACGTAGGCGTCGACCAGGGTGCTGTCGGCGACGGTGTGGTCGGTCGCGCGGGGCAGGTCGGTGATCGAGCCCGCTGCGACGGCGTCGATCGCGCTCGCGATCTCGGCGTCCACCGGCGGGACGATCTGGGACCCGTCGTCGTCCCCGCCCAGGTAGACCTTGTAGCCGTTGTCCCGCGGCGGGTTGTGGCTCGCGGTGACCATGACGCCGGCGCCGACGTCGAGGTGCCGGACGGCGAAGGCCAGCACGGGGGTCGGCAGCGCGGTGGGCAGCAGGGTGACGTCGAGCCCGAGGCCGCGCATGACCTCGGCCGAGTCACGGGCGAAGACGTCCGAGTTGACCCGGCCGTCGTAGCCGATCACGACGCTGCGCTGGCGTCCGGTGTCGATGAGGAACCGCGCGAGCCCCGCTGCCGCCTGCGTGACGACCACGCGGTTCATCCGCAGCGGCCCCCACCCGAGCTCGGCGCGCAGCCCGGCGGTGCCGAACTGCAGCCGTCCGTCGAAGCGTTCGTCGAGCTGCGCGAGCGCCGCGGCGTCCCCGTCCGCGGCGGCCGTGACGACGGCGTCGAGCTCGTCGTGGGTCTCCGGGTCAGGGTCCTGCGCCAGCCAGCTCCGCGCGACGTCGAGCGTGTCGGCGCTGCGCGAGGGGCCCACTCCCGTGGAAGAGTTCACAGCGCTGCCACCACGCGGGCGAGCAGGTCGGCGATCACCGGCTCGGCGACGCGGCCGGCCTCGAGCACCTCGGCGTGGGACAGCGGCGTCGTCTGGATGCCGGCGGCCAGGTTCGTGATGAGGGAGAACCCGAGGATCTCCATGCCGGCCTGTCGAGCCGCGATGGCCTCGAGCGCGGTGGACATGCCGACGATGTGGCCGCCGATCGCCTTGGCCATCTGGACCTCGGCCGGGGTCTCGTAGTGCGGCCCGCGGAACTGCGTGTAGACGCCCTCGTCGAGGGACGGGTCGATCTGCTTGGCGACCGCCCGGAGCCGCGCGGAGTACAGGTCGGTCAGGTCGATGAACGTGGCGCCCTCGAGCGGGCTGTCCGCCGTCAGGTTGATGTGGTCGCTGATGAGCACCGGCGTGCCGGGGGTCCAAGACTCCTTGATGCCGCCGGCGCCGTTCGTGAGCACCATCGTCGTGGCACCGGTCGCAGCGGCGGTGCGGACGCTGTGCACGACCCGGCGGACGCCGTGGCCTTCGTAGTAGTGGGTCCGCGCGCCGATCACCAAGGCGTGCCGACCGTCGGCGAGCCGGATCGACCGCACGGTGCCGGAGTGCCCGGGGACCGCGGACGCGCTGAAGCCGGGGACGTCGGCGGCGTCGATCGACGACACGGTCTCGCCGATGAGGTCGGCGGCCTTCCCCCACCCGGACCCGAGCGTCAGGGCGATGTCGTGACGGTCGATGCCGGACTGCTCGGCGATCACCGCCGCGGCGTCACGGGCGACGTCGAACGGGTCGACGGAGGGGTCGTTGAGCGGGTTCGTGCTGGCCATGGAGCAATGCTACGGGGCCGGTGCCTCGCCCAGGGACTTCTCCACAGCCGCCGTGATCTCGCTCTGGTCGAAGTGGTTCCGGATGACGATGACCTCGGCGTAGGTCGTCCCGATGGCCTCGACGAACTCCTGGGACGTGAGGATGACGTTGGCGTCGTCGGAGACCTGGCGGACGGACGCCACGTCGGCGGCGACCACCTCGGCGGACAGCCCGAGGGTGGCCAGCGCCTTCTCGGCGTTCACCTTGAGGATGGCGCTCGAGCCGATCCCCGCGCCGCAGATGGTCACGATCTTCACGCTGGGACCCCCATGATGCCCCGGACCTCGTCCGGCGTGGTCGCCGCGGCCAACCGAGCGGTCACCGTGGCGTCGTTGAACAGGTTCGCGATCGCGCCGATCGACTCGAGGTGCGTCCCCACGCCCGCGACGGCGAGCCCGAGGACGACGACGACGGGGTCGTTGTGCGGGTGTCCGAACGCCACGGGCTGCGCGAGCGTCACCACGGACAGACCGTCGCGGAGGACCGAGTCCCCCGGCCGGGCGTGGGCGAAGGCCAGGCCCGGGGAGATCACGATGTACGGGCCGTGCTCCTCGACCATGGCGACCATGGCCTCGGTGTAGGCGTCCGTCGTGGCACCGGACCGCACGAGGGCGCCGCCGGCCAGCCGGAGCGCGTCACGCCACGAGGGCGCGGACGCCCCGAGCACGACGGCGTCGTCGGACAGCGGCGGCAGGCCCATCGCGATCAGGCCTCCGCGTACCCGGCGGTGATGAGGGCGATGATCTCCTCGCGGTCCTCGAGCGGCAGGAACGAGCCGAGTGCCGCGTTGATCTGGAACGCGGCGAGGTCCTCGAGGTCGTACCCGAAGGTGCCGGCCAGGAGCGCGAGCTCCTTGGTCAGCGTCGTGTTGCTCATCAGGCGGTTGTCGGTGTTCACCGTGACGCGGAACCCGAGCTGGTACAGCACGTCGAACGGGTGGTCGGCGAGGTCGTCGCCCCACGCCGCGATGGCCCCGGTCTGCAGGTTCGAGGACGGCGAGAGCTCGAGCGGGATCTCGCGGTCGCGCACCCACGACGCGATCTCGCCGAGGCTGGCGAGCGTGGAGCCGTCGCCGCCGTCGGACAGCTGGACGTCCTCGAACACCCGGACGCCGTGGCCGAGGCGGAGTGCTCGACCGTCGACGAGCGCCGAGCGGATCGACGCGAGCCCGTCGGCCTCCCCCGCGTGCACGGTGACGGGGAACAGCTCGGAGGCCAGGAAGTCGAAGGCCGCGCGGTGCTTCGACGCGGGGAAGCCCGCCTCGGCGCCGGCGATGTCGAAGCCGACGACACCGTGGTCGCGGTGCCGGACGGCCAGCTCCGCGATCTCGAGGGACCGGTCCGCGTGGCGCATCGCGGTGACGAGCTGCCCGACGCGGATCGCTCCGCCGGCGGCGTCGACCGCTTCCTCGATGCCGGCCTGCACGGCTTCGACCGTCTCGTCGAGGCTCAGCCCGCCCTGCAGGTGCTGCTCGGGCGCCCAGCGGACCTCGCCGTAGACGACCCCGTCGGCGATGAGGTCCTCGACGAACTCCGCCGCCACGCGACGCAGCTGCTCGGCCGTCTGCATCACCGAGACGGTGACGTCGAAGGTCTTCAGGTACTCGACGAGCGAGCCGGAGTCCGACTGGTCGGCGAACCACTGGCGCAGCTCATCGGCGTCGGTCGTCGGCAACGTGACACCGGCGGCCGCAGCGAGCTCGATGATCGTCGCGGGGCGGAGACCGCCGTCGAGGTGGTCGTGCAACGAGACCTTCGGCAGGTCGTTGATCACGGCACCCGCGTCGGGCAGTCGGTACGTGGGGGCGTCGTCGGCGCTCATGCGTCCAGGCTAGCCCTGGATGCGCTCCCGCACGATCGGCCCACGCGGCTCGGCTGCCGACCCGATCGACCACGCGCCCTCGAGCGACTCCAGCGCCCGCTCGAACCGGGACGGCTCGTCGGTGTGCAGCGTCCAGAGCGGTTGCCCCTCGGTCACGGTGTCGCCCGGCTTCGCGTGCAGCTGGATGCCGGCCCCGGCCTGCACCGGGTCCTGCGCGCGCGCACGACCCGCACCGAGCCTCCAGGCCGCGATGCCGAACGGCAGCGCGTCCTGGGTGGCGAGCACCCCGGATGCCGGCGCCGTGACGACGTGCTGTTCACGCGCGACCGGCAGCGCCGCGTCCGGGTCGCCGCCCTGCGCGGCGATCATCCGGCGCCAGGTGTCCATCGCGCGGCCGTCGGCCAGGGCCGCGGCCGGGTCGGCGTCCGGCAGCCCGGCGAGCCGGAGCATCTCCGAGGCCAGTTCGATCGTCAGCGACACCACGTCGGCAGGTCCTCCCCCGGAGAGGACCTCGATCGATTCACGGACCTCGAGCGCGTTGCCGATGGTCAGCCCGAGCGGGACCTCCATGTCGGTCAGGAGCGCCGAGGTCGCCACACCGGCGTCGGTGCCGAGGTCGACCATCGTCTGCGCGAGTTCCCGCGAGGCCTCGTACGACGGCATGAACGCCCCCGACCCGAACTTCACGTCGAGGACGAGCGCACCCGTCCCCTCGGCGATCTTCTTCGACATGATGCTCGACGCGATGAGCGGGATGCACTCGACGGTGCCCGTGATGTCACGGAGTGCGTAGAGCTTCTTGTCGGCCGGGGCCAGGCCGGACCCCGCGGCGCAGATGACCGCACCGACGTCGGACAGCACCGACATCATGCGGTCGTTCGAGATCGAGGCCTGCCACCCCGGGATCGACTCGAGCTTGTCGAGCGTGCCGCCGGTGTGACCGAGCCCACGCCCGGACAGCTGCGGCACGGCGACGCCGAACGACGCGACGAGGGGTGCGAGCGGCAGCGTGATCTTGTCACCGACCCCGCCGGTGGAGTGCTTGTCCACGGTGGTCTTGCCGAGCGAGCCGAACGACATCCGCTCCCCCGACGCGATCATCGCCAGCGTCAGGTCCTTGACCTCGCGCCGGTCCATCCCGTTCAGGAAGACCGCCATCGCGAAGGCCGCCATCTGCGGGTCCTCGACGTAGCCGCGGGTGTACGCGTCGACCAGCCAGTCGATCTCGGCCGTGCTCAGCGTGTCGCCGGAGCGCTTCGTGCGGATGAGGTCGACGGTGTCGAACGGCTCGACGGCCATGCTCAGTGCTCCTGCTGGTAGGTGACGAGGGTGCGCGGCCCGAACGCGTCGGGCAGCACCTCGTCGATGGTGCGGATGCCGGAGACCGTCTCGAGCAGCATGCCCTCGGCCGAGTGCTCGAACAGCAGCTGGCGGCAGCGCCCGCACGGCATCAGCGTCGCCCCGTCGCCGTCCACGCAGGTGAACGCGACGAGCTTGCCGCCGCCGGTCATGTGCAGCTGCGACACGAGTGAGCACTCAGCGCACAGCGTCACCCCGTACGAGGCGTTCTCGACGTTGCAGCCGGAGACGATCCGGCCGTCGTCGGTCAACGCCGCAGCGCCGACCGGGAACGACGAGTACGGCGCGTACGCCCGCCCCATGGCGGTCGTCGCGGCCTCCCGCAGGGCGGTCCAGTCCACGTCGACGCTCGCGTCGATCGCGGCGTCCGGATCGGACGGGAGGCTCGTGGCCGGGTCGGTCCAGGAGGGCTCGCCGGTCGTCGGGTCGGTGGTGACCCCCTGGTCACCCGCAGCGTTCGTGTCGGACATGTGCCGGGCCTCCTGGCTAGCTCTTGAAGTAGGGCTTGCCGGCGGCGGCCGGTCCCCGCGACTGGCCCACCAGGCCGGCCACCGCGAAGATCGTGACGACGTACGGCAGCATCAGCAGGAACTCGCTCGGCACCGGCGAGTTGATCGCCCCGAGCGTGTTCTGCAGGTTGGACGCGAAGCCGAAGAGCAGCGCCGCGAGCGTGGCCCGCACCGGGTCCCAGCGACCGAAGATGACCGCCGCCAGCGCGATGTAGCCGGCGCCGTCGGTCATGTCCTTCGTGAACGGCCCGACGGCGTCGAGCGTGAAGTACGCGCCGCCGAGTCCCGCGATCGCACCGGCGAGCGAGACGTTCCAGAACCGCGTGCCGGTGACGTTGATGCCGACGGTGTCCGCCGCCTCCGGGTGCTCGCCGACCGCGCGGAGGCGCAGGCCCCAGCGGGTCTTGAACAGCGCGAAGGTGACGACCGCGACGGCCACGTACGCCAGGTAGACGATCACGGTCTGCTCGAAGAAGACCGGACCGATCACCGGGATCTGGTGGAGCACCGGGATCTCGAAGCGCGGGAAGGTCACGCCGACGTTGAGCCGCTCCTCGTCCGGGGAGAGCACCTGCGAGTACAGGAAGCCGGTCAAGCCGGAGATGAACGCGTTGATGACGACACCCACGATGACCTGGTCGACGAGGTACTTGATGCTGAACGCCGCGAGGACGAACGACACGAGCACACCGGCGACGAGGGCACCGACCAGGCCGACCCACGCCGAGCCCGTCAGCGAGGCGATGAGCGCGGAGGTGAACGCGCCGGCGAGGAACTGGCCCTCGATCGCGATGTTCACGACGCCGACGCGCTCGGAGATGACGCCGCCGAGGGCACCGAACACCAGCGGGACGCTGAGGCCGATCGCGCCGACGAGCAGGCCGGGCAGCGGGATGGTCTTGCCCGCGGCGGCCCAGGTCAGGAAGCCGATCACGAACAGGACCGCGAACACGCTCGTCAGCCAGAGCGGCACCGGGCGGGACCGCGAGACCAGCAGGAACGACGCGGCCGTCGCGAGGGCCAGCAGCACGACGACGACGAAACCGGTGCCGACGGAGGGCAGGCCGACGTCGGGCAGCTGGACGAAGTCGCCGGGGTTGGCGAGCCGGAACGTCGTCGTGCCGCTCCGGCTGACCACGAGGAACAGGACCACGGCGAGCACGGTGAACACCGCGAACGCGATCGGGGCCTTCCAGCTCCTGGTGGTCTCGACGGCACGGTCGGCGACGGGGGCCGACGGGACCGCGGTGGGGCTGAGGGTGCTCACGCGGCGACCGCCTTCCGCTTGCTGGGCTGCTTGGTGCGTCGACGGGCGCCCGGCTGCGGGATCCGGAAGATCGCGCGGACGAGCGGCGGGGCCGCGATGAAGAGGACGATGAGGGCCTGGATGACGTCGACGATGTCGATCGGGATGCCGTTGGCGGCCTGCATGGCGTAGCCGCCGTTCTTCAGCACGCCGAACAGGATCGCGGCCCAGAAGGTGCCCCACGGCTTGGACCGGCCGAGCAGCGCGACGGTGATCGCGTCGAAGCCGATGCCGGCGTCGATGCCCGACGTGAAGCCGGTCGTGACCGCGCCCTCGACCTGGTAGGCACCGGCGATGCCGATGAGACCACCGGAGATCACCAGCACCCAGATCGTCAGACGGGGCACGCTCATGCCGGCCACGCGAGCCGCACGCGGGTTCTCGCCGATCGTCCGGAAGCGGAAGCCGAGCGAGGACTTGTTGAGCAGCCACCACACGACGACCACCGCGGCGATCGCGACGAGGAACCCGACGTTGATGCCGTACTGCGGGCCGAAGAGCCCGGGCAGCAGCGCGCTGTCCTTCGTCGCCGGGGAGATCGGGTTGGGGCTGCCGCCGGCCTGCAGCAGCCCGGGGGTCCGCAGGGCGAAGGCGAGCAGGTACAGCGCGACGTAGTTCAGCATGATCGTCAGGACGACCTCGTTGGCACCGGTGCGCGCCTTGATGAGCCCGACCAGACCGGCCCAGACCGCACCGCCGACGATGCCGGCGAGGATCGTGAGCGGGATGTGCACCGCGGCCGGCAGGTCGAACGAGAACCCGACCCACCCGGCGGCACCGGCGGCGATGAGGACCTGCCCCTGGCCGCCGATGTTGAACAGGCCGGCGCGGAACGCCACGGCGACGCCGAGACCGGCGACGACGAGCGGCACGGCGTAGTCCACCGAGCGGGTGATCGGCGCGATCGCGGCAGCGGCCGTCGGGGCACCGAAGTTGATGACCGAGCCCTGGAACAGCGACGCGTACGACCCGCCGACGGCCGTCCCGACCGCGCGCAGGGTGTCCATCGGGCGGGCGAAGAAGTACCCGGCCGCGGTCTGCACGTCCTTGTCGGTCAGGGCGATGAGGACGCCGCTGGCGATGAGGGCGAGGACCACGGCGAGCACGGTCGTCAGGACCGAGCCGTTGACGATGCTCTGGAGCGCGTCGCTCCAGCGGCCCTCGCGGCGCTCGCTGTCGGTGGCCGAGTCCGTCATCAGGTGCGGGGCGCCCGCACCGACGTCCTGCAGGCGGTCGTCGGACGCGGGAGCGCCGGCGACGGTCTGGTCGACGGTGCTGGGTGCGGCGGTGTCGTTCGGGGTGCTGCCGTCGGACGGTGGCGTGGTGCCCCCGTGCTGCGGCGTGGTGTCGCTCACGCGGCGAGCTCCGTTCCCGCGGGCAGTTCGCCCGCCATCATGAGTCCGAGGACGTCGCGCGGCGTGGTCGCCGGGACGATGCCGACGATCGCGCCGCGGTACATCACGGCGATCCGGTCGGCGAGCGCGACGACCTCGTCGAGCTCGGTGGAGACGACGATCACCGGGACGCCGGTGTCGCGCGTCGCGACGATGCGCTTGTGCACGAACTCGATCGAGCCGACGTCGATGCCTCGGGTGGGCTGCGCGGCGACGAACAGGCGCAGGTCGCGGCTGAGCTCGCGGGCCAGGACGATCTTCTGCTGGTTGCCGCCGGACAGTCGACCGGCCGCGGTGGTGCGACCGGGGGTGCGGATGTCGAACTCGGCGATCTTCTCGTCCGCGAAGGCGTCGCGCTCCGCGGCCCGGATCGTGCCGGCGCGGACGAACTCGGCGGCGTCGGCGCGGTCGAGCATCAGGTTCTCCGCGATGGTGAACTCGCCGACCAGGCCGTCCTCCTTCCGGTCCTCGGGGACGAACCCGACACCGGCGTCGAGGATCTGCTTGACGCTGCGCCCGGTGACCTCGCGCCCGTCGAGCACGATGTGGCCGGAGCGGACGGGCTCGAGGCCCATGATCGCCTCGGTGAGCTCGGTCTGGCCGTTGCCCTGCACACCCGCGATCGCCAGGACCTCGCCACGGCGGACGGTGAACGACACGTCGTCGACGAGCACGATGCCGGACGGGTCGGTCACGGTGACGTGCTCGACGACGAGGGCGTCCTCGCCCGCGGTGGCCGGGGCCTTGTCGACGACGAGCGAGACGCTGCGCCCGACCATGAGCGCGGCGAGTTCGCCGTTGGACGCGGTGGGCGAGGCCTCGCCGACGACCTTGCCGAGCCGGATCACGGTGATGCGGTCGGCGACCTCGCGGACCTCGCGGAGCTTGTGGGTGATGAAGACGATGGCGGTGCCGGCCTCGCGGAGCTGGCGCATGATGCCCATCAGCTCGTCGGTCTCCTGTGGGGTGAGGACGGCCGTCGGCTCGTCGAACACCAGCACGGAGGCGTCGCGGGACAGCGCCTTGATGATCTCCACGCGCTGCTGGACACCGACGGGCAGGTCCTCGACACGGGCGTCGGGGTCGACGTCGAACCCGAAGCGGTCCGAGATCTCGCGGACGCGCTTCCGCGCGCCGGCCAGGTCGAGGCGGCCGCCGAAGGCCGTCTCCTCTTGCCCGAGCATCACGTTCTCGGCGACCGTGAACACCGGGACGAGCATGAAGTGCTGGTGCACCATGCCGATGCCCGCGCGCATCGCGTCGCCGGGTCCGTCGAACGCCTGGACGACGTCGTCGAGCAGGATCTCACCCTCGTCCGCCTGGTACATGCCGTAGAGGACGTTCATCAACGTCGACTTGCCGGCGCCGTTCTCACCGAGCAGGCAGTGGACCTCGCCGGGTTCCACGGTGATGGAGATGTGGTCGTTCGCCACCAGGGGGCCGAACCGCTTCGTGATGTCGCGGAGTTCGAGCTTCATGTCGGGTCTTCACAGTTCCTGTCGCGGGTGGTGCGGAGCGCACGAATGCGGGCGGAGGAGTGATCCCCCGCCCGCACCGGTCGTGCTACTTGACGGTCGCCTTCGTGGCGACCTTGATCGAGCCGTCGATGATCCCGGCCTTGATCGTGTCGAGCTCGCCCTGCAGGCCCTTGTCGACCTTCGACTCGTAGTCGTGGAAGGGGGCGATGCCGACGCCGTCGTTCTTCAGCGTGCCGACGTAGGGGGTCTTCGAGAAGTCGCCCTTGGCGGCCTGCTCGACGACGTCCTTCGTCGCGGGCTTCATGCCCTTCTCCACCGAGGTGAAGGCGATGTCCTTGTAGCGGGGGTCGGCCTCGTAGAGGTCGCTGTCCGCGCCGACCAGCACGGAGCCGTTGTCGGCGTCCTTGATGGCCTCTGCCGCGCTCTGGTAGATCGGGCCACCGACGGGCAGGATCACGTCGGCGTCCTGGTCGAGGAGCGACTGCGCGACCGACTTGGCCTGCGTGCCGGCCTCGAAGCCGCCGGTGAAGGAGCCCTTCTGGCTGTCCTCGTCCCAGCCGACGACCTTGACGTCCTTCTTCTTCTGCTCGTTGAAGTACTTCACGCCGTCCGCGAAGCCGTCCATGAAGATGGTGACGGTCGGGATCTGCATGCCACCGAAGGTGCCGACGGTGCCGGTCTTCGAGTAGGACGCAGCCGCGTAGCCGGCGAGGAACGCGGCCTGCGAGGTGTCGAACGTGATCGGCTTGACGTTCTTCGCGTCGATCGAGTTGTCGTCGATGATCGCGAAGTTCGTGTCGGGGTTGGCAGCTGCCTGCTTCTTCGTGGCCGCGGCGAGGTTGAAGCCGACGGTGACGACGAGGTTGCAGTTCTGGGTGACGAGCTGCTGGATGTTCGAGTCGTAGACGGTGGCGTCCTTCGACTCGGCCTTCTTGTACTTCGAGCCGAGGTCGTCGGCGGCCGAGACCATGCCCTCGAAGCCGAGCTGGTTGAACGACTTGTCGTCGAAGCCACCGGCGTCCGAGACCATGCACGGCAGGAAGCTGGACTTCCCCGACGCCGAGGTGGAGGAGCTGGACGGGGCAGCCGAGCAACCGGCGAGCACGGCGACGGTGCCGACGAGCGCGAGACCGCTCATGGCGATCTGACGGGTACGAGATGACACGGGTGGGTTCCTCCGGGGAGCTTGGCCCGGTCACTGCACCGGGCGATCGTGGCGACAGTACACGACCGCCTGGCCGGTACAGGACCCCCCGGGACCGCCCTGTGGATCGGTTACGGGATCGCGACCGGGCCGTAACGCGCCCGTAACGCAGGGGCCGTTCCGCAGCCCCGGAACGGTGGAGCGCTACAGGACGTCGTCCCGGCCGCTGATCTTCAGCGCGTCCACCACGCCCTTGACGCGCTGGGCGTTCGCACTCGTCGTGACGAGGAGCGCGTCGGGGGTGTCCACGACGACGATGTCCTCCACCCCGATGAGCGAGATGAGCCGCTGGCTGTGCGAGACGACGATGCCGCTGGAGGAGTCCGCGAGGATCCTCGCGCCGTCGCCGAGGACGGCCAGGTGGTTCGCGAGGCCGCCGGACTGCAGCTTGGCGAGCGAGGCGAAGTCGCCGACGTCGTCCCAGTCGAAGTCCCCGGGGACCACGGCGAGACGGCCTGCTGCTGCCGCGGGCTCGGCGACCGAGTAGTCGATCGCGATCTTCTTCAGCTCCGGCCACACGGCGTCGACGACCGCGCCGCGTGACGAGGTGTCCCACGCGGCGGCGAGCTCCTCGATGCCGGCGAGCAGCTTCGGCTCGTTGCGGCCGATCTCCTCGAGCAGCACGTCGGCGCGGGAGATGAACATCCCGGCGTTCCAGAGGTAGTTGCCGTCCTCCAGGTACGCCGAGGCGGTGTCCAGGTCGGGCTTCTCGACGAACGCGGTCACCGCGTGCGCCTGCGGGGCGGACTCGATGCCGAGCGAGGCGCCGACGTGGATGTAGCCGAAGCCGATCGCGGGCTCCGACGGGGTGATGCCGATCGTGGTGACGTACCCGGCGCGGGCGGCGGCCACGGCCTCGGCGACGGACCGGCGGAAGCCACGGGCGTCCCCGATCACGTGGTCGGCGGCGAAGGACCCGATGACGACGTCGGGCTCGCGGCGGTGCAGGATCGCCGCGGCGAGGCCGATGGCCGCGGTGGAGTCCTTCGGCTCGCTCTCGAGCACGACGTTGTGGTCCTGCACGCCGGGCAGCTGCGACTCGACGGCGACGCGGTGGGCACGACCGGTGACGACCATGATGCGGGACTCGCCGGCCAGCGGTGCGAGGCGGTCCCACGTCTGGCGGAGGAGCGAGGTCCCCGACCCGGTCAGGTCGTGCAGGAACTTGGGGGCGTCGGCACGCGAGAGCGGCCAGAGCCGGGATCCGATGCCGCCGGCCGGGATGATCGCGTAGAAGTCGTCGAGGGGGTCTGCCACAGCCACAACCTATCGGTGATCCCGGGAGGACCCTGGGGGCTTCCCGCACCGATCCCGCATCCGTTCACCGGCGCAGTGCTCGCCGTTCACGTGCCCACCCCCCGCCAGGACACGTCGCCCGCGGAGCATCGGAGGCGCCATGAACGCACGCAGCGTGGAGCGCGGCACGTCCCAACGGACCGTCGCCGTCGTGACCGAGAGCTTCCTGCCCACCCTCAACGGTGTGACCACCAGCGTCCTGGCGGTCCTCGACCACCTGGAACGCCGTGGCCACCGCGCGGTCGTGATCGCGCCGGACACCCCGGGACTCGCGCAGTTCCGGTCGCGGACGCAGATCGAGCGCCACCGGTCCTTCGACGTCCACCGGATCCCGGCCGTCGCCTACCGCCAGTTCCCGGTCGCCCTCCCCCACCCCGTCCTCGACACGATCCTCGCCGCCTCCGGCGCCGACGTCCTGCACGCCGCCAGTCCGTTCCTGCTCGGCGGGCGCGCGATCACGGCGGCCGGGAGGCTCGGCATCCCCTCCGTCGCCGTCTTCCAGACCGACGTGGCCGGGTTCGCCCGCCGCAACGGCCTGACCGCGACCGTCCCGTTGGTGCGGAAGATCCTCGGGCGCATCCACGCGGGGGCGTCGCTGACGCTCGCCCCGTCGAGCGCCACCGCGGCGATGCTCGAGGCCGAGGGGGTGCCGCGCGTCGCACGGTGGGGGCGCGGCGTCGACACCGCCCTGTTCCACCCGGCACGCCGCCGGAGCGCGCACGTGCGCGCGATGCGGCGGCGGATCGCCCCGCACGGCGAGACCATCGTCGGGTACGTGGGCCGGCTGGCACCGGAGAAGGAGGTCGAGCGGCTCGCGGACCTCGGCGGCGTCCCGGGCATCCGGATCGTGGTCGCAGGAGGCGGACCCTCCCGGCAGTTCCTGGAGCGACGGCTCCGCCACCTGGACGTGACGTTCACCGGCCCACTGCGCGGCGACGCCCTCGCCGACACGTACGCGGCGCTCGACGTGTTCGTGCACACCGGTCCCGCCGAGACCTTCGGCCAGACCCTGCAGGAGGCCCACGCGGCCGGGCTCCCCGTCGTGGCACCGGCCTCTGGCGGCCCGCTCGACCTCGTCGCCCCGGGGCTCGACGGCGAGCTCTACGACCCGGACGACGCGGACGGGCTCCGGGACGCGGTCCTCGGCCTGCACCTCGACCGGTCCCGTGCCGAGCGGATGGGGTCTGCCGGTCGGCTCCGGGTCGAGGGCACGACGTGGGAGGCGGTCGGCGACGAGCTGCTCGCACACCACCAGACGGCACGGCACATCGGTGTCCCGCCGACCGCGACCCGGGGTGTCCGGGCCGGGTGGAACGAGAAGGTCAGCGGTCGGTCGTAGGATGGGACGTGTTCCACACGAACACGACGGCAACGGCGCGCCGATCGGTGCGCCTGTCCCAACGGAAGGCGAGCTCATGGCCGAGCAGACCACAGGTACAGCGACAGCTGAACCCCAGGTGACCATCGATGCGCCGCGCGCGCCGCGGAACTTCCAGGGGACGCTCTACCGCGGCAGCACCGGCATGTGGTCGTGGGTCCTGCACCGGATCACCGGTGTCGCGATCTACTTCTTCCTGCTGGTGCACATCCTCGACACCGCGCTCGTGCGGTTGTCTCCAGAGGCCTACAACGCGGTCATCGGGACGTACAAGACCCCGATCATGAACCTGGGCGAGATCGGCCTCGTGATGGCCATCGTCTTCCACGCATTCAACGGGCTGCGGATCATCCTGGTCGACTTCTGGTCCAAGGGGCCGAAGTACCAGCGCGCGATGTTCTGGATCGTCCTCGTCCTCTGGGCCGTGGCGATCGCGGGCTTCCTGCCGCGCCAGCTCATGAACCTCGTCGCCGACTTCAACTGACCGGGAGCCACCGATGACCACCGAGACCGTCGCTCCTCCTCGCAGTCCCGAGGCCGCCCGCCGCACCACCAACTGGGAGAAGTGGGGCTGGATCTACATGCGCGCCTCCGGCGTGCTCCTGGTCGTGCTGATCTTCGGCCACCTGTTCGTGAACATGGTGGCGGGCGAAGGCGTCAAGCAGATCGACTTCGCGTTCGTCGCCGGCAAGTGGGCCAACCCGTTCTGGCAGGTGTGGGACACCCTCATGCTGTGGCTCGCGCTGATCCACGGCTCGAACGGCATGCGCACCATCGTCAACGACTACGTGGCGAAGCCCACCGTCCGCAAGACGCTGCTCGGCGCGATCCTGGTGGCGTGCGTCCTGCTCATCGTCCTCGGCACGCTCGTCTGCTGGACCTTCGACCCGTGCCCCGCCGGCGCCGCCGCTGCTGACCTGCCGTCGTTCTGCCCGGCTCGGTAGCCGCACGCACGACCGCCCGTTCCAGCTCCGCTCTCGATCGAAAGACCCCTGTGCCCGACATCACCGTCCACCACCACCAGTTCGACATCGTCATCATCGGCGCAGGAGGCGCTGGCATGCGCGCCGCGATCGAGGCCGGCCCGAAGGCCAACACCGCCGTGATCTCGAAGCTCTACCCGACCCGCTCGCACACTGGTGCGGCGCAGGGCGGCATGGCGGCGGCGCTCGCCAACGTCGAGGAGGACTCCTGGGAGTGGCACACCTTCGACACGATCAAGGGCGGTGACTACCTGGTCGACCAGGACGCCGCCGAGATCCTGGCGAAAGAGGCCATCGACGCGGTCATCGACCTCGAGAACATGGGCCTGCCGTTCAACCGCACGCCAGAGGGCAAGATCGACCAGCGCCGCTTCGGTGGCCACACCCGCGACCACGGCAAGGCCCCGGTCCGCCGTGCGTGCTACGCTGCCGACCGCACCGGCCACATGATCCTGCAGACGCTGTTCCAGAACTGCGTCAAGCTCGGCGTGAACTTCTTCAACGAGTACTACGCACTCGACCTCATCATGGTCGACGTCGTCGGCGAGGACGGCGTCACCCGCAAGCAGCCGGCCGGCGTCGTCGCGTTCGAGCTCTCGACCGGTGAGCTGCACGTCTTCCACGCGAAGGCGATGATCTTCGCCACCGGTGGCTTCGGCAAGATGTACAAGACCACCTCGAACGCCCACACCCTGACCGGTGACGGCGTCGGCATCGTGTGGCGCACCGGCCTGCCGCTCGAGGACATGGAGTTCTTCCAGTTCCACCCGACCGGGCTCGCCGGCCTCGGCATCCTGCTGACCGAGGGCGCCCGCGGCGAGGGCGCGATCCTCCGCAACGCATCGGGCGAACGCTTCATGGAGCGCTACGCCCCCACGATCAAGGACCTCGCACCCCGCGACATCGTCGCCAGGTGCATGGTGCAGGAGGTCGCCGAGGGGCGCGGCGCCGGCCCGAACAAGGACTACGTGCTGCTCGACTGCACGCACCTCGGCGCCGAGGTGCTCGAGACCAAGCTCCCGGACATCACCGAGTTCGCCCGCACCTACCTCGGCGTCGACCCGGTCGTCGAGCCGGTGCCCGTGATGCCGACCGCGCACTACGCCATGGGCGGCATCCCGACGAACACGAACGCCGAGGTCCTCAGCGACAACGACACCGTCGTGCCCGGCATGTACGCCGCCGGCGAGTGCGCCTGCGTCTCCGTCCACGGGTCGAACCGCCTCGGCACGAACTCGCTGCTCGACATCAACGTCTTCGGCAAGCGCTCGGGCAACAACGCCGCCGAGTGGGTCCAGACGGCCGAGTTCCTCCCGCTGCCCGAGGACCCCGCGGCGAACGTCCGCGGCATGCTCGAGCAGCTCCGCGCCTCCACCGGCACCGAGCGCGTCGCGGCGCTCCGCAAGGAGCTGCAGGAGGAGATGGACAAGAACGCGCAGGTGTTCCGCACCGACGACTCCCTGGCCCGGGTGACCGAGACCATCCACACGCTCCGCAACCGGTTCATGCACGTTTCCGTGCAGGACAAGGGCAAGCGGTTCAACACCGAGCTGCTCGAAGCCGTCGAGCTCGGGTTCCTGCTCGACCTCGCCGAGGTCGTCGTGTACTCCGCCCGGAACCGCAAGGAGTCCCGCGGCGGCCACATGCGCGACGACTTCCCCAAGCGCGACGACGAGAACTACATGAAGCACACCATGGCCTACCTGACGGGCGACCCGCACTCGTCACTCGCCGACGACCACATCACGCTCGACTGGAAGCCCGTCGTCATGACGCGCTACGAGCCGATGGAGAGGAAGTACTGATGACCGACACCCTGGTCTCCGACGCACCCCGCACCGACGCGGCCACCGCGCCTCCCGGCTCCTTCCCGGTCACCGTGATCGTCCGGCGGTTCGACCCGGACGTCGACGACGAGCCGCGCTGGCAGGACTTCGACGTCATGATGCTGCCGACCGACCGCATCCTCGACGCTCTGCACCAGATCAAGTGGGAGCAGGACGGCTCGCTGACCTTCCGGCGCTCCTGCGCGCACGGTGTGTGCGGGTCCGACGCGATGCGCATCAACGGCCGCAACCGTCTGGCGTGCAAGACCCTGATCAAGGACCTCGACGTCTCGAAGCCGATCTACGTCGAGGCCATCAAGGGCCTGCCGCTGGAGAAGGACCTCGTCGTCGACATGGAGCCCTTCTTCAAGTCCTTCCGCGACGTCCAGCCGTTCCTGCAGGCCTCGAAGGCCCCGGAGCCCGGCAAGGAGCGCGTGCAGTCCGTGGCCGAGCGTGCCCGCTTCGACGACACCACCAAGTGCATCCTCTGCGCCGCGTGCACGTCGTCCTGCCCGGTGTTCTGGACCGACGGTCAGTACTTCGGCCCGGCCGCGATCGTGAACGCCCACCGGTTCATCTTCGACTCCCGCGACGACGCCGCCGACGTGCGCCTCGACATCCTCAACGACAAGGAGGGCGTCTGGCGCTGCCGGACGACCTTCAACTGCACCGACGCCTGCCCCCGTGGCATCCAGGTGACGAAGGCCATCTCGGAGGTCAAGCAGGCGGTCATGCGGGGTCGGGCGTAGGCCCCGTGGGACCAGCACCGGCAGAGGTCGGCCCACTAGGCTCCCGCTCATGACGTTCGCGGACACCCGCCCCATCCTCGACCAGCTCGGCTACACGATCCGGTACGTGCAGCTCCCCGGCGAGACCCTGCACGAGCCTCCCGTCGAGGGTGCCCTGCGCCTGGTCCCGGCCGACGGAGCGGACACCTTCGCGCTCGAGGTCGTCGACTACGGCACCGCACGTCGTCTGGCGACGGTCCGTGGCGAGGACGACGCCGTCGAGATGCTCCGACGGTTCCTGAACCGCCCGTTCCCGGCGCCGCGCGACCTGCCCCGGCACGAGCTCGATGGACTCCGCGACCGGGCCGCGTCGACGTACCCGCAGCTCGCGCAGCAGGTGGGCCAGGCCGGCGAGCAGGGTCTGACGATCCAGATCCCGGCCGGCGTCCCCGTCGACCGCATCGGCGGCCCGGACGGCTACCTGCTCCACCCGCTCGACACCCCACTGCCGGCGCGGTCGCTCCCGCCCCACGTCGTCCAGGCACCGGAGGTCCACCGCTACGTCGTCGACCGCCCGTTCCTGGTCACGGTCCGCTTCGTGCAGCCGTGGTTCGACCAGCCCGGCGGCGCGCTGCGCTTCCAGGTCGCGGACCCATCGCTCACGGTGCGTGACCTGGTCGTCGACGGTTCCCTGGTCCGCGTCCGCGCGGTCTGACCGCCTAGCGGGCGCAAGATCCGCACGACGACGAAGCCGCCGCTCCCCCGAGGGGGAACGGCGGCTTCGTCGTGTGGGTGACGGCGTCGGAATCGACTCAGCCGCGCTCGGGCTGGTCGAACCGCTGGCCCTCGGGCTTCGACTCGAGCAGCGTCAGGACGAGGACCACGATCCAGCCCACGCCCGGGATGAAGCTGAGGAACCAGAACGGGCCCGCCAGGTTGGCGTCGTGCAGACGGCGCCAGGAGAGCGCCAGGTTGGGGACGAGCGTGGCGAGCCCCCAGAGCAGGAACAGGATGCCGGGGATCGCCACGAGCGGGGAGCTCGAGTTCGCGGACGCCTGCACACCGGTCGCCGAGCTCGACGAGGTCGTGTCCCCGGTGGCGAAGATGAACGCGAAGAGCACGGCGTAGAGGACCACGAAGACGATTCCGTTCGCGAGCACCCACCACCAGTACTCGCTCCGGCTGGCGCGGCCGTCGAACCGGGCGTACTTCGCGAAGAACCGGCGGATCGCCTTCGGGAACGAGATGCCGTACCACGGTGCCCACAGCGGTGGCTCGCCCCCGGGACCGGTCGGGGCGGGCGCACCGTACTGCGGCGCCCCGCTCGGCTGCTGCGCGTACTGACCGGGCTGCTGCGCGTCCTGGCCGGGCTGCGCGTACTGCCCAGGCTGCTGCCATGCCTGGCCCTGGCCCTGGCCCTGACCCTGCGGCTGGTTCCACTGCGGCGTGCCGTCGTTGCTCATCGGGTGGCCTCCGGCCGGTCGAAACGCTGCCCGGCCGGGTTCGACTGCATCGTGCTGAGCACGATGAGGGCGATCCAGCCGAGCACGGGGATGAAGACGAGCAGCCAGAGCCACCCGCTGAAGTTCGCGTCGTGCAGGCGGCGCATCTGGATCGCGACGCTCGGCAGCAGCGTCGCCAGGCCCCAGAGGCCCGACAGGGTGTTCTCGATCGTGCCGGTGCCGAACTGGTCCTGCGGGGTGTCGGCAGCGCCGTCGATCGCCCCGCCGACCAGGCTGATGACGATCGAGATGATCACGCTCCACAGGACGACCCACCAGAACTCACTCCGGCTGGCACGACCGCTGAAGGCGACGTACTTCTTGAAGAAGCGCGCGAGGGCCTTGGGGAACGAGATGCCGTACCACGGCGCCCACAGCGGCGGCTCACCACCGGAGGACGGCTGGCCGTACGGCTGCTGCCCGCCCTGCGGCGGACCGCCGTACTGCGGCCCTCCTGGCTGCTGCCCGTACGGGTTCTGCGGTGGGTACTGGTCGCTCACGGGTTCTCCCTGTTGGTCGGCTGGTACTCGTGAGAGTCAATCAGAAGCAGGGGTGACCGTGTGGCCCCCGTCAGGGGACCAGCGCGAGCTTGCCGCCCGGGTGTCCGGACTCCAGCAACTCGGCGGCCGATCGCGCCTCGGCGAGCGGGAACGTCCGCGCCACCGGCACCTCGAGCTGTCCGGCAGCGGCGAGGTCGATCAGGCGCTGGCGCACCGAGTCACGGAACGCCTTGCTCTCCGGCTGCGCACCGCCGACGGCGGCGAAGCCGTCCGCTGCCGCGCGCGCCTGGGCCGCGATGGTGACGATCCGGCCGCGGTCGGCCACGAGGGCCAACGAGACGTCGACGGCCTCGTCGGTCCCGACGCAGTCCACGGCCACGTCGACACCGTGCGGTGCGAGGTCACGGACCCGAGCCTCCAGGCCGTCGCCGTACGCGACCCACTCGCCCCCGTACCGGCGCACGGTGTCGGCGCCGCCCTCGGAGGCCGTGCCGATCACGCGGGTGCCGAGCAGTCGTAGCTGCTGCAGCAGGCTGACGCCGACCGCGCCGGAGGCGCCGTGGACCAGGACCGTGTCCCGCCCGGAGGCCCTGGTCACGCGGATGACGTCGGCTGCGGTCGTGCCGGCCAGCAGCAGGTTCGCCGCCTGGGCGTCGTCGAGGGACGCCGGCTTGGCGAACACGTCGGCCGCCGGCACGGTGATCGAGGAGGTCCAGCCGCCGGCGATCCGGAAGGCCACGACCTCGTCGCCGACCGCTCCCCCGCCGGAGGCGATGGTCGTGTCGGGGCCGAGTGCGCTGAGCACCCCGGCGACCTCGTAGCCGATCGGCATCGGGTACGCCGACGGGTCGCCCGCGCGGGTGTGCTTCGTGTCGGCGGGGTTCATGCCGGCCGCACGGACCGTGATGGTGACCTCGCCCGGCCCCGGTTCCCGCACGTCGACGTCCACGAACGCCAGGACCTCGCTGCCACCGGCGCTGGGCGCCACCCACTGCTTCGTCATGTCTCGGAGGCTACGCGCGTGACCGAGAAGAGCCCCGGGCGCTCGCGCGGCCGGGGCTCTCCGTCGTCAGGGGATCAGCCGACGAGGCGTCGTGCCGCCACGGCACGGCGGCGGTGCCGGAGCACGAGCAGGAACGCTCCCACTGCGGCCATCCCGCCGGCGGCCAGCAGGCCGGGGAACGGGTCGGCGCCGGTGAAGGCGAGCTCCGAGGGGCCGTTGCCGCCGCCGGTGCCGCCGGGGACGACCGCACCGGGCGTGGCCGAGGCGCCGGGGGTCGGCACGCCGACCGTCGGCACGGCGGTCGGGACCGTCGGTGTGGGTGTGGCGGTCGGCGTCGGGGTCGGGACGACCGCCGCGGGTGCGACCGGCAGCGGGAAGGTCTGGGTGGCGTCCGGACCGGTGCCGTTGCTGACGGTGATCGTCACCGTGGTGGTGCCCGGCGTGGTGGGGGTCCCGGAGATGACCCCGGTGAGGGTGTCGATCGACAGGCCGGCCGGCAGCGTGCCGTTGTCCGAGTACGTCGGGCGCGGCAGCCCGGTCGCGGTCACGGTGGACGAGTACGGCGTGCCGGCGGTGGCGCCCTCGGGGGTGCCGGAGGTGATCGTCGGTGCGACGCTGGGCTGAGGGGTCCCGGCTGCGGCGCACCCGGTCGGTGCGGTGATGCGGTTGGTGTCGAGGGTCACGGCGGCGTTCCTGGCGAGCAGTCGCCCGGCGATCGTCGCGCCGGTGGTGGCCGTGACGGACTGGTCGGCCAGCACGGTGCCCTGGAACTGGGCGCGGGTACCGATGGTCGCGGAGCTGCCGACCTGCCAGAACACGTTGCAGGCGTTCGCGCCGCCGGTGATGGTGATGCGGGACGCCGAGCCGATGGTCAGCGTCGAGGCGGCCTGGAACACCCAGACCGAGTCGGCGGTGCCGGCCAGGGTCAGTGCACCGTTGTTCGCCAGCGCCAGCTCCCCGCCGCGGTAGACGCCGGGGGTGAGGCTCAGACCGTTCAGCTCACCGAGGCCGGTCTGGTTCGGCGTGAGCGACGCGGCCGTGTTGTACGCGGTCGTCGTGTCGATCTGCGCCTGGGTGGCCGGGGCGTCGGTCTGGTGGGTCTCGCCGTTGACCGCGCCGTTCGGGGCGCCGCCGAACCCGGTGATCGAGGTGCCGGGCGACAGGCCGAGGTCACCGTTGACCACGGTGGGGCCGGTGTTCGTGACCGTGCTGGCGCCGAGCACGCCGTAGCTCGACGCGGTGCCGAGGTTGACCGGCCCGTCGATGACGGTGGCCGCGGTGGCGGATGACGCCGACCCGAGGGCCAGGACCGCAGCGAGCCCGATCCCCGTCGTGACGATCGCGAACGGACGGATGGGATGTGTGCTGGCCATGACAGGCCCCTGCCTGTGATCGGTGTGCACCGGCGGGTGTCGTCGACCCCCACGTGCTTCCCGGTGAACGCAGTCTCAGGGACACGGCGCGGTGTCTGGGGTACGAACGCCCAGAGATGACCCGTTCGGGGGGTGTTGCTGGGCGCGGAACGTCTCGCTCGTGCGCATGACGTCCCGAGGACAGCCGGGGGATGACGTGCCGTCCACTACAGTCGACGCGATGCCGCACGACGAGCCCGCCCTCGGTCCCGACCACCGCCTCGCCCTGGTCGTCAACCCCGTGAAGGTCGACGTCGGCCTGCTGCGGTCGACGGTCACGACCGCCGAGACCGAGCACGGATGGGCGCCCAGCGCCTGGTTCGAGACCGACGCCACGGACGACGGCCGCGGGGCAGCGCGGGCGGCGCGGGCATCGGGAGCCGACGTGGTCCTGGTCGCCGGCGGGGACGGCACCCTGCGGATCGTCGCCGAGGAGCTCCGCGGCTCCGGCGTCCCCGTCGCCCTCCTGCCCGCCGGCACCGGCAACCTCTACGCGCGGAACCTCCGCATCCCGCTGAACGACGTGCGCGCGTCGGTCCGCGCGGCCTTCACCGGGACGGACCGACGGGCCGACGTCGCACTCGCAGAGCTGACCGACGCCGAGGGGACCGTCGCGCACCACGCGTTCCTGGTGATGGCGGGCATCGGACTCGACGCCAACATGGCGGCGAACACCAGCCCGCGGCTCAAGAAGCGGTTCGGCTGGGTGGCGTACTCCGACCCGATCATCCGGTCGGTGATCGGCAACCGGCAGGTCGCCGTCCGCTACCGGCTCGACGACGCCCCGGCCAGGACCATGCAGGCGCACACCCTCATCGTGGGCAACTGCGGCACGCTGACCGCCGGGGTCCTGCTCCTGCCCGACGCCCGGCCGGACGACGGCGTGCTCGACGCGGTCGCGTTCCAGCCGAAGCGCGCCATCGGCTGGAGCGGCGTCGGCTACGGACTCTCCCTGAACCGGTTCTTCCACCGCACCCGGTTCGGCCGGCTGCTCGCCTGGGTCCTGCCCACGTCGAAGACGCTCCGCTACACGAGCGCGCGGTCCTTCGACCTGGCCCTCGACGCGCCGGAGCAGCTGCAGCTCGACGGTGATCCCTTCGGCACGGTCGTCGCCGCGCGCATCACGGTCGACCACGACGGCCTCACGATCCGCGTCGCCTGACGGGCGTCGCCGGACGGGATGGTCGCCGGACGGGGACGGTCGCCGGTGGCGACCCGGTGACGGACGGGAGGCCCGGTGCCAGCTGGCACCGGGCCTCCCGTCCGTCAGGTGGTCACGTCAGGAACGCGCGGTGTGCACCCGGTCGGTGAACGCGGCGTGCAGCGGGTGCTCGCTGGCCAGGCCCGTGATCTCGGTCGCCACGTCGGCGTCCGCACGGTCGGAGGCGAGGAGCGCCTGCAGCTCGACGCTCTGCTCGTCGTCGGCGACGTCGAAGCGGAGCGCGGCGCCCATGGCGTCGAGGAGCGCCACCGGTTCGGTGCCCTCCTCGGCGAGGGCGGCGGCCGGTGAGACGAACCGTTCGTCGCGGGACAGCTTGCGCAGCGGCTGGCGGCCGACGCGCGTGACGGTGTCGGGCAGGTGCGGGTTCTCGAAGCGCGCGATGATCGCGGCCACGTAGGCCCGGTGCACCTCGGGGTCGAGCTCGTGGCGACGGACCAGCAGGTCGCTCGTCTCACCGAGCACCGACTCGAGTGCGGAGCGCACGGCCGGGATCGCGATCGCGTCGGAGATCTTGTCCGCCCCGGCGAGGAAGCCGTGGTACGCGACGGTGGCGTGCCCGGTGTTCACCGTGAAGAGCTTCCGCTCGATGGACGCGGCGAGGCCGTCGACGTAGTGCGCGCCGGGGATCTCCGGCTCGGTGCCGTGGAACGGCGTCCGGTCGATGGCCCACTCGAAGTAGGTCTCGACGGTGACGTCGAGGCCACCGCCCTCGGGCTGCGCCGGGACGATGCGGTCCACGGCCGTGTTCGCGAAGACGGCCTTGGCGAGGCTCGCGTCGCGGACGTCGGCGGGCAGGGCCTCGACGACGAACTCGCGGAGGCGGTCGGTCGCGTTCAGGGCGTTCTCGCACGCCATCACGGCGATCGGCGCGGCGTCGGCGTCACGCTGCTGGAGCGCAGCGGCGATGACCGGCGCGATGAACTTCAGGACGTTCGGCCCGACGGCGCAGGTGACGATGTCCGCCGTGGCGATCTCGGCGACGACGGCCGGCTCGTCCTGCGCGCTGTTGAGCGCACGGAAGTTCGTGACCTCGTGGTCCTGGGCGCCGGTGCCGACCTCGTGCACGGTGTACGAGTCGGCGGCCGCCAGGGCGTCGATGACCGGGGCGGCGACGTCGGCGAAGACGACCTCGTAGCCGGCCTCGTGCAGCAGGAGCCCGACGAAGCCGCGGCCGATGTTGCCGGCGCCGAAGTGGACGGCGGTGCTCACTCGTTGACCTCGCCGAGGATCGCCAGGATCGCCGCGGTGTCCGGGGCGTCGGTCAGCTTCTGGACCTCGTCCTCGTCGGAGAAGACGATCGCGATCTTCGACAGGATGTCGAGGTGCTCGTTGTTGACGCCGGCGATGCCCACCACGAAGCGGACCTCGTTGCCGTCCCAGTCGATCGGTGCCGCGTAGCGGATGAACGACAGCGCCGAGGACTTGATGGCGTCCTTCGCGTCGTTCGTGCCGTGCGGGATGGCGAGGAAGTTGCCCATGTAGGTCGAGACGGTCTTCTCACGCTCGAGCATGGCCGGGTAGTAGTCGCCCGTGACCGCGCCGGCGGCCTCGAGGATCTCGGCGGCCTCCTTCATCGCCTCCGACTTCGTCGGGGCGGTGTCCTCGGTGTGGATCCGGATCTGGCTCTCCTGCAGGACGGGCATCTGTGGTTCTCCTCGGTTCGTGGAAGTGGGAAGAGGGGGCGGTTGCCCGCCCCCTCTCCATCGTGCACTCGCTGACTGGTCGTGGACCGGTCAGTGGGTCGGGCCGCTGGTCGGACCCGGTCGGCGCTACTGGTTCTTCAGCTGGTCGACGACCTGGTCGTACTGCGGGGCGTTCATGAAGTTGCCGACCGACACGTGCTGCGCGTTCGGGTTCTTCTGCTTCGCGCGGGGGGTGAGCTCCTCCTGCGTGATGATGAGGTCCTCGTCACCCGACAGGTTCGCGATGGCCTTGTTGACGACGGTGACGCCCTCGATACCGGCCTTCTTGATCTTGTTGCGGAGGACGCTGGCACCCATGGCGCTCGAGCCCATGCCGGCGTCGCAGGCGAAGACGACGTTCTCGACGCGGGTCGCCGTGGCGGTGCCGGAACCGACGCCACCGAAGGCCGCCTCGGTCTCCTCGTCGTTGCGGGGCGCGTTGTTGCCGAGCAGGCCCGAGGTCGCGGCGTTGACGTCGCGGCCCTTGTTCGCCTGGAGCTTGGCCATCGCGGCGCTCATGTCACCGGCGTTGCCGGCGGCGAGGTCGCGCTTGCGGGTGGCGATGAGGAAGAAGGACGCGACGGCGAAGGACACCGCGGCCGACAGGATCACCGAGAGGATGACGCCGAGGAAGCTGTTGCGCTCCGTGGCGCCGAGCACCGCGAAGATCGAGCCGGGCGACGCCGGGGCGACGAGGCCGGACTTGAAGGCGACGTTCGTGGCGACACCGGTCGCACCACCGAGGATGACGGCGATGAACAGGATCGGCTTCTGCAGCACGTACGGGAAGTAGATCTCGTGGATGCCACCGAAGAACTGGATGATGATCGCGCCGGGAGCGGTCGAGCGGGCGATGCCGACACCGAAGAAGGTGAAGGCGAGCAGGATGCCCAGGCCGGGGCCGGGGTTCGCCTCGAGCAGGAACAGGATGCTCTTGCCGGACTCCTGGACCTGCTGCGCGCCGAGCTGGTCGAGCACGCCGTGGTTGATCGCGTTGTTGAGGAAGAAGACCTTGGCGGGCTCGATGATGATGCTCGCGACGGGCAGCAGCGAGTGCTGCACGAGGAAGTTCACGGCGTCGCCGAGGCCCTCCGCGATGAGCTTGAACAGCGGGGCGAGCCAGAAGAACCCGATCATCGCGAGACCGAAGCCGAGGATGCCGGCCGCGTAGTTGTTGACGAGCATCTCGAAGCCCGGCTTGATCTTGCCGTCCCAGATGCGGTCGACCTGCTTGATCAGGTAGGCGCCGAGCGGGCCACAGATCATCGCGCCGAGGATCATCGTCGTGCCGCTGGCACCGATGATGACGCCCATGGTCATGATCGACCCGACGACGGCGCCGCGGGTCTCGTAGACCATGCGGCCACCCTGGATCGCGATCGCGAGCGGGATGAGGTAGGTCAGGATCGGGCCGACGAGTCCGACGTTCGCCACGCCGTTCGTCTCACCGAAGCCGCCGAGGATGCCCACGGGCGTCCAGCCGGTCTCGATGAAGAAGGCGGTGATGATGCCCCACGCGATGAAGATCGCGATGTTGGGCATGACCATGCCGGAGAGGAACGTGCCGAACTTCTGAACGGCGACGCGTGCGCCACCCCGCGACTGGGCGGGGGCGTCTGGCGCTGCAACGGACGACGTTGTCATGTGCGGTGACTTTCTGTGTGGTGGTGCTGCTGCGTGGAGGGGACGGGTTGGAGCTGTTCGGTGCGGGTCGTGCTGGGTGGTGCGGGTCGTGCTGGGTGGTGCGGGTCGTGCTGTGTGGTGCGGGTCGTGCTGTGTGGTGCGTGTCGTGCTGGTTGGTGCTGGCTCAGGCGGCGTGCGCGGCCGCCGCGGCGGACTTCGCGGCCGCCGCCGTGGACGTGGCGAGTGCCGCCCGGGCCATCTCGCGGGCCTCGTCGAGCGTGTGCCTGCCGAGTTCGGCGCGCACGTCGGCGAGGGCCGCGGGGGTCATGGAGAGGGTGGTGGCGCCGAGGCCGACGAGCACGACGGCGAGGAGCGGGTCCGCCGCGGCCTCACCGCAGATGCCCACGGCCTTGCCGACGTCGGCTCCGGCGCTGCCGAGCTGCGCGACGAGGCGCAGGACGGCGGGGTGCCAGGGGTCCTGGTAGCTCGCGACGGTGCCGAGCATGCGGTCGGCGGCCATCGTGTACTGGGTCAGGTCGTTCGTGCCGATGGACACGAAGTCGGCGGAGACGAAGACCTGCTCGGCCATCAGCGCGAGCGAGGGCACCTCGGCCATCACGCCGGCGGTGCGGATGCCGAGCTCGCGGGCCAGGTCGACGAAGTACTCGGTCTCCTCGGCGTCGGCGACCATCGGGGCCATCACCCAGAGGTCCGCCTCGGTCTCGGCGTCGGCCTGGGCGAGCGCGGTGAGCTGGTCGCGGAGCACCTCGGGGTGGTTCCGGAGCGCCCGGAGTCCACGGCGACCGAGCGCCGGGTTCTCCTCGTCCTTGTCGGTCAGGAACGGCAGCGGCTTGTCGGCACCGGCGTCGAGCGCGCGCACGACGACCTTCTTGCCGGGGAACGCCGCCAGGAGCTGGACGTACGAGGCCTTCTGCTCGTCGACCGTGGGCGCCTTCGGGGAGTCGAGGAAGAGGAACTCGGTGCGGAAGAGCCCCACGCCCTCCGCACCGAGAGCGACGGCGCCCGCGGCGTCGGCCGGGCTGCCGAGGTTCGCCAGCAGCGGCACGACGTGGCCGTCGGCCAGGGCACCGGCGGTCAGGGGGGCAGCGGCGGCGGCGAGGCGGTCGGCGATGCGCTGCTCGACGTCGGCGACGAGCTCGGCGGAGGGTTCGGTGACGACCGTGCCGGCGGCGGCGTCGACCACGACGGCCTGCCCGTCGGTGAGGTCGTCCGCGCCGGTCACGCCGACGATCGCCGTGATGCCCTTGGCGCGGGCCAGGATCGCGGTGTGCGAGGTCGGACCGCCGTCACGGGTGACGAGTGCGAGGACCTTCTCGAGGTCGAGGAGGGCGGTGTCGGCCGGCGCGAGGTCGCGGGCGACGAGGACGAAGGGGGTGTCCGACTCGGGGACGCCCGGGGCGTGGACTCCGCGGAGCTTGGCGACGATGCGCTGGGCGACGTCGTCCAGGTCGGTGGCACGCTCCCCCATGTAGCCGCCCATGCCGACGAGCAGGTCGCGGAACTGCGCGAAGGCCTCGTACACGGCGCGCTCGGGGTTGGTGCCGCCGTCGATGCGGGCGTGCACGTCGTCGAGGAGGGTGGGGTCCTGCGCCATGAGCGCCTGGGCCTCGAGCACGGCCTGGGCGTCGCCACCGGCGAGCTGTCCGCGCTTGGTGAGGTCCTCGGCCACGGCGGCGAGCGCTGCGTCCACGGCCTGCTTCGCGTCGTCCGACGAGCCCTCGAGCGGTGCGGTCGACGGTTCGCCGAGCGGGGCCGCCATCCGGAGCACGGTGCCGTGGGCAACGCCTCGGCCGACGCCGGTTCCGAGCAGTTCGGACATTCGAGACTCCTTCATCTCACGCGCGCTTGCGGTGGGGACTGGTGGTTCTGTGCACAGCGACACGAACGGACCACGCCCGTGCGGCTTGGAGCACCATACCCCGATCCGCGTTGACAAACAAACACATCCGGGGATAAAAATGCACAAACAGATGCCCGTTTCGGTCTGACCTGCCCCCACTTCGGGCCGCTGCCCGTCGGCGAGCATCCGTCCGTGTCCGTTCCGCCCCGAAGTGGTCAGCTCCTGCTCCGAGGCGGTCAGCCGGATGCCGCCACCCACGAGACACCGAGGTCCGATGTACGCACCAGAGCGCCACCAGCGCATCGTCGAGCAGGCCCGTGCCGCGGGCCGCGTCGACGTGAAGGACCTCGCCGAGCTCCTCGAGGTCACGCCGGAGACCATCCGGCGCGACCTCACCTCGCTCGAGCGCCGCGGGCTCGTCCGTCGTGCCCACGGCGGTGCGATCCCGGTCGAGCGGATCACCCTGCACCCGGGCGTCGGCGACCGCGGCGGCATCAACCAGCCGGAGAAGATGGTGATCGCCGAGGCCGCGCTCGAGGAGCTGCCCGAGAACGGCTCGGTGATGATCGACGCGGGCACGTCGACGATCTGCCTCGCCGAGATGCTGCCGACCGACCGCGGGCTCACCGTCGTCACGCACTCGCTGCCGGTGGCGATGGCCGTCGCGAACCGCCCGGGCATCGACCTGCACCTGCTCGGCGGGAACATCCGCAGCGACTCGCTCGCGGGGGTCGGCACGTGGACGCACCAGCTCATCGGGATGGTCAGCGTGGACGTCGCGTTCATCAGCATCAACGGCATCACGCCCGAACGCGGCCTGACCACGCACAACGTCGCCGAGGCGGCCGTGAAGTCCGCGATGATCAAGGCAGCCAGACGGAGCATCCTGCTCGCCGACCACACGAAGTTCGGTCGCGAGGAGTTCGGCCGCGTCGCCCCCCTCGCCGCGATCGACACGATCATCACCGACCCTGCGGTCAACCTCGACCTGGTCCGCGAGGTCGAGGCCGCCGGCGCCGAGGTCTTCTGGCCCGGCCGGTCCTGACCGTCGGGGTTCCCCGACCACCGGCTCGCTAGCATGGGCCGACCATCTCGTCGAAGGAGTTCATCGATGTCCGAAGCCACCCGCACCGTCACCGTCGCCAGCGGATCCGGTCTGCACGCCCGCCCGGCGTCGCTGTTCGTCCAGAGCGTCACCGCGTCCGGGCACCAGGTCACGATCGCCAAGGGCGAGAAGTCGGCCAACGCCGGCAGCATCCTCGGCCTGCTCGGCCTCGGTGTCGAGAACGGCGACGAGGTCACGCTCACGGTGACCGGCGACGACGCCGAGACCACCGCTGACAGCCTGGTCGAGTTCCTGAAGACGGACCACGACGCGGCCTGACCGCACGGGTCGCGGTGACCGCGACCTGCGTCCCCGACGGGAGGCCCGGTGCCAGCTGGCACCGGGCCTCCAGTCGTTCGCTGCCCACGTCCGCAGGGTGTCGGCCACCGCCGATAAGGTGTTCTGCATGACACGCCTGCGCCTCGCATCCGTCAACGTGAACGGCGTGCGCGCCGCCTTCCGCAAGGGCATGGGCGACTGGCTGGCGACACGCGACGTGGACGTCCTCGCCCTGCAGGAGGTCCGCGCGTCGAGCGACGACCTGACCGGGCTGCTCGGCGACGAGTGGGACGTCGTCCACGACCCGGCCTCGGCGAAGGGCCGCGCCGGCGTCGCCATCGCCTCCCGGCACCGTGCGCACGTCCACCGCGTCGAGCTCGGCCCCACGGAGTTCGACTCCGCCGGCCGCTGGCTCGAAGCCGACTACGAGATCGACGGCACGACGGTCACGGTCGTGTCGACGTACGTCCACTCCGGGGAAGCCGACACCCCCAAGCAGGACGAGAAGTGGAAGTTCCTCGACGCCATGACCGCCCGGCTGCCCGCGGTCCGCGCGCACAACCCGCTCGCGGTCGTCGTCGGCGACCTCAACGTCGGGCACGACCCGCGCGACATCAAGAACTGGAAGGGGAACGTCAAGCGTGCTGGCTTCCTGCCGCGGGAGCGCGCCTACTTCAGCCGCTTCTTCGGCGCGGACGGCGAACCCGTCGAGGGCGCTGACGGCTCCACGGGGCCGGGCCTCGGCTGGGTCGACGTCGGCCGTCAGCAGGCCGGCGACGTCGACGGGCCCTACACGTGGTGGTCCTGGCGCGGGCAGGCCTTCGACAACGACTCCGGCTGGCGCATCGACTACCAGATGGCCACGCCCGAGCTCGCCGCGAAGGTCCGGACCTACACGGTCGACCGCGCCGACGCCTACGACCAGCGATGGTCCGACCACGCCCCCGTGGTCGTCGACTACGAGCTCTGACCCCGCTCCCCTTCTCCGTCCAGGACTGGAACCAGCACCATGACCAACCCCCGCACCTTCTCCGGCATCCAGCCCTCCGCTGGCTCGCTGCACCTCGGCAACTACATCGGCGCGCTCATGCAGTGGCGGGACATGCAGGACGACCACGACGCGATCTTCTGCGTGGTCGACATGCACGCGATCACCTCCCCGCAGGACCCCACCGCCCTGCGTGAGAACACCCGGCGCACCGCGGCGCAGTACATCGCCGCCGGCATCGACCCGGAGCGATCGACGCTCTTCGTCCAGTCGCACGTGCCGGCGCACGCCGAGCTGGCGTGGGTGCTCAACACGCTCACCGGGTTCGGCGAGGCGAGCCGGATGACCCAGTTCAAGGACAAGTCGGCCCGGCAGGGAGCAGAAGCGGCATCGGTCGGGCTCTTCACGTACCCGATCCTGATGGCCGCCGACATCCTGCTCTACGACGCCCAGGTGGTGCCCGTCGGCGACGACCAGCGCCAGCACGTCGAGCTCACCCGCGACCTCGCCGGACGCTTCAACTCCCGGTTCGGCGACACGTTCGTCGTGCCGGAGGCCCGGATCCTCGCCGACACGGCGCGCATCTACGACCTGCAGGACCCGACCAGCAAGATGAGCAAGTCCGCAGCCTCCGACTCGGGCCTCGTGCTGCTCCTCGACGAGCCGAAGCGCACCGCGAAGAAGATCCGGTCGGCGGTCACGGACACCGAACGCGAGATCCGCGCCGACCGCGCCGAGAAGCCCGGTGTGACGAACCTGCTGGCGATCCTGTCGGCGTTCACGCGCACGCCGGTCGCCGAGCTCGAGACCGCGTTCGCGGGCAAGGGCTATGGGGACCTCAAGGGCGAGGTGGCCGACGCCGTCGTCGCGGAGCTCGAACCCGTCCGCGCCCGCACGCTGGAGCTCCTCGACGACCCGGCCGAGCTCGACCGTCTGCTCGCCCTCGGCGCCGAGCGTGCCGAGTCGATCGCGACCGAGACCCTCGCCCGCGTCTACGACCGCATCGGGTTCGTCCCGCGCGTCCGGCGCTGACGTGCTCCCCGTCACGCTCGAGTCCGAACGGGTCCGCCTCGACGTCCCCACCCGCGCGGACACCGTCGCGATCACCGAGGGCTGCCAGGACCCCGAGGTGGTGCGCTGGACGACCGTCCCCACGCCGTACCGCCCGCAGGACGCCGCCGCCTTCGTGGACGCCCTCGTGGGGCCGGGGTGGGCGTCCGACCGCGAGTACACCTGGGCGATCCGCCGACAGGGCTCCATCTGGCTCGAGGGCGTGATCTCCTTCCGCACCGCCCACCGTGACCTCGGCTTCTGGCTCGCTCCGGGAGCCCGCGGGCAGGGGCTCGTGCACGACGCGGTCGCCCTCGTCGTCGACTGGGCCTTCGACCGTGGCGCGCCCGACGTGTACTGGGAGTGCTACGTCGGCAACGTGGCGTCGGCGGACGTCGCCCGGCGTGCGGACTTCTCCTACACGGGCACCGGCACCGCGAACATCCCGAACCGGGACGGCTCCCCCGCGTCGGCGTGGAAGGGGCTCCGTCGGGCCGACGGCGCCCCGGCGTCCGACCTGCCGTGGCCGTCCGAGTCGTACGCTCCGGGCAAGGCCCCAGGGGCCGACCCGGCGTCCCGGTAGTCTCGGCTCGTGGACAGCAGGGCAGTGTCGGAGACCGAGGTGCGGGCCATGCGCCGGGCGCTCGAGCTCGCGGCGCTCGGCCCCGTGCTCGGTGACCACGCCCGCGTCGGTGCCGTCGTGCTCGACCCCGACGGCACCACCATCGCCGAGGGCCACCACCGTGGTGCCGGCACCCCGCACGCCGAGGTCGACGCCCTGTCGCAGCTCACGCCCGAGCAGCAGCGCGGTGCGACGGTCGTCGTCACCCTCGAACCCTGCGACCACGTCGGTCGCACCGGCCCGTGCTCCGTGGCGCTCATCGACGCCGGCGTCGCACGGGTCGTCTACGCCATCGACGACCCGGGTCCTGCCGTGCACGGCGGTGCCGACCGGCTGCGTGCCGCGGGGGTCGACGTGGTCTCCGGCGTGCTCGCCGACCAGGCGACCGCGTTCCTCGAGCGCTGGCTGACCTCCGTCCGGCTGGGCCGCCCGTGGGTGACCGTCAAGTGGGCGTCGAGCCTGGACGGCCGGGCCGCGGCAGCCGACGGGTCGAGCAGGTGGATCACCGGCGCCGCGGCGCGACAGCACGTCCACGAACAGCGCGCCGCCCACGACGCCATCCTCGTCGGCACCGGTACCGTGCTGGCCGACGACCCCTCGCTGACCGCCCGCGGTGACGCCGGCGAGCTCCTCGCCGACCAGCCGCTCGCGGTCGTGCTCGGCGACCGCGCCGTCCCGGCCGACGCCGCCGTCCGCCGCCACCCGCGCGGGTTCCTGCACCTCCCCGGACACGACCTCGACCGTGCACTCCAGGCACTCGCAGCCGAGGGCGTCCGCACCGTCTTCGTCGAGGGCGGCCCCACCGTCGCCTCGGCGTTGCTCGCCGCAGGACTCGTCGACGAGGTGCTGGCCTACGTCGCCCCGGTGCTGCTCGGCGGCCCGCGGGTCGCCCTCGGGGACATCGGCGTGGGAAGCATGCGCGACCGTCTGCGGTTGGACGTACTATCGACCACCAGCCTCGGCCCCGACCTGCTGGTGCGTGCCCGGCCGGCCGCCGCTGTCCCCACACAGCCCCCCGGACCCGTGCAGCATGACGACGGGGCCCGTACCGACCGGAGCACCACATGACCGACGCCCTGACATCCCCCACCCCGGGCAGTCCGGTCCGGTTCGAGGTCGCGACGAACGTCCCGACCACCCACGGCACGTTCGAGATGCGCGCCTACCACGACCTGGTGACCGGAGCAGAGCACGTCGCGATCATCGGTGCGCTCCCGGACGGCTCCGCCCCGACCGACGGCGCCCTGGTCCGCGTGCACTCCGAGTGCCTGACCGGTGAGGCCTTCGGCTCGCTGAAGTGCGAGTGCGGCCCCCAGCTCGACGCCGCGCTCGACACCATCGCGGCCGAGGGCGGCGTGGTCATCTACCTCCGCGGGCACGAGGGCCGCGGCATCGGCCTGGTGAACAAGCTCAAGGCCTACCGCCTGCAGGAGGACGGCCTCGACACCCTCGACGCCAACCTGGCGCTCGGGCTGCCCGCCGACTCCCGGGCCTACGGCGGCGCCGCTGGCATCCTCACCGAGCTCGGGATCAGCCGCGTCCGGCTCCTGTCGAACAACCCGGAGAAGCGCCGGCAGCTCGAGGAGCACGGCATCACGGTGGACGGACTCGTGCCGCTCGTCGTCGGCATCTCCGCACAGAACGCCGGCTACCTCGACACCAAGCGCGACCGCATGGGCCACCAGCTCCCCGCGCACCTCGAGGCCGGCGCACACAACTGACGCCGTGGGCGGTCACGGCGGATTCGCAGGTACGCGACGACCGTCGTAGACTGGTGGCTTCCGTCACGAGCGGTCCACCACCTCCCGAGCGCACCCGTCGGTCACCGCCCACCACGCGGCCCACACGGTGTCCGCCGTTCGGCACAGCCGCGCCCGCTCCGGGTGCTCTGCACGGAGAACGACCATGCCCGCCACATCGGCTGCACCTGCCCCCACCCAGAAGACGAACCCGCGGTCGCGGGTCGTCGTCGCGAGCCTCATCGGCACGTCGATCGAGTTCTACGACTTCTACGTCTACGCGACCGCCGCGGTCCTCGTGTTCCCGACGCTCTTCTTCCCGAACGAGGACCCGACCGCATCGCAGCTGTCCTCGTTCGTGACCTTCGCGCTGGCGTTCTTCGCCCGCCCGGTCGGGTCGATCATCTTCGGCCACTTCGGGGACCGCATCGGCCGCAAGACCACCCTCGTCGCCTCGCTGCTCGTGATGGGCACCGCGACGTTCCTCATCGGCTGCCTGCCGACGTTCGACACGATCGGCATCTGGGCGCCCGTGCTCCTGGCGGTGATGCGCTTCGCCCAGGGCGTCGGCCTCGGCGGTGAGTGGTCCGGCGCGGCACTGCTCGCGACCGAGAACGCCCCCGCCGGCAAGCGCGGCGTCTTCGGCTCGATGCCGCAGCTCGGCGCCCCGATCGGGTTCCTGCTCGCCAACGGCCTGTTCATCGCGATCAACGCCGCGATGCCCGCCGGCGCCGACGGCACCCCGAACCCCGACTTCCAGGCATGGGGATGGCGCCTGCCGTTCCTGCTGTCCTCCGTCCTCGTGCTCATCGGCCTCTACGTCCGCTTCCGTCTGGTCGAGTCGACCGTGTTCCGCGGCGTACAGGAGTCCGGCACGGTCGCGAAGATCCCGCTCGGCCGCGTGTTCCGCACCTCGTGGAAGGCCGTCATCGTCGGCACCTTCGGCATGGTCGCCACGTACGTGCTCTTCTACTTCATGACCACGTTCACGCTGTCGTACGGCACCACCGGCGCCACCGCGTCGGCGCTCGTGCCGAAGGTCGGCCTCGGCTACTCCCGCGGTGAGTTCCTCACGCTGCTCATGATCGGCGTCGTGTTCTTCGGCATCTTCACCCCGATCGCCGGGGTCCTCGCCGACAAGTTCGGACGTCGTCGCACGCTCATCCCGACCACGATCGGCATCGCGCTGTTCGGCCTGACGTTCCAGTTCTGGTTCGCGGCGTCGCAGGGCCCGATCACCGTGGTGACCTTCCTCATCGTGGGCCTGTCGCTCATGGGTCTGACGTTCGGCCCGATGGGCGCGCTGCTGCCGGAGCTGTTCCCGGCGAACGTCCGGTACACGGGTTCCGCGTTGGCGTACAACATCGCGTCGATCCTGGGTGCCTCGCTGGCACCGACGATCGCCCTGGCGCTGTGGAAGCCGGACGGCGACATCTTCCTCGTCGGGCTCTACCTGACCATCGCGGCCGTGGTCACCCTCGTCGCGCTGCTGCTCGTCCGCGAGACCCGTGGCAGCGACTTCGGCGAGGCCGACGCGGCTCGCGCCGGCGTCGTGTCGCCCGAGCGCGCGCGGTAGTCGCGACCACCCCATGGACGGGAGGCTCGGTGCCAGCTGGCACCGGGCCTCCCGTCCGTCTGCGGCCGGCCCGGCGCCCGCTCCCGCTCCCCCGGTCCCCCTCCCGACCCGGAACGACAAGCTCGCTGTCGTACGACCTCGACCTTGTCGTTCCGGGTCCGCCGCAACCCTGCCGCGTCAACCCAGGTTGACGGATGTCGGCGCGTCAATGTACGTTGACACCCATGGACCGGCCGACGATCACGCACCTCGCAGCGGGAGCATCAGGGGACGACCCCTTCTCCGCGCTCGCCAGCGTGCGCGACCTGCGCCGGGAACTCGACCGCACCGAGGAACTCGCCGCCCGCCGCGCCCGCATCGCCGGCGCCTCGTGGCAGGAGATCGCGACGCTCCTCGGCGTCAGTCGCCAGGCAGTGCACAAGAAGTACGGCAGAAACTAGGACACAATGAGCCTCCCCTTCGCCCGCCCGAAGACGACCGACGGCCCCCGTGCCACGTTCGGACGTCTGCTGTCCTACCTGTTCGAGAACAAGCCGGCGATGGTCGTGATCATCGTGCTGAGCATCCTCGGCGCGGGAGCGTCGCTCGCACAGCCGCTCCTGGTGAACCAGGTGATCACCGCGGTGCAGCACGGCAACACGCTGAGCATGCTCGTGTGGTTGCTGGTCGGACTCGTCATCGTCGCGGGACTGCTCAACGGCATCCAGCACTTCCTGCTGCAGCGGGCGGGCGAGGGCGTCGTGCTCTCCACCCGCCGCAAGCTCATCGGGCGCATCCTCAACCTGCCGATCTCCGAGTTCGACACCCGTCGCACCGGCGACCTCGTGTCACGCGTCGGCAGCGACACCACGCTGCTGCGAGCGGTCCTGACCCAGGGCCTCATCGAGTCCATCGGCGGCTCACTCACGTTCATCGGCGCGATCATCGCGATGGCGATCATCGACCCCCTGCTGCTCGGCATCACGCTCGCGATCGTCCTCGTCGCCATCGTCGTCGTCGGTGGCCTCAGCCGCCGCATCCGCGTCGCGTCGAAGCGCGCACAGGAGAAGGTCGGCGACCTGACGGCCGCGGTCGAGCGCGGCATCGGCGCCGTCCGCACCATCCGTGCCGCCGGTGCCACGGAGCGCGAGGTCACCGAGGTCGACACCCACGCGACCGAGGCCTACCGCCGCGGGCTCGACATCGCGAAGATGTCGGCGTTCGTCGTCCCCGTCGCGAGCATCGTCATGCAGGTGGCGTTCATCGCCGTCCTCGGCGTCGGCGGGGCCCAGGTCGCCGCGGGCACGATCACCATCGCCACGCTCATCACGTTCATCCTGCTGCTCTTCATGATGATCATGCCGCTCGGCCAGGCCATGGGGGCAGCGGTCGCCGTCGCCCAGGCGCTCGGCGCGCTCGGCCGGATCGAGGAGATCCTGCACCTGCCGACCGAGGACCAGGACGACGCCACCGTCCGTCCCGCCGCCGCGGTCGCCACCGACGACGCCATCACGTTCGAGCACGTGACGTTCCGGTACGCCCGCTCCGCCGACGCGTCCGGTCCCGACGGTGCGGTCGCGTCCGCCGACCCTGCTGACCGGACAGGAGGCCGTGGTCGGGTCGCCGGGGCAGCCGAGGACGAGCAGGCGGTGCTGCACGACGTGTCCTTCCGGGTGCCCCGCGGATCGCGTGTCGCCCTCGTCGGGCCCTCGGGCGCCGGCAAGTCCACGACCCTCGCCCTGATCGAGCGCTTCTACGACCCGACCGACGGCGTCATCCGCCTGGGCGGCATCGACGTCCGCGGGCTGGACCGCGAGGAGCTCCGCGCCCAGATCGGGTACGTCGAACAGGACGCCCCCGTGCTGGCCGGCACCATCCGCGCCAACCTGCTGCTCGGGTCCCCGACCGCGTCGGAGCAGGACTGCGTCCGCGTGCTCGAGGCCGTCAACCTCGGCGAGGTCCTGCACCGCGACGCCCGCGGGCTCGACGCCCAGGTCGGCGAGGACGGCGTGATGCTCTCCGGTGGTGAGCGTCAGCGCCTGGCGATCGCCCGTGCCCTGCTCGCCGCTCCACCGATCCTGCTGCTCGACGAGTCGACGTCCTCGCTCGACGGCGTGAACGAGCAGAAGATGCGTCTGGCGATCGACGCCGTCGCCGAGGACCGCACCCTGCTCGTGATCGCGCACCGACTGTCCACCGTGGTCGACTCGGACGTCATCGTCGTGCTCGAGCACGGCCGGGTCGTCGGTGTCGGGACGCACTCGGAGCTCGTCGAGTCGACCCCGCTCTACCGGGACCTGGCGAAGCACCAGCTCCTGGTCTAGCGGGGCCGACCGGCACCGCCGGACTCGACTACTGCGCGAACGGGTCGGGCGTCAGGACGTACACGGTCTCGAGGTACTCCTCGATGCCCTCGTGCGAGCCCTCCCGCCCGAGGCCGGAGGCCTTGACGCCGCCGAACGGGAACGCGGCGTTCGACACCACGCCGGTGTTCAGGCCGAGCATGCCGGTCTCCAGGCGCTCGGCCAGCCGCTGCCCGCGGGCGAAGTCGGACGTGTAGGCGTAGGCGACGAGCCCGTACTCGGTGTCGTTCGCGAGCCGGATGCCCTCGTCCTCGGTGTGGAACCGGGTGATCGCCACGACCGGCCCGAAGATCTCGGTCGTGAGGATGTCGGACCCGGGCTGCACGTCGTCGAGGACGGTGGGTGCGTAGAAGGTCCCCTGGCGGTCGACCCGCTCACCGCCCGCGACGAGTCGGGCCCCGCGCTCCACGGCGTCGTCGACGAGCGCGGCGGCCTTGTCGACCGCCCGGCCGTCGATGAGCGGCCCGATGGTGGTGCCGTCCTCCGAGCCGCGGCCGATGCGGAGCGCCTCGACCTTCGCGGTGAGGGCCGCGAGGAACGCGTCGGCGATGCCGTCCTGCACGAAGAAGCGGTTCGCGGCCGTGCACGCTTCACCGACGTTGCGGAACTTCGCCTGCATCGCCGAGGTGACGGCGGTGTCGAGGTCGGCGTCGTCGAACACGAGCAGCGGGGCGTTGCCGCCGAGTTCCATGCTCGTGCGGAGGACGTTGTCGGCGGCCTGCTTGAGGAGCGCCGACCCGACGGGCGTCGAGCCGGTGAAGGTGAGCTTGCGCAGCCGGCGGTCGGCGATGATCGGTGCCGACAGCTCCTTGGCGTCCGAGGACGTCACCACGTTGAGGACACCGTCCGGCAGCCCGGCCCGGCGGAACAGCTCCGCGAGGAACAGCGTGGTCAGGGGTGTGAGGTCAGCGGGCTTGATGACGACCGTGCACCCGGCGGCGAGCGCGGGACCGATCTTCCTGGTCGCCATCGCCAGCGGGAAGTTCCACGGCGTGATCGCGTACACCGGGCCGACCGGACGCTTCAGCACGATGCCGCGGCCCGTGCCCTCCGGGTTCGTGCGGTAGTCGCCGCCGATGCGGACGGCCTCCTCCGAGAACCAGCGCAGGAACTCGGCGCCGTAGACGACCTCGCCCCGGGACTCGGCGAGGGGCTTCCCCATCTCCAGGGTCATCAGGGCCGCGAGGTCGTCGGCGTGCTCGTGCACCAGGTCGAACGTCCGGCGGAGGACGTCGGAGCGCTTGCGGGGTGCGGTGGCGGCCCAGGCGTCCTGGGCGGCGACCGCGGCGTCGAGCGCGGCGATGCCGTCCTCGGGCGTGGCGTCGGCGACCTCGGCCAGGACGGCACCGGTCGAGGGGTCCTGTACGGCGATGGTCCGTCCGCCGGTCGCGGGACGCCAGGTCTCGCCGATGAGCAGCCCGGTGGGGACGCCCTCGACGCGGACGTGCTCGTCGGCGACGGTCGTGGTGGTCATGTCGTTCGTGGTCGTGTCGTTCGTCGTCACAGCTGTGCTCCTCCGGGGTTCGCGAGCCCCTTGTCCATGTCACTCCGGTCGACGTGGCCGCCGCCGTTCCGGATCTCCTCGAGTGCGGCGGCGCTGCGTGTCGGGTCCACCCCGACCACCAGGTCCTCGAACACCACGACGTCGAGGCCGGCGCGCAGGCCGTCCTCGGCGGTGGCGCGGACACAGTGGTCCGTGGCGATGCCGACGATGTCGATCTCGTGCACCTGACGGTCGAACAGCACGTCGGCGAGGTCCTGGCCGGACTCCGTCGTGCCTTCGAACGCCGAGTAGGCCGGGGCGCCCTGCCCCTTCATCACGTGGACGTCGATCGGCGCCGTGTCGAGGTCGGGGTGGTACTCGGCGCCCGGGGTGCCCGCGACGCAGTGCACCGGCCAGGTCGTCTCGAAGTCGGGGGCGTCCGCGCGGGCGAAGTGGCCGCCGTTGTCCCCGGCGGCGTCGTGCCAGTCGCGGGAGCCGACGATGAGGTCGTACTCCCCAGCGTGTCGAGCGAGGAAGGCGCTGATGCGGGTGGCGAGCGCGTTGCCGCCGCCGACCCCGAGCGCACCGCCTTCGGTGAAGTCGTTCTGCATGTCCACCACGAGGAGAGCCCTGGTCATGGACCCATCCAACACCCGTCGGCTCAGGAGCCCGTGAGGCGGTTCCCGCAGGAGTAGGCGGCCGCGGTGACCGCGTCGAGTGCCGGGAGCGCCGAGGCCCGCGGTGAGCCGATGGCGTAGAACGCGAAGGTGAGCTTGGTGCCGTCGGCGGCGTCGATGTACCCGCCGAGGGTGTTCGCGCTGTCGATCCAGCCGGTCTTCGCGTGCACCGCGCCACGGGCGACGGCGTTCGCCCCCGTGAAGCGGCTGGTGAGCGTGCCCGACTGGCCGGACACCGGCAGCACCTGGGCCAGCGTGCCGAGGCCCTTCGCCCCCGCGGCGACCGGGACCATCAGGTGCGCCACGAACGCCGGCGACACGGCGTTGGCGGCGCTCTCCCCGGAGCCGTCCTTGATCACGATGCCGGCCGGGTCGACCCCGTAGGTGGCGAGTGCCTTCTGGTACACCCCGGAGAGCGACGCCGCCGACCCACCGCCGCCGGACTCCCGCGAGGAGATCCTGGCGAGCATCTCGGCGAGGGTGTTGTCGGAGTTCGGGATCATCTGCCCGATCAGCGTCGACACCGGCTGCGACGACACCGTCGCGATCGTGGTCTGGCTGGTCGTTGCGCGCTTGACGAGCTGGGCGTTGCCGGCACCGACCACGCCGGCGTTCGCGAGCGCGGTGCGGAATGCCGCACCCGCGCGCCCGACCGGGTCCTCGGAACGCGGCGAGGTCGCTGCTCCGGGGTTCGCCCGGTCACCGTCGACCATGAGCGCGGTGACCTTCGGCTGGTACCCGATCGTGCGCTCGCTGACGGGCCAGGTCGGGTCCCAGGCGTCGGCGTCGTTCCAGTAGGAGTCGTCCGTGACGATCGTCGTGACGGGGGTCGCACCGAGTCGCGCCTTCACCTGCTGGGCGAGCTGGGCGAGCGTGGGTGCCCCCGGGTACACCGTGGCGCCGCCCTGCGACAGGGTGGCGTCGCCGTGGCCGACGATCGCGATCGTGCCGCGGCCCTCGTCGGTGACGGTGGTGGGGATCGTGTGGCCGCCGCCGAGGACCGCCAGCGCCGTCGCGGTCGTGAGGGTCTTCATGACGCTGCCGGTCTGGGCCGGGGTGTCGCCGCTCCTGGAGAACAGGGTCTCCCCCGTCGTCGCGTTCATGACATAGCCCTCGAAGTTCCCGAGGCCGGGCGCCGAGGCCGCGCCGGCGATCGAGCACGTGCGAGCGGGAGCCGCCGCCTGTGCCGGGGTCGGGGTCGGCGTGGCAGTCGGGGTGGTGCTCGGGGTCGGCGTCGGGGTGGGAGTCGGCGTCGCCGAGGGCGTCCGGGTCGGCGTGGCGGAGACCGTCCCGCGCGCCGAGGCCGAGGCCGTCGCCGTCGGTGCGTCGGCGGAGGCGATCGCGACGGCACCGCCGGACCCGATCGCGACGACGGCGACCAGTCCGCCGACCGCCCACGGCAGCGGCTTCCGCTTGATCGACGCGCGGATCGCGGAGAGCCCGCCACGGAGGCGGTCGGGGAAGGACTGGTGCTCGGACATCGCAAGCGATCCTACGGAACTGCGGGAGGAGCCTCCAGGCCGACTTCCTCGAGGTGTGGAGGACGGGCGCGCGCTACCGGGCTGTGGAGGAGGCGGAGTCGGCGGCGTAGCGGACGCCGACCTGTCGGCGGGCCTCGTCCATCGCGGCCATCACGACGACGGTCTCCTCGGGGTCCATCGCGCCGCCCTCGTGGTCACCGGACTCGACCATCGCCTCGAAGGCGCGGACCTCGTGCGCGTAGCCGGACAGTTCCTCGCGGCCGTCGAACTCCTCGACGACGGCACCGTCCCGGTCGCGGAGCCGCCACGTCGTCGGGGTGTACCAGGTCGCGTCGATGTCGATGCGGCCGTCCTCACCGATGATCGACGCCGTGTTCGGGCTGCGCACGTCGAGCGCGAAGTGCACCGTCGACTGCGTCCCGCCCTCGTGGGTCATCACGATGCCCATCTGCGTGTCCACGCCCTGGTCGCTGAGGGTGCCCGCTGCGGCGACCGCCGTCGGGGCGCCGAGGACGTCGATCGCGAACGAGATCGGGTAGACGCCGAGGTCCAGGACGGCGCCGCCGCCGAGCGCGGGGTCGTTGAGCCGGTGCGTCGGGTCGTCCGGGAGCGCCTGGTGGTGAGTGGCCTCCACGAGCCGCGGCCGGCCGATGCGCCCCTCGGCGATGAGCTCGCGGATCATCGTCATCTGCGGCAGGAAGCGGGTCCACATCGCCTCCATCACGGCGACGTCGGCACGTCGTGCGGCGTCGACGACCGCGCGGGCCTCGTCGGCGGTGATGGTGAACGCCTTCTCGACGAGCACGTGCTTGCCGGCCGCGATGGCGAGCAGGGCGTCCTCGGCGTGGCGCGAGTGCGGCGTGGCCACGTAGACCGCGTCGACCTCGTCGTCCGCGACGAGGTCCGCGTAGCTGCCGTGTGCACGAGGGATGCCGTACTCGGCCGCGAAGGACTCGGCGCTCTCCTGCGTCCGGCTGCCGACCGCGGTGAACACCACCCCCGCAGCGGTGCAGTCGCCCACGAAGGTCCGGGCGATGCCGCCCGTCCCGATGACTCCCCATCGAACCGTCATGTGCCATGTCTACCAGCGGGGCCTCCACCACCGCCGGTTCGAGCGCATCTGTCCACATGCAGACGATTGCTCTGGACTGCACGGCCGACTGCCAGCTAGCGTGCTCGGATGTCCCCCGATCAGGGGTCGCCACCTCGAGATCAGGATCCCCATGCGCCGTTCCGCGTCCCCTTCCCGGTTCCTCGCCGTCGCCGCGGCGGCAGCAGCCGTCGTCGTCACGGCAACGGTCGTCGGTGCTGTGCCGGCGTCAGCGCACGGGTGGGGCTCGCCCGGCCACGGGCACGGGCACGGGAGCGACACCACGCTCGCACCGCGGACCGCCTTCACGATGGCGCCGGACGGGTCGTCCGGCGCGACGCAGGGCGGCGAGGGCATCCCGAACATCGACTCCGTGAAGAAGACCATCGCCACCTACTACGGGGACCCGGGCACCGGCATCGCGGACAAGGCGGACTCGCCCTACATCCGCGAGATGGCCGGCATCGTCGCCCGCCAGACGGCACAGCTCCAGCGCATCCACGACCGCGCGGTCCATCGCGGCGAGAAGCCCGCGATCGTGCTCGACGCGGACGACACGACCCTGTGGACCTACGACATGGAGGTGGCGGACATGCACTTCGTGTTCGACCCCACCGAGCAGGACGTCTGGGTGCAGGACCAGCGCTTCCCCGCCACCCCGTCGATGGTGGGCTTCGTGGACACCGCGTCGCGCATGGGCTTCACGGTCTTCGGGCTCACCGGGCGGAACGACGACCAGAAGGCAGCCACGCTGGCCAACCTCACCAAGGTCGGGTACCAGGGCTTCACCCCGGACACGTTCTTCACGAAGTGGACGGGTGTCGGCGCCTCGCAGCAGCCGTCGTACGTGCAGTGCGCGACCGCGAAGTGCACCACTGTCGAGTACAAGGCCCAGACCCGCAAGCACATCGAGCAGGACCTCGGCTACGACATCACGCTGAACGTCGGCGACCAGTGGAGTGACCTGCAGGGCGGGTACGCCGACCGCACCCTGAAGCTCCCCAACCCGACCTACTACCTCCCCTCGACGAACCTGCCGGGCGTCACGGAACCCCGGCTCGCGCCGCGCACCCGGTTCACGATGGCACCGGACGGCTCCTCCGGTGCGACCCAGGGCGGTGAGGGCATCCCGAACATCGACTCAGTGAAGTCCACGATCGCCACCTACTACGGCGACCCCGGCACCGGCATCGCGGACAAGCAGAACTCCCCCTACATCCGGGAGATGCGCTCGATCGTCGCCCGCCATGCACCCGTCGTCGCCGCGCAGTGCGCCGCCGGTCGGTACCAGCACCGCAACCCCGCCGTGGTGCTCGACGCGGACGACACCACGCTGTGGACCTACGACATGGAGGTCGCCGACATGCACTTCGTGTTCAACCCCGCTGAGCAGGACGTCTGGGTGCAGGACCAGCGCTTCCCGGCCACCCCGTCGATGACGTCCCTCGTGGCGGTGGCGCAGCAGTCCGGCTGCACCGTGATCGGGCTGACCGGCCGGAACGACGACCAGAAGGAGGCCACGATCGCGAACCTGCAGAAGGTCGGGTTCCCCCAGTTCACCGCCGAACGACGCGGCACGCAGACGTACTACACGAAGTGGACCGGTGTCGGTGCCTCGCAGCAGCCGTCGTACGTGGAGTGCGCCACCGCCAAGTGCACGACCGTCGAGTACAAGTCGCAGACCCGTGCGCACATCGAGTCGCGGAGCGGCGGCCACTACGACGTCGTGGCGAACTTCGGAGACCAGTTCAGCGACCTGCTGGGGGGCTCGGCCGACCGCGCCGTGAAGCTGCCGAACCCGACGTACTACCTGCCCTGAGCAACCGAACCGCGGTGCTTGGCCCCCGGACTGGGGACGGTCACCACGTCGCACACTCCCATGTCAGCGGGAAGCCGCAAAGGCCGCGCTGACATGGCAGTCAGACCAGACACCTCGGACGCGCGCAGTTAGCGTTGTGGCGTACTCGAAGGTGATGACGAGAACGATCTGGACCCTGGAGATCCCTGAGGCAGATGTTCCGCGGGGTTCCCATGATCAAGCGTGTGATGACAGTGGTGGTGGTGGCGGCGGGTGCGGCGGCGCTGGCACTCGCGACCGTCGCCCCGGCCGGCTCCTCCGAGCCCGCCCCCGGGACGGCCGGCAGCTCGGTGCAGAGCGCCACTCCCTCCGCTCCCACGACGAAGCAGCCATCGGCTGGCGGATCGGCGGCGTCTGCACCCGTCGACGAGACGACGATGCCGAGCACCCCGTCCACGACGGCCGAGCCCGATCCGACAGCGCCTCCGATGGCCGTCGGCACGACGACGAACCCCCCGGCCGGTTCCACCTTCGCCGAGGGCTTCGACACGCCTGCACCGGCTGGTGGTGCGTTCGCCTCCACGTACGTGAACGCCTGGCAGCCCTACCCGGACGCCACCGGCGGCAAGTACTGGTCCAGCCTGATCGCGAGTGCGCACGACGGCGTGATGGACGTCGCGATGGACGGCGAGCACGGCGCTGCCGGGACGTTCGGCACGCCGACCGGTGCCTGGTCGCACGTCGGCGGGACCTTCAGCATCCGCGCGAAGGCCAGCGGCGGCGCTGCCAACGGTGTGGCCGTGATGCTGTGGCCGACGTCGAACGTCCGCGCCGACGGCGAGCTGAACTACCCCGAGGGCCAGTTCGACGGACGCCCGACGGTCTTCCACCACTCGATGGTCCCCGGGCAAGAGGACAAGGCGAAGCGGATCGACACGCACGTGTCGTGGCGCGGATGGCACACCTACACGACCGACTGGGTCCCCGGGCAGTACGTCAAGTACTACCTCGACGGCGAGCTCATCGGCACCGTCACCGAGAACGTCCCCACGACGCCGCACCGCTACATGTTCCAGATCGGCAACTGGGGCCAGCCGGGGCACCTGCTGATCGACTGGGTCGCCACCACCACCCACTGAGGATCGTGCACGGACGGATCGTGCACCGACCGAACGACAGAACCCCGGTCGGGACCCTGTTCAGGGCCCCGACCGGGGTTCTTCGTGGAGCCGCCTGTCGGAATCGAACCGACGACCTATTCATTACGAGTGAATCGCTCTACCGACTGAGCTAAGGCGGCGCACGCTCCGGATCCGGAGCGGCACGGGTCACGACTATACAGGTTCCGACCGGCGAGCGCGAAACGAGCGCACCGCGCGCGTCGCCCAGCGGCCCGAGCGCTCAGCGGAGGGCGCGGACCAGCGTCACCAGGAGCGCCTCGAGCGCCAGCAGCGCTGCGACGTTCGCCGCGATCCGCTGCCGGGCCAGGGCGATCGCGTCGAGGATCTCGAGCGCCGCCGCCGGCGGGACCGACTCCTGTGCGCGGTCGAGCTCGTCCTGCATCGCGAGGTTGACCGGTTCGCCCGGTGCTCCGAGTCCCATGAGCAGGAGGTCCCGGTAGAGCGAGGAGACGTCGACCAGGATGCGGTCGAGGCCGTCGCGGAGGCTCCTGGTGGCCCGACGCTTCTGGTCCTCTTCCATGGCACGGAGCTGCGACCGGAGCGCTGGCGGGACCGTGCCACCGGGTTCGACCCCGAGGGACCGGAGGGCCGCGTCGCGCTCTTCCGCGTCGCGCTCCATGGTGATCGACTTGGCGTCCTCGTCGGCGACGGCGAGGAGTTCGGCCGCCGCGGTGACGGCTTCCCCGACGCTCCGGATGCCGAGCACGGTCTGCAGGGTCCTGCGGCGACGCTCTCGCGCCTCGGGGCTGGTCGCAAGACGCTGTGCCATGCCGATGTGGCTCTGGGCCTGCCGTGCCGCGTCGAGCGCGAGGGCCCGGTCGACCCCGGTCCGGGCGACGAGCAGGTCGGCCACGGACTCGATGCCCGGGACCCGGAGCCGGACCGAACGGACGCGGGACCGGATGGTCGGGAGCAGGTCGGCCTCGCTGGGCGCGCAGAGGATCCACACGGTGCGCTCCGGCGGTTCCTCGAGCGCCTTGAGCAGCAGGTTCGACGTGCGCTCCGTCATGCGGTCGGCGTCCTCGATGATGACGACGCGCCAGCGACCCACGGACGGTGAGTAGTACGAGGACGTCACGAGGTGCCGGATCTCGTCGATCGTGATGATCACCCGCTGGGTCGTCAGCACGGAGACGTCCGGGTGCGTGTGCGCCGTGATCTGCCGGAGGGTGTGGTCGTCGTCCGGACCGGAGCCGACGAGGGCTGCGGCGAAGGCGGTGGCGACGTTCGACCTGCCGGAACCCGCGGGGCCGGTGATCAGCCACGAGTGCGTCATCCCGCCGGTGCCGTCGGGTGACTCGGCGGCGTTGCGGAGCGCCGCGACCGCTTCGTCCTGGCCGGTCAGGCCGTCCCACACGCTCACGCGGACATCCTGGCAGCGACCACCGACGAGGCCGCGCTCGTGCTGGCAGCGATCACCGACGAGGCCGCGTTCATGCGTCGATCCCGACGAGTGGTGCGAGCGCACGACGGATCGCCCGCTGGACGTCGTCCGTCGGCTTCGCGGCGTCGACCACGAGGATGCGGTCGGGCTCGGCGTCGGCCATGTCGAGGAAGGCGCGGCGGACGGTCTCGTGGAACGCAGCGGCCTCTGACTCCAGGCGGTCGAACGTGTCACCACGAGCGGCGGCGACGCGGGCGCGGCCCTCGGTGACGTCGAGGTCGAGCAGGACGGTCCGGTCGGGCTGCAGACCACCGGCGGCCCAGTCCGAGACGTCGCGGACCTGCTCGGCACCGAGCCCACGGGCGACGCCCTGGTACGCGACGGACGAGTCGATGTAGCGGTCCTGCAGCACGACGTCGCCCCGTGCTAGCGCGGGCCGCACGACGGTCTCGACGTGGTGTGCCCGGTCGGCGGCGTAGAGCAGGGCCTCGGCGCGCGGCGCGATGTGCCCGCGCTCGTGCAGGACGATCTCGCGGACGCGGAGCCCGAGGTCAGTGCCCCCGGGCTCACGCGTGCGCACGACCGTCCGGCCGTTGGTCTCGAGCCACGCCGTCAGGAGTTCGGCCTGCGTGGTCTTCCCCGCCCCGTCGCCGCCCTCGAGCGTGATGAAGCGGCCGGTCACTTCTTCTTGGCCGGAGCGCGTCGCGCGGGGGCCTTCTTCTTCACGGGGCCCTTCGCACGCTTGTCGGCGAGCAGCTGGACGGCCCGTTCGAAGTCGACGGCCTCGACCTCTTCGCCGCGCGGGATCGTGGCGTTCGTCTCGCCGTCGGTGACGTACGGCCCGAAGCGGCCGTCCTTCATCTTGATCGGCTTGCCGGACACCGGGTCCGCTTCGAACTCCTTGAGCGAGGCGCTCGCGGCACGCTTGGCGCCGTACTTCGGCTGCGCGAAGATCTCGAGCGCACCGGCGAGGTCGACGTCGAAGATCGCGTCTTCGCTCGGCAGCGTGCGGGTGTCCGTCCCCTTCTTGAGGTACGGGCCGTAGCGACCGTTCTGCGCGGTGATCTCGTCACCGGACTCGGGGTCGGCGCCGACCGTCCTGGGCAGGGACAGCAGCTTCAGCGCGGTCTCGAGGTCCACGCTCTGCGGGTCCATCGACTTGAAGAGCGACGCGGTGCGCTCCTTCGGCGCGGCGGCCTTCTTCGCGGGCTTCTTGGCCTTGGTGGCGGCAGCCTTCGTGGCGGTGGCCGTCTCCCCGGCTGCAGCGGCCTTCTTCGCGGCGGCCGCGGTCGTCTTCTTCGCCGCGGCGGTGGTCGCGACGGGCTCCGGCTCGGCAGGGGTCTCGATGACCTCTCCCGTGGCGGGGTCCACCTGGGGCTCGGGCTCGGGCGTGCGCTCGGTCACGTACGGACCGAAGCGGCCGTCCTTCGCCAGGACCTCTTTCCCCGTCTCCGGGTTGATCCCGACCACGCGGTCACTGACGACCGGCGCGTCGACGAGTTCGCGGGCCTTCTCGGGGGTGAGCTCGTCGGGGGCGAGGTCCTCGGGGACGTTGACGCGGCGGGGCTTCTCCGGGTCGTCGCTCGGGGTCTCGATGTAGGGGCCGTACCGACCGATGCGCAGGGTCAGACCCGGCGAGAGCTCGACGGAGTTGATCTCCCTGGCGTCGATCTCACCGAGGTTGTCGATGACCGTGCGGAGGCCGCGCTGGTCACCGCCACCGAAGTAGAAGCCCTTGAGCCAGTCGACGCGGTCGGCCTCGCCGTTGGCGATCCGGTCGAGGTCGTTCTCCATCTCGGCCGTGAAGTCGTACTCCACGAGGTCGCCGAAGTAGTCCTCGAGCAGCCGGACCACGCTGAACGCGATCCAGTTCGGGACGAGCGAGGTGCCGCGCGGGGTGACGTAGCCGCGGTCGACGATCGTCGAGATGATCGCCGCGTAGGTGGAGGGGCGCCCGATGCCGAGCTCCTCCAGCGTCTTGACGAGGCTGGCCTCGGTGTAGCGCGGCGGCGCGGAGGTGTCGTGCCCCTTGGCCTCGACCTCGTCGACCCCGAGGTGGTCGCCCTCGGTCATGACGGGGAGCTTGGCGTCGGCGGCGTTCGCGGCTGCGTCGTGACGCTCTTCGTCACGGCCCTCTTCGTAGGCGTTGAGGAAGCCGCGGAACGTGATGACGGTGCCGGACGCGGTGAACTCGACGTCCGTGCCCGTCGCCGTGGACGCGAGGCCCTCGACGGACTCGGCGGACGTGATCCCGAGGACCACCGAAGCGGTGGAGCCCTTGGCGTCGGCCATCTGCGAGGCGACGGTGCGCTTCCAGATGAGGTCGTAGAGCTTCCAGTCGTTCCCGCGGAGGACCTTCTCCATCTGCGACGGCGTGCGGAACACGTCACCGGCAGGACGGATGGCCTCGTGGGCTTCCTGGGCGTTCTTGCTCTTGCCGGCGTAGCTGCGCGGCTTGTCCGGGATCGTGTCCCCGCCGTAGAGCTCGGCGGCCTGCTTGCGGGCGGCGGCGACGGCCTGCTGCGAGAGCGACGCGGAGTCGGTTCGCATGTAGGTGATGTGGCCGTTCTCGTACAGCGACTGGGCGACGCTCATCGTCTGACGCGCCGAGAAGCGGAGCTTGCGAGCGGCTTCCTGCTGCAGGGTCGACGTGGTGAAGGGCGCGGCCGGCCGGCGCGTGTAGGGCTTGGAGTCGACGCTGCGCACGACGGCGTCCCCGGCGCGCTCGAGCACGGCGGTCAGGGCGGTGGCGGAGGCCTCGTCGAGCCGGACGGCGTCGGACGTGGTGACCCCGCGGTCGTCGAAGTCACGGCCGGAGGCGACACGCGTGCCGTGGATCCGGGCCAGCTTGGCCGTGAAGGCGCTGTCGCCAGCCTTCTCGAAGCGTGCGGTCAGGTCCCAGTAGTTCGCCGAGACGAAGGCGAGACGCTCGCGCTCCCGGTCGACGACGAGCCGGGTGGCAGCGGACTGCACACGGCCGGCGGACAGGCCGGGGCCGACCTTGCGCCAGAGCACCGGCGAGACCTCGAAGCCGTAGAGACGGTCGAGGATGCGGCGGGTCTCCTGGGCGTCGACGAGTGCGGTGTCGAGTTCGCGGGTGGCTTCCTGTGCCCGCTGGATCGCTTCCTTGGTGATCTCGTGGAAGACCATGCGCTTGACGGGCACCTTGGGCTTCAGCACCTGCAGGAGGTGCCACGCGATGGCCTCGCCCTCGCGGTCCTCATCTGTCGCGAGGTAGAGCTCGTCGGCGTCCTTCAGGGCGCGCTTGAGGTCGGCGACGGTCTTCTTCTTGGCGTCGGAGACCACGTAGTACGGCTCGAACCCGTTGTCGACGTCGACCGAGAACTTGCCGATCGAGCCCTTCTTGAGCTCCGGGGGCAGGTTCTTGGGCTCGATGAGGTCACGGATGTGTCCGACTGACGCCTGGACTTCGTATCCGTCACCGAGGTATTGCGCGATCGTCTTCGCCTTCGCGGGGCTCTCGACGATCACGAGCTTCTTCGTGCCTGGCACGTGACTCCTTGATCGATGGTGCTGTCGGCCCTGGGACGCGGACGCGTCCGGGTCGACCGGGACATCGATGACCGGCGGGCCGACAGGCACACCATACACACAGTGACGGGGATGCCCGCCGGGTCGATGTCCGGGTCGTGTGTTCATCCGTCGACGGGCGGAGGACCGGCGAGTGCGACGGCTTCGACGTCGAACGGCCCGGAGCGCAGGTGCACCCGGACCCGGACGACGGCGTCGGCGACGTCACACGAGGAGACCCGTGCCCCGTTGCCACGCGCGGTCCGGTCCGCGGCGGCGCAGGGTCCGCCACGGACCAGTCCGACGGCCGCCGCCGCACCGGCCACGGCGGCGGCGTCCGCGGCGCCCTGGGACCGTACGACCGCGACCCGGGTGCCCGCAGCCGCGAGGAGCGCCGTGGCCAGGACCATCGCCACGGTGACGACGCCGACCATGACGACCGTGGCCGATCCACGGTCACCGTCCGCCGTCCGCCGCACAGCCCGACGCGCGGAGTGTGAGGGAGGAGAAGGGCCCGCGACCGGAGCGCTCGACCGTGACGCAGACCAGGCCGTCCTGCCGGGTGACGTGGCTGCCGGCACCGGCAGCGAGTCGTCCCAGTGCGGCCTGGGCACCGTCGGCGTCGTCGCGGCCCCAGGCCCGAGCGGCCGTGGCGGCAGCGACCTGCAGGCGGCTCTGCGCGTCGACGAGCACGACCCCGCCGATCGCCAGGGACACGACCACGGCCACGACGGGCAGCGCGACGGCGAACTCGACCGTGACGGCACCACGGTCACAGGGAGAGCGCACCACGGACCAGGTCCGTGAGGATCGCCTGGACCTCGCCGGAGCGCATCACCGCCACGAGGACGCCGGCGAAGGCCACGGCGGCCAGGATCACGACGGCGTACTCGGCGGTGGCGGACCCACGGTCGTCGTCGAACGCAGGACGACGGAGCGAGGTGGGATCGGGACGGGTGTCCGGGGTCGAGGTGGTCATGGTGGTCTTCCCTTCTCTTCTGGTGGGACCAGCCTGGCGACCGGGCAGGGCCGAGCAGCCGACACCGGACGCACCCGTGGACAACTCACGCGGCCCCCGTCACGGTGGAGGAGAGGATGCCGACGACGACGGGGACCACCCCCACGAGCACGAACGCCGGCAGCACACACGTCCCGAGCGGCAGGACGAGGCGGACGCCGAGCCGCTCAGCAGCGGCCAGGGCCTCGGCGGCGAGGTCGTCACGGACGTCGTCGGCGGCGGCCCGGAGCAGCGCCGCCGCAGGCACCCCGGCCCGACGTGCCAGGTCGAGCGTCTCCTGCAGCCGCTCGGCCTCGACCGACCGCGACGGCCGCTCGTCGATCGCGTCCCGCACGGCCGACGCGGCACTCGTCCACGAGCCTCCCCCGGCGAGCGCCACCGCCCACGCGTCGAGGAGCACCCCGGGGACACCGCCCTCCGGGGTCGCCGCGCGGATCAACCGGGCGGTCCAGGCGCGTCCGACGCCGACCAGGAGCAGCGCGGCCGTGCCGCACACCCACCCCACGGGGGTCCGCAGCAGCACGGCCGTGGTGTCGATCCCCCACAGGGAGCCGAGCAGCACGCCGAGTGCCGGCAGCGTGAGCACGACGTTCGCACTGGTCCGTGGTCCGGCGAGCGCCACCCGGACGGCGCGGTCACCCGAGGCCGCGCGCCGCAACGCCCCGGCCAGGGCTCGGAGCGTCGGCGCGACGGGTGCCCCCGTGCGCTCGGCGACGGCCAGCACGGCGCGGACGTCGTCCCACGCGGGGACGCCGCTCCCCCGACCGGGGTCGAACGCTGCCAGGGCCATCGCCCGCGGCGCCGGGATCCCGGCCGTGACCAGCGTCGCGACCTGGTCGAGCACCCGGGCCGCGTGGACCGGGTCGAACGCGGGAGCCGGACGGCTCACGGATGTCCGGCGTGCGGGCTCGGGCGTCGACGGACACGCGTCTCCGTGCCGGCCGTCGGCGTGACCGCCAGCCGGCCGGCGGAGTCGACCCCGAGCCTCCCGACTGCCGCCAACCGGCGGGTGCCCCGCGCACGCTCCACGTGCAGCACGAGGTCGAAGGCGCTCACGGCCTGCCGGGCCAGGGAAGCCGGGTCCAGGCCCGCCAGCGCGCCGAGGGCCTCGAGCCGCGCGGGCACGTCGTCGATCCCGTTCGCGTGCACGGTGCCGGCCCCGCCGTCGTGACCGGTGTTGAGCGCCGACATGAGCTCCCGCACCTCTGCGCCACGACACTCGCCGACGACGATCCGGTCCGGTCGCATGCGCAGGGCTTCCCGGACGAGCCGGTCGAGTCCGAGTGCTCCGGCACCCTCGGCGTTCGCCTGCCGGGCCTCGAGCCCCACGACGTGCGGGTGGTCGACGCGGAGCTCGGCGACGTCCTCGACCATGACGATGCGTTCGTCGTGCGGGACGAGCCCGAGCATCGCGGCGAGCAGCGTGGTCTTCCCGCTGCCGGTGGCGCCGGAGACCAGGACGTTCCGCCGCTGCTCGACCGCGTCCTCGACGAACCGTCGCGACACCCGGTCGAACACCCCGCCCCGCGCGAGGGAGGCGATGGTCGGTCGTGCTCCGCGCGGGAGCCGGATGGACAGGACGGTGCCACGCACCGCGACGGGCGCCAGGACCACGTGCACGCGGACCCCCTCGCCGTGCCGGACGTCCGCGATCGGGGTGGACTCGTCGACGTGACGGCCGCCGAGCGCGACGAGCCGGGTCGCCAGCTCCCTGGTCCGCGTCTCGCCGAGCCGCAGGCCGGTGTCGACGAGACCGTTGCCGCGGTCGACCCACACCGAGACGCCGCCCTGCACGAGGACGTCGGTCACGGTGTCGTCGAGCACGAACGGTGCGAGTTCCTCGAACTCCAGCGTGTCGGTGCCGCTGCGGAGCCGGACGGGCAGGGACGACCCTGGCAGGAACGGCGGGCCGTCGGCGCGGTGGCGGTGCATGGCGGCACGCTAGGCAGCGGTCGAGTGGTCGTACCGGACCAGGCAGCCGTCTGTGGAGGACCTGTGGTCCTCCTATCAGTGTGACGTTTTGTACCCTGTTTGGTCCCCACGTACCCCGGGCGGTCCCCGGAGATGCCGGGTCGCGCGGGGATGCGGTGACGGCAGCGACCCCCTGCCGCCTGCTGCACTGCCACGCCGATGTACCACCGGTCGGTCAGTGGTGGTCCATGCGTCGACATGTACCGGTCTGTCCACCGTTCCGCACCAACGCGCGGATCGGCCAGACCCGATCGGCCACAACGGACACCGGATGGCGCGCAACGCGTCCGGGAAAAAGAAGAGGCGGCACCGGTTGGGGGGAACAGGTGCCGCCAGGACACCGGAGGATTGGGGGGAATCCGATCCGATGCCGCCGGAAACGAGTCCGGCAAGCACCACTGTACCCCACGACGGGCCAACTCGGGCAATCCGTGTCGCGCTTCCGGGGCGTGTCCGCCGACGGCGTACGCCGAACGCCGTCAGGCGGGGCGGAGGACCACCGGACGAGCCCCGGCAGATCGCGGGACGCGCCCTGGCAGGACCGCGGGACGACCACCGGCAGGACCGCCCGACGAACACCGGCGGCAACGCCGGACGCCACGCGACGGCACGCTGCAGAACGCCCGTTGCAGGACGCACCCACCCCTCCGGCCGAGCGGTAGTCTCCGTGTGCACACCGGACGCACCGACGCGAAAGGACATCGATGTCCACTCCGACCCAGGTCGACCCCCGCGGCGACGACGCTCGCCACGACGGCGACGACGCCCGCCACGACGACTCCCCCACGTTCCCACCGACGCCCGAGTTCATCGCCGACGCTGTCGCGCGTGAGGACCTGCACACCGCCGCCGGCACGGACCGCGAACAGTTCTGGGCGGACCAGTCCCGCGAGCTCCTCGACTGGCGCACCCCGTTCACGCGGACGCTGGACTGGTCGGGCGCGCCGTTCGCGACGTGGTTCGACGACGGCACGCTCAACGTCGCGGAGAACTGCCTGGACCGGCACGTCCGCGCCGGCAACGGCGACCGGGTCGCGATCCACTTCGAGGGCGCGCGCGGCGACACCCGTCGCATCACGTACGCCGAGCTGACCGCGGACGTGCAGCGTGCGGCGAACATGCTCACCGACCTCGGCGTCGGCCAGGGCGACCGCGTCGTCGTGTACCTGCCGCTCATCCCGGAGGCCGTCGTCACGATGCTCGCGGTCGCCCGCATCGGCGCCGTGCACTCGGTGGTCTTCGGCGGCTTCAGCGCGGAGAGCCTCCGCGCCCGCATCGAGGACGCCGGCGCGAAGCTCGTGGTCACGGCGGACGGCGGCTGGCGTCGCGGTGCCGTCGCGGCCCTGAAGCCAGCGGTGGACGAGGCCCTGCAGGGCGAGGGCACGGACAGCGTCGAGCACGTCCTGGTCGTGCGACGCGGCGAGAACGCGATCGACTGGCACGACGACCGCGACCGGTGGTGGCACGACGAGCTCGCGAAGGCGGACGAGCACCACGAGCCGCAGGCCTTCCCCGCCGAGAACCCCCTCTTCATCCTGTACACCTCGGGCACGACCGGCAAGCCGAAGGGCATCGTGCACACGTCGGGCGGGTACCTCACCCAGGCCGCCTACACGCAGAAGAACGTGTTCGACATGCACCCGGAGAAGGACGTCTACTGGTGCACCGCCGACATCGGCTGGATCACCGGACACACTTACGTCGTGTACGGGCCCCTCGCGAACGGCGTGACCCAGGTCCTCTACGAGGGCACCCCGGACGAGCCGAAGCCCGGCCGCTGGTGGGACCTCGTCGACCAGTACGGGGTGACGGTCCTCTACACGGCCCCGACCGCGGTCCGCGCGGCCATGAAAGCCGGCCGCCAGGTCCCCGACGCGCACGACCTGTCGTCGCTGCGCCTGCTCGGCAGCGTCGGCGAACCGATCAACCCCGAGGCCTGGCACTGGTACCGACAGGTCATCGGCCACGACCGCACCCCGATCGTCGACACGTGGTGGCAGACCGAGACCGGCGCGATCATGATCTCCGCGCTCCCCGGCGTCACCAAGCTGAAGCCGGGCGCGGCCCAGACACCGCTGCCGGGCATCGTCGCCGAGATCGTCGACGAGGACGGCCACCGCGCCGACCCGGGCGAGAGCGGCTACCTCACCATCACCGAACCGTGGCCGTCGATGGCGCGCGGGATCTGGAACGACCCGGACCGCTTCGTCGAGACGTACTGGGACCGCTTCCCCGGCCGCTACTTCGCCGGCGACGGCGCTCGGCTCGACGGCCAGGGCGACATCTGGGTGCAGGGACGCGTCGACGACGTCATGAACGTCTCGGGGCACCGGCTCTCCACCGCTGAGATCGAGTCGGCGCTCGTCGGCCACGAGGGCGTCGCCGAGGCCGCCGTCGTCGGGGCCGCCGACGAGACGACGGGTCAGGCCATCGTGGCCTTCGTGATCCTGACGACCGAGGCAGCCGAGGGCGCCGACCGCGAGGCGGTCGCCGCCGAGCTGCGCGCCTGGGTCGGGACCAGGATCGGCGCGATCGCCAAGCCCCGCCAGGTGGTCGTCGTGCCGGAGCTGCCGAAGACCCGCTCGGGCAAGATCATGCGCCGGCTGCTCCGCGACGCGGCCGAGGGCCGCCGCATCGGCGACACGACCACCCTGGCCGACCCGACGATCATGGCGACCATCGCGGACCTGATGTAGACCACGGAACGCAGGAAGAGCCTCCCGTCCCGACCGGACTGGAGGCTCTTCCTGCGTGTGCGGACGCGTCGCGTCCGACGGTGGTTCAGTCCGTCAGCTCGACGACCAGCTCGACCTCGACGGGGGCGTCGAGCGGGAGCACCGCGACGCCGACGGCGCTGCGAGCGTGGACGCCCGCCTCGCCGAAGACGTCGCCGACCAGCTGCGACGCACCGTTGGCGACACCCGGCTGCCCGGTGAACGACGGGTCCGACGCCACGAAGACCGTGAGCTTGACCACGCGGGCGACCCGGTCGAGCGACCCGGCGACGCTCTGCACGGCGGCGAGCCCGTTCAGGGCGGCCTGGCGGGCCTGCGCCGTCGCGGTCGCGGCGTCGACATCCGAGCCGACCTTGCCGGTGACGGGGAGTGCTCCGTCGACGAACGGCAGCTGCCCCGCCGTGTACACGTACCGTCCCGTGACGACCGCGGGCACGTAGGCGGCGACGGGTGCGGCGACCGCGGGGATCGTCAGGCCGAGCTCCGCGAGCCGGTCGGAGACGCTCACGCCTGGGCCTTCGGACGCTTCAGGTAGGCGACGAGCCCGCCCTCGGGACCGGTGACGATCTGGACCAGCTCCCAGCCCTCGTCGCCGTAGTTGTTGAGGATGGCGGTGGTGTTGTGGATCATCAAGGGCGTGGTGAAGTACTCCCAGCGAGTCATGCGGTTCCTTGCCAGCCTTTCAGTCGTGGGTGTCGTTTAGGCTGCATCCTATGTCTGCCCAGAAGACGTCTGCATCGCGGACCAAGCCCGTCTCTGCAGTCGGCGCCTTCATCGGTTTCACCGGCTTCAGCGTGCTCGCCGGCCTCCTGGTCACCATCGGGGTCACGCCGGCCATCGCGGTCGCCGGCGTCACGACGACGTCGACGATCGGTGTGTTCGAGTCACTGCCCGAGTACATCGAGATCGGTGAGCTCCCGCAGCGCAACGAGATCTACGCCTACGCGAACGGCAAGCCGGTCCACCTCGCCTCGGTCTACGACCAGAACCGCGAGGAGCTGAAGTTCGACGAGATCAGCGACCAGCTGAAGAACGCCGCCGTCGACGGCGAGGACAAGCGCTTCTACGACCACGGCGGCGTCGACATGACGTCGCTCGTCCGCGCTGGTGTCGGCAGTGTCGCCGGCGGCCTCGGCGAGTCGGGCGGTGGGTCGACGCTGACGATGCAGCTCGTCCGCAACATCAAGATGCAGGAAGCCCTCGAGCTCCCCACGCAGAAGGAACGCGAGAAGGCATACAACGCCGCCGTCGAGCAGTCGATCTCCCGCAAGCTCGAGGAGATGAAGCTCGCGATCGGCCTGGCGAAGAAGTACTCGCACGAGCAGATCCTCACCGCGTACCTCAACATCGCCTACTTCGGTGACCAGACGTACGGCGTGCAGGCCGCGGCGCAGCACTACTTCAACAAGAACGCCACGGACCTCACGCCGCAGGAAGCCGCCTCGATCCTGGCGATCGTGCAGTCGCCGAACCAGCGCAACCTGTCGACCCCGAAGAACTACGAGGCCAACGTCGGGCGCCGCAACGTCATCCTGAAGTCGATGTTCGCGCAGAAGCACCTGACGCAGGAGCAGTTCGACGCTGCCATCGCCTCGAAGCCCGCTGACTACGTGCACCTGACCGAGCCGACCCAGGGCTGCCAGGCGGCCGCGGGCAACGGCGCGCAGTTCTTCTGCGACTACGCCGTCAAGGTCGTCAAGCAGATGTCGCAGCTCGGTGGCTCCGAGAAGGACCGCGCCACCGCATGGCGCAACGGCGGCTACACGATCCAGACCACGCTGGACATCAACCTGAACGGGCAGCAGAAGGACCTGCTGAACAAGTACGACCCGAACACGGAGAGCCGCTTCAAGCTCGGCGCCGCGTTCGACTCGGTCGAGGCCTCGTCCGGGCGCATCCTGACGATGGCGCAGAACAAGGACTACGACCAGTCCATCCAGTCCCCGCCAACGGCGACGTCGATCAACTACAGCGTGGACAAGGAGTACGGCGGGTCGATCGGGTTCCAGACCGGGTCGACGTACAAGGTGTTCACGCTGCTCGACTGGCTGAAGGACGGCCACGGGCTCAACGAGACCGTGAACGGCACGCCGCACAACATCAACACCTGGACGCACTGCGGGGCGCCGGACTACACCACCTACGGGCCGAAGAACGACTCGGCGGGTGAAGCAGGCAACTACACCGTCGCCCGCGCCACCGCGCTGTCCGTGAACGCCGCGTTCGCGTCGATGGCATCCAAACTCGACCTCTGCGACATCAAGCAGACCGCAGAGGACCTCGGCGTCCACTCTGCTGACGAGAAGACGGAGCTGAACTCCTACCCGTCGTCGATCCTCGGGACGAACAACATCGCCCCGCTGACGATGGCCTCCGCGTACGCGACGATCTCGAACGGCGGTACCTACTGCAAGCCGATCGCCATCGACAACATCACGAACGCGCAGGGCAAGAGCCTCGGCGGCCAGCCCAAGGAGTGCAAGCAGGTCCTCGACCCGAGCGTCGCCGCGACCGCCGCGTTCGCCCTCAAGGGCACCATCAAGTACGGCACAGCGGTGGGCGCACAGACCCCGGACGGCACCGAGCTCTTCGCCAAGACCGGTACCACCGACGACGCCGACCAGATCTGGCTCGTGGGCGGCAGCACGAAGGTCGCCACCGCCTACTGGCAGGGCAACACCGACGGTGCCAAGATCAACCTCCGCCACTTCTACAGCGGCGCGGGCGGTTCCTACGCCAGTGCCCGTGCCGGGGTCTGGGAGCAGGCCATGGCGCCGATCAACCAGCTCCACCCGGCTGGGCCGTTCCCGGCTCCGAGCCAGACCGCGATCCGCGGGAACAGCAACCCGGTGCCGAACCTCGCGGGCAAGACGGCCGAAGAGGCCCGCTCCCTCGTGGCGTCGTCCGGCTTCACGTACGTCGACGGCGGCGTGCAGGCCGGCGGCGGGACCGCCGGAACGGTGTCGTCCACCTCCCCCGCGGCCGGGTCGCTGCTGTCGCGCGGCTCCAGCGTCACGGTGTTCACGACCGACGGCTCCCAGGCCACCGTGCCCAACGTCGGCAACCGCCCCGTCAACGAGGCCCGCTCGACGCTGAACTCGGCGGGCTTCGGGAACGTGGCCGTGTCCGACCAGTTCGAACGGGGCAACTCCAAGCAGCTCTGCCGCGTCGCAGCGATCGACCCAGCCGCCGGTGCGAACGCCGCGAAGTCGACGCCGATCACCCTGAAGCTGTTCGGTGACAAGGACGGCAAGCCCGGAAAGAACTGCAAGTGACGGCTGCCCGCGCCGGGCTCGGCGTCCTCGCAGCCGGCGCGGTCGTCGGTGCGGGCTCCGCGGCCTGGGGTGCCCTCGTCGAACGGCGGCGGTTCGGCATCCGGTGGGAGACCGTCCCCGTGCTGCCGCCAGGCTCGCGCGACGTGGTCGTCCTGCACCTCTCGGACATCCACATGGCCCCCTGGCAGGCGGACAAGCAGCAGTGGCTGCGCGACCTCAGCCTCGTCGAGCCGGACTTCATCGTGAACACCGGTGACAACCTCGGGCACGAGACCGCCAACACGGCGGTGGAGTACGCGCTCGAGCCCTTCCGCGGCGTCCCCGGCGCGTTCGTCTACGGGTCGAACGACTTCTACGGCCCCTCCCCGCGCAACCCGCTCAAGTACTTCGGTGGCCCGAGCGCGATGCACGCCAAGGCCCGTGCGGTCGACCTCGACGTCGAGCGGCAGACGGCGTTCTTCGAGTCGCTCGGCTGGCTCGACCTCAACGACAAGGCCCGCGCGATCGAGGTCCGCGGCTCACGCTTCGAGCTCTTCGGCACGTCTGACGCGCACCGCGACTGGGACCGCCTCGACGTCCTGCCGACCAACGTGGACGAGATGCGCAGCGACGTCCCGTGGTCCGAGGACGAGGACGGCCCCGCGCCGGTCTCCATCGGTGTCACGCACGCTCCCTACCGCCGCGTCCTCGACGCCTTCGTCACGCAGGGTGCCGACGTCATCTTCGCCGGGCACACGCACGGCGGCCAGGTCGCGGTCCCCGGTGTCGGCGCACTCGTCACGAACAGCGACCTTCCCCGCCGGTACGCCAGCGGCCTGCACCAGTGGCAGAGCCGGACGCACTGGTCGTGGCTGAACGTCTCCGCCGGCCTCGGGACGTCGATCTACGCACCCGTGCGCTTCGCCGTCCGCCCCGAGGCCGTCGTGGTCACCCTGACGGCCCGGACCGCTTGACAGGGCTGTCCGGCCCCAGGGCTCCCACGCAGCATGAGTGGGTCAGAACAGGGAACCGCAGCCGGCTCGCTTCTGGACCGGGCTCATGCTGCCCTGCCGATGGCTGCACAACAGCCCCCAGGTGCCTGACCCGACGATCCCATCGGAGGTGACCCACCAGTCACCCTGAAACTGGCGTACAGACCAGTCCGTCGCTGGCCCGAAACTGCCATCGACCGTGATCTTGGGTCGACTGTTCCTGAATTCGTCGTAGTTCAAGATCGCTTGTATGTTCTTCACACAATCGCCTGTCGACTTCGCTTGGAACACCCGCGCTACGCAGCCACTCGGCGCCGCGTTTGCCGGGGCGCTGACGATGAGTGGAGCGGCCACAGCGGCGCAAGCCGCGATGCCGACGACAATTCTTGTCCTGAGGTTCTTCAACGTCTCCTGCTCTCTGCACGCATCAACCTGCGCGCGGAACAACGATGGACAGCCGCTCCCACAGGTGTCAATCCATTCAGCGCCCCTGCGTCCTTCGACACATCCGACGCATTTGCAGTAGCCGAAATGATGCCAGGGGGTTGCCCTGACCGTCACACCACGCGGGATGTCTCGGCCCCCACACAGCCGGGGCCGATACCCGGGATGCGGCTCGTGGCTGCCGAGGCCCGCACGGAACTGACCCCGGCCCCATCTCGTTGCCACGATGGTCACGACCACCCCTGTCTATCGGGTAGACTTTCGAGGTCGCTCCGTCAGGGGTGATCACACCTCGGGGTGTGGCGCAGCTTGGTAGCGCGCCTCGTTCGGGACGAGGAGGTCGCAGGTTCAAATCCTGTCACCCCGACAGATGAAGGCCCGGGTCCGATTGGATCCGGGCCTTCTGCCGTTGCGTTGAGCTCCTGCCTGCCCGCAGGAGAACCGCGCTCGGGCCGGCTACAACCGAGGACACATCCCGCGATGGTGGACTCCAAGGGCGCCTGACTCTTCCCTACACTGAAATCTCGCACTCGATGTTTGGGGAGACAGTGAGACTTTCACGTCGATCGTTCATGCTCGGAAGCGGAGCCGTTGGACTCAGCACACCGCTGACGACGAGCAAGAGAGCCACAGCCGCAACCCGCGACGAAGGGGTCAGCCTTCCACTCGAGGTCGTCCCGCACGTCACAACGAGCTACATCTTCGACCCGCAGTACGCATCAGTACTTCCGTACGCAGAACTCTTCGCGGTCGAGGTCAGCGGCGATGCCGCCGCGCTGACCGGGTCGGTCATCGAAGTGGATTTCGACTCCAGGGTCGCTTCACCGGTCGACGGAGGGAGTGTGCTCAGGGCGGGAAGGCAGATGCTCCACCTGCCGGTCACCGTCAGCGGGAGCGCCGACAGTGGGACCCTCACGATTCCCCTCCCTACGCTCGAAGGTTCAACCACAGGGGTCCACGAGAACGTGACAGTCGGAATCCCCCTCAACCGCACCGCACGTTTTCCGAACGACGCGGTCGATGGTCCGCGTGCATCGGTCATCCGAATTCGCAACCGATCAGATCGCGTGACCAACGAGATGACAGTACTCGCCGATCCACCAGCGCCGGTGACCGGTTCTGTGTGGGGCGCTTCGGTCGCTGTCGTCTGGGACGACATCGCCTTGCGCGGCGACCACTCGGCTGGTCGGTACTCGATCCCAGCCTTCGTCCGCGTCGACAGCATCGGCCCTGGTGCAGTGCCTGCGGGGACACAGATCGTCGTCGATGTCGATGCCGCCCTCGTCCGGCTGGTGGTCGACCAGGTGTTCGCGGGAGATGACCCGCTCGACGTACTCGAGGTGGACCAAACGGTGACCACCAACGGAGGCGCCCGGACGACAGCGCTGACACTCCGAGATCCACTGCCAGCCCGTTCGTCTCTGAGCATCGCGCTCTCCGCGGTTGCAACCCCGTCCGTCGCAGAGCTCCGTGACCTCAACTTCGCTCGAGTGTCGGTCACGGGATCGATTCCGAGCAACCCGCTCCAGCGAGTGACTGGGTCGGAGGCTGCGTCCCCTGTGTCGGACTCCGGGCGCCCCCGAGCCGATTCCGCCTTCACGAGCACGATCTAGGGACGAAACGATGGCTGACCTCTGGGTGATGAACTCACAGAAGTGGTTGAACTCGACGTATGCGGCGGTCAGTGGTGTCCCTCGGGTCGTCGAGGACGGCATCACAGGCTGGGGGACGATGTACGCACTGACCCGTGCGCTCCAGCATGAACTCGGCATCACTGCACTCTCGGACACCTTCGGTCCGACAACTCAGACGACGTACTCGTCCAAAGTGGGTTCGGTGAGCTCGGCGACGAAACCGAAGATCATCGGCATCCTGCAGTGCGCGCTCTGGTGCAAGGGCTACACCGGAGGAACCACGATCGGGGCGTGGGACGAAGTGATCGCAGCGTCGGTCGGGAACGTGCGCAACGACATCGGCCTGGCGCCTGGTGTGCGCGTGGACGTGAAACTCATGAAGTCACTCCTCACGCTGGACGCCTACGTACGGATCGGCGTCGGGACCGAGCTGGTTCGGGCCGGACAGCAGTGGCTCAACTCCCGTTACACGAACCGCGCGGACTACTACATCGTCCCGTGCGACGGGCGCTTCACCCGGGACGTGCAGCGGGGGCTCATGTTGGCCATCCAGTACGAGCTGAACATGGTGGACGGAGTGGCGAACGGCAACTTCGGCCCGGGCACACAGACAGGTCTTCGCGAGCAGGGACGAGTCAGTTCAGGGACGACGGAAGGGAGCAAGAAGTTCGTCTCGTTGTTCCAACTTGCTCTTGCATTCAACGGCTCCGCAGTTCCTCGTACAGGAACCTTCGATGCTGCGACCCGAAGCGCCACGCTTGCGTTCCAGAACTTCCTCGAGATCACGTCGACCGGGGCCGGAGACTTCGACACATGGGCTGCGCTTCTCGTGAGCACGGGCAATCCGGACCGACCGGTGATCGGCTTCGACACGACCACCGCGCTGACTCCGACCTTCGCTGCTGCCCGGTACGACGATGGCTTCCGCGTAGTAGGTCGCTATCTCACGGTGACCGAGAAATCGATCGTTCCCGGTGAACTCGACACGCTCTTCGCGGCCGGCCTCAAGCTCGTCCCGATCTTCCAGAACTTCAACAACGGTCCGCAGTACTTCACGCGCGCACTCGGCCTCGATCACGGGCGTCAGGCCGCGATCCGTGCACGACAGCTGGGCCTTCGCGAAGGTGTGACCATCTTCTTCGCTGTCGACTACGACGCCTTCGAGACGGAGATCGACGCCCTGCTCGTCCCGTACTTCGAGGGTGTGCGCGACGGTCTCGCGCATTCCGTCTCACAGATCTACAGGGTCGGCGTGTACGCAACCAGGAACATCGCCGCGGGCGTCGCCAAACGGGGTCTTGCCTCTGCCATCTGGGTGAGCGGCATGTCCACGGGATACAGCGGCAATCTCGGGTACCCGATGCCAGCCGGGTGGTGGTACAACCAGATCCAGGAGCTCAAATCCATCAACATCGACCGGAACGCCGTTTCCAGCCACGCGCAACCGACCGGCCGTGATCTGGTGATGCGCGTTCCGGATCAGGACGAAGGAACGCGAGCGCTGCACTGGCGTCTCGTCGAGACCCAGATGCTCGCCGAGACCGCGCTCAAATCGCAGAATCAGGGCGTCTTCTCGAACAACATGGCGAACACCCTGGTGTTCTCGTTCTTGATGAGCGACAAGTACCGCTATGGTCCGTTCTTGATCTACACACCCTGGCCGGAGGACCGGCCCGGAATGCCATCGGCCCCCTTGAGCAGAGCGCGCGAGCAGTACTTCGCAGCTGCCGGTGCTGTCAGCAACCTCATCCCGCAGTACGCCGGGGACCTCGAGCACCTGGCCGTGGTGACGCAGGGCCTGAACTACTGGCCGAGCGATGCTGGTAGGGACGTCGTCGGGCTGAGCGACCTGGGGGGCTGGGCGCTCGACACTGTGCAACTCTGGGCCAACTTCTGCAAGTTCCAGCAGGGAGAGGGGGTCAAGAAGTTCGTCGAACACAATCTCGGCGGTACCGACTCAACGACATCGGAGTTCACGATGGTCGATCTCATCTCAGACGCAGACGGCTTCCTCATCGGAGTGGAGACGAGACTTCAGACATCATTTGCGGACAGTTTCGCGGCCCTGCTGGTCCGACTCCCCGAACCGGCTGATCGCATTGCGGAGTTCCTCCATCGTCGTTTCGATCGAGACGGCGTCACGCTCAGGCAGTCCATCATCGGCAACATCGAATCGCTGTGGCACGGCAAGATCTGGCCGGAGATACCCCGCGAGGGCTTCCAGGAAGGCCAGGTCGACCCGACAAGCGATCAACTGACGGAGTTCGCGAAGGCCTGCGCTGACACGCTCCTCACCCGCGCCGGAATCAGCTGAATGCGTCTGCAATTGATTGCGCATCCTGCCCGTGTCGGGGTGTCCATCGCCGTCACAGCGGCCGCGGCGCCGATCGAGATGGTCGTCGGAGGCTTCGCTGGAGCTTTCGGCAACTGGGTGCAGTTCTCCGCAGGGGTCAACGCCAGCGAATCCGCCGGGTGGTGGATGTGTGGCCTCCTCATCGCGCACATCGTGCTGGTCTTGGTGACGGTGCGACCGGAACCTGCCACAACGATCCGTTGGCTGTCAGCGATCGCGACCGCGGTCGGTCTCGGGACGTCGTTGCTCTGGGGCGGAGTCTTGTTGTTCCTCCTGGCTCTCGGAGGCGACAGCCCCCGGTCTTCGTTGTCGAGCGCGATCAGCATCGGAGTGCCGTTCCTGCACATCGGGCTGTTCATCGCTGCTGTCCTCATTGCTTCACGACGACCGACAGCTGGGAACTCAGCAGCGACTCGTGGCCTCTCTCGGTAGCTGCGCGCCCGTCACCCCACCCCTTGCTGTCCGAAGGTCATCGGCGGGGCGCTCCAGTTGAGGACGATCTCGACGGTGGTCGCGCGGACGGCCGCGGCGGCTGCAGCGGTCGCGATCTGCGGGCTGGTCGGACTGGCCGGGAGCGCGCTGTCTCGGCTCGGGAGCGCCACTCGCGGCGGGATCGCCGCGGGGTGGCTGATGGTGGGGGCGTCGGTGTTCCTGCTCGTGGCCACGTCCTTCGTCCCAGCCGCCCCACCGTGGGCCAGCTGGAACTGGTTCCGTGCGTTCATCGGCCTGATCGGGACGCCACTCGCGTTCGCCGTCGCGATGACGAACTACACGGTCGGATTCGCAGTTCGTCGCCCGAAGCGCCGCTGGCTGACGGTCGCCGTGCTCTCGATCGTGCCCGGGCTGATGATCGCGCTGTACGGCCTCCTCGATCCGTTGTCGTGACCTCCGCACAGCGCGGCCTACGTCCGACGACACATCGGGGCCGCGCTGCTCTGTTGGAGGCGGTCGCACCGCTACCGTGAACCGGACATGGACATCCCCGATCGCCTCGCCCCCGTCCTGCAACGCATCGCCGCGACGTCCCCGGACCTCGGCGACGACCCGGCCCTGGCGGCCAGCCTGGTCGAGAACGTCACCTCGATGCTCGCCGACGCGCACCGGCACTACGCCGACGGACACGACGCCTCGATCACGAGCGACCAGCTCCTGGCGGACGAGCATCTGGCGACTGGGGCCCTGCACGCCGAGCGCATGCAGCACCCGGCCGGCGCGATGCTCGCGGCCGAGGTGCTCTTCGACGAGTACCTGCCGGTGTTCGTCGACGAGGTCGGTGCGGAGACCCCGGCCGAGCTGTTGCGTGCCTCCAGAGCCCTCCACTCGGGCATCTGGCGACGCTTCCCCGCCGGCGCCATCGCCTACACCGAAGCGCTACGCCAACGCGTCACGACGGCGAACCTCGACTCGCGAGCTCACATCGCCCGTGACCTGCACGACCGGGTCGCCCACGGGATCCTGGCCGGGCTGCAGCGCATCGACCTGGCGCTGCTCACCGATCCCCCGGCGCCCGAGCGGACAGCGCAGCTCGAGGCCGCAGCCGCTCAGCTCCGACGCGCCCTCGGTGACGTGCAGAACCTGGCAGTCGCCCTGCACGCCCGCGTCGGCGACGACCTGCTCGACGCCGCCCTGGCACGGCACACGGCGGACCTGTTCCCGGAGACCGACCACGTCTCGATCGTGTCGCACGGCACGCCGGTCCAGATCGTGAACTGGCGGGCCGAGGAGTCGCTGACGATCCTGCTCGAGGCACTGACGAACTGGTGGAAGCACGCCCGCGACGCAGCCGTCCGCGTCGACTTCACCTGGGCTGACAACTCGATCACGGTCGTGGTGCAGGACGAGGGGCCCGGGTTCGACCAGGACGCGCTCGCCCCGGGCCGGCTCGGGCAGTCGACGATGCGAGAGCGCGCTGCCTTGATCGGGGCCACCCTCGACGTCGTCAGCGCGCCGGGCACGGGGACGACGGTGACGCTCGTCGTGCCCACGGGAGCGCTGTGAACCACGCCGTCACGCACGTCGCGATCGTCGACGACCACCGGCTCTTCCGCGAGGGACTCGCGACGATCCTGGCCTCGGTGCCCACGATCCGCGTCGTCGCGCACGGTGAACGACCCGCCGACGTGCTCGACGGGCCCGAGAGCACGGCCATCGACGTGCTCCTGCTCGACGTCGAGCTCGACGGGCCCCCGGCCCGCACCACGATCGCGACCGTGCGGCGGAACCACCCGCACATCGCCGTGGTCGTCTTGACGATGCACCGCGACGCGGTCCTCCGGCGTGCGCTGCTCGACTCCGGCGCCGTGGACTACGTGACGAAGGACACGCCCAGCCGCGAGCTCGTCGAACGGATCGTCCGGGCGAGCACCCGGCCGGGCACCCCCGTCACCTTCCCGGTCGACGTCGTCACGGACGCTCGTGCCGGCTCAGCGCTGAGCGACCGCGAGGTCGAGGTGCTCCGGCTGGTCGCCGCCGCGCGGTCGAACGCCGAGATCGCCGCTGACCTCGGGCTCGCCGTGGGAACGGTGAAGCGCCACGTCTACAACGTGTTCCGCAAGCTCGACGTGACCAGCCGCGTGGGAGCCGTGGCGACGGCCACGCGACTCGGCCTGCTCAGCTGACCCGAGCCTCCCGGCATGCGAACGAGGGAGCAGGAATCGTCGAGTGGGTCCATCGGACCCGACGTTTCCTGCTCCCTCGATGCGGCAGCGACGCGCGCGACGCGCGGTACGGCGCGACCCCTTACGCGACCGCGACCGCGCGCCGGACCAGCCGGCCAGCCGCGTGCAGCGACGCCACGACGTCGAGCGCCTGGTGCCGGTACCGCGCCTGCGCAGCACCCGGTGCCACGATCACGCCGTTCGCCCCGGTGGACTCCACCAGCGCGTTGATCTTGTCGGCGACCTGGTCGGCCGTGCCGTACGCCTGACGCTCGGTGCGGGCGGCGATGAACCGGCGCTCGAGGTCGCTGAACTGGTACGCCCGGGCCTCGTCCATCGAGACCGGCTCGGGCTTGGTGCCCTGACGCATCCGGATGAACGAGATCATGCCGGGTGCGGACTGCTCGTCGACGACGGCGGGGTCCTCGTCCGTGACGACCTGCACGCCGATCAGTGCGTTCGGCTCGGACCGGAAGCGCGACGGCCGGAACGAGTCGCGGTAGAGCGCGAGCGCGGCCTCGGTGTTGTCGGAGGCGAAGTGGTGCGCGAACGCGAACGAGATGCCGAGCGCACCGGCGACCTGGGCGCTGTACCCGGAGGACCCGAGCAGCCAGAACTCCGGCACGTCGCCGTAGCCGGGCACCGCGCGGATGCGGGACAGCGGGTTCTCCGCGTCCATGCCGGTGAAGAAGCCGATGAGGTCCGCCAGGCGCTCGGGGAAGTCGTCCACGTCGAGGCGGTCGGTGCGGCGGAGGGCCATCGCGGTCGCGCCGTCGGTCCCGGGGGCACGTCCGAGGCCGAGGTCGACGCGGTCGCCGTAGAGCGCCCGGAGCGTGCCGAACTGCTCAGCGATGACCAGCGGCGCGTGGTTCGGCAGCATCACGCCGCCGGATCCGATGCGGATCGTCTTCGTGGCGGCTCCCACGGCGCTCAGGAGGACTGCGGGGGCCGAGGAGGTGATCCCGGGCATGCCGTGGTGTTCGGCGACCCAGAAGCGCTCGTAGCCGAGGCCCTCGGCATGGACCGCCATGTCGATGGACCCCTGCAGGGCCTCGGTGTTGGACTGGCCGTACTCACGCGTGGCCAGGTCGAGGACGGACAGGTGCAGGGAATCGTCGCTCATGGCAGGTTGAACGCCCGCCACGGAGTGGGCATTCCGCGCCGGGCGGTCACGACGACGGACGGGAGGCTCGGGGCGCGACTGGTCACGACATCCCGGCGGCGGTCTGCCGAGTGGTCATGTCACGTCGCTCGGCGCCGCCTGCGGCGACGGTTCGCGACCATTCGGCGGACGTGAGCGGGGCGTCATGACCCCTCACGACGACGGACGGGAGGCTCGGGGCGGGTCCGGCACCGAGCCTCCTCCCCAGCGCGGAGCAGGGTCGGGCGCGCGACTGGTCAGGACACCCCGGCGGCGGTCTGCCGAGTGGTCATGTCACGTCGCTCGGCGCCGCCTGCGGCGACGGTTCGCGACCATTCGGCGGACGTGAGCGGGGCGTCATGACCCCTCACGACGACGGACGGGAGGCGCGGCGCGGGTCCGGCACCGAGCCTCCCGTCCGGTACGCGGTTGCGTGACGCGAGCGGTCAGCCGAGGTCGCCGTCGAGGCGACCGCCGGACTCCGTCAGGTAGCAGTTGGCGCAGAGGGACTCGTACTCCACGTCGACGCCGTCGATCGCGACCTGCGAGCCGTCGAACACGAAGGCACCGTCGACCTTGCGCGCGTTGAAGACCGCCTTGCGGCCGCAGCGGCAGATGGTCTTGAGCTCCTCGAGCGAGTGCGCGAGCTCCAGCAGGCGTCGGCTGCCCGGGAAGGCCTCGGTCCGGAAGTCCGTGCGGATGCCGTAGGCGATCACAGGGACGTCGTCGAGGACCGCGATCCGCAGCAGGTCGTCGACCTGGTGGGGCGTCAGGAACTGGGCCTCGTCGACGAGCACGCAGCTCACGGGGCGGACCATGCCGTCGAGCTGGTCGGAGGCGGGATCGACGGCGCCGGCCGCGGCCACGGCGGTGCGGACGTCGTCCTCAGCTGCGAACACGACGTCGACCTGCCGTGTGACCCCGAGGCGGGAGACGATCTCGCGGTCCCCCTTGGTGTCGACGCCGGGCTTGGCGAGGAGCACCCGCTGGCCGCGTTCCTCGTAGTTGTACGCGGCCTGCAGCAGGCCCGTGCTCTTGCCGCTGTTCATGGCCCCGTAGCGGAAGTACAGCTTGGCCACTAGGAGAGGAAGCCGTCCTCCGCCGCACGACGGATCAGGTCGGACTTCTTCGACGCCGGGCGCCCCACCTTGGCGTACTTCTCACGCACGCGGCGCAGGTACGTCTTCGCGGTCTCGTACTGCACGTTCATCTGCGCGGCGACCTCGTTCGTGGAGTAGCCGGAGACGTAGAGCCGCAGGGCCTCTTCTTCGCCGTGGCTGAGCTTGGGGCGCTGGTGCGCCGTCGCCCCGGTCGGCAGCGGACGCCACTCGCGCTGCGGCGGGGTCTCGCGCGCCACGCCCATGACGTCACGGGCGACGTCCATGACCTCGCGCATCGGCAGCGACTTCGACAGGAACGCCGAGGCACCGGCAGCGAGGGCACGGTCGCGGGACTCGCGGGTGTCGAGGCTCGAGAGCACGACGACCTTCGCGCCGGCGGCACGGCAGGTGCGCACGCGGGCCTCGATCGAGACGGGTTCCTTGAGCTGGAAGTCGAGGAACACCAGGTCGGTCGGGAAGCTGTCGCTGTGGACCATCTCGAGCCAGGTGTGCGCGGTCAGTGCGAGGTCGAAGTCGAAGGCGTTGACGGCGATCCAGCTGGACAGGCTGTCGAGCAGGACCTCGTGGTCGTCGAGGATGGCCAGTCGTACTCGGCGCGATCCGGGGTTCGGAAGGGCCGGCATGCCCTCCGAGAGCCTGTTCGGGTCAGTGCTGGTCATAGGAGAACCTTAATGCGAGGGCGGACGGGCGGACGGCGACGTCGAGGTCCGGGAACGTCACGCGGAGGACGGCGAAGTAGGGGTCGAAGGCACGGTGGATGCCGACGTCGGAGTCGGCCACCACGGCCTCGACGCCGACGTCGACGCGGTCGTCGGGTCGACGTGCAACCGTGACGTGGAACCCGGCGGGGTCGACGGTCGACGCCCGGAGTACGGCACGCAGGAACGTCCGGACGACCGTGCGCTGGTCGGCGTCGAGCGCGGCGATGAGCCCGTCGGCGTCGTCGATCGTGGCCGCTGCCCCGCCCTCGGCCCGGACGGCCTGCTGCAGCCAGGTCCGGTCGGCATCGGCGACCATCACGCGGCGGATGCCGTCGGCGATCGTGCGTGCCCTGGCCCGGTCGGCGTCGGTGATCGTCTCGCGGGTGCGCAGCTCGGCGAAGAACGGCGCGACGTCCTCGGCGAGGATCGAGGAGCGGTCCTGCTCGACGCTCTCGGCGATGCCGTCGCGTTCGGCACGCTCGACGGAGTACGACCCCGCACGGATCTGCACCCGCTCGGCCAGGCCGGCGAACGTCCACGCGAAGACCACGGCAGCAGCGGTCAGCACGAGGGTCGGAGCGGCGGCGAGGAACGCGGACACCGCGGCGGGAACGGCGTGCGGGAAGACGGTCGCGGCGACGCCCCAGGTCACGGCGTCGACGGCGGCCAGCACGACGCCGCCGACGACGAGGTCGAGCCACGGACGGTAGGGCGCCGCCATCACGATCCCCGTGGCGGTCAGCAGCGACATGAAGTCGTTCAGTGCGTTGCGGTCCGGGCCCCACTGCGCGGCGACGCTCGCGACGACGGCGGTGCCGAGGAGCGCCACGTGCGCGATGAACGCCCACCGCGGGAACGGCGCTCGGAACGGACTCGACGCGACGATCACGACCGCGGTCGACGCCGCGACGAGCAGCACCGCGACGGCGCTGAGGGTGGGGCTGCCGATGACGTCACGGTCGAAGAGCGACACGAGGATCGCCCAGAGCACCCCTGCGGCACCGAGGACGACGACGAGCGGCCGTGACCCCATCGCGCCGAGCGGGTCGTACTGCTGCGCGGTCCTGGAGCCCCTCACGCGGACTCCTGCAGGCCGTCGGTCTCACCGTGGCCGATGACGCGCACCGGGGTGGTGGTGGTGGCATACGGCACCGACATCATCACGCTCGTGCCGCTGCCGGGTGACGTCCACACCTGGACGTCCCCGCCGACGCGGCCGATGCGCTCGCGGACGGAGTTGCGCAGGCCCATGCGGTCGGAGCCGGTCTGCTGCTCGTCGAACCCGCGGCCGTCGTCGACCACCATCACGGTGCAGGCGGTGCCGTCGTCGAAGACGCTCACCTCTGCCGAGTCGGTGCCGGAGTGCTTCCGGACGTTGGCCAGGCAGGCACCGACGGCGCGGACCAGGGCCGTCAGGGACGGGGGCTCGAGCCTGGCGAGTGCAGCGGGGTCCCCCGTGACCAGGACCTGGAGCCCCTCGCCCCGGTGTTCCTCGATGACGTGCTCGAAGGCGTCGACCGCCGCGCTGTCACCGGTGTCGTGCGGTCCGCTCGCCAGCCAGGCCTTGCCGGTGAGCATCGCGAAGTCGGCGTCCACCGTGCGGGCGAGCTGTTCGTCCATCGGGCCGGCGGGCGCGAGGGCGATCGCGCCGAGGTGGTTCAGCACGGTGTCGTGCAGGATCGCGGAGGCCTCGGACTCGACGCCAGCGCGGTAGGCGGAGACGTGCTCTTCGCGTGCGGAGCGGAGGAGCTCAGGCTGGACGCGCTGCGACCGCGTGGTGCTGCGTCCGCCGACCAGGACGATGCCCGCCACGAACGCCAGCGTCATCCACGCGAGCACGAGGGGGTGGGCGGGTCCGCCGGTCTGCGCGGTGGCGATGCCCGTCGCGACCCGTCCGACCGCGAGCCCGCCGATCGACCACAGGACCACACGACCGGGGACCGCGCCGGCCCCACCGACCAGGACGAGCGGGACGACGACGAGCGAGAGCAGGTAGGACGTCACCCACGGCACCGCGATGTCCCGCTGCACGACGAGCGAGAACCACCAGGCGCAGACACCACCGACCAGCAGGAAGGCGACCGCGGAGCGCCACGTGCCGAACTGCACGTGGACGCCGATCATCGCGAGCATCGGCAGCAGGGCGACCAGCGCCCACACCACCCGGACGTCGGTGTCCGTCAGGACGAAGAGCAGGAGCGTCACGGCTGCGGCCAGCAGCGACCCGATGGCCGCCGCGTGGAAGGCCCGCACGGTCGACCACGCGTTCACTCGCGGAGCGAGATGCGTGGGGATGCCGAGCACGGTGCATCTCCTTCCGGGAGCCAGGAAGCGCCGCCCACGATCCAACCACCATCGACGCGGTCGTGTACCCCGGATCGGGTACCGGATGACGACTGCTTCGATGATAGCGGCAGGGGTCTGACGTTCGATGTCCCCCGAAGACGCCCCGTCGAAGGCCCTTGGCCGGCGTCAGAACAGCGTCGGTACGCCGTTCGTGATCCCGGTACGACGGCGGTCCCAGCCGGGGTCGGCACGCTTCAGCGGGGAGATGCCCGCCTCCCTGTCGCTGCCGGGCCCCTCCACGCCGAGTGCGACCGGCCGGACGTCCACCGGGCCGTCGGAGAACCCCATCGAGCCCGTCGCCGGGTCGACCCGGCCGAGCCCCACCCCGTGCGCGCGCATGATCGGGCGGATGCGCTCGGCGAGCCAGCGGCGGTAGTCCTTCGGCGCGTACGTGTTGTCGAGGTACATCGCGCGGTAGCGGGCGACGAGGTCCGGGTGCGTGCGCCCCAGCCACTCCATGTACCACGGCTTGACGCCGGGCTTCAGGTGGAGCGCCGAGTACATCAGGCTCGTGGCTCCGGCAGCCGCCGCGCGCCCGATCGCGTCGTCGAGGTGGGCGATGGTGTCCGTGACGTAGGGCAGCACGGGCATCAGGAACACCGAGCACGGCAGACCGGCGTCGACCACGGCCCGGACCGTCGCCAGGCGCGCCGAGGTGGTCGGCGTACCCGGCTCGACGGACTGCTGCAGGTCGTCGTCGTACACGGCGATGGACATCGCGACGTCGACCGGCACGGTCCGGGCGGCCTCGACCAGCAGCGGGATGTCCCGCCGGAGGAGCGTGCCCTTCGTCAGGATGCTGAACGGCGTGCCGGACTCGGCGAGGGCCTCGATGATGCCGGGCATCAGGCGGTACCGGCCCTCTGCCCGCTGGTACGGGTCGGTGTTCGTGCCGAGGGCGACCGGGTGGCGGTCCCAGCTCGGCTTGGCCAGTTCGCGGCGTAGCACCTCGGCCACGTTCGTCTTGACGACGATCTGCTGGTCGAAGTCGGCGCCGGCGTCGAACTCGAGGTACGTGTGGGTCGGCCGGGCGAAGCAGTAGACGCAGGCGTGGCTGCAGCCGCGGTAGGGGTTGATCGTCATCCCCCAGGTGTCCCCGTCGACGCCGTCGACACGGTTCAGCGCGGACTTCGCCAGGACCTCGTGGAAGGTGACGTCTGCGAACTCCGGCGTCGTGACGCTCCGGACGAACCCGCTGTTCGACTCGAGCCCCGGCAGGGCGTCACTGAGCGTCGCGTCGATCGCCTGCCCGTTCCATCGCATCGCGCCATTCGAACACACGTTCGAACACGACGCAACTCGGGACGGGTCAGTTCGACCCGGCGTGGATCAGTGGTGCAGTCCGAGCACCGCGGCCGTGCGGCCGAGGGTCTCGTCGGCGAGGGCGGCGTCCGCGCCGAGGTCCTTGCCGTAGGTCGGCACCATCACGCGCACGGCGTCCTCCCAGCGGTCCCAGCGGTCGGGGAAGCACGTCCGGAGCAGCCCGAGCATGATCGGCACCGCGGTCGATGCCCCGGGCGACGCACCGAGCAGCCCGGCGATGGAGCCGTCGGCTGCCGTGATGACCTCTGTCCCGAACTGCAGGACGCCGCCCTTGTCCTTGTCGGGCTTGATGACCTGCACGCGCTGCCCGGCGATGATCTTGTGCCAGTTCTCGGGTTCGGCGCTCGGCATGAAGTCGCGCAGGGCGTCGAACTTGGTCGACTTCGACGCGAGCAGCTGCCCGATCAGGTAGCGGAGCAGGTCGAAGTTCGAGAACGCGACGCTCAGCATCGGGCGCAGGTTGTGCGGACGGATCGACCGGAACAGGTCGAGCACCGACCCCTGCTTGAGGAACTTGGGGCTGAAGCCGGCGTACGGGCCGAACATCAGCGAAGCACTGCCGTCGACGATGCGGGTGTCGAGGTGCGGCACGGACATCGGCGGGGCGCCGACACTGGCCTTGCCGTAGACCTTCGCCGCGTGCTTCTGGACGACCTCGGGGTCGTCGGTGCGGAGGAACTCCCCCGACACCGGGAACCCGCCGTAGCCGCGGATCTCCGGGATGCCGGACTTCTGCAGCAGCTGCAGTGCTCCGCCGCCGGCACCGACGAAGACGAACTTCGCGGCGATCTTCTGCGGCGAGCGGCCGATCTCGTTCACGACGTCGAGCGCCCAGCCGTCGAACTCCTTGCCCCGGCTGATGTTCCGCACGCGGTGGCTCGGCTCGAACTCGACGCCGTCGACCTCGAGCTGGTCGAAGAGCTGCCGGGTGAGCGACCCGAAGTCGACGTCCGACCCGGCGGCCGAGTACGTCGCCGCGATGGGCTGGTCCTTCTTGCGGCCGGGGATGAGCGCCGGGGCCCACTTGCGGATCTGCTCGGCGTCGTCGCTGAACTCGAGCCCGGCGAACAGGGGGTGGTCCTTCATGGCCTCGTACCGAGCGCGCATGTAGGCGACGTTGTCCGCACCCCAGACGAAGGAGATGTGCGGCGTCGGGTTGATGAAGTTCGACGGGTCGGGCAGCGTGCCGGTCTCGACGAGGAACGACCAGAACTGCCGCGAGACCTGGAACTGCTCGTTGACGTTGACGGCCTTCGTGATCTCCACGCGGCCGTCGGGCAGCTCAGGCGTGTAGTTCAGCTCGCAGAGCGCGGAGTGCCCGGTCCCCGCGTTGTTCCAGGGGTTCGAGCTCTCCTGCGCCACGCTGCCGAGGCGCTCGTACACCCGGATCTTCCACGAGGGCTCCAGCCGGTGGATGAGTGCGCCCAACGTGGCGCTCATGATCCCGCCCCCGATGAGGACGACGTCGATCGGGTCCACCTGCTTCACTGCCACCAGACGATCCTAGCGTCGGGTGCTGACAGCGCGACGGGTGATCGAGATGGTTCGGGGATGACGGACAGGAGGCCCGGTGCCAGCTGGCACCGGGCCTCCCGTCCGTCAGGTGGTGGGGTCCGTCAGACGGCGACCGCGCGTCGCGCGACCACGACCTCGGCGATCTGGACGGCGTTCAGCGCCGCCCCCTTCCGGAGGTTGTCGTTGCTGACGAACAGGACCAGGCCGCGGCCCTCGGGAGCGGACTGGTCGGCGCGGATGCGCCCGACGAACGTCGGGTCCTGCCCGGCGGCCTGCAGCGGGGTCGGGACGTCGGAGAGCTCGACGCCGGGTGCAGCAGCGAGGACCTCGGTGGCACGCTCCGGCGACAGCGGCCGGGTGAACTCGGCGTGCACCGAGATCGAGTGGCCGGTGAAGACCGGCACGCGGACGCAGGTGCCGGCGACGAGCAGGTCGGGGAGCTCGAGGATCTTCCGGCTCTCGTTGCGGAGCTTCTTCTCCTCGTCGGTCTCGCCGAGGCCGTCGTCGACGATGCTGCCGGCGAGCGGGATGACGTCGAACGCGATGGGTCGGACGTACTTGACCGGCTCCGGGAACGTCACGGCGCTGCCGTCGTGCGTGAGGGCCGCGGTGTCCTGGTCGAGTGCCGCGCGGGCCTGGTCGAGGAGCTCCTCGACGCCGGCGAGCCCACTGCCCGAGACCGCCTGGTACGTGGTCGCGACGAGCCGCTGCAGCCCGGCCTCGGTGTCGAGGACCTTCAGCACCGGCATGATCGCCATCGTCGTGCAGTTCGGGTTCGCGATGATGCCCTTGCCCGCGTCGTCGATGGCGTGCGGGTTCACCTCGCTGACGACGAGCGGGACCTCGGGGTCCATGCGCCAGGCGCTGGAGTTGTCGATCACCAGGGCGCCGGCGGCGGCGAACCGTGGCGCGAGCGCACGAGAGGCAGTGGCACCGGCCGAGAACAGCGCGATGTCGATGCCCGACGGGTCGGCGGTCTCGCTGTCCTCGACCACGACGTCCTGCCCGCGGAAGGACAGGGTCGTGCCGGCGGACCGGGCACTGGCGAAGAAGCGGACGGTGGTGGCCGGGAAGTCGCGCTCCTCGAGCAGGCGACGCATCACGGCGCCGACCTGGCCGGTGGCGCCGACGACGGCGACGGTGAGTTCTGCGGTCATGGGTGGCTCCTGGTGGTGCGGGTCAGCGGCCGGTGCCGGCGTAGACGACGGCCTCGCTGTCGGCGTCGAGACCGAAGGCCTCGTGCACGACGCGCATGGCCTCGTTCAGGGTGTCGGCGCGGGTGACGACCGAGATGCGGATCTCGGACGTGGAGATCATCTCGATGTTGATGGACGCCTGGTGCAGCGCGCGGAAGAGCTCGGCGGACACCCCTGCGTTCGTGCGCATGCCGGCGCCGACCAGGGCGAGCTTGCCGATCTGGTCGTCGTACTGGATGCTCTCGAAGCCGATGTCCGCCTTCGCGACACCGAGTGCGGTCAGGACGTTCTGGCCCTGGTCCTTCGGCAACGTGAAGGAGATGTCGGTGCGACCGGTGGAGGCCGCCGACACGTTCTGCACGATCATGTCGATGTTCGCACCGGCACGGGCGACGATCGTGAAGATCTCCGCCGCCTTGCCGGGCTGGTCGGGCACGCCGACGACGGTGATCTTGCCCTCGGAGAGGTCTCCGGCGATGCCGGTGATGATCGGTTCTTCCACGGTTTCCCCCTTCGCAGGGTTGTAGACGATGGTGCCCTCGGCGTTGGAGAACGACGAACGGACGTGGAGGGTGACGCCGTGCCGCCTGGCGTACTCGACGGCGCGGATGTAGAGGACCTTGGCGCCGGACGCCGCGAGCTCGAGCATCTCCTCGCTCGTGATGCGGTCGATCTTGCGCGCCTTGGGCACGATGCGCGGGTCGGCGGAGAAGATGCCGTCCACGTCGGTGTAGATCTCGCAGATGTCGGCGTCGAGGGCGGCTGCGAGTGCGACCGCCGTGGTGTCCGATCCACCGCGGCCGAGCGTGGTGATCTCGCCCGTCGTGCGGTTGAAGCCCTGGAACCCGGCGACGATCGCCACGTGGCCGGCGTCGAGCGCCTCACGCACGCGCTTCGGGGTGACGTCGACGATGCGGGCCTTGCCGTGCTGGGCGTCGGTGAGCATGCCGGCCTGGCTGCCCGTGTAGGACGAGGCCTCGACGCCCTGGCTCTTGATCGCCATCGCGAGCAGCGCCATCGAGATGCGCTCCCCCGCGGTGAGCAGCATGTCGAGCTCACGGCCGGCCGGGATCGGGGTGACCTGGTGCGCGAGGTCGACCAGCTCGTCGGTGGTGTCGCCCATCGCCGAGACCGCCACGACGACGTCGTTGCCGGCCTTCTTCGTCTCGACGATCCGCTTCGCCACGCGCTTGATGCTCTCCGCGTCCGCGACGGAGGAGCCACCGAACTTCTGCACGATCAAGGCCACGGGCGGGTACTCCTGGGACGAGGTGGTCCGCGACGGGCGCGGCTTGCGACAATCGTAGACGCTGTTTCGGGGATGTTGCGTGCGAGCGGGCCTCGGCGCAACGATCGTGCGTGGCGGCGCCGGTTGGTCAGCCGCCGACGACGCGCCGGCCCTCGAACGCACGGCCGAGGGTGACCTCGTCCGCGTACTCGAGGTCGCCGCCGACGGGCAGTCCGGACGCCAGGCGGGTCGTCCTGATGCCCATCGGCACGAGCAGCCGGCTGAGGTAGGTCGCCGTGGCCTCGCCCTCGAGGTTGGGGTCGGTCGCGATGATGACCTCGTCCACGGTGCCGTCGGCCAGTCGGGTCATGAGCTGCTGGATCCGGAGGTCGTCCGGGCCGACGCCGTCGATCGGGCTGATCGCGCCGCCGAGCACGTGGTACAGCCCGCGGAACTCGCGGGTGCGCTCGATCGCGGCGACGTCCTTCGCTTCCTCGACCACGCAGATGGTCTGGGGCTGGCGGCGGGGGTCGCGGCAGATGCTGCAGCGCACCGACTCGGTCACGTTGCCGCAGACCTCGCAGAACCGGACCCGCTCCTTGACGTCCGCGAGCAGTTCGGCGAGCCGGGCCGGGTCGAACGACTCGTTCTGCAGGATGTGGAAGGCGATGCGCTGTGCCGACTTCGGGCCGATGCCGGGGAGGCGACCGAACTCGTCGATGAGGTCCTGGACGATGCCGTCGTACATCAGTTGCCTTCGCTCAGGGTGGTCTCCTCGATGAACTGTGCGCCGAGGATCTCACGCACGACGGCCTCGCCGTAGCGACCCGGTACAGGTGCACGGCGCGGCTGCTGGGCCGGTGCCTGCTGCGCCGGACGCTGCTGCGCGGGCGCCGACGATGCCGGAGCCTGCTGGGCCGACGCCTGCTGGGCCGGCGCCTGCTGCGTCGGGGCCTGCTGCGTCGGGGCCTGCTGGGTCGGGGCCGGACCGGCTGCACGACCGCCGAACCCGGGGTCGGGGAACGGGGCGCCGTCGTCGTAGGGGGCGTCGTCGAAGGGACCGTCGTCCATCGGGTAGTCGTCGACCGGGACGTCCGCGCCGGGCGCCGCTGAACCGGGTGCTGCGGCGGAGCGCTGCTGCGCGTCCTGGGTGCCGGGGGCAGTCGCGCTGCCAGCGGGCGCCGTAGCCGGGGAGCCCGTGCGCGACGCTGCCGCGGCGTCCGGAGTCGTGGCGGTGGTCGGGGCGACGGTCTCCGACGGCCCGGTCGACCCGAAGGGCGCTCCCCAGGCTGGCTCGACGCCCTCTGGGACAGCGCCGGTGCTCGGGTCCGTGGACGGGATCGTCGCGACGGCCCACTCAGTCACCGGGTCGTTGGACACCGGCGTCGACTCGACGGGCGGCGGGGACTCGGGCTGCGTCGGCGCAGACGGCCGGGACTCGGCCTGTGGCTCGCGGACGACCGGCTGCTGCGCGGGCTGCTCGGGCACGCTGCGCGGTGCCTCCTGCTGCGGCTGGGTCTCCGGCGCGGTGGCCGCGGGTGAGGACGATGCCTGCTGGGCGGACGTGGGGCGCTCGGGCGCGTCCTCGACCGGGGTCGGGGCGGGTGCCGGTGCCGGTGCCTGTGCCGGTGCCGGTGCCGGTGTGGACGCCGCTGCAGGGGTCGGTGCCGACTGGACCGGCGCGGAACGCTGCGCGGCCGCCACGGGCTGGTCGCGCGGCGGTTCGGCCGGACGCTGCTGCCCGGGCCCGCCGGCACCACCGGGGCCACGTGCGACGAACTTCACCCGGAACCCGAGCACGTCGAGGATCGCCGCACGGACGAGCTCACTGACGCTGGTCGACGGGTCGGCCATCTCCTTGAACGAGGCGACGTCCTGCTGGCTCGGGAACGTCAGCGTGAGGACGTCGTCGCGCAGCGCGGTCACCTGCGCCGTGACGACGACGGTCCAGGCGGAGCGCTTGGCGTGCTGCACGTGCTCGAGGACCTGCGACCAGGCGTCCCGCATCTGCTGCAGCCCGACGGGCGCGATCGGACGGACCGCCGGCTCGGAGCCGATGACCGTGCCCTGACCGGTGGACGACGAGGACGCGTGCTCGCTCGGCGCCGACCCCGTGGAGGCCGGTCGGTCCGTGGCCACCGCGGTCGGGGACGCATCGGTGCCCGGCGTCGACGACGAGGGCCCAGACGCCCCGGACGACGCAGGCGACCCGGACGACGCAGACGACCCGGACGAAGCAGCGGCCCCGGAGGAGTCCGGTGCACCCGTCGAGTCCGCACGGCCCGGAGCCACAGCGGCCCACGAGGCGGCGGCGTCCTGTGCGGCCGAGGCGGCTGCCGGGCCACCGGCCGCAGTCTCAGCAGACGTCGACGACCCCGAGGAGGACGACGACCCGGACGATGCCCCGATCGCCCCGATCGTGTCCGGCGCGCTGCTGGCGCTCGTCGACACGGGCTCCGACTGCCGGACCGGCTGCATCGAGGACGAGGCCGGCACGGTCGACGACGACGCGGCGTCACGCACCGGCGCGGCAGCAGGCGCTGCCGACGGAGCTGCCGACTTGAGCACCGCTGGACCACCGCTGTGGCCCCCGGCGTCACCGACACCGACTCGGCGTTCCAGCCGCTCGACCCGTGCGAGCGCACCGCGCTGGGAGTCGTCCGCTTCGGGGACCAGCATCCGCGCGACCATCAGCTCGAGGTGCAGCCGCGGCGAGGTCGCGCCCGTCATGTCGGTGAGGGCCCGGTTCGCGATGTCCGCGCCACGGGACAGCCCCGTCGCGCCGAACACGCCGGCCTGCCGGGACATGGTGTCGAGCTCCTCCGGAGAGACCCCGCGCAGGACCGCGCCGGCGCTCTCGTTCGTCGCGGCGACGACGATGAGGTCACGGAGGCGTTCGAGCAGGTCCTCGACGAAGCGGCGGGGGTCCTGCCCGGTCTGCACGACGCGGTCGACGGCGGCGAAGGCCGAGCCCGGGTCCGCGACGGCGAGTGCGTCGACGACGTCGTCGAGGAGCGCGCTGTCGGTGTACCCGAGCAGGGCGACGGCACGCTCGTACCGGAGCGCTCCGTCTTCGCTGCCGGCGATGAGCTGGTCGAGCAGGGAGAGGGTGTCGCGGACGGATCCGCCGCCGGCCCGGACGACGAGGGGCAGCACGCCGGGAGCCACGGTGACGGACTCCTGCGTGCAGAGCTGCTCGACGTACTCGAGCATCGCGGCGGGCGGGACGAGCCGGAAGGGGTAGTGGTGTGTGCGCGACCGGATCGTCCCGATGACCTTCTCGGGTTCGGTGGTGGCGAAGATGAACTTGACGTGCTCGGGCGGTTCCTCGACCAGCTTGAGCAGCGCGTTGAAGCCCTGCGGCGTGACCATGTGGGCTTCGTCGAGGATGAAGATCTTGTAGCGGTCGCGCGCCGGGGCGAACACGGCGCGGTCGCGGAGGTCGCGGGCGTCGTCGACACCGTTGTGGCTGGCGGCGTCGATCTCGATGACGTCGAGCGAACCGCTGCCGCCGCGCGCGAGCTCGACGCAGCTCGGGCAGACGCCGCACGGGGTGTCGGTGGGGCCCTCGGCGCAGTTCAGGCAGCGCGCGAGGATGCGCGCCGACGTCGTCTTGCCGCAGCCGCGCGGCCCGCTGAACAGGTACGCGTGGTTGACACGGTTGGTGCGGAGCGCCGTGCGGAGCGGGTCGGTGACCTGCGACTGCCCGATGAGCTCGGCGAAGTTCTCAGGCCGGTAACGGCGATACAGGGCGGTGACCACGCGACAAGGGTAGCCGGGACGGCCGACAGCCGGAGGCCGCTCTCCACAGGTCGCCCCGGGCCCTGGGACGGGCACCTACGGAGGTGCCGGGACCCGGGGACGGCAACGCGCCTCCCGGCCGTCAGGGCGACGGTCGGGAGGCGCGGTGCGGGTCGTGCGGTGGCGTCAGCTCCGGCGTCGGCGCACGCCGCGCGCCAGGCGCGACAGGCCGAGCAGCAGGAACCCGAGGACCACCAGGCCGCCGGCGGTGGCGGCGAGCGGGGCGACGTCCGCGCCGGTGAAGGCGAGGTCACCGCCACGTGTCCCCTGGCCGGTGGTGCCGCCGGTCGTGCTGCCGCGCACCCCCGAGCCCGGCAAGTCGGTCCCGCCCGTGCCGGCCCCGCCCGTGGCGATCCCACCCGTGCCGGGGAGACCAGGCTGTCCCGGCTGACCCGGTGCCCCGGGGAGACCGGGCTGGCCCGGGTCCGTCGGCTGGCCGGGTGCGGTCGCCGCTGCGTCAACCATGAGCGTCCACAGCCGAGGCGCCGAGGTGGCGCCACCGACGGTCTGGGTCGCCGAGAGCCGGTGCGTGCCGACGGTCAGCCGGAGCATCACCGACCAGGAGCCGTCCGCGTCGGCCGTCGTCGTGACGGGATCCCCGTCGTCGGCCCAGACGCTGACGGTCGCGCCCGGTTCGGCGGTCCCGGTCATCATCCAGTCGACCCAGCCCGCGCTGCCGGCGGTCTGGTGCGCACCCGACAGCGGTGACGTGACCGCGAGCGGGTCCATGGCGTCGACCTGGATCGGCACCTGCTGCGACGCGGAGTCGACACCGGCGACCGACTGGGTCGCGCGGATGGTCCACTCCCCCTCGGCCACGCGGTCGAACACCACGCTCCAGTCACCGTCGGCGTCGGCCTTCGCGTCGCGGACCTGCCCGGTGGAGAGCCGGACCGTGACCGCGGCACCCGGGGTGGCGTGGCCCGTCACCGTGAAGGTGGCCGTCGAGCCGAACCCGGAGGTGGCGATGAGCTGGCCGGGCGTCGGCGACGTGATCACCACGTCGGTCGGCTGGGCGACCACGACACGGACGTCAGCGGTCGCCGGGTCGGAGGTGCGTCCCCCGACCGTCTCCGTGACGGACACCGTGTGGGTGCCCGGCGACACGTCGTCGACGGTCACCGTCCACGAGCTGTCGTCGCCGGCGACGGTGGTGACCGTCTGGCCGTCGAGCTCGACCGTGACGCTGGCCCCGGGCTCGGCGGTGCCGCTGACCGGGACGGACGCGGAGTCACCCGTGACCGGGAACACCTGGCCGTCGGTGGGGCTCGACACCGTCACCGGCGTCGCGGCGACCACGGAGAACCCGACCTCGGGCGCGGTGCCGTCACGGCCGCCGACCGTCTGCGTCGCGGCGATCGTGTGCGCTCCGGTGCCGATGCCCGGCACCGTGACGCGCCAGGCGCCGTCGGTGTCGGCCGTCGTCGTGACCGCCGTCCCGCCGTCGATCGACACCGACACCGCGGCGCGGGGCGCTGCCGTGCCGGTCACGACCACGCCGGTCGGACCGCCGAGCACGCGGTACACGGTGCCCGGTGCCGGCGAGGTCACGACGATGCTCTCCGCGTCGGCGACCACGACGGTGAAGCCGCGGCCGACCGGGTCGGACGTCGTGCCGTTGACGACCTGCGTCACCGACAGCTCGTGAGTGCCGGCGCCGAGGCCCGCGAGCGTGGTCGTCCAGCGGCCGTCCGTCCCGACGGGCACCTCGACGGGGTCGCCCCCGTCGGCGACGACCATGACGGCGGCGCCGGGCTGGCCGGTGCCGTTGACCACCACGTCCGTGCCGGTGGTGCCGGCCGGGACGGTGATCGTCGAGCCGGCCGTGGGGGCGTCGATCGCCAGGGTGGTGGCACCGGCGACGGTGAACCGGGACGTGACCGGGCTCGACGTCGACCCGGCGACGGTCTGGGTGGCGCGCACGGTGTGGCGTCCCGTCCCGACCCGGGCGAAGTCGACCGACCACGTGCCGGCGTCCGTCGCGGTGGTGCTCCGCACGGTGCCGTCGTCGAGACGGACCCGGACGGTGGCGCCGACCGCGGCGGCACCGCTCGCGGTGACCGTGGTGGTGGAGTCGTCCTGGGCGACTCGGATCGTGGACTGGTCCCCGGGCACCGCGATGGTGATCGGGTCCGCGACGACGACGTGCACCGGCACGGTGACCGGAGCCGACTCCGTGTCGCCGATGCGCTGCGTCACGGACACCACCGGGTCACCGGCTCCGATGCCCGCGACGTCGACCGTCCACCGGCCGTCGCTGCCGACGGTCGTGGACTCGCTCCGGCCGCCACCGAGGTCGACGACGACGTTCGCGCGGGGCTCCGCGGTGCCGCTGACCTGGATCGTGGTGGTGGCGTCGGCGTCCCCGACGGGGAACACCGCGTCGGTGGTCGGTGCGCTGACCCGGACGGGCGCGCCGGCGACGACCTCGAACGTCGAGGTGACGGGCGCCGTCGACGTGGAGCCGCCGACGGTCTGCGTGACGCTGACGTCGTGGTCGCCGACGCCGAGACGCGGGACCTCGACCGTCCAGGTGCCGTCCGTGCCCGCGGTGACCTGCACCGGGTCGCGGTCGTCCACCGTCACGGTCACGGTGGCGCCCGGCTGGGCGTCACCGGCGACGACGACCGTCGTGGTCTGGTCGCCGTCGGCGACGGTGACCGGCTCGTCGGCGTCGGGCTGGCGGATGGTCAGGTCGGCCGCCGCCAGGACGGTCACGGGGCGTTCGACCGCCGCGCTCGTCGTGCCGTTCACCGACTGGGTCACCGACGCGGTGTGCGAACCGGTGGGCACGTCCTGCACGGTCGTGTCCCACGAGCCGTCACCCCGCACGGTGGCGGTCGCGGAGCCCCCTGCGCCGAGGTCGACCGTCACGGTGGCACCGGGCTGGCCGGTCCCCGCGAACCGGACGTCGGTGGTGGCGTCGTCGTCAGCGACCGTGACGCGGGTGGCGCCGGCGGGGTCGGTGACGGTCAGCCGCGCTCCGGCGACCACGGAGACCGCGACGGGCCCCGCTGCCGAGGTCTGGCCGGCGAACCGCTCGGTCGCGGTGACCCGCAGGTCGCCGACCGGCCGGTCCTCGAAGGTCCAGGACCAGGTGCCGTCACCGTCAGCGGTGACGGTCCGGGTGGAACCGTCGGAGAGCCGGACGGTCACGGACGCGCCCGGCTGCGCCGAGCCTCCCGTCCGGACGTCAGCCGTGCCGGTCGCGTCCGCGACGACGAGTCGGGTGCCGTCCGTCGGCGTCGTGATGGTGACGTCGTCGGCTGCCTGCACCGAGACGGTGCGGTCCGGGCTGGAGGCCGTGGTGCCGTTCACCGTCTGCGTGGCGGTGACCGGGTGGTCACCCACCGGCACGTCGGTGAACGTGACCGTCCAGGCACCGTCGGCGTCCGCGGTGGTGGTGGCCCGGTCGTCAGCGAGCTGCACCGAGACCGGTGCGCCTGCTGCTGCGGTGCCGGAGACGGTGACGTCGCGCGTGCTGTCGGCACCGATGACGTACAGGACGGCGTCGGCGGCCGGGCTCGTGATCCGCACGGGGTCGGCGGCGACGATGGACACCGTCCGCTCGACGGGCACCGAGGTGTCGCCACCGAGCGTCTGCGTGACGGACACCGGGTGCTCGCCCATGGCGAGGTCCGGGAACGTGACCGTCCACGTGCCGTCGTCGCCGACGGTCACGGTCTGGTCCGGGGCTCCCGGGGTGGTCGCGGTGACGGACGCGCCGGGCTGGGCGGTGCCGGAGACGGTGACGTCGGTGGTGACGTCCTCGCCCGCGACGGTGGTGGTGTCGTCGGCGCCCGGCGTGGTGATCCGGACCGGGGCCGCCGTGACGACCTGGAACGTGATCGGCAGGGCGCTGGTGTCGACGCCGTTGACGGACTGCGTGGCGTTGACGGTGGAGGTGCCGGTCGGCGGGAGGTCCCGCGCGGTCACGGCCCATGCGCCGGTGGAGGCGTCGGCCGTCGTCGTGAGCCGAGCACCGCCGACGGAGACCGCGACGGCTGCCCCGGGCTCCGCGGTGCCGGTGATCCGGACGTCGGTCGTGGCGTCCTCGTCGACCACCACGAACCGGAGACCGGTGGGCGGGGTGTCGATCGTGATCGCTCGGCCGGGCACGACGGTGAAGTCACGGTCGACCACTGGGCCGTCGGTCCCGTTCACGGTCTGCGTGGCGGTCACGGTGTGCGCGCCGATCGGCAGCGAGGTGCCGCCGGTGGCCGGGGCCGTCCAGCGGCCGTCGGGTCCGGCGGTGACCACGATCGGGTCACCGTCGTCGAAGCGCACCGTGACGGTGGCACCGGACTGGGCCGAGCCGCTCGCGATCACGGCCGCGGTCGCGTCGCCACCGGCGGGGACGTCCTGCTGCGCGGTCGGGGTGTCGATCCGCAGCGCGACGCCGGCCGCGACGGTGAAGTCGCGGTCGATCGCGGTGCTCTCGGTGCCGTCCACGGTCTGGGTGACCGAGACGGTGTGGTCGCCCGTGCGGACGTCCGGCAGCGTGACGCGCCACGTGCCACCGGTGGTGGCCGCGGTGGTGGTCAGGGGCGTGCCGTCGTCGAGGACGACGGTCACCCGAGCGCCGGGCTCGGCCGTGCCGGTGACCGGGACGTCGATCCGCGAGGAGGCCTGCGCCACCGTCGTGGTCGATCCCTGGGTCGGGGCGGTCACGGCGAGGGGCGTCGCCGTGCGGACGGTCACGACCTGCTCGAGGACCGGTGAGGTCGTGCCGTTCACCCGCTGCGTCGCCGCGATCGTGTACCGACCGACGGGGACGTCGCGGACGGTGACCGTCCAGTCGCCGTCGTCGTCGGCCGTGGTCGTCGCCGTCAGGCCGTCGCCGAGGTCGACCGCCACGGCGGCACCCGCCTCGGCCGTGCCGGTGATCGGCAGGTCGGTGCGCTGCCCGAGGACGGTGACGACGTCGCCGTCGGCCGGGTCGGTGATCGTCAGGGCGTCACCGGCGGCGACGGTGAAGGTCGAGGTGACCGGACGCGACGTGGAACCGCCGACCGTCTGGGTGGCCGTGACCGTCCTGGGTCCGACCGGGACACCGCGGAAGGTCGTCGTCCAGGCGCCGTCGTCGTCCGCGGTGACCGTGGCGGCGAACGCACCGCCGATCGAGACGTCGACCCGGGCGTCGGGCGCGGCGGTGCCGCGGACCGTGACCGGGGTGGTCGAGGACGCGTCGGCGACGGTGATGGTGCTGTCGTCCGCCGGCGCCGTGATCCTCAGCGCCGGAGCGGCCGTCACCGAGAACGCGCGGGTGACGACGGCACTCGTGGAGGTGCCGACTGTCTGCGTGACGCGGGCGGTGTGGTCACCGACGGGGACCCGCTGGAGCGTCGTCGACCAGGAGCCGTCGGCGTCCACCGTGGTGGTGGCCGTGCGACCGGCACCAGCGTCGACGTCGACCGTCGCGCCGGGCTGCCCGGCGCCGGAGACGCGGACGTCACGGGTGGCTGCGGCGTCGGCGACCGGGAACCCCTGGCCGGCGGTCGGGGTCGTGACGGTCAGCGGCGCTGCCTGCACCACGCGGAACGGCCGCTCGGTCGGTGCGGAGGTCGCGTCGCCGACGCTCTGCGTGACGCTGGCGGTGTAGCTGCCGGCAGGGACGCCCGGCACGGTGACGGACCACGCCCCCGTCTCGTCGGCGGTGCCGGTGGCCGTGCGGCCGGCACCGAGGTCCACGGCGATGGTGGCGTTCGGCGTCGCGGAACCGGCCACGGTCACCGGGGCCGAGGCGCCGGCGATGGTGAAGGTCTGACCGGTGGTCGGCGTCGTGATCGTCAGGGCCCGCTGGGCGACGACCGAGAAGCCCTGGGTCGCCGTGCCGGCGGCCGCACCACCGACCGTCTGGGTGGCCGTCGCGGTGAAGGTCCCGGTGGGGACACTCGCGACGGCGGTGGTCCAGGTGCCGTCCGCGGCGACCGTGGCCGTGGCGGTGCGGCCGTCGCCGAGGTCGACCGCGATCGCGGCGCCCGGGTCCCCGGTGCCGCTGACGGTGATCGAGCGGGTGGCGCTCGTGGTCGGCACGCTGAACGACTGGTTCGCGGTCGGCGCGGTGATGGTCACGGGAGCGACGGCAGCCGCTCGCACGGTCGAGGTCGCGAGGTCGACCGTGGAGACGTTCGCCCCCGGCAGGATCGCCAGCCGCATGGCGTGGACGCTGCGGGTGCCGGCGTCCGAACCACGGCGGTCGCGGAACCCGGTCGTGGAGTCCTGCGCGTTCACGGTGATGTCGATCACCTGGCGCAGCAGCAGCACCGCGGGCGAGAGCAGTCGCGAGACGACCGTGGTCGTCGCCGTCAGCGTGGTCCCGAGCGTGGTGAGGGCGTCCCCGGTGAGGAGCGGCGCGGCGACGGCGCGGACGCCCGGGATGAGCGTGGTGGTCACGACCGGGGTGACGAGCGGCAGCAGCGCCGAGCCGAGGAGCCCGAGGCCCGATGCGGTGACGACCGGCGTGCCCGTGGTGGTGCCGAGGACCTGCCCGAGGGTGGTCGCGACGGTGACGGTCAGCGGTGCCACCGGCAGGCCGGCGATCGTCGCGTTCGCGGTGACCCGGATCGTGATCGCGGTCGAGTTCACCGTGTTCACCACGGCCGTCTGCAGCGCCGTCGGCAGCTGGCGGCCGAGGATGTCCGCGATCGCCGTGTTGATCGAGGTCACCGCCTGCTGCGTCAGCACCGGGGTGTTCGCGGGCTGTCCGTTCAGCGCCGTGAGCTGGTCGAGGTCGACCGTGACCGCGCCCGTCGACGGGGTGAGCGTGACCGCCCCGGACGTGAGCGGCTGCGCGAGGACCTGCGTCAGCGTGTCGTCGAGGTTCAGGTCGACGGTCGCCCGCGCGGTCGTGCCGTTGAGCGACACGAGCCCGAGCCCGGACAGCGCCCCGGTGAGGCCCGTCGTCAGGTGCCCGGTGACGCCCGAGAGCGCGCCGTTGGACCCGAGCGTGGAGTTGACGCCCGACGAGAACGTGCGGAGGTCGCTGCGGAGCGCCGTGGTGAGTCCGGCGACCGCGGGGCTCTGCAGGCTGAGCTGCGCGTTCGCGATCTGGTAGTCGCTCGTCGTGGTGACCGTGGAGCCACGCGCGGCGGAGATCGTCGACGCCAGTGCCCCGACGGTGAGCCGCCCGTCCGCGAGCACCGACGCGTCAGCACCGACGCGGGACAGCAGCGGGTTCAGGTTCACGGTCGCGCCGGACCCGTTCGTGCCGGAGCCGACGCCGATCGCTCCGTTGCCGGTGACCGCCCCCGAGGACGCCGTGGCGCCGGTGGCAGACGTCGTGGCGTACTGCCCCGCGACCCCGAGCCGCAGGATGCCGTTCGACCCGAGCAGGTCGATGTCGTTCCCGAGGTCGACGTTGAGCGCGTTCAGGGCCGTGACGTCGAGCGGCTGGTTCGTGGTCCCGCCGCCGCTCGTCGTGCCTCTGGCCGAGTAGGCCCCCGCGAGCTGTGCCAGGGTGTCGACGTCGACGATGCCCGACCCGCCGAGCAGGACGGCTTCGCCCTCGGTCAGGTCGGTCGGGGCAGCAGCCGCTGGCTGGATCGCCACGGTCGCGGCGATGAGCGCGGTGACCGTGGCAACGACACCACGGCGGAGCAGCAGCCGTCGGTCACCGCGGGAGAGTCGTCCTGTCCTGTCGCCGGTCCCGTGCGTTCGGGTACCACGAAGCGACACGTGCTTGCGCATGTGTGTTCCTCATCCTGACGGGCACGCCCGTCACCTGATCCTCGGATTCCCCCCGGTGGTGAGCCGGAGGGGCTGATCCTCCCGATGGTGCGTCGGGAGTGGTCGGGACCCTGGTTGGGGGTTCCTGGGATGATCTTCACACACGATCGGGACGTTGTCCCGCACGGACATGAAAAAGACTCCTCACGCACCCGTCAGAGCCAGGTTGCCCTTGCTGCGTTTCCGCCCTGGGGGAGTTGGCCTGGATGGCGTCACGTGAGGAGCCGCCGAGAAGTCTACCGGATCACAGGGGGCAGGATTGACGGCATGAAGATCGCCATCGCCGGAGGACACGGCCAGATCGCCCTCCTCCTCGCCCGACAGCTCACCGACGCCGGACACCAGGCCATCGGCATCGTCCGGAACCCCGCCCACGTCGCCGACGTCGAACAGACGGGTGCGACCGCCGTGGTCGCCGACCTCGAGCAGCTCGACGACGACGACCTCGCCCTGCGACTGCGCGGGGTCGACGCGGTGGTCTTCGCCGCCGGGGCCGGTCCGGGCAGCGGGGCCGAGCGGAAGCTCTCGGTCGACCGCGACGGCGCAGTCGTGCTCGCGGACGCCGCGGTCCGGTCGGGCATCGAGCGCTACGTGATGATCTCCGCCATGGGCGCCGACACGTACGACGCCACCCGGGCCGTGGTGCCGGCGCAGGACGAGGACGCGGTCTTCCAGGTGTACCTGCGCGCCAAGGCCGAGGCCGACGCGAACCTGCGGGCTCGGCGCCTGCGGTGGACGATCGTGCGCCCGGGCGGGCTGCTCGACACACCGCCGCAGGGCACCGTCACCGTGGGTCGCACCGTTCCGCGCGGGTCGATCCCCCGCGCCGACGTCGCCGCGGTCGTGCTGCACGCGCTGCTCGACGACAGTGCGGTGGGTGTGCAGTTCGAGGTCACGAGCGGCGACACGCCGATCCCGGCGGCGCTCGCGGCGTTGGGCTGAGGCCCGCGCGGGGCGGCTGCGGGTGCGGCCCGCCTGCGGCTGCGGCTGCCGCGGGCGCGGCTGCGGCTGCGGCTGCGAGACACCCCCGTCCGCGCGAGACGCCGGCGTCTCGTGCAGCGCCAGCAGCGAGACACCTCTGTCAGTGCGAGACACCACGGACTCCTCGAGACGCCGCAGTTTTCGGCGGCGTCTCACACGTGCCGCGGTGTCTCGTCGAGACGCCGGCGTCTGCGCGAGACACCCCTGTCCGCGCGAGACACCGCGGAGTCCTCGAAACGCCGCAGTTTTCGGCGGCGTCCCACACGGGAGGCGGTGTCTCGCCGAGACGCCGGTGTCTCGCTGGGACGCCGGCGTCTCGTCCTGGGACGCCGGCGTCTCGCGCCCGCCGCTACAGCGCGACGGCCGCCGACTGCCGGGCGATCTCGAGCTCCTCGTTCGTCGGGATGACCAGCACGGCGACCCGCGAGGAGTCCGTCGAGATGATTCGGGCGTCCTTCGCGTGCAGCTCGTTGCGGTCGTTGTCGATCTCGATGCCGAGGTGCTCCAGCCCGGCCAGCACCCGACGACGCAGCAGCGCGTTGTTCTCCCCCACGCCCGCCGTGAAGACGACGGCGTCGAGTCCGCCGAGCTGCGCGGTGTACGCCCCGACGTACCGGCGGATCCGGTGCCGGTAGACGGCGAGCGCCGCCTCGGCCGTCTCGTCGCCGTCGATCGCCGCGGCCTGCACGTCGCGCATGTCGCCGTTGCCGGTCAGGCCGAGCAGGCCGGACTGCTTGTTCAACATCGTGTCGAGGTCGTCGAACGACATCCCCGCCTCGCGGTGCAGGTGGATCAGCACGGCCGGGTCGAGGTCCCCGGACCGGGTGCCCATGACGAGTCCCTCGAGCGGCGTCAGCCCCATCGAGGTCTCGATCGACCGGCCGCCGTCGATCGCCGCGGCCGAGGCGCCGTTGCCGAGGTGCAGCACGATCGTCTTCAGCTCCGACAGCGGGCGGTCCAGGAACACGGCGGCCTGCTCGGAGACGTACTTGTGGCTCGTGCCGTGCATGCCGTACCGGCGGATCTGGTGCTGCTCGGCGAGCTCCGCGGGGATCGCGTACGTGTACGCGTGCGGCGGCATCGTCTGGTGGAACGCGGTATCGAACACGGCGACGTGCGGCACGCCGGAGAACACCTGCTTCGCGGCGCGGATGCCCTCGAGGTTCGCGGGGTTGTGCAGCGGCGCCAGGCTCGACAGGGCGTCGATCTGCCGCTCGACCTCGTCCGTGACGATCGTGGCGGCGTCGAAGGCCGTGCCGCCGTGGACGACGCGGTGCCCCACGACCGACGGCGGGTGGTCGTCGAACGACGGCCCGACCTTCGCGAACGCGTCGATCATCGCCTGGAAGCCGGCGGCGTGGTCAGGCACCGAGGCCGAGTCGTTCGACGAGGACTCCCCGGTCAGCGCGTTCGTGTGCTTCCACGCGCCCGTGGACTCGCCGATGCGCTCGACGAGCCCGGACGCGAGCTCGCGCTCGCCGTCGAGCTCGATGAGCTGGTACTTGAACGAACTCGATCCGGAGTTCACGACGAGTGCGGCGGTCACGGTGGCTCGCTTTCTGTGCATGGCCCAAGGGCCGGTCTGGAGGCTCGGGTGGCGTCGGCGCTCAGCGAGCGCTGGTCGCGGTGCCGGTGGGTGCTGCGGGGTCGACCGACGTGCTGGCGGCCGTCTGTGCGGTGCCCGCCTGGATCGCGGTGATGGCCACTGTGTTCACGATGTCGCTGACCAGTGCCCCGCGGGACAGGTCGTTGATCGGCTTGCGGAGCCCCTGCAGCACCGGCCCGATCGCGACTGCGCCGGCGGACCGCTGGACCGCCTTGTAGGTGTTGTTGCCCGTGTTGAGGTCCGGGAATATGAAGACCGTCGCGTGGCCGGCGACCGGCGAGTCCGGCATCTTCGTGCTCGCGACCGTCGGGTCGGCGGCGGCGTCGTACTGTATGGGCCCCTCCACGAGCAGGTCCGGTCGACGCTCCCGCACGAAGGCGGTGCCGGCGCGGACCTTGTCGACGTCCGCTCCGGAGCCACTGTCCCCCGTCGAGTAGCTCAGCATCGCCACGCGGGGCTCGATGCCGAACTGGGTGGCGGTCTCGGCGGAGGAGATCGCGATGTCGGCCAGCTGCTCGCTGGTCGGGTCGGGGATCACCGCGCAGTCGCCGTAGACGAGCACGCGGTCGGCGAGCGCCATCAGGAACACGCTCGACACGATCGACGTGTCCGGACGGGTCTTGATGATCTCGAAGGACGGCCGGATGGTGTGCGCCGTCGTGTGCTTCGCGCCGGAGACCATGCCGTCCGCGAGCCCGAGCTGCACCATCATCGTGCCGAAGTACGAGACGTCGGTCACGGTGTCGCGGGCGAGCTCGATGCTCATGCCCTTGTGTGCGCGGAGCTTCGTGTACTCCTCCGCGAAGCGCTCACGGAGTGCGGGGTCGAACGGCGACACGAGCTGGGCTGCGTCGAGGTCGAGCCCGAGCTCCGTCGCCCGCGCCCGGATCGCCGCAGGGTCACCGAGGATCGTGAGCGCACAGACCTGACGCTGCAGCAGGGTCGAGGCCGCGCGGAGGATCCGGTCGTCGTCGCCCTCGGGCAGCACGATCCGCGTGCCGTACTCGCGCGCCCGGTCGAGCAACCCGTGCTCGAACATGAGCGGCGTGACGACGCCCGACGGGGTGACCTGGAGTCGGGCGAGGAGCGCGTCGGCCTGCACGTGGCGCTCGAACAGCGACAGCGCCAGGTCGGCCTTCCGCGGGGAGTCCGCCGCGAGACGACCGCGGGTCTGCGTGATGCGCAGGGCCGTGTCGTACGTGCCGAGGTCGTTCGTGGCGATCGGCAGCGAGCTCGACAGGCCCTCGAGCAGCCGCGTGATCTGCGGGGCCGTCTCGAACCCGCCGTTGAGGATCACGCCGGCGAGGCTCGGGAACGTGTCCGACTGGTTCGCCAGGAGCGTCGCGATGAGGACGTCGTTGCGGTCCCCGGGCACCACGACGATGCCACCCTCGATCAGCCGCGGGAGCACGTTCTCCATGCTCATGCCCGCGACGACCGTGCCGAGGGCCTCGCGGTCGAGCAGGGCGTCGTCGCCGCGGACCAGCGTGGCCTCGGTCGCGGCGAGCAGGGCGCGCACGGTCGGCGCGACGAGGACCGAGTCCTCGGGGATCGCCCACACGAGCGTGTCGGGGTGGTGGTCCTGCACGGCCGCGGACACGGCGTCGCAGATCGCGGGGAGTGCGTCGGGGTCGGCGCGGTTGACGACGATCCCGAGCAGCTGGGCGTGTGCGGCGCGGAGTTCGCTCGTCGTGACGTCGGCGACCTGGCCCATGTCCGCGGCGGTCCTGGCACCGCGTTCGGCCGAGTCGCGCCCGCCGAGGACGAGGAGCACCGGTGCGCCGAGGTTCGCCGCGACCTTGGCGTTGAAGGAGAGCTCCGTGGGGCTGCCGACGTCCGTGTAGTCGGAGCCGAGGACCACGACGGCGTCGCACTGCCGCTCGACCTGGGCGAAGCGGCCGACGATGGTGGCGAGTGCCGCGTCCGGGTCGGCGTGGACGTCGTCGTACGTCACGCCGACGGCGTCGTCGTACGACTGACCGGCGGCGGTGTGCTGGAGCAGGAGCTCGAGCACGTAGTCGGGTTCCTCCACCGAACGGGCGACGGGCCGGAACACGCCGACGCGTCCGACCGTGCGGGCGAGGGTCTCGAGGACACCGAGCGCCACCGTGCTCTTGCCCGTGTGTCCTTCTGCTGACGTGATGTAGATGCGGGTCGACACGGGTCCAGGCTAGCCGTGCCGCTGCCGTGCCCTCTGGGAACGGATCGACCTGTGGAGAGCGGTGGTCGTCCACACCCCGGAAGACCTGTACCATGGGGTGTCGTCATCGCGAGATGGCACCAGGAGAATTCGCCTAGTGGCCTATGGCGCACGCTTGGAAAGCGTGTTGGGTGCAAGCCCTCGGGGGTTCGAATCCCCCATTCTCCGCCACGAAGAACAGCACGACCGGGAGCGCACGAGTCCACCAGGGCACGTGCGCTCTCGTCGTTCCAGGCGAGCTGCAGCCCCGGTCTCCGGCGATGACGTGTCACAGTCCCCCACCCTGCGGACCACGCTGAACCCCGCTTCCCCAGCGCTCCCCCAGAAGGGTGGACAGATCGGTCGCAGCGGCCGAGACCTCCCCTATGCTGCCGGTACGACGCATCCGAGAGCCGGGTGGGTCGCGCACACGTGGACGGCAGGGGCGCCGTTGCGGAGCGTCCTCGACGGCGCGCTCCGGGTGCACCCGAGGGGACGAGGAGACGGCCGTGGGGGGAACGACGGCGGCGACGGGTCCGGAGCCCGTGACGTTCGACGTCCTGGTCCGTCCGCGGGTCGCCCTCGTCCGGTCCACGGCGCTGAGCATCGTCTTCTCGGCGGTCCCGCTCGCCGTCGCCCTGCTGTGGGTCTCGTTCCCGCTGCGGCTCTGGGCGCTGGTCGCCACCGTCGTCGTCGTGCTCGCCGTCGCTGCCGGTGTGGTCTTCGTCCGACTCCGGTCTGCCTTCGTGGGGATCAGCCACGACGGCGTCATGGTGCGCGGAGTGCTGACGCCGATGCGGTCCGTCGGCCGTCCCTGCGTCGAACGTGTCGTGCTCGCCACCACCTTCGGCAGCTCCATCGACCGGACCACGCGGGTCCTCGTGGCGTACGGCCCCGACGACCGGCACCTCTTCCGGATGCGCTCGGACGTCTGGGGCGACGCCGGGCTCGACCGAGTCGTCGACGCCCTGGGCGTCCAGGTCACGGAGCTCACCCGTCCGCTGCCCGCGCGGGACTTCGCCCGGCGCTACCTGCCGCCGCGGCCGGCCGAGCGCCGCAAGCCCTGCTGACCGAGGCTGACCCCGCGGCGAGGTGACCTGCCGGTCGATCAGCGCCGTCGACGCAGGGTCGAGAAGATCCCCTGCACGACCTCCTTCGCGATCGCCTGACCCAGTCCCCCGCCGAGCAGGTCGGACAACGGGTCGCCGGTCTTCCGGGACGACGTGGTCCGCGACCGCGACGTGGAGCGCCCGCGTCGCTGCGCAGCCGTCCGCTCGGCCTGTTCGAACTCGCGCTGCGTGCGCTCGTACTCCCGCTGCGCGGCGGTCCGTTCCCGGGCCTCCTGCTTCGCCTGTGCGGCGGCCTCCTTCGCCGCCGTCGCAGCGGCCCGGGCGGCCTCCTTCGCCGCTTCCGCCTCCGCTGCTGCCGCCTGCTTCGCGGCGTCGTCGGCGGCGGACTGTGCCGCGGCGGCCTCCATGCGGCGGGCGAGGACCTCATGGGCGGACTCGGGGTCGACGGGAGTGCCGTACGTCGCGAGGAGCGGGGAGGAGGCGACCCGGGCCTCCATCTCGGCTGCCGGCATGGGGTCCATGGAGCCCTGCGGTGCGCGGAGCCGTGTCCAGGCCACCGGGGTGGGAGCACCCTGCTCGTTCATCACGGTGACGATCGCCTCACCGGTGGCCAGGGACGTCAGGACCTCGCCGAGGTCGTACTCGCTCGTGGGGTAGGTGGAGACGGTCGCGCGCAGGGCCTTGGCGTCGTCCGGTGTGTGCGCTCGGAGCTGGTGCTGCACGCGGGAGCCGAGCTGCGCCAGGACGTCGTTCGGGACGTCCTTCGGCGTCTGCGTGACGAAGACGATCCCGACGCCCTTCGACCGGATGAGCCGCACGGTCCGGACGATCTGCTCGAGGAAGTCCTTCGACGCGCCGCTGAACAGCAGGTGTGCCTCGTCGAAGAAGAACACCAGCTTCGGCTTGTCCTGGTCACCGACCTCCGGCAGCTCGTTGTACAGGTCCGCGAGCAGCCACATCAGGAACGTCGAGAAGACCTCGGGCTGGTCCTGCACCCCCGGCACCTCGAGCAGGCTCACGATGCCGCGCCCGTCCGCCGCCGTCCGGAGGAACACCTGCGTGTCGATCTCCGGCTCGCCGAAGAACCGGTCGGCGCCGCGGTCGGCGAACGTGACGAGCTCGCGCAGGATGACCCCGGCCGTCTGCTTCGACAGTCCCCCGAGGTCCGCGAGTTCGGGCTTGCCGGCATCGCTCACCAGGAAGGTCAGCACGCTCCGCAGGTCGGCGAGGTCGACGAGTGCCAGCCCGGCACGCTCGGCGTAGTGGAAGACCAGCCCGAGCGACGACTCCTGGGTGTCGTTCAGCCCGAGCACCTTCGACAGCAGCAGCGGCCCGAAGCCGGACACCGTCGCACGGATCGGCACGCCGGTCCCCTGCCCGCCGAGCGAGTAGAACTCGGCCTGGCTGGCGGCAGGGCTCCAGTCCTGTGCGATGCCCGCGGTGCGCGCGAGGAGCTTGTCCGAGGCCTGCCCGGCGACGGCGAGCCCGGACAGGTCGCCCTTCACGTCGGCGGCGAACACGGGGACGCCGTTCGCCGCGATCTGCTCGGCGAGCAGCTGCAGCGTGCGGGTCTTGCCGGTGCCGGTCGCACCGGCGACCAGGCCGTGCCGGTTCAGCATGCCGAGGGGGATGCGCACCTGGACGTCGGGGCGCACGGCACCGTTGACCAGGGCCCCGAGTTCCAGCGCCGTGCCGGTCACCGTGTAGCCCGCCCGGACGGCGTCGACGGCGTCCGCCCCGAGCGGCCCGACGGGAGGCTCGGTGGCGGTCGGCAGCGCGGCCGCCGGGCCCGGGGTGGTCCCGCCCGGCGCCGCTGGGACGTCGGTCGCGGAGGTCACGTCCGGCGCGGGTACCGCCGTCGCCGGGGCCGCGGGGACGCCGTTCGCGGAGGTCGCGTCCGGCGCCGGTGCCGGCGCGGAGTCCGCTGACGTGGGTGCCGCCGCCGTGGATGCCGCCTGGGCCAGTGCCGCGGCGAGCTTCTCGGCCCGGGCGACCGCCTGGTCCGCGAGGCGTCGTGCCTCGTCCGCCGCTGCCCGCGCTGCCTCCGCCGCTGCCCGTGCCTGCTCCACCGCGTCGCTCATGCGCTCAGCCTAGGGACGCCGCTGACCCGGCGGTACGGCCCCGCGGAGAGTCCGTCCTCGAACGACAAGATCGTCGTCGTACGACAACGATCTTGTCGCGGTTGCCACGAACGCGTCGGGCTCGTCGCGCCGAACGACACGATCGACGTCGCACGACAACGGCGGTGTCGTTCCGAGTCGGTCCCCGCCGCACCGCACCCGCCGCACCCGTCGGTCCCCGCCGCACCCGCCCGCCGCACCCCGCCCGCACCTCGCCGGTCCCCGCCGCACCCCGCCGGACCTCAGTGCGACAGCGCCGGCACCGTCCGCGGCCGCACGACGAACCACAGCAGCAGGATCGCGACCGCCGCCGTGGACGCCATGACCGCCGCCATGGGTGCAGCCTGCGTGATCCCGAGCCATCCCACGATCGGCGAGATGAGCCCGGCGACGCCGAAGTTGAGCGCTCCCAGGACCGAGGCGGCGGTGCCGGCCTCTTTCCCGTGGGAGGCGAGCCCGATGACCTGTACGAGCGGGAACGAGAACCCGCACGCGGCGATGAAGAACCAGAGCGGGACGAGGACCCCGACGAGCCCGGCGCCGAGCAGGTCGAGCACGATGATCGCCGTCGAGGCCAGGAACAGCGTGGCCGTCGAGCACGCCAGGATCCACTGCGGACCCACCCGCTGCGCGAGCCGTGCCGAGATCTGCACGCCGAGGACGACCCCGACCGAGTTCACCGCGAAGAGCAGCCCGTACTGCTGCGCGTCGAGGCCGTAGACGCCCTGGAACAGGAACGGTGACGCGCTGAGGTACGAGAACAACCCGCTGAAGACCATCGCCCCGATGAGCGCGACTCCGACGAAGATGCGGTCCGAGAAGAGCGCCCGGTAGCGCTGGCCCATCGTGGAGTGGCCGGCCTCCTGACGACGAGCCGGCGGCAGCGTCTCGACGATGAGCAGGATCGACGCGATGACGACCGCCAGGCCGTAGCAGGCGAGGAAGACGAAGATCCCGCGCCAGCTGGTGAACCGCAGCATCTGCGACCCGATGAGCGGTGCCAGGATCGGTGCGAGCCCGTTCACCATCGCCAGGCGCGACAGCATCCGGACCAGGGGCTTCCCGCCGAACAGGTCGCGCACGGTGGCCATCGCGACCACGCCCCCGGCCGCGGCGCCCATGCCCTGCAGGACGCGGAACAGCCCGAGCACCTCGATGTTCGGCGCCGTCGCCGCCCCGATCGACGCGGCGATGTGCACCGTCGTCGCGATGATCAGCGGCAGACGACGGCCGACCTTGTCGCTCCAGGGGCCGACGAGCAGCTGGCCGGCCGCGAACCCGAGCGTCGTGGCCGTCAGCGTGAGCTGCACAGCGCCGTCGGTCACCCCGAACTGCTGCTTCAGCGCCGGGAACGCGGGCAGGTACAGGTCGATCGTGAACGGGCCGAGCGCGGTGAGGGCTCCGAGGACGAACACGTAGACGAGCCGTTGGGCCCGGGAGAGCGAGTCCCCCGGGTGCAGGATGACTCTCAGCGAGCCGGTGGTGGCGGGCGCGGTCACGACAGGTCCTTCGGCGATGAGGGGTGGTTGCGAGTGGTGATCGCGGCCACGCTCGAATCGATTCGGCCGCGGTACCATCCTACGCACCGACTCCCGCCCGCGACACCGCCGCCCCACCTGCGGTAGCGTCGGCATGCTCGGGAGTCCGGGCGACCAGGACGGAAGAGGGGGTGGGCGTCATGGTGGACGCTCGGATCCTGCACACCACGGCTGCCCTGCGTGAAGCGATCCTGCGACTCGCGACGAGCCGTCCGGTGTCCGAGATCACGGTGGCGGACGTCACCCGCGCCGCCGGGATCAACCGGGCCACGTTCTACTCGCACGCCGTCTCCCCCGGCTCGCTGCTCGCCGACGTGCTGACCCCGGAGCTCGACGACATCCGTGACGAGGACGCCGCCGCACGACACACCGCTGCGGAGCAGGGGGCGGACGCCGAGGAACTCGCCGCCATCACGCGCCGCGGCATCAACGCGGTCGTCGAACACGTCGTCACGCACCGGGACATCTACGCCAAGGCCCTGCCCGACCCGAACGACGGCTCGCTGCACCGGCTGCTCGTCGAGCACTTCACCGTCTCGAGCGTCCGGCACATCGAGGCGCTGGACGCCGCCGCGCGTCCGGAGCTCCTCGACGACGTCGCCGCCGGTTTCGTCGCGCAGGGCTTCGTCGGTGCGATCGAGGCCTGGCTCGCCGGCCCCCGACGCTCCCGCCGCGCCCTCGTCGACACGATCACGCGGTCCTTCCCCGCGTGGTGGAGCTGACGCACCCGTCTCGGACGCCCGCTCCGACCCGGCACGGTGCGCGGTCTCCCGCCCCGTACGAGGTCGACCGCGTGGTGCGACCGTACAGACCCGCACCGAGTGCACGACCTCGCACCAGCCGCGCCAGCACCGGCGCCAGCCGCGCACGCACCACGTGACGGACGGGAGGCTCGGTGCCAGCTGGCACCGAGCCTCCCGTCCGTCACGACCCGGCCGTGGGGC
>NZ_JADKRZ010000006.1 GCF_015350905.1 Curtobacterium sp. VKM Ac-2865 | reverse complement strand
CGGCACCGGTGAGGATGATCGCGCCAGCGGCGGCGAGGGAGACCGTGGTCTTGGTGATCTTGCGCATGGTGTTCGTTCCTCTTCTGTGAGTTGGTCGAGTCCTGGCCGGACGAGGCCGGGAAGTGCTCTGGGCGTTTGCCCTGTGCTGATGATTCGGTACCCCTCCCCGAACGGATTGGACGAGTTTCTGGAACCGTCGTGGCGCCGTGTCCGTACCGTGGGGTCATGGCCCCCGAGCACCTCCCCACGACCGACCGGATCCGCGCGATCGACGCGTGGTGGCGCGCCGCGAACTACCTCACCGTCGGGCAGATCTACCTGCTGGACGACCCGCTGCTGGAGCACCCGATCACGCCGGACGACATCAAGCCGCGGCTGCTCGGGCACTGGGGGACGTCGCCCGCGCTGAACCTCGTGTACGCGCACTGCAACGCACTCATCACGGCGACGGACCGGGACATGCTCTACATCTGCGGCCCCGGGCACGGCGGCCCCGCGATGAACGCGAACGCGTGGCTCGAGGGCACGTGGCAGGAGTTCTACCCGGGCACCACGCTGCAGCAGTTCTTCAAGCAGTTCTCGTTCCCCGGCGGCTTCCCCTCGCACGCCGCCCCGGAGACGCCCGGGTCGATCAACGAGGGCGGTGAGCTCGGCTACTCCCTCGCGCACGCGTACGGCGCCGCGCTCGACAACCCCGACCTCGTCGTGACCTGCGTCGTCGGTGACGGCGAGGCCGAGACCGGGCCGCTGTCGGCGTCGTGGCAGGCCCACACGTTCCTCGACCCCGTGGCCGACGGCGCCGTGCTGCCGATCCTCAACCTCAACGGGTGGAAGATCGCGAACCCGACGGTGCTCGCGCGCATCCCCACCGAGGACCTCACCGCGTACTTCCGCGGGCTCGGCTACGACCCGATCATCGTCGACTCCTCCCGCGTCGGCGACGACCCCTTCGCCGTGCACGCCTTGTTCGACGGGGCCCTCCGCCGGGCACTCGCGTCCATCGACGACATCCAGGCCGCTGCCCGCGCGCAGGCCGCCCGTGCCGCCGCCGGCGAGATGGCCGGCGCGACCGACCTCCGTCCGCGCTGGCCGATGATCGTCCTGAAGACCCCGAAGGGCTGGACCGGCCCGAAGGAGGTCGACGGCCAGAAGGTCGAGGGCACGTTCCGCGCCCACCAGGTGCCGCTGCCCGCCGTCCGCGAGAACGACGAGCACCGTGCCCAGCTGCAGGCGTGGATGGAGTCCTACCGCCCGTCCGAGCTCTTCACCGAGGACGGCACCGGCACCGGGCTGCTCGAGGCGATCCGCCCGGTCGGCGACAAGCGGATGAGCGCGACCGCCCACGCCAACGGCGGCCGGATCCGCACGGCGCTGCAGCGTCCCGACCTCGCCCCGTACGGCGTGCCCGCGGGCGAGGACGCCTCCTCCACCGGGACGCTCGGCCCCTGGCTCGCCGCGCTGATGTCCGAGAACCCCTCGACGTTCCGGCTCTTCGGGCCCGACGAGACCGTGTCGAACAAGCTCGACGCGGTCTTCGACGTCACGTCACGGGTCTGGCGCGCGGCGAACTCCCCGGACGACGAGCACATCGCGCCGACCGGCCGGGTGACCGAGATCCTCTCCGAGCACCTGCTCGAGGGGATGCTCGAGGGCTACGTGCTGAGCGGTCGCCACGGCATCCTCAACACGTACGAGGCCTTCGCGCACATCATCGACTCGATGGTCGGCCAGCACGCCAAGTGGCTCGAGTCCTCCACCGACATCGAGTGGCGCGCACCGGTGTCGAACCTGACGATCCTGCTCTCGTCGCACGTCTGGCGGCAGGACCACAACGGGTTCTCGCACCAGGACCCGGGCTTCCTGGACGTCGTCGCGTCGAAGCAGCAGGACCTCGTGCGGATCAAGCTCCCCGCCGACGCGAACACCCTGCTCGCGGTGACGGCGCACGCCCTGGAGACGACGAACCGCATCGAGGTCATCGTCGCCGGCAAGCACCCCGAGCCGGTGTTCCTGTCGCTCGAGGACGCCGTCGCCCACGCGGACGCCGGCCTCGGCGTCTGGGACTGGGCCGGCACCGAGCAGACGGTCGGCCACGCGGACGTCGTCCTGGTCAGCGCCGGGGACGTCCCCACCGTCGAGACCATGGCGGCCGCCGACATCATCCGGAAGCACGCACCCGACGTGGGGGTGCGCGTCGTGAACGTCGTCGACCTGCTCTCGCTCGGGGACGACCGCAAGCACGAGCACCCGATCTCCGACGAGCGCTACGACGAGCTGTTCCTCCCCGGGACGCCCGCCGTGTTCGCGTTCCACGGGTACCCGTCGCTGGTCCACCAGCTCACCTACCGCCGCCACGGGCACGACGACCTGCACGTGCACGGCTTCCTCGAGCGCGGCACCACGACGTCGCCGTTCGACATGCTCATCCGCAACGAGATGGACCGCTTCGCGCTCGCGCACGACGCACTGACGCGGGTGGCCGACGGGTCCGACCGGTTCGACGAGCTGCTCGGCACGCTGTCCGAAGCACGAGACGCCGCCCGTGCGTTCGCCTACGCGAAGGGCGAGGACCACCCCTCGGTCGGCGCGTGGCAGTTCGCGGGGTGGCCGCAGGACGAGCCCGCAGAGGGTGGCACCGGCGGCGACGCGGGCGAGGGCGAGACGGAGAGCGCCGCGCCGGGTCAGTGACCCCGTGGCACGCTGGAGCCGTGACCGACCTCGTGATCCCGGCTCCGGCAACTCCGTCCGTCCCGACGTCGACGGGTGGGCGCTTCCCTGTCCGCCGCGTGTTCTGCGTCGGACGGAACTACGCGGCGCACGCGCGCGAGATGGGTCACGACCCCGATCGTGAACCGCCGTTCTTCTTCACGAAGCCGGCCGACGCGGTCGTCACCGACGATGCGGCGACCCCGTACCCACCGATGACCGAGCGGCTCGAGCACGAGGTCGAACTCGTGGTGGCGATCGGCGTCGGCGGTGGGGACGTCCCCGTCGGCGACGCACTCGACCACGTCTGGGGCTACGGCGTCGGACTCGACCTGACCCGGCGGGACCTGCAGGCCGAGGCCAAGCGGCTCGGCCGACCGTGGGACATGGCGAAGGGGTTCGACGCCTCGGCGCCGATCGGCACGCTCGTCCCCGCCGCCGACGCCGACCCGACGCACGGCACGATCGACCTCACCGTCGACGGCGAGCGCCGCCAGCACGGGGACCTCGCCGACCAGATCTGGTCGGTGGCCGAGGTCGTCGCGGAGTTGTCCCGGGCGGTGCGCCTCGAGCCCGGCGACCTCGTGATGACCGGCACGCCCGACGGTGTCGGCGTGGTGGGTCCCGGGTCAGTGCTCGTCGGGTCGATCGAGGGCGTCGGGACCGTCCGGACCACGATCGGACCGGCTGCGTCGCGAGCGTGACGGTCCGCGCCGGACGCACGCCGAGCCTCCCGTCCGTCCTGCGGCGTGCGGATCGTGACCAGATGACGCAGTCGGTGCCCGGCTGTGAGCCGGTCCGGAGCGGCAGCGAGTAGCACGGTGCCAGACGGCGCCGTCACTGACGCGTCCGTCGTGGTCCGCTGACAGGGAAGCGGACCGGGGACGCTCGACTCGACCAGCGTGCGTCCGTGGACACGGAGGTGCACCGTGCTGGAACACGACCTGCTCGCGACGTCCTGGACGTGGGACGGCGACGAACCCATCGACGAGCGCGTCCGTGCCGTCGGTGCCGCCGGCTTCTCCGGCATCTCGCTCGCCCTCGACGACCTCCACGAGGTCCGCGCGACCACCGGGCTGCGTCGGCTCCGGCAGATGCTCGACGACGTCGGCATCGTGTGGGTGCAGCTCGGCACCCTGGGTTCCTGGTGGACCTGCCCCAGCCGGACCGAGGCGGCGGACGCCGACCGTGGCGTCCTGCTCGAGGCCGCAGCGACGCTCCGCGCCTGGCAGGTCGTGGCCCGTGCCGACGTCAGCCTGCCCGGGGTCTCCCCCGCCGCCATGCTCGACGACTGGGTGGTGCTCGCAGAGCAGGCCCGCGGCGTCGGTGCGCAGCTCGTGCTCGAACCGGAGCCGTGGTCGAACCTGCCGACGGTCGAACGGGCTTCGCGCTTCGTCGCGACCGCCGGGCACCCGAACGGCGGGCTGCTGCTCGACGCCATGCACGCCCTGCGGAGCGGCTCGACCCTGGCGTCGATCCGCCACGGGCTGGCGCCGTCGACCCTGGCGGCGGTGGAGCTCAGCGACGGGCTGCTCGACACCCCGAACGGCATGACCCTCGCCGACGAGTCTCGCCTGGCTCGCTACCTGCCCGGCGCCGGGGCGTGGGACGTCCCCGGGTTCATCCGCACGGTCCGCGACCTCGGCTTCGACGAGCCGTGGGGCGTCGAGGTCCGGACGCCCGGACACCGGGCGCTCCCCATCGCCGACGCGCTCCGCACCGCGGCCGCCGCGACCAGGGCCGTGCTCGACGCTGCCGATGCGTACGGCACCCCGCCCGCCCCGGTCATGCCGACGTCCGCTGCCCCGACGTCGGCGGTCGACTACGAGCCGGCGCACCGACCACGGCGGGAGACCGGTTCAGGCGCTCCCGCGTAGCGTCGGGGCCATGAGCGAGACAGCACCCACCGGCAACGACGACCTGCTGCGGAAGTCGCAGGACACCATCGACGAGGCGAAGGCCGCTGCGGCGGACGTCGTCGACACCGAGGACGACGGCCTGGTCGGCGAGGACCTCCCCGCGACCACGGGCGGCGCTGCCGCGGACGACGGCGCCCCGGCCGCCTGACCGCAGACGCCCCGGCCGCTTGACGGCAGGAGTCGCGCTGACGTGGCCGGGTGTCAGACGGTCTCGCTCAGGGGTCAGACGATCTCGACCACCCGCACCGTGAGGTCGTCCGGACGGGCACCGGTCGCGTGCTCGATGCACGTGCCGAGTTCGTCGCGGACCGACCGCAGCGTCGTGGTCGCCGGTACGCCGGCGTCCACCGTGACGACGACCCGCACGCGCAGCCCGGTGGCGCGGTCCTCGACGAGCACCGCCCCACCGTCGCGCGGCAGCTCCAGCACCGACCGGACGTCACGGACCAGGACGGCGAGACTCGGCCCGGGGAGCACCACCGACCGGACGCCGGGGACCGCGAGGACCGCCTCCGTCGCCAGGCGCGACAGGGCTCTGGTGTCGGTGGCGGTCATGCGTGTCCTCCCGGGGTCAGCACGTCGGCGACGCGGACGGTGAGCGAGGCCACCGTGAAGGGCGCGTGCTCGTGCAGGGCGGTGGCGACGATCTCCCGGAGGGCATCGGCACGCTCCCGGAGCGGCGCGTCCGACACCACGGCGACGACGACCTCGACGTCGATCGGGGCACCGGCCGTGGTGACGTCGCCGGTGAAACGGGTCCCGCGGACGAGGACACCCGGCACGCGGTCCCCGAGTGCCCGCACGAGCCCACGGATCGCGCCCTCGGTCACGACCAGGTGCGAGGTCGGGTCGTCGTCGGGCACGGGCATGTCCCGCCCGGCGTGCGCGGTCGTCCTGATGCTCGCCAGGACGCTCGCGATCCAGCCCTCGTCCGAAGCGCCGGCAGCACGGACGTCGGCGTCGAGCAGGTCGGCCGAGGCCACCCGCAGCTGTTCGAGTCGTCGGAGTACGGCACGCGCGTCGGTGTCCGCCTCGATGTCGGGCCGGACGGGGTCGCGGCCGGAGTCCAGGTAGTCGGCGAGCTCGTCGAGGGTGAAGGCGCCGTGACGGGCCTCGGTGTCGTCGTTCATCGCCACCCCTCCATCTGCGTCACCACGGCCTGGCGTGCCCGGGCGAGCAGTCCCCGGACGGCGGTGGCGGTCAGCCCGGTCTGGTCGGCGACCTCGGCGTAGGACGCCCCGCCGATCTCCCGCAGGACCCACACTGCTCGCTGCGCGTCCGGCAGGTTCTGGACCACCCGCGCGAGGGCGTCGACCTGCATCCGCGTGACGACCACCTCGTCGACGGGTCGCTCGTCCGCGCGGTCCGGCACGGCCTCGAGGTCGAGGTGCGGGTGCCGCCGTCGGAGCCGGTCGAGCGCCTTGTTCGCGGCGATCCGGAACAGCCAGGACCGGACGCGGTCGGGGTCCTCCACCCGGTCGATGCGCTGCCAGGCCTGCAGGGCCGCTTCCTGCACCGCGTCGTCCGCCTCGCCGTCGCCGTGCCCGAGGATCCGTGCGGCGTAGGCGCGCATCAGCGGGCCGTACCGGCGGATGAGCACGCCGAACGCCTGCGCGTCACCATCGGCCGACCGTTCGACGAGCGACGCGTCCGACAGTGCGGAGAGCGGTTGGTCCTCAGTCAGGGGGAGTCCTCCGGGTGGATCTCGCGGGTCGGCGTGACGAATCCCGTGGTCGAGACGTCTTGTTCTGTGGGCCTGCCGTCGGCGTACTCGCCGTCGGCGTCGAGCGCGCCGTGACCGGTCGCCCTGAACGACCGGTCACGGCGCTCCGTGGCGGTCCGTGCGTCCCCTGATCCGGCGCACGGGCCGTCCCGCCCGGACGACCGCCCGCGGGCGGCCTCCTCCGGTCGGCTGGGTCAGTCCTCGACCTGGTCGCCGAGGAAGTCCGCGTAGGTCGCCTCGTGCTCCGTGCCCGCTGGAGCCGGGTGGGCCGGCCCCTCGGACGCGCCGTCCTCCGACCGGTCGACGCGGTCCGCTGCGGAGAACGGAGGCAGGTAGTTGCTGGTCATCCCGCACCCCCTTTCGTCTCCGCGAACGTAACAGCCGGTCTGCGCCATCCCGACACGAGGGCACGAATCGTCCCCCGCGCATCCTCCGATCGGGGGACGGAAGTTCGCCTCCAGCGGACCCCATGCGGATGCATGCGGACCCGGACCCGGACTCAGGCCAGTGCCCGGGCCCGGGCCCGGACCGGGATGGGGTCACTCCACGACGACGTCCTCCGGGGCCTTGTCCGGCCGCCAGCCGCGCCACGACGCCTGCCGGAGCCGCCCGTCGGCCGTCCACTCCGCGAACTCGACCTCCCCGACGCGCTCCGGCGTCACCCAGTGGGCGTCGCGCGCGTCCGGTCCGGGCACGTCGAGGAACGGCGACGTCTCCCGCGCCAGGGGTGCGAGCACCTCGGCGACCTCGTCGAGGTCGCGGTCGCGGAACCCGGTGCCGACCCTGCCGACGTAGCGCAGACCGTCCGGCCCGGGGACACCGAGGAGCAGGGACCCGATGCCGCCCTCGCGCCGCCCGCTCCCGGGCCGCCACCCGGCCACGACGACCTCCTGCGTGGCGTGGTGCTTCAGCTTGAACCACGCCTCGGACCGGCGCCCCTCCGCGTACCGCGAGGAGCGCTTCTTCGCGACGATGCCCTCGAGTCCCCGCTCCGCCGAGTCGGCGAGCGCCCCGGCCAGGTCGCCGTCGTACGCCGGTGGCACCTCGACCGCGCCGCCGGCGTCGACCACCGTCTCGAGCGCCTGGCGTCGGTGTTCGTACCCGAGGCGGGTCAGCTCGTGCCCGTCGGCCTCGAGCACGTCGAACAGCAGGAGCCGGACCGGCGTCTCGGCTCGTGCCGCCGCCACCTCGCGCGGCTTCGTGAGCCCCATCCGGTTCTGCAGGAGCTGGAAGCTCGGCCGGCCGCGGTCGTCGAGCGCCACGACCTCGCCGTCGAAGACCCCGTCGACGCCGGCGCGCTGCCCGAGTTCCTGGAGCTCGGGGTACTGCGCCGTCAGGTCGTTGCCGTTCCGGCTGCGCAGCGAGACCGTCCCGTCGCGGACCGTCGCGAGGGCGCGGACGCCGTCCCACTTCATCTCGAACGCCCACTCGGCTGGGTCGAGCGCGGGCTCGCCCTTCGCGAGCGTGGCCTGCATCGTGCGACGTTCGACCGGGTCCGTGTCGGCATCGGCCGATCGGGTGATGCGCGCGCCGCCCGCGTCGTGCTTCGCCCGCCCTTCGTCGTGCGTCGCCCGTCCGGCGCCGGGTGTCGGACGGGAGGCTCGTCCCGCATCCTCCGATCGGGTGCCGTCCGCCCCGGGGTCGGGCTGGTCCTTCGTCCGGTGGATGAGCCAGTTCTTCTCGTCGCCCTCCCGGCCCTTCCCACGCCCGCGGGTGTGCAGGAGCGCGAGCCGGCGGTTCCCGTTCGTCCGGCCGTGCAGCGTCACGATGACCTCTTCGCCCTCGCGCCACTTCTCGAGGTCGTACGTGCCGTCGTCCCAGAGGGTCACCGTGCCCCCACCGTACTCGTCGTGCGGGATCGTGCCTTCGAAGGAGCCGTACTCGAGCGGGTGGTCCTCGGTCATCACCGCGAGGTGGTTCTTCCCCGGGTCGGTCGGCTCCCCCTTCGGCAGCGCCCAGCTCACGAGCACGCCGTCGTGCTCCAGCCGGAAGTCGTAGTGGTCGCGGGTGGCGTGGTGCTCCTGGATGACGAAGGTCGGGGTGCCGTCCTTCCGGACCGTCGGGGCGTCCTGCGGGACCGGCTCCGGGGTCTTCGACGCGTCCCGCTTGGCACGGTAGGTCGTCAGGCGGTCGTTCGCCGCGCCTCCCGTCCGCGCTTCGCGTTCCGCGTCGTTGGCGGCCTGCGTGCGGTCGCTGTCCCAGTGACCGGCGTCCGGTCGGCCGACCGAGAGGGCGCCAGCGGCGACCGGGTGCAGGAGGTCGCCGTGGTCCTGCAGGCGTTCGAGGACCTCGTCCAGCGTCAGCTGGGCGAGCCCCTTCTCCGTGAGCTCCTCCCACGTGCGGGGCGCTGCGACCGTCGGGCGCTCGCGACCGCGGAGCGAGTACGGCGCGATCGTCGTCTTGTTGCCGTTGTTCTGCGACCAGTCGACGAAGACCTTGCCCCGACGCTCCGCCCGGCTCATCGAGGACAGCACCAGGTCGGGCAGGTCCTGCTCGAGTGCCTTCGCCAGCTCGTGCGCGACCTCGGACACCTGGTCCGTCGAGGCGCGGCCGTCGAGGGCTGCGTAGAGGTGGATGCCCTTCGACCCGGACGTCACCGGGTACGGGTCGAGGCCCATGCCGTGCAGGATCTCCCGCGCTGCCACGGCCACCTCGACGCACGCCGCCAGCCCGACGCCCTCGCCCGGGTCCAGGTCGAGCACCAGGCGGTCCGGGTCCTGCTTGCCGCCGCGCGGGCCGAAGCGCCACTGCGGCACGTGCAGCTCGAGGGCGGCCTGCTGCGCCATCCACACCAGCGTCGGCAGGTCGTCGACGATCGGGTACTCGTTGTCGTGGTCGGAGTGCGCGATCGTGTGGTGCCGGACCCACTCAGGCGCGGAGTCGGGCAGGTTCTTCTCGAAGAAGACCTTGCCGTCGACGCCGTTCGCCCAGCGCTTCCTGGTGACCGGCCGGTCCTTCACGTGCGGGATCATCCACGGCGCGACGTGCTCGTAGTACTCGACGACCCGGCCCTTCGTCGTGCCGGTCTCCGGGTAGAGCACCTTGTCGAGGTTGGTCAGCGCCAGGCGGCTGTCCCCGACCAGGACGGTGGTCTTGCCCTTGGGAGTCACAGCGCGACCCCGGTCGCTCCCGCCACGGTCAACGTCGTGCCGGACGTGTACGAGGACTCCGGTCCGGCCAGGTACACGTAGGCGCTGCCGAGCTCGACGGGCTGTGCCGGGCGGCCGAACGGGGTGTCCTTCCCGTACGCGGCGATCTCGTCGCCCGGGTAGCTGATCGGCTGCAGCGGCGTCCACACGGGCCCCGGCACGACGGTGTTCGCGCGGATGCCCTTCGCCGCGAGCTGGCGGGCGAGGCCGTTCGTGTAGGTGATGATCGCGGCCTTCGTCGCCGCGTAGTCGATCATCCGGTCCTGCGGCTGGTACGCGGACACCGAGCTCGTCGTGACGATCGCGCTGCCGGGAGCCATGTGCGGGACGGCCTCGCGCACCAGCCAGAACATCGCGTAGAGGTTGACCTTCATGGTGCGGTCGAAGTCCTCGGTCGACTGTTGGGTGACGTCCTCGTGCACCTGCTGGCTGCCGGCGACGAGCACGAGCGCGTCGAGGCCGCCGAGCTCGCTGACGGCCGTCCGGACGAGCTCCTGGCAGAAGGCCTCGTCGGTGAGGTCCCCGGGCAGCATGACGGCCTCGCGACCGAGGTCGCCGATGAGGTCGCGGACCTCGGTCAGGTCGTCGATCTCCTCGGGCAGGGCGTTCAGCACGACGTCGGCGCCCTCCTTCGCCATCGCGATCGCGGCGGCGCGGCCGATGCCCGAGTCGGCGCCCGTCACGAGCACCCGGTAGCCGAGCATCCGGCCGGTACCGACGTAGCTCGTCTCGCCGTGGTCCGGCTGCGGGTCCATCTCGCTGGCCCGTCCCGACCCCTGCTGCGTCTGCACGGGGAACGGCGGGCGGGCGTACTGCGTGCGCGGGTCGTCCTTGTCCAGCTGGCTCATGGACCCATCGTGCTCGGTCGTGACTCGTGGGGTGCTCGGTCGTGACGTCAGTCGCCGAGGGACGCGTCCGCGCGCGCTCCCACGCGCACGCGGGCATCATGTGGTGATGAGGTCGATCTGGAAGGGTTCCATCGCGTTCGGGCTGGTGAACGTGCCGATCAAGGTCTACGCCGCCACCGAGACCCACGACGTCTCCATGCACCAGGTCCACGACGAGGACAAGGCCCGCATCCGGTACAAGCGGGTGTGCGAGCTCGGGCACGAGGTCGAGTACGCCGACATCGAGCGCGCATACGACGACGGGGAGAAGACCGTCGTCCTCACCGCCGACGACTTCAAGAAGCTGCCGCAGGAGCAGTCCCACGAGATCGAGGTCCTCGAGTTCGTGCCCGTCGACCAGGTCGACCCGATGATGTTCGAGAAGACCTACTACCTCGAGCCGGACTCCCGCTCCCCGAAGGCCTACGTCCTGCTCCGACGCACCCTCGAGGAGACCGACCGTCTCGCGGTCGTGCAGTTCACGCTCCGCCAGAAGACCCGGCTCGGCGTGCTCCGCGTCCACGACGACGTGCTGCTCCTGCAGGGGCTCCTGTGGGGCGACGAGGTCCGGTCTGCCGACTTCAAGGCCCTGGACACGTCGGTCAAGGTGAGCGCGAACGAGCTCAAGATGTCGTCGTCCCTGGTCGAGAGCATGTCGACCGACTTCGACCCCGACCGCTACACCGACGAGTACCAGGCCGAGCTTCAGCAGCTCATCGACGCCAAGCTCGAGTCCGGCGACGACGTCGACACCGCCGAGACGTTCGGTGAACAAGCCCCGTCCGACGACGACGAGGGCGGTGACGTCATCGACCTGATGGCTGCGCTGCGCGCATCCGTGGACAAGAAGCGGACGGGAGGCTCGGGGTCGCGCTCGTCCGGTGGCTCGCGTTCGTCGGGGGCCGGGTCCAGTTCAGGGTCCCGGTCCGGCTCTGCGTCGAAGGCGTCCGGGTCTGACGAAGAATCCGGCACGGACACGAAGAAGGCCCCGGCGAAGAAGGCCCCCGCGAAGAAGCCGGGAGCCAAGAAGGCCCCCGCCAAGAAGCCCGCGGCGAAGAAGCAGGCCAGCTAGCCCGTGTAAGCCCGTGTCTATCCGTCTAAGCCCAGGGCTTATACGGGCTTAGACGGGCATATACGTCGTCACCGATGGCGTTTCCATCCGGTTCGCGGCCGGAATCATTCCGTCAGGTCCAATGTGGTCATCCGGCGATTGCGGGTGCGGTAGCCCGGGCGGCGAGCGCGGAGAACACCCCGTCGTGGGCCCGACGGAGTTCGGTCCAGCCGGCCGTCACGTCGATCTGCCGTCCGTCCAGGACTGGTGCGGCGTAGCCGTGCTGCGCCCGTGGGACAGCTTCCCCCGGCAACCGGAGCTCCTGCGTGAAGGCGCCCATGTCCGCGGCGAAGGTCAGGGTGTGCGCCGCGACGTTGCTGTCCCAGTCCGACGACGGCAGCGACATGAAGGCGACGTGGCGCGGCGGAGCGTCCACGGCGACCTCCGTGGCGGAGACGTAGCAGCCGTGGTGGTCCTCGCCGGGCGACAGGATCGTGTAGGTGCCGTTGTCGCGGTAGACGAGCAGCGCCTCGGCGAACGGCTTCGGACCGTACATCGCGGTGTAGCGCAGGGCCTGCACGAAGACGGGCTGACCGAGCAGGACGCTGATCGTGCGGGTGGTGGTGGGGTCGACTGCAGGCATCGCGGTCCTCTCGGTGGCCGGTCGTCAGACGATCGTCTGACACGCACCTGGGACGAGCGTCGACGCACTACGAAGATCCGTTCAGGGGACCGACGGATCACGGTCGTCATGAGCGTGAAACACGGGTCCGCGACACTGGTCCCATGACTCCACAAGAGCCTGGAATGCTGCAGTCGTCATCCGAGACCGCCGGCCCACCCGTCACCGTGTCCATCACCCGCCTGGTCGAACCCGAGCGCATCCCCGAGGTCACCCGCTGGGTGCAGTCCGGGGTGAACCTGGCGAACCGCTACCCGGGGTTCCTCGGGTCCGGTTGGGTCCGTTCCCGGGCCCAGTCCCGCGAGTGGCACATGCTCTACCGCTTCGCCGACCACGACTCCCTGTCCACGTGGGAGAACTCCGACGACCGGCTGCGCTGGCTCGACCTGGGCCGCGACCTCGTGGTGGAGTCCCGCGTCGAGAAGCGCACCGGGATCGAGGGCTGGTTCGACGTCCCCGAGGACGCCCCGTCGTCGAGCGCTCCCCCGCGGTGGAAGCAGGCCGTGAGCATCTGGCTCGGGTTCTTCCCGGTCAACCTCGCGTTCACGATCGTCGTCGGGCTGCTCGTGCCGTCCTTCGCCGGGCTCGCCGCACTGCCCCGCGTCCTCATCACCACGGTCGTGCTCACGCCGATCATGACGTTCTGGGTGCTGCCGTTCGTGACGAAGCTCATCCGCCCGTGGCTGCTCGCGCCGCCGCGGGCCCGTTCGCGCTGACGGGCCTCGACCACCGCGCCGGGAAGGGTCCGTCGTGCCCGAGGGTCCGCCACGCGACGTCAAGCAGGATCGGCCGAGCCTGGTCGGCCGAGGCGTCGTTCTCGTACGTCAGGGAGAGCACGACCAGTGCACCGAACGCCCCGGTGACGCGCGCTCGGCGCTCGAGCGTGGCGACCGGCTCGACGTCGAACATCGCGAGCAGCGCGTCGGCCATCGGTCCGAGCTGGTCCGTCACGTCGTCCCCACGGCGCAGCGCGAAGCCCGCGAGGGCGAGCTCAGCCCAGCCCGGGCGCGCCAGCGCGAGGTCCGTCACGCCGGCCAGGGCGACGGCGTCGCGCGCGGCCCCGGTCTCGACGGCCATCGCGGCATCACGGACGGACCGGGTCTGCTCGATGCACTGCCCGACGGCAGCGCGGACCAGCAGGTCCTTGGTCGCGAACCGGCTCAGCACCGCGGCCTTCGAGTACCCGGTCTGGTCCGCGACGGCCTGCACCGCGGTGTCCTTCACCCCGCGCCGCGCGATCAGGCCCGCGGCCACGTCGAGGACGTCCCGGTCGATCTCGTCGCGCGTCGGCCGCGGGTGCCGTCGGGAGCCGGTCACGCCTGCCTTCCCGCCACGTGACGTCGAGCAGCCAGGCGTCGGCTGCGGGCGAGCCCGGTCAGGACGACGACGGCCGAGAGCAGCTCCCACGCGATCACGGTGTACACCGCCCCACGTTCCCACACGCCGTCGGGGAGCAGGTCGATCACCGAGGAGCCCGAGTCGACCACCAGCATGACGAGCGCGACCAGGCCGGCCGTCCCGAGGGCGACGCTCGTCAGTCGGTAGGCCCGCGGAGCCCCGACCGCGGAGGAGCCCGCACCCGCGACGATCGCGACGACGTTCCCGCCGATGATCGCCGCTGCCGCGCCGAGCACGTGGAACACGATGGTGCCGTCGTCGACGCTCCCCTGACTGCCGTGGAACGTCCCGACCAGCGCCAGCCCGACGCCGTGCACGACGGCGACGACTCCGACCGTGACGACCGCGCGGCGCGCCACGCCGGTGCAGGCGACGGCGACGATGACCCCGGCCACCGCGAAGCACACGCCCTGCGTGACGAACGTCGCGTTCATGAGGGCGTGGAGCGGCGAGTCGATCGCCCGCCCCTGGAACGAGCCGACCTGTGCGACGCCGAGGTCGGAGATGTAGTTCGTCGCGTAGTCGTACCCGGGGAACGCGGAGGCGGACACCGCTTCGCCCGAGAGCCACGACACGCCTGCGAGCAGCCAGAGGGCAGCAGGGACGACGAGGAACCGTTGACGCACGAAGTCAGGAGAACGCATGTGACCATTATGGTCAGAGAGTGACCGAAATGGTCAACCTGTTCGACCAGTCAGGCTCCGAGCACTGACAGCTGGTCGAGCCGCTCGAGGATGACGCCCTCGCGGAGCGCCCACGGGCAGATCTCCAGCGCGGGCAGGTCGAAGATGTCCAGGCACGCCTCGGCGACGAGCGCTCCCGGCACGACCTGGTGCGCCCGACTCGGAGAGACTCCCGGCAGCGCCGCGAGCTCGGCGACGGACATCTGCAGCAGCGAGGGCAACGTCGCCCGGAGGACCTCCCCGTCGAGCGAGCGCGCGACGAGCGGCCCGGCGGCCGACGGCGCCGCACCACAGATGCGGGCGATGGAGCGGAACGTCTTGGAGGTCGCCACAGCCCGGTCCGGAACCCCCGATCGGAGGAGTTTGCCGGCGTCCCGGGCGATCTCGACGCGGATGTCGTGCCGGAGCCGGCGGACGTCGTCCTCGGTCGGCGTCCCGGCGGCGAAGAACGACCGCGCCAGTCGGGCGGCGCCGATCGGCATGGACCACGCGACGTCGGGCGCTTCGTCCGCCCCGCCGGCGATCTCGAGCGACCCTCCGCCGATGTCGAACACGGCCAGGCGTCCGGCGGACCAGCCGAACCAGCGCCGCACGGCCAGGAAGGTGAGCCGGGCCTCGTCCGACCCGGAGAGCACGGCGAGCTCGACGCCGGTGCGGTCCTGTACGTGGGCCAGGACGGCCTCGGAGTTCACCGCGTCACGCACCGCCGAGGTCGCGAACCCGAGCATGTCCTCGCACCCGCGGTCCTCGGCCACCCGGACCGACTCGGCGACGAACCCGGTGAGGGCGTCGATGCCCGCCTGCGTCACCGCACCACGCTCGTCGAGGTGCTCGGCGAGCCGGAGCGCCTGCTTGAACGAGGACGCCGGCAGCGGCGCGGCGCCGCCGTGGGCGTCGACCACCAGCAGGTGACCGGTGTTGGACCCGATGTCGAGGACTCCCACGCGCATGCCGCAACGCTAGCGGCCGCAGCGGGGTCACCAGGACCGCCAGGTCGACCGGGAGGCTCGTCCTACGCCCGCAGGAACGCCTCGAGCTGCGCCGTGGTCGGGTAGGACGCCTGCGCCCCGGCCCCGGTCGCGGCGTAGGCCCCGACACCGGCGGCGAACCGCGCAGCCTCGAGGAGCGTGTCGCCCGCAGCGAGCCGGAGCGCCACGGCACCCATGAACGCGTCACCGCAGCCGGTGGTGTCGACGGCCTCGACGGGCACCGCGGGGACCTCGACGGGTGCGGTATCCCCGTCGTGCACGACCGACCCGTCGCCACCGCGGGTCACGATCGACCGGGCGACGCCGTGGTCACCGAGCGCGGCGGCCTCGTGCTCGTTGACCAGCAGCACGTCGGTCAGGTCGAGCAGCTCGCGTGGGACGTCGCCGAACGGGGACAGGTTCGTCAGGACCGTGACGCCGGCCTCGTGCGCGGCGCGGGCGGCGGCGAGCACCACGTCGATCGACACCTCGAGGCACAGGCCGAGGACGGCAGCATCCCGGAAGGCCTCGGCGGGCAGGTCGTCCGGGGTCAGCGTGGCGTTCGCGCCGCCGGAGATCACGATGGTGTTCTCCCCGTGGGCGTCCACCGTGATGACGGCCGTGCCGGTGGCCGTGCCCTCGCGGACGGCGACGTGCGTCGTGTCGGCACCCGCTGCCGCGACGGAGTCGCGGAGCAGTGCGCCGTTCCCGTCGTCGCCGACCGCACCGATCATGCGCACCGTGCCCCCGAGCCTCCCGGCTGCGACGGCCTGGTTGGCGGACTTGCCGCCCGGCAGGATCGCGAGGTCGGACCCGTGCAGGGTCTCGCCGGGCTTCGGGAAGCGGTCCGTCCGGACGACCAGGTCCGCGTTCAACGACCCGACGATCACGATGGTCTCGGTCATCGGACGCTCTCCTTCTGTTGGACGATGGCAGGAGTCTCGGCATCCTCCGGTCGGGGGATGAGGAACGAGATCGCCAGGGCGGCGGTCGTGATGACGGCCCCGAGCAGCATCCCACCGGAGTAGCCGGCCGTGCCCGAGGACCCGCCGACCCCGAGCGCGATCTGCAGCGCCGGCAGCACGGCGAAGCTGACGCCCGCGCCGAGGTTGAACGCACCGGCGTTCAGGCCCGGCAGGAACCCGGGGTTCGACTCCGGGGAGAGCACGATCCCCAGGCCGTTGAGGATGATGTTGGCGATGCCGGCGTAGGTGATGCCGATGAGCACGGTGGTGGCGACGAGGACCGGCAGCGAGTGCACGCCGACGAGGGCCATCAGGACGGTGGCGACGATGCTGCCGACGAGTCCGACGCGCAGCACGGCACGGTAGCCGAGCGTCGGGGCGAGCCGACCGGCGAACGGTCCGACGATCCAGCCGACCAGCGCGTACGGCGTGAGGAAGACCAGGGAGGCGAGGTCGGCCTCCATCCCGAAGCCTGCGTCGCCGTTCTGCGCGAGCGACGTGACCAGGCCGTTCACGACCGCGAAGACGCCGGTCATCGTGAGGAAGGTCGTGGCGAGGAGTGCCCACGTGCCCCGACGCTTGAGGAACCGCGTCTCGACGAGGGGCTCGCGGACGCGGGACTCGACCGCCCAGAACACGGCGAAGGCCGCGAGGGCGACGACGATCCCGCCGACCACGAGCCCCGGGTTCGCGGCCCCGAGCTTGCCGGCCTCGTTGAACGCCGTCAGCAGTGCGCCGACCGAGATGACGAGCGGGACGACGCCGACCCAGTCCATCCGGGTGCCCGCGGACGGGCGCGACTCGACGCCCCAGACCGTGACGAGTGCCAGGGCGACGACCGTCACGACCGCGATCACCCAGAAGATCCCGCGGAAGCCGAAGTTCGTCGCGATCCAGCCGCCGGCCAGGGCGTCGATCCCGGCGATGCCCCCGTTCACCGCGGTCAGCAGACCGAGGGCAGCGCCGTAGCGCTTCGGGTCGGTGATCTCGTTGCGCAGGACGAGCAGGCAGATCGGCACGACCGGGCCCGTGACGCCCTGGATGATGCGGCCGGCGAAGAGCATCGGGACGTTCACCGCGAGGGCGGCGACGATGCTGCCGACGAGCATCACGGCGAGCATGCCGACGAGCACCCGCTTGCGCCCGACGATGTCCGACAGGCGGGGCAGGAACAGGGAGAACAGTGCGGCGAGCGTGAAGTACAGGGTCTGTGAGAGCCCGATCGTCGCGTCGTCGGTCTTGAGTTCACGCGCCATGGTGACCAGCGCGGGGCTGAGCATGCTGGCGTTGAGCTGGAACGCGATGCAGGCGGCGAGGAGCGCCGCGGTGAGCGCGCCGATGGACTTCTTCGACATCGCCGGGGTGTTCGACGCGTTCGACTTCGTCGTCGAGGGGGTGTTCATGGTGGGTCAGATCTCCGTGGTCGTGGCGGTCGGTCGGGTCGTGCTCGGCTGCGTGGTCAGGCCGGCCTCGACGGCGTCGGCGGCTGCACGGGGCGTCCACCCGGTGTCCGGCGTCTCGCCGATGCGCTCGAGGGCGTCGACGACGAGGTCCCAGAACCGGCCGTGGTCGAGCTCCAGCGCGGCACTCGTGCGGCAGTCCTCCGGCGCGGGCGCGCGGAAGTCGGCGACGGTCATGCCGAGGGTCAGCGTGCCCTGGGTCTCGATGCGGATCGGGACCTTCACGGCGCGGACGATCGTCGGGTCGATCACGTAGGCGACGGCGCAGGGATCGTGGACGGGCGGGGCATCGAAGCCCTGCGCGTCCCGGTAGGTCTGGCCGAAGAAGTCGAGGAGCTCCCCGACGAAGGCCGCTGGACCGGTGCCGACGGCGGCGATGCGGGCGGCGACCTCGGGGGTGGCGAGGGCCTGGTGCGTCAGGTCGAGGCCGACCATGACGACGTCCCAGCCGGCGTCGAAGACGATCGACGCCGCCTCGGGGTCGATGACGATGTTGAACTCGGCGACCGGGCTCCAGTTGCCCACGTGCACGCCGCCGCCCATCAGGACGACCTGCTTGACGCGCTCGACGATGCGGGGCTCCTTGCGGGCCGCGAGCGCGATGTTGGTCAGGCCGCCGGTCGGCATGAGGGTGACCGTGCCGGGCTCGTGCGCCATGACGGTGTCGATGATCAGGTCCACCGCGTGTCGCTCGTCGAGCTCGAACGACGGCTCGGGCAGCGTGGGGCCGTCGAGGCCGCTCTCGCCGTGGATCGCCGGCGCGACCTCGATCGGGCGGAGGATCGGGCGCGCGGCCCCGGCGGCGAACGGCACGCCCGTGATCCCGGCGATGCGGGCGACGGCGAGGGCGTTCCTGGTCACCTTCGGCAGCGTCTGGTTGCCGACGACGGTGGTGACGGCGAGCAGCTCGATGTCCGGGTTGCCGTGGGCGAGCAACATCGCGACGGCGTCGTCGTGGCCGGGGTCGCAGTCGAGGATGATCTTCTCGGGCTGGCGGGGTGCGTCGGTCACGGTGGTGCTCCACTTCGTCGGGGATCCGGGCTCGCGCCCGGGTGCGGTCCGGACTGACGCCCGGGTGGTCGGTGGCCTGACGCGCCATGCACGCCGCGTCAAGCGTTTGACATCACACCGCATCAAGCGCTTGACGTCAAGTCGAGCGGGGTCGTCGGGCCGGCGATCGTCACCCTGCTGGGTAGCATCGACGCCGTGCCCCCGTCCCCGCGAAGTCGTCCCGCGCCGTCCGGACGCGTGACCGCGGCGATGGTCGCCGAGCGTGCCGGCACGAGCATCGCCACGGTCTCCCTCGTGGTGAACGGCAAGGACCGCGGGCGTGTGTCCGTGCCGATCGCCAGCCGGGTGCGCGACGCCGTCGACGAGCTCGGGTACGTCGTCGACCACGCGGCGAGCTCCCTCGCGCGGGGCAGCGGCGACCTCGTGGTGCTCATCGCCCCCGACCTGTCGAACCCGTTCTTCGCCGAGGTCATCCGTGGCGTCCGGGACACCGTCGGCGACCGCTTCCAGCTCGTGCTCTCCGTCACCGAGCGCGGTGAACAGCCCGTCGACGCGGACGTCCGCCGGTTCGAACGGCTCCGGCCCGCGGGCATCCTGGTCGACGCCCCGGCCGACGGCGAGTCCATGGCAGCCGGTGTCCCCGTGGTGCTGCTCGACGCTCCGGGAGGCCACGGCGCCGTCAACTACGACCTCTCCTCCGGCGTCGAGGCCCTGGTCCGACACCTCGCCGCCGCCGGACACCGTCGTGTCGGGTACCTCGACGGGACCTCGCGCGCGACGACCTTCGCCGTGCGTCGCGCACTGTTCGACGACGCGTGCGCTGCCGCGGGCATCACCGTGTCGACCGTCGTGGCCCGGGCCGACCTGACGATCGACGCCGCCGCGAGCGCCGTGGAGCCGGTCGTCGACACCTGGCTCACCGAGGGCGTGACCGCGATCGTCGGCGCGGCTGACACCCTGGCGTACGGGGTGCTCCGCGTGGCCGCCGAGCGAGGCATCGCCGTGCCCGGGACCCTCGCGGTCGCCGGGTTCGACGACCTGCCGTCGTCGTCCGTCACCGCGCCGGCCCTGACGAGCGTCGCACTCCCGGGAGCCGAACTCGGCCGAGCTGCAGCGCTTCGACTCCTCGCGATGCTCGACGGCACTGAGGCGCCCGACCCGGCCCTCCCCACGCGACTGGTCCCCCGCGCAAGCACCGGCGCCTGACGCTCGTACGTCGCAACATGCGCACGCATCTTCCGACACCGCAACAGTCGAACAACTCATGCGGTGTCGGAACATGCACACACGACAGCGACGTCCGCATCTTCCGACACCGCAACAGTCGAACAACTCATGCGGTGTCGGAACATGCACACACGAAAGTGACGTCCGCATCTTTCGACACCGCAACAGTCGAACGACTCGTGCGACGTCGAACCATGCACCCGCACATCCGCGCACGCACCGACGACGGACGGGAGGCCCGGTGCCGACTGGCACCGGGCCTCCCGTCCGAGCGTGCTCGGGACTACTCGTCGCGCCGCGACTCCGCAGCCTCGGCCGGCGCGGGCGCCGTCGCAGGCACCGACTCCGCCGCCGCCGGCGCCGTCTCCGCGCCAGCGCGGCGCGACCGCTCGAGCTCGTCGGCCTCGGTCCCACCGACGGCCTCGCCACGGGCGACCATGCCGGCCACGTCCGCGAGCTGCATCTGCGGGATGAACAGGGCGAGCACGAAGGCCACGGCGATGAACGGGAGCAGGTACCAGAACACCGGCGACAGGGAGTCGGCGTACGCGTTCACGATGCCGTCCTGCACGGCCTGGGGCAGCTTGGCGAGCTGCGTCGGGTCGATGCTCGCGCTCGCGGAGGCCGCGTCGGACGCACTGCCACCGGCGCCGCGGAAGACGTCGGTCAGCGCGTCCGTCAGGCGGGAGGTGAAGAGCGCACCGAACACGGCGACGCCGAGGGAGGCCCCGACCTCACGGAAGTAGTTGTTCGTCGAGGTGGCGGTGCCGACCTGCTCCGGCAGGACGGCGTTCTGCGCCACGAGGACCACGACCTGCATGATGAGGCCGAGCCCCGCGCCGAACACGAACAGGTACACGCAGATCAGCCAGATCGGGGTGCTGGCCGCGAGCGACGTCATGCCGAGCATCGCGATGCCGACCACGATGGTGCCGATGATCGGGAACGCGCGGTACCGGCCGGTCTTGGTGATGAGCGTGCCGGAGACGATGGACGTGCCGATCAGCCCGACCATCATCGGCAGCATCAGCAGGCCGGACACCGCTGCGGACGTGCCGGACGCCATCTGCAGGAACGTCGGGACGAAGCCGATCGCGGCGAACATGCCGAGACCGAGCACGAAGCCGATCGCCGTCGCGGTGACGAAGGTGCGGTTGCGGAAGAACGAGAGCGGGATGATCGGGTCCTGCGCGCGCGACTCGACGTACACGAAGAGCGCGGCGGCGATGAGGAAGCCCGCTCCCCAGGCCCAGGTCTCGGGCGCACCCCAGCCGTGCTGCCGGTTGCCGCCGAACTCGGTGAAGAAGACCAGGCAGGCCGTGGTGGCCGACAGCAGCGCGACCCCGAGGACGTCGATCCGCTTGGTGGCCTTCTTGCTCGGCAGCGTCAGGGCGAACCACGCGACGGCGAACGCCGCGATGCCGACCGGGATGTTGATCCAGAACGCCCAGTGCCAGGTCATGTGGTCGACGAAGAACCCGCCGAGCAGCGGACCACCGACGGCGGAGAGGCCGAAGATCGCGCCGAGCGGACCGAGGTACTTGCCGCGCTGCGAGGCGGGGACGATGTCCGCGATGATCGCCTGCGACAGGATCATCAGGCCACCGCCGCCGAGGCCCTGCAGCGCGCGGAACACCACGAACTGCCAGAAGTCCGTCGACATCGCACACCCGAGGGACGCCAGCGTGAACAGGGCGATCGCCACGAGGAACAGGTTGCGACGGCCGATGAGGTCACCGAACTTGCCGTAGATCGGCATCACGATGGTCGAGGCGAGCAGGTACCCGGTCGTGATCCAGGCCTGGTGCGCCACACCGCCGAGGTCGCCCACGATCGTCGGCATCGCGGTGGACACGATGGTCTGGTCGAGGCTCGAGAGCAGCATGCCGGCGATGAGCGCCGAGAAGATGATCCAGATCCGGCGCTGGGTGAGCAGGAGCGGACCGTCGCCGCCCCCGGTGCCGGGGCGGGTGCGCTTCGTGCGCGACGCAGTGGTGCTCATGGGGTGTTCTCCTGGTGGACGGACGCGGACTCGGTCGGTCCGGTGGTGATGGCCGCTCGCATGAGGCGGAGGTTGGTGGTGAGCAGCGCGTCGAAGGTCGGGCCGGTGGCCTCGTCGAAGTCGTCGTCGAAGTAGTGCTCGGCGGTGACCCGGAGCAGGCCGGCGGCGGACTCGGTGACGAGCCGGGCGCGGGGGTCGTCCGAGACGGTCCAGCCGAAACGCTCACGCACGGCTTGGGCCACCTTCGCGAGCTGGACGTCCGTGGCCGACAGGAACCGTGCGACCAGGGCCGGCTCGCGGTCGAAGACCTTGCGCACCAGGACCTCGTCGGCGCGGTTCAGCCCGACGATCCGCACCTGCTCGATCGCCAGCGCGACGATCGAGGAGAGCGGGTCGAGCGAGACGGGGACGACCTGCCCCGCGGCGTACGCCGTCAGCGTCTCGACGTCGGCGTTCAGCTCGATGCCGAGGACGACGTCCTCCTTCGAGGCGAAGTGGTTGAAGAACGTCCGACGGGACACCCCGACCGATTCGCACAACTGCTCGATCGTGAACCCGGTGAGCCCGTGCTCGACGGTCGCGCGACGGGCCTCGACGACCATGCGTCGTCGAAGCACGCGGGTGCGCTCAGCGGTGTTCACCGCACAAGAATTGCACTCCCGGCGTCAGAGTGCAATTCGCACCCGGCAACGTCCCAGGAAGCAGGCCCTACAGCGCCTTGTCGAAGCAGAACGACCACGGCATGGTCGCGAGGTAGGGCTCGTACACGGGGATCGCACGCCACCCGGTCTTCTCGTACAGCGCGACGGCGTCGGGCTGCCGGTCCCCTGTCTGCAGGATGAGCCGCTCGGCTCCCTCTTCGCGCCCGATCTGCTCGCACGCGTCGAGGAGCTTCGTCGCCGCGCCCTTGCCCCGCGCCGACGACAGCACGATGAGGCGCTTCAGCTCGACCTCGTCACGGAGCCGACGGATCGCGATGTGCCCGACGGCCTCACCGGACTCGTCGATCGCGAGCACCGAGCTGATCACGCTCGACGGGTCCACCGACAGGGCACGCTCACGCTCGGCCGTGACCGCGGGGTCCTCGTCCGCGTTGGCCGAGCCGTACCGCTCGTGCATCTCCTCGTCCATGCGGGCACGGAGGGCGACGGCGCGGGGGTCGTCCCAGAGGACGCGTTCGATCGTGATCACGATCGACCATCTTTCCACGCGGGTACGACACCGGCCGACGCCAGCCCAGCACCGAGCAGCGTCCCGCTCACCGCCCGAGCGTCCCGATCGGACCGTCCTCGATGCCGGCCAGCACCGCAGCCGCGTCGTCGTACACCACTGCGGCCCCGGCGTTCCGGAGTTCGTCGCCCCCGACGCCACCCGTCATCACCGCGATGCAGGACACCCCCACCTTCGCCGAGGTCTCCACGTCCCACATCGCGTCGCCGATCATGATCGCGTTCGACGGGTCGACGCCGGCACGGTCGAGGGCGACCTGCACGATGTCGGGTGCGGGCTTGGCCTCCTCGACGTCCTCGCCGCTCGTCACGACGCTGATCCACTGCTCGGCGTCGAGCAGTTCCCGCAGCCGGACGAGCTCGTTCTCCGGGGCACTCGTCGCGAGGACGACCGCGTGGCCGCGGGCCGCGACGGCCTCGAGCAGCTCACGCGCTCCCGGCAGCAGCCGCAGACGAGGCATGTGCTCGGCGAAGTAGGCCGCCTGGTACTGCTTGGCCGTGTCGCGGTCCTCGTCCGACATGTCCGGCACGAGTTCGTCGAGCAGGCGGGAGGCGTCCATCCCGATCAACCGGTGGATGCGCCAGGCGTCGACCGACTGCCCGGTCACCCGGAAGGCCCGCCACCACGCATCGACGTGCGCGTAGTTGGAGTCGACGAGCGTGCCGTCGATGTCGAACAGGACTGCGGTCGAGGGAGCGTCGGTCATCCCTCCAGCGAACTCGTGGAGCCCTCACCACCGACCCAGCGAGCCAGATGGCGCGATCCGCGACCAGACGACGGACGGGAGGCACGGTGCCAGCTGGCACCGTGCCTCCCGTCTGGAGCGTGGCTGGGTCTCAGGCCCCGCGCACGTCCTGTGCGGACGACTGCGCGTGGTCCTTGACGTCGGACGCGGCGCCCTGCGCCTCGTCCTTCACCGTCTGGGCCGCGTCCTGTGCGGTGCCCGCCAGGTCCTGCGCGTGCTCCTTGGCGGAGTCGCCGAGCTGCGAGCCGACGTCCTTCGCCGTCTCCTTCACCTGGTCGACGAGGGGCGCTGCGCGGTCCTTGAGTTCACCGGCCAGCTCCTCCTCCTTCGCCGAGGTCGGGATGAGCGAGGACGCGAGCCACCCGGCACCGAAGGCGATGAGCCCCACGGCGAGCGGGTTGCCCTTGGCCTTCTCGACACCGCGCTGGGCGGCGTCCTTGGCCTGGTCAGTCGCACCCGAGGCGGAGCCCGAGGCGCTGGAGCGAGCCGAGTCGGCTGCGCCCATGACGGAGTCGCGGACGCCCTGGAAGCGGCTCTTGACCTTCTCGGTCTGCCGGTGTGCGATCGATGACGGGCTCACCTTGTCGGCGAGGGCGTCGACGTCGGACCCGAGGGTCCCCCGTGTCTGCTCGATCTCTGCGCGGATCTCGTCTGGCGTGCTCATGCGTTCCTCCCGGAGTTGGGCTTCAGTGCGTCGGGGATCTCCTTGGCGGTCTCCACGGTCTGCGGAGCGCCCTTGATCTGCTTCAGCTGCTTGCGTCCCTGCAGTGCGAGGACTGCGGCGACGATCGCGTAGACGACCGCGATGACGACGGCGGACCACGCGTTGCCGATGAGGTAGCCGAGACCCCACCAGGCGGCGATCGACAGGAACAGCAGGGCGAACAGCGCGGTCAGGCCGGCACCGCCGAACATGCCGGCGCCCTTGCCCGCCTTCTTCGCGGACTCGGTGAGCTCGGCCTTCGCCAGTGCCACCTCCTGCCGGAACAGGCTGGAGATGTCACGCGAGACGTCGGTGAGGAGTTCACCGAGCGGTGTGGTCGCGGCGCGTTCCTCGGGGGTCGGTTCGCCGATCCCGGGGGCGCCGGGGACGGAGGAACTCATACGCCGGTCCCCGTCCCGGTGGTGCCGGTGCCCGTGGTGCCGGGCGTGTGGGTCGTGCCGGTGCCCGAGGCGTCGGCTTCCTTCTCGTGCTTGGCCTCGGTCGTGATCGCCTTGGTCAGGCGGCCGGCGAGGATGCCCGCGCCGGCGGCCAGCGCGATGAACGCACCGGGGCGCTTGGCGGCGAAGGACTTGACCTCGTCGAGGAGCGAGCCCGGGTCGCGGTTCTCGAGGAACCCGGCGGCCGAGGACGCACGGCCCGACAGGTCGCGGACGACGCGCGAGGCGACACCCTGCTCCTCGTCGTTGTCGGCCATGCGGCCGAGCTGCTCGCCGAGGCTCTTCAGCCCGCTGGCGGCACGCTGCTGCTGCTCGCCGGCCTGCTGCTTGAGGTTCTCGGACGCCTGGCCGTAGAGCTGCTTGGCGTGGTCGGTCGCCTCGGAGGCCACGTTGGCGGCCTGCTCCTTGGCGGTGCCGGCGACGTTCGCGGCCTTCTCCTTGGCGTCGCCAGCGACGTCCTGCGCTGCACCCTTGGCCGCGTCGGCCTTGGCGTCGGAGCCGCCGGAGGACGAGCCGCCCGAGGTACCGGTCGAGCCGTGCAGCTCGTCGTGGTCCGCGATCGAACCGGTGGCGGAGCCGGGGGCTCCTGCGCCGCCGAGCCCTGCCACCGGCGGGGTCACCGGGACCTGCTGGCCCGCGGGGACCGCCGCGGACGGCGAGTCGTCGCCGAGCCCCAGGAGGTCGGCGTCGCGGCCGTCCTCGAGCGGGTTGGTGTCCGCCCAGGCGGGCACGGTCACGCCGGGGTGGATCTCGTGTCCGTCGGCAGCAGCCGTTCGGTCGTGGATCGGGGTCCCGGAGTCGTTCCCGGGTGGGTTCGTGGTCATGATGAGCCTTCCGGTCGTCCACCGCGGGCACTGCACCAGCGGCGTGCGTCACAAGGTGGTCGCCGAGGGCTGCTCACGGGCACAGGAACGCCACGAACCGCGTCAAGCGGATGTCCGACCCGTTCTCGTGCGAGGTTGACCACCCCGTGCCGGGCCACGCGCCCGCACGGCGTGCGCAACCTCGCACCGGCCGAGACAGCGCGCACCGTGCGAAGCCAGCGTCGGCCCGCCGGCCACGCTCAGGACGCGGGACGGGACCGCACGTGGGCGCGCTCGCCCTGCGGCCCGTACAGGCACAGCACCTCGGTCACCTGGTCCGTGACGTTGCCGATCCAGTGCGGCGTGTGGGTGTCGAACTCGGCGACCTCACCCGGCCCGAGGTCGAGGTCGTGCTCACCGAGCAGCAGTCGCAGCCGACCGGACAGCACGTAGAGCCACTCGTAGCCCTCGTGCGTCCGGAGCGAGGGCTCCCCGCCCGGCGAGTTCGGCGGGAACAGTTGCTTGAACGAGCGCACGCCCCCGGTCCGGTGGGTCAGCGGCACCACCACGCGGTCGCCGTGCTGCTCGGGCTTCAGGTGCACCCGCGGATCCCCGGTCCGCGGCGCCCCCACGAGGTCGTCGAGCGGCACCTGGTACGCCTGCGCGAGCGGCAGCAGGAGCTCCAGCGTCGGCTTCCGCTGCCCGGACTCCAGCCGCGAGAGCGTGCTGACCGAGATGCCCGTGCGCTCCGCCAGCGCCGCGAGGGTGACGTCCTGTCGCTGCCGCAGCGTCCGCAGCCGTGGGCCGACCCCGTCGACGACCTGTGCCGTCGTCCGTGGCGCGTGCCGAGCCTCCTGGTCGTGTCCCATGGCTCCATGTTGCCAGACCGGCAACGAATCTTGCCAGGAGAGCGACGCCAGCCGCACGATGTGCGCATGTCCAACACTCACGACGTCATCGTCATCGGCGGCGGAGCCGCCGGCCTCGCCGCAGCACTCATCCTCGGCCGGTCCCGCCGGTCCGTCCTGGTCGTCGACGCGGGCGAACCCCGCAACGCCCGCGCCGAGGGCGTCCACAACTACCTCGGACAGGAGGGCGCCGCGCCCTCCGACCTGCTCCGCACCGGTCGCGAGGAGGTGGCCCGGTACGGCGTCACCGTCACGGCCGGGAGGCTCGTGGCCGCGACCGCCGGACCCGTCGCGGACGGCGACCCGGTCGGCTTCACCGCCACCCTCGACTCCGGCGAGCAGGTGTCGGCTCGGCGCATGGTCGTCGCCTCCGGCGCCGTGGACGTCCTGCCGGAGGTGCCCGGGCTCGCGGAGCAGTGGGGCCGCGGCGTGGTGCACTGCCCGTTCTGCCACGGGTGGGAGATCCGCGACCGGCGGATCGGGGTGCTCGTCGGGACCCCGTTCGGCGCGCACCACGCACTGATGTTCCGCGCGCTGAGCGACGACGTGACGGCGTTCGTCGTCGACCCCGCGTTCGCCGACGACACCGCCAGAGCAGGTTTCGCAGCCCGTGGCATCAGGGTCGTGGATGCCGGCGTGACCCGGGTCCTCGCCGTCGACGGTCGTCTGTCGGGCGTCGAGCTCGACGACGGCTCCGTGGTGGAGCTCGACGCCCTGGCGACGGCGAGCACGGCCGAGGCGCGGGTCGACGGGCTCGAGGGCCTGGGGCTCGTCGCCGTGGACCAGTTCATGGGCGACCACCGGATCGCCAGCGCTGTCCCGGTCGGGCCGACGGGAGCGACCGACGTCCCCGGGGTGTGGGCCGCGGGCAACGTGGCGTCTCCGATGGCCACGGTGATCGCGTCCGCCGCCGCCGGGACGATGGCGGGTGCTGCCGTGCACGGGGACCTCGTGCAGGCGGACCTGGCCGCGGCGTTGGCGCTCGTCGACGCCGGGCGGTGAGGCCCGCCGTCGTGCGGCCCGCCGTGGTGCGAGGTTGACCACTCCGTGCGGGCTTGTCGGGCTGCACCGGGTGTGCAACCTCGCACGGGCCGGAGCAGCGCGCACGGTGCGGCGCCGGGTGCGGGGGCGCGGCTCGCACCGTGCGAGGTCAGGCGACGCGGTACCCCGCCTGCGCGGCCAGCAGCGGGGCGAGCGTGTAGAGCTGGTCGGCGCCGATCGTCGCACCGCGGAAGCCCTCGAGCCGCTCGACCCGGTCGAGGTCGGCGCCGCGCAGGTCCACGTGCTCGATGCGGGTGTTCGAGCCCTCGGCGGCGCGGATGCGGGTGCCCTCGAAGGACACGCGCAGCAGTCGGGCGTCGGCGATGTCGAGCTCGTCGATGACGCAGTCGCGGAACACCACGTCGGTGATCGTGGCACCGCGGAGGTTCACGAACCCGAGCTTCATGCCGACGAACTCGACGCCGTTCAGTCCCGCGTCGTACAGCTCGGCGGACCCGATGCGCCCGCCGGCGACCCGGACCTCCCGCCACGAACTGCTCGACGCCCGAAGCACCGGTGCGTCAAGGCTCTCGATGACGGTGTCGCGCACGCGGAGTCCCCGCAGGTCGGCGGCGTCGGCGTGGAGCACCTCGACGACGCACTCCTCGAGCTCGAGGTCCGGCAGCCGCTCCCCCGCCAGGTCCAGCAACGCGATCCGTCGGCCGTCGATGCGGTCGCCGGTCAGCACGTCCCCCGGCCCGGGAGCCCAGTCGGTGAGGTCGGACGGAGCGGTCAACGTGATGCGCGGGGCGTCGGTGCCGGAGGACTTCGCGGAGGATCGGGCCATGCCCCCAGTCTGCCGGTCGGCACCGACCACCCCGTCGCGGTCGAGCCGCTAGCCCTTGAGGGGACCCGACCCCGGGACGTTCGTCTCGGTCGCGAACCCGGCCACCAGGTCACGGAGGGCGTCCGTGGCGGTGTGGCGAGCCTCCCACCCGAGTTCCGTGCGGGCACGGCCCGTGTCCATCACCGGGACGGACGCCGCGATGTCGATCCAGCCGGCGTCCGTCGGCTGCAGCCGCAGGCGCCACGTCAGGGTGACGATCCCACGGAGCAGGCCGAGCGGGATGCGGACGGCACCGCGCATGCGCAGGACCCGCGCGATGCGGGGCGGCGTGAGCACCGGTTCGGCGGCGATGTTGAACGCGCCGCCGGCTCGACGGTCGATCGTGCGCCAGTAGGCGTCGGCGACGTCGTCCGCGTGCACGGCCTGGAACACGAACGGGTACGGCAGGGGCAGCACGGCCCACTGGATCCACCGGACGGCCCGCATGGGCACCAGGTGCCCGAGGAACAGGCCGCGGATCTCGGCGGCGGCGGCCCGCTGGAAGATCAACCCGGGGCGCAGGCGTGTCAGCACGACGTCGGGGTGGGCGGCGGCGAAGGCGTCCATCGCCCGCTCGTTCTCCGCCTTGTGGATGGCGTAGGTGGCGGTCGGGATGCCGTCGGTCGGGAAGGACTCGTCGACGCGACGGCGCTTGCCCTCGACGTCGACGCCGCGGTAGGCGCCGACCGAGGACGCGACGACGACCTGCGGGACCTCGGCGCGGGCGACCGCCTCGAGCACGTTCGCCGTGCCCACGACGTTCGTCCGGTACTGCGTGGGGATGTCGTGCGTCGGCTGCAGGGCCCACCCCAGGTGCACCACCGCGTCGGCGCCCCGGAACACGGCGACCAGCTGGTCGACCGCGTCCGGAGCCCCGACGTCGACGGCGTTCCAGACAGCGTCGCCGTACGGCGCGGTGTGCAGGTCGGGCAGCCGTCGGGCGACCCCGACGACCTGGACGTCCGACTCCGCCGACAGGCGACGGAGCACGGCGGTCCCGACGTTGCCCGTCGCGCCGACGACGACGACTCGGGTCACGCCGCGGCCATGGCGGGGTCGAGGACGACCTTCACGCAGTTGTCCTGCTTCTTCTGGAAGACCTCGTACATGTGCGGGGCGTCCTCGAGCGACACGCGGTGCGACGTCAGGTCGAGCGTGCCGAGCGGGTCCGACGGGTCGGAGACGAGCGGCATGATGTCGTCGATCCAGCGCTTCACGTTGCACTGGCCCTCGCGGATGGTGATCTGCTTGTCGAACAGCGTCATCATCGGCATCGGGTCGGCCATGCCGCCGTAGACGCCGCTGAGCGAGACGGTGCCGCCGCGGCGGACCAGGTCGATCGCGGTGTGCACGGCGTCGAGCCGGTCGACACCAGCGGTCTCGATGGCCTTCTGCGCGAGCTTGTCGGGCAGCAGCCCCGCAGCGCGCTGGGCGAAGCCGGCGACGGGGTTGCCGTGCGCCTCCATGCCCACACCGTCGACGACGGCGTCCGGGCCGCGGCCGTCGGTCAGGTCGACGAGCTCGGAGACCAGGTCCTTCGACATGTCGAACGTCTCGATGCCGTACTTCGCCGCCAGGTCGCGACGGACCTGCTCCGGCTCGACGGCGAGCACGCGGTATCCGAGGTGCTTGCCGATGCGGGCGGCGAACTGCCCGACCGGGCCGAGGCCGAGCACCGCGAGCGTGCCGCCCTCGGGCACGTCGGCGTACTGCACGGCCTGCCAGGCGGTCGGCAGGATGTCGCTCATGAACAGCCAGCGGTCGTCGGGGGTGCCGTCGTCCGGGATCACGATGGGGCCGTAGTCGGCGTGCGGCACGCGGAGGTACTCGGCCTGGCCACCGGGGACCTGGCCGTACATCTTCGTGTAGCCGAAGAGCGCGGCACCGCTGCCGTACTCCGTGACCTGGGTGGTCTCGCACTGGGACTGCAGCCCGCGCTTGCACATGTAGCAGTGCCCGCAGGAGATGTTGAAGGGGACGACGACGCGGTCGCCGACCTTGAGGTTCGTGACGGCGGAGCCGACCTCCTCGACGATGCCCATCGGCTCGTGGCCGAGGACGTCGCCCTTGTCGATGTACGGGCCGAGCACCCGGTACAGGTGCAGGTCGGAGCCGCAGATCGCCGTGGAGGTGATCCGCACGATGGCGTCGGTCGGCTCCTGGATGGTGGGGTCGGGAACGGTCTCGACGGACACCTTCTCGGTGCCCTGCCAGGTCAGTGCGCGCATGAGCGCTCCTCTCGTCGCGGGGTCGAGCCGGCCGGGTGGGTCGGCTCACGTCCCCCTCCTGGGTACGCGCCCGACCCGTGGTGCCCTCTCAGCCCCGTTGCGGACGGGAGGCTCGTCTCGGCTCAGGCACGAGCCTCCAGTCCGGAACTCAGACGACCGGGTCGGCGAGCGTGGCGGCCAGCACCGCCTGCCACGTCGCGGAGTCCCCCGGGCCGGCGCTGCCGGCCAGCATGATGAGCGCCTTCCAGAGCGACCACCCACGCCCGCGAGCCCACGTGTCAGCGTCGAGCCGGACCGCGTCGCGGAACACCCGGCGGCCCGTGTGGTCGAGGAACGTCCACGCCAGCACCAGGTCGCACGCCGGGTCGCCCACACCGCACGTGCCGAAGTCGATGAGCGCCGACAGCCGGCCGCCGCCGTCGACCAGCAGGTTCGTCGCCGCGACGTCGCCGTGGAACCAGACACCGGGTCCTTGCCAGCTCGACGCGCACGCCGCGTCCCAGACCTGGCGACAGGCCAGCTGGTCGACCGCGTCGCCGAGGGCCGTGAGGGCGCGCTCGACCTGGTCCGCGTACACGGACGGGTGCGCACCCCGGTCGAAGGAGTGCGGACCCGGCGCCGGACCGTCCCCAGGAGGCACCGAGCGGAGCTGCCGGAGCGCCTGCCCGACGTCCGCCGCGAGCGCGGGCCGGTCGACGTCCACCCGTGCCGCGACGGACCCGGGGAGCCACCGCCGGACGGACCACGGGAACGGGTAGCCGCTGCCCGGACGACCGAGCGCGACCGGTTCCGGCACCGCGACGTCCAGCAGCGGCGCGAGGTACGGCAGCACCCGTTGCTCCTTCTCCACCGCGGGGACGTAGGCCGCGGCGCTCGGCAGGCGGACGCTCAGGTCGTCGCCGAGTCGGTACGTGCGGTTGTCCCAGCCCTGCACGTCGACCTCGTGCACCGGAAGCCCCGACCACGCGGGGAACTGCTCCGCGACGAGGCGCTCGACGAGGGCGGCGTCGATCGGCGGACGGTCAGGGACGTCGGGCAGGTCGGGGAGGTCTGGCACGTCGGTGTGCTGCATGCCCTCATCCTCCTCGTGGACACCGGCTGCGCCTAGGCTCCGAGCATGTCGACCACCGCTGAGCTCCTCACCGCGAACCTGCACGACGTCTTCGGCAACCGCGACGCTGCCGCCCGCCGGGCCGCGATCGAGCGCACCTACGCGCCCGACGTCGTCTTCACCGACCCGGAGGGCTCCGTCACCGGGTGGGACGCCCTCGAGGCCAAGGCCGCCGCACTCCTCGACCCGACGCCCGGCGCGTTCCAGTTCGCGGAGGAGGGCCGCCGCTACGTCTCGGCCTCCCACGGCGCACTGTCCTGGGGCTTCGGTCCCGTGGGCGACCCGGTAGCGCGTGGCGTCGACGTCATCGAGGTGCGCGACGGCGTGATCGCGGCGCTGACGACGATCCTCGCCGAGGGCCAGCAGGCGTAGCAGGCACCGGGGCGGCGCTCAGCTCGCGCGGCCCTCAGCTCGCGCGGCCCTCGCGCAGCCGGTCACGGACGGCCGGCGGCAGGTGTTCGGTCGCCGTCTCCAGCGCGCCCCGGGTCAGGAACCGTCCCTGCTGCTCGAGGAACGCCACGAGCGCTGGCTCGGACGCCCGCTTGCCGACCTCGCGGAGCACCCAGCCGAGGGCGCTCTGCACGGTGTCCCCGCGCTCCCGGACGACCCGGCCGGCGATCGCGAGCGGCACCTCGGCGTCGCCCTGCTTCACGAACGCCAGCGTCGCCACGACCGCGATCCGCCGCACCCAGGCCACGTCGGACTTCACGAGCGCGAACAGCGGACCGGTCGTCCCGCCGACCATCGGCGCACCGACCAGCTCCTCCGCGGCGATGTCGACCAGGTCGGCGCGGTCGAGCCGTTCCGCCCGCGCCGCCGCCAGGTACTCGTCCGTCAGCTCCGGGTCCGCCCGCTCCCGCATCGCCTGCACGAGCAGCACGACCGCGAGCAGCCGCGCGCCGGGGTCCTCGCTCCACAGCAGCGCCGACCGCTCGCCGTCGTCGAGGCCGGCGAAGCGCCTGGCCACGCGTCGCGCAGCGGCGACGTCCCCCTCGGTCCGCGCGAAGGCGACCAGGACGTCCTCGGCGGTGGCGCGGCTCACGGGGTGACCGCCCCGTCGACGCGGGTCGCGTGCTCGACGTGGGCCGAGCCTCCCGGGAGGCTCGTCACCGGACCGCCGCCCGGCTCACGTCCCGCTCCACGCGCGGAACTCCAGGGGCTGGCGGCTCGGGAGGTCATCGTGTCGAGCTTACGGTCGACCCCGAGGCACCCGCTTCGCCTCAGTCGGCGTAACGGGCAACGGCGCCGCGGATCGCCTCCGCGTGCTCGTAGATGCCGTCCAGGGACTCGATGGCGTGCTTGGTCTCGACCTTGTCGTCGTCGAAGAGTCCCAGGTACTTCTGCTTCTTGCCGTTGAACCACAGGCGAGCGATGGGCTTGCGGTTGTTGTCATCGAGCAGGACGGCGAAGTACGACTTCTGGTCACGGTGCGCGATGCGTTCGGGCTTGACCTCGCTGCAGGCGATCGCCTTGACGATCTGGTAGCCCTCGAGCTCCTCGAGCGTCGTCGCGATCTCGGTGTCGCGTGCGAGGTCGTCCTCGGCCGCGGCTTCACTCGTGATCGGCTCCGCGACGGGAGTCGTCTGGATCGGGGCGGAGTACGAGGCCCCCAACGCGGTCTTCAGGCGGTCGTTGACCTGCTCGTTGAGGTACTGCTTCGACGCCTTGGCCACGAGCGTCGAGAACTGCGTCTTCACCTCCTGCGTGAAGCGCCCCTCGTAGACGCGCGCGGTGAACAGCTTGACGAACGCCTCGTCGGGCTCGCGGAACTGCGCCGCGATCTCCCGCTTGATGGCGCCGACGTACTTGAGCTCCTCGGCGGCGCTGATGATCGAGTCGAGGTCGAAGACGTCCTTGGTCAGCTTGCGGAGCTCCGGCAGCAGCGTCTCGTCGATGTCACTCAGGTCGAGCACGAGGAACGGGCGGTCGTCCATCTTGTTCGGGGCGTCGAGGTCCGTGTAGAAGTTGTAGACCTCGCCGTTCGTGAGGACCGCGATCCGGGCGTTCGTGACCGAGAAGTACCGGAAGAGCTGCGATGCGTGCTCGATCTTGAGCGGCTCCGTCGACTTCTTGCACTCGATGAGGATCTGCACCTCACCATCGCGCATGATCGCGTAGTCCACCTTCTCGCCACGCTTCACCCCGACGTCAGCGGTGAACTCCGGGACGACTTCGAGCGGGTTGAACACGTCGTACCCGAGGATCGTCGAGATGAAGGGCATGACGAACGCGTTCTTCGTCGCCTCTTCGGTCTGGATCGCCTCGCGCTGGTTCTGCACCTTGACAGCGAGTGCTGCCAGTCGTTCTTCGAAGTCCACGGTTCTTCTCCCCTGATCACTGCGACCGTAGTTGACGGAGAGTCAGCACTGCAATGATCCGTGTCCCCAATTCGTGGGACATGAAGCGCCGTCCCTCCAGTTCTCCCGGGGCACGCTCTCGCTGGCCGGGCATCCGGACCCCAGCGTCAGCGGAAGTGCAGCAGCGAGATCGGGTCCTTGAGCGTCCCGTTCACGCGGGTCTCGACGTGCACGTGGGGTCCGGTGGACTGCCCGGTGTTGCCCGACTTCGCGATCTCGGTCGACTTCGCCACGTTCTGGCCCTTCTTGACCTCGATGACGCTGAGGTGCGCCGTCAGGACCGTGGTCAGGCCGTACTTCACGACGACGTAGTTGCCGTAGGACGGGTGGTTCGCGACGGCCTCGGTGACCGTGCCGCTGCCCGAGGCGTAGACCGCCGTGCCCGAGCCGACCGCGGCGTCCGTACCCTGGTGGTAGCGCGGTGTGTGGCCGGCCCCGCGGTCGTCGCCGTAGCGCCCCGAGATCTTGATGGAGGCGACGGGCCAGAGCAGGCCGGTGACCGCGCGCGTGGACCAGACGCGGGTGCTCTGGCCGCCGTAGAGCACGACGTTCGAGTCGAGCTGCACGAGGAGCTGCCCGGCGCCGGCCGTGCTGGTGCGCGAGGACCACAGCGCCCGCTTGTCGGTGCCGTAGACCACGAGGTTGCCGTCGGTCTGCAGCGCCGCCCACGCTCCCGGGTGGCCGCTGGTGCTCGACGACCACGCCGCCTTGCCGCTCAGGTACTGCACCAGGTTGCCGTCGGCCTGCATGGTGAACGTGCGGCCGTTGCCGTTGTCGGAGCGCAGCACGGTGCCGGGCAGGATGACGGCGCCCGCGGTGATGCGGTCCTGGTAGGAGTTGATCGCCCAGAGGACCTTCTTCGCGGTGCTCATCGACCGCATGGTGCCGTCGGGCCGGACGCCGAAGTCGAGCCCGCGCTGGCCGCCGGTGCCCCACTGCTTGAACGCCTTCCCCGCGAGCCGGAGCGTCAGGACGCCGTCGGTGCCGAAGACCGCGGTCGCGCCGGCCTTGCCAGCGGTGCCCGAGGCGTACATGACGGTGTTGCCGATCCCGTACTGCACGAGGTTGCCGTCGCCCTGCATCACCAGGCGGTACTGCCCGTTGTTGGAGGTCACCTGGTCACCGGCGACGAGCGTGGTGCCCGCCTTCATCGTGCCGACGTAGGTGGCGGCGGCGTGGGCCGGCGCGGCGAGGGCGATCCCGCCGCCGACGGCGACCGCAACCGCGGTGATGACGGCGGCGAGCCGGGTCCTGATGGAGCTGCGCAAGTGTGGTTCCCCTGGTCGGAGTGGTCCGTGGTCAGCGGTCCGCCCTGAACGTGCCGCCGAACGATGTTCGCCGGGCAGGTCGGCATGACACAACCCCAGTCGTGGGGGGTGTACGCGACGGCCGTCGTGTGCAGGAGAACAGCCTCGGTTTTACATGATCGAAACAGATTGTGTACAAGAACCGCCTGTCATCCGTGATTGTATGCAATCAACCCCGCTCCTGAGCGCGTTCTCACGAGGAACGCCACGACCTCCATCGCATCAGGAACACATGTCCTCGACCACTCCCCGACGTCGCCGCGTCCTCGTCGCCCTGCCCGCCATCGTCATCGCCGCCACGCTCGCGCTGACCGCCTGCGTGCCCGTCCAACGCTCGAAGGCCGGCGGCACGACCGCCGGCACCGTCACCACCGCACCGATCGGCGACCGGCAGGTCCGCGAGGGCGGTGACCTCGTGATGGCCCTCTCCGCGGAGCCGGACCGCCTCGACCCCACGACCTCGTCGTCGCTGTACACCCGGTACGTCATGGAGACGATGTGCCAGAAGCTCTACGACATCGACGACGAGGGGGCGATCGTCCCGATGCTCGCGACGGCGCTGCCGACGGTCTCCGACGGCGGGAAGACGGTCACGTTCCCCGTGCGCACCGGCGTCCGGTTCGCCGACGGCACCCCGTTCGACGCGGCGGCCGTCGTGACCACGCTCGACCGGAACCTCACCAAGGCCGACTCGAGCCGGAAGAGCGAGATGGGCCCGGTGTCCGACGTCACGGCGGTCGACGACCACACCGTGCGGCTGCGCTACGACACCCCGTTCGCGCCGATCACCGCAGCGCTCGCGGACCGTGCCGGCATGGTGATGTCGCCGACCGCGCTCGAGCGTGAGGGCGACGCGTTCGGGGACGCCCCGGTGTGCGTCGGCCCGTACAAGTTCGTCAAGCGCGTGCCGCAGACCTCGATCCAGGTCGAGAAGGACCCCGCCTACTACGACACCGAGTCCGCGCACTTCGACACGATCACCTACCGGATCATCACGGACGCCAGCATCCGCGCCGCGAACCTCCGGTCGGGCGACGTGCAGGTCGCGGACACGATCTCCACCCAGGACGTCGACGACCTGCGGAAGCGGGAGGACCTCACCGTCCTGCGCACCGGGTCGCTCGGGTACCAGGGCATCACGGTGAACATCGGCAACCAGGACGGCGTCGGCACCGACCCGCGGCAGATCGACACCCCGCTGGCGGAGCGCGCGGACGTCCGGCGAGCGCTGTCCATGTCGATCAACCGCGCCGAGCTCGTGCAGAGCGTGTTCCACGGCTGGGCGGACGTCGCGTGCTCCCCGGTGCCGGACACGAGCATCTTCGCGAGCGACGCCAGCAAGGCCTGCCCCGCCTACGATCCGGACGCCGCGAAGGAGATCCTGCGGAAGGCCGGCGTACAGCAGCCGTTCCCGATCGAGATGGAGGTGACGAACACCCCCGACACGGTCCGGTTCGCCCAGGCGCTGCAGGCGCAGACCCGGGCCGGCGGCTTCGCGATCACGATCACCCCGGTGGAGTACACGACGCTGCTCGACGACCAGACCCGCGGCGACTTCCAGGCGCTGCAGCTCGGCTGGTCGGGTCGTGTGGACCCGCACGGCAACATCGGCGGGTTCCTGGCGACCGGCGGCGGCAACAACTACGCCGGCTACAGCGACCCCGAGGTCGACGACCTGATCGACCGGGCCGCACAGGCCACCGACGAGCAGGAGCGCGCCGACCTGTACGGGCAGATGACCGAGCTGGTGCAGCGCGACGACCCGATCATCTACCTGTACCGGACCCGGAGCATCACCGGGGTCCGGGACGACGTCGCGGGCGTCTCGACGTACGCGGACGGCGTGGTCCGGCTCAGCCAGGCCGCGTTCGTGGAAGGGACCGACAAGTGATCCGCTACGTGACCACCCGCCTCTGGCAGGCGGTGCTCACCCTCGTGCTCGCGTCGATCGTGGTGTTCGTCGGCGTCCGGCAGCTGCCGGGCGACCCGGCACTCGCCCTCGCCGGGGAGGAGGCGAGCCCCGCCCGCCTCGCAGCGGTCCGGGCGTCCCTCGGCCTCGACGACTCGATCGTCGTGCAGTACTGGCGGTTCGTCGTCAACGCGCTGCAGGGCGACCTCGGCCGCTCGACCCGCACCGGCACCCCCGTCACCGAGCTCCTCGGGGCGACGCTCCCGGTCACGCTGTGGCTCGCGCTCTACGCGATCGTCGTCGCGGTCGTGGTCGGTGTCGCCCTCGGCACCCTGGCCGAGCGGTACCGCGGCCGCTGGCCCGAGTGGATGGCGAACGCCGCGGCACTCGTCGGCCTGTCGGTGCCGAACTTCTGGCTCGGCATCCTGGCGATCGTCTGGCTCGCGGCCGGGCTCGGGTGGTTCCCCGCCTCGGGCTACGTCGCGATGACGACGAACCCACTCAGTGCGCTGTACCACCTGACGCTCCCGGCGCTCATCCTCGGCACGTCCCTGGCGGCCGTGATCATGCGGCAGACCCGGGCGTCGATGATCGAGACGATGAAGACCGACTTCGTCCGGACCGCCCGGGCGAAGGGCCTCTCCCGTGGCCGGGTGCTGTTCCGGTACGGCCTGCGGAACTCGATGATCGTGGTCGTCACGATCGTCGGCCTGCAGCTCGGCGGGCTCATCTCGGGCGCCGTCGTCACCGAGCGCATCTTCGCCCTGCCCGGGTTCGGCAAGCTCACGCTCGACTCGGTGTTCACCCGCGACTACCCGGTGATCCAGGCCGTCGTCCTCGTCATCACGCTGGGCTACGTGCTCATCAACTTCGCCGTCGACGTCCTCTACTCCGTCATCAACCCGAAGATCCGCGTGGGAGGGACCGCATGACCACGCTCACCCCGACCGAGGCCGCCGCGTTCGACCTCGGCTCCAGCCGTGGCCGTGTCTGGCGGCAGGTCCGCGCGAACCGCCTGGGCCTGACCGGGGGCGTCATGCTCGCGGTCGTCGTCCTCGCCGCGGTCACCGCACCGCTCGTCGCCCCGCACGACCCCACCGCCACGCACTTCGACCTGCCGTTCCAGGTGCCGTTCACGGTCGGGTTCGGCCTGGGCACCGACGACCTGGGACGCGACATCCTGTCCCGCACGCTCTACGGCGTGCAGGTCTCGCTCGTCGTCGGCGCCCTGTCCGTCCTGGTGTCCGTCGTCATCGGCACGCCACTCGGCCTGCTCGCCGGGTACTGGAAGTGGCTCGACGCGGTCATCTCCCGCCTGACCGACGTGGCCCTCGCGTTCCCGTTCCTGATCATCGCCGTCGGGCTCGCCGCGATCAGCGGTCCGAGCCTGTCGAACGCCGTGATCGCGATCGGCGTCTCGCACGTGCCGGCGATGATCCGCATCGTCCGTGGCGAGACCCTCCGCATCACGAGCGCCGACTTCGTCACGAGCGCGAAGACGCTCGACGCCGGCGGCGCCCGGATCATCGCGCAGCACGTGCTGCCGAACTGCGTGTCGGCGATCATCGTGCAGGCGACGGTGATCATGCCGGTCGCCGTGATCGGCGAGGCGCTGCTGTCCTTCCTCGGCCTGGGCATCCAGCCGCCCACCCCGAGCCTCGGCATCATGCTCTCCGACGCGCAGCAGTACCTCGGCCAGGCGCCGTGGGCCGCCGTCGTCCCCGGCATCGCCATCGCCGTGATCTGCCTCGGCTTCAACCTGTTCGGGGACGCCCTGCGCGATGCCCTCGACCCCACCGCCTCCGACCGGAAGTGACACCGTGAGCACCAACCCCGCCTTCGTCGAACCGAGCGTCGAGACCACCCGCCCGGACCTCCTGGGCACGTTCGGCATGGCCGCGTCGACCCACTGGACCGCGACCGCCACCGCACAGTCCGTCCTGGAGCGCGGCGGCAACGCCTTCGACGCCGCCGTCGCCGGCGCGTTCGTCCTGCACGTCGTGGAACCGCACCTGAACGGTCCCGGCGGCGACATGACGGCGGTCTTCGCGACCGCGGACGACCCGACCCCCACCGTGCTGTCCGGTCAGGGTCCGGCACCTGCCGGCGCGACACCGGAGCACTTCCGTGCCGAGGGCCTCGACCTGGTCCCCGGCGCCGGGGCACTCGCCGCCGCCGTCCCGGGCGCCGTCGACGCCTGGCTCCTGCTGCTCCGCGACCACGGCACGTGGGAACTCGCCGACGTCCTCGCGCCGGCCGTCGGGTACGCCCGCGACGGCCACCCGGTCGCGCCGCGCGTGGCCGCGACGATCGCGACGGTGCAGAGCCTGTTCCGCGACCACTGGCCGTCCTCCGCCGACCGGTGGATGCCGGGAGGCTCGGTGCCGGTCGCCGGGGACGTCGTCCGGAACGAGACGTGGGCCGCCGTCCTCGACCGCCTCGTCGACGCCGGCTCCGGTCAGGACGGGGCAGACGCGGACGGACGCGTCCGCCGCATCGACGCCGCGCGGGTCGCCTGGGCGACCGGGTTCGTGGCCGAGGCGATCGACCGCTTCGTGCGGACCCCGCACCGCCACGCCTCGGGCACCGACCACGCCGGGGTCATCCGGGCCGACGACCTCGCCGCGTTCCGGGCCTCGTACGAACAGGCGACGACGGCCGAGTTCCGCGGCTGCACGATCGCGAAGACCGGACCGTGGGGGCAGGGGCCGGCGCTGCTCCAGACGCTGCGGCTGCTCGACCCGCTCGACGACGCCCTGCTCGACCCGTCCACCGTCGCCGGTGCTCACACGATCGTCGAGGCGCAGAAGCTCGCCATCGCCGACCGCGAGGCGTACTACGGCGACGGCGACGTCCCGATGGCCGAGCTGCTCTCCGACGCGTACTCCGACGAGCGCCGCGCCCTCATCGGCGAGCGCGCTTCGCACGAGCTCCGTCCAGGGTCGGTGTCCGTCCCCGCCGGGGCGCTCCCGCCGCTCCGCGAGACGTACACGCCGAGGGGCGAACCGGTCGCCGGCGTCGGGGAGCCGACCGTGCCGGGCGCACGTGGGACCGCGGTCGCGGCCCCGGCCGAGGACGACGCCCTGACCGAGGACCGCGGCGAGCCGATCGTGATGGAGACCGGTGAGACCCGGGGCGACACGGTCCACATCGACGTCGTCGACCGCTGGGGCAACATGATCAGCGCCACCCCGTCCGGCGGCTGGCTGCAGTCCTCGCCGACGATCCCCGAGCTCGGTTTCTGCCTCGGCACCCGCCTGCAGATGGTCTGGCTCGAGGAGGGCACCGCGTCGACGCTGCGCCCCGGCCAGCGTCCGCGGACGACCCTCACGCCGACCCTGGTGCTCCGCGACGGCGCACCCGTCATGGCGCTCGGCTCCCCGGGTGGTGACCAGCAGGACCAGTGGCAGCTGCTGTTCCTGCTCCGCACGATCGTCGGCGGGTACAGCCCGCAGCAGGCCATCGACGCCCCCGCGCTGCACACGACGTCGTTCCCGGGCTCGTTCTGGCCGCGCACGTGGACGCCCGGTGGCCTGGTGGTCGAGGACCGCCTCGGCGACGAGGTGATCGCCGGCCTCGAGGCGCTCGGCCACGTCGTCACCCGCGCCGGCGACTGGTCGCTCGGCCGCCTGTCCTGCGTGACGCGGGACCCCGCCACCGGCGTCCTCGGCGCCGCCGCCAACCCGAGAGGAGCCCAGGGACATGCCACGGGACGCTGACGCACCGATGACCGACCGGACGACGACCGACGGACGCGAGCCGAGCCTCCCGGCCGTCCCCGGTGACCCCCTGCTCTCCGTGCGCGACCTGCGGGTCGCGTTCGGCGGCACCGAGGTGCTGCACGGGGTCGACCTCGACGTCCGCCGCGGCGAGCGCGTCGCGATCGTCGGCCAGTCCGGCTCGGGCAAGTCGACGCTCATCGCAGCGGTGCTGCGGCTGCTGCCGGGCGCCGGACACGTCACGGGCGGGTCGATCCGGCTCGGGGACCTCGACGTGGCGGGTGCCGACGAGTCGGCGATGCGACGGGTGCGCGGCGGCCGGATCGGACTCGTGCCGCAGGACCCGTCGACGAACCTGAACCCCTCGATGCGGGTCGGGGCGCAGATCGCGGACACGCTGCGTGCCGGCGGGATGCGCGGGCGGTCCACGCTCCGCGAGCGCGTCGTGGCGCTGATGACCGAGGCCGGCATCCCGGAGGCGAGCCGGCGCGCGGACCAGTTCCCGCACGAGTTCTCCGGTGGCATGCGGCAGCGCATCCTCATCGCGATCGCGCTGGCCCGCCAGCCGGAGCTGCTCATCGCGGACGAGCCGACGAGCGCGCTCGACGTGACGGTGCAGCGGCAGATCCTCGACCACCTGCAGACGCTCGTCGACCAGCACGGCACGACGCTGCTGTTCGTCACGCACGACCTCGGGGTCGCAGCGGACCGGACCGACCGGGTGGTCGTGATGCTCGACGGCGAGGTCGTCGAGCAGGGCGCGCCGGGGGACATCCTGCGGAACCCGCAGCACGAGTACACCAAGCGGCTCATCGCGGCCGCACCGGCCCTGTCCGGGCTGCCGCCGGCGCCGACCGTGACCGGGGAGCCGATCCTCGTCGTGTCGGACCTGGTGAAGGAGTACCGGATCCGCGGTCGTGGCGCGGGGACGCTGCGGGCGGCGGACGGGGTGTCGTTCGCGGTCCGCCGTGGGACGACCACCGCCGTCGTCGGGGAGTCCGGGTCGGGGAAGACGACCGTGGCCCGGATCGTGCTCGGCCTGGAGGCACCGACGTCCGGCAGCGCCCTGGTCGACGGGCTGTCGATCGGCAGCGCTCGCGGGGCCGAGCGGCGGGGCGTCCGTCGTCGGGTGCAGCCCGTGTTCCAGGACCCGTACGGGTCGCTCGACCCGACGTCGACCATCGAGCGGGTCATCGACGAACCGCTGCGGGTGTTCGGCATCGGCGACCGGGCGGCGCGCACCGAACGCGTGGCCACCCTGCTGGACCAGGTCGCCCTGCCCCGCAGCGTCGCCCAGCTCCGGCCGAACGAGCTCTCCGGCGGGCAGCGGCAGCGTGTCGCGATCGCCCGGGCGCTGGCGCTCGAACCGGAGCTGCTCATCCTCGACGAGGCCGTGTCCGCGCTCGACGTGCTCGTGCAGGAGCAGATCCTCGCGCTGCTCGACGACCTGCAGGACCGACTCGGGCTGAGCTACCTGTTCATCACGCATGACCTCGGGGTGGTCCGACGGATCGCGGACGACGTCGTGGTGATGCGGCGCGGACAGGTCGTCGAACGGGGCTCGGTCGCCGCGGTGTTCGACGACCCGCAGCAGCAGTACACGAAGGACCTGCTCGACGCGATCCCGGGCCGGTCCCTCGCGGAGAGCGCGGTGTGACGAGCGTCCCGGCCGGTTGTGGGACGCTTGGCCCCGTGCTGAACGGAGCCGGGGTCCTCGACGCGATCCGCCGCGACATCGTGGCGGGCGACCTGCTGCCCGGCACCCGGGTGACCGAGGCGTTCCTGGCCGAGCGCTACGGCGTCTCCCGGGTGCCGGTGCGCGAGGCGCTGCGCGGGCTCGAGGGCGAGGGCTTCGTCGTGTCGCAGCCGAACGTGGGCTCGCGCATCGCCGCGATCCCCTTCGACGAGGCGGACGACCTGTTCGCGGTGCGGGAGTCACTCGAGGTCGCCACGGCCCGGCGTGCAGCGACCCGCGCCAGGACACTGTTCGACGGCGACGCCCTGCCCGAGGACTGGTGGCGGGTCCGCCGGGAGCTCGGCGAGGTGCTCGACGCCGGGGACGCCGCCGTGGAGCACGACGAGCTCGAGCTGCTCGTCGACCTCAACGAGCGCTTCCACCTGCTCGTCGCCGAGCTCTCCGGCAGCACGACGCTCGCCACCCTGCTGCGGCAGCTCTCGCGCAAGATCGAGTGGCTCTACGCGATGGACACGTTCTCGCGCGGGGCACGGCTCTGGCCCGAGCACCGACGGATCCTGTCCGCGATCGACGCCGGGGACGTGGACGCCGCCGCGGCCACGATGGCGTCGCACGTCCGGCAGAGCCGCGTCGGCTACGCGGCCCGGTCGTCGGACCGGGCCAGCGCGGTCGTCAGCAGCAGCGCTGCACCGTCCTGACGGGCGTCGCGCCGCTGACCCGAGCCGGGGCGCAGGGCGCGGGGCGTCAGAGCGTCGGCACGACCACCGCACGCCCAGACAGCTCTCCGGCCTCCAGCTTGCGGTACGCCTCGAGCGCGTCGTCGAGGGAGTACCGCTCGATGTCCGGCACGATCTGGCCCGCGCGGTACATCGCGACGACGTCGTGCAGGTCCTCGATCGTGCCCCAGTACGTGTTCGTGATCGTCGACTCGTAGGGCGTCGAGAAGAAGTTCCACTCGGTGGTGCCACCCGCGATGCCGACGACCGTGAACCGGCCACCGACGGCCATCGACGCCTGCGCGAGCTTGACGGTCGGGGTCGCACCGACGAAGTCGAACGCCGCGTCGACGCCCTTGCCGCCCGTGATCTCCCGGATCCGGTCCGCCTGGTCCGGACCGCCGGGGACCGTCACGGCGCCACGCTCGGCAGCGCGGGCCATCGCGTCCTCCTTCATGTCCGTCGCGATGACGGTCGCGCCGGTCAGCGCGGTGAGGATCTGGACGGCGATCTGCCCGAGGCCGCCGAGGCCGACGACCAGCGCGTGCTTCCCGCCGCCCGCCAGGTTCGGGAGCGCGTTCTTGATCGCGTGGTACGGCGTCAGGGCCGCGTCGCTGAGGGGGGCTGCGGCGACCGGGTCCGCTTCGCCGAGCGGCACGAGGTTCCGGGCCGGGACCGTCACGTACTCCGCCATGCCGCCGTCGCGACCAAGGCCGATGGCCATGTACGGGTTCGTCGCGGCGTTCTCGCAGTAGGTGTCCTGCCCCTTCGAGCAGTACCGGCAGTGCCCGCAGCCGACCGGGCCGTAGACCAGGTAGGCGTCGCCCGGGGTGAAGCCCGAGACGCCCTCGCCCACGGACTCGACCCAGCCGGAGTTCTCGTGGCCGAGCGTGAACGCGGGGGCCTGCGCGCCCGGTTGCCCCGCCTGGAACTCGCGGTACACGGCGACGTCGGAGTGACACGCGCCGGCTCCGGCGACCTTGAGCAACACCTCCCCCGGACCCGGCGTGGGCTTGGGGACGTCCTGCAGGGACGGGAAGGTCTGGTACTGCTCGAACACGACGGCGCGCATGATCCAAAGCTACACCTGTTGCTCATCTGCCTTCCCGCCCCCGTCGCACTCCTCCCGATGCTGCGTCTTCCCCGAGAACGGTTGCGAGAACGACCGTTCTCCGATTGACTCGGCTCCGGCGGGTCCGATCGGCCCCACCCCCACGACGAAAGGACTGCCATGCCCACGCGCACCGCTCGCACCGCCTGGAACGGCGGACTGAACGACGGCTCCGGCCAGGTCGAACTCTCCAGCTCCAAGGTCGGCACCTACGACGTCTCCTTCCCGAAGCGCGCCGCCGAGGACGCCGACGGCACCACCAGCCCCGAGGAGCTCATCGCCGCAGCGCACTCCGCCTGCTACGCGATGCAGTTCTCCGCGATCCTCGGCGAGGCCGGCGGCACCGTCGAGGCCCTCGACGTCAAGGCCGACGTCTCGCTCGGCCCGGACAGCGCCGGCGGCTTCAAGCTCACCGGCATCGTCCTCACCGTCAACGGCGAGATCTCCGGCGTCGACGAGGCCACCTTCCAGAAGGCAGCGCAGGACGCCAAGGCGACCTGCCCCGTCAGCAAGGCGCTGACCGGTGTCGAGATCACGCTGAACGCGACGCTCGAGCAGTAGTCCGCACCACCCCCACGGACTGGAGGCTCGGTGCCAGCTGGCACCGGGCCTCCAGTCCGTCCTGGGGTCGCCCCCGGCGGCTACGCTCGTGGCCGTGACTGGACCGCGGCAGACCTGGACGCACGTCGCACTGTGGCTCGGCCTGGTGACCACGGTCGTCGGGACCGTGGTGGCCGTCACGCATCGTCGGATCCCGACCGGGTGGTTCGCCTACGCCCCGCTGACCGACTACGCCTTCGTGGCCGGCACGACCAACTGGCCGGTCGTGATCGGGGTGACCGTCGCCGTGACGGGCGCGGTCGTCGCTGCCTTCGCGGCCGGCCGACTCAGCGTCCGTCGCCGACGCTGACGCAACCGGACTGCGCAGCCCGTCCAGCGGACGTGCGGACTCGCGTCCGTCGGCCAGGCACAATGGCGTGATGCCCGACCCGCTCCACCCTGCTCCCCGGACGGGCCGCCCTCCGCGTCCTCCGCACCGCCCCCGTGCCAGGAGCGTCGCCCAGCACGACCTCCGCGACATCCGCGCCCGGCTCCGTGGCTCGATCTACGAGCACGTCGAACCGGACCGCCAGGCCGCCGCGCAGTACACGGCCGTGCAGATCGTCGACTTCTGCCTCGACGTCGCCGAGGTGATGCTGGCCTCCGGCGCCGACACCAGGAGCGTCGAGATCGCGCTGGTCGCCGTCGCGACGAAGTGGAACCTCGCGCCGCTGGAGCTCGACTTCACCGGCAGCTCGGTGACGATCCAGTACGCACCGTCCGACGGCCCGGTGCTGGTCAAGATGCGCACCGTGCGGTCCGACGGCTCCGACCTGAACCGGCTGGCGTGGGCGAACCAGATCGTGGACGACGTCATCCACGACGAACGCGACATGACCTCGGCCGTGAGCGCGCTCGTCGCCGTGCTGCGGATGCCCTCGCGGTGGCCGACGTGGATCGCCGACGTCGGGCTGTCGATCCTCGGGACCTCGATCGCGATGCAGGCCGGCGGTGGCTGGCGTGCCGGCGTCGGGGCGTTCGTGCTGATGCTCGGCATCATCGTCTCCGGACGGTGGCTGACCGGCCGGGGCTACCCGCAGTTCTTCGTGTCCGGAGCGCAGGGCGCGGTCGCGTCGGTGATCGGCACGCTCGCCATCGGCGCCGGGGTCCTGCAGCCGACGGGCGCTGCCACGATGGTCGCGGCCCTCGTGGTGCTCCTGCTGCCGCACGTGTCGCTCGTGACCTGGGCGCAGGACGCGATCTCCGGCTTCCGGGCGATGGCCGTCGCCCGCGCGTTCTACATCGGGCTGGTCATCGCCGCGATCGTCGTGGGGGTGCCGGCGGGCATCGCGATGACGAAGTGGCTGCACCTCGAGGTGGACCCGTCGGGCATCGTCACGCAGACCCTGCCGCTCTGGGCGTCGCTGTCGCTGACCGTCGTGTCGGCAGCGGCGAACTGCTTCGTGCAGCAGGCGAGCGCGCGGGTGATCCCGGTCGCCGTCGTCTTCTCGGTGGCCGCGGCGGCGGCGCTGTGGGGGCTGCGCCAGCTCGGGCTGCCGCTGCTCGGGGCGACCTTCGTGGCGGCGGTGCTGCTCGGCGTGCTGTCGACGTACGCCGCGGTCCGGATGCGGACGGCGGTCTCCGCGATCTCCGTGCCGGCGTTCTGCGGGGCGCTGCTGCCCGGTGTCGCCGTGTCGAACGCCCTGCTGAACTTCATGTCCGGCACGTCGAGCGCCGCACTGGACTTCGTCGCGGCCGTCTCCGTCGCGCTCGGCATCGGCGCCGGACTCGTGCTCGGGTCGCTCTTCGCGACGCCCGGCGCACGACGGGCACTCCGGCGGTCGCGGCGGGTGCACGTGCAGTCGGTGCACAGCGACACCACGGCGATCCGGGTGCTGCGCGACACGGGCTACGACCCCGGGAACGGGACGGTCCCCCGGGGGTCCCGGACACCCTGACAGCGGGCGACGGGACCCGCGGAGGACCGTCCGTGGGGTGACGCTGGTCAGCCGGCGTCGGAGACGGCCTTCGACACGGCCGTCGGGCCGTCGTACTCCTGGTCCGGGAGCTGCTTGAGGGCGTCGAGGACGTCGGAGTCCGCACCCTCCTCCTCGGCCGTCGTGACGATGTCGTCCTTCGACGCCGGGTACTCGATGCCGCTCAGGAACTTCTGGACCTGGATCGGGTTCGGTGCTGCCATGGCGGTTCCTTCCGTTGGAGGTCCCGTCGTACCCGGCGCACCCTCGTCGCCCTGCCAGCAGCGCGTCCTGCGGCCAGTGGCGCTCGGGGTGTCGCGTCAGATGTCCCAGCCGTCGTCGGCCCAGGTCGACAGCCGGCGGGCGGCCTGGGGCTCGTACCGCTCCATCCACCCGCGTTCGAGCCGCGCCACGGAGCGGTCGAACGCCGGCACCAGGTCGAGGTCGGCACGCAGCAGGGCCTGCAGCTGCAGCCCCTCGTAGAGCGCGATGAGCTGTTCCGCCCCGCGGCGCGGGTCCATCGTGTGCGGCGCACGGCCGACGGCGATGTCGTGCTCGAGCCCGCGCTTGATCTGCAGGAAGAAGAGCTGGTAGCGGGAGCGCAGGTAGGTCGACATCGGGTGCGCGGGGTTGCCGGCGACCGAGAGCAGCGCGACGAGCAGGCGCATGAGCGCGGGGTCCTCGGCGTTCGACGCGACGATGGCGCGGAGGAGCTCGACGGTCGTGCCGTTCCTCCCGACGTCCTGGGTGACGTCGTCCATCCGCGTGCCGTTCCAGCGGTCGAGCGCGGCGAGCACGAGGCCGTCCCACGACGGGAAGTGCTGGCGCAGTTCGTCCACGCTGATCGCGAGCCGGTCGGCCACGTCGTCGGGACGGGCCTCGTGGAAGGGGACGTCCCGGAGCAGGTCGACGGTGGCACCCACGATCGTGATCCGCAGGTGCAGGGTCGCGGCCGCGGCGGCAGCTGCCGCGGTGTCCGCGCTGGTGTCTTCGAGCATCGTGCCCTCCGTCGATCCGGGACACCGAGCCGACGTCGTCGTGGCCCGTGTCCGATCCGCGGACGTCCTGTCCGCATGGCCGACCCAGGACGGGCGGCTGGGCAAGTCAACCGCGTTCCGGGGCCGAGCAGCATCCCCGGTCCGGGGGGCGTGCGGAAGGAGGACAGCACCGTGCACGACCCCGTCAGGGTCCTGGCGGGTCCCCGGACGGGTGTGTGAGCATGCCGACATGACCCCGATCGACCCCATCGCCCAGGGACTGGCCACCATGGCGTCCGCCGGCTTCGAGTTCGGCGGCGACTCCGACCAGGTCGCGCACGACGTCCGCACCATGTGGGAGCAGCTCGGCCGACCGCACGGTGCGTTCGAGGCCGCCGCCCACGCGATCGCCGTGCTGCCGCAGCGGCCCGAGGTGCCCGTGGCCGACCAGGCACGCCGCCGCGAGCTCGAGCGGGCGTTCGGGATCAACCCGGTCGAGATCGAGCTGGCTGCCGCGATGTCCGCCCGCGAACTGCTCGAGGCCATGGCGCGGACCTGCGGTGTCTCGGGCTGAGACCAGCACGTCCGAGCAGCCCGCGCTTGCGGGGCGGCGGGAAGGTTAGGCTAACCTTACTGCGTGGTCGATCTCCGAGCTGATGCCGTCACCGTGGCCTACCAGGGTGACGCGGTCGTGCACGGCGCGTCCCTGGAGCTCGTCGCCGGCCGCGTGACCGCCCTCGTCGGACCGAACGGGTCGGGCAAGTCCACCCTGCTGCGGACGATCGCACGACTGCAGTCGGCGCGGAGCGGCTCCGTGACGCTGCACGACGGCGCGACCGAGGCCGCCGTCGACTGCCTCGCGCTCTCGCCGAAGGCCTTCGCGCAGCGCGTCGCGCTCCTCACCCAGGGCCGGCCGACGCCCGGCGGCCTGCGCATCCGCGACGTCGTCGCGTTCGGCCGCCACCCCTACCGCTCGCGCTTCGGCGGGTCCGACCCCGACGGGGCGGCGGTCGTCGAGCACGCCCTCGACGTCACCGGCCTGCGCGACCTCGCCGACCGCCACGTCGACCAGCTCTCCGGCGGACAGCTGCAGCGCGTCTGGCTGGCGAGCTGCCTGGCGCAGGAGACCGGCGTCCTGCTGCTCGACGAGCCGACCACCTACCTCGACCTCCGCTACCAGGTGGAGCTCCTCGACCTGATCCGCGACCTGGCCGACGAGCGGCACATCGCCGTCGGCGTGGTCCTGCACGACCTCGACCAGGCCGCAGCCGTCGCTGACCGCGTCGTCCTGCTCGAGGCCGGGGTCGTCGTCGCCGAGGGCACCCCGGCGGAGGTCCTCACCTCCGACGGGCTGTCGGCCGTCTACGGCATCCGGATCGACGTCGACCACGACCCCTCCACCGGACGCCTGCGCACCCGCGCGGTCGGCCGGCACCACACCCGCACCGAAAGGCTCCACAGCAGCTCATGAAGCGCCTCCTCACCGCCACCGCCGTCGCCGTCTCCGTCGCGATCGGCCTGACCGCCTGCGGCGCGACCCAGGCTGCGACCGACCCGACCTCCGCGGCGTCGAAGATCACCGTCACCGACGCCACGGGCACGAAGGTGACGCTCGACGGCGCCGCGAAGAAGGTGGTCGGGACCGAGTGGAACGTCGTCGAGGACCTCGAGACCCTCGGTGTCGCACCGGCCGGGGTGGCCGACGTCAAGGGCTACTCGGCGTGGGACTCCGCCGTGCCGCTCACGGGTGACCCGGAGGACATCGGCACGCGCGGTGAGCCGAGCACGGACACCATCGCCTCGATCGCACCCGACCTCATCGTGGCGACGACCTCGCTGAAGTCCTCGGTCATCACGCAGCTCCGGAAGATCGCCCCGACGCTCGTGGTGGAGTCCGCCGAAGGCAAGGACCAGCTCGCGAACATGAAGAAGACGCTCGACCTCATCGCGACGGCGACCGGCACCACCGCGAAGGCGACGACGGTGTGGAAGGGGTTCGAGTCGAAGCTCGAGGACGCCAAGAAGAAGCTCGCCGACGCGGGCAAGGCCGACACGAAGGTGGCCTTCGCCGACGCGTACGTGCTCTCGAACCAGGTGACGATCCGTCCGTACACGAAGACCTCCGCGATCGGCGCCGTGAACACCGCGATCGGTCTCGAGAACGCGTGGACCATCACCGGCGACGCGGCGTACGGCCTCGGGTCGACCGACGTCGAGGGCCTCACCGCGCTGCCCGACGACACCACGTTCCTGTACATCGGCAACGACGTGGACGGTGACGACGTCTTCGCGAAGACCCTGGCGTCGAACGACGTGTGGAAGTCGCTGCCGTTCGTCGAGCGGGGCGCCGTCCACCGCCTGGACGACGGCATCTGGATGTTCGGCGGCCCCGGCTCGATGGAGGCCTACGTCGACGCCGCCGTCACCGCGGTCACGAAGTAGCGGGTGGTCGAGACCTCGGCGCCGGTCCGCGCCGTCCAGCGCGCCGGTCGTCCCGCAGGCGGCCCGACCCGGCGCGTCCCACTCGGTGTCGCGCTGCTGCTCGGCGGCCTCGTCGTCGTCGCGCTCCTCGCGGCGATCGACGTCACGCAGGGAACGGCGGACGTCGGGCCGGGTGCGCTGTGGAAGGCCGTCACGGGCAACGCCGACCGCGCAGACGCATCGGTCGTCGTGGCCTCCCGCCTGCCGCGGATGGTCGCGGGGCTCCTGGTCGGCGTGGCCCTCGGCGTGGCCGGCGCCGCGATGCAGGCCGTCACCCGGAACGTCCTCGCGTCCCCCGACACGCTGGCCGTCAACGCGGGCGCCTACCTCGCGCTCGGGCTCGGGTCCGTCTCCGGCATCGGGTTCGGCGTCCTGGCGCAGTCCGGCCTGGCGTTCCTCGGCGGCCTCGGCGCCGCGGCGGTCGTGCTCGCGCTCTCCGGGCTCGGCAGCGGGACCGTCCGGTTGGTCCTCGCCGGGTCGGCCCTGGCGCTCGGACTCGGTGCGGTGACGAACGCCCTCGTCCTGCTGTTCCCGCAGGAGACGCAGGGGATGTACGCGTGGAGCCAGGGCGGGATCGCGCAGAACGGCTTCGGCGGGCTCGTGCCCATGCTGCCGTTCCTGGCCGTCGGCGTCGCCGGCTTCGTCCTCGTGTCCCGCCGGGTGGACGCCCTGGCGCTCGGCGACGACACGGCGCGCGGACTCGGCGTCCCCGTGCACGGCACCCGCGTCGTCGCGATCGTGCTCGCCGTCGTGCTGTCGGCGGCGGCGGTCACCATCGCCGGCCCGATCGGCTTCGTCGGTCTCTCCGCCCCTGCGCTCGTCCGGCCGCTCGCCCGGCGCTTCCCGACCCTGCACCGGTCGTGGGCGGCGTTCCCGGTCGCCGGGCTCGTCGGCGCCGGCATCGTGCTCGCGTCCGACGTCCTGCTCCGGGCGGTGGTCCACGGCGACGCGGCGACCGCGGTGCCGACCGGCGTCGTGACGAGCGTCGTCGGTGCGGTCGTCCTGGTCGTGATGGCCCTCCGCACCCGCGACTCCGGTCAGTCCGGGCAGCTCGACGGCTCCCGCGTCCCCGGTCGGTGGACCGTGCCCGTCGTCATCGTGTCCCTCGTCGTGGTCCTGGTCGGGGTGGTCATCGCGTCGGTGCTGCTCGGCGACGCGAAGCTGCTCCTCGGCGACGTCACGAACTGGCTCACCGGGCGGGCGAACCAGGCGATCTCGTTCATCCTCGACACCCGGGTGCCACGGGTGTCGGCCGCGCTGCTGGCCGGAGCCGCCCTCGCGCTCGCCGGCACGGTCGTGCAGGCCGTCACACGGAACCCGCTGGCCGACCCCGGCGTGCTCGGGGTCTCGAGCGGCGCGGGCCTCGGCGCCGTCGTCGTCGTGACCGCGGTGCCCGTCGTCGGCACGTGGACCACGGCGGGCGGGGCGTTCCTCGGCGCCGCCGTCGCCGCCGCGGTCGTGTTCGGGCTCGCTGCCCGCGGCGGCTTCCGCCAGGACCGGCTGGTGCTCGTCGGCATCGGTGTCTCGTCCGGCCTCACCGCGATGATCAGCCTGGTCATCGTCCTGACGGACCCGTTCAACGCCACGAAGGCGCTGACGTGGCTCTCCGGATCGACCTACGGCCGCACCTGGGCGGACTGCCTGCCGGTCGCCGTCGTCCTCGTGGTGTCGCTCGTCGTCGTCGCCGTCCGCCGCCGGGAGCTCGACCTGGTCTCCCTCGACGAGGACACCCCGCGCCTGCTCGGCATCCGGCTGTCCCGCACCCGCTTCTGGTTCCTCGCGGTGTCGGTGCTGCTCACCGCGACGGCGATCGCCGCGGTCGGGACGATCGGCTTCGTGGGGCTCGTCGCACCGCACGCCGCCAGGGCTCTCGTCGGCCGGAAGCACGCCGCTGTGGTGCCGGTGGCCGTGCTGCTCGGCGCAGTGCTCGTCTGCGTCGGTGACGTCGTCGGGCGGACCGTCATCGCGCCGGCACAGCTCGGCGCGGGGATCCTCACCGCGGTCATCGGCACGCCGTACTTCATCTGGCTGCTCGTCCGCACCCCGCGCTGAGCGCCGCGGCGCCCCGAAACGCGAATGGTGCGAGGTTCCCCACCCCGTGCGGGCACAGAACCCAGCACGGCGAGTGGAACCTCGCACCATCGAGCGCCGCCGGCACGCAGCCGGCAAGCGCCGCCGGCACGCAGCCGGCGTGCGACCGCTACGGCGTCGGCATGCCGCCGTCGACGTGGAGCGTCTCCCCGACGACGTACGACGACTCGCCGCTCGCCAGGAACACGAACGCCGGCGCGAGCTCGGCGGGCTGGCCCCAGCGGCCCAGGTAGGTCTGCTCACCCGCGGACGGCAGCGCCTCCGGCGGCTGACCGCCAGCCGGCTGCAGCGGCGTCCAGATCGGCCCGGGCGCGACGGCGTTCACGCGGATGCCCTTCGGCGCGAGCTGCGCGGCGAGGCCCTTCGCGAGGTTGTTCACGGTGGCCTTCGTGGCCGCGTAGTGCACCAGGTGCGGCGACGGCGCGTAGGCCTGGATGGAGGTCGTGTTGATGATCGTCGAACCCGGCTTGAGGTGCGGGACGGCGGCCTTCGTGATGCGGAACGTCGCGTAGACGTTCGTCTTGAAGGTCTCGTCGAACTCGTCGTCGGAGATCTTCGTGATGTCGTCGACGTTCTGCTGCTTGCCGGCGTTGTTCACCAGGACGTCGAGTCCGCCGAGCTCCTGCACCGCGGTCGCGACGAGCTGCTCGCAGAACTCGAGCGACGTGATGTCGCCCGGGATCGCGACGGCCTTGCGACCGGCGGCCTCGATGAGCGAGACGATGCGGTCGGCGTCCTCCTGCTCCTCGGGGAGGTAGTTGATGGCGACGTCGGCACCCTCTCGGGCGAAGGCGATCGCGACAGCGGCTCCGATGCCGGAGTCCCCACCGGTGATGAGCGCCTTGCGGCCCTGGAGTCGGCCCGAGCCGCGGTAGGTGTCCTCACCGTGGTCGGCCGGGACGTTCTCCGCCATCTCGGCGTCCGTGCCGGCACCCTTGAGGTACTGCTCGTCGGGCGTCTTGTCGGCGTAGAGCTTCGTCGGGTCCTGCATCGTGTACTGGTCGATCTGCTGGTCCGTCATGCCGCTCACGCTACGCAGCGGGGCCGCCCCACCGCCCAGGAGGCTGTCCCCCGGTTGCGCACACCGGCCACGGTCCGTCAGGCGCGCGCCGTCACGAGCGGTCGCCGAGCGTCGTCCGTGGACCGCCGGCCCCGGCGGGTGCGTCCCCGGCACTGCCGCGCCCCGTCGTCAGCGCCGCCAGGAGGCGGACCTTCTCGGCGCTCTCGCTGTCGGTGTCCGGGTAGTACACGACGAACAGCAGCCCGTCGACCGGGAACTTCTCGCGGTGCATCCGCATGGTCCCCACCGAGGGGTGGTGGACGACGGTCGAGTTCCCCGTGAGCCGGCGGACGTCCTGACGAGCCCAGAGGGACCGGAACCGGGCGCTGGCCATCGACAGCTCCCCGACGATCTCGACCGCTCGGGCGTCGGTGACGTCGTCGCCGACCGTGTGCCGGAAGGACGCGACCGCATCGGCCGTCGCGGTCTCCCAGTCGTCGTGGAACTCGCGCTCCTGGGCGTCGAGGAGCAGGGAGCGCAACCGGTTCTCACCCGGGGTCAGGCGTGGCGAGAACGCCGTCGCGAGCGGGTTCACGGCCAGGACGTCGAAGTGGCGTCCCTCGACGAACGCCGGCACCTCGAGCGTGGCGAGCAGCTGGTGCAGGCGTGCCGGCACGCGTTCGGCCGAGTGCCGGCGTCGTGGCCGCGAGCGGGTCGCGCCGAGCCCGAGCAGGAACTCGGTCTCCACGTCGTCGAGCTGCAGCACCCGCGCCAGGGACTCCAGCACCTGCGCCGACGGGTTGCCGTCCCGCCCGCGTTCTAGGCGCAGGTAGTAGTCGAGGCTGATCCCGGCGAGCAGCGCGACCTCCTCGCGCCGGAGTCCGGTCACGCGTCGGTTCCCGCCGGGGGCGAGTCCGACCTGCTCCGGCGTGACGAGACCGCGCCGTGCGAGCAGGTACTCGCCGAGCCGGTTCGCCGTGGGTTCGTCCATGCCGCTCACGCTACTGAGCACTCCGGATGCCAGGGGTGCCCTGTCACTCCCCTGGACCACGGGGGACCTCCCGCGCTCGTGCTGACGCGCGCAGCATCGTCTCGTCCCACCACAGGAGCACCCACCACACGGGACCACCCACCAGAGGAGCACACCACCATGGACATCCACGACCGCACCGTCCTGATCGTCGGCGGCACGTCCGGCATCGGCCGCGGACTCGCAGGCCGGTTCGCCGACGCCCGCTCCACCGTCGTCGTCGGTGGCCGCGACACCAGCCGGGTCGACGACCTCGAGACCGTCTCCGTCGACGTCACCGACCCGGAGTCGGTCCTCCGTGCTCGCGACGAGGTGCTGGCGGCGCACCCCGACCTCGACCTCGTCGTGACGATGTCCGGCGTGATGCTGCTCGAGGACCTCCGCGACCCGGCGCACTCCGCGTCCACGGCGACCACGATCGACGTCAACCTGCTCGGCACGATCCGCGTGCTCGACGCCTTCACCCCGCACCTCGTCGCGCAGGGCCACGGGGACTTCATGACCGTGACCTCCGGCATCGCGTTCATGCCGTTCCCGCTCATGGCGTCCTACGGTGCCTCGAAGGCCGCGGTCCACGCCTACAGCGAGGCCCTCCGCGCCCAGCTCGCCGGCACGGGCGTCGGCGTCACCGAGCTCGTCCCACCGGCGGTCGCCACCGCCGGTCAGGAGCAGGTGAACCCGAACGCCCTGCCGCTCGACGCCTACCTCGACGAGGCCGTCGGGCTGCTCACGCAGACACCGACGCCGCACGAGGTCGTCGTCGAGCGCGCACAGGCACTGCGCTGGGCCGAGCGCGACGGCACGTACGCCGGACTGCTCGAACAGCGGTCGCAGTCGCTCGCCACCCTGCCCGGTCGCTGACGCGTCGAGCAGCGGTCACGCACGGGAGGCCCTGGTCACCCCCGGCGTTCGGCCTCTGTCCGGTGCGGGGCCAGGAACGCGTCGGTCTCGGTGCGGGTGGGCGCCGTCGCCGGCCCTGACCGCGTGACCGCGATCGCCGCGGCCGCGTTCGCGCGCCGGACCGCGCCGAGGATCCCTTCGCCACGGGCGAGCGCGGCGACGAGCACGCCACTGTGCGCGTCCCCGGCACCGTTCGTGTCGACGGCCGTCACCGGGAACCCCGGCATGAGGACGGGCCCGTCGGGCAGCGAGCGGTCGGCCACCCAGCACCCGGCACCGCCGTCGCGCACCAGCACCGTCCCTGGTGCTCCAGCGGCGATGGCGGTGACCGCCTGTCGGAGGTCGGCCGACCCCGGGGACAGCAGCCGAGCCTCCCGGGCGTTCGTGGACAGCACGTCCGCACGCGCCGTGACGGGGCCGAGCACCGCCGGGTCCAGCGTGTCGACGAGCGGCGACGGGTCGAAGACCACGCGCACCGAGGCAGGGACGGACCCGAGCCAGTCCGCGATCGCGCGCCCGTTCACGGGGTGTGCCATGCCGTAGCCGGAGACGAACAGCGTGTCGTCGTCGCGGAGCGTGACGCGGGCGAGCTCCTCGGCACCGAGCCGGCCCTCGGCGCCGACGCTCGTGACGAAGGTGCGCTCGGTGGAGGCGTCCACGAGCGCGACGCAGTACCCGCTGTCGACGTCGTCGAGGCCCGGTTGCAGGACCTCGACGTCGGCGTCGACGAGGGCGCGGCGGACGACGTCGCCGAACGGGCCGGTGCCGTACTGGCCGGCGAAGACGACCTGCATGCCGTCCCGGCGCGCGGCGACCATCGTGTTGAGCCCACCGCCGGCGGTGATGTCCGACGACGACGCGATGACGTCGCCGCCCGGCTCGGGCAGGGTGCCGATCCGCATCACGATGTCGACGATCACGTTGCCGACCGAGACGAGCCGGGGCATCAGGCGTGCTCGCGGACCGGCATCGGCGCGGACTCGTCCGCGGGCTCGTGCAGGACGCCCTTCGGGCCACCGCTGAATGCGTAGATCGCGGCGGCGACGATGAACGTGACGATCCAGCCGAGGCCGTTCGCACCGATCCACGTGGCGGAGAACGCCCCCACGAAGACCGGGTCCGCGTCGCCGACCTGTACGTTCGTGAACAGGAACCCGACGACGATCGCGACGGCCCAGGCGATGACGGCACGCCAGGCGATGCCGCCGGAGTACCAGTACCGGCCGCCTGCACGGAGGTCGAGCAGGGCCTCGGGGTCGTACCAGGTGCGCCGGACGATGTCGGCGATGAAGACGCCGAGCCAGGCGGTGATCGGGACGGCCAGCACCGAGATGAACGTGATGAACGGTGCGTAGAAGCCGTCGGCGACGAGCATGAAGTACATGGCGCCGAGCGTGGTCACGACGACGTCGACGGCCACGGCCCACACCCGGGGCACCTTGATGCCGAGGGTCAGCGTGGTGAGGCTCGCCGAGTACACGGACAGGTGGTTGGAGAGCAGGAGGCCACCGAACGCGGCGATCAGGTACGGCACGGCCATCCAGCCGGGCAGCAGGTCGCGGATCGCGGCCACCGGGTCGCCGGCCTGGGCGAGCGTCGGGTCGCCGGCGGACACGAGTGCGCCGAGCCCGACGAGCAGCACGAGCGGGATGCCGGCGCCGGCGGCGCTCGCGGCGACGAGCTTCGACGCACGGACGCTGCGCTTGGAGTACCGGGCGATGTCCGCGCCCGCGGTGGCCCAGCCGATGCCGGTGCCGGCGGCGATCGTGCCGATGCCGATCGCCATCGCGGCGAACGGCCCGGCGGGGGCGCTGCCGACGACCTGCCAGTCGACGCGGAGCACCAGGAACACGGCGACGAACAGGTTCAGCGCGCCGAACACCCACGTCGCCCACTTCTGCACGGCGACGATGAACGCGTGGCCGAGGCCGGAGATGAGCACGGTGGCGACGACGAACACCAGGATCGCGGCGATCGTCAGCAGCGGGGCGTGCTTGGCGTCGCCGTCCGTGCCGAACAGGATCGTGAAGAGCGACAGCAGCACGAACGCGGCCGTCGTCGTGTTCACCGTCTCCCAGCCGAGGCGCGAGAGCAGCGAGACGAACGTCGGGCCGATGTTCCCGCGCACGCCGAAGACCGCGCGGCTCAGGGTCAGCCCGGGCGCACCGCCGCGACGACCCGCGACCGAGATCACGCCGACGACGGCGAACGACCCGGCGGCACCGATCACGGCGACGAGCAGCGCCTGCCAGATGTTCAGGTGCTGGAAGGCCACCAGGGTCGCCCCGAGCGGCAGCCCGAGGATCGAGATGTTCGCGGCGAACCAGACCCAGAACAGCGCGCCGGCGTTCCCGGTGCGTTCGGCGGCGGGGACGGGCTCGATCCCGCGCTGTTCGATGCTGGTGAGCGTCCCGCTGGAGGGGGGAGCGGTGTCGGACATCATTCCTCTTACGTCGTCGGAAGGGCTTGCGAGGGGGTAGGGACCCGGTCGATGGCGTTGGGGGGACGCCACCGACCGGGGGCTTGGGGGGGTGGGCTGGGGGCTCTGGGGGCTTCGGGGCTACGCGGTGGGGCGCAGCGCGAGGAGCGGCGTCACGACGTCGGCGAAGCGCAGGTCGTTGACACGCTCGACCTGGTCGGGCGCGCCGTCCGGCCACGCGGACGGTCCGTGCACGGCGCCGAGCACCGCACCGGCCATCGCCGCGATCGTGTCCGTGTCGCCGCCCAGGCTGGCGGCGGTGCAGAGCGTCTCCCACGGGTCGAGGTCGAGCGACACGAGCGCGAGCGCCGCCACGACGGACTCCTGGCTCGCCACGCTGGTGCCGATGACGCCGTCCACGGTGCCGATGCGCTCGTCGGCCGGGATCGTCGGCAGGAACCCGCGCGCCCAGCTCGTCTTCGCCGCGATCGAGGCACCGGCGACCCAGTGGCCACGGCGCTCCCCGATCCGTGCGGCGGCGACCGCGACGTCGAGGGCCTCTGCCCGGGTCGCGCCGTCGATCCCGGCGCTCACCGCGGCGGCGACCGCGGCGGCACCGGCGATGCCGAGCCCGGTGTCGTGCGTGACCCGGCAGGCGTCCTGCACGGCGTCGACCAGGGCCTCGAGGTCGTCGGCTCGCGTGGTGATCCCGACCGGGGTGATCCGCATGGCGGCGCCGTTCGTGGTCCCGGTGGAGCCGGCCTCGGCCACGGGGACGCCGTCGAGGATGCGCTGCACGGCCGTCTTCGTGCTGGGGCCGAGCAGGTCGAGGGACCCCTTCGCCGCCATCTCCCGCTCCCAGGCGATCAGCGCCTCGGCGAACCGCGTCGGGTCGAGCCGCCCGCCGCCCTCGACGAGCAGCCGGGCGACGAGGACCGCCTGCTCGGTGTCGTCGGTCACGCTCGCGGCGGGCATGCCGTGCGCGATCCGCTGCCGGGGGCCGGCGTCGACGAAGCCCGTGATGCGCCCGTGGTCGGCGCGGATCTCGGCGAGGGACATCGACTGCGTGGGCATGCCGAGGGCGTCGCCGATCGCGAGGCCCTGGAAGGCGGCGAGCGCGTGGTCGTGGGGGGTCATCGGGTGGTGTCCTGTCGTGTCTTCGGGGCTGCGGACGGCTGGCCGAACCGCATGTGGATCCGGAACCGGTCGGGGTCGAGCAGGCTGTCGACGGCCTCGACGAACGCGCCCCCGGCCGACCTCGACACCCGTCGGCTGTGCAGGAAGGGCGTGCCGGCGTCGCGACCCAGCACGAGGGCCTCGGACTCGTCGAGCGGACGGACGTCGATCCACTGCTCGGCGCGGGCGGGGACGAGGCCGGCGGCGGCGATCGTGGCGCTGAGGGACCCGTCGACCAGGCCGTCCTCGACGGCTCGGTCCAGTCGGCCGACGCGTGGGACCAGGCTCCGCTCGTAGGAGACCGCCGGACCGTCGACGACCGACCGCACGCGGTCGACCGCGACCAGCTCGGGGTCGGCTCCGACGACGCTGGCGAGCTCCGGGTCGACGACCCGCTCGATCCGGAGCGTGACGGCCCGCACCTCGGCGCCGCTGCCGGCGATGGACCGCGCCCAGCCGGCACGCGGGTCGAGGGCTGCGCCGTCGAAGGTCACGACCGACCCGATGCCGCCGTGGGTGGCGATGTACTCGTCGTCGGCCAGGTCGGCGAGCGCCGCGCGGACGGTGCCTCGGCTGACCGAGAACCGCTCGGCCAGCTCGTGCTCACCCGGCAACCGCTCACCGGGGCCGTACTGACCGGTGCCGATCGCGTCGCGCAGGGCGTCGGCGACGAGGCGTCGCTTCGATGAGACGGGCATGGGGACAACGGTACATGTACAAGACCTGTCCAGTCCAGGAAGAGCCACTTCACGAGCGGTCGGGAGGCTCGTCCCGCCTCCGCCACGAAGGTCACGGTCCGGTGACGGCCCGGCTCCGATTCGGTAACACCCGTCGCGCAGTCGTCGCCCTGGTCGTACCGTCGACGGGTGACTCCTCGGACCCTGCTCGTGCTCGGCACCGCCGCGCTCGCCCTCGTGGCGGGCGTGACGTCGGCCGACCTCGCACGGGTGTCCGCCCCCGACGACCGTGCTGCCGCCGCCGAGCTCACGCCGTCGCCGAGCGCCACGTGGGTCCCCAGCAGCCGTCTCAAGCGGGTGGACGCCATCGAGCTCGACGCCGAGGCGATCACGCTCCGTGACGGCCGCCGGACCGTCGCGGTCGCCTCGATGCGAGACGCCGGCACGACGGTCCGGCTGCTCACGCGGCTGCTCGGCACACCGTCCCGCTCCCAGACCGCCGAGGGCGACGGTGGCCGCTGCTTCCCGGCCAGCACGACCTCCACGTGGGGCGGTGCCGTCCGCGTCGCCGCACTGGCCACGCCGTCACCGCTCGGCAACTCGGTGGAGGTCCGGGTCCTCCGCGACGAGGTCCGCACCCGCGCTGGCGACCTCGTGGAGCTCCGTGGCCCGCACGGCGTCCAGGTCGGCGACGACGCCGAGGACCGGATCCACGACACCGACGCCGACGCCCGCGAGTCACTCGGCTCCGACGACGCCGAGGCCTGGCAGGTCCTGCTCGAGGAGGGCTGGCACTCCGACCGCCGCGGTGCCGGCACGAACGGTGTCTCGGCACTCACCGACGGCACGACGGTCACGGTGATCGGCTCGCCGATGCCCGTGCACGCGACGCGGGGCTGCTGAGCCCACTGCCGCTCGGCGCAGGCCGAGGGGCGCGGGCCGTCAGGCGCAGGCCGTCAGGCCCGACCGTGGGTCACATGCGCAGGGTCGCGATGACCGGGAAGTGGTCGCTCGCGAACCAGGTCTCCGGCCCGTCGTGGTCGATGCGCACCCGGTCCACGCCGGCGACGTCCTTCGTCAGGACCCAGTCGATGCGCTCCCCGGAGTCCACCGGCGGCTCCCAGTCGTTGTAGGTCGCCGTCCGGTCGTCGGGGTCGCCCGCCACCGTCCAGGCGTCCGAGTACCCGGCGTCGGCGAACACGCGTGACGCGGTCCCCGTCCCGGCGGGCTCGTTGCAGTCCCCCGCGACGACGACGGGGCCGTTCACCCCGGCCAGACGTTCGACGATGAGGGCGGCGCTGCGGCCGCGGACCTCGTCGCCGTGCTGGTTCGGCTCGTGGTCGAGGTGCGTGGTCAGGAGCGTGAACGTCGGCCCCTCGGCGTCGAGGAAGCGCACGTGGTTGGCGATGCGCGGGTAGACGCTGCCCCAGGTGTTCGACGCCGGCTCGTCCGGGGTGTCGGAGAGCCAGAAGGAGCCGTCCTCGTCCGGGCGGAACCGGCTCGTGCGGAAGAAGACGGCCGCGTGCTCACCGCCCGTGCCGCCCTCGCGGCCTTGCCCGATGGCGGTGTACCCGGGCAGTCCCTGCCGCAGGTCGTCCATCTGGTGGTCGAAGGCCTCCTGCACGCACAGCAGGTCGGGGTCGTTGCGCCGGATCACGTCCAGCACCACGGGGACCCGGGCCGGCCAGTTCCGCGCCGGGTCGGGGTTCTTCACGTTGTAGGTCATCAGGGTGATCGGGCGGCCTGCGGTGTCCACCCGTCGACCGTACCCGTCAGTTGATGCAGACGCCGTCCTTGCCGTAGCTCTTGACGTCGGTCGACGACGGAGCGGGCTCGGAGGACTCCGACTGGGCGGGAGCCGGCTCGGCATCGGGCGCCGCACTGGCTGCGGGAGCCGGTGCCGCGGCGACCGGCTGCACGGTCTTGCCGTCCGTGCCGAGGACGAGCTGGACGCCGGTGACCGTCGTGGAGCGCACGGCGACCGCCCCGGGCACCACCGCGGCGACGGCCTTCGCCTGGGCCTCCATGCCCGCCGGGTACCGCACCAGGGTCGTCTTCGTGGTGTCCGACGAGCCCGGGGCCCCGACCTGGAAGCCGCGCGCGCTCAGCACGCCGCCGGCGTTCGTGGCCGCACCGGTGGTCCCGCTGCCGTTCAGCACGGTGACCGTCGTGGACGCGGGCTGCGCGGCGGCCGCCTTGGTGTAGGCCTCCGGCTCACCGACGAGGCCCTGCACGAACGCGGGGAGCCCGACGGTGTCCACCTCGACGATGGAGACGGCGTAGCCGTTCGGGTAGATGGTCGGGGTGCCGAGGGTCGGGATCGTGGCGGACTGGATGTTCGCCGGCCGCAGGTTCCGCAGCTGCGACGCCAGCGAGATGAGGTCGGTGTCCGTCTGGATGGAGCCCCCGACGGCACCGAGGATGTTCCCCATCTTCACCGGGTTGAGCAGGGTGCCGGCGGAGAGGACCTTGCGGGCCTCCTGGGACAGGAAGTACTGCTGACGGACGCTGCGGTCGAGGTCGCCGTTCGGCAGGCCCTTGCGCTGCCGGACGAAGGACAGTGCCTGCTTGGCGTCGAGCGTGGACAGACCCGCTGGCAGGTCGACGCCGGAGTCCTTGTCCTTCGCCGCCTGGTTCAGGCAGACCTGTACCGGGCCGAGTTCCTTGACCACCTGGTAGAAGCCGAGCAGCGAGACCCGGACGTAGTGGTCGATGGTCAGGCCGCTGAGGTCCTGGATCGTCTGGATGAGCAGCTTCGCCCCGCCGGTGTCGCCGCCGCCGTTGAGCGTGCCGTAGTGGAACGCGCTGTTGAGCTTGCCCTTGCCAACGCCCGGGATGTCGACCCACGAGTCCCGCGGGAAGGACATCATCGTCGCCTGCGTGCCGTCGGCGTTGATGTGCAGGACGATCATCGTGTCGGTGTTGGTCGCACCGCCGTCCGACTCCGTGCTGAGCTCCGCCATCTGCTCGGGCGTCGCGTTGTCGGGACGGTGGTCGTCGCCGACGAGCAGGATGTTCTGCGCGGTGCCGTCCACGTCGTCCTTGGCAGGCGTGTTGCCGGCGATCGCGTCGATCCGGGTCACGCCGCCCGACAGGCGGTTGTAGGCGTACGCCGCGTACCCGCCGCTGAGCAGCAGCGCCATGGTCAGCACGCCTGCGACGGCGGGGAAGACCACTCCTGCGCCACGCTTCTGGCGGCCGTGGCGGGGCGGCACGGCGCCACCACGGCGGCGCACGGTCGTCTCTCGGGGTTCGCTCGTCACTGCAGCACGATAACCGGTGACCGTGCGACGAGTGTGGGATCCGCCTGCGAACCACTCAGGCGCGGGTCCGGCGTCGGGTCGGTCAGCCGCGCGTCGGGAGCAGGTGCACGGCCTCCATGGCGAGCTCCGCTGCGATCGGGTCCTTCGCGCTCACCGCGGCCTTGAGCTTCGCCAGCTCAGGCAGGATGACCTCGGCCGGCACCAGGTCGGCGAGCTCGGGCACGCGCAGCTTGAACGCGAGCCCGTCCGTCGTGGACCGGCAGAGCTGCGCGAGCGACGGGTTGCCGCAGGCGTCGGCCCACATCGCGTAGATGTCCGTGCCGTTCTGGGCGACCGCGCCGATCTCGTCCCTGCTGATCCGCGTGGTCACGTCGTCGAGCATCCCGACGATCTTCTTCCGCTCGGAGTCGGTGAAGCGCGGCACCGCCAGGCGGACCACACCGCCGTAGATGACGCCGAGCGTCCGGTAGGCGTCGAGCAGCTCGGCGGAGGTGGGTGCTGCGACCCGGGTGTAGCGGTTCGGCGCCATCTCGATCAACCCGGCGCGTGCCAGCTCGGCGAGTGCTTCGCGGATGGGGGTGCGGGAGACGCCGAGCCAGGCGATCAGGTCGTCGTCGTTGAGCCGCTCCCCCGGCTCGAGCGTGCCGTCCATGATCGCGTCGCGGATCTTGTCCTGCACGGTGTCTCGGAGGAGCTTGCGCTCGGCTGCTGGCTGCGTCGAGGGAACTGGCATGGTCTCAGCGTGTCACATGTCACCCGGTCGGCGCGAGAGGCGCGATGGCCACCACGCGTGCCGACCGAGGTCGTGGACGATCGCCGGCACGAGCAGCGACCGGACCACCACGGTGTCGAGCAGGACGCCGAACGCGACCACGAACGCGATCTGCACGAGGAACAGGATCGGGATCACCCCGAGGGCGGCGAAGGTGGCGGCGAGCACCACCCCGGCCGAGGTGATGACACCGCCGGTGACGCCGAGCCCCCGCAGGACGCCTTCCCGCGGGCCGACGCGCAGGGACTCCTCGCGGACCCGGGTCATGAGGAAGATGTTGTAGTCCACCCCGAGCGCCACCAGGAAGACGAACGAGTACAGCGGCACGGCCGGGTCGGCCCCCGGGAAGTGGAAGACGTGGTCGAACACGAGCGCGCCGACCCCGAGCGCCGCGGCGAAGGACACGATCACGCTGCCGATGAGCACGAGCGGGGCCACCACGCTCCGGAGCAGCAGCATCAGGATGAGCAGGATCACGACCAGGACGACGGGGATGATCAACGTACGGTCACGGATGCCGGTGTCGTTCGTGTCGATCGCCGTCGCCGTCACGCCCCCGACGAGCGCTCCCGGGTCCGCCCGTTCGACCTCGGTGCGGAGGTCGCGGACGGTCTGCTCGGCGGCCGGGGAGTCCGCTGCGTCCGACAGCGTCGCCTGCAGGAGCACCTGCCCGTCGGACACCGTCGGCCGGGCATCGGCACCCGGCACCCCGGCGCCCTGGGTCCCCTGGGCCCCGTCGCCCACCGGCACCGTGCCCGTCGGCGAGTCCTTCGCGACCGCGACCACGTCGTCGACCCCGCGCACGCCCGCGACGGCCGTGGCGAGCGCGTCGAGCCGGTCCGCGTCGCCGAGCACCTGCGCCGGGCTGCCGGACCCCGCGGGGAAGTGGTCCGCGAGCACGGCCTGACCGTCGCGCGCCTGGGACTGCCCGATCACCAGGTCGCTCTGCGGGACCCCGTCGGCCCGGAGTCCGATCAGGCCGGCCCCCATCACCAACAGCCCGACCGTGCAGACGACCCACACGACCCGCGAGCGTCGTGCGACGAGGCGGCCGACCCGAGCCCAGAGCCCGCGGGCGTCGGGCCCGGTGACGACGGGGTGCTCGCTGCCGTACGCCGGTCGGAGCGGCCAGAACGCGGCCCGGCGGAACACGAGCAGGAGCGCCGGCAGCAGCGTCAGTGCGGCGAGCACGCTGAAGGCGACGCCGATCGCGGCGACCGGTCCGAGCGCCTTGTTCGAGTTGAGGTCGGACAGCAGCAGGCAGAGCACACCCACGATGACGGTGCCGCCGGACGCCAGGACCGGCTCGAGGCTGCCGCGGAGCGCTGCCTTCGTCGCGTCCCACCCGGTGCTGTGGTCGCGGAGGGCCTCCCGGTACCGGGACGTGTAGAGGAGCGCGTAGTCCGTCGCAGCGCCGATGACGAGGATCGACAGGATGCCCTGCACCTGCCCGTTGACCGTGACGACGTCGGCCTTCGCGAGCGCCCACACGACGAGGATCGACGCGGTCAGGGCGAACGTCGCCGTCCCGAGCACCAGGAAGGGCAGGAGCGGTGAGCGGTAGACGACGACCAGGATCACGAACACGGCGGCCAGTGCGACGCCGAGCAGGATGCCGTCGATGCCGGCGAAGGCCTCGGTGAGGTCGGCGGTGAAAACGGCAGGACCGGTCACGTACCCGCGCAGGCCGTCGGGCAGCGCGTCGTCCACGGTGGTCCGGATCGCCGTGACCGCGGTCCCCGTGTCGGCCGCGCTCGTCAGCGTCGCGACGATCTCGACGGCGTCCCCGTCCCTGCTCGGGATCGGTGGGCTGACCGCGTCGACGTCGGAGCGGTCGGCGAGGCGGTCGACCAGGGTCGTCGCGGCGGCGGAGTCACCGTCCCGCAGCCCGCCGTCGCGCTCGAGCACGATGACCGCGGGGGCTCCGGTCTCGTCGCGGAAGGCCGCGGCGCGTTCCTGCACCGCCGTCGCGTCCGCCGATGCCGGCAGGAACGAGGTCTGGTCGTTCGTGGAGACCTCGGAGACGCGGCCGAAGAAGGGGCCGCCGATCGCGGCCACGACGAGCCAGACGACGATCACGACTGCGGGGACCACGATGCGGAGGAAGCGGGACACGTCGGTGAGCGTACACGGATCGTCAGCATGCTGACTACTTGAGGGACGGCCCGGAACACCGACCGCGCGACCGTAGACTCCCCCCATGGACGACGCCCCCGCCGAGTGGCCCCTCGGGCGGCTGCTCGCCGCGGCAGCGCGGTCGGTCGAACGGGACTGGGACGAACGACTCCGGGCGATCGGCCTGCAGCACGCGGCGCTGATCGCGATCGACATCCTGATCCGGACCGGCCCCACCGGCGCCGACACCCTCGCCCGTGCAGCGCGGGTCCAGCCCCAGACGATGTCGCGCACCCTGGAACGGCTCGAGCGCGACGGGATGGTCGAGCGCACCGAGCACCCGGACGACCGGCGTCGTCGGGTGGTGACGGTGACGGACCACGGCCGCGCGATGTGGGACACCGCCAGGCACATCGAACGCGAGGTCCTGCCCGACGACCCGCAGCTCCGAGAAGCACTCGGGCGGATCCTCCACAGGTCCTGACCACATCACCGTTGAAATACCACATGCGATAGACTGGACTGAGTCGGCGCCAGGGCCGGCCCGAACCCAGGAGTCCGCATGTCCGGCCGCCGTTCCGCACGACCTGCCCGCCGTCGCCGTCCGTTCCTCGTCGCGCTCGTCGCCACGGTCGGGTCCCTCGTCGGGATCGCGGGCGTGATCGCCGTCGTCGCGAGCCTCTTCATCGGCGGCCTCGCCAGGAGCTACGACCGCGAGACCGAGACCATCACCGACGCCTTCCCCGGCGGCGCGCGCCCGGCCGCCACCGCGGGCGCGGAGAACGTCCTGCTCATCGGGTCCGACTCCCGCGCGGGTTCCGGAGCGGACGACGACGGGGCGCAGGGCGGTCGCTCCGACACGCTGATGCTCGCCCACGTGCCGGCGGACCGGAAGGCCGTGTACCTGATGTCGATCATGCGCGACTCGTGGGTCGACGTCCCCGGCCACGGCACGGCGAAGATCAACGCCGCCTACTCCTGGGGCGGGATCCCCCTCACGGTGCAGACCGTCGAGCAGCTCCTCGACATCCGGATCGACCACGTCGCCGAGATCGACTTCGCCGGGTTCCGGGGGATGACGGACGCGCTCGGGGGCGTCACCGTCGACTCCCCGCAGGCCTTCACGACCCGCGGACCGGACGCGCACCAGATCGTCGCCGGCCCGAACCACCTCGACGGCGAACAGGCACTGGCGTTCGTCCGGACGCGGTACGCCTTCGCAGATGCCGACCACACCCGGGTGCGCAACCAGCAGGCGTTCATGCGCGGCATCGTCGACGGGCTCCTGTCGAAGGACACCGCGACGAACCCGGGGCGGATCCAGGACTTCGTCAGCGCGACGAGCAAGTACCTGGCAGTCGACCCCGGCCTGACGTTCCGCACGCTGGTCGACCTCGGCTGGTCCCTGCGCGACGTCCGCGCCGACGACCTCCACACGTTCACGATGCCGACCGCCGGCGGCGGGACCTCGCCCGACGGCCAGTCCTACGTCACCGTCAACACCGGCGCCGTGCAGTCGCTGAGCGCGTCGCTGCGGTCCGACGACCTCGAACGCTGGCTCGCGAGCAACCCGCACGACTGACCGAGCGGACGACGAACGCCCCACGACTCACAGGAGTCGTGGGGCGTTCGTCATGGTCGATCGACCGGGATCAGGCCGGGAGCTGCAGGGTCTGCCCCGCGTAGATCAGGTTCGCGTCGTTGATCGTCGTCGTGTTGGCGGCCCAGAGCTGCATCCAGCCACCGTCGACACCGAGCTTCGTCGCGATGGTGTCGAGCGTGTCGCCCGACGCCACCGTGTAGGTCTTGCCACTGGTCTTCACCGCGGCGGGCTTCGACGGGCCAGCCGGAGCAGCCGTCGGTGCCGGCGCGGTCGCCTTCGGGGCGACCTGCTTCGCGGGCGCCGGAGCCGTGGCTGCCGGTGCGGCCGGGGCGGCAGCAGCAGGAGCCGGCGCGGGAGCCGCCTGCTGCGGGATGGCCGCCGGCGAAGCACCGGTGGTGCCGCTCAGCCCGAGCTTCGCCGAGCATGCGGGCCATGCGCCCCAGCCCTGCGACGCGAGGACGTGCTCCGCGACGGCGATCTGCGTCTCGCGGCTGGCGCTCGCCGGGCTGCCGACGCCGCCGTTCGCGGCCCAGGTGCCCTGCGTGAACTGCAGACCGCCGGAGTAGCCGTTGCCGGTGTTGATGGCCCAGTTGCCACCGGACTCGCACTGGGCGAGGGCGTCCCATGTGGAACCGGCAGCGGCGTTCGCGGGGGCCGAGAGCCCGACGCCCGCCGCAGCGATCCCAGCGAAGGCGAGACCACCGAGGACGGCGCGGGTACGGGTTTGCTTCTTCATCTGTTGCTCCACCGGGGCCGCTCGTCGGATCACGACACCCACTGCCCACCCCGACCGATCGCGGTCTGTTGAGGTGTCACCGGGGGCAGTGGTACGCGCCGGTGTCACGGTCGGCAACCATAGGAAGATCCCTGCCGTTATCAAACTGAGACCAAGCGTTCCACCCCGGGTGGATGCGCACTCCGCCGATTTCCTGTAAGCGTCGATCCCCATGCGCGCGCCGATCGCGCGGGGCGGGGTACGCCATCATGCGAGTTCCCTGGCAATGCCACCCGGTGGCCCCCAGGCGCACTGGAGGCGCGTGGCGGCGGCGCCACGGGCCTCCAGGCCGTACCGGGGTCGCCACCAGGGCGCGGTCAGCGAGCGGTCAGACGCGCGTCAGGAGGGTCACGGCTTCGAGGTGACCGGTCTGGGGGAACATGTCCAGGACGCGCGCGCGGCGCAGCCGCAGCGACGGCATCCGCGCCAGGTCCTTCGCCAGCGTCACCGGGTTGCAGCTCGAGTAGACGACGTACCGGACGTCGGAGGCCTCGAGCCAGTCGGCGTGGGCCGCGCCGATGCCCCGCCGCGGTGGGTTGACGACCACGAGTTCCGGGGTCTGCTCGGGACGCGACCGCAGCGCGTGCTCGGTCGCGTCGTCGGCTGCGAACCGGACGTCGACGAGGCCGGCCTCGCGGGCGGACTGCTTGGCGGAGCGGATGGCCTCGGCGCTCGTCTCGATCCCCGTCACGGCACGACCAGGACGGGCGGCGTGCAGGGCGAACCCGCCGACGCCGCAGTAGAGGTCCCACATCGAGGCCGGGTCCACCTCGTCGATCCACGCCGACGCCTGGGCGTAGAGGGCAGTGGCGACGGTCGTGTTCGTCTGGAAGAAGCTCTGCGGACGGAGGTGCATCGTCACGGAGCCCAGGCGCATCGGCAGGGTCTCCTGCTCGGTGAGGACGACCTCGCGCTCGCCCTCGGTGACGGCCTTGTGCTCGGGCAGCAGGTTCGCGGTCACGACGACGGCGGTCGGCAGCGCCAGGAGCAGGTCGCCGAGCCGGGAGCGCAGGCGGGTGAGCTGGCCCTCGGAGCGGAGCACGAACCGCACCATGAGCTCGCCGTCGGGCGACTCGGTGACGAGCACGTACTTCAGCTCGCCGCGGCGGGCCACGACGTCGTACGGGATCAGCCCGGCGGACGTGACGAAGTCGGCGAGGACCGGGAGCGCCCGCTGGATCCCTGGCGTGCAGATCCCGCAGTGCCGGATGTCGACCCCGCGCTGCCGGTGGTCGAGGATGCCGATCGTGGGGTGCTCGACCGATCCCCCGACGACCATCTTCGCGCGGTTGCGGTAGGCGGACTCGGGGCTGGTGATCGCCGGGGACCAGGCGACGGAGCCGGGTCCGCCCGCGGCCTCGACCGCGTCGTGGAGGAGCTCGCGGGTGCGGAGTTCCTTGTCGAGGACCTGGTCGGCGTACGGCTGCCCCATGAGCGTGCACGAGTGGCACACCCCGCGGTCGAAGTAGTCGCACTGCATGGCCGAGTCAGGATACGTCAGCGCGGGCCCGTCGTCAGTGGGCCCGCCGTCAGCGAGCGGCGGCGTCTCGCGCTGTCGTGGCGATGCGGTACACCGAGGTCGTCGCGGTCAGGAAGAGCGTCGTGCCGTCGTCGCCGCCGAAGCAGAGGTTCGACACCGTCTCCGGCACCGACACGTCCCCGATGCGGGACCCGTCCGGCGCGAACACGACGACACCGCGGCCGGACGACGACCAGACGTTGCCGTCGACGTCCACGCGGATGCCGTCGGGCACCCCTTCCCCGGGCTCGAGCGTCGCGAACACCCGGCCGTTCTTCACCCGGGCACCGTCGACGTCGTAGGCGCGGACGACCGGGCGCTCCCCGTCCGAGCTCGCCAGGTACAGCACGCGCTCTGACGGGTCGAACGCCAGGCCGTTGGGCTCGTCGACGTCGAGCACGACCGGCCGCAGGTCCGACCCGTCGGCAGCGCAGCGGAACACCCAGTGGTCGCCGTACTCGCGCTCCCCGAGGTGGCCCTCCCGCGGCTGCGTGATGCCGTAGGCGGGGTCGGTGAACCAGATCGTGCCGTCGCGGGTCACGACGACGTCGTTCGGCGAGTTCAGCCGGACGCCGTTCCACCCGTCGACGATCGCGGTCACGACGCCGTCCCGGTCGCGCTCGACCCGGCGGTTGCCGTGCGAGCACTGCACGACGCTGCCGTCAGCGTCGAGCGTGCGGCCGTTCGTGAACTCGACGGCCTCGGCGTACGCGTCGACCGCGCCCGTGTCGGCGTGCCACTGCAGGATGCGGTCGCCGGGGATGTCCGACCAGCGGAGCGTCCGCGACGCCGGGATCCAGCACGGCCCCTCGGCCCAGGTGCTGCCGGTCGCGATGCGCGCGAGCGCGGTCGGGTCGGGGACGAGGTCGGTGATCGACACCATCGTCAGTCGGTCGTGTCCTGCAGGGCGTCGAGCGCTGCGACGTCCTCGGACGCCAGCACGAAGTCGACGTCGGCGTTCTCGGCGATGCGCGACGGCGTGGTCGACTTCGGCAGCGGGAGCACGTCCTTCTCGAGCAGGTAGCGGATCGCGACCTGGGCGACGGTCTTGTCGTACTTCGCGGCGATGTCCGCGATGGCCGTGTTCGACAGCAGGCCACCGGTCGCGAGCGGCGAGTAGCCCTCGACGAGGATGTCCTGCTCGGCGCAGAACGCGGTCGTGTCGTCCTGCGTGTTGCCGATGAACCAGCGGATCTGGTCGGCGTGCGGCACGACGTCCGTCTGGCCGAGCAGGTGCTCGAGGTACGGGACGGCGAAGTTCGAGACGCCGATGGACTTCGTCTTGCCGGCGTCGTAGAGCTCCTCGAAGACCTTCCACACCTCGACGTTGCCCGCGCGGTGGTCGCTGCCCATGTCGCTCCAGGGCCACGGCGCGTGGATCAGGTACAGGTCGACGACGCCGAGGTCGAGGTTGCCCGCCGACTCCGCGAAGGCCTCGCGGGCGCCGGACGCGGTCTTGATCTCAGCCGGCAGCTTCGTGGTGATGAAGACCTCGTCGCGCGGGATGCCGCTGTCGCGGACGGCCTCGCCGACGCTGGCCTCGTTGCCGTAGGCGAGCGCGGTGTCGATGTGGCGGTACCCGGCGTCGAGCGCGGCGCGGGTGGCGTCGTACGCCTCGGACCCCGACGGGATCTGCCAGGTGCCGAAGCCGATCTGGGGGATGTGGAGTCCGTTGGACAGGGCGAAGGTGTCGGTGAGAGCGGGCATGCTGCGGACAGTACGCCCGCGTCAGTCGGACAGGCCCACGGAGAGGACCCGGTCGTCGCCGTCGCCCGGTGACCCGCGGCCGTCGGTGTTGTTCGTGACGAACCAGAGCGTGTCGTCGGGGCCCTCGAGCACGGTGCGGATCCGGCCGTAGTCGTCCGCGAACCACTCGCGCGAGGTCGACGGGTCGGACACGGGCACCGAGCGGAGCACCCGGCCCTGCAGGTTGGCGATGAAGACGGTGTCGTCGACGACGGCCAGGCCGCTCGGGCTCGCCTCGTCCGTCGACCACTGCTGCACCGGGTCGACGAAGCCCTGGTCGGTGCCGCCCCGCCCCTCGACCTCGGGCCAGCCGTAGTCGCTGCCCGGCTCGATGACGTTGAGCTCGTCGAACGTGTTCTCCCCGAACTCCGACGCGAACATCGTGCCGTCGTCCGCCCAGCCGAGTCCCTGCACGTTGCGGTGCCCGAGGGACCACACCGGGGAGCCGTCGAACGGGTTGTCGTCCGGCACGTCGCCGGTCGGCGTGACGCGCAGGATCTTCCCCGCGAGCGAGTCCCGGTCCTGCGCCTCGGACCGGTCACCGGCGTCGCCGACGGTCACGTAGAGCATGTCGTCGGGCCCGAAGGCGATCCGGCCGCCGTTGTGGAAGCTGTTCGCGGGCAGGTCGTCGATCACGGTCGTCGGGTCGCCGAGCCCGTACGAGCCGACGTCCCCGGTGAGCGGGTAGCGCTCGACGCGGTTGCCGTCCTCGCCGGTCGAGTAGACGTAGAGCTCGTCGTCGTCGTGCACCGCCAGGCCGAGCAGTCCGCCCTCGCCGCCGTGCCGGATGCCGTCGACCGTGCCGACGGTGCGCGGGGTGCCGTCCTCGGCGAGTTCGAGCACGTCACCGGAGTCGCGGAGGCTCACGAGCGGGGTGTCGTCGACGAGCACGACGGACCACGGTGCCTCGAGGTCGGTCGCGACGTCGGTCACGGCTCCCGTGGGGACGACCTCGCCGTTCGCCAGGTCGTCCGGGGCCGACGGCGCCGTCGCGCTGCCCCGCGAGGAGCGGTCGTCCTCCGCGTCGGGCCCGGCGGAACAGCCGGCGAGCGTCAGGACGAGCAGGGCGAGCGATGCGAGGGGTGCTGCGGTCCGGGTGCGCATGTCGCGGACGGTACGCGGGCGGTCAGGGGACGGACGGGAGGCTCGGCACCTGTCCGGCAGACACCCGGCGGGCCGTCAGGTGGCCGGTCGTCAGGTGGCCGGTCGGGGCGTCAGCGCTGCGCGACCGGGCTGATCACGAGCTCGTCGACGCGGACGTGCGCTGGGGCGTCGAGCACGAAGCCGATCGTGCGCCCGATGTCCTCCGGGGTGAGCATGACGGCGCGGGCCGCGGCGTCCGGCACCTGCGGGCGCTGGTCGAGGAAGTCCGTGGCGACGTCGCCCGGGCAGAGGTGGGTGGCGCGGATGCCGTGCGGCGCCTCCTGCTGGTTCAGGCTGCGGACGACGGAGGCGAGCGCGGTCTTCGACGCCGAGTAGGCGACGCCCGCCCCTGGCTGGAAGGACCACCCGGCGTACGAGGACACGACGACCACGACCCCGCCCGTCGCACTCGCACGGAGGGCCGGCAGGGCGGCATCGACGACCGAGAGCACCGCGGTGAGGTTCGTGTCGAGGACCGCGCGGACGTCGGCCATGGACTGGTCGTCCCAGCGTCGGGCCGGGGTGTTCAGCCCCGCGGCGAGCACGAGCCCGTCGAGGCGGCCGTGCCGGTCGGTGATCGTCGCGGCGGCACCCGTGACGGCGTCCGGGTCGCTCGCGTCGAGCGGCAGGACGTCGGCGATGCCGCCCGCGGACCGGACCTCGGCGGCGACCTGCTCCAGCCGGTCGACCCGGCGGCCGCTGAGGACGACGGTCCAGCCGGACGCCGCGGCGGTGCGTGCCGCGGCGGCGCCCATGCCGCTGCCGCCGCCGGTGACCCAGAGGACGCGTGCCGTGCCGGTCGCGTCCGTGCCGGTCGCGTGCCTGCCGGTCGCGTCGGTGCCGGTCGCGTCGGTGCCGCTGCTCGTCATGCCGCGATGGTATGCCTGGGGAGGTCGACGATGGCCGTCGGCCGAGAAGGAGCACCCCATGCACCTCGACCTCCGCGACCGCGTGGTCCTCATCACCGGGGCGGCGCGCGGCATCGGCCGGACCCTCGCCGACCGCTTCGCCGCCGAGGACGCCCGCGTCGTCGCCCTCGACCTGGCGTTCGACCCGGACTTCCCACTGGAGCACGTCGTGTGCAACGTCGCCGATCCCGCGTCCGTGCGGCAGGCGATCGCGTCGGTCGTGGAGTCCCACGGGACGATCGACGTGCTCGTGAACAACGCGGGCATCAACGTCGACGGGCTCGTCGCCGACCTGCAGTGGGACGCCTGGCAGCGGTGCATGGACGTCAACCTCGGTGGCACCTTCCTGATGAGCCAGGCGGTCGCACCGGTGATGCAGGCGGCGGGACGGGGGCGGATCATCAACGCGGCGTCGTTCGCGGCCATCGTGCCGAGCGTCGGGAGCGCCGCCTACGCCGCGTCGAAGTCGGCCGTCGTGGCCTTCACCCGGGTGCTCGCGTCGGAGCTCGGGCCGTGGGGCATCACCGTGAACGCGTACGCGCCGGGCATGGTGCCGACGGCCATGAACGGCTTCGCGACGATGCCGACCGAGGCGCAGGACCGGCTCCTCGACACCCTGTCGCTCCGGCGGTGGGAAACGGCCGACGACGTGGCCGACCTGCTCGTGTTCCTGGCGAGCGACGCGTCGTCGTACATCACGGGGACGCTGCTCGACGTGTCGGGCGGCAAGCTCGCGACGCAGATCCCCGCGCGGGCGTACGGGCGGTAGGGGTCGCGGGCAGAGTGGTGCTCGCAGTCTGATCCACGGCGTGCGCATCCTGTCCGGCCGCACAGGTTCTGTGCATCCGGCTCTCGGTAGCCTGTGAGCCACCCAGAGCCGGACTGTCACGCCCGACCCCGAGGAGGCGCCCCATGGTCACCGTCCTCGTCGCGTTCGCCGTCGTCGCCCTGCTGGTGCCGGCCCTCACGCCGCTCCTCGGTCGCCGGGTCTTCACCGTCGCGGCCCTCGCACCCGCCGCTGCGGCAGTGCTCACCGTCACGCAGACGGACCGCGCCCTGCACGGCGGGGTCACCGAGCGCTTCACCTGGGTGCCGGAACTCGACCTCGCCCTCGCCCTGCGCGTCGATGCCCTGTCGTGGGTGCTCGCGCTCGTGGTGTCGGTCGTCGGTGCGCTCGTGCTCGTCTACTGCGCGTCGTACTTCGGCCCGAAGGAACCGGGGCTCGGCCGGTTCGCGGGCGTCCTGACGGCGTTCGCCGGGTCGATGTACGGCCTGGTGATCGCCGACGACGTCATCGTGCTGTTCATCCTGTGGGAAGCCACCACCGTCTTCTCGTACCTGCTCATCGGCCACGACTCGGTCAAGCGGGCGAGCCGGGCTGCGGCGATGCAGGCCCTCGTCGTCACCACGGCCGGCGGCCTGGCGATGCTCGCGGGCCTGGTGATCCTGTCGGTGCGCACCGGCACCACGCAGCTCTCCGCGATCGTCGAACAGGCACCGTCGGGCACCGTCGTCACGGTCGCCGTCGTGCTCGTGCTCCTCGGGGCGCTGACGAAGTCCGCGATCGTCCCGTTCCACTTCTGGCTGCCTGCCGCGATGGCCGCGCCGACCCCGGTCAGCGCCTACCTGCACGCCGCGGCGATGGTGAAGGCCGGGATCTACCTCGTCGCCCGCCTCGCCCCGGCGTTCGCGATGCTCGAGGGCTGGCGCGAGACCATCACGGTGCTCGGCGTGCTCGGCATGCTCGTCGGCGGGTACCGGGCGCTCCGACAGACCGACCTCAAGCTCCTGCTCGCGTACGGCACCGTCGCCCAGCTCGGGTTCCTCGTGCTCGCCGCCGGCTGGGGCACGCCGGCGATCGCCCTCGGCGGGGTCGCGCTGCTCGTCGCGCACGCCACGTTCAAGTCCACGCTGTTCCTGGTCGTCGGCACGGTCGACCACGTCACCGGCACTCGCGAGCTCGGCCGGCTGAGCGGGCTCGGTCGGAGGATGCCGTGGCTCGCGACGGTCGCGGTGCTCGCCCTCGTGTCGATGGCCGGCATCCCCCCGACGATCGGCTTCGTCGCGAAGGAGGCCGTGCTCACCGGGTTCATCGAGGCCCTGCACGGTCCCGGTGCGGCCTGGGCGTGGGTGGCGCTCATCGGCGTCACGATCGGCTCGGTCCTCACCGTCGCGTACTCGCTCCGCTTCCTCTGGGGCACCTTCGGCCGCAAGCCCGGGGTCGAGCAGACCGAGCCGCACGCGCTGCACGGACTCGGCGTCGTGCCGTCGGTCCTCGGTCTCGCCGGGCTCGCACTCGGGCTGCTCACGCCGGTCGTCGCGCACGGCATCGAGCCGGCGGCAGCGGCCGCGTCACGCTCCGGGGAGCCCGTGCCGCACCTGGCGCTCTGGCACGGACTGGAGCCCGCGCTCGGCATCTCCGCCCTGACGCTCCTCGGCGGCGTCGCCCTCTTCCTCGCCCGCACCCGCGTCGAGGCCGTCCAGCACCGCCTGGCCGGTTCCCCGAGCGCCGCGGGCACGTACCGGCGGATCATGCGCGGGCTCGACCACGGTGCGACCGGTCTGACCGCGTTCGTGCAGCGCGGTTCGCTCCCCTACTACCTGACGGTCATCCTGTCGGTGTTCGTTGCCGGCGCCCTCGCCAACCTGGTGCTCGGCGGCCCGTGGGAGTTCCACGTCCGGTTCGCGGACTCGTGGGGCCAGGTGCCGGTCGTCATCGTCATGGCGATCGCCGCCGTCTCGGTCGTCACCGCGAAGACCCGGTTCGCCGCGGCGGTCCTGGTCGGCGTGACCGGGTACGGCATGTCCGTGCTGTTCGTCCTGCACGGCGCCGTCGACCTGGCACTGACCCAGCTGGTCGTCGAGACCGTCACGCTCATCGCCTTCGTGCTCGTGCTCCGTCGGCTCCCCCCGCGCATCGCCACCGCGAACCCCTCGCGCTTTCGGGTGCTCCGCGCCCTGTTCGCCGCACTGGCCGGCCTGACGCTGGCGATCGTCGTCATCGTCGCCGCCTCGGCCCGCACGGCGACGCCGATCTGGCCGGACCTGCCCGCGCTGACGAGCTCGTTCGGCCACGGCCTGAACGTCGTGAACGTCGCCCTCGTCGACCTGCGCGGCTGGGACACCCTCGGCGAGCTGACGGTCGTCGTCGCCGCGGCCACCGGCGTCGCGAGCCTGATCTTCGTGAACTCCCGCGAGGACACGCTGCCCCGCCTCCGCGACCGGCCCGAGTCCTCCGACGAACGCCGCGACGGGGAGCCCCGCGCGTGGCTGCCGACGAGCGCCGCGCTGCCGACCGGCCGGAGCGCCCTGCTCGACGTCGTCGTCCGCCTGCTGTTCCACGGCCTGATCGTGCTGTCCGTGTACCTGCTGTTCGCCGGGCACAACGCCGCGGGCGGCGGGTTCGCGGGCGGCCTCGTCGCGGGCATCGCGCTCGCGGCCCGCTACCTGGCCGGGGGCCCCGCCGAACTCGGTGCCGCCGCTCCCGTCCGGGCCGGTCGACTCCTGGGGCTCGGGGTGGCGACGGCCGCGGTCACGGCGATCGTCCCGATGTTCTTCGGCAAGGAAGCCCTGTACTCGGAGTTCTTCGAGGCCACGGTCCCGGTGCTCGGGCACGTCGAGTTCGTCACGGCGACCTTCTTCGACATCGGCGTGTACCTGGTGGTCGTCGGCCTGGTGCTCGACGTGCTGCGCAGCCTCGGCGCCGAGGTCGACCGCCAGCGCCTCGAGGACTCCCGGACGTCCACCCGCGACACCATCGAAGCCGACCGCGACCCCGAGGAGGTCTCCGCATGACCATCACACTCGTCCTCGTCATCGCGATGGCCGTGCTCTTCGCCTGCGGTGTCTACCTGCTGCTCGAACGCTCGCTCACGCGGATGCTGCTCGGGTTCCTGCTCCTCGGGAACGCGCTCAACCTGCTGCTGCTCGTGATGTCCGGCGCCGCCGGCGACCCGCCCATCGGGAAGTCCGCCGAGGGCATCACCGACCCGCTCCCCCAGGCCTTCGCCCTCACCGCGATCGTGATCACCTTCGCCGTCAGTGCCTTCCTGCTCGCCCTGATCCACCGCTCGTGGACGCTGTCCCGCGCGGACGAGGTCGAGGTCGACGAGGCCGACGTCGCCATCCGCCGCGCGCGGGGCGAGTCGACCGACGAGGACGACACCGAGACCGACACCGACCCGGACGCCGGAGTGACGCCCGACGACGGCCACGAGCGCCACCACGAAGCACCGTCCGACGAGCGCGAGGGATCCCGATGACCTTCCTCGTCCCGCTCCTCGTCCTCGTCCCGCTGCTCGGCGCGGCCGTCGCCCTCGGGCTGCTCCGGCACCAGCGCATCCAACGTGCGATCACCGTCGCCGTGCTCGTCATCGCGCTGGCCGTCGCCGCCACGCTCATGGTGCTCGTCGACCAGCACGGCACCATCGTGGTGCAGGTCGGCGGGTGGGAGGCCCCGTACGGCATCTCGCTCGTCGTGGACCGCCTGAGCGCCCTGCTGCTGACCGTGTCCGCGAGCGTGCTGCTCATCGTCCTGCTGTTCTCGATCGGGCAGGGCCTGGCCGCGGACGACAGCGAGGCCCCGGTCACGATCTTCTACCCGACGTACCTCGTGCTGGCCGCTGGCGTGCTCGACTCGTTCATCGCGGGCGACCTCTTCAACCTCTACGTCGCGTTCGAGATGCTCCTGGTGGCCAGCTACGTGCTGATCACCCTCGGCGGCAGCGAGCAGCGCGTGCGCGCCGGCACGACGTACATCGTGACGAGCCTCATCGCGTCGGCGATCTTCCTCTCCGCGATCGGCCTGGTCTACGGCGCCACGGGCACGGTCAACATCGCCCAGATCAGCGAACGCGTCGCGGGGTTGCCCGACCACGTGCAGCTGCTCCTGCACACGATGCTGCTGATCGGCTTCGGCATCAAGGCCGCCGTGTTCCCGCTGGCGTTCTGGCTGCCCGACTCGTACCCGACCGCCCCGGCGCCGGTCACCGCGGTGTTCGCCGGCCTGCTGACCAAGGTCGGCATCTACGCGATCATCCGGCTCGAGACGATCATCTTCCCGAGTCCCGACCTGAACGGGGTGCTGCTCGTCGTGGCCACCCTGACGATGGTGGTCGGTGTGCTCGGCGCGGTGTCGCAGACGGACGTGAAACGCCTGCTGTCGTTCACCCTCATCAGCCACATCGGGTTCATGGTGATGGGCGTCGGCCTGGGCTCCGTCGCGGGCACCGCCGCCGCGGTGTTCTACACGGTGCACCACATCGTCGTGCAGACCACCCTGTTCCTGGTCTCGGGCCTGATGGAGCGCATCGGCGGGACGACGTCCACGCGCTCGCTCGGCGGGCTGCTCAAGGCCGCACCCCTGCTGGCCGCGCTCTACCTGGTGCCCGCGTTCAACCTCGGGGGCATCCCGCCGTTCTCCGGCTTCATCGGCAAGCTCGGCCTGTTCCGCGCCGCCGCCATCGACGGGAGTCCCCTGGCGTACGTGACGATCGGCGCCGGGGTCGTCACCAGCCTCCTGACGCTCTACGCGCTGATGCGCGTCTGGGACGCCGCCTTCTGGCGACCGAAGCCCGCCGCCGAGCCCGCGGCCCCGCACGCCGCCGTCGCCGAGGCGCACGAGACACTCCGCGCGCCGGAACCGGCGCCGGTCACGATCTCGGAGACCGACGGCTCTGTCCTGACGGGAGGCTCGGTGACGGTCACCGACGCTGCCAGCGCAGGTGGAGCCTCCCGTCCGTCCGCCGACACCGGCGAGAAGGTGCGCCTGCCGCGCATGATGGTCGCCGTGACCACCGTCGCGGTGCTCGGCTCGGTGGCCCTGACCGTCGTCGCCGGACCGCTCTACGGCTACGCGACCCGCGCTGCCCAGTCGCTCGAGTCCCCCGTGCAGTACGTGCAGGCCGTCCTCGGGGAGCGCCCGTGAGGAACGACACCCGCCGCATCCAGAACGCCCGACGCATCGTCGTCGCGTGGCGCTACGACGTCCCCCTCGCCGCCGGGCTGACCGTCCTGTGGGCGCTGCTCTGGGGATCGTGGAGCCCGCTCACGCTGCTGTGCGGCATCGTCGTGGCGCTGCTCGTGACGCAGCTGCTGCCCCTGCCGCCGGTGCCGCTGTCCACGCGGTTCTCGCCGCTGCGGTTCCTCTGGTTCCTCGTCGTCTGGTCGGGGCTGGTGTTCCGGGCGTCGTTCCGGGTCGCCTGGGTGGCCGTCCGACCGCGCGGCGTCCGTCGCAGCTCGATCGTGCTCGTGCAGCTGCACACGACGTCGGAGATGACGTTCACGCTGGCGACGCTCGCCGTGTCGCTCGTGCCCGGGTCCTACGTCGCCGACGTCGACCTGAAGCGCCGTCGTCTGCTGCTCCACGTGCTCGACACCGAACGGGTCGAGCAGGTCGAGGCCGCCAGACAGGAAGCCCTGGGGATCGACGCCCTCGTCATCCGGGCGGTCGGGTCGAAGCAGGACGTGTCCGAACTGTCCGGCCCCCGACCGGAGGTGACCCGATGAGCGCTGCAGTCGTCGTCATGGGGATCGGCATCGCGCTGGTCCTGGCGCTCCTCGGGGCGACCCTCGCGATGGCGGTCTTCCGGATCGTCCGCGGTCCGACGATCCTCGACCGGATGATCGGCTCCGACATGGTGCTCACGACCGTGCTCGTCGTGATCGCCGCCGCGATGGTGATCCGGCAGGACCTCGCCGGCATCCCGGTGCTCGTGGTCATCGCGGCGACGAGCGTGTTCGCCACGATCGCCGTCGCCCGCGCCGTGACCCCGTCGTCCGACCCCTCCGACGAGGGCACCGACGCCACCACCCCCGAACGACGACAGGAGGGATCGTGATCGAGGTCCTCGAGTCCTTCATCGACGGTGCCGGCGTCCGCGCGTGGATCGCCCTCGGGCTGCTGCTCGTCGGGTCCCTGCTGTCGCTCGGCGCCGGCATCGGCATCGTGCGCTTCCCCGACCCGCTCGTCCGTCTGCACGCGATGTCGAAGCCGCAGGTGCTCGGGTTGGCGTTCGCCCTCGCGGCCATCGTGGTCGCCGTGTGGACCTGGACGGCGTTCTTCGTGGTGCTGCCGATCATGGTGTTCCAGTTGTTCCTGGTGCCGGTGTCGACGCACATGATCGCCCGCGCGGGGCTGCGGTCGAACGAGTACCGCCACGAGGACCTGCTGGTCGACGACACGGAGTCCTGAGGCGGGGCGTGGGGCGTGGGTGCTCGTTCCGCGCGTGGTGGGTCGTTCCGCGCGTGGTGGGTCGTTCCGCGCGTCGGGGGTCGTTCCGCGCGTAGGGGGTCGAATCGCGCGTCGGAGGTCGTTCTTTCCGACCACCTACGTGCGATCCCGCTTCCCAGCGCGGGCGTCATGGGAAAGAGTGTCCGGCCGGTTCAATCGCGGCGCGGAATCCGTGCGCATTTCACCCTTCACCGGTGATGGATCAGTCGGTAGAGTCAGACGCACCAGGTCTCCGGAGGTGGCGACCGCTCAACGACGAGGGGGAGACATGGCAGAACTTCGAACTGTGCTCACTGGGATTGCGCTCACCAGCGCACTCGTCACCGGAGGGATCGGCGCTGCTCCGCCCGCGAGCGCAGCGGAGCCCACGCACAACGTCGTCGACGGCACCCGAGCCCATCCGGAGATCACGGCCGAGACCATCCGTCAGGCGATCACTGAGGCGCGGGCAGCTGGCGCGGTGAACGAGGAGAAGGTCAACGCGGACGGCACGGAGGTCGTCGTGATCCGCGGACAGCGAGGGGTCACGCTCGAACTGCGCGACGTCAACTCCTCGTCACGCCTCGGAACCGGCTCTGACAGCTACGGCGGCATGTACGTCGCCTTCAACGCCTTCGACCAGAACCTCATCATCAGTGGTGCGATGACTGCGATCGCTGCCGGCATGTGCGCGCTCGGTCCGGCGGTCTGCGTCGTCGCCAACGTCGCGGCCGTGCTTGCGAGCACTGCGATCGGGAACGGCGGCGGCATCCGCTGCGGGACGAAGTCCCTACGCGTCTACCCGACGACGAACAAGGCTCCGCGGTGCGCGCGAGCAGTGACGTCCTGACGAAGGTCCTCACGAGCGTCACGTTCGCGGTCGTCGTCTCCGTCAGTTTGCTGGTTGCGGGCTCGGCCTACTTCGCCGCGACGCTGGGGACACCCGCGCAGTGGAGTGGGCCGCTGGCCTCGGGCCTGTCAGCCGGACTCAGCGGTGTCTACGTCGGCACGACGGCACGATGGCGTCACCGCCGCAGGACGCATCGACCACCTCAGTAGGGAGTGGAATCGCGCGTGGGAGGTCACTTCTTCCGACCACCAACGCGCGTTCCCGCTTCTCATCGCGGGCGTTGTGGGAAGGATCAGTCGCGGCGGGACAGCACGAGCTCGGCGGTACTGCGACAGGGTTTACATGTCTTATCCGACTTTTATGAGATCGAGATAAAGCGGGGAAAGGCGCCTGACATCGCGGAGCTCGGACCGGATCCTGCGAAGGCCTCTGACGTCGCACGCGTCCTGCGGCGAGAATCGACGCAGTTGGGCCCGACACGCGCAGAGCTCATCGACATGGGCCTGCTCTACACGCCAGATCACGGCTACGCGGCCTTCACCGTGCCGGACTTCGACGAGTTCATGAAGCGCGCCGTGCCAGAGCTCGTGATCCCGGAGGTCCGCCGCCGGGGGAACCAGACGGCGTAGGAGTCGAATCGCGCGTCGGAGGTTGGTTCTTCCGACCACCAACGCGCGTTCCCGCTTCTCATCGCGGGCGTTGTGGGAAGGATCAGTCGCGGCGGGACAGCACGAGGTTCACCACCGCGGCGAGCACGACGATCCCGGCCGAGATCGCGGGGAACAGCATCGCCGCCTGCGTGCCCGAGGTCTCAGCGACCTCGCCCACCACGGCAGACGTGAGCGACTGCCCGACGATGACCGCGGACCCGAGGATCGTCATCGTCGTCGCGGACCGCCCGACCGGGGAGCGGTCCGAGCCGAGGCTGTACTGCGCGACGAGCGTCGGGCCGATGCCGATGCCCATGACCGCGAGGATGATCCCGACGGCGAGGACGGAGTCTGCCGACGCGAACGCGATCGCCCCACCGAGCAGCACGACGCCGAAGACCAGCCAGCGCCAGCCGATGCCGAAGGCCCGCGGGAACGCCGCGGACCCGAGGGCCAGGCCCGCCGACCCGATGCCCATCAGGCCGTAGAGGAGCCCCGCCTGCGAGGACTCGCCGTGCGTCTCCATGAACGCGGTCAGGGACGTGAGCGTCGAGCCGAAGAAGAAGCCGATCCCGAGGATGCCGACGACGACCACGACGAGGCGCGGGCGGAGCAGCTGTCGGGCGGGCGCCTGCGCGACCTCGGTCTGCTGCCCCACGGCCAGGCGGCCGGTCGGGTGCAGGGCGAAGGCCGTGACGAAGACGAACGTCAGCACCGACGCCCCGGCGACGGCGACCCACGGCGCGATGGCGCTCGCGAGCAGTCCGACCAGGAACGGGCCGATGATGAACACCGTCTCGTCGGCCGCGGACTCGTAGGCCATCGTGCCGCTCAGGACCTTCTCCTGCCGGCCCACCGCCATGCGCTGCCGGATGATCGCGACCAACCGGGTGCGGGACATCGGGGCGACCTGCGGCGCACTGGCACCGACGAAGAACGACAGCGCCAGGACGGCGAGGTCCGGGGCACTGCTCTGCACGACGAGCACGAAGACCCCGAGCAGCACGGCGTTCGCCAGGCCGACGGGGACCAGGACCGTCCGCTGCCCGAACCGGTCGGCTGCTGCGCCGACCATCGGACCGACGATCGCCGAGCCGATGCCGACGAACGCGGAGTTGATGCCTCCGAGTGCGACCGAGTCACGGGAGGCGACGACGAGCGTCAGGACCCCGACCACCATCATCGCGAAGGGGAGCCTGGCGATGAACGCGATCGGGAAGTAGGAGCGCCCGGCGTGGGCGATCAGGGAAGCGTCTGCGGAGCGCGCCTGGAGCATGTCGTGGTGTGCCTTCTCGGCCCGCCGTGGAACTGCGGACCCATCGGGTGCCGCCGCTGTCCGCCGAGGTGCGGCGGCCGGTAGATACACACTTGCGGTCCCGAGGGTACCAGCGCGGCCGTTCCGCCCGTGGGGCGCGGACTCCCGCTCAGCGAGTCGAATCGCGCGTCGGGGGTCGTTCCATCCGACACGCAACGCGCGATCCGACCTGCCATCGCGGGTGACAGGGGTGGGAACGTGCGCCGGGACGGACTGGAGGCCCGGTGCCAGCTGGCACCGAACCTCCAGTCCGTGACGGGTCGGGTCAGGAGACGGCGCCGGAGCGCGCACCCGCCCACAGGTCGACGTCGGTGATGCCGACGGAGTGCTCGTCGATGGTGCGGAGCTCCTCGTCGGTGAAGGACAGGTTCGTCAGGGCGGCGACGTTGTCCTCGAGCTGGGACACCCGTGACGCGCCGATCACGAGCGAGGTGACGCGCTCGTCGCGGAGCGCCCACGCCAGTGCGAGCTGCGCGAGGGACTGACCGCGCGACTCGGCGAGCGCGTTCAGTGCGTTGAGGTGCTCGACGACCTCGGGCGTGATCGAGGACGGGTCGAGCGACTTGCCCGCGGCGGCACGGGAGTCGTCCGGCACCCCGTTGAGGTACTTGCCCGTGAGCAGCCCCTGCGCGAGGGCGGTGAAGCCGATCACGCCGAAGCCGAGCTCGCCGGCGGCATCGAGGAGCCCCTCGGTCTCGATCCAGCGGTTCAGCATCGAGTACGAGGGCTGGTGGATCAGGAGCGGGGTGCCGAGGTCGCGGAGGATCTCGACGGCCTCGCGGCTGCGGGCAGCGTCGTAGGAGGAGATGCCGACGTACAGCGCCTTGCCCTGCTGCACGGCGGTGTGCAGCGCGCCCATGGTCTCCTCGAGCGGCGTCGAGGAGTCGAGGCGGTGGGAGTAGAAGACGTCGACGTAGTCGAGTCCCATCCGGGTCAGGGACTGGTCGAGCGAGGCGAGGACGTACTTGCGCGAGCCGCCGCCCTGGCCGTACGGGCCGGGCCACATGTCCCAGCCGGCCTTCGTCGAGACGACCATCTCGTCGCGGTACGGGCGGAAGTCCTCGCGCATGAGGCGCCCGAAGTTGACCTCGGCGGCGCCGTAGGGCGGGCCGTAGTTGTTCGCGAGGTCGTGGTGCGTGATGCCGAGGTCGAACGCGCGACGGCTGATCGCCCGCTGGTCCTCGAAGGGCATGTCGTCCCCGAAGTTGTGCCAGTAGCCCAGGGAGAGCAGCGGCAGGTCGAGGCCGGAGCGGCCCGTCCGGCGGTACGTCATCGAGTCGTAGCGGTCGTCGCTGGCGATGTAGGTCATGCTCCGAGCCTGGCACGGGGCACCCGGGCGGGCATCGATCCGCCGTGCGAGATGTCACACGGAACCGGTACCGTGCTGGCATGACCGCGCTCCGAACGGCCACCCCGTGATCGCTGCCGCAGCGGGACTCGTCCCCGCGCTGGTGTTCCTGCTGCTCTACGTCCTGTGCCGTCGGCACGACCGGCGGATGCTGCGGAACGGGGTCTTCCTCACCGCCGCGGTCCTGTTCGGTGCTGCCGCGGTCGTGTCCATCCTGACCGCCGTCGTGCCGGGGTTCGGGGTCGTCGTCGGCCTCGTGGTGCTGCTCGTCCCGCTCGCCGTCATCGCCCTCGGGGTCGCCCTGATCGTGAACGGCGTGCAGATGCTCCGGCGCGAGGGCCGCAGCCTCGGGAACCTGCTCTCACTCGTCGCCGGCGTGCTCGTGTTCGTGCTGCCGACCGTCGCCGTCGTGGTGTTCGCGATCGCGACCGACGGGCAGCAGACCGCTGTGGGTTCCGTGGCGGTCTCCGCCGTCGTGCTGCTCGTGTTCCTCTGCGTCTACGTGGCGCTCGCCTTCGTCGCGTTCGCGGTGTACTCGGTCGTCTACGGGCGGATGCGGTTCCGCGAGGCACCGGACGCCATCGTGGTGCTCGGTTCGGGCCTGGTCCGCGGTGAGGTCCCCCCGCTGCTCCGGAGCCGACTCGACCGAGGACTCGCCCTGTACCGCAGCGAGGTCGCCGCCGGTCGCCGTCCGGTGCTGATCCCCTCGGGTGGGCAGGGCTCCGACGAGCCCCGGGCCGAGGGTGCGGCGATGGCCGAGTACCTGCTCGCGAACGGCGCCGAGGCCGGGGACGTCCTGCCCGAGACGGCGTCGCGGTCCACGCGGGAGAACCTCCGCTTCTCGCGCGCGGTGCAGACCGAGGCCGGGCGGGACGGCCACGTCGTCGTCGTGACGAACAACTACCACGTGCTCCGGGCCGCGGTGCTGGCGCGGCAGCTCGACCTGCCGGCGCAGGTGATCGGGTCACCGACGGCGCCGTACTACGTGCCGAGTGCGTTCCTGCGGGAGTTCATCGCGGTCATCGTGGAGCACCGGTGGTTGAACCTGGTGGCGTTCCTGCCGTTCGTGGCCTTCACCGGGTTCCTGCTCTGGGAGTCGTTCCAGCAGCGGTGACGGTGCGGGCGCTGCCGGCGCTGCCGCTGCCGCTGCTGCGCTCGCTCGCTTGCTCGCTCCGTAGGATCTCCACCATGGTCGAGATCCCGCAACCCAGGCCGACCGACCTGCTGACGATCGGCGAGGTCGTCGCGCGGACGGGCGTCGCCGCGTCGGCACTGCACTTCTACGAGCGCAAGGGCCTGATCCACCCCGAACGGACCGACGGCGGCACGCGGCTGTACCCACGGCACATGGAGCGGCGGATCGCCATCATCCAGGTCGCCAAGCGCCTCGGCATCCCCCTGAGCGAGGTCGCCGACCAGTTCGCGGCCCTGCCCGAGGACCGGATGCCGTCGCTGCGGGACTGGGCCCGGCTGAACGAGCGGTGGCGGGCGCGACTCCGTGCCCGGCAGCTCGAGCTCGCCCGGCTACAGGAGGAGATGACCCGGTGCATCGGCTGCGGGTGCGTCTCGCTCACCGCCTGCCTGGTCGTGAACCCCGGCGACGCGCTCAGCTCCGAGGGACACGGCGCCCGTCGGCTGCTGCCGATCGAGGACGACGAGGGCGCCGAGGGCGCGGAGGGCGCGGCCTAGGACCCGGCCGGTCGGAGCCCGTCGTCGAACCGCGTCAGCAGCGCGACGGCGTCCGTCACCCGGGTGGGGTCGTCCGTCGTCGCGTCACCCAGTGCCGCACGGAGCTTGCCGGCCCAGTGCGCGCGCAGCACCCGGATGTTGACGGCCGCCTGCTCGGTGGCGAACAGCTGCACGAGCCGGGCGTCGCGAGGGTCGGCGCGGCGGTCCACCATGCCCTTCGCGACGAGCGATCGGAGCGCTGCGCTGAGGTTGCTCCGCTGCAGTGCCGTCGCCTCGGCCGTGGCGCTCGGTGACGTGCCCGGGTGCAGGTCGACCCAGCGCAGGACGATGACCTCGGTGCCGGTGAGCGGCACGACGTCGAGGGCCGAGCTGCCGTTCGGGTCGATCTCGCGCGAGACCCGGAGCACGAGGTCCGCGAGGTCTGCGAGCGCCTCGTCGGTCACCGCGGAGTCCATGCCTGCACTGTAGCGCCGATGGGCAATGGTTATGCATTCATAACCCAATGAGTTATGGTTTCAGCATCATGACCACGGACACCGGCACCATCCGCGCGGACATCGCGACATCCACGACCCGGCAGCAGGGCATCACCACCGCCCTGCTGCTCGTGCTCGGCCTGCTCAGCGCCGTGGCACCCTTCGCCACCGACCTGTACCTGCCGGCATTCCCCGAGATGACGACCGAGCTGCAGACCTCGGCGACGACCGTGCAGCTCACCCTCACCGCGTTCCTGGTCGGTGTGACCGTCGGACAGCTCGTCTTCGGGCCGCTCTCCGACCGCTTCGGCCGCGTCCCGCCGCTCGTCGCCGGGGCTGTGCTGTGCGTCCTCGCGAGCGCGGCTGCGGTCTTCGCACCGAGCATCGGCGTGCTCATCGCTGCCCGACTGCTGCAGGGGCTCGGCGGCGCGGCCGGCATGGTCATCAGCCGTGCGGTCATCTCCGACCTGGCGACCGGCAAGCCCGCCGCCCGGGCGTTCTCGCTCATGATGATCGTCGGCGGCGTCGCCCCGGTCGTGGCACCGCTGCTCGGCGGACTGCTCACCGGTCCGATCGGCTGGCGCGGGCTGCTCACCATCGTGCTCGGCCTGTCGGTCGTCATGCTCGTGGCGGTGCTGGCCGTGATCCGCGAGACCCACCTGCGGTCCCGCCGCGACGAGCTCCGCGCGGAACGCCAGGCGACGGGATCGCCGCTGCGGGCCCTGCGCTCGCGCACGTTCCTCGGCTACACCGCGGTGTTCGGCTTCGCGTTCGCGGTGATGATGGCGTACATCTCGGCGTCGCCGTTCCTGTACCAGGAGATGATCGGCTTCGGCACGGTCGAGTACGGGATCGCGTTCGGCATCAACGCCCTGGCGTTGATGGGCGTCAGCATCCTGTCCGCCAAGCTGACCGAGCGGTACTCCGTGCGGGGCGTGCTGTCGCTCGGCATCGTGCTGGTGCTCGCGTCGACGGTGGCCTTCGCCCTGCTCGTCGCCACCAGCGCTCCCGTGGTCGCCCTGGCCGTGCCGCTCTTCACCGCAGTCGGCAGCCTCGGACTGGTGCTCGGCAACGCGACGGCGCTGGCGCTCGGAGCCGTGCCGTCCGCCGCGGGCAGTGCGTCGGCGGTGCTCGGCGCGCTGCAGTTCGGCCTCGCGGCGCTGGTCTCCCCGCTGGTGAGCATCGGCGGGTCCGCGACGGCCGCTCCCCTGGCGATCGTGATGCTCGCGGCGGCGGTCGTCGCGGTCATCGCGCTGCTGGCCGCGCGCGGCAGGTCCGTGCGCGCGGCCTGAACCGCCGAGGGGTCGGGGCGGGTACCGACTCAGAACGACACCGTGGAGGTCGTACGACAGCGACGTTGTCGTTCCGAGTCGGGCAGGCCGCCGCACCCGCACGCGTCAGCGCGCGACGGGCCTCGCCGGACGCAGCACCGGCAGCCGCGGCATCAGCCAGTCGACCCACACCAACCGCGCCGCCGGGGCCACGGCGAGTGCCCACGCCACCGAGGCCAGCGCGTCGGTCGGGTAGTGCACCGCGTCGATCGTCACCGAGAACCACACGACGACGACCGCCACCGTGCCCACGACGACGGCCACACGGTGCCACCGGGTGTCGCGCAGCACCCAGCACAGCGCGATCGTGAACGCCACCATGAACACGGTGTGCCCACTCGGGTAGCCCGGGTCCGGCTGCACGGGGAACGGGTGCGGCAGCACGCTGACGTCGGGCCGGGCGCGGTGCACGAGCTCCTTGACGATCGCCGACGGCACCCAGGTGATCGCGACCACCCCGGCGAACGCCGCCGCCGGTCGGATGTTCCGCTGCACCGCCCAGATCACGCCAGTGACGACGACGGTGACGATGATCGCCGGCACGGGGCTGATCGCGTGGTAGACGCCGTCCGTGAACGCCCGGAGCGCTCCCGTGTGCAGCTCGTTGAGGGCCTTCGCGAGGCCGATGTCGACGGTGCCCAGGAAGAACCCGACGACGGTCAGGACGAGCACCGCCGCGATGCCGATCACGAGCGTCGACAGCGGGTAGGCGGAGCGGACGAGGATGCCGTTCGCGTCGGGCTCTCGTCGGCGGGGGCGGAGCGGCGGCGCGTCGTCGATCATCCGCCCATCGTCCCAGTCCGACGGGCGAAGTCACGGCTCGGTCCGATCAGAGAACACACAGGACGCCAGAACACACAGGAGCGCGCCACCGACTAGACCGGGAGGAGTCCACCACGAGAGGAACCGCATGCCAACCGTCGCCGAGACCATCGTCGCCACCCTCCGCGAGAACGACGTCCACCGCGTCTACGGACTGCCCGGGGACTCCCTCAACGGCTTCACCGACGCCATCCGCAAGGACGGCACGATCAGCTGGGAGCACGTCCGTCACGAGGAGGCGGCCGCGTTCGCCGCGGCAGCCGAAGCCGACCTCACCGGGGACCTCGCGGTGTGCGCGGGCAGCTGCGGACCGGGCAACCTGCACCTGATCAACGGCCTCTACGACGCGAACCGATCCCGCGTGCCCGTCCTCGCGATCGCCGCGCACATCCCGACGGCGGAGATCGGCACCGGGTACTTCCAGGAGACCCACCCGCAGGAGCTCTTCCGCGAGTGCTCGGTCTACGTCGAGTACGTCGCCGACCCGGTGCAGATGCCTCGCCTGCTCGAGATCGCGATCCGCGAGGCCGTCGAGAAGCGTGGCGTCGCCGTGCTCGTCATCCCCGGCGACGTCCTGCTCGCCGAGGCGAAGGACGACCGCGCGGTCCGCATCGACCGCGCCGAACCGCGCATCATCCCCTCCGACGCGGAGCTCCGGCGCACGGCCGACCTGCTGAACGGCGCCGACAAGATCACGATCCTCGCCGGTGCCGGTGTCGCCGGCGCCCACGACGAGGTCGTCGCCCTCGCGGAGCGCCTGCAGGCCCCGATCGTGCACGCCATGCGCGGCAAGGAGCACATCGAGTGGGACAACCCCTACGACGTCGGGATGACCGGTCTGCTCGGGTTCGCGTCGGGCTACCGCGCGATGGAGGACGCCGACGTCGTCCTCATGCTCGGCACGGACTTCCCCTACCCGCAGTTCTTCCCCGCGAAGGCGAAGCACGTGCAGGTCGACATCCGCGGCGAACAGCTCGGCAAACGGCACCCGGTCGACATCGGACTGGTCGGCACCGTGAAGGACACCGCTGTCGGGCTCCTGCCGCTGCTGACCGCCTCGAAGCCGGCACACCACCTCGAGGACGCCCGGAAGCACTACCGGAAGACGCGGGAGAAGCTGGACGACCTGGCCGTGCCCGCGGGGAAGCACAAGCCCCTGCACCCGCAGTACGTCGCCCGGGTCCTCGACCAGCTCGCCGACGACGACGCCGTGTTCATCCCCGACGTCGGCTCCCCCGTGGTGTGGGCGTCGCGCTACCTGACGATGAACGGCAAGCGTCGGCTGATCGGGTCGTTCTGGCACGGCTCCATGGCGAACGCGATGCCGCAGGCAATCGGTGCGCAGACCGCGTTCCCGGACCGGCAGGTCATCGCCATGTCGGGTGACGGTGGCCTGACGATGCTGCTCGGTGAGCTCGTCACGATCGTGCAGAACAAGCTGCCGGTGAAGATCGTCGTGTTCGACAACTCCTCGCTGAACTTCGTCGAGCTCGAGATGAAGGCCGCCGGCTTCGTCAACTTCGGCACCGAGCTGACGAACCCGGACTTCGCCGCCGTGGCCGAGGCGATCGGGCTGAAGGGCTTCCGCGTCGACGAATCCGACCAGTTGGAGGATGCGCTCGCCGCCGCGCTCGCCCATGACGGGCCGGCCCTGGTGTCCGTCAAGGCGAACCGGCAGGAGCTGTCGATGCCGCCGGCGGTCACGCTCGAGCAGGCGAAGGGCTTCACGCTCTACGCGATCCGCACCGTCCTGAGCGGACGCGGAGACGAGCTGCTCGACCTGGCGTCGACCAACTTCCGGCAGTTCATCTGACGCGGGCGGGCTGGAGGACCCAGCCACAGGCGGACGGGAGGCTCGGTGCACGCTGGTACCGAGCCTCCCGTCCGCTGACGGTGCGGACCGCAGCCAGTGCGCTGCGTCAGCGGCGTCTCCGCCGCCGGCACGGATCAGGCGCCGGCACCGCCGTCGACGGGGATCATCGCGCCCGTCACCATCGCGGCACGGTCGCTCAGGAGCCATGCGGCGACCTCGGCGACCTCCTCCGGTTCCGCCATCCGCCCGAGCGGGATCGAGGCGTTGACCTGCTCGATGATCCCTGGGGTCGCCGCTTCCCAGGCGTCGATCATCTCCGTGGCGGTGCCACCCGGGGTGATCCCGTTCACCCGGATGCGGTCGGACGCCCAGGTCACGGCCGCGGTCTCGGTGATGCTGTTGAGCGCCCGCTTCATGGCACCGTACGCGGGGAGTGCCGGGTTCGCGCGCCGACTGCCGATGCTCGAGGTGTTCACGATGGCTCCGGCACCCGTCCGACGCATCAGAGCCGCCTCCGCGGTCATCGCGACCCAGTGGCCCCGGAAGTTCACGGCGAACTGCGCGTCGATGTCCTCGTCGCTCGTGGTGTCGAGCGGCCCGGGGTGCTGGATCGCCGCGCCGTTGTTGAACGCACCGTCGAGCCGTCCGTGGAGCTCGTCGACCCGTCCGACGGCAGCGCGGATGCTCTCCGGGTCGGCGAGGTCGAGCGGCACGGCATCGGCGACCCCGCCGGCAGCGCGCACCTGGGCCACGACGGCGTCGAGCGCGGCGGCGCTCCGGGCCGCGAGCACGACGGCCGCACCCTCCCGGGCGAAGAGCCGGGCCGCTGCGGCGCCGATGCCGCGGCTGGCGCCGGTGATGAACACGACCTTGCCGGTGAGCAGGCCGATCGGAGCGGTCGTGGACGTGTCGGGGGTGGACTGGATGCTGTTCTCGGTCATGGCGTCAGCGTCCCCTGGCGCCGATCGACGCAGCCAGGTACGACCGGTACCACGACGGCGGCGGCGCACCGGGCGCAGACTCCTGGCATGGACAAGCAGGAGTTGGCGGCGTTCCTCCGGTCGCGGCGGGAACGGTTGCAGCCGTCGGACGTCGGGCTGATGGCGGGTGCTCGACGGCGGACGCCCGGACTGCGGCGAGAAGAGGTGGCCGTCCTGGCCCACATCTCGACCGAGTACTACGTGCGACTCGAACAGGGCCGCGCACCACGGCCGTCCGCCGAGGTGCTCGCAGGCATCGCCGGGTCGCTCCGCCTCTCAGCCGTCGAGTCGGCGCACCTCCACACCCTGGCGGGCACGGCGCCGCTCCACCACGGACGGGTGCGCCGCGACGTCCGACCGAGCATCACCGCCCTCGTCGAGCGCCTGCCGCAGACGGCGGCGATCGTGCTGTCTGCCACGTTCGAGGTGCTCGCGTGGAACGCCCTGGCGGCCGCGCTCATGGAGGACTTCGGCGAGCGGCAACCGTCCGAGCGGAACCTCGCCCGGCGGGCGTTCCCACCCGGGTCGCACCCCGACGTCGACGTACCGCCCTACGGCATCTCCGACGGTGCCGAGTTCCGCCAGCACGTCGTCCGGCAGCTCCGTGCCGTCCGGGCGGAGTACCCGGAGGACCCGTCCGTGGTCGGGCTCGTCGAGGAGCTCCGCGCGGACAGCGGGGAGTTCGCGCGGCTGTGGGACCGTCACGACGTCCCGACGACGACCGTGCTGTCCAAGACGTTCGACCACCCCGTGGTCGGCCCGGTCACGGTCGACTGCGACAGTCTCGCCCTGGTCGACCGGGGCCAGTGGCTCGTGCTCTACACGGCGCCGACGGGATCCCCGGACGCCGACGCCCTCGCACTCCTCGGCGTTCTGGGGGTCGAGGGCGTCCGCGCCGGCTGATCGACCCGGCAGCGGGTGGCATCGAAAAAGCAGTTAGGTTAGCCTTACCTAACGTGACAGCCTCCATCGAACTGTTGACCAATGCCACTGCCGATCAGTACCGCCGGATGGTCCATGCGACCGTCGACCGGATCGCCGACCGGGTCCAACGCGTCGAGCACCCCACGACGTACACGCCAGCGGCCGAACTCCGCAGACGTGTCCGCGCGGTCGACCTCGACCAGGCACCGCTCGGCACCGACGCCGCCCTCGTCGAGCTCGACGACCTGTTCGTCCGCGAAGCGGTGTGGTTCCACGACCCCGGGTACCTCGCACACCTGAACTGCCCCGTGGCCCTGCCCGCCGTCGCCGCGGAGTCGGTGCTCGCGGCCGTGAACCCCTCGGTCGACACCTGGGACCAGTCGCGGATCGGCACCGAGATCGAGCGGCACGTCATCGAGTGGGTGGCGAGCCGGATCGGGTTCACGGGTGGCGACGGGGTCTTCACCTCCGGTGGCTCGCAGTCGAACCTGCAGGCGCTGCTGCTGGCCCGCGAAGCGACCGCCGCACAGCACGCGGGCGCCCAGCACGCGGCCGCACACCACACGGATGCCCCACATACGGACGGCCACCGCGCGCAGCCCCCGCTCCACCCCGTCGTCTTCGCCACCGCCGAGTCCCACTTCAGCGTCCGCAAATCCGCGCACGTCCTCGGCCTGCCCGCCGACGCCGTCGTGGACGTGGCCACCGACGCGTCCGGCCGCATGCTCCCCGACGCCCTGGCGACCGCCGTCGCCCGTGCACGTCGAGCGGGGCGCACCCCGATGGCCGTCGTCGCCACTGCGGGCACCACCGACCGCGGGGTGATCGACCCGCTCCAGGCGATCGCCGACGTGTGCGACCTCGAGGACGTCTGGCTGCACGTGGACGCGGCCTACGGCTGTGGCCTCCTCGTGTCGCCGACCCGGCGCCACCTGCTCGACGGGATCGAGCGTGCCAGGAGCGTGACGGCCGACTTCCACAAGTCGTTCTTCCAGCCGGTGTCGTCGAGCGCGCTCGTGGTGCGCGATCCACGCGACCTGCGCCGAGCCTCCTGGCATGCCGACTACCTGAACCCCGAGGACGCGACCGAGCCGAACCAGGTCGACAAGTCCCTCCAGACGACGCGGCGGTTCGACGCGCTGAAGCTCTGGGCGACCCTGCGCGCCACCGGCGCCGACGGGATCGGCCGGGCGTTCGACGCGGTCATCGACCTGACCGAGGCGACGCACGCCCTGGTCGCAGCGCAGCAGGACCTGGTGCTCGTCGCACCGACACAGCTCAGCACGGTGCTGTTCCGCTTCCAGCCGGAGGGCATGTCCGACGCCGAGGCGGACGCCCTGGTCGGTCCCCTCCGCGCTACGCTGCTCGCCGAGGGGCGCGTGCTCATCGCCAAGACCGTGATCGACGGCCGTCCGTGCAACAAGCTGACGATCCTCGATCCGGACACGACGACGACGCAGATGCAGGCGGCACTGGCCCACGTGGTCGCGACGGCCGAGCAGCTGGCCAGGACCACCAGCTCGACGGGAGCAGCCCGATGAGCACAGCACCCCGCACGACACCCCGCACAGCGACCCGAACGACACCCCACGACCAGCCCGTCCACGACCTCGTGGGCATCGGCATCGGCCCGTTCAACCTCGGTCTCGCCTGCCTCAGCGACCCCCTGGACGACGTCGACGCGGTCTTCCTCGACGCGGCCGACGGCTTCGCCTGGCACCACGGCATGATGCTCGACGACGCCACGATCCAGGTCCCGTTCCTAGCGGACCTGGTCACGATGGCCGACCCGACGTCGCCGTTCTCGTTCCTCGCCTGGCTCAAGGAGACCGGACGGCTCTACCCCTTCTACATCCGCGAGGACTTCCACCCCCTGCGCCGCGAGTACGACGCCTACTGCCGGTGGGCGGCGGACCGGCTCGACACCCTGCGCTGGGGTCGCCACGTCACAGCCGTCGAGCACGACGACGCCGCGGACCTGTTCACCGTGCACGCCGACACCGACCACGGTCCTGAGACCTACCTCGCCCGTCACGTCGTGCTCGGGATCGGCACGGAGCCGTCGGTGCCGGACGCACTCCGGGGGCTCGACGGTCCGGTCGTCCACTCGGCCGAGTACCTGCCGAACCGCGATGCCCTGCGCGGTGCAGCGTCGGTGGCGGTCGTCGGCAGCGGGCAGTCCGCCGCCGAGGTCTACCGCGACCTGCTCGAGGACGTCCGGCAGCGCGGCTCCCGCCTGGACTGGATCACGCGGTCGCCCCGCTTCTTCCCGATGGAGGACACCAAGCTCACGCTCGAGATGACCTCACCGGAGTACACGGACCACTTCCACGCCCTGCCGGAGGACGTCCGCGACCGCCTCGGCCGCGAGCAGCGCGGGCTCTACAAGGGCATCAGCGCCGACCTGGTCGACGACCTCTACGACACGCTCTACCGGATCAGCGCGAGCGGACCGGTCCCGGCGACGCTCCGCACCGAGACCAGCGTGGTCGACGCCACCTGGCTCGCCGACCGGCGCACGTACCGGCTGACGCTCCGGCACGAGCAGCTCGGGACGACGTACGAGCACGAGGTCGAACGCCTCGTCCTCGCGACCGGCTACACCGCTCGCCCGCCGCGGTTCCTCGACCCCGTCGAGCACCTGGTCGGACGCGACGCACGTGGTCGCCTGGCGGTCGCCCGCGACCACCACGTCGACTCGCTGGGCGGCCGGATCTGGGTGCAGAACGCCGAGGAACACACGCACGGGCTCACCGCCCCGGACCTCGGCATGGGCGCGTGGCGGAACGCGTCGATCCTGCGGTCCGTCACGGGTCGGTCCGCATACGGCCTGGAGGACCGGATCGCCTTCCAGGAGTTCGGCCTGCCCCTCTCGGGGGCGCGCCGATGAGCGCGGGCACGGATCTGCGGGACGCTGGCAGCCCGGCGGACGCGACCGCGAGCCTCCTGTCCGTCGAACCGGTGGACCCGGATCGCGACGCCGCCGTCGTGCAGTCCTGGCTCGCGCACCCCGCGTCCGCGTGCTGGGCGATGGGCGACCTCGACGTGCCGGCGGTACGCGAGTACCTGGCGTCCGTGCAGGCCGACCCGGCGCAGGCCGCGTGGCTCGGACGGCGCGACGGCGTCCCCTGCTTCCTGGTCGAGACGTACGACCCGGCGACCGTGCTGCTCACCGACGTGTGGGCGGCGGAGCCCGGCGACGTCGGCATGCACCTGCTCGTCGCCCCACCGCCCGACACCGGCCGCGTCCACGGGCTCACGAGCGCCGTCATGCGCGCCACGGTCGAGCACTGCCGGGACACGCTCGGTGCCCGGCGCGTGGTCGTCGAGCCCGACGTGCGGAACACCACCGTGCAGGCGAAGAACGCGGAGGTCGGGTTCCGCGCCCTCCGCGAGGTGGACGTCGACGGCAAGCGGGCGCTGCTGTCCGTGCTCGAGACCGACCGGATCGGCGTGCCGGACGACGACGGCCCGGCAGCGCACCTGCGACCGGAGCACCTCGAGCCGGCGCAGCGGCACCTCGTCGCGAAGGCGATCGCCGAGTTCACGCACGAGCGGCTCATCGCGCCGACCGCCGACGGTGACGCCTGGCAGGTCCGAGCCGGGGCGTCGACGTACCGGTTCCGGTCGCGGCGCCACGAGCTCGAGCACTGGTCGGTCGACGAGGCCTCGCTGACCCGGACGCACACCGCCGACGGGCTCCCCGTCCCGCTCGACGCGCAGGAGCTCGTCCTCGAGCTGGTCGACGTGCTCGGGATCCCGGAGCACCTGCTCGGCACCTACCTGGAGGAGATCGCCTCGACGCTCGCCAGCGCTGCCGCGAAGCACCGGCGCGGTGGACCGTCCGCCAGACAGCTCGCCGAGGGCCGCTCCGACGGCGACGTGGTGGCCGCGTTCCAGGACGTCGAGGCAGCGATGACCGAGGGGCACCCGGCGTTCGTCGCGGCGAACGGTCGGATCGGCTTCGGGCTCGACGAGTACCGCGCGTACGCACCGGAGCTCGGCGGTCGGTTCCGGTACCGCTGGCTCGCCGCCCGCCGTGCCCGCACGCACCTCGCGCTGGCAGCGGACCGGACCGAGGACGCCCACTGGGCCGCCGAGCTCGACCCCGCGACGGTCGCCACGTTCCGGGACACCCTGGCCCGGCGAGGGCTCGACCCGTCGGAGTACACCTGGCTGCCGGTGCACCCGTGGCAGTGGCAGCACCGCATCGCGGTGACCTTCGCGCCGGACCTCGGCCGGCAGGACCTCGTCGACCTCGGGGAGGGACCGGACCTCCACCAGCCGCAGCAGTCCATCCGCACGGCGTTCAACCGCTCCGCACCCGGGCGGTCCTACGTCAAGACGGCGCTGGCGGTGCAGAACATGGGGTTCCTGCGCGGGATGTCCCCCGCGTACATGCGTGCGACCCCCGCGGTCAACGACTGGGTGGCGGCGATCGTGTCCGAGGACGCGACGCTCCAGGCGTGCGGGTTCTCGGTGCTCCGCGAGCACGCCGCGATCGGGTACACCGGTGACGCGTACCACCGGGCGGACGTGCCGTCGCCGCAGCGGAAGATGCTCGCGGCACTCTGGCGCGAGAGCCCCGTCCCCCAGCTGGCCGCCGGGGAGCGACTCGTCACGATGGCGTCACTGCTGCACCGGGACGCCGCCGGACGGTCCGTCGTCAGCGCCCTCGTGTCGACGTCGGGCCTGGGCGCCGAGGAGTGGGTGCGACGGTACCTCGACGCCTACCTGCTGCCCGTCGTGCACTGTCTGACCGTCCACGACGTCGCCTTCATGCCGCACGGCGAGAACCTGGTGCTCGTGCTCCGGGACGGCGCCGTCGTCCGGGCGGTGATGAAGGACATCGGCGAGGAGGTCGTCGTCGTCGCGCCACGAGCGGTCCCCGCGGGGATCGAGCGCATCGTGCAACCGGTCGACGACGACGAGGCGGCGCTGTCCGTGTTCACCGACGTGTTCGACGGCGTGCTGCGGTTCGTGGCGGCGGTCCTGGACGACGACGGGGTCCTGCCGGCGTCCCGGTTCTGGGCGCTCGTCGGTGCCTGCGTCGACGCGCACGCCGACGCGCACCCGGACCGCCGGCCCCTGGACCTCCGGGCACCCGCGTTCCGGCACTCCTGCCTGAACCGGCTCCAGCTGCGGAACACCGTGTCGATGGTGGACCTGGCGGACCAGTCGGCGTCGCTGATCCACGCGGGGACGATGCCGAACCCGATCGCGCGCTGACGAACGACGATCCCGAACGCGGACGCGACGGATCCGGTCGGCGGGACACCTGTCCCGCCGACCGGATCCGTCATCGCCCGAACGCGCGATCGTCGTCGGCCGCGCGCGGGTGGTCGATCAGAAGGCGGGGGTCCCGCCGGCGATCGTGATGGTCGAGCCCGACTGGTAGCTCGACTCCGGGCTGACCAGGTGCACGTACGCGGCACCGAGCTCCGCCGGCTGGCCGGGGCGACCGAACGGCGAGTCGCCGCCGAACTGCGAGACCTTCTCGGCGTCGTCCGAACCGGGCTGCAGCGGAGTCCACACGGGGCCGGGCGCGATCGAGTTCACGCGGATGCCCTTCGGCGCGAGCTGCTGCGCGACGGCCTCGGTGAAGACCTTGATCGCACCCTTCGACACGGCGTAGTCGACCTTGTCGGGCGTCGGCGACGAGGCCTGGATCGACCCGGTCGTGACGATCGTGGACCCGGGCTCGAGGTGCGGCACGGCGGCCTTCGTCAGCCAGAACAGGGAGTAGATGTTCGTCTTGAACGTCGAGTCGAACATCTCGGTGTCGAGCGTGAGGATGTCCTCGTTGCTCTCCATGCGCCCGGCGACCATCACGAGGGTGTCGAGGCCACCGAGCTCGTCGACGGCCTTCTGGACGAGGTCCTTGCAGTACTGCTCGTCGGAGATGTCCCCGGGGACGAGCACCGCACGACGGCCTTCGCCCTCGAGCAGGTCGCGGACCTGTTCGGCGTCCTCCTGCTCGTCGGGGAGGTACGACAGCACGAGGTCAGCGCCTTCACGCGACATCGCGATCGCGGCGGCACGGCCGATGCCGGAGTCGGCGCCGGTGACGATGCCGCGGAAGCCGGTCAGCCGCTCGCGGCCGACGTAGCTCTCCTCGCCGTGGTCCGGCTTCGGGTCCATCTTCCAGGCGGCTCCCGGGAGCGACTGCTCCTGCTTCGGGAACGGCGGGGCGGGGTAGAGGCTGTTCGGGTCACGCTTGTCGTACTGGCTCATGGGCCCAGTGTCCTCACTGGTGCCGGAGCGCCCGTTCAGCCAGCGTGGTCGCGACCAGACGACGGACTGGAGGCTCGGATCCAGCTGGCACCGAGCCTCCAGTCCGTCAGGTGGTTCAGATGCCGGCCGTGGACCGGATCCAGGAGGCGGACTGCGAGAGCAGCGCGTAGTTCGAACCGGCCGACGTGTTCGCACCGGGGTCGGCGCTGTCGCCGGTCGAGCAGACGGCGACGACCTTGCCGCCGACCAGCAGCGGGCCGCCGGAGTCCCCGTGGTTGGACGCGCCGCTCACGCCCCTGACGTGCTGCGCGCGACCGCCGAAGGCGTCGGTGCTGGCGCCCGTGAGCGCGACGCTCGCCTGGTACAGGCCGTCGGACTGCACGGCGTTCGCCCGCAGACCGTAGCCCTGGATCGTGCCCGTGCCGCTCGACTTCGCCGTCGCCGTCAGGTCGAGCGGCGCGTACGAGGACAGGGCGGAGGTGCTCCGCAGGTGCACGAGGGCGATGTCCCCGGTCGGGGCCGCGCTGACCCGGTCGACCGCGACGGGGGTGCCGCGGTTCGCGGTGGAGTTGGAGTGGTAGACGTTCATCGCGCCGATGCCGTCGATGCAGTGGCGGGCGGTGAGCACCCACGAGCCGGAGACCTGTTCGCCGGTGCAGGTGCTGACGTACCCGGCGGGGATGGAGCCGCCGGAGGCCTCGAGCTGGACGGCCCAGGCGGTGGACGGGGCCTTCTCCCCGCCGACGACGTGGGGGCTGGCGGTCAGCGCCGAGGCGGGGGTGGCGGCGAACACGCCACCGGTGACGACGACGACCGCGGCGAACGCGGCTGCGATGGACTTCTTCATGTCGACTCCTCTGTCGGACGAAGCAGGGTCGTTGCAGTGTGCAACTGGTTGCATCCTGACCCTGGTCGGCACGGGGCGCCAGTCCGCACTTCGACGGACGGAGGCCGGCCAGCCGTGGTCAGGCCGGGGTGCCGAGCCGGTAGCCGACGCCGCGGATGGTGGTGATCAGGTCCCGGTCGGTCTTGCGCCGGATGTAGTGCACGTACGTGTCGACGGTGCCGACCTGCTCGCCGCGCTCGAAGACCGCGGAGAGCAGGTGCTGGCGGGTGAACGCGCGTGCTGGTTCGCTCGCGAGCACCCGGAGCATCGCGGTCTCCTTCTCCGTCAGCATCACCCTGCCCGTGTACGGGGACGTGATGCTCTGGTCGTCGGGGTGGAAGGCCCACCCGCCGATCTCGATCGTGTCCCCCGTGCCGGAGTAGTCCCGGGTCAGCGCTCGCAGTCGTGCGGTGAGCTCGTCGAAGTCGAACGGCTTCACCAGGTAGTCGTTCGCGCCGGCGTCGAGACCCGACACCCGGTCCCTGACCGCCCCGAGTGCCGTGAGCATGAGCACCGGCGTGCTGATGCGACGCTTCCGCAGGGTGGCGACCACCTCGGTGCCGTCGATGCCGGGCAGCCGCCGGTCGACGACCATCACGTCGAAGTACTGCTGGGCGGCGGCCTCCAGCGCGCTCTCCCCGTCGGCACGGAGTGTCACGTCCCACTCGTCACCCAGGACCTCGGCGACCAGGGGGCCGAGTCGCGGGTCGTCCTCGACGAGCAGCAGTCGGAGGGTCACGAGCGGTCTCCCTGGTCGTCGGCGGGTCCGCCCGGTCGCACGGGCAACCGGAGCGCGAACACGGTGCCGTCCGCGCCGGTGCGTTCCACGGTGACGTCGCCGCCGGCACGGACGGCGACCTCGCGCACCAGCGCCAGCCCGATGCCGTACCCCGTGCGCGGAGCGGCAGCGCCCGCCGGCCCCGTCGGCGTGCCGTGGGCGAACCGGTCGAACACGCGGGCGCGAGGGATCCCGGTGATGCCGGGTCCGTCGTCCGTGACACGGACCACGGCGGCGGAGCCGCTCGCACTCGTCGAGACCCGGACGTGCCCACCGGCGGGTGTGTGACCGATCGCGTTGTCCGTCAGGGCGACCAGGCACCGGTGCAACTGCGTCGCCGACACCGCCAGGGTCGCCCCGGCGAGTGCCGCGTCGACCGGCATGACCTCGAGGTGCACCTCCCGCTCCACCGCGAGGACGGTCATGTCCCGCCGCAGGGTCTCCAGGGCAACGGCGAGGTCGGCCGTCCCGCCCGCTTCGCTGTTCCCTGCAGCAGCGTCCAGCAGGTCGTTGACGATGTCGATCAGCACACGGGTGTCCCCGCGGAGCTCGTCCACGACGGCGTGCCGCGGGTCGTCCGCCGGTGTCATCATGTGCAGCCGTTGCACGCGAGCATGCAGCACCGTCAGCGGTGTCCGGAGCTCGTGGCTCGCGTCGGCGACGAACGTTCGCTGGACCCGGGCGGCCTCGGCGATGGGTCGCACCGCACGGCGCGCGATCACCCAGGACGCGATGCCGGCGAGGACGATCGAGAACCCGCCGACGCCGACCACCGCGATGCTCAGGTCGACCGTGTCGAGGGAGATGCGGACGTCGGTCGCACCCGGAGCCTCGTGCAGCTGTCCCGGGGTGAGCTGCCAGAGGACGTACCCGACCACCAGCGCGATGATCGCGATGACGAGTGCCGCGGAGACGACGGCGACCTGGAGCGCGATCCCGATCACGGACCGGCGGTACGCCAACCCGTCCGGGTCAGGCTCCTGTCCGGAACGGAACGACCACCTGACCGCCGCGTCAGCGATCGATGACCACCACGGTGACCTCACCTGTGCTCCCTCCACGGCACCGACACCGGGACACGGGGTGTCCCCACACGGGTGCATCGGCACCGATCCTGCCGCACGTCGGCTCCGATCCCGATTCTTGGTGGACTCTTGGAAGCGCGTTCCTACCGTCGAGTCATCGCCGCTCCCGCACCCGCGGTCCGGCTCGTCCCGACGAGGAGAACGCCATGTCCCACGCGCCTGCAGCACCGCTGCGGACCCGGGTCCGCTCGAACAAGGTGCCGGACCCGACCGTGTCGTTCTGGGTCATCAAGGTCCTCGCCACCACCGTCGGCGAGACCGCAGCGGACCTCCTCAGCGACACGGTCGGTCTCGGCCTGCCGCTGACGACCCTGGTCATGGCCGTCGCGCTCGTCGTGTTCCTGGTCCTGCAGTTCCGGACCCGCTCCTACCGGCCGCCGCTGTACTGGGTCACCGTGGTCCTGATCAGCGTCGTCGGCACGTGCATCACGGACAACCTGACGGACGGGCTCGGCGTCCCGCTGGCCCTCAGCACGACCGTCTTCGCCGTGGCCCTGGCAGCCGTGTTCGTCATCTGGTACCGATCCGAGGGCACCATCTCGATCCACAGCATCGACACGGTCCGCCGGGAAGCGTTCTACTGGCTGGCGATCCTGTTCACGTTCGCCCTCGGCACCGCCGCCGGTGACCTGATCGCGGAGCAGACCGGGCTCGGGTACTTCCCGTCGCTGCTGCTGTTCGCCGGGGCGATCGCCCTGACCGCGGCCGTCTGGTTCATCGGGCACCGCGGCCCGGTCGTGTGCTTCTGGATCGCCTACGTCCTCACCCGCCCGCTCGGCGCGTCCACCGGTGACCTGCTCTCGTCGCCGGTCGAGGACGGTGGCCTGGGCATCGGCACCATCACCACCAGCATCGTGTTCCTGGTCCTCATCGCCGCGGTCATCAGCTGGCTCTCGATCCGCCTCCGGCGCGATGCCATCGCTCCGCAGGCGCAGCTGGGTGTCTCCTCGTGACCGTCACCGTCCCCTTCGCCGTGCACCTCCTCGACGCAGCATCCGTGCTGCACGCCTTCGGTCCGTACGTCCTCGTGGGCATCGCCGTGCTCATCTTCATCGAGTCCGGGGTGCTGTTCCCGTTCCTGCCCGGTGACTCCCTGCTCGTCACCGCCGCGATCATCAGCAGCGCCCTGGGCGTCACGCCGTGGCAGGTCGCACTCGTCGCCTCCCTCGCGGCGATCGCCGGTGACCAGGTCGGGTACTGGCTCGGCAAGCGCTTCGGGCGTCGCTGGTTCCGTGACGACGCACGTCTGCTCACCACCGCTCGACTCAACGAGGCAGAGGCGTTCTTCACCCGGTGGGGTGGGCTCTCACTCGTCCTCGGCCGGTTCGTCCCCGTCGTCCGGACCTACGTCCCCCTGGCAGCCGGCACCGCCGGGATGCACTACCGCCGGTTCCTGCTGTTCAACCTCATCGGGGCGATCGCATGGGCTGCGGGCCTGACCGCTGTCGGGGTGCTGCTCGGCGGGATCCCGTTCGTCGCCCACAACATCGACGTCCTCATGATCGTGATCGTCCTGGTCTCGGTGCTCCCGATCGTCATCGGCGCGCTCCGCCGTCGGGCCGGCCGCCGGTCAGCCACGGACGACCCGGTGGACCAGCCCGCCGCGGCCGGTCGGGACCGACGAGGATGACCACGACGGCGCAGGTCACACCGAATCGTGTGCCCGACCCGACGACGTCGTTCTGGGTCATCAAGGTGCTCACCACGGCGATGGGCGAGGCGCTGTCGGACTTCCTCGTCACGCGGTTCGATCCCGCCCCGACGGTGCTGGTCACGGCGGCGCTCTTCGCGGCGGTCCTCGTCGTGCAGCTGGCCGCGACGCGGTACGTGCCATGGCGGTACTGGGCGACCGTGTCGATGGTCGGGGTGTTCGGCACGATGATCGCCGACGTCGTGCACGTCGCACTCGGCGTGCCCTACCTGGTCTCCACGCCGGTGTTCCTGGCTGCCCTGATTGCTGTGTTCGTGGTGTGGCGTCGCACCGAAGGGACCCTCGACGTGCACACGATCACCAGCCGGCGCCGGCAGTGCTGCTACTGGGCGGCAGTCATCGCCACGTTCGCGATGGGCACCGCTGCCGGCGACCTGCTCGCCAGCACCTTCCACCTCGGGTACTTCGCCGGTGGGATGGTCTTCGTCGCCGCGATGGCCGTCGTGGTCCTCTGCCGCATCGGCGGCGTCCTCGGCCCTGTCGCGGCGTTCTGGACGGCGTACGTGCTCACGCGGCCGGTGGGGGCGTCCTTCGCGGACTGGGTCGCGGTCCCGCACGCGCGGGGCGGTCTCGCTGTCGGCACCGGGCTGGTCAGTGCCGTCCTGCTGATCGTGATCGCCGTGGCGGTGGCATGGTCCGCGCAGTTCCGACGCAGTGCGCAGTCGTCGGCCGCCGTCGCGCGCTGAAACGGTTGCTCTCAGCGCTCACTGACGGGTTTCCGTCTGCAGAGCGGAGGCCAGGTCGGCTTCTGAGGGCAAGGCTGCTCGGATCGCGGGGGGAAGCAGGTCGTAGCTGGCGACGCCCATCGGGGTCTGGTGGGCTCCGAGGGAGTACCGGACGACGGCGTCGTTCTTGTCCTTGACCAGGAGCAGGAGCAGGAGCAGCCCGACAGTGTCGGCGTGCTGGGGGCGGCGCATCTCGTCATCGACGAGTGCGACGGAGAAGCCGAGCTGACCGAGGTACTCGGTTGTCGAGGCGATCAAGGCGATCAAGGCGATCGAGGCGATCGAGGCGATCGAGGCGATCGAGGCGATCGAGGACGACCGTGATGTGGCCCCAGGGCAGTTGCGCAACGGCTTGTTGCAGAATCTGCTCGTCGCCCTGGCGCCGCTGGATCGTCGAGCCGCTGCGGCGGCGATCAACGAGTCGGAAGGGCCGGGTCTCAGCGGACCGGGCTGTCGTCGTCGTCCTCTTCGAGGGCGTCGAGGGCCCCCGCGGGCACGATCACGGGGAACCCGGGCTCGCCCTGGCCTGCGACGAACGCGAAGTCGACCACGTCCTCGGGCTCGATGCCGTCGTCGTCGCCGCGGCGGGTACCGAGCAGCTTGCGCGTGAGCGCCGAGCGTGCCGTGAGCAGGGACTCGAGCGCGTCGAGCAGGTCGGCGTCCGAGGGCTCTCCGCCCCGCATGGCCGCGCCGAGGACGCTCCGCCGCATGAGCTCCTTCGCGAAGGAGCCCGTCGTGCCCTCGGCGCGCTCGGCCGCCTGCGCGAGGACTTCGTCGGAGAACGGCAGCGCGCCCGCGTAGCGACGGAACAACCGCGTCCGCTCGGGCAGGCCGGGCAGCGGGACCTCCACGGCGAGGTCGACTCGTCCTGGCCGGTCGGCGAGTGCCCGTTCGAGCACCGACACCCGGTTCGTCGTCATCACGAAGGCCACGTCGGCGTCCCCGTCGAGACCGTCGAGCGCGTCGAGCGCGTCGAGCAGCAGCGGCTGGGGCGTCATGTCCCGCTCCATGGCGACGATGTCGATGTCCTCCAGCACGACGATGGACGGCTGGAAGGTGCGGGCGACCTCGGCCGCGGCACCGATCGCGGCGATGCTCGACCCGGTCAGGAGCACCGCGGTGACGCCCTCGGTCCGGTGCAGCAGGTGTCGGATCGTCAGGGTCTTGCCGGTGCCGGGCGGGCCGTAGAGCAGGACCCCACGCTTCAGGTGCTGCCCGGCAGCGAGCAGTGCCTCGCGCTGTTCGCCGATCCCGACGACGTGCGCGACGACCTCGTCGAGCACCCCGTCGGCCAGCACCACGTCGTCCGCGGTGGTGTCCGGGCGCCGCAGGAAGGTCGCTCCGGCGTCGGCGCCGTACTGCGACTGGACGAACGAGAGCACCTGGCCGCGCAGCACGCTCCGCTCGATCATCAGCGCGCGGACCCGGGTCAGGAAGGTCGTGGCGAGGTCCTGGTCGACGGCGAGCACCTCGAGCGTGGCGCTCGACCGGCCGTACTCCGGCTTCGCGCCGCGCTGCAGCACGACGACGGGCGCACCCTCGAAGGTGATCAGGCGCAGCCCGAACGACACCACCCGCCGTGTGGTGTCCGGGCCGGTGGCACGGGCGGCGTAGCTCACGGGGCCGAGGGACCACCGCGTGTGGGCGTGCGCGACGAACTCGCTGATCGAGCTGTGGAAGCGGCCGTCGTCCCCGGCGATGCCGACGAGCGCGTCCGGGTCGGAGCCGGTCAGTTCGTCGAGCGCGATGTCGGCGTCGACCAGTCGGTGGTCGGCCAGCTCCTCGGTCACCACGGGGATGGTCTGCGGGTCGGCGCCGAGGTGGTCGCGGAGCCGCTCGCCGATCGGGGTCAGCGTGGCACGCTGCTCCGTCGCCGCGAGGTCGTTCGCGTGGTCGAGGAAGCGTGCGAAGGCACGCATGAGGTCCCGGTCTGCATCGTCGAGCACGAGTGCATCCTGGCACTGCCCGCTGACCCTGACCAGGGCCGGTCGACTAGTGCTCGGCGCCCCCGACCAGCACCGCGTCTGGCGCCGGGTCGAGGCTCTCGCGCACGGCGACCTCGAGCGCGGTGACGATTTCGGACAGCGGCAGCGTCGGGACGTCTCCGGTCGCCGACTCCGGCGTCGCGGGGACGTGCACGAACCCGGCGCGGAAGGACTCGTTCGCCGCGATCGACATGAGCTCGTAGAAGGCGTGGTTGCAGGTGAAGGTGCCCGCCGTGTTCGAGACGGCTGCGCTGACGCCGGCCTCGGTCGCGGCACGGACGATGCGCTTGATGGGCAGGGTCGTCAGGAAGCCGTCCGGCCCGCGCTGGTCGATGGGCTCGTCGATCGGCTGCGCGCCGGAGTTGTCCGGGATGCGGGCGTCGTCGACGTTCACCGCGACGCGCTCGGGTGTGACGGCGTCTCGTCCCTCGGCGACGCCGGTCGCGATGACCAGATCGGGGCGGTGCTCGGTGATCGCGGCGACGAGGGCCGCGCGGACCTCGGCGAAGACGACGGGGAGCTGCTCAACGACGACGGTGCCGGGGCCGTCCCACGACTCGGCGACGGCCTGGACGGCGTCCCACGAGGGGTTCCGCTCGGCACCGCCGAACGGCTCGAACGCGGTCAGGAGGACGACAGGTGCTGCGCTGGTGGCCACGTCCCCGATGCTACGGGCATCGCTCGACGCGTGCTCGGGACGAACGCGCGCCCAGTCAAGACGCAGATGGGATGATGCACGCATGATGACGGAAGGTCAGGAGGCGCCAGCCGCACTCCTTGGCGGGCGCTACCGGCTGCGAACGGTCATCGGCCGCGGCGGGATGTCGGTCGTGTACGACGCCCTCGACGAGAGCCTCGACCGGCCCGTCGCCGTGAAGGTCTTCCACCCGGGCCTCGTCGACATCGCGCGACAGGAGGCCGAGCAGGGCGTGCTGGCGTCCCTCGACCACCACAACCTGGTCAGCCTGCTCGACGCCGGCGTGGTCGAGGACGAGCACGGCACCCCGCAGCGGTTCATCGTGATGGCGCTCGTGCACGGGCAGGACCTCGAGGAGCGCCTGGGGCTCGGTCCACTGGCCTCGCGGCACATCGCCGAGGTCGGGTACGACATGGCCGAGGCGCTCCACTACATCCACGACCGGGGCGTCGTCCACCGTGACATCAAGCCGTCGAACATCCTGCTCGTCGACTACGGCAACCGGGCCGACCGCGCCCGGGCTCGGCTGACGGACTTCGGCATCGCGCTGGCCGACGGCGTCGAACGAATGACCGCCGACGGCGTGACGACGGGGACGGCCGCCTACCTCAGCCCCGAGCAGGCTCGCGGCGGTGACGTCGGTCCGGCGAGCGACGTCTACTCGCTCGGCCTGGTGCTGCTGCAGTGCTTCACCCGCCGGCGGGAGTTCCCCGGCTCGCTCGTCGAGTCCGCGGTCGCCCGGCTGTCGCGGGACCCCGTCGTGCCGGAACCGCTGCCGACGCACTGGCAGCGCGCCCTGACCGCGATGACGGCCAGGGAGCCGGCGCAGCGACCGACCGGGGAGGCCCTGGTCGCCCTGCTCCGCGACGTCGTCATCGCGGACACCACGGCCGAGGACCGCGTGGTCGACACGGAGGCGTCGGGCGCTGCGGCCCCCGCGACGGCGACGGACACGACGCGCAGCACGGGCCCGAGCGCCGGCACCGGCCAGCGCCCCGCCACGGGCTCGCACCCGGCCACGCTCGACGTCCTGCCGGAGGAGGCACTGCAGCGGACCACGGCGATGGCCGCGCGCCTGTTCGACGCCCCGATCGCCCTGGTCGAGGTGCTCGACGAGGACCGTGAGTGGTCGCAGTCCCACCTGGCTGAGGGCGTCGACGAGTCCGCGCGCCACATCAGCTTCCGGAACGGCTTCGCCCCGGTCCCCGTCCCCGTGGTGATCCCCGACGGCTCGGCGCACCCGGAGATGCGGAACAGCCCGCTCGTCACCGGCCCCCTCGGCATCCGGTTCTACGTCAGCGTGCCGCTGGTCCGCCACGACGGCACCGCGATCGGCACCCTCGCCGTGCTCGACACCCGTCCGCGCACGGCGACCGAGGACGACCTGGCGAACCTCCGCGACCTGGCGGCGCTGGCGGTCTCGCAGCTCGAACTGCGCCAGGAGTCGCTGCGCTCGACGAGTGACTCGCTCCCCCTGCCGCCGCCGACCGCCGGCTGACCCGCGGCAGGGCCCGCCGAGTCTCGTCTCCGCGGACAGAACTCGCGACGCCGGCCGCGAGTTGTGTCCGGGACGCCGAGACTCGGCTCGTCGTCGTCGGCGGGCTGGCCGGCATGCGCGCCTAAGCGACGGCCGCCAGCACCCGCGCCCGCACCTGCGCCGCCGCCCCGAGGGCGACCGCGTCGGAGCCGAGCGTCGACGGCTCGACCCGGATCGACGCCCCGCTGACGGGCGGCTCGGCAGCGATGGCCGCCGCGATCGCCGGGGACAGCAGGTCCCAGGCCCGGGCGACCCCGCCCCCGATGACGACCGTCGTCACGTCGAGGATCCCCGCCGTGAGCAGGATGCCCCGGGCGATCCCCCACCCGGCGGTGTCGAAGACGGAGAGCGCGTCGGCGTCACCCGCACGCGCGGCGTCGGCGATCGTGTGCACCGGCAGGCGTCGTCCGGTCGCGGCCTCGTAGCGGGCGGCCATGCCCCGCGCCGCCGCGATCGTCTCGAGGTGCCCGTGCTGCCCGCAGGTGCAGAGCCCGTCGCCGAAGCCCGGCACGTGGCCGATCTCCCCGGCGGCACCGCGGGGTCCGGCGAAGAGCGAGCCCCCGAGCACGAGGGCCCCGCCGACCCCGGTGCCGAGGGTCATCCCGAGCACGTCACGCTCCCCCACGACGGCGCCGGCAGCGACCTCGCCGAGCAGGAACGCGTTGACGTCGTTGTCCAGGGTCGCGGGCACACCGAGCCGCTCGGACACGTGCGCGGTCACGCCGTGCCCGGCCCAGCCGGTGAACGAGTTGCCGGTGACGAGCACGGTGCCGGTGGTCGCGTCGACCACGCCGGCCGCGCCCACCCCGACACCCGCCAAGGAGGCTCGGTGCACCTCGAGCAGGTCCGTCACCACCCCGAGTGCCGCGTCCACGATCGCCGCGCCGCCCGCATGGGCGGGCGTCGGCAGGTCGCGGCGGTCGATCACCTCGAGCTCGGTGGTCGCCAGGACCACCTTCGTGTTCGTCCCGCCGACGTCGATGCCGGCGAGCACCGGGGTCACGAGGTCACCGCCGCGAGGGTGGCGAGCCGCTCGGCCCGCCGCTGCCGCTGCAGCACGGGGTCGGGCACGGGCACGGCCGCGAGCAGCCGACGCGTGTAGTCGGTCGTCGGGTGCAGCAGCGTCGTGCCGGTGGTGCCCTGCTCCTCGACGACACCGCGGCGCATCACGACGACCCGCTCGGCGAAGTGCTGCACGACGGCCAGGTCGTGCGAGACGAACAGGCACGCGAACCCGAACTCGGCCTGCAGCTCGGTGAGGACGTCGAGCACAGCCTCCTGCACGCTGACGTCGAGCGCCGAGGTGGGTTCGTCGGCGACGAGCAGTCGGGGCTCGAGCACCAGAGCCCGCGCCAGACTGACGCGCTGCCGCTGCCCACCGGAGAGCTCACGCGGCGCCCGGGACGCCAGCGCCCGGGGCAGCCGCACGGCGTCGAGGACCTCGTCCACGCGCTTCCGCCGGTCCGCGGCGGACGTCCCCCGGCGGTGCACGGCGAGCGGTTCGGCGATGCACTCGGCCACGGACATCCGGGCGTCGAGCGAGGCCACGGGGTCCTGCAGCACGACGCCGATGCCTGACCGCAGCGAGCGTCGGTCGCGCCGAGGGATCCGGCGGAGGTCCTGCCCGAACAGGTGCACGGAACCGCCGCTCGGCTTGATCAGCCCGAGGGCGACGCGCGCCGCCGTGGACTTGCCGGAGCCGGACTCACCGACCAGGCCGACGGTCTCCCCGGCGTGCACGGCGACGTCGATCCCGCTCAGCGCGTGGACCGCCCGCGCCCCGCGCCCGAAGGTCACCGAGACGTCCCGCAGGTCGACCACCGGGGCCGTGTCGGGCCTCCCGTCCGGGTCGGACGCGACCACGGGTGCGACGGGAGCCGCCGCACGGTCGCGCGCGGCCACGGACTCGGCGGTGTCGAGCCGCGGCACCGCGGCGAGCAGACGCTTCGTGTACTCGTGCTGCGGGCGGAGCAGGACGTCCTCGACGCTGCCGGTCTCGACGATCTCGCCCTGGAGCATCACCGCGACCCGGTCGGCGAAGTCGGCGACGACGCCCATGTTGTGGGTGACGAGCAGCACACCGGTGCCGCTGTCCACGGCGAGCGCGCGGAGCAACTCGAGGATCTCTGCCTGCACCGTGACGTCGAGTGCGGTCGTGGGCTCGTCGGCGATGAGCAGCGCGGGGCTGTTCGCGATGGCCATGGCGATGACGACGCGCTGGCGCTGGCCGCCGGAGAGCTGGAACGGGAACGCCTTCGCGCGCTCGGCCGGGTCGGGGATGCCGACGCGGTCGAGCAGGTCGACGGCGGCTGCCGCGGCCTCGGACGCGGAGACCGAGCGGTGGTTCCGGACGACCTCGGCGATCTGCGCACCGACCCGGGTGAGGGGGTCGAGCGCGGTCGCGGGCTCCTGGAAGACCATGGAGACCGTCTGCCCACGGAGTCCACGGAGGGCGGGTTCGGCGGCGCCGACGACCTCGTGTCCGTCGACGACGGCGCTGCCGCTGGCCGTGGCGTTGCCGGAGAGCAGGCCCATCGCGGCGAGCGCCACCGTGGACTTGCCCGAGCCGGACTCGCCGACGAGCGCGAGGGTCTCGCCTGGGGCAACGCTCAGTGAGACGCCGCGGACGGCGTCGACCGTGCCGGACTCGGTGCTGAAGGTGACCCCGAGGTCGGTCATCCGGAGGATCTGGTCGGCGGTCATCCGCGGCCCCTCACGTCGAAGGCGTCCCGCAGTCCGTCGCCCACGGCGTTGAACGCGCAGACGATGAGGATCACGGCGAGACCCGGTGGCACGATCAGCCACCAGCGTCCCGAGTAGGCGGCGGTGAGGCCCGCCGAGAGCATGCCGCCCCAGTCCGTCGCCGGCGGCTGGACGCCCAGGCCGAGGTACGAGACGTAGGCGACCAGGAGGATCGCGTCGGCGACCTGGAACGTCGCGGCGACCACGATCGTGGACACCGAGTTCGGCAGCAGGTGCTTGCCGATGGCGCGGGCGTGGGAGCCGCCGATCGCGCGCAGGGTGAGCACGTAGTCGCGGTTCTTCAGCGTCAGGGTCTCGGCGCGGATCAGGCGGGACGGCACCAGCCACGACACCAGGCCGAGGATGAGGATGAGCCCGGCGACCCCCGGCGTCGTGATCGCGGAGATGACGAGCAGGATGAAGAGCGCGGGGATCGCGATGCCGGCGTCGACGATGCGCATCATCACGGCGTCGACCCAGCCGCCGACGTACCCGGCGATCGAGCCCCACAGCGTGCCGACGACGGTCGCCAGGACCCCGGCGGCGATGCCGACCAGGAGCGAGACCTTGCCGCCGTACATCAGGCGGCCGAGGACGTCGTGCCCGACGGCGTCGGTGCCGAGCCAGTGCAATCCGCTCGGGCGCTGGTTGGCCTGCTCGAGGAGCGTGTGCGTCTGGTCGGTCGGGTAGAGGAAGGGGCCGACGAAGCAGAACAGCACGATGACGACGATCACGACGAGGCCGATCACCGCCAGGGTGTTGTGCGAGAAGCGACGGGCAGCCAGGCGGAACCCGGTCGCGGCGACCGGCTCGATGAGCGGGGCGCCAGGGGCTGACGGGGCAAGTTGGGTCATGCGCGGTCCGCCTTCACACGAGGGTCGATGAGCGACTGTGCGACGTCGGCGACCAGGGTGCCTACGACGGTCGCGATCGAGATGACGAGGACGCAGCCGAGCAGCGTCGGGTAGTCCGAGGACTGCGCCGCGTTCCAGAACAGCAGGCCCATGCCGGGGTAGTTGAACAGCTGCTCGGTGACGAGCGCGCCGCCGAACAGCACGGGCAGGTAGTACCCGAGCATCGCGACGACGGGCGTCAGCGAGTTCCGGAACACGTGCCGCCGCAGGATCGTGGCGGTGGAGGCCCCGCCGGCACGGGCGGTGCGGACGTAGTCCTCCTGCAGGTTCTCCAGCGTCGAGGCCCGCATGTACCGGCTGAACACGGCGATCATCGCGAGCGCGCCGGTCAGCACGGGGAGCACCAGGCCGGCCGGGTCCTGGAAGACCTCGGCGAGGGTGGTGCCGCTCGGCGCCTGCGACGGCAGCCACGGCAGCTGCTGGCTGAACACGACGATGAGCACCAGGCCGAGGAAGAACGCCGGCGTCGAGTAGAAGACGAAGGCGAGCGCCGTGACCGTGTAGTCCACCGCACCGTTGCGGCGGGCCGCCTGCCACATCCCGATCGGGATCGCGACGACGAGCCCGAGGACCGCGGACAGGCCGGTCAGCACGAGGGTCTTCGGGAGCCGCTCCTGGATGAGCTGCGAGACCGGCTCGTTGAGCGTGTACGACGTGCCGAGGTCACCGCTGAGCAGACGCCCGAGGAACCGGACGTACTGCACGGGGAGCGGCTGGTCGAGGCCCTGCGCCTGGTTGAACGCCGCGATCTGCACCGGCGTCGCGGAGACGCCGAGCACGCCGCGGGCGGGACCGCCCGGCAGGGCGTGCAGCAGGCAGAACACGACGATCGTGACGATGAGGATCACCACGAGCGCTTGGAGCACCCGCCGGGTGAGGTAGAGGACTGTGGTCATGCGGCTTCCGTTGGTCGGTTTGTTGCCTGAGCCGATCGGGAGGCGGGGGGGGGGGGGGGGCCCCCCCCCCCCCCCCCGCCCCCCGGGCCTCCAGTCCGTCATGCCTGCCATCCGCCTGCGCTCCGTGCGCTGCGGACGAGCGGGCGGAATGCCGCAGTGCGCTCCTGACGTGACCCACCGTTCCCGCCCGCTCGACGCCGGGTCGGCAGCGCGCACGGCCCGGCCAGCGCCCGCACGGACCAGCGGGCGGAATGCCAGCGTGCGCGAGACCGAGCACCGCTTCCTTCCGCCCGCTCGACCACCGCGGGCGACCGCAGGAGGTCCTGTGGCGTTCCGCGGGGCCGGCACCGCGCCTCCCGGCACCCACCGCCGCCGAACGGGCGGAACACCGTGGTGCGTCGCTACGCCACCCCGCGACTTCGCCCGCTCGACGGACGGGCGGTCGGTCGCGTACTCGGCCGGCCGTCGTGCTTCTGGCCGAGCGGGCTGAATCGGAGGGTGCCAGGACGTAAAGGCTCGGCATCCCGCCCGCTCGCTGAGCGCCGCGTCGGCTCGGACCGGGCCGGTGCGGACGGGAGGCTCGGTGCGAGCCCGGCGGACCGGCGCAGCGCCTCCTGGCGCGAGCGGGCACGAGCGAGCGGGCGAATTCGTTGGGTGCGCGGGCGAGGCGACCACGGCATTCCGCCCGCTCATCCGGGAGGCACGGCCAGCGCTCGGCGTGCGTGCCTGCGTGCGCGAGCGGGCGGGCGGAAGTGTCGGGTGCGGACGCCAGGTGACCACGGCATTTCGCCCGTTCGACTTCGTGAGCGCGAGCACGCGCGCGGACCCGCCCTCAGCAGGGGAAGGGCAGCACGACGACGGACGGCCCGGGCCACGAGTGCGTCGTGGGCCGGGCCGTCCGGGTGGGGCTGTGTCAGCGCTGCGGGAGGTCGCGCTCTGGCGAGCCGACGTAGAGCTGCTGCGGGCGCCCGATCTTGTTCAGCGGGTCGTTGTTGAGCTCGCGCCACTGGGCGATCCAGCCGGGCAGGCGGCCGATGGCGAACAGCACCGTGAACATCCGCGGCGGGAAGCCCATCGCCTTGTAGATGATGCCGGTGTAGAAGTCGACGTTCGGGTAGAGCTTGCGGTCGATGAAGTACTGGTCCGAGAGCGCGATCTGCTCGAGCTCCTTCGCGATGTCGAGCAGGTCGTCCTGCACGCCGAGCGACTCGAGGACCTCGTCGGCGGACTCCTTCACGAGCTTCGCGCGGGGGTCGTAGTTCTTGTAGACGCGGTGCCCGAAGCCCATGAGCTTCACGCCGCGCTCCTTGTTCTTCACCCGCTCGACGAAGCGCTGCACGGGCTCGCCGGAGTCCTTGATCTGCTGGAGCATCTCGAGGACGGCCTCGTTCGCCCCACCGTGGAGCGGGCCGTACAGGGCGTTGATGCCGGCGGAGATCGACGCGAACATGTTCGCCTTCGTCGACCCGACCAGGCGGACCGTGGCGGTGGAGGCGTTCTGCTCGTGGTCCTCGTGCAGGATCAGCAGGCGGTCGAGGGCCTTCGAGAGGACCGGGTTCGGCTGGTACGGCTCGGCCATGGTGCCGAAGTTCAGCCGCAGGAAGTTGTCGACGAACGACAGCGAGTTGTCCGGGTAGAGGAAGGCCTGCCCGATCGCCTTCTTGTGCGCGTACGCGGCGATCACCGGGAGCTTGGCGAGGAGCCGGACGGTCTGGAGCTCGACCTTCTCGGGGTCGTCGACGTCCATGTCGTCCTCGTAGTACGTCGACAGGGCACTGACGGCGCTCGAGAGCACGGACATCGGGTGCGCCGAGTGCGGGAGGGCGTCGAACAGGCGACGGAGGTCCTCGTGCAGCAGCGTGTGGCGACGGATGCGGGCGTCGAAGTCGGCGAGCTCGGTCTCCGAGGGCAGCTCGCCGTAGATGAGGAGCCAGGCGACCTCGAGGAAGGTGCAGTTCGAGGCGACCTGGTCGATCGGGTACCCGCGGTAGCGCAGGATCCCCTGGTCGCCGTCGATGTACGTGATCGCGCTCTTCGTCGAGCCGGTGTTCACGAAGCCGTAGTCGAGGGTGTTCATCCCCGTCTGCTTCTTGAACGTGGAGATGTCCACGGTGGAGGCACCGTCGACGCTCGGGAGGATCGGGAACTCCGCACTGCCACCCGGGTACGTCAGCGTCGCGGTCTCGCCGTGCTGGTCCTCGGCGGGACTCACGGGGACGGGCGTCGTCGGCGGTGTGGCCGTCTTCTGAGCGTCATTGGCAGTGTCAGTCACGCTGACAGCCTAATCGCGCCGTCTGTCGATCGTGCACACCCGGCAGCTCGGGATCCGGTGGGAACCCACGATTGCGGAAGACGCCGGGTGAACAGTCGGGATGTCAGTCGGCGCCGAGGCGGTGCCCGCTGGTCAGGCGCTGGGCGGCTGCGGCGATGCGTTCGTCGGTCGCGGTGAGGGCCACGCGGACGTGCTCGCCCCCGGCCGTGCCGTAGAACGTGCCGGGTGCGACGAGGATCCCCCGGTCCGCCAGCCACGCCACGGTGTCGAGCGCCGGTTCGCCGCGCGTCACCCAGAGGTAGAGCCCGGCCTCGCTGTGGTCGACCCGGAAGCCGGCGCCCTCGAGCGCCCGGCGGAGCATGCCGCGACGGGCACGGTACCGCGCCTTCTGCTGCTGCACGTGCGTGGTGTCCTGCAGCGCGACGACCATGGCCTGCTGCACGGGCAGCGGCGGCATCATGCCGGTGTGCTTGCGGACGGCGAGAACCTCGGCCAGGACGGCTGCGTCCCCGGCGACGAACGCGGCGCGGTACCCGGCCAGGTTCGACTGCTTGGAGAGCGAGTACACGCTGAGCACGCCCTCGACCGAGTCCCCCACGACCCGCGGGTCGAGGATGGTCGGCGTCGGTGTGGTGTCGTACGGCGGTTCCCAGCCGAGTTCGGCGTAGCACTCGTCGCCGACGATGACGGCACCGAGTTCGCGAGCGCGGGCGACAGCCTCGCGGAGCTCCTCGATGGTGAGCACGCGGCCATCGGGGTTGCCGGGCGAGTTCAGCCAGACGAGCTTGGTGCCCACTGGCCAGGCGGCGGGGTCGTCCGACGCCAGGGCCGTGGCACCGACGAGGGCCGCCCCGAGCTCGTACGTCGGGTACGCGGCCGCGGGGAACACGACGGTGTCGCCGCGGCCGATGCCGAGCCAGAGCGCGAGGCCCGCGATGAACTCCTTCGAGCCGATCGTCGGCAGGGTCTGGTCCTCGGTCAGCTGCACGCCGTGCCGACGGCCGTACCAGTCGGCGATGGCCTGGCGGAGCGCCGGGGTGCCGGCGACCTGCGGGTAGGCGTGGGCGTCGGTGGCCTCGGCCAGTGCGGTGCGGACGACCGCGGGCGTCGGGTCCACCGGCGAGCCGACGCTCAGGTCGACGATGCCGCCCTCGTGCTCGACGGCGCGCTGCTTGAACGGGACGAGCTGGTCCCAGGGGAAGTCGGGGAGGTCGAGCGCCACGAGGGGTCTCGGCTCAGCCGCGGACGGGCTCGGCCATGATGACCGCGTGGTCCTGGTGGATCACACCGACCTTCGCGGCGCCGCCGGGCGAACCGATCTCCTCGAAGAACTCGACGTTGGCCTTGTAGTAGTCGGCCCACTGGTCGGGGAGGTCGTCCTCGTAGTAGATGGCCTCGACCGGGCAGACGGGCTCACACGCACCGCAGTCGACGCATTCGTCGGGGTGGATGTAGAGCGACCGGTCGCCTTCGTAGATGCAGTCGACGGGGCATTCGTCGATGCACGCACGGTCCTTGACGTCGACACAGGGCTGGGCGATCACGTAGGTCACGGTCGGGGTGCTCCCTTCGGAAACGAGCGGCTCTGAGTCTACCCGCGAGGCGCGGAGGACCCTGACCGTCCAGCGGCACGCGCTGCGGACAGGTCGGGCCACGCCAGCGCCAGCATCGCGACGACTGCCGGGCCGAACGTCCACACGTACCCGGCGGTGTTCGCGAGCACGAGCGGCGAGCTCTGTCCGCCGACGGACACGAGGACCTGTGTGGCGACGATGACGCCGATGCCGATCGCGGCCACCATGGCCCGCGAGCGGTACAGCAGCCGCACGCCGACGGTCAGCCCGACGACGATGAGCGTGGTCAGCACGAGGCCGATCGGGAACGCCCCGATCGTCTGCTGGTGCGTCACCGTGCCGAGGCCACCGGCGAGCAGCCCGAGCACCAGGGCGACGACGACCGCGGCCGCCTTGCCCGCCGGCGTCATCTCCGCGTACGTCTCCGGCGCGGGGGCCGTGGGCGGTGCGTCGTGGCGGAAGGCCTCGACCGCCGGCGCGTGCTGACGGACACCGTGCGGCATCACCCAGGAGAGCGCCGTCGGGTCGGCCGGGTCGGCGGGGTCGACCGTGACCTGCGACCGGTACTGCTCGATCGCCGCGCGCACCTTCGCCCGGACGGGCTGCACGTCGACGGTGACGTCCTGCTCGCCGGAGCTGGGGTCGACGATCATCGAGAAGGGGACGTCCTCGGCACGGGCGGCGTACCGGGCGGCGTTGTGCACGCGCACGTGGTCCGGGTGACCGTAGCCGCCGTCGTCCGCGTAGCTGACCACCGCGTCGGCCATCGTCGACCGGATGGCGGCGCGCACGTCGTCCACGACCTCGCCGAGGTCGGCCGCGGTGAGCGAGTCGGCAGGGGCGTCGTCGGCGGCGACCGCACGGCCGTCGGGGCCCCACTGCATGCCGGAGTCGGAGTACCGACGCGCCGGCAGGTCGGTCGGACGGGCACCGGCTCCCCCGAGCCAGAGGTGCGCCGGCCCACCGAGGGCCGCCAGTGCGGCAGCGATCTCCCGCTCGCGGTGCGCAGCCACCCGTGGCCCGTCCCCCGCCAGCGGCGCGAGCGCCGGGGTCAGCATCTCGCCGCGTTCGCCACGGGTCGCGGTGAGCACCGTCACCTCGGCGCCGAGCTCGAGCAGCGTGGCGATGGTGCCGCCGGACGCCAGGGTCTCGTCGTCGGGGTGGGCGTGCACGAAGAGGACGCGCTCAGGGCGGGTCACGGGGGCGTTCGACATCAGTGCAAGGGTACGGGACGGCCCCGCGCGGCTAGCGCGGCGTGACGATGTACGTGGCCGTCGCGCCGCCGTCGGACTTCGAGAACGTCAGCACCAGCCGGTGGTCGTCGCTCCGGAAGATCCCGAAGGCGCTCGAGCTGTCCGCACGCTTGGCCGACTCGGTGAACCCAGCGTCCGTCAACTGCTGCGCCGCAGCACCGAAGTCGTCCACGCTCGGGGTCTCGACCTGCACGACCCAGCCGGAGCCGTTCGGACCGGTGCCACCACCGAGCACCGTGCCGTCCACGAGCGGCACGGCCGACGCCGGGAAGCCGTCCGGCACCTTGCCGTCGGACGTCACGTTCGCACCCTTGAGCGCGGTGTCGAGGGCGCCGTCGATACCGCCGGCGACGTTCGCCATGCCCTGCTCGATCGAGGACCCGTCGATGTTCCGCACGCCCTCGCTGACGTCGGACGCGACCGAGGACCCGAGGTCGGTGGCCTGCTTCACAGAGTCCGCGGAGCAGCCCGTCAGGCCGGCCAGGGCGATGCCGGCCGTCACGGCGGCCACGATGGGAGTCGTCATCCGGTTGCGCATGCGCTGACCGTAATCCATCGGGTGGGAGGCTCGGCCTGAGTTCCCTGGGAGTGTCACGTCACTGCATGGGCCGACCAGGGCCTCCAGTCCGGTGCAGTCGTCAGCGCAGGTTCGCGCGCGTGGCCGCGACCAACGCGTCGACACCCACCGGGATGGCGGTCTCCGCCTGCGGCGCGTAGAACGGCGAGTGGTTGCTCGGGATGTCCTCGCCACGCTCGAACAGCCCGGGGTCGGTGATCCCGGTGAACCAGTACACGAGGGGCACGCCGGCTGCGGTGGCGAGCTGGCCGACGTCCTCGGACGCCATGGCGAGCCCGGACTCCAGGTCGAGGGCCCTCGGCACGACGGCTGTGACGGCTTCGAGGACGCGGGCGGCCTGCTCGGCGTCGTTGACGAGCACGTCAGCGCCCGGAGCCCGCTCGATGGTCGGTGCCGACAGCCCGCCGGCCTCGCTCTCGGCGCGGACGATGCGCTCGATCGAGGCGACGATCCGCGCGCGGGTGTCCTCGTTGCGGGCGCGGGTGGAGATCTCGATGACGGCCGTGTCGGGGATGATGTTCGGCCGGGTACCGGCGTGGAAGCTGCCGACGGTGACGACACCGGCGTCGTTCGGGCCGACCTCTCGCGAGACGACGGTCTGCAGGCGGACCACTGCCGACGCCGCGGTGACGATCGGGTCGAGCGAGGCCTGCGGGGCGGACCCGTGTGCACCACGCCCGTTGAACGTCACCGTGAAGCGGTCACTCGACGCCATCACCGCGCCGGAGCCGACCGCGACCGTGCCGACCGGGATCGGCGCCGAGTGCTGGCCGAGGACCACGTCGGGCGTGGAGAAGCGCTCGACCAGACCGTCCTCGAGCATCGCGCGGGCACCCGAGATGACCTCCTCGGCCGGCTGGAACACCGCCACGACCGTGCCCGACCACTCCCCGCGCGTGTCCACGAGCCGCTCGAGCGCCCCGAGCAGCCACGTGACGTGGATGTCGTGACCGCAGGCGTGCATCGTCGGGACCTCGGCGCCGGTCTCGTCGACACCGCGGTGGGTGCTGGCGTACGACAGCCCCGTGCGTTCCTCGACCGGCAGGCCGTCCATGTCGGCGCGGAGCCAGACGACCGGGCCCTCGCCGTTCGCCAGGACCCCGACGACACCCGTGCCACCGACGCCGGTGGTGACGTCGAGCCCGAGCTGCTCCAGCTCGGACGCGACGATGCCGGCGGTGCGGTGCTCCTGGAAGCCGAGCTCGGGGTGGGCGTGCAGGTCCTGGTACAGGGAGAGGAGGTCGAGGGTCACCCGTCCACCGTATCTCCCGGCGCCGACGCCCAGACCGACACCGACGTGGCGGACATGCCGACGGCCCGGCCACCTCGTTCGAGGTGACCGGGCCGTCGGACGGAGGGCGGGCCTCCTGAGGGTGCTGTCCCGCTACGCGTCCTGGCGCTTGAGCTTCGCGTAGGAGCGCTGGCGCGCACCCGCTTCGAGCTCGACCTTGCGGATGCGGATGGCACCCGGGGTGACCTCGACGCACTCGTCCTCGCGGGCGAACTCGAGGCACTCCTCGAGTGACAGCTGACGGGGCGGCGTCATCGACTCGAAGGTGTCCGAGGTCGACTGACGCATGTTGGTCAGCTTCTTCTCCTTCGTGATGTTGACGTCCATGTCGTCGGCGCGCGAGTTCTCGCCGACGACCATGCCCTCGTAGACCTCTTCGGTCGGGGCGGCGAAGAACGTCATGCGCTCCTGCAGGTTCGTGATCGCGAACGGCGTCACGACACCCGACCGGTCGGAGACGATCGACCCGTTGATGCGGGTCTGGATCGGGCCGGCCCAGTCGCCGTAGCCGTGTGAGATGCCGTTGGCGATGCCGGTGCCGCGGGTCTCGGTCAGGAACGAGGTCCGGAAACCGATCAGGCCGCGAGCCGGGACGATGAACTCCATGCGCACCCAGCCGGTGCCGTGGTTCGTCATGTTCTCCATGCGGCCCTTGCGTGCGGCCATGAGCTGCGTGACGGCGCCGAGGTACTCTTCCGGCACGTCGATGGTCATGTGCTCGAACGGCTCCTGGAGCTTGCCGTTCTCGTCGCGACGGGTGACCACCTGGGGCTTGCCGACGGTGAGCTCGAAGCCCTCGCGACGCATCTGCTCGACCAGGATGGCGAGCGCGAGCTCACCACGGCCCTGGACCTCCCACGCGTCGGGACGGCCGATGTCGACGACCTTGAGCGAGACGTTGCCGACGAGCTCGCGGTCCAGGCGGTCCTTGACCATGCGGGCGGTCAGCTTGTGGCCCTTGACCTTGCCGACGAGCGGGCTGGTGTTCGTGCCGATCGTCATCGAGATCGCCGGGTCGTCGACCGTGATGGTCGGCAGCGGCCGGACGTCCTCGGGGTCGGTCAGGGTCTCACCGATGGTGATCGTGTCGAAGCCAGCGACGGCGACGATGTCACCGGGGCCCGCGGACTCAGCCGGGTAGCGGTCGAGCGCCTTGGTGATGAGGAGCTCGGTGATGCGGGCGTTGACGACGGTGCCGTCGTGCTTGACCCAGGCGACCGTCTGCCCCTTCTTCATCTCGCCGTGGAAGATGCGCAGCAGCGCCAGGCGGCCGAGGAACGGGGACGCGTCGAGGTTCGTGACGTGTGCCTGCAGCGGGTGCTCGTCGTCGTACTTCGGCGCCGGGACGTGCTGCAGGATCGCCTGGAACAGCGGCTCGAGGTCGTCGTTGTCGGGCAGCGTGCCGTCGGCCGGCTTGTTGCGCGACGCGGCGCCGTTGCGCCCGGAGGCGTAGACGACGGGGACGTCGAGGATGGCGTCGAGGTCGAGGTCGTCGACCTCGTCCGACAGGTCGGAGGCCAGGCCGAGCAGCAGGTCCTGCGACTCGGACACGACGTCGTCGATGCGGGAGTCGGGCCGGTCCGTCTTGTTGACGAGCAGGATCACCGGGAGCTTGGCGGCGAGCGCCTTGCGGAGCACGAAGCGGGTCTGGGGCAGGGGACCTTCGGAGGCGTCGACGAGCAGCACGACACCGTCGACCATGGAGAGGCCGCGCTCGACCTCACCACCGAAGTCGGCGTGGCCCGGGGTGTCGATCACGTTGATCGTGATGGGACCCTCGGAGCCGAACTCGCTCGCGTGCTTGCCGTTGTAGAGCACCGACGTGTTCTTCGCGAGGATCGTGATGCCCTTCTCGCGCTCGAGGTCGTTCGAGTCCATCATGCGGTCTTCGCCCTCGAAGTGGGCGTCGAACGAGTTGGTCTGCGTGAGCATCGCGTCGACGAGGGTGGTCTTGCCGTGGTCGACGTGTGCCACGATGGCGACGTTGCGCAGGTCGGACCGGGTGGCGAGCGCCATACAGGACATCCTTCAATTGCTGGGAGAGTGTCGGGCCAGCTGGTGACCAGACTCTGTCTGGTCGGCACCGCGCCCGTGGGCAGAACGCCCGACACGCCAGTCTACCGGTAGTTCGCAACCGACAGGAGTACCCCAGATGAGCCGACGGCGAACGTGGATCGAGATCACGATCGTCCTGATGCTCTCGTTGGGCGGCAGCGCGCTGTACTCGGTGCTCCAGATCATCGACGACCTGTCGCAGACGACCCCGCTCGGACAGCAGTCCACGGCGCTCAACTCGTCGACGACCACCGTGCAGTACGTCGACCTGGCGCGGCAGCTCGTCGGCATCGCGGTGGACCTGGCCCCGGTCGCGCTGGTCTGCTACCTCCTCTGGAGTGCGCGGCGCCCGCACCTGTCCCGCCTGGGCATCGACCGCTTCCGGGTGAAGCCCGACCTCGGCGGCCCGGTGCTCATCGCGCTGTGCATCGGGATCCCGGGGCTCGCGCTCTACTTCACCGGTCGCGCGCTCGGGTTCACGGTGGACGTCGACCCGGCGGCGCTCGGCTCGTACTGGTGGACGGTCCCCGTCCTGCTGCTCTCGGCGATCCGGTCCGGGCTGCAGGAGGAGGTCATCGTGATCGGGTACCTCTACGCCCGCCTCGGCGAGATCGGCTGGGGCCGCTGGCAGGTCATCCTGTCCACGGCCGTCCTCCGTGGGAGCTACCACCTGTACCAGGGCTTCGGCGCGTTCGTCGGGAACGCCGTGATGGGCGTCGTGTTCGGCTGGATCTACACGAAGTGGGGCCGGTTGATGCCGCTCATCGTCACGCACTGCCTGCTCGACGCCGCCGTGTTCGTCGGGTACCCGTGGGTCGCGCACGCGTTCCCCGCGCTCTTCTCCTGACGCCCCGTCCGCGCCGACTGTCGGTCCTCGCGCACGCCGGGCCCGGTGGGCCACCGGACCAGGGACGGATAGGAGGCTGTGCGCACGTCGTGCGCACAGCCTCCTGTGGCGATGCGTGGCTAGGCCGCGATCGACGCGACCTTCTCCGGGTAGTGGCAGGCCGCCCGGTGGTCGACGTCCTCGCCGCGACGCGGCGCCTTCTCCGGTGTGTCCTCCTCGCAGCGGCGGCGTTCCGCCTCGGGCAGGACCGCGTACAGCGGGCAGCGCGAGCGGAACCGGCAGCCGGTGGGACGCTCGGTCGGGCTGGGCGGGTCGCCCGGCAGCAGGATCGTCGTGCGCGACCGCTCCACGACCGGGTCCGGCACGGGCACCGCCGACATGAGCGCCGCCGTGTAGGGGTGCATCGGGCGTTCGAACACCTCGTCGACGGCGCCCTCCTCGACCGTGCGACCGAGGTACATGACGCTGACGCGGTCGGCGACGTGACGGATCACCGACAGGTCGTGTGACACGAACAGGTACGAGAGCCCGAGGCGCGCCTTGAGCTCGGCGAGCAGGTTGAGCACCCCGGCCTGGATCGACACGTCGAGGGCGGAGACGGGCTCGTCGAGCACGACGAGGTCGGGCTCCACCGCGAGTGCGCGCGCGATGGAGATGCGCTGCCGCTGACCGCCGGAGAACTCGTGCGGGTAGCGGTCGGCCTCAGCGGCCTGCAGGCCGACGAGTCCGAGCAGTTCCGGCACCCGCTCCTCGATGCGCGATGCCGGGGCGCCGATCGCGCGGAGCGGTTCCGCGACGACGTCGTAGACGGACATGCGCGGGTCGAGGCTGGCGGAGGGGTCCTGGAAGACCATCGAGATGCGCTGCCGCAGCGCCCGCGTGCCAGCAGCCCCACGGGCCGTGGCGTCCGCGAGCGATTCGCCGAACAGCTCGACGGTGCCGGCCTCGGGCCGTTCGAGGTCCATCAGCTGGTGCAGCGTGGTCGACTTGCCGGAGCCGGACTCCCCCACGAGCCCGAGGGTCTCGCCACGGCGGATGTCGAGGTCGACCCCGTCGACGGCGTAGACGTCACCGACCTTCCGACGGAAGACGGCCCCCTTGACGAGCGGGAACGTCTTCGTCAGGCCCTCGACGTGCACGACGGGTTCGCGGTCGGTGCGGGCGGCGTCGGTCGATGCGGCGTGCTCGGGGATGACGGGCAGCGTGAAGATCCGGCCGGCGTCCGCGTGCGCGGCGGCGACCTCGGCGGTGCGGTGGCACGCGGCGGTGTGCCCCGCCGAGTGTCCGCCGGCGTGCGAGGGGTGCGCCGGGTCGTCGATGCCCGCCGGGGGTTCGAGGACCGGCTCGGTCGACCGGCAGACCTCGCTGACGAGCGGGCAGCGCGCCGCGAAGGGGCAGGCGTCCGCCAGGCCGATGAGCGACGGCGGCGACCCGGGGATCGGCACGAGCGGCGACCGGTCGGTGGCGTCGAGCCGCGGGAGCGCGCCGATGAGCCCGATCGTGTACGGCATGCGCGGACGGGCGAACAGTTCCTCGGCGGTGGCCGTCTCGACGATCCGACCGGCGTACATGACGGCGATCCGGTCGGCGATGCCCGCGATGACACCGAGGTCGTGGCTGACGAACACCAGCGCGGCACCGGTCTCGCGCTGCGCGGTCCGCAGCACCTCGATGATCTGCGCCTGGATCGTGACGTCGAGCGCCGTGGTGGGCTCGTCCGCCAGGATCACGTCGGGGTCGTTCGCCATCGCCATCGCGATCATCGCGCGCTGCCGCATGCCGCCGGAGAACTCGTGCGGGAAGGCGTCGACGCGGCGGGCGGGTTCGGGGATCCCCACGAGTCCGAGGAGCTCGATCGCGCGGGCCCGGGCCTCCGCCTTCGAGGCGCCGCGGTGCAGCCGGACGGTCTCGGCGATCTGGTCGCCGATCGTGTACACGGGCGTGAAGGCGGACAGCGGGTCTTGGAAGACCATCGCCACCTTGTCGCCCCGGAGCCGGCTCATCTGCTTGTCCGAACGGCCGATCAGCTCCTCGCCGTCGAGCTCGACGGAGCCGGTGACCTTCGTGGTGTCCGGCAGCAGTCCGAGGACGGCCAGGCTCGTCACCGACTTGCCGGACCCGGACTCGCCGACGATGCCGAGGACCTCGCCGCGTCGGAGTTCGAGGTCGAGACCGCGCACCGCGTGCACCGTCCCTCGCGGCGTCGGGAAGCGGACGTGCAGGTCGCGCACCCGCAGGATCGGCTCGGCGGTGGTGGTCGACCCCGTGGCCGACCCGTTCGTGATGGTGCTCATGCTGCTTCCCCGGTCGTCAGTTCGGCGGTCATGCGCCGGAGCCGGCCTGTGTGTTCAACGCGGCCACGTCCACGGCCGCCTGGTTCTGGTCACGACGGCGGTTGCGCTTCTCGCGCTTGCCGGTCGTCGAGGTCGGGTCGAGCGCGTCACGGAGACCGTCGCCGATCAGGTTCGCCGCGATCGCGAAGACGACCAGCGCGCCGGCTGCGAAGTAGAACAGCCACGGGCTGGTCAGGGCGCTGTCCTGGTTCTGCGCGATCAGGGTGCCGAGCGAGACGTCGGGTGCCTGCACGCCGAAGCCGAAGTAGCTCAGCGTCGTCTCACCGAGCACCGCGGTCGCGACCTGGATCGTGCCGTCGATGATGAGGAAGGAGGCCACGTTCGGCAGGATGTGCCGGAAGATGATCCGGAAGGGCCCGATCCCCATGTAGCGGGCCGCCCGCACGAACTCGCGCTCCTTGACCGACAGGGTCATCGCACGGACGACGCGGGCCGTGATCATCCAGCCGAAGACCGTGATGAGGACCACCAGGACGATCCACCCGGCGTTCTGGATGCGAGGGCTGATGATGGCGATGATGAGGAACGACGGCAGCACGAGCAGCATGTCGACGAAGAACATCACGAGGCGGTCGACCCAGCCGCCGAAGTAGCCGGCGGCCGCACCCGTGATCGCTGCGATCGCGGTCGAGAACACGGCGACGAGCAGCCCGATGAGCAGGCTCTTCTGCATGCCGCGGGCGGTCTGCGCGAAGACGTCCTGGCCGATGCCGTTCGTGCCGAACCAGTGCGCGGCGCTCGGCGGTCGGGTGAACGACGTGTAGTCGATCTGGGAGTACTGCCACGGGCTCACCAGCGGGCCGATGAAGGCGAACGCGAAGAGCACGAGGACGACGACGACGCCGATGCCCGCGCCGCGGTTCATGAAGAGCCGTCGCGTGGTCTGCAGGAAGCGGTTGCCCTGCCGCGTCGGTCGGGCCGGCGTGTCGCTCCGCGCGACGAGCGACGGGTCGACGGGTTCGATCCGGGTGTCGGTCATGTCAAGCCCTCCTGACGCGCGGGTCCAGCGCAGCGGTGGCGATGTCGGCGAGGAACCCGGCGATCAGCACCACCACCGCGGCGAACAGCGTGTACGCCGTCACGACGTTCACGTCGTTGTTGTTGACCGCGTCGATGAACCACGAGCCGAGCCCGTTCCACGCGAAGATCTTCTCGGTCAGGGTCGCCCCGGTCAGGATGCCGAGGAACCCGTACGCGAACAACGTCGTCATCGGGATCAAGGCGGTGCGCAGGCCGTGCCGGAACGTGGCGCGACCCCGCGTGAGCCCCTTCGCCCGCGCCGTCCGGAGGAAGTCCGAACCGAGCACGTCGAGCATCGTCGCCCGTTGGTACCGGCTGTAGATGGCGATGAGCCCCACGGCGATGGAGATGGTCGGCAGCAGCAGGTGCGCGCCGCGGTCCACCAGCAGCGTCCAGGCGGAGCCGTCCAGTCCGGGCGTCGCCTCCCCGGTGAAGTTGATGAGCTGGCTGCCCGCGTCCTGGTTGAGCTTCGTCGCACCGATCTTCAGGAAGACGGCGGTCAGGAAGACAGGGGTGGAGAACAGCACGATCGAGATCGCCGCGCTCACCCGGTCGGAGATCTTGTACTGCCGGATCGCGTTCCAGACACCGACGAGCACACCGAGCACGATCCCCGCGACCGACCCGACGAGCAGCAGCCGCAGACTCACCCCGAGGCGCGGGAAGAACTGTTCGTTCACCGAGCGGTCCTGGATCGTCTGGCCGAGGTCGCCGTGCGCGACGCCGTCGAGCCAGTGCGTGTAGCGGATCACCACGGGGGTCTTGTCGTTGACGCCGATGTCGTCGAGCTTGGCGTCGATGACCTGCGCCGACGGCGCGGGGTTCCGCTGCGCGTAGACGGAACGGGGGCTGAACGTCGCTGACGCCAGGAAGTAGGTCAGCGAGGTCGCGAGGAACACGAGCACGACGTAGTACACGAATCGACGCGCCAGGAAGCGGATCATGGAGGCCACCATAGAGCCTCGTTTGTTTCCGGCACATGTCATGTCCCAGCCGGCCTGGTAACGAAAGTACTTCGGATACGGGAAATGCCCACCACCCCCGCTGGAGGGCCTTAGGCTCAACGACAACTTCCAGAGGGGAACCACATGAAGCACAGGAAATTCCTCGCGGTGACGGCGGCCCTCGCCGGGATCGCACTCGCCGTGACCGGTTGTTCCGGCGGGTCGGGTGGGTCCGGCTCGAGCTCCGGCTCCGACGACTCCGGCAAGAAGACACTGCCGACCTCGGCCCAGATCAACGCGAAGCCCGCCTCGGACCTCGAGGACGGCGGCACGCTCCGTCTGCCGATCTCGCAGTGGATCTCGCAGTGGAACTACAACGAGGTCGATGGTCCTCTCGTGGACGCGAACACCATCGAGCAGGCCACGATGCCGTACATCTACACGATCGACGGCAAGGGCGCTCCGACGCTGAACACCGACTACGTGTCGAAGGCCGAGGTGACCAGCGACGACCCGCTGACGATCGCGTACACGATCAACGACGCGGCCAAGTGGAGCGACGGCTCGGAGATCACCTGGCGTGACTTCGAGAACGAGTGGAAGACCACCAACGGCACGGACAAGTCCTACCTGATCGCCGGCTCGACCGGCTACGAGGACATCGACTCCGTGACCAAGGGCGCCACCGACAAGGACGTCGTGGTCAAGTTCGGCACCCCGTTCTCGGACTGGAAGTCGCTCTTCAGCCCGCTGTACCCGGCCAGCCAGACCAGCACGCCTGAGCAGTTCAACAACGGCTACAAGGGCAAGGTCCCGGTGTCGTCCGGCCCGTACAAGATCACGGACCTCAACGAGACCGCCGGCACCGTCACGATGAAGCCGGACGACAACTGGTGGGGCGACAAGCCGAAGCTCGACCAGGTGATCTTCCGCTCCCTGGACGGCAACGCCGACGTGGACGCGTACCTCAACAAGGAGATCGACTCCGTCCTCACGACGACGTCGGAGCGCTTCGACCGGGTGAAGAACGCGAAGAACACGAAGATCCTCGCCTCGACGTCCGCGCAGTACACGCACGTCGACTTCTCGACGAACGGCCTGCTCAAGGACAAGCAGCTCCGGCTCGCGATCCAGCACGCGGTGAACCGCAGCGCCCTGGCCCAGGTCATCGGCGGCACGCTGCCGTACAAGCTCGGCACGCTCGACAACCACCTGTTCCTGTCCACCGACAAGGGCTACAAGTCGAACGTCAACCCGAACGCCGACTTCGACGTCGCCAAGGCGAAGAAGCTGCTCGACGACGACGGGTGGAAGACCGACGGCACCTACCGCACCAAGGGCGGCAAGCAGCTGGCGATCGCCATCACGATCCCGTCCGGTGCCCCCACCTCGCAGCAGCTGGCGCAGGTCATGCAGCAGCAGCTGAAGGAGATCGGCGTCAAGCTCACCCTGAAGTCGGTCGCCACCGACGACTTCTTCGAGCAGTACGTCACCCCCGGCAACTACGACATGACGATCTTCGTCTGGGGCGGCACCGGCTTCCACTCCAGCTCGGCGACGATCTACACGTCGGGTGCCACCGGCCAGAACTACGGCCGCGTCAGCTCGAGTGCGATCGACACCCTGACGAAGCAGGCCCTGTCCGAGCCGGACTCCGACAAGGCCAACGTCATCTGGAACAAGATCGACAAGCAGGTCTGGGCGATCGGACACTCGATGCCGATCACCGCGAAGCCCGCGCTCGTCGCGCAGAACCCGAAGCTCGCCAACTACGGCGCGTTCGCGGGGGCGCAGAACATCGACTGGACGAAGGTCGGCTTCACCAAGTAGCCACCGACGGACACCAGGAGGGGCCGGGCGCACTGCGTCCGGCCCCTCTCGTCGTCCCGGCCGGACCGGTGTGCGCCCTCGCAGCACTTCCACAGTGCGGTCCACGCTCCGCCACCAGCCCGGACCGTACTGTTGCCGGATGGCCATCCCCGAGACCGGTTCCGCGGCACCGGGCTTCACCCTGCCCGGCATGATCGTCCGCGACGGTCTCCGCACCGACGGCGAGTACACGCTCGCTGCCGAGGTCGGCCGTCCCGTCGTCCTCGCCTTCTACCCCGGCGACGCCACCCCCGTCTGCACCGCGCAGCTCTGCTCGTACCAGCAGGAGCTCGACGACTTCCGCGACCTCGGCGCCGTGGTGTGGGGCATCAGCCCGCAGGGACTCGACTCGCACGAGGACTTCGCTCGCGACGCGTCCCTCACCTTCCCGCTCCTCTCCGACGTCAGCGGTGACGTGATCCGCGCCTACGGCGTGCGCGTCCCCGGTCTCGGCCTCCGCCGCTCGGTGTTCGTGATCGGTCAGGACGGCCTGCTGCGCTGGCGACACGTCGGCCTGGTCGGCGTCCGGTTCCCGCGTGCCGAGACCATCCGCGCCCAGATCGAGCAGCTCGTCGAATGAGGCGTTGACCTCCGCTGACCGGTGGTCTCCTACGCTGGACCCATGCCCACCCGGATCGTCGCGACGAACATGCGCCGCCTCGCCCTCGTCCTCTGGGCCGTCGCCGTCGCCCTCGTCGTCATCGGCCTGGTCGCGAACGGCCTGCGTGCCGCGTGGCTGGTCCCGGTGCCGTCCCTCTTCACCGCCTGGTTCGCCTGGGTCGTGCTCTGGCGACCGCGCATCGAGCTCACCGAGGACGAGCTCGTCGTCGTCGACGTCCGACGCACCACCCGCTTCGCGTGGCGGCGCGTGCAAGACGTTCGGTCGAAGTACGGACTCGAGATCGTCACCGACCAGGGTGAACAGCGGGTCTGGATCGCACCGCGCCCGACGGCACGGCTCGCGATCGACCAGCCAGGAGGCCCGGTGCCGGTCAGCGTCGCCGCTGCGGCCGACGAGATCCGCGCGCGGGTACCCGCACCGGTCGAGCACGTCGGTGCTCCCCCGGCGACCGTGACCGCGGCGCCGATCGTGCACCGGGTCCACGGCTGGGCGATCGTCGCCCTCGTCGTGCTCGGCATCGCGGGCAGCATGGCCGGCGCACGGCTCTGACCCTGGCCTGACTGCCAGCGCCCGGTACCGGGCGTGGGCCGACACCGGTCCGGCCCCGGTCTGCGCGACGGAGGGCGGGCCTCCCGTCCGGTGCCTTGGAACGATGGAACGCGCCGTCCCGGAGCCGGGGCGGCGCGTTCCGTGTGTCGCAGGAGGTGCGGGTCAGCGACCGAACTCGAACCCGGCGCCGGGGATGGCCTCCAGGAGGTCCTGCGTGTACTTTTCGCGGGGGTTGGCGAAGACCTCGTCGGTCGTCGCCGTCTCCACGATCCGGCCCTGGCGCATGACACAGACGTTGTCCGCGACGAGGCGGACGACCGCGAGGTCGTGCGTGATGAACAGGTAGGTCAGCCCGAGCTCCGACTGCAGCTCGGTGAGCAGGTCGAGGATCTGGCCCTGCACGAGCACGTCGAGCGCCGAGACCGCCTCGTCGAGGACGATGACCTCGGGCTTCAGCGCCAGCGCACGGGCGACGGCGATGCGCTGCCGCTGTCCACCGGAGAGCTCGTTCGGGTAGCGGTTCACCATGGACGCCGGCAGGGCGACCTGGTCGAGGAGCTCACGGACCCGGGCACGGCGCGAGGCCTTGTCCCCGATGCTGTGTGTCACGAGCGGCTCCGCGATGGTGTTCCCGACGTTGTACATCGGGTCGAGGGAGCCGTAGGGGTCCTGGAACACCGGCTGCACGCGGCGGCGGAAGTCGAAGAGCTCCTTGCCCTTCAGCGCGCCGATGTCGATGCCGTCGAACTGCACCGTGCCGCTCGTGATGCCCTCGAGCTGCAGGACCAGCTTGGCGACGGTCGACTTGCCCGAACCGGACTCGCCGACGAGCGCCGTGGTGGTGCCCTTCGGGATCGAGAACGACACGTCGTCGACGGCCTTGAGCTCGCGCGTGGCACGGCTCTTGCCGCGCAGCTTGTAGACCTTCTCGAGGTTCTTCACCACGATGAGGTCCCGCGTGGGCTGGTGCTCGCGCTGCTGGGCGCGGGCGATCAGCTCGGCGTCGTCGCTGCCGGCGTCGGCGATGTCGACCCGCTGGTGCTGCACCTTCGACTGGATGCGACGGCTCGCGAGCGAGGGCGCCGCGGCGACGAGGCGCTGCGTGTACGGGTGCTGCGGGTTGCCGAGGATCTCCTTCGACGGACCCGCCTCGACGACCTGGCCCTTGTACATCACGACGAGCTTCTCGGCGCGCTCGGCGGCGAGGCCGAGGTCGTGCGTGATGAAGAGCACGCTGGTGCCGAAGTCGCGCGTCAGGGTCTCGAGGTGGTCGAGGATCACGCGCTGCACGGTGACGTCGAGCGCACTGGTGGGCTCGTCGGCGATGAGCAGCTGCGGACGGCTCGACAGGCCGATGCCGATGAGCACGCGCTGGCGCATGCCGCCGGAGAACTCGTGCGGGTACTGCTTCAGGCGGGTCGCGGCGTCACCGAGACCGGCCTCCTGCAGGACCTCGATCGCGCGCTCGCGCACGGCCTTCTTGCCGGTGGCCATGCCGTTCGCACGGATCGCCTCCTCGACCTGGAACCCGATGGTCCACAGCGGGTTGAGGTTCGACATCGGGTCCTGCGGGACGTAGCCGATCTCCTTGCCGCGGATCTCGGACATCTCCTTGTCGGAGAGCCCGACGAGCTCGCGACCGTTGAACTTGATCGACCCAGCGGTCACCTGCCCGGCGCCGGGGAGCAGCTTGATGATCGCCTGCGCGCTGGTGGACTTGCCGGAACCGGACTCACCCACGATCGCCAGGCGCTCGCCCTGCTCGAGGGTGAGGTCGACGCCGCGGACGGCCTGGACGAAGCCGCCCTGGGTCTTGAAGCCGATCTCCAGTCCGGAGATCTCGAGGAGCGGGGCGCCGTCGCCGCGGGTACGGCGGGCGGCCGGCTCGGTCAGCGTCTCGCTCATCGGCGGGCCCTCGCCTTCGGGTCGAGTGCGTCGCGGACCACGTCTCCGAGGAGCAGGAACGCGAGCACGGTGATGGACAGGGCTGCCGACGGCCAGAAGATGGTCGCCGGGTTGGTGCGGATCGACGTCTGCGCGGTGCCGATGTCGAGGCCCCAGCTGAGGGACGACGGCGGCAGACCGATGCCGAGGAACGACAGCGTGGCCTCGGCCACGATGAACGTGCCGAGCGAGACCGTCGCGACGACGATGACCGGTGCGAGCGAGTTCGGGACCACGTGCCGCACGAGGACCTTCATGCGGCTGACGCCGAGTGCCTCGGACGCGGTCACGTAGTCGGCCTGCTTGGCGCTGAGGACCGCGCCGCGCATGATGCGGGCGATCTGCGGCCAGGCGAAGGCCGCCAGCACCAGTGACACGGTGATGGGGTTGCGGGCCGGGATGACCGACATGATGACGATCGCGCCGAGGACCGTCGGGATCGAGAAGAAGATGTCACCGATGCGGGACACGATCGTGTCGAGCCAGCCGCCGAAGAACCCGGCCAGGGCACCGATCACGACGCCGACGATCGTCACCAGGACGGTGGCCACGATGCCGACGATGAGCGAGTTCCGGGCGCCCCAGATCACGCGGGCGTACGTGTCGTAGCCCTGGCGTGTGAAGCCGAGGAGGTGTCCGGCACGCGGACCCTCGTCGCTGTTGTTGAGGTTGGACGCCCGCGGGTCGACGTGCGTGAAGAGTCCGGGGAACACCGCCACGACGATGATCAGGACGATCAGGACCGAGGAGATCCAGAACGTCGGTCGGCTGCGCATGGACTCCCAGGCGTCGGTCCACAGGGACCGGGCCTTCTCGTCCTCGTTGACGTTGTCGATCGCCTGGAGCGGCGTCTCCTCGAGCGGGGCGACGAAGTGCGTCGCCGAGCGCGATTCCGTGTTACTTGGCATAGCGGATCCTCGGGTCCAGGACGGCGTAGAGCAGGTCCACCAGGAGGTTGGCGAGCATGAAGATGATGACCATCACGGCCACGAAGGACACCACGGTGGGGCCCTGGCCGAGCTTGACGGCCTGGTAGACCGTGCCGCCGACGCCGTGGATGTTGAAGATGCCCTCGGTCACGATCGCGCCGACCATCAGGTTGCCGATGTCGATGCCGAGGTACGTCACCACGGGGATGAGCGAGTTGCGGAAGATGTGCACCCCGATCACCCGACGACGCGGCAGGCCCTTGGCCGTCGCGGTGCGGACGAAGTCGGCGCTCATGTTCTCCGCGACGCTGGCACGGGTCAGGCGCACGATGTACGCGAACGACACCGACGCGAGCACGAGTGCCGGCAGCACGAGCTCCGACCACGGGGCCTCTCCGGACACCGTTACGCGGAACAGCGCGAGCTTGATGCCGAAGGCGTACTGCAGCACGAAGCCGACGACGAAGGTCGGCACCGAGATGAGCAGCAGCGATACGACGAGGGCGGTGGCGTCGAACCACTTGCCCTTCTTCAGCCCGGCGATGACACCGACGACGATGCCGGCGACGGCCTCGAAGACGAGGGCGAGGATCGCGAGCCGCGCCGTGATCGGGAACGCCTGCGCGAGCTGCTGGCTGACGGGCAGACCGGAGTAGGTCAGTCCGAGGTCGCCGCGGAACACGCCGCCGATCCAGAGCAGGTACTGCACGATGAACGGCTTGTCGAGGTTGTACTGCTGACGCAGCTGCTCGATCACCTGCGGAGAGGGCTGGCGGTCCCCGAAGAGCGCGGCGATCGGGTCGCCGGGCAGGGAGAACACCATGAAGTAGATGAGGAACGTCGCCCCGAAGAACACGGGGATCAGTTGGAGGAGGCGCTTGCCGAGGTACCAGAGCATCAGATCCCTGCCTGGTTCCGAGCGGTCGTGATCAGGTTCATGTCGTGGAGGGGTGGACGGTCCGAGGGTCGGCACGGGTGTCCGGTGCGGGCGGCGGCGCCCGCGGTGTGGGGGAAGGTGTTGCCGCCGAGGTACGGGGGCTCGGGGACCGTGGTCCCCGAACCCCCGTCCGGTGGTCGCGAGGCAGGATATACCTGCCGGCGGTGGGTCGTCAGCGAAGACCCTGGGTCACGTTGGTGACCGGTGTTACTTCTTCTTGACCTCGATGTTGTAGTACTGCGGCACCGAGTCCCAGCCGAACTTGACGTTCGTCACGTTGTCGGCAGACCAGACACCGGTCACGTTGGAGTACCAGAGCGGGATCTCGGGCAGGTCCTTGAGCAGGAGCTCCTGGGCCTGGTCGAAGATCTTGTTGCCGGCCTCGACGTTCTCGGCGGACTGACCCTGCTTGAGCAGCGAGTTGTACTCGGCCGAGTCGTAGCGCGAGTAGTTGTTCGACGAACCGTCGCCCATGGTCGGGCCGAGGAAGTTGTACAGCGACGGATAGTCGGCCTGCCAACCGGTGCGGCTTCCGCCCTTGAGCTTGTCGCCCGTCTGCAGGTCCAGGGCTTCCTGGAACGTCGGGATCGCGTTGCCCTCGGCCTTGATGCCCAGCGTGTTCGAGATGCTGTTCGTGACCGCGGTCACCCAGGCCTCGTGGCCACCGTCAGCGTTGTACGTGATGGTGAGGGTGTCGTTGTAGGGCGAGATGTCGTTGGCCTGGGCCCACAGCTTCTTCGCCTCGGACTTGTCGTACTGCAGGACGTCCGAGCCCTTGAGGTCGCCGGTCCAGCCAGCGATCACCGGGGAGGTGAAGTCCTTGGCCGGGGTGCGCGTGCCGTCGAAGATCTTGTTCGTGATCTGCTTGCGGTTGATCGACAGCGAGATCGCCTCGCGACGCAGCTTGCCCTCTTCACCCTTCCAGTGGTCGAGGTAGTAGGGCAGGTAGATCGCCTGGAAGATGGCGGCCGGCTGGTTGACGTTCGAGTCGGGGAAGTCCGACTTGTACGTCTGGAAGGCGCTGTCCGGCACGGCGTCGAGGACGTCGAGGTTGCCGCCCTGGGCGTCGGAGTACGCGGTTGCCTGGGAGGTGTAGAACGTGATCGTCAGACCACCGTTCTTCGGCTTGCGCTTGCCCTCGTAGTCCTTGTTCGTGACGAGCTTGATGTTCTGGTTGTGCGTCCAGGCCGTCTTGCTCGCGAGCTTGTACGGACCGTTGCCGATCGGGTTCTCACCGAACGCCTTGGTGTCGTCGTAGAAGACCGACGGCAGCGGCACGAAGGCCGAGTAGCCGAGCGAGAGCGGGAAGTCCGACTGCGCCGCCTTGAGCGTCACGGTGAACTCGTCGTCGCTCTTGACCTTGAGGCCCGTGAGCTCGGCGTCCTTGTCGGCGTCGAAGCCCTCGATGTTCTCGAAGAAGTAGCTCGCGCCCTGGGCGTTCGACTTCTGCGCCGCCCAGTTCCACGCCTTCGTGAAGGACTCGGCGGTGATCTTCTCGCCGTTGGTGAAGGTCCAGCCCGTGTTGAGCTTGATGTCGAACGTCTTCGAGTCGTCGGTGGTGATGCTCTTCGCGACCTCGTTCACCGGCTTGCCGTCGGCGTCGTAGGAGCGGAGTCCCTCGAAGATCGAGTTGATGATCTTGCCACCACCGGTCTCGGTGGAGTTCGAGGGGATGAGCGGGTTCTGGGGCTCACTGCCGTTGGTGGTGACGATGCCGGCCGAGTCCGAGGACCCGGAGTCGGAGCCACCGCCGTTGCCGGAGCCACCGCCGTTGCTGGAGCATCCGGCCAGGGCGATTGCTGTGGCCCCGAGCACGGCGAGGGCTGCGAGCCCAGCGCGCTTCTTGATCAAGAGTTCCTCCTGGTGCATGGGACGCGCCGGGCACAGAGGTGTCGCCAGGCACGTTTGACATCTGCACTGTAGGCAGTGCGCTGAGGACCCACCAAATGCTGGAACGAACGGTTACACGCTGGTAACCAACTTGCATGATCGTTGCGAACGTGTGCAAGATGTGCGCGTTTCACGGTACAACATGCCGGTTCGTTGCGTCTGCATCGTTCTCACCGCATGTCCAGGGTGGACGGCCGGGGCGGAGGGTGCGGGCAGCGATCCACCAGCCCCCACGCAGACGACGACGGCCCGGAGCCGTGGGGCTCCGGGCCGTCGTCGTCGTGCAGGTGCGCAGGTGCGCAGGTGCGCAGCCGTGCAGGTGTCAGCGCAGGATCACGCGAAGGCCTCGATCGGCGGGCAGGCACACACCAGGTTGCGGTCCCCGTACGCCTGGTCGATGCGGCGCACCGGCGGCCAGTACTTCTTCTCCGCCATGCCCGGCAGCGGGTAGACGGCCTGCTCCCGCGTGTAGGCGTGCTCCCACTCCCCCGAGATCACGGAGGAGGCGGTGTGCGGCGCCCCGACGAGCGGGTTGTCGTCAGCGGGCCACTCGCCCCGCTGGACGGCGTCGGCCTCGGCACGGATCGCGAGCATGGCGTCGACGAAGCGGTCGAGCTCGGCCAGGTCCTCGCTCTCCGTCGGCTCGACCATGAGCGTGCCCGCGACGGGGAACGACATGGTCGGGGCGTGGAAGCCGTAGTCGACCAGGCGCTTGGCGACGTCGTCCACGGTGATGCCCGTGGCGTCGCGGAGGGGTCGGAGGTCGAGGATGCACTCGTGCGCGACCAGGCCGGACTCGCCCGTGTAGAGCACCGGGAAGGCGTCACGGAGTCGTGCCGCGATGTAGTTCGCCCCGAGGACCGCCACCTCGGTCGCCCGGGTGAGCCCCTCGACGCCCATCATGCGGACGTACGACCACGTGATCGGCAGGATGCTCGGGCTGCCGTACGGCGCTGCCGACACGGGGCCGCCAGCGTGCGCCAGCCGGTCCTCCGACGACGCGACGGACGCGCCGGTACGCCGGTCCTGCTGTTGGGCCATCGGGTGACCGGGCAGGAACGCCGCCAGGTGCGCCTTCGCCGCGACGGGGCCCACGCCGGGCCCACCGCCGCCGTGCGGGATGCAGAAGGTCTTGTGCAGGTTCAGGTGCGAGACGTCGCCGCCGAAGTCGCCGAAGCGGGCGTGCCCGAGCAGCGCGTTGAGGTTGGCGCCGTCGACGTAGACCTGGCCGCCGGCGTCGTGCACGGCGTCGCAGATGTCGCGGATGTCGTGCTCGTAGACGCCGTGGGTGGACGGGTACGTGATCATCAGCGCCGCGAGGGTGTCGGCGTGCTCGGCCGTCTTCGCGCGGAGGTCGTCGAGGTCGACGTTGCCGTTCTCGTCGCACGCGACGACGACGACGCGCATGCCGGCGAGGACCGCCGACGCCGCGTTCGTGCCGTGCGCGCTGGACGGGATCAGGCAGACCGTGCGGGCGTCGTCGCCGTGGGACCGGTGGTACCCGCGGATCGCGAGCAGCCCGGCGAGCTCGCCCTGGCTGCCGGCGTTCGGCTGCATGGAGACGGCGTCGTACCCGGTGACCTCGGCCAGCCAGGTCTCGAGGTCGTTGATCATGCCGAGGTAGCCCTCGACGTCGGAGCGCGGCGCGAACGGGTGGACGTTCGCGAACTCCGGCCACGTGACGGCGGCCATCTCGGTGGCGGCGTTGAGCTTCATCGTGCAGCTGCCGAGCGGGATCATGCCGCGGTCGAGCGCGTAGTCCTTGTCGGCGAGGTGCTTGAGGTAGCGCATCATCCGGGTCTCGCTGCGGTACGAGCTGAACACCGGGTGCGTCAGGTACTCGCTCGCGCGAGCAAGACCGGACGGGAGGCTCGTGGCGGCGTCCCGCACGGCCGTCTCGACGGCGCGCTGGTCCGGCCCGGCACCACCGGCCAGGACGTCGGCGAGCACGCGGACGTCGTCGGCCGTGGTGGTCTCGTCGACCGCCACGGAGACGGTGTCCTCGTCCACCTGGTGCAGCAGGTACCCGCGCTCGGCGGCTGCGGCCACGATTGCCTCGGCGCCACCGGCACGGCGGAGCGCGACGGTGTCGAAGAAGGCGTCGTGCAGGACCTCGACCCCGGCGGTGCGGGCGGCGTCGGCGAGCGCCGTGGCCGTCCGGGCGACGCGGTTCGCGATGAAGCGCAGGCCTTCTGGTCCGTGGTAGACGGCGTACATCGAGGCCATCACGGCGAGCAGCACCTGCGCGGTGCAGATGTTCGAGGTCGCCTTCTCGCGGCGGATGTGCTGCTCGCGGGTCTGCAGGCTGAGGCGGTAGGCCATGCTGCCGGCGGCGTCGAACGACACCCCGACGAGCCGGCCGGGCAGCTGGCGCTCCAGGCCCGCGCGGACGGCGAGGTACCCGGCGTGCGGCCCCCCGAACCCGAGCGGGACGCCGAAGCGCTGGGACGTGCCGACGGCGACGTCCGCGCCGAGGTCACCCGGGCTGGCGAGCAGGGTCATCGCGAGCAGGTCGGCCGCGACGACGGCGATGCCGCCACCCGCGTGCACGCGCTCGATGGCGGCGCTCGGGTCGATGACACGGCCGGAGGCGCCCGGGTACTGCAGGACGATGCCGAAGGCCCCGTCGACCTCGTCGTCGGTCAGCTCGCGGGTCGGGTCGACGACGCGGAGGGTGATGCCGACGGCGTCCGACCGGTTCTCGAGCAGCGCCATGGTCTGCGGGAGGACGTCCTGGTCGACCAGGAACGCGTCGCCCTTGACCTTCGAGGCCCGGCGGGCGAGGAGCATGCCCTCGACCACGGCGGTGCCCTCGTCGAGCATCGACGCCCCGGCGGTGGCCATCCCCGTCAGGTCGGCGACCATCGTCTGGAAGTTGATGAGGGCCTCCAGGCGGCCCTGCGAGATCTCCGGCTGGTACGGCGTGTACGCCGTGTACCAGCTCGGGTTCTCGAGCACGTTGCGCTGGATCACCGCTGGCGTGTGCGTGCCGTGGTAGCCGAGGCCGATCATCGGTCGGCGGACGGTGTTCTGCGACGCGAGCGCGCGGAGCTCGGCGAGCGCCTCGGTCTCGCCGACGGCGGCCGGGATCGAGGACGAGGCGACGGGCTCGGCGTGGATCGACGCCGGGATCGCGGCACGGACGAGGGCGTCGAGCGACGGCTGGCCGACGGTCTCGAGCATGACGCGCTGGTCGGCCGCGGTGGTGCCGATGTGGCGGTCGGCGAACGTGGTCTGCAGGTTCTGGTCGTCGGTCGTCATGCGATGGACGCCCGGTACGTGTCGTGGTCCATCAAGTCCTCGGGGAAGGAGGTGCCCTCCACCTTGAGCTTCACGAGCCAGCCGGCGCCGAAGGGGTCCTGGTTGACGGTGTCGGGGGCGGCGACGACGGCCTCGTTGACCTCGACGACCTCGCCCTCGATCGGGGCGAACAGCTCCCCGACGCTCTTGGTGGACTCGATCTCCCCGATCTGGTGCCCGGCGGTGGCCGTGGTGCCGACGGCGGGCAGTTCGACGAAGACGACGTCACCGAGCTGCTCGGCGGCGTGGTCCGTGATGCCGACGGTGACGACGTCGCCCTCGACGAGGAGCCACTCGTGGTCCTTGGTGTACTGCAGTGCGGTCTGGTCGGTCATGGCCTCAGCCTTTCGATGCGCGGCGGTAGAAGGGGAACGCGGAGACCGTTGCGGGGATGGCCGTACCGCGGACGTCGATGTGGAGGACTTGTCCCCCGGCTGCGGCGGACGGCGCGACGAACGCCATCGCGACCGGGTGGCCGAGGGTCGGGGAGAGTGCGCCGGAGGTGACGGTGCCGACGACGACCCCGTCGTGCAGGACCGAGTAGCCGGCGCGAGCGGCGCGGCGGCCCTCCATCACGAGGCCGACGAGCACGGGTGCGTCGTCGGCCGGCTGCACGCCGGACGACCCGACGAAGGTGCCGTCCGCGGCGACGACACGACCGAGTCCGGCCTGGGCGGGACGGGTGTCGACGTTCAGCTCGTGGCCGTAGAGGGGCATGCCGGCCTCGAGCCGCAGGGTGTCCCTGGCGGCGAGTCCGGCGGGCACGACCCCGCGGGACGCCCCCGCCTCGAGCAGGGCGTCCCAGATCACCGGCGCGATCTCGGGGTCGCTGTAGATCTCGAAGCCGTCCTCGCCGGTGTAGCCGGTGCGGGCGATGAGCACCTCGGCGTCGTCGAACGTGGCGTGCAGGACCCGGTAGTAGCGGAGCTCGTCGAGCGGGGTCTCCGGCTGCAGGCGGTCCTCGACGACGAGGGCGTCGAGCGTGCCGGCCGCGGCGGGGCCCTGGATCGCGACGAGCGCCGTCGTGTCGGAGTCGTCGGTGACCACGACGTCGAAGCCCGCGGCGCGGTCCTGCAGCGCGTCGACGGCGACCTCGCGGTTCGCGGCGTTCGCGACCACGAGGTACGAGTCCTCGGCCACCCGGTAGACGACCAGGTCGTCGAGGATCCCGCCGTGCTCGGCGAGCAGGAGCGAGTACTTCGCACGTCCGACGGTCATCGCCCCGAAGGCACCGGCGAGCGCGTGGTCGAGGAAGGTGACCGAGCCGGGCCCGGAGACGCCGATCTCGGCCATGTGCGACAGGTCGAACACCCCGGCCGCCTGGCGCACGGCGTGGTGCTCGGCGAGGTCGGACGAGTAGCGCACGGGCATGCGGTACCCGGCGAAGTCGGTGAACGAGGCACCGGCGGCCACGTGTGCCGCGTCGAGCGGGGACGAGCGCAGGTCGGACAGGGACATGGCGGAGTTCTCCTGGCATGGGCCGGGCCCGACGGACGTCGGGCGGCACCCGACGACGATCGCCGGGTGGAACTCCCCCTCTGTCATGTGCCTGAGAGTTTCACCGCGGCCCGTGAGGTCCGGCGGCTTTCACCGTGGGCGAGACGTCCGGACCCGGTGGGTCACGGGAGCGTCTGCTTTTCAGAGTGGCCTGTCCGCTGCGGTGTTGGACCTGAGAGATTGACGGGGAGGATGCTCCTTCGGTGTCGCGCGTCCGCCGGTGTGAACGGCAGGGCGGGCGACGTCTCCCGCGGCGGGTGGTCGGCCTCGGTGTTCAGTTGTCCGTCGCGAGCATACCGACCCCGCGTTACGGGCATGTGACGCGCACGGGGCCTTCGACATCTCGTAGAGTGCTCGGGTGGCAGGACAACGACAGCGCCCCCGTGGGCAGCTCGAGCAGGCGGTGCTGGACACCCTCTGGTCGGCCGACGGCGCGATGACCGCCCGCCAGGTGCTCGACGCCGTGCCCGAGCCCCGGCCCGCACTGACGACCGTGCTCACCGTGCTCGACCGCCTCGGCCGCAAGGGGGCCGTGGAACGGGAGCAGCGCTCGGACGCGCCGTTGGCCTTCCGCGCCACGAACAGCCGCGACGAGCAGACCGCGTCCATGATGTCGACCGCCCTCGCCGCCGCCTCCGACCGCGAGGCCGCCCTGCTGCAGTTCACGGGGTCCCTCGCCTCGGACGACCTCGACGTCCTCCGACGCGCACTCGACGCCCGCGCCCGCTCCTGACGGACCCCCGCCCGTGGTCGTGACCGGTGTCGTCCTCGTCGTGCTGGCACTCGCGGTCGTCGTCGTGGCACCGCGCGTCCTGACCCGCTCCGCGTGGACGATCGACCGGCCCCGCACCGCCTTGGTCGCGTGGTCGGTCGCCGTGCTGCTGGGGGCGCTCGGCTTCGTCGTCGGCATCGCGCTCGTGGTGCTCGCGAACCGGCCGATCACCGACCCGTTCGGCCTCGCCGACTCCCCCACCCGCGGGCTCAACGTCGGGGTCGCCGTGCTCGCGGTCATCGCCTTCGTCATCGCCGTCCGGGTCCGGCCCGGCGCGGAACACCGGGCCGTCCGCGAGGCCATGCGCTCCGGCGCCGCCCCACACCGCGAGATCGACGGCACCATCGTCGCCGTCGTCGAGGCCGACCACGCCCTCGCCTGCGCGGTCCCGGGCCGCAGCGGCGGGGTCCTCGTGAGCACCGGCCTGGCCGACCGGCTCCGCACCGACGAGCTGGAGGCCGTGGTCGCCCACGAACGCGCCCACCTGCGACAGCGTCACGCGGCAGCCGTCGCGGTCGCGGAGTCCATCGAACGCGCCGTCCCGTGGATCCCCGGCGCGCGCGCCATGGCGCGCTCGACGCGCGTCCTCGTCGAGTTCGCCGCCGACGACGCAGCCGCCCGCCGCACCGGACGCGACGCGGTGCGCCGGGCCGTCCTGGTGGCGGACGCGACGAGCGCGCTCGCGGCGATCCGAGCCTCCAGGCTGTCCTGAACCGGACCCGCCGGACGGGAGGCCCTGGCTCGGTCCGGACGTCGGTGGCCGGGCGTACTGTGGTCGAGTCCACAGCCTGAAGGGGGACCGTGCAGCCGCTCACCGAAGCCGACATCCGATCGTCGTTCGTCAACGCCACGCCCGAGGAACTCGCCCAGCTCCCGATCCCGGGACTGCACGAGATGCTCTGGAACGAACGCGAGTTCCTGGGCTGGCGCGACCCGCAGGCCGCGCGTCGGGGCTACATCGTCTCGTGGATCGATGGCCGCGCCGTGGGCATCGTCGTGCGCTCCGCAGGCGGGTCGCTCCGCCCCGGGATCGCCGCGATGTGCTCGTTCTGCCACTCGCCGCAGCCGGCCACGCAGGTGCGCCTGTTCTCGGCTGCCCGCGCGGGTGAAGCCGGCCGGAACGGCAACACCATCGGCACCTACATCTGCGAGGACCTCGGCTGCCCGCTGCTCATCCGCATCGCGCCGCCGCACCTGAACCCACCGGCGACCATCCGGACGCGTGGAGAGGCCCTGCTGCAGCGCATGCAGAACTTCACGGCGGACATCCTCAAGACCGCGTGACCGGACGGTTCGCCACCGCGCGGTGGGCGGTCGTGTCCGAGCAGGGTGACGGACGGTGGCGGTTGTCGGTGCACGACGAGGCCGACGACGAACTCGGCGCACTCGGCCTCGGGGTCGAAGGCGCATGGGACCCGGACGTCGAACCGCACGTGGCGTTCGTGCTCGTGCAGCTCGGGTTGACGCTGCGCGGGTCAGACCCATGGCGCGAGGACGAGCTCGGCGACCAGCGGGCGCCGGTGCTGCCGCTGGGGTGAGGGCTGTGCTGGTGCGGCGGTGCTGGGTGCTGCGGTGCTGGGCCCGCGGTTCTGGGGCGGGCGTCAGTCGGTCGCGGCCATGAAGTTGCGCAGCACCTCGCGGTCGTCGTCTGCCCGTGATGCCCAGCACAGTTCACTGCGGTGGTCCCCCGTGACCGGCAGCAGGACGACCGTGTCCGGCGCCGCGAGCGTCGCACTCGCCGGGGCCACCGTCACGCCCAGCCCGACGCCGACCAGGTGCAGGACGGTCGCCCACGTGGTCGCCTCCTGCACGACGACCGGGCGCCGACCGTCCGACACGACGGGGGCTAGGTTGCGCTCGGTCGCGACGGCACCGGCCTCGGGCGGGAAGAACACGAACGGGTCGTCGAGGAGCTCTGACCCGGCGATCTCCGTCCGCTCGGCGAAGCGGTGTGTCCGGGGCACCGCGGCGACGAACGGCTCGCTCCGGAACAGCGTGGTGCGGAGGCCCTCGGTCGGGTCGGGGTCCCGCACGATCGCCAGGTCGAGCTCACCGCGGACGATGCGGGCGAGCAGCCTGGACGTGTAGCCCTCGGTGAGTTCGACGCGGACGAGCGGGTGGCGCTCCCGGAAGCGCTGGACGCGTTCGATCGGGCCGAGCGGCAGCGCCGACACGACGAACCCGACGTCCAGCCGACCGACCTCGCCACGCCCCACCCGCACCGTCTCGTCGAGGTCCCGGGCGGCCTGGGCCAGGAGCGACCGGGCACGGCCGTGCAGCACGCGTCCGGCCGGGGTCAACGCGACGCTCCGCGACGTCCGGACGAACAAGTCGACGCCGAGCGCCCGCTCCGTCCGGCGGATCTGCTGCGACAGCGCCGGCTGGGCCATGTGCAACGCCGTGGCTGCCCGACCGAAGTGCAGCTCGTCGGCGACCGCCAAGAACGCACGGAGCTGTCGCAGGTCGACGTCGAGGTGATCCATGCACCAAGCGTATCGATCAGCGCGAACGAGTATTGGACGTGACTTCCTCAGCGGCCGAGGATGAGTGCATGCCCGACACCGTCTCCGTCATCATCGACGACCTCAGGACCCCCGCCGACGCCGACGCGTTCCGCACGCTCAACGAGGCCTGGATCACCCGGTTCTTCACGCTCGAGGATGCAGACCGCGCGATCCTCGGCGACCCGGCCGGCCGCATCATCGAGCCCGGCGGGGCGGTGTTCGTCGCGCGGCTCGGCGACGAGGTGGTCGGCTGCGTGGGGATCGCGCCCGAGGGCGAGGGCGTGTTCGACCTCGTCAAGATGGCCGTCTCCCCCGACCACCAGGGGCACGGCACCGGCCGTCGGCTCATCCGTGCGGCGATCGACCGGGCACGCGCGCTCGGAGCACAGCGCATCACCCTCGAGACGAACTCCGCGCTCGCCAGTGCCGTGCACCTCTACGAGACGTCGGGCTTCCGGCACCTGACCGACGAGGAACGGCACCCGAGCCCCTACGTACGGGCCGACGTCGCGATGGTGCTCGACCTCTGAGGCCGGCGTCGGGCGTCACGACGGGCTCGGGCCCGGGCCCGGCGTTGCTACGCTCGCCGCATGACGACGCACGAGGTCCAGGCCGTCCGCGAACAGGGCATGTGGCAGGTGTTCATCGACGGGTTCCTCGTCACCGAGGTCTCGCGGTGGTCGTCCGTCGGGTTCGCCGCCCGGCAGTGGGTGTCGCGCACCGACGAGGTGCCCGCCAGCGAGGTCGACCTGCACGTCCGCGTCCTCGGTCGGAACCACTACATCGACGGCTGAGCCTCACCGTCCCGCGGCCACCAGCTGCTGCGCCCGCTGATGGGACACGTGGAGCAACGGACCGATCTCCCGCACCGTCATGCCGGAGTCATGCAGCACGACAGCGGCTGCCACCGTCTCCTTCGTCGCTGCTGCTCGTGCGCGTTCCGACTCCTCGCGAAGCACCGCGGCGCGGTCGAGGTGCGCCTGCGCGGTCTTCGGCATGACCACCTCGACGTCGAGGTCGAACGTGTCCGGCTCACGCTCGTGCATCAGCGAGAGCCAGTCACGCGCCATCAGCTCGATGTCACGGACACGCTTCGCCTGCGTGCGCGGATCGCCGTCGATCCAGATCACCCAGTACTGCTTGCTGCGCTCGGCCCGCACGACGTGTCGGCTCATCTCCGCTCATCTCCTTCTCGTTCGCAGTCGCGGAGGATCCAGCGAGCAGTCCGCTCGTCGATCTCGCGGTGCCGCGGAACGACGACGGTCAGCTGACCGAACCGGTACACGTCATGCCGTCCCCCGTGCCGCCACAACACGAACTCGACACCCTGTCGCCGTGCCAGTTGGACCAACTCGCCGATCAGCGCTCTCCGCTTCACGGTAGATGCCCAACCTGCAATTGGCAAGACTGTCTACTCGTACTAGTCAGACAGGTGTGGCGTTGCATGCCTCGACAATGGCCGAGGCAGGGACGTCGACGACGTCCTGGTGCAGGTCGGTGGACGGAGCGTGGTCAGCCAGTGTCTGTGGAGGACCGAGCAGCGGCCAGCGGTCTGCAGGACAGGGCGCGTCAGGCCACGTGCCAGACCACACCCTCCTGCGCGCTCGACGGGTAGGCCGCAGCGATCCGCAGCACCGCCTCGCGCAGGGTGTCCGGCGAGCACGCCAGGTTGATGCGTGCGAAGCCCCGGCCCTCGGTGCCGAAGGGCAGCCCGGAGTTCAAGGCGACGAACGCGTGCTCACGGAGCTGGACGGCCGGGTCGTCCCCGAGACCGAGCCCGCGGAAGTCCAGCCACGCCAGGTAGCCAGCACGCGGCCGGGCGTAGACGACCCCGGGCAGATGTTCGGCCAGCAGCTTCGCGAGCAGCCGGTCGTTGGCGACGATCCGGTCGATGACGTCGTCGAGCCACCCGACCGCCAGCGTGAACGCGGCGAGGTTCGCGTGCAGGCCGAGGATGCTCGTCCGACAGGCGACCTCCTCCCACAACGTGTCGAGGAGCTGGGCGGTCCGAGCGTCCCCGGCGACGATGACCGAGCACTTCACGCCCGCGAGGTTCCACCCCTTGCTCGCCGACGTCACGCACACGCTCCGCGCACCGAGCGGTTCGGCGATCGCGGCGAACGGGGTGAACTGCACGCCCGGGTGGGTGAGCGGGGCGTGGATCTCGTCGCTGATGACGAGCACGTCGTACCGGGCGGCCAGCGCCGCGAGAGCCTGGAGGTCGGCGCGGTCGTGCACGAGCCCGACGGGGTTGTGCGGGTTGCAGAGCAGGAAGACGCGGACGCCGTCGGCGAAGGCCCGCTCGAGGCCGTCGAGGTCGAGCCGGTACACACCCCACCGCTCGGTGAGGGGGACCTCCTCGACCTGACATCGGGCTTCCTCGACGAGCTCGAAGAACGGCGGGTACACCGGCGGGGTGATCGCGACACGGCCACCGTCGGGCAGTGCGAGGCGCAGGGTCTCGACGATCCCCACGCTGACGTCGGTCGCCAGGTACACCCGGGCGGGGTCGACGTCCCAGTCCCAGCGCTCCCGGGCGAACTGCGCGAAGGCCGGTGCGAGCGGCCCGGGCCCGTCGAGGTACCCGAGGTCGGACTGCTGCACGCGCTCGACCAGCGCCTGCCGGATCTCGGGCGCCACCTCGTGGTCCATCTCGGCGACGAACAGGGGCAGCACGTCGGGCGCGTAGCGCGTCCACTTGATGCTCGTGCGGACCCCGCGGAGCGTGCCGACCGGGTCCTCCTCGTCGCTCGCCATGTCCCCAGGATGCACCGCCCTGGAGGCTCGGCGCGAGTCCGCGCGTCATCCCGCGTCGTCTTCCGGTCACGCTCCGGCCGGGGGCCGACCCGTCGGCCTACGCTCGATCGCATGAGCAGCAGCACCGCCGACAAGGCGCAGACACTGAAGTCCCTGCACGAAGCCCCCGAGATCCTCCGCGTCGTGAACGTGTGGGACGCGATCAGCGCGAAGACCGTGGCGGCCCTCCCCGAGACGACGGCCATCGCGACCGCCGGGCACTCGATCGCCGCCTCGTACGGGTACGACGACGGCGGCATGCCACTGGACCTCGCACTGCAGGGCGCCCGCATCGTGGCCGAGGCCGTCGACCTGCCGGTGACCGCGGACCTCGACGACGGCTACGAGGACCCGGCCGAGACCATCCGCCGTGCGATCGGCTTTGGGATCGTCGGCGCGAACGTCGAGGACCGCCTGCGTCCGTTCGACGAGGCCGTCGCCCGTGTCGCGGCGATCGTGCAGGCCGCCGAGCAGGAGGGTGTCGCCTTCCAGCTGAACGCCCGCACCGACGCCATCGCCAAGGGCGGGGACCGACCGATCGAGGAGAGCATCGCGGACGCCATCGCCCGCGGCAAGGCGTTCCTCGACGCCGGCGCACCGCTCGTCTTCGTCCCCGGCGCGATCCAGCGTGACGTCGTCGAGCAGCTCGTCGAGGGACTCGGCCGCGGCAAGCTCAGCGTCATCGGCCTGCCCGGGGCGCTCCCCGCAGCGGACTACGAAGCCCTCGGAGTCGCCCGCATCTCGTACGGTCCGCTCACGCAGCGCGTCGCGCTCCGCGCGCTCCGCGACCTGGCCACGGACCTCTACGGCGGTGGCGTCGTGCCGGAGGACACCCCGACGCTCAACTGACCCGATCGGAGGACTGGAGGCTCGTGGCAGCGCCGCCACGAGCTTCCAGTCCGTTCCTCCTCCTGTCGGAGGGTGGACATCTCGTCGAGCGTGCCGTACTGTGTGCTGTTGGTGCATTGCAGCGAACCCATCTGACTCGCTCACACCACCTCGTCTCGCACCGGCTCACCCGAGTCGCATTCCCACGAGACAACCGCTCGCCCGCACGTCCGATCACACGGACCAGGCCGAGCAGCACGTCGAATTCCGACGTGCGCGGACCCGCACCACGCGACCGATGCGACACCAGTCGTCCGTCGGACCGCACCGCGGGACGCCAGCAGCCCAGGAAGACAGCACCATGACCAGCAACGAACGCATCACCATCCTCGGGACCGCCATCGCGGCGCCCGCCATCTCCCCCGACCGCATCGCCGAGTTCCCCGTGCGCGACGCCGACACCCAGCGCGAGTACCTCGTGCGCGTGCCAGTCGACACGCTGGACCTCTTCGTCACCCCCGGCACCCGTGTCGAGGTCGACGGCGAAGCCGGCTGGACCGTCCCCGGTCGGTCCTGGCGCGGCGAAGCCAGCCGCACCATCCTCCAGGCGGTCACCATCCGCCGGTCGGAGCTCGCGCTCGCAGCCTGACCCGAGCCTCCCGTCCGGTCACTGACCAGACTCGTCCGGTCCTGCCGGACACGCGAAACGCCGCCGATTCCTCGGCGGCGTTTCGTCGTGACGGCCCGTGGCCGCGGTCCTAGACGGGCTGCGGGTCTTCGTTGACACCGGCGAAGGGCGTCCGGCCGTCCGCGTAGAGCGGCTGTTCCGGCCCGGCCTTCGCGGCGGCGTCGCGGAGTCGCCGGATGAAGCCGGGGTCCTCGAGGTCGAGTTCGTCGTCCGGGGCCTGGGTCAGCACGAGCTCGCTCGCCGGTCCGACCAGGACCGTCGACGTCTCGATCGCTCCGTCGGCACCGATGGTCGGGACGTGGACCGCGTCCGTACGCCCGTTCGCTCCGAGTACCGCCGCATAGTCAGCGAGCGCTTCGGCGATGCGATCGCCCGTCATGATGACGCTTCCGTCGTAGTTGATGTACTTCACGTTCCACCTCCGCTCTCGAAGGTAGGCACCGGGGGTGCACGTCCGCCCGGCAGGTGCGTTGGATGGATGAGGATGAGGCCGATATAGTCAGCCGCTATAGGAGGGCCGGATGCGCACAGAGCAAGCTGCGGAACTCATCCGTCGTGCCCGCCTGGACATCGGGATGTCGCAGGCCGACCTCGCCCGAGCCGCCGGCATGCAGCAGCCGACCATCTCCGCCTACGAGAGCGGACGCAAACAACCCCGGGCGGAGTCGCTCGAGCGCGTCCTCCGGGCCGCACGACTCCGGCCGAGCATCCCTCTCGCGCTCTACGCAGACTCGATCCGCGAAGCAGCCGCGCGGTTCCACCTGTCGAACGTGCGGGTGTTCGGGTCCGCCCTCCGCGGCGAGGACACCGAAGACAGTGACATCGATCTCCTCGTCTCCGTGACGGACTCGGCCTCGTTGTTCGATCTGGGCGGCTTCGCGCTGGCGGTCGAGGACATCACCAGCTTCGCCGTCGACCTGCTCACCGACGACCAGACGGACGACGAGCACTTCTCGCACGTCCGCGACCAGGCCGTTCCGTTGTGAGCGAGTCGTTCAGCCCGCGGCCGAGAGCTGGATCGAAGCCTGATGTTCCCACCGTTGACCGCTGGCCGGCGATCGAGGAGGGATTCCTGGATCTCCTCGCCGAGTGCGCTCAGATCGTCGACCTCGGTCGTGCGGCGTTCGTCGAGCAGCGCAGTCTGACGTACCGCGCCGCTGAAGCGGTCGTGATCCACTTCGACGACCTCCTCAGCCGCCTCCCTGACGACCGGGTCGCACGACTACCAGCGGGGTTGTCGCTTCCCGCTGTGCGTCGAACACGGAACATCTTGTCGCACGACTACCGGGCAGCGCGGAAGGACATCGTCTGGGACGTCATCGAGCAGCGGATCCCGCAGGTGATCGAAGCGGTGCTCGACTGACGTCATCGATCGCGGACGGAACGTCTCTGATCTCGGACCAGACCTCGTCGAGGGAGAGCCCGAGCACGCCGGCGATGGCGGCGATCGTCGGGAACGCGGGCGTCGCGACCCGCCCCGTCTCGATCTTGCGGAGCGTCTCCGGTGAAACGCCCGCGTCGAGCGCCGTCTCGAGCATCGACCGGTCCCCCCGCGCCCGACGGAGCAGTGCACCGAGTCGCTGGCCGCGTTCGATGTCGGCAGCAGTGAGGGGGAGACGGACCATGACACCGATACTAATACCGGTACAGTTGTCGGCATGATCGAGATCTTCACCCCGTCCGAACTCCCCCGCGCCCGAGCCGTCGGAGCCCTCGTCGGGTCGATGCTGCGCCGGCTGCAGGAGCGGACGACGGTGGGCACGAACCTGCTCGACATCGACCGGTGGACCGAGACGATGATCCGCGAAGCCGGCGCCGAGTCCTGCTACGTCGACTACGCGCCATCGTTCGGCCGCGGTCCCTTCGGGCACTTCATCTGCACCTCGGTCAACGACGCCGTCCTGCACGGGCTCCCCCACGACTACCGACTGCGGGACGGCGACCTGCTGACGCTCGACCTGGCCGTGACGCTCGACGGTGTCGTCGCGGACTCCGCGGTGAGCTTCGTCGTCGGGACCGCTGCCGCGCCCGAGGACCTGGCGATGATCGAGGTCACCGAGCGCGCCCTCGCCGCCGGCATCGCCGCCGCGGCGCCCGGCGCGAAGATCGGCGACCTGTCGCACGCGATCGGTTCGGTGCTGACCGAGGCCGGGTACCCGATCAACCTGCAGTTCGGCGGGCACGGGGTCGGGTCGACCATGCACGGCGACCCGCACATCGCGAACGACGGTCGCGCTGGCCGTGGCTACACCCTCCGACCCGGGCTGCTGCTCGCGCTGGAGCCCTGGGTGATGGCGGACACCGACGAGCTCGTGACCGACGACGACGGCTGGACACTCCGGAGCGCCACCGGAGCGCGCACGGCGCACAGCGAGCACACGATCGCGATCACCGAGGACGGCGCCGAGGTGTTGACGCTGCGCTGACGACCGGGCTGTGGCTCAGTCCGCCTGGACCTCAGTACTCGCCCTTGACGACGAAGTAGGACCCGCGGATCTCACCCGCCAGCTTCGACCGCTGGCGAGCGAACTTGAACGCCGACAGTTCCTCCGGCACGTCCATGCCGAGCGAGAGCTTGAAGCCGACGGCACGCTTGCCGCCCGGTTCGACGGCGTACATGACGTTGACCGCCAGGCCCGACTCGTAGAAGACGTAGGCCATGCGCAGGCCCTCGACTTCGAAGCCGCTGACCTCGAGGGGCGGTGACGCGATGTCGATGCCGCGCTCGTCGTGCAGGACCCGGGTCACGAGGTCGAGGACCTCGGGCGCTTCCTGCGGTGTGCTCGTGACGAAGACGTGCTCGTACTTGTTCTTGAAGTAGCGGGCCTCGTTTGCGCGGAGCCCGGCGAGCGCTGGGGCGACCGGGGACGTCTCGAGGCCGGTGGTCGAAACGTCAACGAAGTCGACCGTGTACGTCATGGCGTCACCGTAGCCCTGTCCGACCGGCTGCGGGAGGTGGAGGTCCAGTACCCTGAGGGCGTGCAGACGAACCGAGCGAACACGGCCACCGGGTGGACCGTCGTCTTGAACACCGTGCTCGCCGTCTGCGGGATCGCGCTGGTCGTCGGCAACGTCAACAGCCCCGACCACTTCATGCTGGTCTGCGGGATCGTGATGGCACTGTCCGGCGCGGTCAGCTTCGTGCTGAACCTCCGGACGTGGCGACGATCCCGGCAGTCGATGCGGTGAACTGACTACGACACGGTGATCCCGTGATCGGTGAGCACGGTGCGCGCACGCGGACCGAGGAACCCGCCGATGTCGTCCACCGCACGGAGCCGGGTGAACGGCGCGAGGTCCTCAGCGATGAGGCTCTCGATGTCGAAGGAGTTGTCTTCACCATCCCACTGCGGGATGAGCTGGAGGTACACGTCGTTGCCGCCGTCCAGCACCAGCGTCTCGACGTGCTCCGCGAGGCGTGCCGGGATCGGGAGATCGCGGAACCAGTCGCGGACCGCGGGGATGACCTCGTACCCGATCTCGTCCGGATCGAATGACCGAGCACCTTGATCGCGTGCGAAGTCGTGGACATCGAACCGGGGCGTGAGCAGGTCCTGCCCGAACATCAGCTCCTCGATGATCGCGAGCCGGAACGGGAACGACGCGATCTCCACCACGGGCTCCGTCGCAGCCGGCACCTCCCACGTGCCAGAGGACTTCTCGACCAGTTCCGGTGCGCGGTAGCCGATGATGACCTCGCGGAACGGGTTTGTCGCCGCACGCACCACCCGCGCGAGCTCATCGGTGCTGCTCTTGGCGAAACGCTCGGCGAACGGCATCGTCCGGATCTCGCCGCACTCCGTCTGGTTGAGGAAGAGGAGGCTCTCCCAGTGCCCCACTTCGGCACGGACGAAGACGGACCCCATCCGCAGGTCGGATTCTGGAACCGTGTCGAGCGGGTCCTCGCCGCCGATCGTGAACGCGCCGACGAAGACGTTGCCGGAGTGCAAGCCGAGCAGTTCGGGCGGCTTGGAACTCCGCCAGTCAGGGTCGTCGGCCAGACGGATCGACAAGTCGGTGGCCTCGTCATCGCCCTTGGTGTAGACCCGCACACCTGATCGATCCCAGATCACCATCGTGCTGCGGACGACCCCGCGCTCGTCTGGGTCCAGGTCGTCGGGAGACACCACACGGGGCTCCCCGAGGAGCGCGCTGAGTGCGGACACGCTCAGCGTCTCATGCAGCGTGTCGTCGATGGTGACGCCCGCCTCCGTGACGTCGATCACGTGGGACTCAGCGGGCGGAGGTGGCGCGTCGGCGGTGCGCTGCTCGCGGTCTCGCCTTCGGAACCAGGCCATCATTCTCCCCATGAGCCGTGAGCCGCAGCGCGGGTCGTCCTCAGTTGTTGAAGCGGAACTCCACCACGTCGCCGTCCTGCATGACGTAGTCCTTGCCCTCGATGCGGGCCTTGCCGTGCGCACGGGCCTCGGCGATGGAGCCCGTCTCGACGAGGTCCGCGAACGAGATGACCTCCGCCTTGATGAAGCCCTTCTCGAAGTCGGTGTGGATGACGCCGGCTGCCTGGGGAGCCTTCCACCCCTTGCCGATCGTCCACGCGCGGGACTCCTTCGGGCCGGCCGTCAGGTAGGTCTGCAGCCCGAGGGTGTCGAACCCGATGCGTGCGAGCTGGTTCAGCCCGGACTCGGTCTGCCCGGTGGACTCGAGCAGCTCGGCGGCGTCAGCGGGGTCGAGGTCGATGAGCTCCGACTCGACCTGGGCGTCGAGGAACACGGCCTGGGCGGGGGCGACGAGCGCCGCGAGCTCGGCCTTGCGGTCGTCGTCGGTCAGGATCGCCTCGTCGACGTTGAACACGAAGATGAACGGCTTGGCACTGAGCAGCCCGAGCTCGGCGATCGGCGACAGGTCGATGTTCGTGGCGGACAGCAGCGTGCCCTGCTCGAGCGTGGCGCGGACCTCGCGAGCGGTCTCGAGGACGGCGGGCTCCATCTGCTTGAGCTTCACCGCCTTCTCGTAGCGCGGCATCGCCTTGTCGACGGTCTCCATGTCGGCCAGGATCAGCTCGGTGTTGATGACCTCGAGGTCGTCCTTCGGGGAGACCTTGTTCGCCACGTGCACGACGTCGTCGTCGGTGAACCCGCGGACGACCTGCGCGATGGCGTCGGCTTCGCGGATGTTGGCGAGGAACTTGTTGCCGAGCCCCTCGCCCTCGCTGGCGCCCTTGACGATGCCGGCGATGTCGACGAACGACACCGGCGCGGGCACGGTCTTCTCCGACTTGAACAGCTCAGCGAGCGTGTCGAGCCGCGGGTCCGGCAGGTTCACCACCCCGACGTTCGGCTCGATGGTCGCGAACGGGTAGTTCGCCGCCAGGACCGAGTTCTTCGTGAGGGCGTTGAACAGGGTCGACTTGCCGACGTTCGGGAGACCGACGATTCCGATGGTGAGAGCCACGGGAGGACAGCCTACCGGCGGCTGCCTGCCGGAGCCGACCCGGGCCTCCAGTCCGCTCGTCAGGCGGTGTTCGGGAACGACCCCAGCGTGGTGAGCCACAGGACGACGGTGAGGACGCCGCCGAATCCGCCGGCGACCACGACCGCGATCGCGACACCGGTGCTGGCCAGCGCGATAGCGAGGGCGATCGCGCGTCGCGCGGTGTGCGGAGGCGCGTCCACGGGCTCGGCCTGCGCCAGCAGGTCGTCGAGGTCGCGCGGCTCGCCCATGTCGTGAGGGTACCGGAGAGGGGTCCTCTGATCGGAGGATCGACTCCCCTGATCGGAGGACGTCACCACCCACAGGCGACACGGACACCGCTGCCACCTGGCAGCCTGGGTGGGACGCAACAGACGGAGGACAGTCATGTGGTTCGAACGCGACCGGCTCGGCGTGCACTCGATGGGCTTCGACGCCCGCGACCAGCGGCGGTGGTTCACACCGGAGACGATCGCCGCGCTCGAGGCCATGCCGCCCCGCGAACTCGACGCCCTGCACGACGCCCTCGCCGAGCTCGAAGCGGACGTCCTGGTCGAGTACGACCCCGAGGACGCCGCCATCGACCACCAGGAGGAGGACCGCTGGCGGATGGTCGCGCCGCCCGCGGACGCAGCCTTCCCCACGATCACCGAGGACTTCGCCGGAGCGATCGAGGCGCACGTCCGGAGCCTGCCGCCGCGCTGGCGTCTCGACGGGGCGGCACTCGCGTTCGAACTCGTCGGCACGGTCCTCCGGCCGTGGTGGACGGCGGAACACGCGCGACGCACGAGGACTTGGCGGATCACCGCACGTCGACGCCGCGGCACCCGCAGGACCCGCCGCCGCTGACGCAACGCCGACTGGCCTTCGGGCGATGTCGGAACCCCGTGCGACGATCGGGACGTGTCATTGGACTTCACCGCGATCGACTTCGAGACCGCCAACAGCTCGCCCGCCAGTGCGTGTTCCGTCGGCCTCGTGAAGGTCCGCGCGGGCCGGGTCGTCGAACGGGCGTCCTGGTTCATCCGCCCGCCGTTCGGCCACGACGCCTTCCTCGAGTGGAACACCCGCATCCACGGCATCGTCGCCGAGGACGTGGTCCGCGCCAAGACGTGGGAGCAGCAGTACCCGGACATCGTGGCCTTCGCGGCCGGGGACGTCCTCGTCGCCCACAACGCGCGGTTCGACATGGGCGTGATCGCGGGCGGCTGCTCGGCGACGGGCATCGAGTTGTCCGAGCACCACTCGATGTGCTCGCTCGCGGTGGCACGCAAGACCTACACGCTCGACTCCTACCGCCTGCCGGTGGCCGCGATGGCCGCGGGGTTCGAGGACTTCCAGCACCACGACGCAGCCGCTGACGCCGAGGCCTGCGCTGCGATCGTCGTGCACGCCGCCCAGCGTCACGAGGCCCCCACGGTCGAGGCGCTCGGTGCCGCGACCCGGGTGACGATCAACCCCGTGCGGATCCCTGCCGAGAAGCCGCGGGCCACGAACCAGCCGCGGCTGTCGAACCGCCCGATGATCTTCGCGGACTGACCGGAGCCGTTCGGGACGGACTGACTGCGGTTCGGCGCCCCGGGCTGCGGGAACCGCGATGGTAATGTCACGACAATCCCGGGCGGCACCGTTGCCGCACCCCGCATCTCCCGAAGGACAGCGATGACCAACGAAGGCCAGGTGCCGTCCGACCTGTTCATGGACCTGGACCGCTCGGGTCCGATGCCCCTCTACTTCCAGGTCGCCTCGCGCATCGAGGAGTCGATCCGCTCCGGCGCGATGCCGCCGGGCTCCCGGCTGGAGAACGAGATCGCCCTCGGCGAGCGCCTGGGGCTGTCCCGCCCGACGATCCGTCGCGCGATCCAGGACCTCGTCGACAAGGGCCTGCTCGTCCGGCGGCGCGGGATCGGCACGCAGGTCGTGCACGGCCCCGTCACCCGCAAGGTCGAGCTGACGAGTCTGTTCGACGACCTGACGCAGGGGTCACAGAAGCCGACGACGAAGCTCCTGGAGCGCAGTGACGTGCCGGCGAGCGCCGCCGTCGCCGAGGCGCTCAGCGTGCAGCCCGGCACGACGGTCGTCCACATCCGCCGGGTGCGGTTCGCCGAGGACGTGCCGATGGCGATCCTCGAGAACTACCTGCCGCCGGAGTTCCTCGAGATCACCGACACGGACCTGCAGTCGCACGGGCTGTACCAGCTGCTCCGTGCGCGCGGGGTCACGATGCGGGTCGCGAAGCAGCGGATCGGCGCCCGCGCGGTCTCCGACGAAGAGGCGGGCCTGCTCGAGATCGAGGACGGCGACCCCGTCCTGACCATGAGCCGCACCGCGTACGACGCCTCGGGCCGCGCGGTCGAGTACGGCGTGCACTGCTACCGCCCCGACCGCTACTCGTTCGAGGTCACGCTCGTCGACAAGTAGGCGCCGGCTGACCTTTGCGCCTGCCTACCCTGCCGACGGCACCCCGAGTTCGCCCGTGACGTACTGGGCGCGACCGAAGCCGAACGACCAGTCCTCGGGCCCGTTCTCGACGTAGCCGATGAAGACGTCCTCCGTCGCGACGCCGACCGCCACCAGCCGGTCGTGGATCGCCGTGTAGAGCGTCGTCTTGGCGTCCTCGGTCCGGCCGCGCTGCGTGAAGACCTGGATCATGACGACGCCCTCGGTGCGCTCGAACCCCAGCCCGGCGTCCTCGGCGATGATCTGCTGCGCCGGGTGCTCGGTGACGATCTGGAACCGGTCACGCGGCGGGATGCCGTAGACGTCGACGATCGCGGTGTGGATCGCGTCGGCGATGGCGCGGACGGCTTCCGGGCTGCGCCCGGCGGCCAGGTCGATACGGACGAGCGGCATGGTGCCTCCTGCTGGTCGAGACTTTGTCCTGACAAAGTACCACGGCTCTGGACGGAACCAGAGACGGACAGGAGGCTCGGCGCCCGCTAGCAGCGAGCCTCCTGTCCGTCTCGGTGACCGGCTAGAGCACGGGGGTCGCCGCGTCGGCGGTGAGCGGTCCGTCGACGCGGGCGACGTCGTGCCAGGCCCCGTCGGCGAGGGAGGCCTCAGCGGCTTCGACGACGGAGGCGGCAGACAGGCCGTCGGCGACGGACGGCGCGAGCTGCTCTCCGCGACGGACACTGGCGACGAACTGGGCGGCCTCGATGGTCTTCAGGTCGTCGTAGCCCATGGCCGTTCCCGCACCCGGCTGGAAGCGGCCGAACTCGCCGTCCCCCGGGCCGACGTGGTGGGTCGTGTAGCCGGAGGCCTCGTGCCCGTCGAGCGCGACCTGGAGCTCGTTCATCCGCTGGAAGTCCCAGCGCACGGAGCCCCGGGTGCCGTAGACCTCGATCGTGTACTCGGCGTGGGGTCCGTGCATGACCCGGCTCGAGTCCATCGTGCCGACCGCGCCGCCGTCGAAACGGAGGAGCAGGGCGGCGTAGTCCTCGTTCTCGACGGCTCCCAGCGCACCGGTGGCCGCGGCGCTCCGGTCCACGATCCCGGAGCCGGGGACGGGACGCTCGGTGACCACGGTGTCGGCGAGCGCGGTGACGCTGGCGATCCGCCCGACCAGGTACTGCGCCAGGTCGAGGCCGTGGGAGAGCAGGTCGCCGAGGACACCGGACCCCGCTCGGTCCCGCTCGAACCGCCAGGTCAGCGGTGCAGCCGGGTCGGCGGAGTAGTCGGCGAGGAACGACCCGCGCACGGTCGTGACCCGGCCGAGCCGACCGCTCCGGACCAGCTCGCGGGCGCGTTCGATCGCGGGGGCGTGCCGGTAGTTGAAGCCGACGCTCGTGATCACGCCCGAGCGCTGGACGGCCTCGTGGATCCCGCGCGAGTCCTCTGCGGAGCGGCCCATCGGCTTCTCGATCCAGAACGGCTTGCCCGCCTGTGCGGCGGCGACGGCCATCTCACGGTGCAGGAAGTTCGGCGAGCAGATCGAGACGACGTCGACCGCGGGGTCCGCGAGGACCTCGTGCCAGTCGGCGACCGCGCGCTCGTACCCGAGACGGTCGACGGCCTGCGCACGGGCCTCGGGGATCGGGTCCGCCGCGACCACGAGCCGAGGCTGCGCGCCGAGCTCCGGGAAGTGGTCGGGCAGCGCGCGGTAGGCCCGCGAGTGCAGCCGTCCCATCCACCCGACGGAGACCAGTCCGACGCCGATGGTGTCCATGGCGCTCAGACGGCCGGGACGATGATGTCGCGGACCAGGGCGTCGAGCTTGGCGTCGGCGTCGAGGAACTGGCGAAGGGTCGTGACGGTGGCACCGAAGCGGTCGAACTCGTCGATCGTCATGCCGTCCTCGTCGTACCCGCGGGCGAACTCCGGCGTGGCCGCACGGAGCGCGTCGAGCACGTGGGCTGGGACCTCGTCGTCGATGGCGTCGGGGCGGAAGGGGAACGCGTTGTCGTTGATGTCCTTCGACCACTGGAACGGTGGGGACACGACCAGGTCACCGCCCTGGAACTCCGACCACTGCAGGGCGTTCCGGAAGGCCGCGACGAGCACCCGCGAGCGGAACCCGCGCTGTCGGAAGACCCGGTAGGCGTTCTTCACCGCGGCGACGCCGGCCCACTCGAGGTACCCGGGGTCGATCATCACGTGGTCGCGCTGGACCGAGGTCTTCAGCCAGTCGTCGAAGCGCCCGGCCATCAGGGTGACCACGTGGCCGAACTCCTGGTCCGGCAGGCCGTCCGCGGCACGGCGGTGGAGCGCGCGCTCGATGGCCTCGCCGACGGCGACGACCTGCGGCACGGTGAAGGACACGGTCGCGTTGATGGAGACGCCACGGTAGGCGGCTTCCTCGATCGCGGCGATCCCGACCTTCGTCGCGGGGATCTTCACGATGACGTTCGGCGCGAGCCCCGAGAACCGGACGGCCTGCTCGACGAGGGCGTCCTGGTCGCGGTGGAAGCGCGGGTCGGTCTGCATGCTGAGCCGGCCGTTGCGTCCGCCGGAGGCCTCGAACGCGGGCAGGAGCTGGGCGGCCGCGGCGATCGAGAGCTCCTCGACGGCCTTCCAGCCGATCCAGGACTCCCCCGCCGTCGGGTGCTCGGCGGCGATCTGGCGGATGCGCGGGACCCACGTCTCCGGGTCCTGCTGGATGCAGGTGTACGCGATGACCGGGTTGCACGTCGCCCCGACGGCGCCGTACAGGTGGATGGCGGTCGCGAGCTCCCGCGGGTCTGCGGAGTCGTTCCACAGGGCGGTCGGGGTCTGCTCGGCGGCCTGGAGGGTGACCGGGCGGGTGTCGGCCCCCGTTGACGGGTCGGCGCGCTCGCTCGTGGTCGATGCGGTGTCGGTCGGTGCAGTCGTCATCGGTGCAGTCCCTTCGTGATCGTGTCGAGCTGGAAGCGCGAGACCTCGTCCGCGTTCTCGTCCTCGGCGAAGACGCTCGACACCGCGACGGTGTCCTCGCGCGCCGAGAAGCCGACGCGGTCGAGCGCTGCCCAGAACCGGTCGAAGTCGACGTCGCCCTGCCCCACCGGCAGGTGCTGGTGGACGCGGACGGCGTTGCCCGGCGGGTTGGTGATGTAGCGGAGGCCGTGCGAGCGCTGGTGGTCGTAGGCGTCGGCGACGTGTACGAGCTGCAGGGAGTCCCCCGCGGCGTCGATGACCGCGTCCATGTCCCCGCCGTAGTGGAACGTGTGGCACGCCACGTAGACGAAGCCGACGTGCTTGGAGTTGAGCCCGCGGATCACCCGCAGGGCTTCGAGGCCGTCCTCGACGAAGTCGTCGGGGTGCGGGTCGATGAGGACGCGCAGGTCGGCGGCCTCGATCACCGGCAGCAGTTCCTCCATCGCCCAGTAGAACTGCGCCTCGGACTCCTCCGCGCGCTCGGGGCGCCCCGAGAACTCCGTGTTGATGGTGTCCACCCCGAGGCGCTGGGTGATCTCGATCACGCGCTTCCACTGCTTGACGGCGGTCTCGCGGGTCTCGCGGTCGGGGCCCGACCAGCGGAGCACCGGCAGGACGCTCGCCACCTGCACCCCGGCATCCGTGCAGGCCGCGGCGAAGGCGTCGACGAGGTCGTCGTCGGCCTTCGGGTGCCGGAAGAACGGGATGAAGTCGCGGTGCGGGGTGAGCTGGAGGTACTCGTACCCGAGGTCGGCGACCTTCTGCGGGAACTCGAGCAGCTCGAGGTCGTGGTGGAACGGTGTGGGGTCGAGGGCGATCTTCGGCACGGGCTACGCCTCCGCGGGCACCGGTGCATCGGCGTAGAACGCCGGCTTCGCGACCGCGTACTCGACCTGCTCGTGCGCGCCGGTCTGCTGGGCACGGACGGCGACCTCGGCGACGACGGACGCCGTGTAGCCGTCCCAGGCGCTCGGGCCGTCGATGCCGCCGAGCCGTGCGGCGTCGACCCAGCGCTGGACCTCTTCGTCGTAGGCGGCGGCGAAGCGCTCCTTGAACGACGGGGTCACGCCCTGTCCGGACACGCCGCCGGAGACGACGAGCTGCGAGGTCTCGCGCCCGATGTACGCGACGCCCGACTCGAACACGGCGTCGGTGGTGACCTGGTAGCCGAACTGGGCGTTGACGTTGATCTCGACGATCGCCATGGTGCCGGACTCCGTCGTGAACAGCACGAACTGCGGCTCGGGCAGGTCGGCGGGCGCGAGGGAGTTCTGACGGGGCTTCTTGACCTCGACGCTCGTGATCGCCTCGCCGGTGATGAACGGGATGATGTCGATCTCGTGGATCACCGAGTCGTGGATGAGCATCGACTCGCTGAAGTTCGGCGGCGTCGTCGGGTTGCGGTGCGCGTGGTGCAGCGCGAGCAGCGCGCCGTTCGCCCCGGACTCGCGCAGGGCCTTGAGCTCCTGGTAGCCGGTGTCGAAGCGACGCATGAACCCGACCTGGATCTTCGGTCGGTCGGCCTTCGTCTGCTCGAGCTCGACGATCCGCAGCGAGTCCTCGGCGCTCGTCGTGAGGGGCTTCTCGCACAGCACGGTGAGGCCGCGCTCCAGGGCCGTCACCAGGATCGGCTCGTGCAGGAACCCGGGCGTCGCGATGACGACGGCGTCGATGGGGGTCAGGTCGAGCGCCTCGTCGAAGGACGCCGCGGTGACGGCACCCGGCGCGACCGCGGCAGCCGCGGCAGCGCGGGCCTGGTCGGGCTCGACGACGGCGACGACGTCGGCGTTCGAGATCTTCGCGGTGATGCGGCGGACGTGGTCAGCGCCCATCATGCCGGCGCCGACGACGGCGACGCGGAGGTTTCCGGTGGTCATGTGGTTCTCCTGTGGTGGACGACTGTGTCGCGGACCGCCGTCGTGGGCGACGGCGTGGTGATGGTGATGGTGATGCGGACGGCGCTCAGGACGCCCGGGCGGCCGACGTGGACCCGAGGATGTGCTGGAACGTGCGCTCGGCGATCGGGCCGGGGGCGTCGACGGAGCAGCCGTACATGTCCTGCTCGACGATGCCGAAGATCTCCGGGTTGATCCGGGCCACGGCCTCGATGATCGGTGCAAGCTCCGGCGTGCCGCGCGGCGGCTCGGTCATGATCCCCTGGGCGACCGCGGTGGCGAAGGGGACGTCGTTCTTCAGCACGTCGAACAGCAGGTCGGTGTCGACCTGCTTGAGGTGCAGGTAGCCGATGCGCTCGGGGTGCTCGGCGATGAGCTTGAGGGAGTCGCCGCCGTAGTACGCGAAGTGGCCGGTGTCGAGGCAGAGGTTCGTGTAGGCGGGGTCCGTGACCTCGAGGAAGCGCACGGTCTCCTTGTACGTGCCGACGTGGCTGTCGGCGTGCGTGTGGAACTGCTGGTGGACACCGAACTCCTCGAGCAGCGCCTTGCCGAGCTGGTCGTGCCCCCTGCCCAGACGCTGCCACTGCTCGTCGTCCAGCGTGCGGGCCTCGAGCACCTCGGCGGTGGCGTCCGACCGCCACAGGTCCGGGATCGTCACGAGGTGCTCGGCGCCGAGCGCAGCCGCGAGCCCCGCGACCGCGACGGCCTGGTCCCACGCCCGCTGGAACTGGTCGTCGCCCTTGTGGAACCCGGTGAAGACCGTGCCGGCGGACAGCTTGAGCCCGCGGGACTCCAGCTCGTCGGACAGCTGCGCCGGGTCGGTGGGCAGGTAGCCGTAGGGGCCGAGTTCGATCCACTCGTACCCGGCCGCGCTCGCCTCGTCGAGGAAGCGCTGCCACGGCACCTGGGCCGGGTCGTCCGGGAACCACACGCCCCACGAGTCGGGGGCGGTGCCGATCCGGATCGAGGACGGGGTGCCGGTGGTGGTGGCGGTGTCGGTCATGACGTCGCTGTCGCTCTCTGTGTCGTGGTGGTGTCAGCCGAGCAGGGGTCGCTGCGCGGCGAGGTGCTGCTCGTAGTCGGCGCGGGCGGCCCGGGTGCTCTCGAGCGTCGAGGTCTGCGCGACCGGGACGTCCCACCACCCGTCGCCGTCGGGTGCGTAGACCAGCGGGTCGGAGTTCACGTGGATGAGCGTCGTGTGCTCGTTCGCCTTGGCCTGACGCACGGCTGCCCGCAGGTCGTCGATGGCGCCCGGCCCCGGCTCGACCTCGATCACGTCGACGCCGTAGGACCGGGCGTTCGCCGCCAGGTCGACGGGCAAGGGCTCGCCGTCGTCGAACGACTGGGTGGCGTCGTCGAGGTAGCGGTACCGGGTGCCGTAGCGCTCCGACCCGACGGTCTCGGAGAGGTGCCCGATCGACGCGTACCCGTGGTTCTGGATGAGCACCACGATGATCTTCAGGCCCTCGGCCACCGCGGTGACGAGTTCGGTGTGCAGCATCAGGTAGGAGCCGTCGCCGACCATGACGATGGCGTCGCGGTCGGGTGCCGCACGTCGGACACCGAGCCCGCCGGCGATCTCGTAGCCCATGCACGAGAACGCGTACTCGACGTGGTACCCGAGCTCGTCGCGGACCCGCCAGAGCTTGTGCAGGTCGCCGGGCAGCGAACCGGCCGCCTGGATCACGACGTCACGGGGGTCGGAGGCGGACTGGACGGCTCCGATGATCTCCGACTGCCCGGGCAGCGCGGCACCCGTCGGCGCGAACGCGTCGTCGACCAGGGCGTCCCAGGACCGCTTGCGGTCCTCGATCTCGCCCGCGTAGCCGTCGGAGACCGCGTACGACGCGAGCGACGTCGTCAGCGCGACCAGGGCCTCCCGGGCGTCAGCGACGAGCGGCAGCTGACTGCCGTGCTTGTAGGCGTCGAACGCGGCGACGTTCACGTTGACGAAGGTGACGTCCGGGTGCTGGAAGGCCGTGCGGGACGCCGTCGTGAAATCGCTGTACCGGGTACCGATGCCGATCACGACGTCGGCCTGCGCGGCGATCGCGTTCGCGGCAGCCGTGCCCGTCGCGCCGATGCCGCCGAGGTACTGCGGGTGGTCCCAGGGCAGGGCGCCGCCACCAGCCTGCGAGGTGCCGACGGGGATGCCCGTGGCCTCGACGAAGGCCCGCAGCTCGGCGGCCGCGTCGGAGTACAGGACCCCACCACCGGCGACGATCACCGGGCGTTCGGCGGCCTGGATGGCGGCGACGGCCCGGGCGAGCGGTCCGTGCTCGGGCAGGGGCCGGCGGACGTGCCACTCCCGCGGCGCCAGGAACGCGGTGGGCACGTCGAGCTGCTCGGCCTGCACGTCCTCGGGCAGGGCGATCGTGACCGCACCGGTCTCGGCCGGGTCGGTGAGCACCCGCATCGCGGCGAGTGCGATCGAGAAGAGCTGCTCCGGACGCTCGACGCGGTCGAAGAAGCGCGACAGCGGACGGAACGCGTCGGTGACCTGCACCGAGGTGTCGTGCGGCATCTCGATCTGCTGCAGGACCGGGTCGGTGGTGCGCGTGGCGAAGGTGTCCGACGGCAGCAGCAGCGCGGGCAGTCGGTTGGTCGTGGCGAGCGCGGCACCCGTCAGCATGTTGGCCGCGCCCGGGCCCACCGAGGCGGTCGCGGCGAAGGTCGCGCGTCGCCGGTGCATCCGTGCGTACCCGACGGCCTGGTGCACCATCGCCTGCTCGTTGCGGGCCTGGTGGTACGGCAGCAGTCCGGGCTGCTCGACGTGCAGCTGCTTGATCGCCTGGCCGAGACCGGCGACGTTGCCGTGCCCGAAGATCCCGAAGATGCCCGGGATCGTGCGCTCGCGGACGTCGCCGTCGACGGTCCACTGGTTGGCCAGGAACTCGACGAGTGCCTGGCCGACGGTCATGCGGCGTGTGGGGGTGGTCACGCGGGCTCCTTCTCGTGCGTGTAGGGCAGTCGGGGGTCGATCGTCTCCGACTCCCACACCTGGCGGACCCACCCGTGGGCGGGGTCGTCGGTGATGTTCCAGACGCGCTCCGGGTCGGGCCCGGCCATCACGTTGAGGTAGTACATGTCGTAGCCGGGCGCCGCGACGGCCGGACCGTGCCACCCGTACGGCACCAGGGCGACGTCGCCGGTGCGGACCTGGCGGAACTCGTCGATCGGGCGGTCGTCCGAGGCGTACGTGCGGTGCAGCGCGAACGGGTCGGCCGACTCGGGGGCGTCGACACCGCGGGCCACGGCGGACTCGTAGTAGTAGATCTCCTCGAGGTCGGACTCCTGCCCCGGACGGTGCGTGTCGTGCTTGTGCGGCGGGTACGACGACCAGTTGCCCGCGGGCGTGATGACCTCGCACACGATGAACTTCACGGCGTCGAGCGCTGCCGGGGTGCCGAAGTTGTGCACCTGTCGGCTCGACTGGCCGGCACCGCGGAGCTCCACGGGGACGTCCTGCCGGGGCACGTAGGTCGACGGCTTGTGCTCGTCCGTCGGGGCCTCGGCGACCGCGAACCGGCCGCGTCCGGTGATCGTCGCGGCGATCCCCGACCCGAGGTACAGGACGTCGGTCGGCCCGTCGAAGACGCTCGAGCGGCCCTCGAGACGCTGCGTCGTGTCGCCGTACGTCACGGTGAAGCTGCCGGCGAGGGGCACCACGATGCGCTCGACGGCGTCGGACGGCAGGTGCAGCTCGTCGCCGTCGGACAGCGCACCGGTCCGCAGGCCCGTGTGCGCCCAGCCGTCGATGCGGCCGTCGACGACGTCCGTCCAGCCGTCTTCAGGTCGCGAGCCGGCCGGGATGAACCAGGTGTCGTTCGTCATGTGCGGGGCCGTCAGCTGTTCGACGGGAAGCCGAGGTTGATGCCGCCGTGCGACGGGTCCAGCCACCGGCTCGTGATGGCCTTCTGGCGCGTGAAGAAGCTCACGCCGTCGGCGCCGTACGCCTTGTGGTCACCGAACAGCGAGTTCTTCCAGCCGCCGAACGAGTAGTACGCCACCGGCACGGGGATCGGCACGTTGATGCCGATCATGCCGACCTGCACGTCGCGCTGGAACCGCCGGGCAGCGCCGCCGTCGTTCGTGAAGATCGCGGTGCCGTTGCCGAACGCGCCGGAGTTGATGAGCTCGAGACCCTCTTCGTAGGTGGCGACCCGGACGACCGAGAGCACCGGCCCGAAGATCTCCTCGGTGTAGACGCGGCTGGTGGTGGGGACGCGGTCGATCAGCGTCGGGCCGAGCCAGAAGCCGTTCTCGTCACCGTCGGGACGGACGGTGCGGCCGTCCACCACGACCACCGCACCGTCCTGCTCAGCGACCTCGATGTACGAGGCGACCTTGTCCCGGTGCTGCTGGGTGACGAGCGGGCCCATGTCGCACCCGCGACGCCCGTCACCGACGCGCAGGGTGGCCGCGCGCTCGGAGATCTTCGCGATGAGCTCGTCGGCGACGGGCTCGACCGCGACCACCACGGAGATCGCCATGCAGCGCTCCCCGGCCGACCCGAAGCCCGCGTTGATGGCGTTGTCCGCGACGAGGTCGAGGTCGGCGTCGGGCAGCACGAGCATGTGGTTCTTCGCGCCGCCGAGGGCCTGCACACGCTTGCCGTGCTTCGTGCCGGTCTCGTAGACGTACTGCGCGATCGGCGTGGAGCCGACGAAGGAGATCGACTGCACGTCGGGGCTGGTCAGCAGGCCGTCCACGCTCACTTTGTCGCCGTTCAGCACGTTGAAGACGCCGTCGGGCAGCCCGGCCTCGGTGAACTTCTCGGCGAGCCAGAGCGCGGCGCTCGGGTCCTTCTCGCTCGGCTTCAGCACGACGGTGTTGCCAGCGGCGATCGCGATCGGCAGGAACCAGAGCGGCACCATGGCGGGGAAGTTGAAGGGGCTGATGATGCCGACGACACCGAGCGGCTGTCGGATCGAGTAGACGTCGATCCCGGTGGAGACCTGGTCGCTGAACTCGCCCTTGAGCAGCTGCGGGATGCTCGTCGCGAGCTCGACGACCTCTTGCCCGCGGGCGATCTCGCCGAGGGCGTCGTCGAGGACCTTGCCGTGCTCGCTCGTGATGATCTCGGCGAGCTCGGCCTTGTCGCGGTTCAGGATCTCGCGGAAGGCGAAGAGGACCTGCTGGCGCTTGGCGAGCGACAGGTCGCCCCACGCGGGGAACGCGGCCTTGGCGCTGGCGATCGCGGCCTGGACCTCGGCGTCGTCGGCGAGCGCGACCTGCTTCGTCGCGACCCCGAGTGCCGGGTCGTAGACGGGCGCGGTACGACCGGACGTCGAGGCCACGCGGGCCCCGTCGATCCAGTGGCCGATCGTCGTGAGAGCAGTGTCGGTGAGCGTCATGCGGTGCTTCCTTCCGGGATGGACGAGTCCATGGTGCTGGTGCCGGCGAGCCGCGCGGCTGGGTCGTGCGGATCTGTGGAGGACGTGCCCCGAGCCTCCTGGCTGTGGACGGATCCACCGGACTGGCTGTGGACGGATCCGCCGGACGCGTGTCCGTCCGGCCGGGTGTGGACAAGTCCAGCGGCCACGTCGACCGCGGCGGCGACGTCGCCGTCCGGCGGGTAGAGCAGGGTGCGACCGACGACCAGGCCGCGCACGCCCGGCAGGGCGAGGGCGTCGGCCCACGCGGCGTAGGTCTCCAGCGGACGCGACGACGGGTCGCCACCGAGCAGGAGCGTCGGCAGCGTGGTCGCCGCCATCACGCGCTCCATGTCGTCCACCACGGGGATCTTGAGCCAGCTGTAGGCGCTCGACTCCCCGAGCCCCGCGGCGATGGCCATCGAGGTGATCACGGCATCGGCCGTCAGGTCGTTCACGACCCGGCCGTCCTGCCACGAGGACATGAACGGCTCGAGCATGATCGGGAGCTGCTCGGCAGCGGCCTCGGTGACGGCCTTCGCCGTGGCCTCGAGCGTCGGGGCAGTGCCCGCGTCCTGCAGGGCGACGCGGACGAGCAGCTTGGCGAAGTCGAACTCGGACCGCTTGATGGCCGACGCCGAGTACGCCGTGTACCGGTCGTCCATCTCGAAGGTCGCGCCGCGCAGGCCTCCGCGGTTCATCGACCCGACGACGACCTTGCCGTCGAGGGCGCCGAGCAGCGCCAGGTCCTCGAGGATGTCCGGCGTGCCGAGGACCCCGTCGACGCCGGGGCGGCCGAGCGCGACCACGAGCCGCTCGAGCAGGTCGTACCGGTCGGCCATCGCGGACTCGTCGTCGCGGACGGCCAACGCGCCGCGGGCGGGGTGGTCGGCGGCGACGATGAAGAGCTTGCCGTCGTCGCCGAGCAGCGGCCGGCGGGTGCGGGCCGCCAGGGTGCTCGCGACGACCTCTGGTGCACCGGCGCGGACGTCGCGCAGGCGGTCGAAGGCAGCGGGGCTGATCTCAGGCACGGACGGCCTCCTCTGTCGGGTTGTCCTGCAGGAACGTCTCGATCTCGTCGCTCGTCGGCATGGCCGTCGAGCACTCGAACCGCGTCGCGACGATCGCGCCGGCCGCGTTGGCGAAGGCGAGCACGCGCTCGAGTCCCCAGCCCTGCAGCAGCCCGTGGGTCAGCGCTCCCCCGAAGCCGTCGCCCGAGCCGAGCCCGTTCACGACGTCGATGTGGTGCGGGCGGAGCTCGACGACCTCGTCGCGCGTCTTCGCGAGGACGCCCTTGGGCCCCTGCTTCACGATCGCGACCTCGACCCCGCGTTCCAGCAGCGCGTCAGCGGCGCGGACCGGGTCCGTCTCGCCCACGGCGACCTCGCACTCCTCGCGGTTGCCGACGGCGACGGTGGCGTGCTCGAGGGCGACCGCGACCTCGCGTGTGGCGGCGGCCGGCGAGGACCAGAACACCGCCCGGTAGTCGAGGTCCAGCACGGTGTGCACCGTCGTGGGGTGGTCCGAGGCGCTCCGTGCCGCGTACGCCACGTGGTGCGCCTGGCGGCTGGGCTCCTCGCTCAGGCCGGTCACCGTGGTCCAGAAGACCCGCGCGCGTTCGATCTCGTGGAGCGGCAGGGACTTCGCCGTGATCATGAGGTCGGGCGCCTTGGGTGCCCGGTAGAAGTACAGCGGGAAGTCGTCCGGCGGGAACAGCTCGCAGAAGGCGACCGGGGTGTTCAGGCCGTCGACCGTCTCGACGAAGGCGTTCGCGACGCCGAACTCCGGCAGCGTCCGGGCGATGTACCGACCGAAGGGGTCGTCGCCGGTGCGGGTGATGACGGCGGCGTCCGCGCCGTGGCGGGCCGCGGCGATGGCCACGTTCGTGGCGCTGCCGCCGACGGACTTCGAGAAGGTCTCGACGTCCTCGAGCGGACCGGTCTGCTGCGGGTAGATGTCCACGCTGACGCGACCCATGGTGATCACGTCGTAGGCGTGTGGAGCTTCGTTCGTCATGCGACGCGAGGGGACCTTCCGTGCGGCTTCATCGGCGGACGATCACGACTGTACATGATGCTTGGCTTAATGTCATGACATGGCTGGCCGGATCCGAACCGGCCGTCGCGGGGCCGCCTCCAGGCCGGTCTGGAGGCTCGCCCACGGCCGCCCCGCTGCTGTCGGTGGGACCTGGGAAGGTCTGGGCATGGACATCTCCGCCCTGCTCGTCGGCCTGCTGATCGGCGCCCTCGCCGGCGCCGCCGTCGCTTGGTCGCTCGCCCGCGCCCGCGCCGGCGCGTCCGCCGCCACGGCCGTCGCGACCGCCGACGCCCTCCGCGCGCGTCTCTCCGAGGTCCGGCAGGACGCCGAGGAACGCCTCGACGCGCAGGACACCCAGTACCGCCGACAGGTCGACTCGCTCGAACGGCGGTCAGCCGAGCTGGAGCACCTCGTCGAGCGCATGCACGGTGCCGAGACCGCCCGGTCGCAGGACGAGTCCAAGGTGCTCACGGCGCTCAGCCCCGTCGCCGAGACCCTCGACGTCATGCGCGCCAAGATCGCCGAGCTCGAGCGTGCCCGCAGCGAGCAGTACGGCGCCATCTCCACACAGCTGCGGTCCGCCGCCGAGTCCGAGGAACGGCTCCGCGCCACCGCCGAGACCCTCGCGAGCGCGCTCACGTCGAACAGCACGCGGGGCGTCTGGGGCGAGACCCAGCTGCGCAACGTGGTCGAGGCCGCCGGGCTCCTCGAGCGGGTCGACTTCGACGTGCAGTCCTCGGTGACGACGTCCGTCGGCGCCGCACGCCCCGACATGGTCGTGCACCTGCCCGGCGGCAAGAGCATCGCCGTCGACGCCAAGGTGCCCTTCACCGCCTACCTGCAGGCGATGGAGATCCCCGCCAGTGCCACCGGAGCCGAGGGCGCCCGGCGCGCGACGCTCATGACGCAGCACGTCAAGGCGCTCCGGGCGCACGTCGACGCCCTCGCCGCGCGGGAGTACTGGTCGGGCTACGACGCCTCCCCTGAGCTCACGGTGGCGTTCATCCCGTCCGAGTCCCTGATCGCCAGTGCCCTGGCCGCCGACCCCGGGCTGCTCGACCACGCGTTCCGCAAGCGGGTCGCCCTCGCGTCCCCGGTGACGCTGTGGTCGGTGCTCAAGACCGTGGCGTTCTCGTGGCAGCAGGACGTCGTCACGACCGAGGCCCGCGAGCTCTTCCGCGTCGCCCGTGAACTCCACGGGCGGCTCACGACGATGGCCACGCACGTCGACAAGCTCGGGCGCTCGATCCGCGGCTCGGTCGTCGACTACAACCGCTTCGTGGGGTCGCTCGAACGCCAGGTGCTGCCGAGTGCCCGACGGCTGTCGATGCTCGACGAGTCGAAGGTCATCTCCGAGCCCACGGTGGTCGAGGACGAGCCGCGGCTGCTCACCGCGCCCGAGCTCGTCGGCGCCCTCGACGAGGAGTAGCGCGGGGCGCGGGGCGCTCCGCGCGGTGCGGGTGCGGGCGCTCCGCGCGGTGCGCGGTGCGGGCTGGTTTCGCACAACAGAAACCCGCTCGCACCACGGACGTCCGTGGTTCGAGCGGGCTTCGGTTGTGCGGCGTCGGTCAGCGCCGCGGTCAGACCCTGCGGATCAGAACCACTTCTCGGCGCGGTGGTCCGCCTGGATGCGGCGGATCGTGTTCGAGCGCGACCGGAGCACGAGCGAGTCGGTGTGGATGACGCCACGCGAGCGGCGGACACCGTCGACGAGCACGCCGTCCGTGACGCCCGTCGCGACGAAGAACGTGTTGTCCCCCGTGACCAGGTCGTCCTGGTCGAGGACCTTGTCGAGGTCGTGGCCGGCGGCGATGGCGCGCTCGCGCTCCTCGTCGTCCTTCGGCTGGAGCTTCCCGAGCAGGACCCCGCCGAGCGCCTTGATCGCGCACGCGGTGATGATGCCCTCGGGCGTGCCACCGACACCGACGCACATGTCGATGTTCGAGCCGGGCAGTGCCGCCGCGATGCCACCGGCGACGTCACCGTCGAGCAGCAGGCGGGTGCCGGCGCCCGTGGCACGGATGGCCCGGATGAGCTCGTCGTGGCGCGGGCGGTCGAGCACGGCGACGACCATGTCCTCGAGGTCCTTGCCCTTGGCCTTCGCCAGCGCGCGGATGTTGTCGCCGATCGGCTTCTCGAGGTCGAGGACCCCACGCCCCTCGGGTCCGGCGGCGATCTTGTCCATGTAGAACACGGCCGACGGGTCGTACATCGAGCCGCGGTCGGACACGGCCATCACGGAGATGGCGTTCTGGCGGCCGGCGGCGGTCAGCGAGGTACCGTCGATCGGGTCGACCGCGATGTCGCAGGCCGGGCCGTGGCCGTTGCCGACGTGCTCGCCGTTGTAGAGCATCGGGGCGTTGTCCTTCTCGCCCTCGCCGATGACGACCACGCCGTCGAAGTTGACGGTGCCGAGGAACTTGCGCATCGCGTCGACGGCGGCACCGTCCGCGAGGTTCTTCTCCCCCCGACCGACCCACGGTTGCGCGCGGATCGCGGCGGCCTCGGTCGCGCGGACGAGTTCGAGGGCCAGGTTGCGGTCGGGCTGCAGGAAGAGGGATCCGGTCTCAGTCGTGGGAGTCACGTACTGCAGCCTACCGAGCGCCGCCCAGGCGAGCCGCCGGGCGGACGGATGTGCAGCGCGCGGGACCACAGACGGTCATCCACCGATCCGCCGGAACCGCACCGCGCCTCCAGACCGGCTGACTACGATCGGTCCGGACATCACCGAAGTCGAAGGAGATCACGTGCCCATCGCAACGCCGGAACAGTACGCCGAGATGATCGACCGCGCGAAGGCCGGCAAGTTCGCCTACCCCGCGGTCAACGTGTCCTCGTCGCAGACCATCAACGCGGTCCTCCAGGGCCTGACCGAGGCCGGGTCGGACGGCATCATCCAGGTCACGACCGGCGGTGCCGACTACTTCGCCGGCCAGACCGTGAAGAACCGTGCCGCCGGGGCCCTCGCCATGGCGGCGTTCGCGCACGAGGTCGCCAAGAACTACCCCATCACCGTCGCGCTCCACACGGACCACTGCCCGAAGGACGCCCTCGACGGCTTCGTCCTCCCGCTCATCGCGGCGAGCGAGGAAGAGGTCCGCCACGGCCGCAACCCGATCTTCCAGTCGCACATGTGGGACGGCTCGGCCGTGCCGCTCGACGAGAACATCGAGATCGCGCGCACGATGATCGAGAAGACCCGCAACATCAACGCCATCCTCGAGGTCGAGATCGGCGTCGTCGGCGGCGAAGAGGACGGCGTCGAGCACGAGGGCACCAACGACGCCCTGTACACGACCTCGGGTGACGTCGAGCGAGTCGTCGACGCGCTCGGCCTCGGGGACAAGGGTCGCTGGATCGCTGCCCTCACCTTCGGCAACGTGCACGGCGTCTACAAGCCGGGCAACGTGAAGCTGCGTCCGGAGCTCCTCGGCGAGATCCAGGCAGCGGTCGCCGCGAAGCACGGCACCGGCGAGAACCCGCTCGACCTCGTCTTCCACGGCGGCTCCGGCTCGACCGACGACGAGATCCACGAGGCCGTCCGCAACGGCGTCATCAAGATGAACATCGACACGGACACGCAGTACGCGTTCACGCGCTCGATCGCCGGGTCGATGTTCAGCAACTACGAGGGCGTCCTGAAGCTCGACGGCGAGGTCGGCAACAAGAAGCAGTACGACCCCCGCGCCTGGGGCAAGGTCGCCGAGACCGCCATGGCCGCCCGCGTGGGCGAGGCCGCGAAGGTCCTCGGGTCGGCCGGGCACAGCCAGAGCTGACCACAGGGCACATTGCCAGGAGGCACGGGGCGCGTCCGATGGACGCGTCCCGTGCTGCGTCTCGTCACCTCAAGGCCGTGCCACGATGGTCGGGTGACCGTCGACGCCATCGCCTCCGAGTTCGCCCACTTCGTCACCGAGTCGCCGACGGCCTTCCATGCCGCGGCGGTGACCCGTGACCGGCTCGTCAGCGCCGGGTTCACCGAGCTCGACGAGCACGATGCCTGGCCGACCGACCCCGGCGCCTACGTCGTCGTGCGTGACGGAGCCGTCATCGCCTGGCGACTCCCGGCCGGGGCCACCGCGACGACGCCGTTCCGGATCCTCGGCGCCCACACCGACTCCCCCGGGTTCCGCCTCAAGCCGAACCCCGTCGTCCGGGTCGGCGGCTGGGAACAGCTCAACGTCGAGGTCTACGGCGGGCCGATCCTGTCGACGTGGTTCGACCGCGACCTCCGCATCGCCGGACGGGTCGTGCACACGGACGGCACCGTCACGCTCCTCGACACCGACGCGGTGGCGCGCATCCCGAACCTGGCGATCCACCTCGACCGCGGGGTGAACGCCGGGGCCGAGATCGACCGGCAGCGGCACACGCTCCCCGTGGTCGGGACCGACGGCACGTCCGCCGGCGGGGTCGACGTCCTCGCGTGGCTCCGCGGCCGGGTCGGCGAGACGGCTGTCTCGTGGGACCTCTTCCTCGCTGACACGCAGGCGCCCGCCCGGGTCGGCATCGACGCCTCGTTCCTGGCGTCGGGCCGGATGGACAACCTGACGAGCGTGCACGCCGGGCTCCGTGGCATCGTCGACGCTCCCGCAGACGGCGACCGCATCCCCGTCTTCGCCGCGTTCGACCACGAGGAAGTCGGTTCGGCGACGCCGTCCGGTGCGGGCGGCCCGTTCCTCGAGGACGTCCTCGGCCGCGTGCAGGAGGGCCTCGGCGCCACCCGCTCCGAGTCCGCTCGGGCGTTCCGCGCCTCGTGGTTGCTGTCGAGCGACGCCGGGCACCTGGTCCACCCGAACTACTCCGAGAAGCACGACCCGACCAACCGCCCGCGCCCGGGTGGTGGTCCGCTGCTCAAGATCAGCGCGAACCAGCGCTACATGACCGAGGCGAAGGGTGAGGCCGTCTTCGCCGCTGCCTGCGACGCCGCCGGCGTGACGTACCAGCCGTTCGTGAACGTCAACACGATCCCGGGTGGGTCGACCATCGGGCCGATCGCTGCGACGCGGCTCGGCATCCCGACGGTGGACATCGGCGTCGGACTGCTGTCGATGCACTCCGTGCGCGAACTGGTCCACGTCGAGGACCTCGCCGCGTTGCACGGCGCCGTGGCCGCGTTCCTCGCCGGCTGACGAGGTCGGTCGGTCAGAGCGTCACGACGATCTTCTGCGCGGAGACTCCGGCGCGCTGCCGGTCGAGCGCACCCTGGACGGCGGCGAGGCCGGTGCCCACGACGAGCGGCTCAGGTACCGCGCGCAGGGTGCCGTCCGCGAGACCGCGCGGCAGGACCTCGCCCCACAGCATCGGGCCGACCGCGTCGTCGCGCAGGCTGCTGCCCCAGATGAAGGCGGTCCGGATGCCGGCGCGGCGGGCGCTGAGCATCAGTCCGGCCATCGTGAGGCCGATCCGGCTGAACACGGGGAGCATCGCCGGGAACAGCCGTCGACGTCCTGCAAGTCGGTCGAGGGACACCGGGGTGCTCGCCAGCGCCAGCACGGTGCCGCCCGTCCGACGGAGCACCTGGATGCAGGCGGCGGCCGAGGTCGTCCCGAGCGCCACCGCGCCGAGGACTCGGCGGCCGGCGATGGCCGCGACGAGGGCGTCGACCGCGTGCGGGTCGTGGTGATCCACCACCACCTCGGCTCCGAGCGACCGGACGAGCTCGGCGTTCCGAGGCGACGCCGTGGTGACGACGTCATAGCCGGCGGCTGAGGCCAGCTGGACGGCGTTCATGCCGACGCTCGTCGATCCGCCCCAGACCACGACGACGCCGCGGTCGCCGTCAGCGGTGCCGCCCGCGCCGTCGACCGTCGCGTGTCCAGGCATGCGGAGCCCGAGGTGGCGCTCCTGGAAGAGCGCGCACGCGGCCGTCGAGGCCCCGAGCGGCAGCACGACCGCCTGCTCGTCAGTGAGGTCGTCCGGCGTCGGTGCGGTCAGTCGCTCGAGCAGCGCGGTGTGGTCCTGGAACGCGCCCTCGTGCTGCGGGTCCCGACCGCGGTCCGTCCCGGTGGCGAGTCCGAACACGCGCTGGCCCACCCGGAACCGGGTGACGGCCGACCCGATGGCGACGACCTCGCCGGCGACGTCGGAGCCGAGCACCGCCGGTGTCTGCAGCCAGCGGTAGGTCACGGACCCGGTGCCCTGGATGACCCAGTCGACCGGGTTGACGGCCACCGCCCGCACTCGCACAACGACCTCGTCACTCGCAGGCGTCGGGACGTGGGCGGGTTCGACGACGAACGGGGTGCGCAGCGCTCGGAGCACAGCGGCGGAGTTCTGGGGCATGGTTGCCTTCCGGCAGATGAGCGGTGTGACCTCGATGGCACCTGGTGTCATCACAATAGCCCGTCATGACACCTGGTGTCATCACCTATGCTGGCGGCATGGCCAGATGGGCGCCGGGCACCCGGGAACGACTGCGAGCGGCCGCGATGGAGCTGTTCGAGGAGCGCGGCTTCACGGCGACCACGGTGCCGGACATCGTCGAGCGCGCAGGGCTGACCAAACGGACCTTCTTCCGGTACTTCAGCGACAAGCGCGAGGTCTTCTTCGGCGATGACGAGATCCCGGCCATCGCCACGCGGATGCTCGCCGAGGCCCCGCTGGACGTCCCACCGCTCGACGTCGTGCTCGTCGGCCTCCGCACCCTCGCGCAGCAGCGGTTCGAGCCGCGCCGCTCCGCGATCCGCGCCGCTCGAAGGGTCATCGACGCCGAGCCGGCGCTCCGCGAGCGGGACCTCCGCAAGCAGGCCGACCTCCGGGAAGCCGTCCGGGCCGGGTTCGTACTGCGCGGCGAGGACCCGCTCACCGCGGTCGTCCTCGCTGGCGTGACCGTCGAGCTGTTCGAGGCGGCACTCGGTCAATGGCTCGCCGACGACTCTGACACCCCGCTGGCCGAGCACCTGGACGCGGCGACGCAGCGCATCCGGAGCGTGGTCGGCGACGGCGGCACCGAGACCGGTGTCAGCCGCCCGCGTTCTGCATGGCCCACGCGACGAAGCGGTCGTCGTGCAGCATCACCGTGAGGAACGCCGACAGCGTGACCACCGACGCGACGAGTCCACCGAGCAGCGGGACCCAGACCGTGCGCTTCCGGTTGCGCAGGCGCACGAGCGACCACCACGCGACGAGCACGAACAGCACCAGGCCGCCGATCGCACTGACGAGCGCCGCGCCCACGAGCGCGCCGGGGTCCGACAGCGCGGTGTACCGGACCTCGAGCTGCCGGGCCAGGTTCGCGGCGACCGACCGGAACGCCAACGACTGCAGCACCGAGACCAGCCCGAAGGCCAGCAGCATCACGGTGAGCAGGAAGTCCGCGGGCGACGCACCGAAGCGCGCAGCGACGGGCGTGCCAGCCGGGGTCGGAGCACGTCCGGAGTCCGACTCGGGCTGTCTGGTGGCCGTGGTCTTCGGCGTGGGCCGTTGCTGCTGCGACGCGGGACGGTCGCCTTGCGAGCGCTGCTGTTCGAGACGTTCCTGCTCGACCAGGACGGGGTTCACCCAGCCCTCCGGGGCGTACTCGCCGTACTGCGGAGCAGGACGGCCCTCGGGACGGGAGCCGGCGACGCGCGCAGCACCAGCGTCGGTGTGGGCGCTGGCGCCGGTGTCCTGTGGCGGCACGCCAGGGTCACGGTCGGGCGCCGCCGACCAGTCTCCGCGCGCGCTCATCGGCGCCGCCCGCCGAGCCCGCGCGTGGCGTTGCCCGCCGCGTCGGTCCGGAGTTCCTTGGGGAGCGAGAACATCAGGTCCTCGTGCGCCGTCACGACCTCTTCCATGCTGCCGTACCCGGCGTCGGCCAGCTGCTCGAGGACCTCGTGCACGAGTTCCTCGGGCACCGAGGCGCCGCTGGTGACGCCGACCGTCGCCACGCCGTCGAGCCACTCCTGCTGGATCTCCTCGGCGTAGTCCACGCGGTGGGCGGCCGTTGCCCCGTACTCGAGCGCCACGTCGACGAGACGGACGCTGTTCGAGGAGTTCGCGGACCCGACCACGATGACGAGGTCGGCCTGCGGCGCGACCTTCTTGATCGCGACCTGGCGGTTCTGGGTGGCGTAGCAGATGTCGTCCGAAGGCGGGTTCTCGATGGTCGGGAACTTCTCGCGCAGGAGCCGGACGGTCTCCATCGTCTCGTCGACGCTGAGCGTGGTCTGGGACAGCCAGACGAGGTTGTCGGGGTCGTCCACGGTCAGCGCGGCGACGTCGGCCGGGCCGTTGACCAGGATCGTCTGCTCGGGCGCGTGGCCCATGGTGCCCTCGACCTCTTCGTGGCCCGTGTGCCCGATCAGGATGATGGTGCGCTCGGCCTTGGCGAAGCGGGTCGCCTCGCGGTGGACCTTCGTGACCAGGGGGCAGGTGGCGTCGATGGCGTGCAGGTCCCGGGCGGCAGCACCGGCGACGACCGCCGGTGAGACACCGTGCGCGCTGAAGACGACGTGCGACCCGCGCGGGACCTCGTCCACGTCGTCGACGAAGACCGCGCCGCGCTGTTCGAGCGTCGACACGACGTGCACGTTGTGGACGATCTGCTTGCGGACGTACACGGGTTCGCCGTACTGCTCGAGGGCCTTCTCGACGGCGATCACCGCGCGGTCGACGCCGGCGCAGTAGCCGCGGGGGGCCGCGAGCAGGACCTTCTTGGCGCCGGCGACCGGGTCGTCCCGCAGGCGTCCACGCGGCGCGGGGCTCCGCGGCGGAGCGAGCGGGACCGAGTGGCCGTTGGTGATCGTCACGTCCCCGATGATAGGTGAGCGGGACCGACACCGGCTGGGCGCGCGACCGGTCGTCGACGGCCCGGTCGTCGGCGGTCTCCGGCACCATGGGACCGCACCAGCAGGAGGAGCACGATGGCGATCGAACAGGGCCCACCGACGGCCGACAACCCGTGGCCGGTCGCGCTGCTCGGCGCGAAGCTCCGGGACTGGATCGACCGGCTCGGCACCGCCTGGATCGAAGGCGAGATCACTCAGTGGAACGTCGCCGGCGGCAACGTCTACGGCAAGCTCAAGGACCTCGAGGTCGACGCCACCGTGTCGTTCTCGATCTGGTCGAGCGTCCGCTCCCGCGTGCCCGCCGACCTGAAGCAGGGAGCCAGGGTGGTCGCGGCGGTCAAGCCGAACTACTGGGTCAAGGGCGGCTCCCTGACGATGCAGGTCGTCGAGATGAAGCACGTCGGGCTCGGTGACCTGCTCGAACGACTCGAACGACTCCGCAGGACCCTGGCCGAGGAAGGCCTGTTCGACGTCGCACGCAAGCGACGTCTGCCGTTCCTCCCACACCGCATCGGCCTGATCACGGGGAAGGACTCCGACGCCGAGAAGGACGTCAAGCGGAACGCCCAGCTCCGGTGGCCGCACGTCGAGTTCCGGACCGTCCACACCGCGGTGCAGGGCGACCGCACCGTGGGCGAGGTCACCGCGGCGATCCAGGAGCTCGACGCCGACCCCGAGGTCGACGTCATCATCATCGCCCGCGGTGGTGGCGACTTCCAGAACCTGCTCGGCTTCAGCGACGAGGGGCTCGTCCGGGCAGCCGCCGCGGCCACCACGCCGATCGTGTCGGCCATCGGACACGAGGCCGACCGGCCCATCCTCGACGAGGTCGCCGACCTCCGCGCCTCCACCCCGACGGACGCCGCCAAGCGCGTGGTCCCCGACGTCGCGGAGGAACTCGCCAACGTCCGGCAGGCCCGTGCCCGGATCGGGCTCCGGCTCTCGCACACCCTGTCGGTGGAGGCCGACCGGATCGCCGCCCTGCGCTCGCGTCCGGCACTCGCGTCCACCGCCTGGCTCGTCGACACCCGAGCGGAAGAGGTGGCGCGCGACCTCTCCCGGGCACGCGAGCTGCTCGACCGACGCCTCGAGCGCTCCCACGCCGACGTCGGCCACCTCACCGGACGCCTGCGGGCGCTCTCCCCCCGCGACACCCTGCGCCGCGGCTACGCCATCGTCCAGACCGGTGACGGCGCGGTCGTGCGGGCGGCATCGGACCTCGACGGCACCGCGGACGTCCGCGTCACGCTCGGCGCCGGCACCGCGACCGGCGCGCTGACCGCCGAGGGACCCGGTCCGGACGGCGAGGGCTGAGCAGCGTGACGACGCCCGACGACGTTCTCCACAGGCGCAGCCCGGTCACGGTGGCGTCGGTGGACCCTCGGTAGGATCGAGACGTGTCAACCGAGGAGCAGTCCGCAGCAGCCGAGCAGTCCGACGTCCGGTCCCTGACGTACGAAGCCGCCCGCGACGAACTCGTGCGCGTGGTCGGTGAACTCGAGCAGGGGTCCGCCACGCTCGAGCGCTCGCTCACGCTGTGGGAACGCGGCGAAGCCCTCGCCGCCCGGTGCGAGGAATGGCTCGTCGGTGCCCGCGCCCGGCTCGACGCAGCCCGTGCCGCCTCCGAGTCCGGGGACGCCGACCGATGAGCGACCCGGACACCGGCCGCCCGATCGTCGCCGAGCTCGGCCGCCCCGAGACGCCCGAGGAGACCTGGCTCCGCAAGGACACCGCGCGTCGCTCCCGCAAGGAGCACCAGACCGCCTTCAACCTCGTGCTCGCGCTCATCGCCTCGCTCGGCATCGTGCTGTTCCTCGTCGCCGTGGTCGCACGACCCGACAGCACCGTGGACCGCGACGTCGACTACCGTCAGGTCGCCGCCCAGGCGGACGTCCCCGGCGTGACCCTCGCCGCGCCGGCGCTGCCGGAGAGCTGGTCGTCGAACCGTGCCGACTACACGGACAAGACCGCTGACGGGGTCGACATCTGGACCGTGGGCTTCCTGACGCCCGACAAGCAGTACATCGGCCTGCAGCAGGGCATCCGCGCCAACCCGACCTGGGTCGCGAACCAGCTCGGCCAGCACCGCGCCACCGGCACCCGCTCGATCGGCGGCACGAAGTGGACCGTGTACGACCGCCGCGACGAAGGCCAGGACGCCGGCAACCAGGCGTACTCGCTCGTCGGTACCTTCGGCTCGGACACCATCGTGCTCGTGGGGACCGCGAACGACGCGTCGTTCCGGACCGTCGCGAGCGCCGTGGCGAAACAGCTCGCTCCGTAGCCAGCACCACCCCGACCGCAGAACCAGCCCGACCCCCCGCAGCAGCACCGAGGAGCCGAACCCCATGACCGACCGCGCCGCGTCCACCCCCGTCGAAGCCCTCCGTCTGCTCGTGGAGGGCAACGCCCGGTTCGCCTCCGACAAGCGCCGCACCGGCCGCATCGACCCGCAGCGCCGCACCGAGCTCGAGGGCTCCCAGGCGCCGTTCGCGACGGTCCTCGGCTGCTCCGACTCCCGCGTGCCGTTCGAGCACGTCTTCGACGCGGGCATCGGTGACGTCTTCGCCATCCGCAACGCCGGGCAGATCGTCGACGACGTCGTCCTCGGCTCGATCGAGTTCGCCGTCGTCGCACTCGGCACGCCGCTCGTCGTCGTGCTCCGCCACACCAGGTGCGGTGCCGTCGCCGCGGCCCGGTCCGGTGAACCCGTGCCGGCCCCGCACCTGCAGGCCCTCGTCGACGCCATCGCCCCGAGCGTCGAGCGTGTCCGTGCCACCGACGCCGACATCCCGCAGGAAGCCATCGGCGCCGCACACCTCGAGGCCACGCTGCGCGCCGTGCTCGAGCGCTCCGGGGCCGTGTCGGACGCCATCGCCGAGGGTAGGTTGGCCGTGGTCGGCGCGACCTACGACCTCGCCACGGGCGAGGTCACGATCGACACCGTCGTGGGCGACGCCTGACGTCCAGCCCCGCAGCACCGGCGTGCAGCGCCACGACCTCCCGGACGGCGCACCCGACCGGCAGCACGTGCCGGACGGCGACCCCGACCGGCAGCACCTCCCGGACGTGACCGCGTCCGGCAGCACCACCAGGAAGGACCACGACGACGTGACCGACACCACCGCGACGAACACGACCGCGACGACGCCCGACACCACCGGCGACTACCGGATCGAACACGACACCATGGGCGAGGTCCGCGTGCCGGCCTCAGCCCTCTACCGGGCGCAGACGCAGCGCGCCGTCGAGAACTTCCCGATCTCCGGCACCGGCCTCGAGCCCGCGCAGATCGTGGCCCTCGCCCGGATCAAGCGCGCGGCAGCCATCGTGAACGGGCAGCTCGGCATCATCGACGGCAGCGTGGCCGTCGCGATCCAGCAGGCCGCCGACACGATCATCGCCGGCCAGCACCACGACCAGTTCCCCGTCGACGTCTACCAGACCGGCAGCGGCACGTCGTCGAACATGAACATGAACGAGGTCCTCGCGACCCTCGCCTCCGACATCGCCGGCGACGCCGTCCACCCGAACGACCACGTCAACGCCTCGCAGTCCTCGAACGACGTCTTCCCGACCTCGGTCCACGTCGCCGTCACCGACGCGCTGATCCGGTCCCTGGTGCCGGCACTCGAGCACCTCGCCGAGTCGCTCGAGCGCAAGGCCGCCGAGTGGGCCGACGCAGTGAAGTCCGGGCGCACGCACCTGATGGACGCCACCCCGGTCACCCTCGGGCAGGAGTTCGGCGGGTACGCACGCCAGATCCGGCTCGGCATCGAGCGCGTGAACGCCACGCTCCCCCGGGTCGCCGAGGTCCCCCTGGGCGGCACCGCCGTCGGCACGGGCATCAACACCCCGAAGGGCTTCCCGCAGCAGGTCATCGCGCAGCTCGCCGAGGACACCGGCCTGCCGATCACCGAGGCACTCGACCACTTCGAGGCCCAGGGTGCGCGTGACGCCCTCGTCGAGGCCTCCGGCGCGCTCAAGGTGCTGGCGGTCAGCCTGACGAAGATCAACAACGACCTGCGCTGGATGGGCTCCGGCCCGAACACCGGGCTCGGCGAGCTGCACATCCCCGACCTGCAGCCCGGGTCCTCGATCATGCCCGGCAAGGTCAACCCGGTGATCCCCGAGGCCACCCTGATGGTCGCGGCACGGGTGATCGGCAACGACGCCACGATCTCCTGGGCGGGGGCCTCCGGCGCGTTCGAGCTCAACGTCGCCATCCCCGTGATGGGCACGGCACTGCTCGAGTCGATCCGGCTGCTGGCGAACAGCTCGCGGGTCCTGGCGGACAAGACCATCGACGGCCTGCAGGCCGACCTGGCGCGGGCCCGGGCCTTCGCGGAGTCGTCGCCGTCCATCGTGACGCCCCTGAACCGGGCCATCGGCTACGAGGCCGCCGCGAAGGTCGCGAAGTACGCCGTCGCCGAGGGCGTCACCGTCCGAGAAGCGGTCGTGGCCCTCGGCCACGTCGAACGTGGCGAGGTGACCGAGGCCCAGCTGGACGAGGCCCTCGACGTCCTCCGCATGACCCACCCGAACTGAGCGCACCCGCGCGACCACACGACGGACGGGAGGCCCGGTGCCAGCTGGCACCGAGCCTCCCGTCCGTCAGGTGGTCCGACCGGACCGGGCCCGCGGAACCCGACGCGACTAGACCAGGTCCGGTGAGTCCAGCATCTCCGTCACGAGCGCCGCGATCGCCGAGCGCTCGGACCGCGTCAGCGTGACGTGCGCGAACAGCGGGTGCCCCTTGAGCCGCTCGATCACCGAGGCGACTCCGTCATGCCGGCCGACCCGCAGGTTGTCGCGCTGGGCGACGTCGTGGGTCAGGACCACCCGCGAGTTCTGCCCGATGCGGGACAGCATGGTCAGGAGCACGTTGCGCTCGAGCGACTGTGCCTCGTCGACGATCACGAAGGCGTCGTGTAGCGAGCGGCCACGGATGTGCGTCAGCGGGAGCACCTCGAGCATGCCGCGCTCGACGACCTCGTCCAGCACGTTGTCGGAGACCAGCGCACCGAGGGTGTCGTAGACGGCCTGCGCCCACGGGTTCATCTTCTCGTTGGCGTCGCCGGGCAGGAAGCCGAGCTCCTGCCCACCGACGGCGTAGAGCGGGCGGAACACCATGATCTTCTTGTGCTGCTGCCGTTCGAGCACGGCTTCGAGCCCGGCGCACAGGGCCAGGGCCGACTTGCCCGTGCCCGCGCTGCCGCCGAGCGAGACGATGCCGATCTCCGGGTCGAGCAGGGCGTCGATGGCCAGGCGCTGCTCGGCAGATCGTCCGCGGAGGCCGAAGACCTCGCGGTCGCCACGGACCAGGGCGACGGCACCCGGGGTGTGCACGCGGCCCAGGGCCGATCCGCGCTCGGAGTGGATCACGACGCCGGTGTTGACGGGGACGCCCTCGAGCGCGGCGGAGGTGATCTCCTCCTGCTCGTAGAGGTGGGTCATCTCGCTCCCCGAGACCTGCAGGTCGGTGATGCCCGTGTACCCGGAGTCGACGGCGAGTTCGGCGCGGTACTCCTGGGCGGCCAGCCCGACCGAGGCGGCCTTGACGCGGAGCGGGAGGTCCTTCGACACGACGACCACGTCGAGGCCGTCGTTCGCCAGGTTCATCGCGACCGCCAGGATGCGGGAGTCGTTGTCGCCGAGCTGCAGTCCGGACGGCAGCACCGACTGGTTCGAGTGGTTCAGCTCGACGCGGAGCGAGCCGCCGTCGCCGACCGCGACCGGGAAGTCGAGCCGCTCGTGCTCGACCCGGAGCTCGTCGAGGATCCGGAGGGCCTGGCGGGCGAAGTAGCCGATCTCCGGGTCGTTGCGCTTCGACTCGAGCTCGCTGACGACCACGACGGGCAGCACCACCGCGTGCTCGTCGAAGCGGAACAGGGCTCGCGGATCACTCAGCAGCACCGAGGTGTCCAGCACGTAGGTGCGCTGGGCGGTGCCGGTCGACCGGTCGGCCGAAGCCGAGGTCGACGCTGCTGACGAGGTTCCGCGGGAGACGTTCTGAGAGGTCACGACCACTCCATCCCCGGGCCGCGAACGACCCGGTCCTTGTCCTCACGCGGCCACGGAGCGGGTCTCGAAGCACCGACTGTGGCCGCTTCGATCGGGCTCGGTGCCCGATGGCGCTGACGTTACGTCGAGCCCCTGTCCACGTCGATATCGACACGCGGATCCCTCGGTTACGGTCGCGTGAACAGCCCCTGGGTGCGCGCTCCGGCTGTCAGAACGCCGTGGCGTAGGAGATGCAGGCGTCCCCGAACATGTCGAGCGTCTCGTCGGTGGTCGACGCGAACACCGAGACCCGCACGGTGCCGAGTCGTGCGCTCACGGTGACGCCGTGGTTGTGCAGCGCCGCCGACAGCGCGGTGACGCGGCCCTCGGCCGGGCGCAGCACCACGATGCCCGCGCGCTCGGCCGGGTCACGGCTGGACTCGACCTCGAGCCCGAACTCGTCGGCGATGTCGAAGACGCGCTCCACCCGGTCGGCGATGCGCTCCTGCACGGCGGCGACACCGACGGCGGTGAGCCGCTCCAGCGAGACGGCCATGCGGGCCTGCGCCACCGGGTCGATCCGGCTCATGGTGAAGCCAGCGGCCCCCGGACGGACGGACGGCACCTCGAGGGGCCACCCCGTCGTGCCGTGCGGGCCGGAGAGCGCGGGCTGGAGTCGCTCGAGCGCCCGGTCGCTGAAGGCCGTGAAGCCCGTGCCCCACCCGGCGTGCAGCCACTTCTGGCCGCCGGTGGCGACGACGTCCGCGAGCTCGTAGGGGGCGTCCACGACGCCGAAACCCTGGATCGCGTCGACGATGAGCAGCCGGTCGCCGATGACCTCGCGGAGGCCAGCGAGGTCGGTGCGGTAGCCGGTGCGCCAGTCCACCAGGGACACGGCCACGGCGGTGACCTCGTCCTGCGCGTCGGCGAGCCGGTCCGCGACGAGTGCCGGCGTGACCCAGCCGGCACCGGACTCGATGACGACCGGGCGGACGCGCCCGCCGGTGGCTGACGCGGCGCTGGCCAGGGCGAGGGGCATCGACGGGTACTCGTCCGCGGCGACGAGGACCCCGCCGGCGATGCCGAAGGCGGTGTGCAGCAGGCCGGGGGTCGTGGCGGACTGGGACACGACCTGGTCCTCGCGGCGGCCGACCAGCCGTGCGGCGACGGCACGGACGCGGGCGTCCTGCTCGTCGAGGGTCTCCATCGCGCCGAAGCGCATGTGCGCCTGGATGGTGCCGAGGACCCGCTGCTCCTCGAGCACGGCGGTCTGCACCGGGCCGAAGGCGGCGTGGTCGAGGTAGCCGGGCTCCTCGGCGAAGCCGGCGGCGTACTCGTCGATCGTGGTCACGGGGTGCACCTTTCACAGCAACAGAACCCTGAGAGACTACTGGGACGACTCGGCGGTCGCGAATGCGCAGCCCTGGCTCAGCCGTTCGACGCAGTGGTTCAACGGTTGAACCGTCGACGCCGAGCCCGCGCAGCAGCCGTCGGACTCAGCCGCCGAACCGCCGTGACCGGAGTCCGAAGTCGCGGACGGCGCGCAGGAAGTCGACCTCGCGGAGGTCCGGGTAGAAGGCCTCGACGAAGTAGAACTCGCTGTGTGCGCTCTGCCAGAGCATGAAGTCCGACAGCCGCTGCTCGCCCGAGGTCCGGATCATCAGGTCGGGGTCCGGCTGCCCCTGCGTGTACAGGTGGTCGCCGATGAGCTCGGGCGTCAGGACCTCGGCCAGGGTGTCGAGCGTGCCACCGCCCTCGCCGTGCGCCCGGACGATGCTCCGCATGGCGTCGGCGATCTCCCGCCGCCCGCCGTACCCGACCGCCAGGTTGATGTGCAGCCCGGTGTGCCCGGCGCTCCGGGCCGCCGCGTTCGCGAGCGTCGTGACGAGCCCGTCCGGCAGCCCGTCGTTCGAGCCGACGTGCTGCACACGCCACTGCTTGTGGTCGGCCAGCCGGTCGGCCAGGTCGGCGATGATGCCGATGAGCTGCTCGAGCTCGTCGCCGCCGCGGCCCTTGAGGTTGTCCGCGGACAGCAGGTAGAGCGTGACGACCTGCACGTCGAGGTCGTCACACCACGACAGGAACTCGGGGATCTTCGCGGCGCCGGCGCGGTGGCCGTGCGCGGCGGTCTCCAGGCCGAGCTGCTTCGCCCAGCGTCGGTTCCCGTCGACGATCATGGCGACGTGCTTCGGCGTCGGCGCTCCGTCGATCTGCTTCCGGATGCGCTTCTGGTAGGCGCGGTAGAGGATCCCGCGTCCCGCCCAACCCAGCCTGCCCGTCACGCGACGAGCGTAGTGCACCCGTGCTCGGCACCGACTCCCAGCCGGTGGTGTGGTGACGCGGCGATATCGTCGGAGCATGCACCAGGACCGGGACACCGACACCATCCCCCACGTCCCCTTCACCGAGGAAGCCGCCACCGCAGCCGACGAGCGACCGGCCTGGCGCGGCTGGATCCACCTCGGCACGTTCCCGTTCGCCCTGGCGATGGGGATCGTCCTCGTGACCCTCGCGGCGACCCCCGCGGCGAAGGCCGGCACCACGGTGTTCGCGGCCACGTCGCTCATCATGTTCGGCGTCTCCGCGACCTACCACCGCTTCCCCTGGAGCCCGGTCGTCAAACGGGTCCTCAAGCGGATCGACCACACGAACATCTTCCTGCTCATCGCAGGGACGTACACGCCCGTCGCGGTGTGCGCCCTGCCCCACACGCTGATGGTCGTGGTGCTCTGGGTGATGTGGGGCGGTGCCCTGCTCGGCATCGCGTTCCGCGTCTTCTGGATCGGAGCGCCGCGGTGGCTGTACGTACCGCTCTACCTGGCGCTCGGGTGCGCGGCGCTCGGGATCCTGCCGCAGCTCTTCGCCGCGAGCGCCCCGATGACCGTGCTCGTGCTGGCCGGCGGGCTCGCCTACGTCCTCGGCGCCGTCGTCTACGGGTTCAAGCGGCCGAACCCCTCGCCCGCGTTCTTCGGGTTCCACGAGGTCTTCCACGCCCTGACCGTCGTGGCCTTCGCGGCGCAGTGGGCGGGCATCCTCCTGGTGGCGCTGCACCCGGTCCGCTGACGGCGGGACGGACTGGAGGCTCGTGGCGGGGTCGCCACGAGCCTCCCGTCCATCAGGTGGTGCGTCAGCCGCGCTCGGTGTCGTCCCCGACGTCGGTGCGGCCGTCCTCGTCGGCGCGCCGCGCCGGCTCGTCCGTGAGCGGGCCGCCGTTCCGGGCCTCGGCCTCGAAGCGCTCCCGGATCTCGGCGCGGTAGCGGGTGCGACGGATGCGCCGCGTCATGTCGACGAGCAGCAGGATCGTCACGACGGCGACGACCGCGATCGCGATGAACCCGGCGACGCCCGGGGTGACGTCCACGTCGGGGACCGCCGAGGTGGGGCTGGGGCTCGGGGTGGCAGCGAGCACTGCTGCGATGCTGGTCACGCGGTGACGTCCTGTTCGGCTGGGATCCCCGCGAAGAGGTCGGACTCGGGCAGCTCGGTGGGCACGCGGGCCTCGATGAGCTGGTAGTCCTCGGTCGGCCACACCGTCGCGAGGAGGTCGTTCGGCCAGTAGAAGAAGGGGCTGTTCGGCGGCACCTGGCTCGCGTGGGCCCGCAGGGCGGCGTCGCGGGCGTCGAAGTACTCGTGCACGTCGACGTGGCTCGTCGCCAGGTCGGGCCGGTCCGCGAACCGCTGCACCCACTCCCCGAGCTGCTCGACGAGAGGGCTGTCGGGTTCGCGTTCCTTGATGGCTTCGTAGAACGCGGTGAAGCGACGCGGGTTCATGGTGCGCTCGTAGTAGAGCTTCGAGACCGCCCACGGCGCACCGGCGTCGGGGTACTTCGCCGGGTCGGCGGCGTCGCGCCAGGCGGCCATCGAGACCTCGTGCGTGCGGATGTGGTCCGGGTGCGGGTAGCCGCCGTTCTCGTCGTAGGTGACGAGCACGTGCGGGCGGAAGCGACGGACGACGCGGACCAGGGCCTCGGTCGAGTACTCCAGCGGCACCGTGGCGAACGTGCCGGGGCGCACGGTCTCGCCCTTCTCGGCGTCGGGCAGCCCGGAGTCGTGGTAGCCGAGCCAGACGTGCTCGATGCCGAGCGCTGCCTGCGCCGCGGCCATCTCCCCCCGGCGGAACCCCGCCATGTCCCGGTGCGCGCGGCTCAGCGCGGGCTCGGGCAGGTCCTCGTTGAGGATGTCCCCGGCCTCGCCACCGGTGCAGGAGACGACGAGCACCTCGTTGCCCTCGGCGACGTACCTCGCCGAGGTGCCGGCTCCCTTGCTGGACTCGTCATCGGGATGGGCGTGGACGGCCATCAGACGATGTGGCACGGGTGGGTCCTCACGGGTGGGGTCGGGATCGGAGGTGGCGCACGGCAGGCGTGAACTACCCTGGGATCAGGATAATCACCCCGGGAGCCCCGAACTGTCCGAACAGCTGAACCCGAGCACCACGGCCACCCTCGACGACCGCTACGGTCGCACCGCCGGCCGGTCGCGTCGCACCAGGACGATCGCCATCGCCGCTGCGGCCGCGATCGTCGTCGTGTTCGGCGCCTGGGTGATCTGGGCCGGCCCCGGACAGACCTCGCACGGGCTCGACTCCGACGACGTCGGCTACCAGATCCTCTCCTCGCACGAGGCCGTCGTCCACTCGCAGGTGTCGGTCGACCCCGGGACCCGTGCGGAGTGCACGGTGCAGGTGCTCGACAAGTCGTACACGATCGTCGGCTGGAAGACCGTGACGCTGCCCCCGACGACCGAGCGTTCACGGACGATCACGACCGACGTCAACACCACGACACGCGGCGTGACCGGCTTGATCCACACCTGCTGGGTTCCCTAGACTGCCCAGATTCGCCTGACGAGACCGACCGCTCCGGTCGGTCTCGTTCTTCATGGTCGAAGGGACTGACGACATGAGCAACGACACGCAGGCCACCTGGCTCACACAAGAGGCACACGACCGCCTCAAGAACGAGCTCGAGGAGCTGAGCGGCGAGGGCCGTGCCGAGATCGCGCGCCGCATCGAGGCCGCTCGCGAAGAGGGCGACCTCAAGGAGAACGGCGGCTACCACGCCGCCAAGGACGAGCAGGGCAAGATCGAGGCCCGCATCCGCACCCTCACGAACCTGCTGAAGACCGCCACCGTGACCGAGGCCGTCTTCGACGGCACCGTGGAGCCGGGCACCGTCGTCACCGCCACGATCGCCGGCGACCCCTCGACCTTCCTGGTCGGCAGCCGCGAGATCGTCGCCGAGGGCTCGGACCTCACCGTCTACAGCCCCGTCAGCCCGGTCGGCGCGGCCATCGTCGGCCTGCGCGCCGGCGACTCCGCCACGTACACGGCGCCGAACGGCAAGGAGATCGCCGTCGAGGTGACGAAGGTCGAGCGCTACGAGCCGTAGCGCGCAGCCGGGCTGTCAGCCCGGACACGTCGATGACGGGAGGCCCGTGGCGGGATCGCCACGGGCCTCCCGTCATGTCCGGGGCCGGCCCCGGCACACGGCGACGGTCAGGGGGTCTGCAGGAGCTGTTCCGGGCGGAAGCCCGCCTCGTGGAGGCGCTGGATGACCTCTTCGGCGTGGTCGGGGCCACGGGCCTCGATCGACAGGTCGAGCGCGACCTCGCTGATGACGAGTCCCTGGCCGTGGCGGGTGTGCAGGACCTCCACCACGTTCGCGCCGGCGTCGGAGATCACCTGGGCCACGCGGGCGAGCTGCCCCGGACGGTCCGGCAGCATGATCCGGATGCCGATGTAGCGCGACGCGGCGACCAGGCCGCGCGTGATGATCCGCTCCATCATGAGCGGGTCGATGTTGCCGCCGCTGAGCAGCACCACCGTCCGGCCGGTGTCCCGCACCGAGCCGGCCATGATCGCCGCGACGCCGACCGCACCGGCGGCCTCGACCACGAGCTTGGCGCGCTCGAGCAGCACCAGGAGCGCGCGGGCGACGTCGTCGTCGGACACGGTGACGATCTCGTCGACCAGGTCGCGGATGATCGGGAAGTTCAGGTCGCCGGGGCGGGCGACCGCGATGCCGTCGGCGATCGTCGGGGTCGTGGTGATCGTGACGGGCTCGCCGGCGTCGAGGGAGTCCGGGTAGGCGGCGGCGTTCTCGGCCTGCACGCCGATCACGCGGATCGTCCGGCCGAGGCGCTCTGCCAGGCCCTTCACGGCGATGGCGATGCCGGAGATGACCCCGCCGCCGCCGATCGGCACCACGACGGTGTCGACGTCGGGGACCTGGTCGACGATCTCGAGCCCCAGGGTCCCCTGCCCGGCGATCACGGCGGGGTGGTCGAACGGCGGGATGAAGACGGCCCCGGTGTGGGCGGCGAAGTCCTTGGCGGCGGACAGCGCCTCTTCGACGGAGTGGCCGCGGAGCACGACCTCGGCGCCGTAGTGGCGCGTGGCCTGCAGCTTCGGCAGGGCCACCCCGACCGGCGTGAAGATCGTCGCCGGGATGCCGAGCTCCCGGGCTGCCAGTGCGACGCCCTGGGCGTGGTTGCCGGCACTCGCGGCGACGACGCCCGCGGCGCGCTGTTCCTCGGTCAGCATCGAGAGCCGGTTGTACGCACCGCGGAGCTTGTACGCCCCGGTGCGCTGCAGGTTCTCGCACTTCAGGTGCACCGGGGAGCCGAGGACCTCGGCGAGGAACTGCGACGTCTCCATCGGCGTGACCCGGGCGACCCCCGCGATCGTCTCGCGCGCCTTCTCGATGTCGTCCAGGGTGGGGATCGTCGGCGCAGTGGTGTCGGTCACGGTCCCATCATCGCCGGTCCGGGGGCCTCGCCGAAACCCGTGGCGCTAGTTGGTGCTGGCCGTGCCCTCAGCGGCAGTCGGGGCCTTGTCGCTGCCCGGGGCCGGCACGTCGTCGCCGACCTTGTGGCGACGTCGGCGCATCAGCTGGAGCTGTCCGTGCTGGCCGCGCTTCGGGGTGGCCTCGAGCACGTGGTCGGAGTCGAGTCGACGCCAGCGACCGCTCGCGATGGTGGTGACCATGGCGTTCAGCGTGGCGATGAGCGGGACGGCGAAGAACGCACCGGCGATGCCCGCGAGGCCCGAGGCCGCGGTGACGCCGAGGACGACCGCGAGCGGGTGCACCTTGACGGCGTTGCCCATCACGAGCGGCTGCAGGATGTGGCCCTCGATCTGCTGCACGAGGAGCACGACGGCGAGGACGAGCACCGCGGCGACCGGCCCGTTGAAGATGAGGGCGACGAAGATCGCCAGGAACCCGGTGACGATCGCGCCGACGACGGGGATGAACGCCCCGAGGAACACGAACGCGGCGATCGGGATGACGAGCGGCAGGCCGCCGAAGAACAGCCCGACGATGAAGGCGCCACCACCGATGCCGACCGCGTCGACGAAGGCGACGAAGATCTGCACGCGGATGAAGCTCGTGAGGGTGATCCACCCGGCGACACCGGCGCCGTCGACCGCGGCACGGGCCTTGCGCGGGAACAGCCGGACGGTCCAGCGCCAGACGTTCTTGCCGTCGATGAGCAGGAAGATCGTCGTGAACAGGATGATGAACAGCGCCTCGAACGCGTGCGTGGCGCTCGACCCGGCGCTCGCGACCCCGGACAGGATCGACGCCGAGTTCTCCTGCAGCCACTTCGTGCCGTCGTTGAGCCAGCCGTTGACGTCGCCCTGCGTAATGCCCAGGCCGGAGTTCAGGACGAGGTCCTTGATGTTCGCGTACTGGTCCACCGTGCGGTCACGCAGGGACGGGTACGACGCGATGACCTGGTCGACGACGAGCCAGATGAGCGCGCCGACAGCGGCGATGCCACCCAGCAGGCTCATCACGATCGCGAGCCACTTCGGCACGTGGTGCCGCTGCAGCCAGTTCGAGATGGGGACGAGGAGCGCCGAGATGACGATGCCGACCAGGAAGGGGATGAGGATCTCGCTGAAGATCGTCATCAGCCAGATGAAGAGCGCGATCACCCCGACGACGACGAGCACGCGCCACGACCAGGCACCCGCGATGCGGACACTCGTCGGCACCGCGTCCTCGACCACGGGGTCGGGGTGCGTCCTCGGGGTCACGACCACGGGTGCGGGTGCGGGTGCGTCACGGTTCTTCTTGCCCCAAGCCATGCCGACGATCCTATCCGCGGCCCGCCCGTCGGGTTCCAGATGCGACATGTGGGTTCCGGCAGGCGTCGTCGGCGGTGCTCAGTAGGGTCGATCGCATGGCCCGTTCCACGCTCTCCGCCGCCGAGGCACGTCGCGTCAGCCTGGCGGCGCAGGGCTTCGGACGGCCCAGGACCGATCCCGCGACCACCCGTTCCCTGACCGCCACGATCGGTCGGCTCGGCCTGCTGCAGATCGACTCCGTGAACGTCTTCGAGCGCAGCCACTACCTGCCGTTGTTCGCTCGACTCGGTGCCTACGACCGCAGCGCACTCGACCGCCTGACCTTCACGAAGCGGGGGCCGTACGTCGAGTACTGGGCGCACGAGGCCGCCTTCGTCCCGCGCGACGACCTGCGGTTGTTCCGGTGGAAGATGGACGCGATGCGGGAGCGCGACGCCGGTCCCACCCGTGCCGCCTGGGTCGCGTCCACCGCCACCGTCCGGCAGGAACTCCGCACGCTGCTCGCCGCCGAGGGCCCGATGCCCGCCAGCGCCGTCGAGCACGAGGCCAACGTCCGCCGGGGCCCGTGGTGGGGCTGGAGCGACGTCAAGACCGGGCTCGAGCAGATGTTCCGGTGGGGCGACGTCGTCAGCGCCGGTCGCACCGGCTTCGAGCGCGTGTACGCCCTGCCCGACCAGGTGCTCCCCGCCGGGTTCCTCGACGACGCCCCCGCGCGCCCGGACGCGATCCGCGAGCTCGTCGCACGGGCCACCCGGGCGATCGGGGTCGGCACCCGGGCGGACATCGCCGACCACTACCGGCTGCGCTCGGACGACACCGCGGCCGCGATCGCCGACCTGCAGGACGCCGGTGTGCTCCTGCCCGTCCGGGTCGAGGGCTGGCGGGAGCGTGCCTGGCTGCACGCTGACGCCCGGGTCCCCCGCACGATGTCGGCCGACGCCGTGCTGAGCCCGTTCGACCCGGTCGTGTGGTTCCGGCGCCGGGCCGAGCGGATGTACGACTTCCACTACCGGATCGAGATCTACACACCTGCGCCGAAGCGGGTCTTCGGGTACTACGTGCTGCCGGTGCTGCAGGACGACGCCCTCGTGGGACGGGTCGACCTCAAGAGCGACCGGCAGCGTGGCGTGCTGCGGGTGCGCACCGCCTGGGACCAGGACACGGCGCAGATCGACGCCGAACGCCTCGCCGTGACCCTGCGTGCTGCGGCAGCGTGGCAGGGGCTCGACGGCGTCGAGGTCACCGACCGGGGCACGGCGGCGGCCCGGGTCGCGGGAGCGCTCGGTGTGCCGCTCGTCCCGCACGAGGCAGCCGACGACGCCGACGCGACCGACCCCGAGGCCGAGGCCGACGCTGTGGCAGCCCGGGACACCGTCGACTAGAAGCGGTCCTGGATCCCGCGCAGCCGGGCGACGCGGTCGGGCAGCGGCGGGTGCGTCGAGAACAGCCGGTCCATCACGCCCGGTCGCATCGGGTCGGCGATCCACAGGTGCGCCATCGAGGAGTTCTGCGTCTGCGTCGGGCGGCCGTACGCGCCGAGCTTCTCGAGCGCTCTGGCCAGGCCCTCCGGGTGCCGAGTGGTGAGCGCGCCAGTGGCGTCGGCCAGGTACTCGCGCTGCCGGGACACCGCGGCCTGCACGCCCATCGCCGCGATCGGCGCCACGACCACGGCCGCGAGTCCGGCGACGAGCAGGACCGGGTTCGTGCCGCCACCGGTGTCGCTGTTCCGGTTCCGGCCGCCGGACAGGCCGCTGAAGAGCGAGATGCGCAGGAGCACGTCGGCGATCAGCCCGACGGCGACGACGAGCCCGAAGACCATCGTCGACACCCGGATGTCGTGGTTCCGGACGTGTCCGAGCTCGTGCGCCATGACGCCCTGGAGCTCTTGGTCGTCCATGAGCTCGAGCAGCCCGGTGGTCGCTGCCACCACGGCGTGCTCGGGGTCGCGGCCCGTGGCGAAGGCGTTCGGGGCCGGGTCACGGATGACGTACACGCGCGGCATCGGCATGCCCGTCGCGATGGCGAGGTTCTCCACGGTGCGCCAGAGCCGGGGTTCCGTCGTGCGGTCGATCTCGATGCCGCCGGCGATCGCCGTGGCCTGCCGGGCGGCGGTGAAGTACTGCAGGACCGCGTATCCGAGGGCCACGACCAGCACGATGAAGCCGATCGAGACGTTGCCGGCGAGGTACCCGCCGAGGAAGCCGAGCGCCCCGATGATCGCCAGGAAGACCAGGACGATCAGGACCGTGTTGCGCTTGTTGCGCGCGATGGCGCTGTACATGCGTGGGGGCCGTGCCGCCGGGTCAGAACTGGACGCGCGGCGGTTCCGCGATCGCCGCGGGCTCGGTCGTCTCGAAGAAGGAGGCCTCGGTGAAGCCACGGCTCTTGGCGAACGAGGAGTTCGGGAACACCTTGATCTTGGTGTTCAGCTCGCGGACGCCGCCGTTGTAGAAGCGTCGGGCCGACTGGATCTTGTCCTCGGTGTCGACGAGCTCGGTCTGCAGCTGCAGGAAGTTCTGGCTCGACTGCAGCTGCGGGTACCCCTCGGCGACGGCGAACACGCTCTTGAGGGCCTTCTGCATGTGCCCCTCGGCCGCGGAGGCCTGGTCGGCGTCGCCCGCGCTCAGGGTCTCGGCCCTGGCCTTCGTGACGTCGTCGAACACGGCCTTCTCGTGCGTCGCGTACCCCTTGACGGTGCTGACGATCGTCGGGATCAGGTCGGCGCGGCGCTTGAGCTGCACGGAGATGTCGCTCCAGGCCTCGTCGACACGGACCTTCATCGTGACCAGGGAGTTGTACGTGACCCAGAGGTAGATCCCGACGACCACGAGGAGCACGACCACGACGCCGACGACGATCAGGGTCGTGATGAGTCCGGTGTCCATGCGGGAGTGCTCCTTGTCGCGTCGGGTTGTCCACGGCCGGACCGGCAGCAGCTGCGCGGCCGGACGGACCAGCGTCGATTCTAACGACGGCACGCGCGTGCTCCGTGCTCGTTCCGCGGTTCACGGAGGATTCCCGCGTGCCGCACACCCGACGTTCGGCGGAGGCCGTGGAACGGGGCGCGTCACGGCCGGGAATCACAGATCCCCCGCGAGGTGGATTGACCGATCGGCCTGCGTCGCGTGGGATGGGGGGACATGAACACGCGCGGGGACCACGTGGACACCAGGGCCGTCAGGGGTGACGGCCCGTCCCGACGCGCCCGGACGGCGGCGACCGGGATCGCCGCAGCGGTGCTCGCAGCCGCGCTCCTGGTGCTCGGCGGCGCACCGGCCGTCGCCGCGGCGGGCACCACCGGCTCGGACACGCAGGCCACCGGCACCAGCGCCAGCACCAGCACCGGCGCCGGCGCCGACAGCACGGACACGGACGCGGACACCGCTCCGGCCCCGACCCCGGTGCCGGACCCGGACACGAACGCCCTGTCCGCCCTGCGCCCCACCGCGTCCCCGTCCCCCGAACCCGCACGGCCCGGCGCACCGACGTCGCCCCCGCCGACCGGGCTCCCCCCGACCGACCCGACGATCGCCGACCCCGGCGACATCACCAGCGCCACCGGGGCGTTCCACGGCACGGCCACGCCGGGTGACACCGTGCGGGTGATCGACCCCCGCGTCACGAGTTCCTCCGTCTGCACCGCCACGACCGACCCCCGCGGCGCCTGGTCCTGCTCGGGCACCGTCCGCAGCGGCGCGCAGCAGGTGTTCACCGTGCAGGACACGTCGGACTCCACCCGGCGCACGGCCGACGCGCCCGCCGCGGACGTCGTCGTCCCGCCGGTCGTCACGAGCCGCGGGACGACCACCGGCTCGGTCTCCGGCAGTGGCGACGCGGGCATGACGGTCACGGTGACCGTGTCCGGCTCGCGCGCCGAACGCACCGCGACGGTCGGGTCCGACGGCCGCTGGGTGGTCTCGTGGGCGATCGGGGCCACGCCCCGCCCGAGCGGCACCGTGTCGATGACGGCGACCCAGACGGCGAGCACCGCGGCTGGCTACCTGTCCGACCTGCGGAGTGCCGCGTCGCAGCCGGTGTCGGTGACGTTCGACCGCACGCCGCCGGCCGCACCCCGCGTCACGTCCCCGGTCGCCGGTGCCCGCGTCGTCGTGCAGCCGATGACGGTGCGCGGGACCGGCGAGGCCGGCGCCGAGCTCACGGTGTACGTCGACCGCGTCCCGGTGTGCGGGACGACCGTCGCCGCCGACCGGTCGTGGTCGTGTTCCACGAGCGGGTCCCGCTTCTCGCCAGGTCGCCACCTCGTCTCGGCGCTGCAGCACGACGCCGCGGGCAACCACTCGGCCCCGTCAGCGTCCGTGCGGGTGGTGCTGTCGGCCGCGAGCGCCGGTGTCCCCGGGTCCACGCCCACGGGGACGACCGGCTCCGCGGACGGCGCGACGCCCGGCGGCTCGGGCCAGCAGGGCCACGGGCCCTCGAACGGCGGCTCCACCGGCAGCCCGGGCACCGGCAACAGCAACGGCACCGGCAGTGGCGACGGCAACGGCAACGACGGCAGCAGCACCGGCGGCGGCGCCACGGGGAACGACGGCACCGGCAGCAGCAGCGGCCCCAGCGACGCCGCGGGTCCCGGCGGCGGCACGGGACCCGGTAGCGGCCGAGGCACCGACTGGTCCGGCCCCGCCGGCGACTGGACAACCGCCACCTCGTTCGACCGTGCCGTCCCCACGATCCAGTCCTCGGCCTCGTGGCGCACCCTCGCGGTCGCCGCTGCCGTCGCCGCGGGGTTCCTCCTCCTCGTCGCCGGCCCCGCACGGCTCGTCGCCAGGACGCTCCGTGGCCGCGTGTCGCTCCGTCTCGCCTCGTTCACGGGCCGCAACCGACCCCGGACCGAGCGCACCCGCGGCGACGACGCCCTGCCCGCCTGGGCCTCGATCGGCATCGCCGTGGTGCTGGCCGGCTTCCTGACCCTGCTCGCCGTCGAGGTCTCGCTCGAGGCCCGCTACGTCCGCCTCGCCATCGCCGTCCTGCTCGGCACCGCGGCGCTCACGGCGGCCGTGGTCCTCACCACCCGGTGGGCGGCCGGCGCCGACCGACACACGATCGGCTGGCGCGTCTCGCCATGGCTGGTCCTCGCCGCGCTCGTCGCCTGCGGTGTCACACGCGCCGCCGACCTCTCCCCCGCCCTCGTCATCGGCGTGCTCCTGGTGCCGGTGGGTCGTCCGGACGCCGACACGGGAGCGCTACGCCTCGGCGCCGGCATCGCCGCCTGCGCCCGCAGCGCGACCTGGCGGTCGGTCGGCCTGCTCGTCCTCGCGGCGGTCGGCTGGGTGCTCCACAGCCTGACACCCGGCGCGGGGTTCTGGACGGCGCTCGTGTCCGAGTTCGCCATCACGCTCTGCGTCGGCGGCCTCGGTGCCCTCGTCGCCACCCTCCTGCCGGTCGCGGGCTCGGCGGGCAGCGCCCTCTGGGCACACTCCCGGACCCGGTACGCGGCCGTCGCCGGCGTCGGCGTCGCACTCGGCGCAGCCGTCTACTCCGGCTCTGCCGGCACCCACGTCCCGCCCGTCGCCCTGGCCGTCGTGGCCTGCGCGAGCGTGGCCGTGGCGCTGGCCACGTGGCTCTGGGTGCGTGTGCTCGAACCGGACCTGCGCGGCTGAGCCGAGCCGAGCCTCCAGAGCGGGTCAGGGACGGACAGGAGGCTCGGCACCGGTCTGCGCGACCGGTGCGGTCGCCGGGGTGCGCAGCCTGCAGTGCGCCACACGAGCCGACGTCACATCTCCCGATTACGCTGGCATGCGGTGCGCCCAGCGCGCCGCACGAACCAGGGAGCGACGATGACCGAGACCCGATCCGACTACGACTCGACCCGCTTCCGCGAGGTGTTCGAGGGCAGCTACACCTACGTCAACGGCTTCCAGCGGAACACGCACCGCTTCGCCGCACGGCCGGCCCTGCGCGACCCCGACACCGACCGGTCGTGGACGTACGCGGAACTCGGTGACGCCGTCGACCGGATCGGCGGCTGGCTCGTCCGGCACGGCGCGGTCCGCGGATCGGTCGTCATGGTCGAGCTGTTCAACTCCCCCGAGTTCGCGATGCTCTACCTGGCGTGCCACCGCATCGGGGCCGTGTTCTCACCGACCAACTTCCGGCTGGCCCCGGACGAGGTCGCCTTCATCGTCGACGACTCCGCCCCCGTCGTGCTCGTCCACGACGCCGTGCGGAACGACGACCTCGTCGCCGCGCTGGAATCCGCCTCGCACCGCCCCGACCACGTCGTCACCGTGGGCGGAGAGCACGACGGCTTCGCCGAGCTGCTCGCGGCCGAGCCGGTCACCGCGTCGGAGCTCGCGGACACCGAGCCGCGCAGCACCTACGACGAGACCACCCGGCTCTACACGTCGGGGACCACCGGACGGCCGAAGCCCGTGCCGCTGCCGAGCCTGGTCGAGGTGCTCAGCGCGCACGACGTGATCATGCACTTCCCGCTCAGCCCGTTCGACAAGACGCTCAACATGTCGCCGCTCTTCCACCGCGGGGGGCTGTACTCGGGCGGCCCGAACCCGGTGTTCTACGTCGGCGCCGAACTCACCACGCTCCGGCACTTCGACGCCGACCGGGTGCTCGACCTCGTCGAGTCGGAACAGCTGACGTTCCTCATCGGTGCGCCGCCGAACCTCGTGCAGCTCGCGAACGCCCAGGAACGCCGTCCCCGCGACCTGTCGTCGTTGCACGGGATCGTCACGATGGGGGCCCCGCTCGACCGGGCCGCTGCGCTCCGCTACCAGGAGCTGCTGTCCCCGCGGATCTTCAACGGCTACGGCACGACCGAGACGTTCTGGAACACGTTCCTGCGCCCCGAGGACTTCCCCGACGGCGCGGGCTCGACCGGTCGGGCGTCGACGGACGACGACGTCGCCGTGGTGCGCGTGTACGCCGACAAGCTCGCAGACCCGACGGACACCGTGCCGCAGGACGGCAGTGAGATCGGCGAGTTCGCCGTGCGCACGGTGAAGTCCGGCTACTCGTACCGGAACCCGGGGCTCGAGGCCGAGAAGTTCGCGAACGGCTGGTTCTACCCGGGCGACCTGGCGACGTGGGACGAGCACGAGCGCGTGACCATCGTCGGGCGGAAGGACGACATGGTCATCTCCGGCGGGGAGAACGTGCACCCGGTGCAGGTCGAGGCCGTGCTGCAGGAGCACCCCGGTGTCGACGACTCGATCGTGGTCGGGGTGCCCGACGAGCGCTGGGGCGAGGTCGTCGTGGCGTACGTCGTCCGCGCCGAGCGGGGCCTGCCGGACGACGACACCGCCGCGGCCTCGGCGCTGGAGGACTGGACCGGATCGCACCCGGGCCTCGCGCGGTACAAGCGGCCCAGGCGCTACCGGTTCGTCGCGGCGCTGCCGTACAACGCCACGGGCAAGAAGGTGCACTACCTGGCGAAGGCGTCCGCGCTCGAGGACCAGGCGGCGGGACGCTTCATCGCGCCGTAGGGGTCCCGCGCGCGGGTGCGTGCGTGCGCGTGCGTGCGTGCGGGCCGTGCGCGCCGGCCCGTGCGTGCGCGTGCGCGCGGGCCCGTGCGCACGCAGTCAGTGCGTCGGGGCCGTCCGCGCGAACAGGCCCGGCAGCAGCCCGCCGATCTTCGTGCCGACACACAGGCTGACGAACGTCGCCAGGGGCGTCGCCAGGGACTGCGGGTCGGCGGTGGCCACGGCGACCAATCCGACGGTGCCCGGCACGAGCAGCAGGAACGCCGGCAGGAACGACACGGTCGCCGGGATCACCGGCACCAGGCGCTCCAGCCCGCGGGTGGCGACGAACAGCACGGCCGCCGCGGTCCCCGTCGCGACGACACTCCCCACGAGCGGCGCGAGTCCGGACACGAGCGCGTACGCCCCAATCATGACCACGATCGACGCCGCCGTGAGCTTCCACCCGGCGCCGAACACCAGCCCGATGCCGACCGCGAGCACCGCGACGGCCACCCACGACAACCAGTACGCGGGCACCGACTCCCACCCCGCGCGGTCGGTCCCGACGCCGGCGACCTCCCCGACGAGCGCAGCGGACCGCGGGTCGACCCGCAGGCCGGTGACGGCGCTGCCCGCGGCGATCCCCGCGGCCATGAAGCCGAGCATGATGAGCCCCTGCATCAGCCGTGCGGACCCGGTCACGATGTCGGCGGCGGTGAGCTCGAGGAGCGCGTTCGTGATGAGCGCGCCCGGCACGAACACGGCGACGGGGGCACACACGGCGAAGAGCGGCACGTGGTCGAACCCGGTGCCGGCAGCGACGAGGCCGACGACCGCGGTGGACACGAACGCGGCGAGGAACGGCACGACGGCGACGGCTTCGCGGAACCGGCGGAGCAGCAGCCCGATCACCCCGACGACCGCGCCCACCCCGAGCACGACCAGGACGGCCCACCAGGGGCAGCGGAAGACGACGGCGAGCCCGGCTGCGGTCAGGGCGTTCCCGGCGATCCACGGCAGCGGGGCCGGCGGACGGGTGTTCGCGCGGATGGCCCGGACCCGCGCGGGGATCTCGGCGAGCGCGATCGACCCGCTCTCGAGCCCGAGGACCAGCCGGTTCGCCCGGGCCGCCTGCCGGAACGAGAGCTCGATGCCCTCGGCGTTGACGATCGTCGCCGAGCCGGTCGCGGTCTCGCTGACGATCACGAGTGCCGGCAGCACCCCGACGGCGAGCCCACTGCCGATGCCCGCGGCCTGGCGTGCCTTCTCGAGAGCCGATCGGACGTCGGTGACGGAGCTTCCGGCGTCGAGCAGCAGGGCCCCGAGCGTGCCGAGGAGCATGCCGACCGGGACGGACTCGCCGTCGACGGTCTCGACGTGTGCCTCGGGTTGCCGGAGGACGCCACGGAGGTTCGCGAGTGCGCTGCCCAGTCCGACCACACCTGCATGGTAGCGAGGACCAGGGGGCGGACCCGCCGTCGTCCGGACAGTGTCTGCGGGTCGTCCGAGCCCGGATGACCACATCACGCGAACGGTACGCGGACTTGACGGTCACCGCCCAGGTTGGACCCCTAGGTTCTCTAGCAACCGCACACGCGGGAACTCGAGAGTACGGCCGAAGGGCTGTTCCTGATGGAAGCAGCCCATGTCTTCATCGACCCTGTACCGACCCACCACTCCCCGCACGCCGGGCGCTGCCTCCGGCACGTCGACGTACAAGGACCTCCTCGAAGAGGTCCGCGCCGCCGGGCTCCTGGAACGCCGTGTCGGCTTCTACTGGACCGTCTTCGCCGTGCTGGTCGCCCTCGTCGCAGCGTGCTTCGTCGCCGTCGCGATGCTCGGTGGCTCGTGGTTCCAGCTCATCCCGGCCGCCGTGCTCGGAGCGCTCTTCACGCAGTTCGCGTTCCTCTCGCACGAAGCCGCCCACCGCCAGGTCTTCGCCTCGCGCAAGTGGAACGACAATGCCGGCCGCATCCTCGGCACCTTCATCGTCGGCCTGTCGTACACGTGGTGGATGAACAAGCACAACCGCCACCACGGCAACCCGAACACCATCGGCAAGGACCCGGACATCGCGCAGGACACGGTCTCCTTCATCGAGGAGGACGCCGCCCAGCGTCGCGGTCTGCTCCGCGCACTCACCCGCGTGCAGGGCTGGGCGTTCTTCCCGCTCCTCACGATGGAGGGCGCGAACCTGCACTTCCTCGGCGTCCGCGCACTCGTCACCGGTCAGCACATCAAGGGCTCCGGCCGTGACCGCATCATCGAGGGCATCCTGCTCGTCGCCCGCTTCGGCCTGTACTTCTGGGCGATCTTCACCCTCATGCCGTTCCCCGTCGCCGCCGCCTTCCTCGGCGTGCAGCTGGCCGTGTTCGGCGTGATGATGGGCGGCTCGTTCGCGCCGAACCACAAGGGCATGCCCGTCATCGCCGAGGGCGCCCGCATCGACTTCCTGTCCCGCCAGGTGCGCACCTCGCGCAACATCACCGGCGGCATCTGGGCCGACCACCTCTTCGGTGGCCTGAACCACCAGGCGGAGCACCACCTGTTCCCGAACATGGCGCGCCCGAACCTGCGCAAGGCCAAGCCGATGGTCAAGGCCCACTGCGCCAAGCACGACATCCCGTACACCGAGGCCAGCCTCGGCAAGTCGTACGCGATCGTCGTCGCCTACCTCAACCGGGTCGGCCTCGCGGCCCGCGATCCGTTCACCTGCCCCATGGTGACCGGCTACCGCCTGTACTGAGCAACGAGCCGCGATGCGGCTCGACCACGAGACGGACTGGAGGCCCGGCGCACGAACTGCGCCGGGCCTCCAGTCCGTCTCGGCCCACGTCGCGACGGTCGTGGTACCCCCGGAGGGACTCGAACCCTCAACTCAGCGATTTTAAGTCGCGTGCCTCTGCCAGTTGGGCCACGGGGGCGGGCCGGACCAGCCTACCGACGCACCGAGGGCGGCCACCCGGACCGGGTGGCCGCCCTCGGCGGTGACGCTGGGACTACTCGCTCTTGGCGGCGACCTTCTCGCCGTCGACCGGGGCTGCCTCTTTCGAGACGTCCTCGGCCGGGGTGGCGTACGCCGGGCCGGCGGCACCGGCAGGGGTGCCCTCGGCCGGAGCAGACGCGGCGACGGCGGCAGGCTCGTCGGCGTTCGCGGGCTTCGGGCGGGACGCCCAGGCCTCGAACGCGGCACGCGGGGTCTCGCGGTCGTCGAGCGACGCGATGTCGCGGCCGAGGAAGAAGCCGCCGACCCAGTCGCTCACGACGCGGATCTTGCGCTCCCACGACGGCATGGCCAGACCGTGGTAGCCGCGGTGCGCGCCCCACGCGAGGAAGCCCTTCATCGCGAACTTGCCGGACTGGAACACGCCGATGCCGACGCCGAGGCCGGCGACCGCGCCGAGGTTCTCGTGCTTGTACTCGACCGTGGCCTCGTTGCGGAGCACCGCGACGAGGTTCTTGGCGAGCTGCTTGGCCTGACGGACCGCGTGCTGGGCGTTCGGGACGCACATGCCGCCGACGCCACCACCCGTGAGGTCGGGGACCGCTGCGACGTCGCCACAAGCCCACGCGTCGGGGATGACGGTGCCGTCGTCGACGATGCGGAGGTCGGGCTGCACGGTGATGCGGCCGCGGGGCTCGAGCGGGAAGTCGGTGCCCTTCACCATCGGGTTCGCCATGACGCCGGCAGTCCAGATGATCAGGTCGGACTCGATGGTCTCGATCGACTCGTCCTTGGCCTTGAGCTGGCAGACGCCACCGACGGCCGACGCGAGCTGGGTCTCGAGGTGCACGGTCGCGCCGCGCTGGGCGAGGTTCTCGAGCACCCAGTGCGAGGTCTCGAGGGACACCTCGGGCATGATGCGCCCCATGGCCTCCACCAGGTGGAAGTGCGTGTCCTCGAAGGCGATCTGCGGGTAGCTCTTCAGCAGGTCGGTGACGAACGACCGCAGCTCGGCGAAGACCTCGATGCCCGCGAACCCGCCGCCGACGACGACGACCGTCAGCAGGCGCTGACGCTCAGGACCGGCCGGCAGGTTCGCGGCCTTGGCGAAGTTGGTGAGGACCTTGTCGCGGATCGCGGCGGCCTCTTCGATGGTCTTGAGACCGATCGCCTCGTCCGCGACGCCCGCGATCGGGAACGTGCGCGAGACGGCGCCGGCGGTCATGACGACCTGGTCGTAGGTCTCTTCCCACGGCTCGCCGAGCTCCGGCGTGATCGTGGCGGTGCGGGTCGCGTGGTCGACCTTCGTGACCTTCGCCGTGACGACCCGGGTCTTCTTGAGGTGACGACGGTGCGAGACGATCGCGTGGCGCGGCTCGATGGAACCGGCGGCGACCTCGGGCAGGAACGGCTGGTACGTCATGTACGGCAGCGGGTCCACCATGACGACTTCGGCTTCGCCCTGGCGAAGGTGCTTCTCGAGCTTCCAGGCGGTGTAGAAACCGGCGTAACCGCCGCCGACGACGAGGATCTTGGGCACGGGGGATGATCTCCTAGTGATGAGGGTTGGCCGGGAGTCTGGTCAGACTTCGCCGCCACCCGCCCCGACTCCGGCGTCTGCACCCTCATCATACGCCCGGCATTCGCACCGGTCGGGTGACCACGACGCGCGCTCGAGCGCCAGGTCACCGATGGGGTTCACGCCGGGTCCGGCTGCGAGTGTGTGGCCGACGAGGGCGTGCAGGCACTTCACGCGGACGGGCATGCCGCCCGCGCTGATGCCGTCGATCTCGTCGACGTGCTCGATGGACTCGCGGTCGGCGAGGTAGGCCTCGTGGGCGGCGCGGTACTGACCTGCCGTCTCGGGGTCGTCGAGCAGCGAGGCGAGTTCGGGCATGACGCCGGTCGCCTCGAGTGTGCTGACGGCGGCGGCGGCAGCCGGGTGGCACAGGTAGTACAGCGTCGGGAACGGGGTGCCGTTCGACAGCCGGGGCTTCGTGGCGACGACCGTCGGGTTGCCGCAGACGCACCGAGCGGCGATGCCGACGACGTCCCGCGCGGGGCGGCCGAGCTGCGCCGAGACCACCTGCACGTCGTGCTCGGTCGGCGGGTCGAAGGGAGGGGTCGTCACGGGGACAAGAGGCTACCGGAGTTCCGGGGTGCCGCGCACCGGTGTGACGCGCTCAGCCCTTGGTCGCGGGGTCGCCCGTGCCGGAGACGTCCGGGGCGACGAGGTCCTGCTTCGTGTCCGTCGTCAGGCCCGACTCGAGCACGGACGACAGCATGGCCTGCACCCAGTCGACCTTCGGCGTCTGCACGGTGGAGCTCACCGGGGTGCCGGAGTCCGTCGTGGGGGCAGCGTCACTGCGGGTGCCCGAGCCCTCACCCATCACGAGGAAGCTCTGCTCCCCCGGGTACACGTAGAGCAGACGGTCACGGGCCTGGGCCTCGATGTAGGCGGGGTCGTCCCAACGTGCGACGTCCTTCTTCTTCTGCGCGACGTCGGACTTCTGCGCCGCGACCTCGTGCTGCTGCTGCGCGATCTGCTCCTGCTGCTGGATGAGCGTCCGGAGCGACGGCGCGAGGACGACCACGAACAGCACGATGATCGCGAGCATGAGCAGGCTGAAGCCGGAGAACCGGATGGAGCGGTACCAGGGCTGCTCGGCCGCTGAGCCCTCGGGCATCGCGACGGGGACGCGACGGACGCGGGGCTTCTGGCTGGACACGGTCCGACGATAACCCGGGGGCCGAGGCTCGGCACATCGGCGCGCGCGTGTCCCGCAGCCTCTCAGCGTCGGGCGCGTGCGCGTGCGCGTGCGGCGGGCCCCTTTGCGTCGAGACACCCCCGTCCGCGCGAGACACCCCTGTCTGTGCAAGACGGGCCCGTGTCGCCGAAACACTCCTCCCCGCACTCCTCCACACACCCCGTCCGTGCGAGACGCCCCCGTGTCACGGCCGCAGTCCTCCCGACTGTTAGCCGGACACCGCCGTCAGGACACGAGACATCCCCGTTCTGCCGAGACGCCCCCGTCTCGATGCGGTGCGGGCGCGTGGTCATGCGCGAGACACCCCTGTTTCGTGCGAGACGCCCTCGAGTCAGTGAAACACCGCCAGAAACGGCGGCGTCTCGGGATGCCCGGGGCGTCTCATCGAGACACCGGCGTCTCGCCTCGCCCTGCCCCGGTGCCAGCTCCGACCTGCCCCGCGCCAACCCCTCCCCACCGCCGGCACGAGCAGTCGTCCGCCCGCAACGACGAGACGCCGCCCTCCCGGTCGGGAGGACGGCGTCTCGGGTGGGTCCTAGGACCAGAGCGATGCAGAGCGCGGGAAGGCCGTGCGGCCGGCGTAGACCGCGGCGTCGCCGAGCTCTTCCTCGATGCGGAGGAGCTGGTTGTACTTCGCGACGCGGTCCGAACGGGCCGGGGCACCGGTCTTGATCTGGCCGCCGTCGACCGCCACCGCGATGTCCGCGATGGTGGTGTCCTCGGTCTCACCCGAGCGGTGGGACAGGATCGCCGTCATGCCGTGGCGCTGCGCGAGGGACACGGCGTCGAGGGTCTCGGTCAGCGTGCCGATCTGGTTCACCTTGACCAGGATCGAGTTGCCGGCCTTCTCGTCGATGCCCCGCTGCAGACGCTTCGGGTTCGTGACGTAGAGGTCGTCGCCGACGATCTGGAGCTTGTCGCCGAGCTCGGCCGTCAGGTGGGTCCAGCCCTCCCAGTCGTCCTCGGCGAGGGGGTCCTCGATCGTGGCGAGCGGGTAGTCACGGGCCAGGTCGACGAAGTACTGGGTGAACTCCTGGCTCGAGAGCTGCTTGCCCTCGAACGCGTACTTGCCGTCGTTGAAGAACTCGGTCGACGCGACGTCGAGGCCGAGTGCGATGTCCTTGCCCGGCGTGAAGCCGGCCTTCTCGATGGCGGCGAGCAGGAAGTCCAGCGCGGCGCGGTTCGACGCGAGCTCCGGCGCGAAGCCGCCCTCGTCGCCGAGGCCGGTCGCGAGGCCCTGCTTCTTCAGCTCGCCCTTGAGGGCGTGGTAGGTCTCGACGCCCCAGCGGAGGGCCTCGGAGAAGCTCTCGGCGCCGTAGGGCACCAGGAAGAACTCCTGGATGTCGACGTTGGTGTCGGCGTGCGCGCCACCGTTGACGACGTTCATCAGCGGCACGGGCAGGGTGTGCGCGTTCGGGCCACCGAGGTAGCGGAACAGCGGCAGGTCGGCCGAGTCGGCGGCGGCGCGGGCGACGGCGAGCGAGGCGCCGAGGATCGCGTTCGCACCGATGCGCGACTTGTTCTCGGTGCCGTCGAGCTCGATGAGCGCGGCGTCGACGAGGCGCTGGTCGGTGGCGTCGAAGCCCTCGAGCGCGGGGCCGATCTCGTCGAGGACGGCCTCCACCGCCTTGAGGACGCCCTTGCCGCCGTAGCGGGACGCGTCGCCGTCACGCAGTTCGTATGCTTCGAAGGCGCCGGTGGAGGCACCGGACGGCACGAGCGCGCGCGACACGACGCCGTCGTCGAGGAGGACCTCGACCTCCACGGTTGGGTTCCCTCGGGAATCGAGGACTTCGCGTGCTCCTACGGCATCGATCACGGCCACGGGGTACTCCCTAAACGTTGCGGTTGTGGTGCTTGCGGATCGATCCTAGCGACGACCGGTGAACGGTTCCGCCGCTCCAGGTGACCACTGTGGAGAAGTCAGGCGAGCGGACGGAACTCCACACCCTGCAGCGTGGTGGTCTCCGCCCCCACGGTGGCGAAGGCGCCGAAGCCCTGGGCCGCCAGGCCGGCGAGCTGGTTCTTCGTGTTCTTGGTGCGTCGTTCGAGCCGGACGCGCTGGTGGGACCCGAGCGCCTCGCCCTTGAGCGCAGCCAGACGGACGGGGTCGGTGTCCTTGTCGTACAGCAGCACGACGGCGTCGCTCGTCGCCGACTCGGGCAGGTCGACCAGGTCGACGAGGCGTTCGAACCCGAGCGAGAACCCGACCGCGGGGACGTCCTGGCCGAGGAAGCGCCCGATCATGCCGTCGTACCGACCGCCACCACCGAGGCTGTAGCCGAAGTCGGGGTGCGCGACCTCGAAGATCGTGCCGGTGTAGTACCCCATCCCGCGCACGAGCGTCGGGTCGAAGCGCAGGTCGACTCCCGGGAGCGCCGCACGGAGGCGGAGCAGGTCGTCGAAGGCCTCGGCGTCGAGCCAGTCCGCGCCGACGGCGGTGTCCCAGTCGGCGCGCCCGAGTTCCTCGATCGTCAGCGCGAGCTCGGCCGTGTCGAAGAGGTCCTGCCCGAGCGTCTCGCTGAGCTCCACGGCGACGCCGTTCGGGCCGATCTTGTCCAGCTTGTCGATGGTGATGAGCGCTCGCTCGGCCGCGGCGGGCTCGGTCACGCCCCAGGAGGCGAGCATCGCGGTGAGCACACGGCGGTCGTTGATGCGGATGGACGTCCCGGTGACCCCGAGTTCGTCGAGCGCGGCCGTCGTCGCGCGGATCAGCTCGATCTCGGCGAGCTGGCCGGGTTCACCGAGGACGTCGATGTCGCACTGCACGAACTGCCGGTAGCGCCCCTTCTGCGGACGCTCCGCACGCCAGACCGGCGCGATCTGCACCGCGCGGAACACCGTCGGCAGCTCGGCCCGGTGCGAGGCGTAGAAGCGCGCGAGCGGCACCGTCAGGTCGAAGCGCAGTCCCAGGTCGACGAGGTCGAGCGGGCCCTCGGCAGCGTGCAGGTCCTCGGCGGTGAGCCCACGGCGGAGGACCCCGAACGCGAGCTTCTCGTTGTCGCCGCCGAGTCCCGAGTGCAGGCGGGCAGAGTCCTCGACCACGGGGGTCTCGATCTCGTCGAAGCCGTGGCGCGCGTACACGCCGCGGATCACGCCGAGGACGTGCTCCCGACGCGCCTTGTCCGCGGGGAGGAAGTCACGCATGCCACGGGGTGCCGTCACGGTCGTCGCCATGGCTCAATCCTGTCAGATCAGAACTCGGACTTGCAGTCTCACCGATCTACTCATATGCTGGATCCAGAACCTCGGTTCGGCGGGTGCCTGATCCACCCGCCGGATCGGTCGCGAGGGCACTGTGCTGCAATGTGCCCCGCGGTTCGGGCGGGTATCCCTGCCGGCGTCGCTCCCTGGCGACGCCGAGCGCCCGCTCGCGGGCGTCCTCCTTTTTCGGGTTAGGAGGACGCCCGCACTTCTCGTTCCTGCTGTCGCCGTCGCGGTTCTCGTGACGCGCACGGATCAGAACGTCAGACGACGTCCGCTGCCCGCCCCTCGGCCTCGAGCATCGCCGCAGCAGCACGCAGACTCGCGATCGGATCGATGCCGGAACGCCGAGCCTCGGCCACCGAGGCGAGCATCCCGACTCCCCACGCCACGTCCGCGCGCGGACCGCCGCCGTCAGCGTCACCGTCACCGGCGCCAGCCCCGGCCGACCCCACGACCGCGGCGACGACCGTGTCGGCGTCCCCACGTTCCTCCAGGCGTTCCAGCAGCTTCACCGCACGCTCCAACGGCGGCATCGCCCGCGGCACACCGTCGAACGCACTCGTCCGCGCGGCCTTCTCGGCAGCCTTCGCCGCCCGCCACACGCGGACGACGTCCTCCACGGTGTCGGCGCGCTCGTCCCCGAACACGTGCGGGTGCCGTCGGGTCATCTTGTCGCGGGCGGTCGCGGCGACGTCGTCGAGTCCGAACAGCCCCTCGTGCTCGGCGATCCCGGCGTGGAGCACGACCTGGTAGAGCACGTCCCCGAGTTCTTCGCGCAGGTCCGCCGGGTCCCCGTCCTCGATGGCGTCGACGAGTTCGTAGGCCTCCTCCACCGCGTACCGGGCGAGGGAGGCATGCGTCTGCGCACGGTTCCACACGCAGCCGCCGTCCGGCGCGAGCAGGCGGTCGACGACGGCGACGAGGTCCTCCATGGCGGTCATCCAGCCATGCTCGCACGGCCGCACAGCTGCGCGGCCGTGGCCCGGAGCCGGCGTCGGGGGCCTCCGGTACACTGGTCGTGGCGTGTCGGGAAGTCTGGTCGACGGACCGTTTCCCGAACCCTCACGGAGTCCCATTGCTCGCGCTCGTCCGCTCCCCTCGTTTCAGTGCCGTCGCCCTCCTGACGGCCGCCGTCCTCGGCCTCGTGCTCGCGAACACCCCCGCTGGCCCCGGGCTCGAACGCCTCCTCGACCTGCATGCGCCGTGGGGCGTCGTGGGCCTCGACCTCTCCGTCGCGCACTGGATCAGCGACGGGCTGCTCGCCGTGTTCTTCCTGCTCGTCGCGATCGAGCTGAAGCACGAGCTGGTCGCCGGTGAGCTCGCGAACCCGAAGACCGCGGTCGTGCCGGCGATCGCCGCGGTCGGCGGCGTGCTCGTCCCTGCCGGCGTCTACCTCGCGGTGACCGCGGGGACCCAGTACACGCACGGGTGGCCGATCCCGACGGCGACGGACATCGCGTTCGCACTCGGGGTGCTCGCGATGTTCGGCCGTGGGCTGCCGTCCACCATCCGGGTGTTCCTGCTCGCGCTGGCGGTGCTCGACGACCTCATCGCGATCGTCATCATCGCGGTGGTGTTCGCGCACGACACGGACTTCCTGGCGCTCGGCGGCGCGGTCGTCGTGCTCGTGCTGTTCTGGGTGCTGGGACGGATGCTGCGGCCGGGGCGCTCCGGTCAGGGCTGGCTGATCGTCGGCATGGTGGTCCTCGGCCTGGTCACGTGGTGGCTCGTGTACCACTCGGGCGTGCACGCGACGATCGCCGGGGTCGCGCTCGGGCTCGTCCTGCCACGGCGCCCCGGGCACACCCTGCACGAGCGGGTCGAGCCGTGGTCGAACGCGATCGTGCTGCCGGTGTTCGCGTTCGCCTCGGCCGCGGTGATGATCCCCGCGGTCGGCATCGGCGAGCTCTCCCCCACGTTCTGGGCCGTCGTGCTCGCGCTGCCCGTCGGCAAGGTCATCGGCATCACGCTGTTCGGCGCCGTCGCGACGCGGCTGTTCCGCGGGCCCGGTCGGCCGTCGCTGTCGTTCTCGTCGATCGTCACCGTCGGCGTGCTCGGGGGCATCGGCTTCACGGTGTCGCTGCTCATGAACGAGCTGGCCTTCGCGAGCAACGACGAGATCGTCGACGAAGGGGTGCTCGCCGTCCTGGTCGGGTCCGGGATCGCGATGGTGGCATCGGCCGTGGTCGTCAGCCTCAAGGCACGGCACCACCGCGCGCGCCGGGAGCTCTCCGAGGCCGAGGCCACGGAGTAGCACGGGCAGTCCGGGCGGCGGGCGCACCACCCACCGGACGGGAGGCTCGGTGCGGGCTGGCACCGGGCCTCCCGTCCGACGGGGGTGCAGACTGCAGGCGGCTACGCCGCCGGGGCCTCCGCGGGGGCGGCTGCGCCGTAGACGGCGGTGAGGATGCTCTCCACCCACCGGATCAGGGCGTCGTCGGGCAGGGCCAGGTCGTGCGGGCGCGGCACCGGGATGCTCGACGCGTTCTGCTGCGGGAACCACTTCGCGCCGGGGAACATGCGCTTGAGCCGGACCTGCGACGAGTCGGCGAGCTCCTTGCCCGCGACCCGCAGGTTCGACCCCATGACGACGACGTCGGACAGGCCGACCTGCTGCGCCATGCGGCGGAGCCGAGAGACCTCGACCAGCGTCTGCACGGGCTGAGGGGGCGTGCCGTAGCGGTCGGTGAGCTCGTCGAGCACCATGTCGATCGCGTCGTGCTGCGCCGTCGGGGCCGAGGCTGCCGAGAGCTTCTGGTAGGCCTCGAGGCGGAGGCGCTCGGACTCGACGTAGTCCTCGGGGATGTGCGCGTCGACGGGGATCTCGAGGCGGAGCTCGGTCTGCCCCTCGGCGACGTCCCCGCGGAACTGCGAGACGGCCTCGCCGATCATGCGGAGGTAGAGGTCGAAGCCGACACCCGCGATGTGCCCGGACTGCTCGCCGCCGAGCAGGTTGCCGGCCCCGCGGATCTCGAGGTCCTTCATCGCGACCTGCATGCCGGCGCCGAGCTCGTTGTTCGCCGCGATGGTCTCGAGGCGGTCCTGCGCGGTCTCGGAGAGCGGCTTGTCGGCGTCGTAGAGGAAGTACGCGTAGCCGCGCTCGCGACCACGACCCACGCGTCCGCGCAGCTGGTGGAGCTGCGACAGGCCGTACTTGTCGGCGCGGTCGATGATGAGCGTGTTCGCGTTCGCGATGTCGAGGCCGGTCTCGATGATCGTGGTGGAGACCAGGACGTCGAAGCGGCGCTCCCAGAAGTCGACCATGACCTGCTCCAGGGCCTGCTCGGACATCTGCCCGTGGGCGACGGCGATGCGGGCGTCCGGGACGATCTCGGCCAGGTGCGAGGCGACCGACTGGATGTCCTTCACGCGGTTGTGCACGTAGAAGACCTGACCCTCGCGGAGCATCTCACGCCGGATCGCCGCGGCCACCTGCAGGTCGGACTGCGGGCCGACGAAGGTCAGGATGGGGTGGCGGTCCTCGGGTGGGGTGGCGAGGGTCGACATCTCGCGGATGCCCGTCACGGCCATCTCGAGCGAGCGCGGGATCGGCGTCGCGGACATCGCCAGGACGTCCACGTTGGTCTTGAACTTCTTGAGCTGGTCCTTGTGCTCGACGCCGAAGCGCTGCTCCTCGTCGATGATGACCAGGCCGACGTCCTTGAACTGGATGCCCTGCGACAGGATGCGGTGGGTGCCGATGACGATGTCGACGGTGCCGTCGGCCAGGCCGGCGATGGTCTCCTTCGACTCCTTCTCGGTCTGGAACCGGCTGAGCGCGCGGAGGTGCACGGGGAACCCGGCGAAGCGCTCCGCGAAGGTCTCCATGTGCTGGCGGACCAGCAGGGTCGTCGGGACGAGCATCGCGACCTGCTTGCCGTCCTGCACGGCCTTGAACGCCGCACGGATCGCCACCTCGGTCTTGCCGTAGCCGACGTCGCCGGAGAGCAGGCGGTCCATCGGGATCGGGCGCTCCATGTCGCGCTTGATCTCGTCGATGGTGGTGAGCTGGTCGGCGGTCTCGGCGAACGGGAAGGCCTCTTCGAGCTCGCGCTGCCACGGGGTGTCCGGGCCGAACGCGTGGCCCTTCGACGCCATGCGTGCCGAGTAGAGCTTCACGAGGTCGACGGCGATGTCGCGGACGGCCTTGCGCGCCTTGCTCTTGGCCGCGGACCAGTCGCTGCCGCCCATCTTCGACAGGCTCGGGGACTCGCCGCCGACGTACCGGGACAGCTGGTCGAGCTGGTCGGTGGGGACGAAGAGCTTGTCGCCCGGGTACCCGCGCTTCGACGGTGCGTACTCGAGCACGAGGTACTCGCGCTGCGTCTTCACCGCGTTGCGGCCGCCGCTCGAGACTTCTCGCGAGACGAGCTCGACGAACTTGCCGATGCCGTGGGTCGCGTGTACGACGACGTCGCCCGGCTTGAGCTGCAGCGGGTCGACGACGTTCTTGCGGCGGCTCGCGAGCTTCTTGACGGTGCGGGCACCCTGCTGGGCGCTCCGGCCGTAGAACTCGGCCTCGGACAGCACCGTGATGCGGGGGTCGGGGATCGAGAACCCCTGCTCGACGACGGCGGTGGTGACGACCGCGACGCCGGGCTCCGGCGGCCCGGTGACGAGACCGATCCGTGCAGCGACGCCGGCGTCGGCCAGGACCTGTACGGCACGCTCGACGAGGCCCTGCCCCTGCGCGGTGACAACGACCGCCCAGCCGTCGTCGGTGAGGGCCTTGACGTGGGCGACGGCACCGTCGGCGCTGCCCGCGAAGCTCGGGACGGCGTCGGCGCGGACCCGGACGTACTCGCCCGCCTCGGCGACGGCGTCGGTGTCGGAGAGCGGTTCGTCCTGCCCGCTGTCGAACGGCGAGATCGTCCACCAGGTGCGCTGTCCCCGCGTGCGCTTCAGCTGCGGCACGGTGAGGAAGTTGCCGGCGTCGAGGTCGATCGGGGCCTGGGCACCGGCGACCGCGGCGCTCCAGGCTGCCTGCAGGAACTCCTGGTTGGTCTCGGCGAGGCTGTGCGCACGACCGCTGACGCGCTCCGGGGAGAACACGGCGATCGTGGCGCTCTCGGGCAGGTAGGTGGTCATCGGGACGAGCTGGCGCACGAGTGCCGGGGCGAGGGACTCCATGCCCTCGACCGGGATGCCCTCGGCGACCTTGGCCAGCATCTGCGACATGCTCGGGAACTCGTGCAGCATCTCGCGTGCCCGCTGCCGGACGTCGTCGCTCAGCAGGAGCTCGCGCGAGGCGGTCAGTTCGACACTGTCGAGGTCGTCCTCGGTCGAGCGCTGGTCGGCGACGGAGAAGGCCTTGATGCCGTCGATCTCGTCGCCGAAGAAGTCGACGCGCACGGGGTGGTCGGCGGTGGGCGGGAAGACGTCGAGGATGCCACCGCGCACGGCGAACTCGCCGCGGCGCGTGACGAGGTCGACGCGGGCGTAGGCGAGGTCGACGAGCTGCCCGGCGATGGCGGCGAGGTCGTTGCCGCGCGAGGCCGTGCGGAGCACCACGGGGCTCAGCTCGGTGAGGTTGTCCGCGATGGGCTGCAGGGCGGCGCGGACGCTGGCCACGACCACGGTGGTCGGGCGGTCGGTCCCCGCGGCGGCGGCGTCCTGCCAGCGCTGCAGGGCGCGGAGGGTCGCGATGCGCGTGCCGACGGTCTGCGCGCTCGGGCTGAGGCGCTCGTGCGGCAGGGTCTCCCACGCGGGGAACTCGAGGACCTCGGCGTCGGGGAGGTAGCTCGACAGGGCGCCGCGCACCGCCTCGGCTTCACGACCCGTGGCCGTGATCACGAGGACGCACTGGGGGCCCTTGCGCTCGGCCATGAGCGCGCCGAGCAGCGGCACACGCAGGCCGTCGACGACCGAGAAGTCGGCGTCACGAGGAGCGGCGCGGAGGACGCGATCGAACGCGGAGGCGCGCGAGAGCGCAGGGATGATGCCCGAGATCGTCACTCAGGACATGGTACCGGCCAGGTCCGACAGCGGTCGCGGCGTGCGCGACCAGCGAACGCGGCGGGTCAGAACCGGGCGTCGACGGGCCGAGCCCCCGCTCGTCAGGACGGGGCGTGCACCCGTTGCTGCGCGGCCACGAGCCCGAGGTCGACGACGGCCTCGACCGCGTCGGCAGCGTCCGCCAGCAGGTTCGGCAGCGTCTTCTTCTCGGTCGGGGAGAAGTCCCGCAGGACGTAGTCGGCGGGGTCCTGGCGCCCGGGGGGACGGCCGATGCCGACCCGCACGCGGGCGAACTCGTTGGTGTTCGTCGCCTTGATGATGTCGCGCAGGCCGTTGTGCCCGCCGTGACCGCCGGAGCCCTTGAGGCGGACGGTGTCGAACGGCAGGTCGAGCTCGTCGTGGATCACGATGAGGTCGGTCGGCGTCGCGCTGTAGAAACCGAGGACCGAGGAGACCGGTCCACCGGAGGTGTTCATGAACGACCCCGGCTTCGCGAGCACGAGGCGAGGCCCACCCGGGACCAGCCGCCCCTCGGCGACCTGGTTCGGGGTCTTGTGCTTCCGGAACGTCGCACCCATCCGGGCAGCGAGTTCGTCGAGGACCATCTGGCCGACGTTGTGGCGGTTGCCCGCGTAGTCGGGCCCGGGGTTCCCGAGCCCGACCACGACGAACGTTCGATCTGCCATCAGCGTCGACCAGATGTCTCTACGGTGTGCTGCCTACTCGGAGTCGACCGGGGCGGAGCCGCCCTCGGCACCGGCTTCGGCGCCCGCCTCAGCGGCGGCCTCGTCGGCGGCCTCGTCGTCAGCGGTGCCACGCGGGGTGACGATCGCGACGACCAGCGCCTCGGCGTCGGTCTCGAGCTCGGCGCCCTCGGGGAGCTCGAGTTCGGAGGCGTGGATCTGCTTGCCGTCCTCGAGGCCCTCGACGTCGACCGACACGTGCTCGGGGATGTCCGTCGCGAGGACGAGCAGCGAGACCGTGTTGAGGTCCTGCACGTGGATCGTGCCGGCGAAGGACTCGCCCGTGATGACGACGGGGACGTCGACGGTGACCTTCTCGCCGCGGCGGAGGACGACGAGGTCGATGTGCTCGATGATCTGGCGCACCGGGTCACGCTGGACGTCCTTGACGAGGGCGAGCTGCGCAGCGCCGTCGATGTCGAGGTCCACGACCGCGTTGGCGGTACGGACGAGAAGCATGGTCTCGTGGCCCGGGAGGCTCACGTGCTGCGGCTCGGTGCCGTGGCCGTAGATGACCGCGGGGATCTTGTCGGCAGCGCGGAGCTTGCGGGCAGCGCCCTTGCCGAACTTGGTGCGGACTTCCGCTGCGAGCTTGGTGTAGTCGGCCATGGTGCCTCCTGGTCTCGGGGACGACACCGGGGTGCCGGCATCGTGGGGTCTGTGGTGTTGCAACTCGAACGCGTGCACGCGTGAGGAACGGTCCCAGAGTCTGGCCGGATCTCCCACTGCGTCGATCACGGCCGCGCGTACGCGGCCCTCGCCGAAGTCGACCACCAGCGTACCAGTACCAGCCCGGGCGTGTCGGACCACGGTGGTCGAGTCGGACGTCCGGCGAGTGCGTCAGCGGCCGAGGGAGCGACGGTGCTCCTGCGCGGCGGCGAGGAGGTCGCGCGCGCGGTCGCTGGCCGACTCGGCGTCATCGCGGGAGCGTCCGAGCCGCTCGACCTCGGCGGTGGCACGGTCGAGGTCGCGCGCGAGTTCGGCGCGGCGCGCTTCGGCGGTCTCGAGATCGCGCTCGGCGGCGTCGAGGGCCGCGTCGGCCTCGCGGGACTCCGTCCGCGCGGTGGTCTCGGCCTGGCGGGCGGCCCGGCGCTCGGCAGCGGGGTCGGCCCGTGGCTCCTCCGGTCCGGGCTGGTCCGGTTCGTCCGGGTGGTCCGGTTCGGTCGGCCTGGAGGCTCGGCTCGACTTCCGCGCGCGCCTCCCCTCCTCGATGTCGATGGGTGGGGCACCGCTGCCCGACCAGGCGTCGGGGACCGCGTCCGGCACGGCGAGGGCGCCGTCGAGGTCGACGTCCTCGAAGCCGACGCTCTCGAGGGGCTGCACGAGGAGGCCCGAGCGGACGGCGGCCCCGGCGTGCGGGTCGGCCATCGCAGCCTCGATCGTGGCGCGGACCTGGTCGAGGACGGCCGACGTGGCGGGGTGGCCGGCGTCCGATGCCAGGTCCGCCCCGGCCTGCGCCAGGGCGCGCACCACGCTCGTGCGCTGGCGACGGAGCGCGCTGATCTCCTGCGGGTCCGCGTTCGCCTGGGCCTCCCGCAACGACGGACCCAGGTCGACCGCCTCGTCGAGGGCCTGCTCGTGCGCCAGCAGGTCGACCACCCAGGCGGCCGGAGCCGGCTTCCGGAGCTTCCCGATCGCCGCGGCGGTCTCGCGGTCGTCCTTCCGCATCGCCCGCTGTCGGGCGGTCCGTTCGGTGACGAAGTCCGCCGGCGCGACGAGCAGGAGCTCACGGGCGACCCCTGCGAGCGTGTCGATGTCCACGCTCGCAGAGGCTACCCGGGGCGCCTCACCAGTCGTGGACGGTGCCGTCGGCCAGGCGGTTGAACGGCAGGTAGGCCTGTTCGTAGGGGTACTTGCCGGCCTCGTCGACGTCGAGCGACACGCCGAGTCCGGGCTCGTCACCGGGGTGCAGGTAGCCGTCGGTGAACGTGAACGTCTGGCGGAACACCTGGTTCGTGCGGTCGCCGTGCTGCATGTACTCCTGGATGCCGAAGTTGTGGATCGCGAGCCCGAGGTGCATCTGGGCCGCGAGCCCCACCGGCGAGATGTCGGTCGGCCCGTGGAACCCGGACTTCACCTGGTACAGCGCGGCGTAGTCCATCGTCTTCTTCAGCGGCGTGATCCCGCCCATGTGCGTCACGGCACCGCGGACGTAGTCGATGAGCTGGTCGCGGATGATGTCCTTGAAGTCCCAGATCGTGTTGAAGACCTCGCCGATCGCGAGCGGCGTCGTGGTGTGCTGCCGGACGAGCTTGAGGGCCTCCTGGTTCTCCGCCGGGGTGCAGTCCTCGAGCCAGAAGAGGTCGTACGGCTCGAGGGACTTGCCGAGCTTGGCGGCCTGCAGCGGGGTCATCCGGTGGTGGCCGTCGTGCAGGAGCGGCAGCTCGGGGCCGAACTCGTTGCGGACCGCCTCGAACACGGTCGGGAGGTGGCGCAGGTAGGCCCGGGTGTCCCAGTCCTCCATCGCAGGGAAGGCCCCACGCTGCGCCGGCTCGAAGTCGTACCGGACGCCGGCGTTGCCCTCGGTCGTCCGGTTCGACGCGATGCCGTAGATCGACTCGAGCCCGGGGACGCCGGTCTGCACCCGGATGGAGCGGTAGCCCTCTTCCTGGTGCGCCCGGATCGAGTCGAAGAGCTCGGGGAGTTCCTTGCCCGAGGCGTGGCCGTACGCCATCAGCCCGGTGCGCGAGGCGCCGCCGAGCAGCTGGTAGAGCGGCATGCCGGCGACCTTGGCCTTGATGTCCCAGAGCGCCATGTCGACGGCGGCGATCGCGGCCATCGTCACCGGACCGCGGCGCCAGTACGACGAGCGGTACAGGAACTGCCAGGCGTCCTCGATGCGGCTGGCGTCACGCCCGACCAGCAGCGGGACGACGTGCTCGGACAGGTACGCCGCGGCGGCGAGCTCCCGCCCGTTCAGCGTGGCGTCCCCGAGTCCGGTCACGCCGTCGGCGGTCGTGATCTTCAGCGTGACGAAGTTGCGGTCCGGGCTGGTGACGATGACCTCGGCCCGGTCGATCAACTGCCGACGGTCGGCGCTCGCCCACGTGTCGGGGCGCCCCGCGGTCGGGTCACCGCTGCGGTCGTCCGTCGCGCCGGGAACGGGAGCGGCGGGGTTCGTCGTGCCGGTCGTGCCAGCCGGGGCGGTCGGGGCGGGGGTGGCGTCGGTCATGCGTGGACTCCTTCGTCGGAGGGCCGGCGGGCTGCTGCCGCGGCGGTGCGGATGCGGTCGGCCGCGGCGGTGACGGCTGCGACCACGGGGGTGGTGTCGAGGTCGGGCGCGACGACGCCCAGGACGTCGTGCACGTCCGAGCCTGCTCCGGGTGCGCCCGGGTCGTTCACGAGGTCCGGCTGCGTGGTCACGTGCAGCCACCACGCGGCGAGCAGGGTCGCCGCCCCGGGACCGATGCCCGCCGACGCGTCACGGTCGAAGCGGTGCCGGACGACGTCGACCACCCGCACGGGGAGCTTCTGGGAGCCACCGGACGCGATCTGCGCCAGGGTGTGCCGGATGCGCGGGTTGGCGAAGCGCTCGACGAGGGCGGCGCGGGCGTCGGCGACCTGGTCCGCGGGCAGCGGGAGCTCCTGGGCGGCCTCGTCCCACAGGCTCTCGACGGCCGAGCGGCACACCGGGTCGGCCATCGCCTGTTCGACGGTCTCGTGGCCGAGGAGCAGCCCGAGGTAGGCGAGCAGGGAGTGCGACCCGTTGAGCAGCCACAGCTTGCGCTGCTCGTAGGGGGTGACGTCGTCCACGATGCGGGCGCCCGCGGTCTCCCACGCGGGTCGCTCCCCCGCGAAGGCGTCCTCCACCACCCACTCCGTGAAGGGCTCCGTGACGACGGGCACCCGGTCGCCGTCGAGGGCACCGGGCAGCGCGGCGAGCTCCGCGACGTCGTCCTCGGTCGTCGCCGGGGTGATCCGGTCGACCATCGAGCTCGGGAACGTCACGGTGGCGTCGATCCAGGCCTGGAGGGACGGGTCGGTCACGGCGTCGCGCACGGCCTGGCGCAGGACCTCGCCGTTGTGGGTGAGGTTGTCGAGGCTCATGAGCGTCAGCGGGCCGGCGTCGGCATGCCGACGGGCGTCGAGGCCCCTGACGAGGCGTGCCGGGACGTCGGAGCCCGCGCGGTACCCCTGCTCGGTGACGGTCAGCGTGACGACGGTCGTGGCCGGCGACGCGAGCGCCGTCGTCCACGCGGTGTCGTCGCTGCCCGGGTGTGCGGCGACCACGACGTCGATGACCTCGGCGGTGTCGCCGTCCGCCGCCCGGGTGACGAGCGTGGAGCGGCCGTCCTGCGCCGTGAGTGCCTCGGCCATGCCCGGGGACCGCCCGGTGAACGCCGTGATCCCCCACGGCTGCCCCGACGCGTGCTGCGTGTACCAGGCGAGGTGGGCGCGGGCGAAGGCCCCGATCCCGAGGTGGACGATGCCGGGTCGACGGCTCACGCGGTCACCGGGGCCAGCGACCGCAGGTACGCCAGGTTGTCGGCCGTCCGTTCGGCGAGCGGCAGGTCGGTGGAGAAGTCCTCGATCGTGACCCAGCCGTCGTACCCGAACGCGCGGAGGTCGTCGAGGTACTCGGACACCGACGCCTTCCCGGTGCGCAGCGGGGCCCACTCGTGCTGCCAGATGCTGCTGCCGTCGGCGCGGGTGTCACCGGTGTCGACCCAGCGGGCGTTCTTCACGTGCACGTGCGCCAGGTACGGGCCGAGGAGCTCGAACGCGGCGAGGTGGTCCTCGTGCCCCTCGATGACGAGGTTGCCGAGGTCGTGGATCACCCCGACGTGCTCCGGGTCGAGTCCGTCGACGAGCCGCAGGGCTGCCGAGGCCGACGGCGTGATGGTCATGTGGTGGAGCTCGACGAGGGCCTTGACGCCGAGGTCCGCCGCGCGGGACGCCGCCCACTCGAGGTCGGCGCGGGTGCGGTCGAACACCTGTGGGTAGGTCTCGCCGGTGCGGGTCTTCTCCTGCCGGTAGACGGGCATGCTGACCCGCACCTGCCGGGCACCGAGCTCGCTCGTCACGCGGAGCATCGTCTCGACGCCGTCGTGGTCGGCGGCCTGCTGGTAGCCGCCGATGCCGGAGTACTCGAGCCCGGCGCCGTCGGTGATCCGGGCGATCTCCCCGACCTGGTCGGTGATGCCCGTGTACTGCCAGGTCGCGTTGTTGCCGGCCCAGAAGGCCCGCTCGGCGGGCACCGTGGTGCCGTCGGCGGGACGGTCGTCGACGATCCGCCACTCGACGCCGTCCCAGCCCTGGGCCGCGAGCGTCTCGGCGGCCTGCGACGGGGTCCAGTCGGGGGTGGACGCGGTGAACACGGAGAACTTCATCGGGCTGCTCCTTCTGCTGCTGCTGCGACGGGCGAGGCATGCACGACCGGCACGACGTCGTCGTGCTTGCCGTCGATGACGTCGTCGATCCGCACGGGCTGCCCGAGCGTGGCACTGACGTAGAGCCCGCGGACGGTGGCGAGGGACACGAGGGCGTCGTCGACGGTGACGCCCGGGTCGCGCCCGGTGCGGATCGCGTCGACGATGTCGTCGTACTGCCGGCCGTGCCCGGCGAGGAAGTGCTCGGGCTCCTGCGGGCCGCCGACCACGTGCTCCGGCCCGACGACGTCGGACTTCTGGTCGACGGCGTCGGCGACCGCGGTGGCGTTCGCCGTGGTGGCGGCGGACTCGAGCGTGGCGGCGTCCGGCGCGACGTGGAAGTAGGCGAGCTTGTCGTCGTCGACCACGGCCGACCCCTGCGTGCCGTAGACGGCGTAGCGGGCAGACAGGCCCGGGTACGCGGCCGTCGTGCAGTGGATGACCCCGAGCGCGCCCGTGTCGAAGCGGACGGTGGCGACGGCGGTGTCCTCGACCTCGATCCGGTCGTGGGCGAGCAGCCCGATCTGCGCGGAGATCTCCACCGGACGTCCGAGGGTCCAGACGAGCAGGTCGACGGTGTGCACGCCCTGGTTCATCACCGCGCCACCACCGTCGAGCTCCCAGGTGCCACGCCAGTCACCGGAGTCGTAGTACCCCTGCGAGCGGAACCACGCCACGCTCGCGACGCCGGAGGTCACCCGGCCGAACCCGCCCCCGTGGGCGGCGTGCGCGACCGCGACGGACGCCGGGTCGAAGCGGTGCTGGCTGATGACGCTGACGACCAGCCCGCGCTCGCGGGCGGACGCGGCGAGCGCGGCGATCTGCCGGGCGCGGGGCATGGTGGTGTCGAGGGGCTTCTCGATCACGACGTGCTTGCCGGCGGCGAGTGCTGCCTCGGCCAGCTGGACGTGCATGCCGGACGGGGAGCAGATCGCGACGACGTCGATGTCGGTCTGCGCGATGGCGTCCTCGATCGTGGCGGTGGTGAGCGGGCGCGGTGCCCCCGAGGCCTCGATCTCGTCGGCGGCGCCGGTGGCCGCGGCCGGGACGGCGTCGACGAGCGCGACGACGTCGAGTGCCGGGTTCGCGAGGGCGACGCGGGCGTGGTGGCGGCCGATGACCCCGGCACCGACGACGGCGAGCTTGAGGGGTGCGGTGCTGGTGGTGTCTGCGGTCATCGCAGGGTCACTCCGATCTGGTCGGTGAGGGTGCGGAAGGCCCGGCCGGCGCGGCCGAACGCCGCGGGGCCGGAGAACCCGCCGAGGGCGTTGACGTCGGTCAGGTGGGGTTCGAGCGAGGCGTACCCGGAGTACCCGGCGTCCCGCAGCGCCGTCAGCGTGAGCAGGAGCTCGCCGTCGCCCTGGCCCGCGGGGACCACGGACGAGTCGGCGGCGAGGGCGTCCTTCACCTGCAGGTAGTCGACGTACGGTGCGAGCTGCTCCCAGCCGTCGGTGAACGGCCGGACCCCGCACTGCACGTAGTTGGCGTTGTCCCACGCGAGCCGGAGCGACGAGGACCCGACGCTCTCGACGACGTCGAGCACCCGGGAGGGCACGTCGCCGTAGATGTCCTTCTCGTTCTCGTGCAGGAGCGTGACGCCTTCACGCGCGGCGAGGTCGGCGAGGGCCCGCATCCGCACGAGCACGTCGTCGCGGATGCTCTCGGGGGTGCGGCCTGCGAAGTAGAAGGAGAAGATGCGGATGTTCGTCGTGCCGAGCGCGTGCGCGGCGGCGATCGCGCGACCGAGCCGGGTGACCTCGTGCTCGACGGGTTCGTCGACCGAGACCTTGCCGATGGGCGAGGCGATGGCGGACACGGTCTGCCCGCGCTCCTCGAACACCCGGTGGAGTCCGGCGAGCTGGTCGTCGTCGAGGTCGACGACGTTGACGCCCCAGGCGCTGCGGACCTCGATCGCACTGGCTCCGAGCGCCTGCAGGACCGCGACCTGGACCACGGGGTCGGCGTCGATCTCGTCGCCGAACCCGGAGAGTTCCCAACTGAGCTGGGTCATGGCATTCCCTTCTTGGTGACCTGATGACCAGCCTGGACCGGCGGGGCGGACCCGCACCGGGCCTCCAGGCTGTCTGTGGAGAACTCGGGCTACTTGACGGAACCGGCGGTGAGTCCGCCGACGAGGTAGCGCTGGAAGATGAGGTAGAGCGCGACGACCGGCAGCGCGCACACGATCGAGGCGGCCATCATCTGGCCGTAGATCGGGACCGCGCCGCCCTCCTGCGTCGTGCCGAGCACCTGCAGGACCACGGCGACGGTCCGCGTGTTCGGGGTCGTCATGATCGTGGAGAACAGGACGTCGTTCCAGCCGAGCAGGAAGGCGAAGATGGCGGACACGACGATGCCGGGCCAGGAGAGCGGCAGGACGATCCTCGTGAGGATCTTCGTCGAGGACGCGCCGTCGATGCGGGCCGCTTCCTCGAGCTCCTTCGGCAGCCCGCGGAGGTACGTCACCATCACCCACGTGGAGAACGGCAGGGCGAACGTCAGGTACGTGACGAACAGGCCCCAGCGGGTGCCGATGACCTGCACGCCGGTCGCGCTCGCGATGTTGGCGAAGACGACGAACACCGGCAGCAGCAGGAGCGTGCCGGGGATCGACTGCAGCGCGAGCAGGCCCCGGAGGAACGTCAGGCGGCCGAGGAACCGGAAGCGGACGAGCACGTAGGCCGTCGACACGGCGAGCGCAGCGCTGCAGACGGCCACCGCGCCGGCGGTCAGGATGCTGTTGACGAGCCCCTGCCCGAGCGCGACCGTCGACCAGATCTCGGCGTAGTTGGCGAGGGTGAACTCGGACGGGAAGTACTCGCCACGGGCGACCGCGACGTCGGAGTTGACCGAGCCGAAGACGATGTAGAGCACCGGGACGGCGATGAACGCGATGATGACGGCGATCACGGTGACGAGCAGCCAGCGCGGCAGCAGTCGGGTGACGTCGGTGTCGTACGGACGCTTCTGCCGGCGGACGCCGCGTGGGGCCGTGATGCTCTCGGTGAGCGTGGCGGTCGGACGGGTCCTGGTGCTGCTGTAGCCGCTCATGCGCGTGCTCCCTCGACGTCGGCGGCTGCCGGGGCGGCCAGCACGGCGCGGTCGGCGCGGCGCTGCTTCCGGTTCGGGCCCGCGTCGTCACCGGTGTCGAGCTGGACGGCCCGCAGGTAGACGAAGAGCGGGATGGCGACGATCACGAGCGAGCAGATCGCCATCGCCGCGGAGAGCCCGAAGCGGAACGACTGGAAGCTGGCGATGTACGTCAGGACGGGCATGACCTCGACGCTCGAGGGCAGCGGGATGCCGAACAGGACGAACGGCAGCGTGAAGTTGTTGATGTTGTGCAGGATCGAGATGATCACCGCCAGGCTCAGCGGACCGCGCAGGTACGGGAACACGACGTCGCGGAGCTTGATCCACCAGGTCGCACCGTCGAGCGAGGCGGCCTCGTGCACCTCGAGGTCGACCGCCTGCAGCCCGGCGAGGGACAGCAGGTAGACGAACGGCCAGCTCGTCCACACCATCACGCCGGCGAGTGCCCAGTAGGACGCCGATCCGTTCAGCCAGAGCACGTCGGTGTGCAGGATCGAGTTCACGACCCCCTGCGGCTGGAGCATCGTGCGGAAGAACGTGCCGACGACGAACGCCGGGAGCACGTAGGGGATCAGGTAGACCGAGCGGACGAGTCCACGTCCGCGGAACCGGTTCTGCGTCGAGATGGCGGCGGCGACCCCGATCGGGACGGTGACGGCCGTGACGAGCACCGCGAGCGACACCGAGATCCAGATGGAGTGCAGCAGTGGCGAGTTCGTGAAGGCCTCGGTGAAGTTCGCGAACCCGACGAACGGGGCGCTGAACCACTGCCGGAGCGTGTACTGGTCGAGGTCGAGCATCGCGATGAAGAACCCGACGAGGAGCGGGACCACGATGATCGCGAGCATGAGGACCCCGCCGGGGAGCAGCATCCACAGGGGACGCTCGCGTTTGTACAGCGGGGTCGTGCCGTGGGGGCGGACCGGGCGGTGGCCCTCCGTCCGCCGCGTGGCGGGCTTGGTCTGCGTGTCGGTCATCACAGACCTCCGTTCTTCTGCCGGTCGAGCGTGGCCTGGGCGTCCCGCTGCGCGTCCTGCAGGCGCTTGCGGAGTTGGTCGTCGGTGACCTCGCCGCGCTTGAGCGACGGGATCGACTGCACGACGACGTCGACGAGTGCGAGCTGGATGTCCGACCACGCGCCGGTGAAGGCGGTGGGTTTCGAGAGCCGGCCGGCGTCGATGATGGGCTTGAGCTGGGGGTTCTCGGCCGCGAGCTGCGCGGCGGCGTCGACGTTCGTGGGCAGGTTGCCGAACAGGTCGTAGTACTCGAGCTGCGCCTTCTTGGTGCTCAGCTGCTTGATGAACTGGAACGACAGGTCCTGTTTGGTGCCGTAGTCGGCGACGACGAAGTTGTCGCCGGAGAGGATGCTGGCGGCCTCGATGCCGTCAGCCGGGCGTTCCGTGGCGCCCGGTGGCACGGTCGGCAGCAGGGCGAACTCGTACTTGCCGTCGACTGCCGTGCCCTTGAACGAGTTGATGGCCGTGGTGGTCGTCATCGGGAAGAACGCGGCCTTGCCGTCGGTGAACTGCGCGAGGGCCTGCGCGTTGTTCCACCCGATCGCGGCCTTGTCCACGACACCGTCCTTCGTGACCCAGTCGAAGTAGGTCCGGTAGGCCTGCTGCACGGCGTCCGCGTCGAGCTCGGCCTTCGAGCCGTCGACGATCGTGTTGCCGGCGTTCTGCGACATCCCCCAGATGAACTTCCACGGGTCGAAGCCGTCGGCGTAGGCGATCGCCATGCCGTGGCGGTCACCGGTCGTGGTGGCCTTCGCGTCGGCGGTGAGCTGGTCCCACGTGGTCGGCATCTCGGTGATGCCGGCCTGGGCGAGCAGGTCGGTGTTCACGGCCATCACGAACGGGCGGCTGGCGAACGGGATGCCGATCTGCTTCGAGGCGCTCGGACCCGAGATGCCGAACGACGCCGGGTCGAACTGGTCCTTGCCGCCGATGGCGTCCCACTGCTGCTCGCCCATCCGGACGAAGGCGCCGGTGGCGTAGGCGGTCGGGGTGAAGGTGGTGCCGATCGCGTAGACGTCCGGGCCCTGGCCGGAGATGACGCTCGTCTGGATGGCGGTCAGTTCCTCTTGGGCAGAGGAGTACGTCTCCCACTGGACGTCGGCTCCGGTGGTGCGCTTGAACTCGGCAGCGGTCTCCTGCTGCCACTGCTTGCGTTCCTTGGGGTAGGTCGTGTCCGCGCCCATCATGACGCGGAGCGTGTTGGGGTCGTCGCCGCTGCCGTTGACGATCGCGCATCCCTGCAGGGACAGCGTCGCGAGGGCGACCACGACCACGGAACCGATCAGGGTCCGTGTCTTCATGGGGATTCCTCCTCGAGCCTCCCCCGAGCGGCGCTGCTCGGGGTGTCGCCGGGGCGAACCGGCTGACGACCACTGTCGCGCGGGTGGCAACATGCGGCAACCGGTTGCCACTTGTTGCCAGAGCGGCCTAGCGTTCGGGACACGCAGCAGCACACCCGTTCGAGACACGCAGCAACACACCCGTTCGGGACACGCAGCAGCACACCAGGGAGGCGCACATGACCGAGACCGACGCATCGCGCCGCGTCACGATCCGCGACGTCGCCACCGCGACAGGGGTCGCACCGTCGACGGTGTCCCGCGCCCTGTCGCTCCCCGACCGCGTGAACCCCGCGACGCAGCAGCGCATCCAGCAGGCCGCGCGCGACCTCGGCTACGTCGCGAACTCGCAGGCCCGCGCACTGACGTCGGGCCGGACGCGGGCGGTCGCGGTCCTGGTGTCCGACATCACGAACCCGTTCTACTTCGACGTCATCCGGGGCACGCAGCACCAGCTCGCCGCCGCCGGGTGGACGCAGCTGCTCGTCGACACCGAGGAGTCCGCGGACGCCGAGATGGCCGCCCTCAGCGCGGTGTCCACGAAGGCCGACGGCGTCGTGCTCACCGCATCGCGCCTGTCCGACGCGCAGATCGCGAAGTTCGCCGAGCGCACCCCGCTCGTGGTCGTGAACCGCCGCCCGGCCGGAGTGCCGTCCGTGCTCATCGACACACCGGGCGGTGTCGAGCAGGCCGTGCAGCACCTGGTGTCGCTCGGGCACCGCGACGTCCTGTACGTCGCAGGGCCGGACAGCTCGTGGTCGAACGAACGCCGCTGGCGCGCCCTGGTCCGCGTCGCGAAGCGCCTGGACGTCCGCGTCGCCCGGATCGGCCCGCACGCCCCGTTCGTCGACTCGGGGGCCGCCGCCGCGGACGCCGCCGTCAACGCGGGAGCGACGGCGTGCATCGCCTTCAACGACCTCATCGCGATCGGCATGCTCGGCCGGCTCCGGGAGCGCGGCGTCCGCGTGCCCGAGGACATCAGCATCGTCGGCTGCGACGACATCTTCGGCGCCGACTTCTGCAACCCGCCGCTCACCACCATGACGTCGCCGATCGAACGGGCCGGCCGCGTCGCGATCCGGATGCTCCTCGGCCGGCTCGGTGCCGTCCCGGCCGACGAGCTCCCCGGCGAGCACATGAGCGGCGCCGTCGCCCTGCCGACCCACCTGACGGTGCGCGAGTCGACCGGACCCGCACCCACCACGCCGTCCACGCCGTCCTCGCGAAGGAACCGATGATGCCCACCACCCCCCCGCGCACCCTGGCCCCGCACCCGGACCGGCTGTTCCCCGCCGACCCCGCCACCAGGACCATCGCCCGCACCGTGTACCAGGCCGTCGCCGACGCGCCGGTCATCTCCCCGCACGGGCACGTCGACGCGGCCCTGATCGCGGACGACCAGCCGTTCGCCGACCCCGCCGCGCTGCTGATCACGCCGGACCACTACGTCCTGCGGCTCCTGCACGCGAACGGTGTCGGACTGGAGGCGCTGGGTCGCGTCGACCTGTCGGGGACCGGCACCGAGCCTCCAGGCCGTGCCGTCTGGCGGAACCTGGCGGAGCACTGGGACGACTTCCTCGGCACCCCCGTCCGGTACTGGTTCGAGACGGAGCTGCACGACGTCTTCGGGCTGACGGAGCAGCCGTCGGCCGCGAACGCGGACGCGCAGTACGACCACATCGCCGGTCTGCTCCAGCAGCCGCAGATGCGGCCGCGCGCCCTGTTCGACGCCTTCGGCATCGAGGTCCTGGCCACCACCGACGCCCCGGACGCCGACCTCGCCGCGCACGCGCGGCTCGCCGCCGACCCGACCTTCCGCGGCCGGGTGCTCCCCACCTTCCGCGCGGACGCCGTCTTCGACCCGTCCCGACCGGACTGGGGGCTCGTGGTCGCGTCCGTCGGCCAGGCCGCCGGCATCGACACGGGCACCCACGACGGACTGCTCGCGGCACTCCGCGCACGCCGGCAGTACTTCATCGAGCACGGTGCGACCGCGACGGACACGGGCGTGCTGGATGCCGGATCGACGCCGCTGTCGCCGGCGGAGCGCGCGCGGATCCACACGGCTGCGCTGCAGGGCCCGTCCGGGGTGACCGCGGCAGAGGCCGTGGCCTACCGGCACGACATGCTCTTCCGGTGGGCCGAGATGAGCGTGGACGACGGCCTGGTCATGCAGCTGCACCCGGGGATCATCCGGAACCACCACACGCCCACCGCCGAACGCTTCGGACCGGACACCGGGCACGACCTGCCAGCCGTCGGCGCGTTCACCGAGCCGCTGCGGCCGCTGCTGGAGTCGTTCGGCACCGCGCCGGGGTTCCACCTGGTGCTGTTCACCGTCGACGAGACGGTGTTCTCGCGCGAGATCGGGCCGCTCGCCGGGTTCTACCCCGCCGTCTACGCCGGGGCGCCGTGGTGGTTCATCGACACCCCCGCGGCGATCGGGCGCTACCGGTCGGCGGTCACCGACTCGACGTCGTTCACGAAGACGTCCGGGTTCATCGACGACACCCGGGCGTACTGCTCCATCCCCGCTCGGCACGACATGGCACGGCGGGCCGACGCGGCGTACCTGGCGTCACTCGTCGTGACGCACCAGGTGTCCGAGGAGGACGCCGTGCGGACGGCGCAGCGGATCGTGTCCGACATCCCGCGGGCGACGTTCAAGTTGTAGGTGGCGCTCTGTCGGGGGCTCTGCCGCGCGTGGTGCGAGGTTGACCACTCGGTGCGGCGTCGTCGTGGCGCACGGAGTGGTCAAGCTCGCACGGGGCGGGCGAGACCGCACCGTGCGGCCGAGCCTCAGGGCAGGAGGGCGAGGATGCGCGCGACGGTCTCGTCGACGGTGCCCTGGATCGGGACGGCAGCGCCGGCCTCGTCCTCCGCGGGACGCTCGAGCGTGCCGAACTGCGAGTCGAGCAGCGAGTTCGGCATGTACTCGTGGTGCCGGTGCGACTGCCGGTCCGCGATGAGCTCCCGCGACCCGTCGAGGTACGCGATGAACAGCCCCGGCGCGCTCGCCCGCAGCCGGTCGCGGTAGACGCGCTTGAGGGCGGAGTTCGCCATCACGCAGCGCTTGCCGGCGGCCTCGACCTCGGCGATGCGGGCAGCGCAGGCGTCGAGCCACGGCCAGCGGTCCTCGTCGGTCAGGGGCGTGCCCTGCCGCATCTTCTCCTTGTTCGACGCCGGGTGCAGGTCGTCGGCGTCGACGAACTCGGCAGCCTCGCCGCGGCCGTCCAGCGCCGTGGCGAGGGCCTTGCCGATCGTGGACTTGCCGGAGCCGGAGACCCCCATGACGAGGACGGGCGGGCGGGTCGGTCGGTCGCTCATGCCTCCACCGTATGGGCAGGGGTGCCTGTTCTCCCCAGGTTGCCGCAACTGACCGGGCGGTCCCAGGCCGGCGAACGTAGTTTGGGCGCAACATGACGAAGGAGACCCTCGTGGCAGACAGCAACGGTCAGGCGAACATCGGCGTGGTGGGGCTGGCGGTGATGGGATCGAACCTCGCGCGCAACCTCGCGTCGCGTGAGGGCAACACGGTCGCGGTCTACAACCGCACCTACGCCCGCACCGAAGAACTCATCAAGGAGCACGGCGACGCGGGCTTCATCGCGTCCGAGGACATCGACGGCTTCGTGGCGTCGCTCGCCAAGCCCCGCACCGCGATCATCATGGTGCAGGCCGGCAAGGGCACCGACGCGGTCATCGGGCAGCTCGCCGAGCGGTTCGAGGAAGGCGACATCATCGTCGACGGCGGCAACGCGAACTTCCAGGACACCATCCGCCGCGAGCACGAGCTCCGCGAGCAGGGCCTGAACTTCGTCGGCACCGGCATCTCCGGTGGCGAGGAGGGCGCCCTGCACGGCCCGTCGATCATGCCGGGCGGCTCGGACGAGGCCTGGGAGACCCTGGGGCCGATCCTGAAGTCGATCGCCGCGGTCGCCGAGGGCGAGCCGTGCGTGACCCACGTCGGCACCGACGGCGCGGGCCACTTCGTGAAGATGGTGCACAACGGCATCGAGTACGCCGACATGCAGCTCATCGCGGAGTCCTACGACCTGCTCCGCCGCGTCGGCGGCCTGTCCGTCGAGGACCTCGTCAAGGTGTTCGACGAGTGGAACAAGGGCGACCTCGAGTCCTACCTGATCGAGATCACCGGGGAGGTCCTCAAGCAGCAGGACGCCGACACCGGCAAGCCGCTCGTGGACGTCATCCGCGACGCCGCCGGCTCGAAGGGCACCGGCGTCTGGACCGTGCAGAACGCGGTCGGGCTCGGCATCCCGGTGTCCGGCATCGGCGAGGCGGTCTTCGCCCGGGCCGTGTCGTCGAAGGCGTCGCAGCGTGCCGCCGTCCAGAAGTCCGTGAAGAACCGGCCGTCGATCGCCGAGGTCCCCGACACGTTCGCCGACGACGTCCGCGCGGCGCTGTACGCGTCGAAGGTGGTCGCGTACGCCCAGGGCTTCGACCTCATCATCGCCGGGGCCAAGGAGTATGACTGGGACATCAACCTCGGTGACATGGCGAAGATCTGGCGTGGTGGCTGCATCATCCGCGCACAGTTCCTGAACCGCATCGTCGAGGCCTACGACAAGGACCCGGAGCTCGAGTCCCTGCTCGTCGACCCGTACTTCGCCGACGCCGTGGCCGAGGGCGAGGCCGCCTGGCGCCGCATCGTCGGCATCGCGGCCGCGTCGGGCATCCCGGCGCCGGGCTTCTCGTCCGCGCTGTCGTACTTCGACTCGCTCGCTTCCGACCGGCTGCCCGCGTCCCTGATCCAGGGCCAGCGCGACTTCTTCGGTGCGCACACCTACCAGCGCATCGACAAGGACGGCACCTTCCACACGCTGTGGTCCGAGGACGACCGCCGCGAGGTCGAGCAGGAGCCGTCGACGCACTGACGGTCTCGCCGTCACGGCGACGGAGCGGGTGGGCATCGACATCCGCCCGCTCCGTCGCGTACGGGCCTCGGTCCGGCGAGCGTCAGGCGAGCGTCAGGCGACGATGCGCTCCCGCACCAGCTCCGCCACCAGGCGGTCGAGCTTCGGCCCGCGACCGAGCACCCGCCGCGAACCGGGTGCCGTGCGGACGAAGAACGTCGCGACAGCGGTCGTCTCGTCCGGTCGGACGTAGTGCATCGCGACCGCGCAGCCCTGCCGTCCGCCAGGACCACTCGCGTCCTCGAGTCCGACGTGCATGACCCGGCTCCACCGGATGACGAGCAGCCGGGTGGCCCGACGCTCGTCGAGTTCCCAGAGCGAGGCCTCCGTCGCACCGAATGCCCACGTCACGCGGGCGCCGAGCGGGACCTCGGGACGGGCCTCCTCGACCGTCAGGCGGAGTTCGGCGGTCGGAGCGGCCGGCACCAGCCACACGGTCGGGTCGATCCGTCGGATGGCCATGGCGAGGGACTCGTCCTCGCGGCGCCGGCGGAGACCCTGCATCCGGAGGATCCCGCCCAGCACGACCGCGATGCCGAGGACGACGACGCCCACCTCGAGGACGCCGAACACGGTGAGGTCGGCGTCGGGGCTGCGCGAGACGACGACGATCCTGGCGACCAGCAGGGCCGCCCAGACGCCGACGATCACCCATCGGATCAGGGCGAGGCGGCGGAGCGGCGACATCCGCTGTCGGGCGCGACCGTCCCGCGGGACACGGTCCGGTCGCCTCAGCACGTCCCGATCCTCGCACGGTCCGCCGGGGAACCCCACCGACCACCCGTGAACACCCGGCGACCCACTCAGGTGGGACGAGCCTCCACAGGCGGCGCACTCAGCGTGCAGCCGTAGCATCGGCCGGTGCCCACCAGTCGAACGACCCTGCGTCCGCGCCTGGCCGCGGCCGCGGCCGGCGTCGTCGCCGCACTCGCCTTCCTCGCCGTCGCCGAGCTGTGCGCCCTCGTCCTCGGCGGTGCGGGCAGCCCGCTCGTCGCGGTCGGCTCCGCCGTGATCGACCTCGCCCCCGGCGGCGCGAAGGACCTCATGGTCGCCCTGTTCGGCACGGGCGACAAGGTGGCGCTCTTCGTGCTGATGGCGGTGCTCATGCTCGCGGTCTCGGCCGGCGCCGGGATCCTGGAACTCCGCCGACCGCCCTTCGGTGCGCTCGTCTTCGCCGTCGGCGGTGCGCTCTCGCTGCTCGCCGTGACCACCCGGTCCGGCTCGGGCACCTGGGACGGCGGCCCGTCGGTCCTCGGGGTCGGGGCGGCCGTGATCGTCCTCCGCGTACTCGTCGAGCGGCTGCGGACGTGGCGGTTCGCCGCCGCGACCCCGACCAGGACCGACGCCCCGCTGCCGGAGCGACGCTCGTTCCTGGTGTGGACGGCAGCCCTCGGAGCGGTGTCGATCGTCGCCGGCACGGGCGCACGGCTGGGAACGGCCGGCATGCAGCGCGCCGCGGCGGTCCGACGCGCCATCCGTCTGCCGGCACCGGTCAACGCCGCGCCCACGGTGCCGGCCGGGGCGTCCCTCGACGTGGAGGGCATCACGCCGTACGTCACCCCGAACGCCGACTTCTACCGGATCGACACCGCGCTCCGGGTGCCGTCGATCGACCCCGCGGACTGGTCGCTCCGGATCCACGGCGCGGTCGAGCACGAGATCACCCTGAGCTGGGACGACCTCCTCGCGCTCCCGCTCGAGGAGCACATGGCGACGCTGAGCTGCGTGTCGAACGAGGTCGGTGGCGACCTCATCGGCAACGCGCTCTGGCTCGGCCACCCGATCCGCACGCTCCTCGCCCGGGCCCGACCCACCGAGGACGCCGACATGGTCCTCTCGACGAGCGAGGACGGCTTCACCGCTGGCACCCCGCTCGACGTGCTCCAGGACGAGGGCACGAACGCGCTGCTGGCCGTCGGGATGAACGGCGACCCGCTGCCCGCGGAGCACGGCTTCCCCGTCCGGATGGTCGTCCCCGGGCTCTTCGGCTACGTCTCCGCCACCAAGTGGGTCGTCGACCTCGAGGTCACCCGGTTCGCCGACGCCCAGGGCTACTGGACCCCGCGCGGCTGGTCCGCTCGTGGCCCGGTGAAGCTCGAGTCACGCATCGACACCCCCGCGAACGGCACCACGGTGGCCGTCGGCGACCGGGTCGCGATCGCCGGGGTCGCCTGGCACCCGCACACGGGCGTCAAGGCCGTGCAGGTGAAGGTCGGGTCGGCGGACTGGCAGGACGCCGAGCTCGCCGACTCCGTGTCCTCGGACACCTGGCGGCAGTGGGTCCTGCGGTGGACGGCGACGGCCGGCACGCACGACGTGCAGATCCGTGCCGTCGGTGCCGACGGTCAGGTGCAGACGAGCGTGCAGCGTCCGCCGGCGCCGAACGGCGCCACCGGGTGGGACGCGATCACGCTGACGGCGCGCTGACCCCGGTCGGACCACCAGCAGCAGCACCAGCACCAGCACCAGCAGCAGTAGCCCCGTCTGCGGCAGCAGCGGCGACCGCCACCACGCACGTGCCGTCGACCTCGTCGTCGTGCTCGACGTGCGCCGCGAACCCCGCTGACGCGAACACCGCGACGGAGTCCGACGCCTGCGCCGACGACACCTCGATGACCACGGCGCCGCCCGGCCGGAGCCACTCCCCCGCGCCCGCGGCGATCCGACGGTGCAGGTCGAGGCCGTCCCCGCCGCCGTCGAGGGCCACGCGGTGCTCGTGGTCACGGGCCTCGGCGGGCATGGTGGCGATCGCGTCGGTCGGCACGTACGGCGCGTTCACCGCGATGACGTCCACCACCCCGCGGAACCGGGTCGGCAGCGGCGCGAAGAGGTCACCGGCGACGACGATGCCGCGGTCGCCGATGTTCTCGGCGGCGACGTCGACCGCGTCGGGGTCGACGTCCGACGCGACGAGGTCGAGCGCACCGACGCGTCCGAGCAGGGCGACGGCGATCGCTCCGGCACCGCAGCACAGGTCGACCACGCGGTCGTAGCGGTGCAGCAGCCGCGCGGCCTGCTCGACCACGACCGTGGTGCGGGTGCGCGGGACGAAGACGCCCGGTGCGACGCGGATGCGGTGGCCGTCGAACGCGGCCCATCCGAGCACGTACTCGAGCGGTTCCCCGGCCAGGCGGCGCTGCACGACCGACCGGAGTCGGGCCGGGTCACCGTCGCCGGCCGCCAACAGCAGGTCGGCCTCGTCCTCGGCGAAGACGCTCCCCGCCGCCCGGAGTCGGGCGGCGAGGGCGTCACGCGCAGGGTGGATCAGGCCGCTCCATCGAACATCGACGTCACCGAGCCGTCGTCGAAGACCTCGTGGATCGCGCGCGCCAGCAGCGGGGCGATCGGCAGGATCTCGAGACGGTCCCAGCGCTTCTCGACCGGCACCGGCAGGGTGTCGGTCACGACGACGCGGTCGATGAACTCGCTCTGCAGCAGCTCGGTGGCCGGGTCGGAGAACACGGCGTGCGTCGCGGCGACCACGACGCCGATCGCGCCGGCGGCCTTCAGGGCCTCTGCGGCCTTGGCGATGGTGCGGCCGGTGTCGATGAGGTCGTCGACGAGCAGGCACCAGCGGCCGGAGACGTCGCCGACGATCTCGTGCACGGTGACCTGGTTCGGCACGAGCGGGTCGCGACGCTTGTGGATGATGGCGAGCGGTGCGCCGAGCTTCTCGGACCAGATGTCGGCCACGCGGACGCGGCCCATGTCCGGGGAGACGACGGTCAGCATCGACGGGTCGAGGATCGCCTTGAAGTGCTCGAGCAGGACCGGCATCGCGAAGAGGTGGTCCACGGGGCCGTCGAAGAAGCCCTGGATCTGCGCGGCGTGCAGGTCGACGCTCATGATGCGGTGCGCACCGGCGGCCTTGAACAGGTCGGCGACGAGTCGGGCCGAGATCGGCTCGCGGCCACGGCCCTTCTTGTCCTGCCGCGCGTACGGGTAGAACGGCGCGACGACCGTGATGCGCTTGGCAGAGGCCCGCTTCAGCGCGTCCACGATGATGAGCTGCTCCATGAGCCACTCGTTGATGGGCGCCGTGTGCGACTGGATGACGAAGGCGTCGCACCCGCGGACCGACTCGTCGAACCGGACGTAGAGCTCACCGTTCGCGAAGGTGCGGGCGTCGGTGGGGACGAGCTCGACGTCGAGCTCGTCCGCGATCTGTGCAGAGAGCTCAGGGTGGGCTCGACCCGAGACGAGGACGAGTCGTTTCTGGCCGGTCGTTTTGATTCCGGACAAGTGCCGTACTCACTCCCTGGCCCCGCGGGGCCGTGTGTCCGGACCCGTTGCCGGGCCCTCGTGTGACGGCTGGTGGCCGTCGAAGGTGTCATTCGCCTCGCGCGCGCCGAGCCGCCTCGGCCGCCGGCGTCCCGGGTCGGTGTTCCTGGACCCAGTCGTCGGTGTTGCGCTGTGGGGCGTAGCTGATCGCGAGCGATCCGGCAGGGACGTCCTTGCGGACTGTCGTCCCTGCACCCGTGTACGCCCCATCGCCAATCCTAACCGGGGCGACGAACACGTTGTGCGAGCCTGTGCGGACGTTCGACCCGACCTCGGTGCGGTGCTTGTGCACACCGTCGTAGTTCGCAGTGATCGTGTTGGCCCCGATGTTCGAGTCCTCGCCCACCTCGGCGTCGCCGATGTAGGACAGGTGCGGGACCTTGCTGCCCCGGCCGATCCGCGCGTTCTTGGTCTCGACGAAGGTGCCGATCTTGCCCTGGTCGCCGAGGATCGTGCCCGGACGCAGGTAGGCGAACGGCCCGACCGAGGCACCGTCCCCGATCACGGCGAGCGTGGCGTCGACGCGGTTGACCGTCGCCCCGGCACCGACCTCGGTGTCGCGGAGGGTCGTGCCCGGGCCCACGACGGCCCCGGCCGCGATGGCCGTCGCGCCGATGAGCTGCGTGTCCGGGAGGACCACGGCGTCGGCCTCGATCGTGACGTCGAGGTCGATCCACGTCGAGGTCGGGTCCTGGATCGCGACGCCGGCGAGCTGGTGCCGTCGGACGATCCGGTCGTTGAGCACCCGGGCCGCGTCGGCGAGCTGCGCGCGGTCGTTGATGCCGGCGACGAGCCACGGGTCCGGCAGCGTGACGACGTCGATGCGCCCACCGCGCGCCTGGATCAGGGCCGGCGCGTCGGTGATGTACATCTCGCCCTGGGCGTTCTCGGTCGTGAGCGAGGGCAGCACGGCACGCAGGTGCGTCACGTCGAACGCGTAGATGCCGGCGTTCGTCTCGGTGATCGCGCGCTGGTCGTCGGTCGCGTCCTTGTGCTCGACGACCCCCGCGAAGGCGCCGTCGGCGTCGCGGAGGATGCGGCCCAGCCCGGTCGGGTCCGGTGCGATGGCGCTGACGAAGGTCACGGCGTTCGCCGCCGTGCCGTGCACGTCCACGATGCGTCGGAGCGAGGTGCCGTCCAGCAGCGGGACGTCGCCCGACAGCACGACGACGGCCCCGTCGAACCCGGCGGGCAGTGCGGCGACCGCCACCTCGACCGCGCGTCCGGTGCCCGGGACGTCGTCCTGGTCCACCACGATCGCGTCCGGCATGCGTTCGGTCACCTCGGCGGCGACGCGCTCGCGCTCGTGCCGCACGACGACGACGACGTGCTCCGGCGCGAGCGACTCGGCCGTGCGCAGGACGTGCGCGAGGAGCGGCAGCCCGGCGAGCCGGTGCAGCACCTTGGGCGTGGAGGACTTCATGCGTGTGCCCTGCCCGGCGGCGAGGACGACGACGGCGATCCGCTGGTCGGTCATGTCCCCATCCTGGCCCACCCGGCCAGCGCGCACCAACGCCACCACCCACCGGACGGGAGGCTCGCCCCGCGTCCGGCACCGAGCCTCCCGTCCGGTGGGTGCTGGCGCGCCCACCCGTGGTTGCGTCCGCATGTTCCGACACGGCACGAGTCGAACGACGCCCGCGTTGCCGGAACATGCGGACGGATCGTGTGCGTCCGCATGTTCCGACACCGCAGAAGTCGAACGACCGCCGTCGTGTCGGCAGATGCGTCTGCATGTGCAACAACGTCGAGGTCGTACGACGGCGAGCTTGTCGTTCCGAGTCGGGGAGGGGTGGAGCGGGGTCAGGCCGCGGCGGGGACCCGGGGCTCGGGCTTGACGAAGGCCATCAGCACCAGGCCGGCGACCAGGACCACGACGACACCGATGATCCCGAAGCGCGTGGAGCCGCCGATGGTCACGGCGAGGCCGAACATCGCGGGCGCGATGAACGACGCCGCACGGCCGGTGGTGGCGTAGAGGCCGAAGAGCTCCCCCTCGCGGCCGGGCGTCGCGAGCCGCGTCAGGTACGAGCGCGAGGACGACTGCACCGGCCCGACGAACACGCACAGCGCGAGTCCGAGCACCCAGAACCCGGCGGGCGCGCTGCCGACGAAGATCACGGCCGTCCCGCACACCGCCAGCCCGACGAGCGACACCATGATGAGCGCGCGCGAGCCGAACCGGTCGTCGAGCCTGCCGGACGCGAAGGTGGCGATGCCGGCGACCACGTTCGCGACGATGGCGAAGAGGATCACCTGCGAGGCGCTGAACCCGAAGACCTGCGCGGCGATGATCCCGCCGAAGGTGAACACCGCGCCGACGCCGTCGCGGAACACCGCGCTCGCCACGAGGAACGCCAGGACGTTGCGGCGCTCACGCCAGAGCCGGGCGACGTCCCGCCCGAGGTCCCGGTACGCGGACAGCAGGGTGCCGGCGCGGGCGGGGTCGCGCTCGGCCTCCGGCACGACGAGGAACAGCGGGATCGAGCTCACAGCCAGCCAGACGGCGGCGATGCCGATCGCCACGCGGACGTCCCACTGCCCCGAGGCGACGGTCGCGGGCAGGTCGAGCAGGCCCGCCGTGTCGCCGGCGCCGAAGTCCTGGATGCAGAGGACCAGGAGCACGACGAGCAGCACGATGCCGCCGAAGTACCCGGCAGCCCAGCCGATCGCCGACACGCGGCCGGTCGAGCGCCCGGGGGCGACCTGGCTGAGCATCGCGTTGTAGCCGACGCAGGCGATCTCGTAGGCAACGGTCCCGATGCCGATGAGCGCGGCACCGAGCACCAGGAGCGGCTGGCTCGGGGCGACGAAGACCATCGCGCCGATGGACAAGGCGACGCCGATCGTCGCGACCAGCACGGAGCGGCGACGGTGCCCGGAGGAGTCCGCCAGCCGACCGACCGCCGGGGCGACCAGGGCGACGACGATGCCGGCGATCGTCAGCGCGGTGGAGACGACGGTGGCGTTGTGGGCGAGTTGGTCCTGGACGGCCTGCTTGGCGGCGGGCGAGGAGTCCTCGGCCGCGACGAGCGCCGGGTCGACGAACGCACGGCTCGCCAGGTAGGTGCTGAACACGAAGGTCGTGACGACGGCGTTGAACGCCGCCGAGCCCCAGTCCCAGAGCGCCCAGGAGACGAGGGCGCGACGATCGGTGCGCTGCGGCGGTGGAGCGACGGTCATGCGCGAACCGTAGCGCGTCCCGGTGGCGCGGGGGTGGCCCCGGTCCGGGGCGCGTGCCGGACGGGAGGCTCGGTGCCAGGTGGCACCGAGCCTCCCGTCCGGTGGGTGGCTGCTACGCGTCAGGCGGTCGGGACGCCGCCGGGGTAGACGACGGACTTCAGGGACTCGGGGTCGGTGTCGCTCTCGAGGGCCTCGCGCACGTCGTCGAGGCCGAAGCGCCCCGTGACGAGTGAGTCGAGATCGATCTGGCCGGAGGCGACCAGCTCGATCGCGACCGGCCACGTGCCGGTGTAGCGGAAGATGCCGGTGACCGTGACCTCGAGGTTCTGGATGTGCTCGACGGGCAGGGTCATCTCCGAGTTGCCGAGGCCGACCAGGACGGCGGCACCGGCGGGTCCCACGGCCTTGATGCCGTCGGAGACCGCGCGGGGTGCGCCACTGGCGTCGATGAAGGCGTCGACGGGCACGATGTCGGACGCAACGGAGACGACGGTGGGGTCGACGACCTCGGTGGCGCCGTAGGACAGCGCCCGCTCACGCCGCTCGGCGACGAGGTCGCTGACCACGATGCGGCTGGCGCCGAAGGCCTTGGCGGTCTGCGCGCAGATGATGCCGATCGGACCGGCGCCGGCGATGAGGACCGACGACCCGGGGACGATGCGCGCCTTGCGGACCGCGGCGATGGCGACGGAGAGCGGTTCGAGGAGGGCGCCGGCCTCGAACGACACGGAGTCGGGCAGCGGGTGCGCGAACTCGGCCTCGATCGTGACGTACTCGGCGAACGCACCGTCGACCGGCGGCGTCGCGTAGAAGCGCATGTGCGGGCACAGGTTGTAGCGGCCGGCCAGGCACTGGGCGCAGCGGTGGCAGGGGCGCTGCGGCTCGACGGCGACGCGCTCCCCGATGCGGGCGGAGTCGACGCCCTCGCCGACGGCGGTGATCGTGCCGGAGAGCTCGTGGCCGAGGACGAGGGGCTCCTCGACGACGAAGTCGCCGATGCGGCCGTGGCGGAAGTAGTGCACGTCGGAGCCGCAGACGCCGACCGCGGCGACCTGGACGAGCACGTCGCCGGGGTCGACGGCGGGGACGGGGCGGTCCTCGATCGTGAGGGCGTCCTGGCCCTGCAGGACGCTGACGCGCTGGGTGTCGGTGGTGCTCATGCGGTGCTCGCTCTCTGGTGCGTGGTGGCGCGACCGGCGGGGGTGCCGTCGGCCGCGGCGGGGTCGGGGACCCGGTCGGTGTCGGCGACCCGGGTCGGGTCGGTGTCGGCGACCCGGGTCGGGTCGGTGTCGGCGACCCGGGTCGGGTCGGTGTCGGCGACCCGGGTGGGGTCGTCGAGGAGGTCGCGGAAGCCGATCTCGGCGGCTCCGCGGAGCAGGACGTCCCGACCGAGGGCGGCGGGGACGATGCGGACGCGGTCGGCCATGGCGGCCATCGACTGCTCCCGCACGGCGGTGACGATGCGGTCGCCCACGTGTCCGAGCAGCACGCCGAGGAACCCACCGAGGACGACGACCGCGGGGTTCACGGTGTGGATGGCGTTGCGCAGCCCGGTGGCCAGCGCCGCCACCTGCCGGTCGACGACGCGCGCGACCGCGGACGGCCCGTCGGGGAGCGTGCCGTCGGCGTGGGCCCCGGCGTCGCCCCGCGCGGCGGCGGCGTCTCGCGCCGCGTCGTCTCGCGCCGCGGCGCCGGCCAGCGCCGCCGCGAGCGCCTGCAGGTCGTCGGCCGGGACCCCGGTGACGGCGACGAGCGCTGCACGGGAGGCCTCGGTCTCCAGGCACCCGATCGCACCGCAGTGGCAGCGGATGCCGTTCGCCGCGACGAAGGTGTGGCCCATCTCGCCCGCGTACCCGTCGGCGCCGCTGAGTGGTCGACCGGCGCTGATCACGCCCCCACCGATGCCGCTCGCGCCGCCGTTGAGGTAGATGAGGTCGCGGACGCCCCGGCCGCTGCCGTACAGGTGCTCTGCCCGCGCGCCGAGGTTGGCGTCGTTCGCGACCCGGACGGGGTGACCGGTGGCGGCGGCGAGGGGTTCGGCGAAGGGCTCGTCGCGCCAGCCGAGGTGCGGGGCGTAGCGGACCAGGCCGTCCTCGACACGGACCGTGCCGGGGATCGCGACGCCGATGCCGACCAGGCGCAGGCCGACGAGGTCGTCGTGCAGGCCGTCGAGCAGGGCCGCCACGAGTCGGACGGCCTCCCGAGCGGTGGGCCGGTCGGCGGTGTGCTCGGTGACGCGCACGCGGATGGAGCCGTCGAGGCCGACCAGCGCCACCGTGACGGCGTCGATCTCCACGGTGACCGCTGCCGCGACGACGTCGGCCGAGGCGCGGACGGTCGGGCTCGGGCGACCACGGCCGGTGCCGGACGCAGGCATGTCGCCCGCACCCCCGCCCGTCCCGCCGTCCAGGTCCTCCCCCACCAGCCCGAGGTCGACGAGCTCCCCGACCAGCGCCAGGGTGGTCGAGCGGTTCAGGCCGGTCAGGCGGGTGAGGTCGGCCCGAGTGAGCGGACCGTCCTCGTGGACGATGCGGAGCACGCGGGCGGTGTTCCGCCGGGGGACGTCGATCGGCACGCGGGGCCTCAGCGCGACCTGGAGAAGGCAGCGTCGAACGAGGCGTCGGGCGGCGCGATGGTGCCGAGCCGCCGCACGAACGCCAGCGCCTCGGGCCCGCCGACGAGCCGGTCCATGCCGGCGTCCTCCCACTCGACACTGGTCGGCCCGGTGTACCCGATGTGGTTCAGCACGCGGAACACCCGCTCCCAGGGCACGTCCCCGTGCCCGGCGGTGACGAAGTCCCAGCCCCGGCGCGGGTCGCCCCACGGCAGGTGGCTGCCGAGGCGTCCGTTGCGGCCGTCGAGCTGCTTCACCGACTCCTTGCAGTGCACGTGGTACACCCGGTCGGCGAAGTCGAGCAGGAAGGCGGCGGGGTCGAGGTCCTGCCAGACGAAGTGCGACGGGTCGAAGTTGAAGCCGAACGCGGGGCGGTCGGCGAAGACCTCGAGGGTCCGCGCAGCCGTCCAGTAGTCGTAGGCGATCTCGGAGGGGTGGACCTCGAGCGCGAACCGGACGCCCACCTCCTCGAACACGTCGAGGATCGGCGACCAGCGGTCGTGGAAGTCCTGGTACCCGGCGTCGATCATCGCCGGTGGCACGGGCGGGAACCCGGCGACGGTCTTCCAGATCGAGGACCCGGAGAACCCGGTGACGGTGTCGACGCCGAGTGCGGCGGCCGCACGGGCCGTCCACTGCAGCTCCTCGGCGGCGCGCTGGCGGACGCCCTCCGGGTCGCCGTCACCCCACACCCGCGGCGGGACGATGTCCTCGTGCCTGGCGTCGATCGGGTCGTCGCACACGGCCTGGCCGACCAGGTGGTTCGCGATCGTCCAGACGCCCAGGCCGTTCTCGCGCAGGATCCGCTGCCGGTCGGCGACGTACTCCGGGTCCGTCGCGGCACGCCGGACGTCGAGGTGGTCGCCCCAGCAGGCGATCTCCAGGCCGTCGTAGCCCCACTCCCCGGCCAGTCGTGCGACCTCCTCGAACGGCAGGTCGGCCCACTGTCCGGTGAACAGCGTGACCGGACGGGAGGCTCGCCCCGCGTCCGCCACGGCGCTCACCAGGACTCCGGTCGGGAGCCGGCGGCCACCGGGGCCGGTCGGTCGACACGCGAACCGACGGTGACGACGGTGTGGTCGCGGCCGGCGGTGGTGATCGCCTCCATCACGTCGAGGACGTGGAACGCGAGGTCGCCGGAGGCCCGGTTCTCGCGGTCCGTCTCGACGGCGCGGGCCAGGTCGGACAGTCCGAAGCCGCGGCCCGCGTCCTGGTACCCGGCGCCCACCGGCAGCTCGCGCCAGTCGCGGTCGTCAGCGGTGGCGATGCGCACCGGGTCGGAGAACCGGTTCGGGTCGGCCACCTCGAGGGTGCCGGCCGTGCCGTACACCTCGAAGAGCGGGCTCTGCGTCGCCCAGACCTCGAACGACAGCGTCACGGTGGAGACCACGCCGCCCTCGTGCTCGAGGATCGCGACGACGTGGGTGTCGACGTCGACGGGCAGCACGGTGCCGGCGGCGGGGCCGGTGGCGACGGTGCGCTCACGGGTGGAGCGTGTCGTGCTGCCGCTGACGCGGACGACCGGGCCGAAGAACGTGACGAGGCTGGTCAGGTAGTACGGGCCCATGTCGAGGAGCGGACCGCCGCCCGGCTGGTAGTAGAAGCCGGGTGCCGGGTGCCAGAGCTCGTGGCCCGGGGCGCTCCACGACACCGCGGCGCCGAGCGGGGTGCCGATCAGGCCGTCGTCGAGCGCGGCCCTGGCGGTCTGGATCCCCGTGCCGAGGACGGTGTCGGGCGCGCTGCCGACCCGGAGCCCGGCGGCACGTGCCTGCTCGAGCACGGGGGCGGCCTCGGCCGTCGAGAGCGCGAGGGGCTTCTCGCCGTAGACGTGCTTGCCCGCGGCGAGCGCCCGGGCCGCGACGTCGGCGTGCGCGGCCGGGATCGTCAGGTTGAGGACCACGTCGACGTCGTCGTGGGCCAGGAGCTCGTCGACGCCGAGCGCCAGGACGCCCTGCTCGGCAGCGACGGCCGCGGCACGCTCGGTGTCGAGGTCGGCGACCGCGGTCAGGCGGAGGTTCGACAGCCCCGGGAAGTGCTCGAGGTACTGCTTGCTGATGTTCCCGACGCCGACCATGCCGACGTTCATCGTGCTGCCCACAGGAGTCCCCTCTCGATGATGGTGCGGACCGGCTGCGACTCGACGATCTCCACCCGGTGTCCGGGGGCGGAGACGAACACGCGGCCCTTCCCCCACTGGCGGGTCCAGATCGCCGGCGCGGTGACCGGGCGGTTCCAGGCGTCCCACGGACGGGCGTCCTGTGTCGTGGTCGCGAGGACGTCGTTGTACTCGTCGCTGAGCACCCAGTACTGCTCGGTGACCAGGTCGAAGTCCTCGATGCCCTGGGTGATCGGGTGCTCGTGGCCGAGGTCGGTCATGTGCACGGTGTACGGCACGTAGTTGTCGGACTGCTCGCCGATGCGCTCGTCGGGGTGCTTGCCCGCGTGGTGGGCGAACTGGCCGCCGATCATGTGCAGGTAGTCCGCGTTGTTGCGGTAGGCGTCCGCGATGCCGCCGTGCCATCCGGCGAGCCCGGTGCCGGCGAGGACCGCGCGCTGCAGGCCGGCGAACTCGTCGTCGGCGATGGTCGTCATCGTGTTGACCTGCACGACCAGGTCGACCTCCGCCATCACGGCGTCGTCGGCGTACACGGCGGTGGAGTCCTCGACGCGGACGCCGAAGCCGTTGTCGCGGAGGAACGGGATGAAGACGTCCGTGGTCTCGACGGGCTGGTGTCCGTCCCATCCTCCGCGGACGACGAGTGCGTGGCGTGCCATGGTGCCCTCCTGGTGGGCTGAGGTCGTGGGGTCGTTCCCGGTCGTGTCGGCGGTCTCGGTCGTGTCGTCGGTCACGGGATGGCCGTCCAGCTGCTGCCGTCGGCGGCGCTGCGTTCGACGGCGTCGAGCACGCGCTGCACGTGCAGGCCGTCCTCGAACGACGGCGAGGGGTCGGTGCCGCTCGTGATGGCGTCGACCAGGTCCTTCACCTGGTGGCTGAAGGTGTGCTCGTACCCGATCAGGTGTCCCGTCGGCCACCAGGCCGCCATGTAGGGGTGTTCGGGCTCGGTGACGAGGATGCGGCGGAAGCCCTGCTCGCCCGCGGGTGCGGACGACTCGTACAGACGGAGCTCGTTCATCGACTCCAGGTCGAACTGGATCGCTCCGGTGGACCCCGAGACCTCGAGCGTCAGCCCGTTCTTCCGGCCGGTCGCGTAGCGGGTGGCCTCGAAGGTGCCGATCGCACCGTCCGCGCGGCCACCGGTCAGGCGTCCGAGGAAGAACGCCGCGTCGTCGACGGTGACCTGCCCGCGTTCGGTCGACGCCGTGCCGGAGAGTCCCACGCCCTCGCCGAGCAGCGGGCGTTCGTGCACGAAGGTCTCGAGCGTGCCGGAGACGGTGGACAGCTGTGCGCCGGTCACGTGTTCGGCGAGGTCGATCGCGTGCGCACCGATGTCGCCGAGCGAGCCGGACCCGGCGAGCGCCTTGTCGAGGCGCCACGTCATCGGGCCCTCCTCGTCGGTCAACCAGTCCTGCAGGTACAGCGCGCGGACCTGGCGGACCGTCCCGATCCTCCCGTCCTGCACCAGCTGCCGCGCGAACGCGATCGCCGGCACGCGGCGGTAGCTGAACCCGACCATCGCGCGGACGCCGTGCTCGCGCGCCGCGCGGGCTGCGTCGACCATCGCCTCGGCCTCGGCGACGGTGTTGGCGAGGGGCTTCTCGCAGAGCACGTGCTTGCCGGCCTGCAGCGCGGCGATCGCGATCTCGACGTGCGACGAGCCGGGCGACACGATGTCGACCACGTCGACGTCGGGGTCGGCCACGACGGCACGCCAGTCGGTCGAGGCGCGCTGCCAGCCGTACTGCACCCGGGCTGCCTCGGTCCGGTCGGGGTCACGTCCGACGACCACGGTCATCTCGGGTTCGGCGTCGAGGTCGAAGAACCTGGGCACGGTCCGCCACGCCTGTGAATGCGCGGCTCCCATGAAGCCGTGCCCGATCATCGCCACCCGGAGGGGTCTGCGTGCCATCCGTTCGCTCCTTTGCGATCACGTCCTTGCCACGATCCACCCTACCGCTTATGTTGGGCGCGGCAACATTTTGTTCGACGACGAACGGTGACACACCATGGCGACGACGCCCACCCGCGAAGACAAGTTCTCCTTCGGTCTCTGGACCATCGGATACAACGGCTCGGACCCCTTCGGCGGTCCGACACGACCCCCGCTCGACGTGGTCGAGGGGGTCGAGAAGCTCGACGAGCTCGGGGCCTACGGCCTCACCTTCCACGACGACGACCTGTTCGCGTTCGGTTCGACCGACGCCGAACGACAGAAGCAGATCGACCGCCTCAAGGGCGCGCTCGAGTCCACCGGCATCATCGTGCCGATGGTCACGACCAACCTCTTCTCCGCCCCGGTCTTCAAGGACGGCGGCTTCACCTCGAACGACCGGCAGGTCCGTCGGTTCGCGCTCCGCAAGGTCTTCCGCAACGTCGACCTCGCCGCCGAGCTCGGCGCGAAGACGTTCGTCATGTGGGGTGGCCGCGAGGGCGCCGAGTACGACGCCGCCAAGGACGTGCAGGCCGCGCTCTCCCGCTACAAGGAGTCGGTCGACCTGCTCGCGCAGTACGTCACCGACAAGGGCTACGACATCCGGTTCGCGATCGAGCCGAAGCCGAACGAGCCCCGCGGCGACATCCTGCTGCCGACGCTCGGCCACGCGATCGCCTTCATCGACACGCTCGAGCGCCCCGAGCTCTTCGGCGTGAACCCCGAGGTCGGCCACGAGCAGATGGCGGGCCTGAACTTCACGGCCGGCATCGCCCAGGCGCTCTACTCGGGCAAGCTCTTCCACATCGACCTCAACGGTCAGCGCGGCATCAAGTACGACCAGGACCTCGTCTTCGGTCACGGCGACCTGCAGAACGCGTTCTCGCTGGTCGACCTGCTCGAGCACGGCTCCCCCCAGGGCGGCGTCGCGTACGACGGCCCGCGCCACTTCGACTACAAGCCGAGCCGCACCGAGGACTTCTCCGGTGTCTGGGACTCCGCGGCCGCGAACATGCGCATGTACCTGCTCCTCAAGGAGCGCGCGCAGGCCTTCCGCGCCGACCCCGAGGTCCAGGCAGCGCTCGAGGCCTCCAAGGTCCCCGAGCTGAGCACGCCGACGCTCAACGAGGGCGAGACGTACGACGCGTTCCTCGCCGACCGTTCCGCGTACGAGGACTTCGACGCCGACGCCTACTTCGGCGGCAAGGGCTTCGGCTTCGTCCGGCTGCAGCAGCTCGCGCTCGAGCACCTCATGGGCGCTCGTGGCTGACGTCCCGTCCGGCGCGGTCGACCCCGGCGACGGCACGCTCGTCGCAGGGGTCGACTCGTCGACCCAGTCCTGCAAGGTCACGATCCGCGACGCCGTCACCGGCGCCGTGGTCCGTGAGGGTCGTGCGTCCCACCCGGACGGCACGTCGGTCGACCCCCGCCACTGGTGGGACGCCCTCGGCACCGCGATCGCGGACGCCGGCGGGTTCGACGACGTCGCCGCCGTCGCGGTCGCCGGCCAGCAGCACGGCATGGTCGCGCTCGACGCCGAGGGTCGCGTCGTCCGCGACGCCCTCCTCTGGAACGACGTCCGCAGCGCCGACGCAGCAGCGCAGATGGTCGAGGAACTCGGCCGGGAGGCCTGGGTCACCCGCACGGGACTGGTCCCGGTGGCCTCGTTCACCGGTACGAAGCTGCGCTGGCTCCGCGACGCGGAGCCGGAGAACGCCGCCCGCGTGGCAGCGGTCGCACTCCCCCACGACTGGTTGTCGTGGCGGCTGCGCGGCTTCGGCCCCGCGGACGAGAGCCCGCTCGGCCCGGACCTCGACGCGCTCGCGACCGACGGCTCCGACGCCAGCGGCACCGCGTACTGGGACCCGGCCCGCGAGGAGTACGACCCAGAGCTGTTCGAGCTCGCGCTCGGTCGGCCGATGCGCGTCGCCGGTGACGGGTCCGCGGACGCCGTCGTCGTGCCCCGCGTCGTCGCTCCCGACGCCGCGATGGGCACGCTCGACGCCGACGTCACCCTGCCCGCCGGCGCCGTCGCACGGGCGGGCCTCGTGGTCGGTGCCGGCACCGGTGACAACGCCGGCGCAGCACTCGGCCTCGGGCTCGGCCCGGGCGACGTCGCGGTGTCCCTCGGGACCAGCGGGACCGTCTTCGGCGTCACCGACACCGAGCTGGCGGACCCGAGCGGGACCGTGGCGGGCTTCGCGGACGCGACGGGGGCGCGCCTCCCGATCGTCACGACGCTCAACGCGGCCCGCGTGCTCGAGGTGATCGGCGGCCTGCTCGGCGTCGACCACGGCGAGCTGGGTCGACTGGCGCTGGCGGCGCCGGCCGGGGCCGACGGCCTCGTCCTGGTGCCGTACTTCGTCGGCGAGCGCACACCGAACCGTCCGGACGCCACCGCGTCCCTGCTCGGGATGACCCCGGCGACCACCGACCGGGAGCACCTGGCCCGGGCGGCGTTCGAGGGCATGCTCTGCGCGCTCGCGGACGGCCTGGCCGCCGTCGAGGCGACCGGCGTCACCGTCGAGCGGCTCCTGCTCATCGGCGGGGCCGCGCGCAACGAGGCCGTCCGGACCATCGCCGCACAGGTGTTCGGCCGTGACGTCGAGCTGCCGGAACCCGGCGAGTACGTCGCCGCCGGTGCCGCTCGCCAGGCGGCCTGGGCGCTGACCGGTGCACTGCCGTCGTGGGACATCGCCACGACGACGGTGCCGGCGGACCCGCACCCCGAGGTGCTCGAGCACTACCGCGACGCGGTGCGCTGAGCCCTGCACCACCCGATCCCCGTGCCCCCGGTGCCGTCTCGACGGTGCCGGGGGCATGATCGTCCCCGGAGGACACCACCATGCCGCTGACCGACCTGCCCCTCGACGAACTCCGCGAACACCGCCCCACCATCCGCCGACCGGAGGACTTCGACCGGTTCTGGGCCGACACCATCGCCGAGGCCCGCGCCGCGGGAGCGGACACGGCCCCGACCCTGGAGCCCGCCGACACCCCCGTCACCGGGCTCGTGGTCGAGGACCTGACCTTCCCGGGCTTCGCGGGCGATCCCGTGCGCGCCTGGGTCACCCGACCGGTGGACGCCGCGGCCGACCTGCCCGTCGTCGTCGAGTACCTCGGCTACAACGGCGGACGCGGTCGGCCCGGGGAACGGGTCGCCTGGGCCCTCGCCGGGTACGTCCACGTCGTGATGGACACCCGCGGACAGGGCAGCGGCTGGGGCGGCGGGGACACCCCGGACCCGCACGGCGCCGGTCCGCACATCGGCGGCTGGATGACGAGCGGCATCGAGCGGCCCGAGGACCACTACTACCGGAGGGTCTTCACGGATGCCGTCCGACTGGTGGATGCGGTCCGCACGCTCCCGGGTGTCGACCCGGACCGCATCGCCCTGACCGGCGGCAGCCAGGGCGGCGGCATCACGATCGCCGCAGCAGCACTCGTCGAGGCCCACGTCGGACCACTCGTCGCGGTGATGCCCGACGTCGCGTTCCTGTGCGACTGGGAGCACGGAGCCCTCGTCGCGGTGAGCGACCCGTACCAGGAGCTCGTCCGCTACCTCGCCGTGCACCGCGACGCGGCCGAGACCGTGTGGACGACGACGTCCTACCTCGACGGGGTGAACTTCGCGGCCGGGGTCACCGCTCCCGCGCTGTTCTCCGTCGCGCTCATGGACGAGGTCGTGCCGCCGCGCACCACCTTCGCCGCGTACAACGCGCTCGGCTCCACTGACCGCGAGATCGAGGTCTACGCCTACAACGGGCACGAGGGCGGCGGCTTCCGGCATTGGGAGCGGCAGGTGGCGTTCCTGCGGGCGCGCGACGGAGGGTCGGCGAACCGAGGGTAGGCAAGGCTGTCCTGACCTGGAAACCCCAGGTCAGGGCAGCCTTGCCTGGCTGGACAGCGGCACCGTCCGGGTGTTTGCTCGTCCACATGGCAACCACGACCGTCCCCGCACTGCCCGCCCTGTCACCGGCGGAGTCGACGAGTGCCGCGCGGCTGAACTGGCTCCGCGCCGGCCTGCTCGGCGCGAACGACGGCATCGTGTCCGTGGCCGCCGTCGTCGTCGGCGTCGCCGGTGCCGGGGTCGCGATCGGACCAGTGCTCGCGGCTGGCGGAGCAGCGCTGGTCGGCGGCGCCGTGTCGATGGCCCTCGGCGAGTACGTCTCGGTCAGCGGTGCCCGTGACGCGCAGCGGACCGGCCAGACCGAGGCGGCCGCCCGACGTGCCGCGGTGGCGCAGCAGCACGACGACGTCGCGGCCGCGTACCGGGCGCTCGGGGTGTCCGAGTCGGTCGCGGCCTCGGTCGCCGAGGAGCTGGCCCGACCCGAGGTCCGCGCCGCGTGGACGACCGCCGAGGAGCGCGCCGCCGCCGACGAGGTCGTCAGCCCGTGGCGTGCGGCGTGGGTGTCCGCGGCGACGTTCGTCGTCGGTGGCCTGCTGCCCTTCCTGGCGACCGTGCTGGCACCGGCGTCGAGCCGGATCGCCGTGGTGGTCGTCGCCGTGCTGCTCGCCCTGGCCGCCACCGGCATCACCGGAGCGGTGCTCGGCGGTGCTCGGCGTGGCCGTGCCGCCACCCGGGTGGTCGTCGGCGGGGCGCTCGCCCTGGCGGCGACGTGGGTCGCGGGGATGGTGCTCGGGGCGCACGCGCTCTAGGCGATCAACAGGTCTCGGCTCCCTTCCTGGGGCGTGGCCACCGGTTCAGCGGACTTCTGCGCTGTCCCAGAGGTGTCGCAGGCACGCGGCGAGCCGCTGGACCCACGGATACCCGAGGATGACGGACGCTGCGAGCAGCGTCGCCACCTGGAGGGCGAGGAAGACTTCGAGCCGGAGCGGGACGTAGGCGCCGATGCCCCACGCGACCGCGAGGACGGCGACGACCGCCGACCAGGTCCGGAGCGGCTTCGCGATCGAGGTCTGCCAGGTGGTGATCGCACAGGTCACGAACCCCAGCGGTACGAGCGACTGGAGCGCCAACGAGAGCGGAAACCAGAGAGCCGTGGCGATGGCCGGTGACAGGGTCAGCACAAAGGCGAGGACCGAGGCCGCCCCCACGCCGCGAGCGAGATCGCGTGCCCGCGCACTGAGCACCACGCTTGCCGTCGCTGCAAGCACCGCCAGCGCCACGACGAACAGCGCGACCCCTGCGCTGAACAGATGTACGCCGGCGAATCCAAGCGCGTTGTCCGCGGCGAGGACAGTGCCGCTCAGCGACGCGATCGTCGCTGAGCTCACGACTGCTGTGCGCGATGAGCCGTGAGTGGATGCGGTCGTCATCAGCCTCCCTCGATCGAACGCACGGTCGTGCGCACCTTCTCGTACGCCGACACGCACTTCGCCTTGAGGCGGGGACCGATCTGGGAGAGGGCCGCGGTCCACCGCTCGGTGTCCGCGATCTGGCGGATCCTGGTTCGGCCGAGGTCCTCGATCGCTGCATGCAGATCGGCGAGGACACCAGGGAAGATGGTCTCGTACTGCTTTGCTGAACCATCGCGCTCGCCCGGCCGTTGCACGTACCGTTCCCCTTCACTCGCGACGAAGCGCACGCAGGTGGTGAGGTAGTCCTGCTCCGCGGTCAGCTTCGTCGGGGTCGCTTCGTCTCCAGGAATCGTGTCCCAGGGGACGTCCACGGCGTCGATGACGGTGCGCGGTCCGATGACGTACCAATTCTCACCGCGCACGACGTCGCGGTCTGCGCCGAGGGTGTCCTGCCAGTCCTCGAGTGTCTGAGGAACCGACGCCGCATGAGCGTAGACACGGATGAAGGTCGAGTCGGCGCCGGCCAAGCAGTCGTAGCCGCGCATCGCATCCCAGAACGCGAGGTCATCGTGCAACGCATCGGCGTCCCGGCACGGTACTGACCGGCGAAGCCGGTCAGCCTTCGACTGCATCGCCGCCGCGCTGAGTGCCGGCCCGTCGCCCCTCGGGCTCGGGTCAGCAGCGACGGGTACTCGCTGTCCTCGGGAGTCGCAGCCAGACAGGAGGACCGCGGCGACGCAGCCCGAGGCCATGACCCCGAGGCCGCGTCGCATCAGGCTTCGACGTGTCACTGCCACTGCACGCCGGCCCACCCGACACCGGTGAGGCCCTTCATCTTCTTGGTGCCCGCGACGTTGCCCCACGGAACGCTCTTCGATCGGCCAGAGCCGCAATCGAGTGCCGTCCACGTCGGTGCGTGCTTGGAGTTGAACGACTTGCCCCAGATGCAGGGGCTCGCGTTGCCCTGGTGCTTGTACCAGCTGTACTGCACCGTTGCGGAGGGCTTCGTACCGATCACGCTGCAGCCGTTCACCGATTCGCCCATGACCGCGACGACAGTGAAGGCGCGGTCCTTGCAGTCACCAGACAGCACCGAGGGGCCGCCACCGACGACCACGACCTCGCCGTTCGGATCGAAGCTCTCATCCACGATCACGTTCGGAGGGATCGAAGCACCGGCACTCGCATCGGCGGCGGCCGCAGGCAGTGCCGGGATCAACAGAGAACCAGCGACGGCGGTGGACAGCAGCAGGCCCGAGAACCCAATCATCTTCTTCATCGAACACCCTTGTTTGCCGGTGACGCTCTACCGGATGTACCGATCTTTCAGTACATCAGTGAGATGTGCAAGAAGATGCCGCGTCCAGCCTCAGCGCACCCGCTCTCAGCGCTGATCATCCCGGTACCGATCCTTCCGGGCCGGGGGCACAGGGTCTCAGTCAGCGGGCCGCGCGCGCTCGGGTGCGGATCGCCTCGATCACCTCGGTCTTGGCGTCCGCGTAGTCGTTCATGTCGTCCCACTGCCGGCGGAACAGCTCCCGCTTGGTGTCCTCGTACAGGGCCCGGTCGGCAGCGTCGGCCCGGAGCCGGTCGCGGAAGAGCAGGTAGTCCTCGACGGCGCGGGCACCGTGCTCGTAGACGTGCACGTGCACGGTGCGTTCCGGTGTCCGGACCAGGCGGTGGCCGGGCTCCCGGACGCGCAGCACGTAGCCGGCCGCGAGGAGCCGGTCGACGTGGTCCTCCTCGGCGGTGATGTCGTCCACCGTCACCAGCACGTCGATGATCGGCTTCGCCGCGAGCCCGGGTACGGCCGTGGAGCCGATGTGCTCGATCCGGACGGACTCAGCGCCGGCGCCGAGTGCGACACGGATGCGGTCTCGGTGCTCGGCGAAGGCGTCCGTCCACCGCGCGTCGTACGGCTCGAGGTCGACGTGGACAGCCTCGGCCCCGCCGATGATGTCGGCCGTCGTCACGTCTGGGCGTCGTCGGCCGTCGCTGTGTCCCATGCCGTCATCCTCGCAGGCACGGTGGACGTCAGCGCCGCGTGACGACCCGGCGGCCGAGCTCGGAGTCGAGCAGCATCGTCATCGCCGCGGTCACCAGGGCGTCGCCCTGCACGCGGGCGATCCGACCGGACGCGACGAGCGCGGCGATCCCCTGCATCGTCGCCCCGAACAGCAGCTTGAACGTGTCACGCGCGGTCGCGTCCGCGTCCGGTCCTGACGGGCCCATCACGTCGTCGAGCGCCCCGAACAACCGGCCGGCGGCGTCCTGCACGGCCCCGGGTCGGGCGCTCGTCTTCGCCGCGAACATCAGCTCCATCAGCGCGGCGTCCTCGATCGCGAAGTCGACGTAGGCCCGGGCGACGTGGTCGAACGCCACGCGGGCCGAGTCAGCGCCGTCGACGGCGGACTGCACCGCCTGCGTCAGCCGGTCGAAGCCCAGCTCGGCGAGCGCGTCGAGCAGCGCCTGGCGGTCGATGAAGTGACTGCGCGGTGCACCGTGGCTGACGCCGGCCTGGCGCGCGAGCTCGCGGAGCGACAGTCCGTCCGTCCCGGTGGCGCGGAGCATGGTCTGGGCCTGTTCGAGCAGGACGGCTCGCAGGTTCCCGTGGTGGAACGGCCGCGTGGTCATGTACACAGCCTACGAGGATCTAGGCATTGACTCCTTTCTAGACAGTGACTAGTTTGAGGCCGGGCGCAATCGCCCGCCACGGCACGATCGACGACAGGACTCCCCATGGACCAGCAGAAGACCTTCCTGGTGTTCGGCGGCACCGGACAGACCGGACAGCACTTCCTCCGGCTCGCGCTGGAGCAGGGGCACCGCGTCCGCGCCCTCGCCAGGACCCCCGTCAAGCTCACCCGCACGCACCCCGACCTCGAGGTCGTCGCCGGGTCCGTCACCGGTGAACTCGACCTCGATGCGCTCCTCGACGGGACCGACGCCGTCGTGGCGATGCTCGGTGACGTCGTCGCGCAGCGCGACCGGCAGGTCAACACGGAGTTCGTCCGCCGTCTCGTCCCCGCGATGCGCCGCCAGGGCGTCTCCCGCTTCCTGTACCAGGCAGGCGGACTGAGCGCCCCTCCCGGCGAGCGCCTGCCCCCGGCGCTCCGGGCGGTCCGCGCCACGATCGCGCGCGGGTACATCGGGCAGCACGAGGACAACGAGGCGGTCATGCGGTACCTGAGCACCGACGCCGACGACCTGGAGTGGATGGTGCACCGCGCGGGCATCGGGTCGGACGGACCCTCGAAGGGCACGCTCCACCGGTCCGACAAGCGGATGAGCATCGGCACGTTCTCCGACTGCGCCGACTACACGCTGCGCACGGTGCTCGACGACTCGGCCGTCCACACCTGCGACCCGAGCAGCTACCGCGCGGCGAGCGCCGTCTCGAGCTGACCGCGGACGAGTTCAGCGTCCGGCACGGACCCCCGTCAGCGCCTCGGAAACGTCCCACAGCCGCCGGGCAGTGTCCATGTCCGTCAGCGGCGCCCACATCGGCAGGAGCGTCGGCGGACCGCCCGCCGTGCGACGTGGACCCCAGAACTGGTCGCCACGGGCGTCCGGGGACGTCGCCGCGACGATCGCCGGCTGCGCCGCGCTCTCGACCGTCCCCACGACCCGGAGGCGCGACAACAGTCCGATCAGACGACGCGCGACCGGCGTGCGGTCACGACCGAGACCGGGCTGCGCCGCCAGCAGGTTCGTCGGCGAGATCCCGGGGTGCGCCAGGTTGCTCGTGATCCCCCAGCCCGCGGCCGCGCTGCGGGCGTCGAGTTCCCGAGCGAACAGCCCGACCGCGATCTTCGACGCCTGGTAGGCACGCATCACGGCGTAGGAGTCACGGGAGTCGACATCGTCCAGGTCGATGGACCCGTTCCGGGCCGCGACGCTCGTCTGGTGAGTGACACGGGCACGACCGGCTCGCAGCAGGTCGAGCACGCCGAGGGTGAGCGCGAAGTGCCCGAGGTGGTTCGTCCCCATCTGCAGCTCGAAGCCGTCCCGGGTCTCCTGCCGCTGCGGCGGCTGCATCACGCCGGCGTTGTTCACGAGGAGCCCGATCGGCCGCCCCTCGGCGAGCAGCGAGTCCGACAGCGCGGCGACCGACTCGAGTGACGACAGGTCCAGCGGGAGCGTCCGGACGCGGGCGCCCGGGACGGAACTGCGGATCCGGTCGGCCGCGCGCGATCCCTTGTCCGCTGACCGGACCGGCATCACCACCTCGGCACCGGCGCGGGCCAGGTGCGTGGCGATGACGTGTCCGATGCCGTCGCTGGCGCCGGTGACGACGGCGAGGGTGCCCGCGAGGTCGGGGACGGGGTGGACCGGTGTTGACGGCATGGGGTTCCTTCGACGTCGGGCGACCACCGGACCGGTGGTGGCCCCATGCTGCGCGCACCCCCGCCGCACATCCAGGGCCCGTCGATCCACGGCTCCGGGATCAGCCGCCGGACGACCGCTCAGAACACCGCGAGCGGGTTCACGGGCACGCCGGTCAGGCCACCGATGCGGGGCGGGGCCACCACGAGCATGAACACGGAACGACCGACCTCGGCGCTGACCTCGGCCAGCTCGTCGACCACGACGCCGTCGATGAGCGCCATCCCGAGCCGGGCGAGTCCGACCATGTGCAGCGGCATCGGCACCTCCGGGTCGAGCGGCGGGAAGCTGTCGCCGACGTCCCCGGCCCAGATCGCCACGTCGCGGTCGCGCAGCCACTGGACGGCGTCGACCGTGACGCCGGGGCCCTGCTCGTCCGCGTCCCAGCGGAACGTCCACCCGGTCCGGACGACGAGCGCGTCCCCCGGCTCCACCCGGACGCCACCTCGGGCCTCCGCAGCACCGAGGTCGTCGGCGGTGATCGGGTGCGCCGACGGCAGCCGTCCTCCCGGAGCCAGGTCGAGCAGGACACCGCGGGTGACGATGCCCGCGGCGAAGGCCGAGGTGGAGCCGTGCGCCACGACCCCGCCCGTCACGGCCTCGCCGAGCGGGACCGTCGGGAACACGACGCCGTCGACCGGCATGTGCACGAGGGCGTCGATGTGGGTCAGCGCCGGGTGGTGCGGCGTCACGGTGAGCACCTCGGCCATGCCCATCGGGGGCGTCCCGGTGTGCAGGAGCGCCTGCTGCACCGGCGGCGACGGGGGCGAGGGCGGAGCGAACGGACCGCCGAGCATCGAGGCGGGATCGGTCGACAGGGCGAGGGAGACCCACCGTCCGACATGGACCGCGGCGGCTGCACGGGCACGAGCGGCGTCGTCCACCAGGTTGAGGGCGCCGAGCTCGTCGGCATCGCCCCATCGGCCGCGGTTGTCGGGGAGCTGCGTGGATGTCATGTGGGTCGTCCTGTCGATTCGTGGTCCTGGCCGAGTTCGGGCATGCTCCAGAGGAGGACTCGGGAAGCAGGTTCCTGCAGGCTACTCCAAGAAGCAGCTTCCTGTTTGTGAAGGATCGACTGGACGAGAGGCATCGATGGACGCGGAAACCCGTGACGGGCTCGACCTGGTGCTGGGATGGAACGCCGTGAAGGTCGGACGGGTCATCGGCGCCCGGATCACCGCCGGCCTCGCCGACCACGGCATCGGCCTCGTGCAGTTCGGCGTGCTCTCCTGCCTGGCCGACGGTGCCGCGCTGACCTCCGCCGAGATCGCACGGGCGGTCTTCGTCCGGCCCCAGAGCATGGCGCAGGTGCTGGACGGCATGGAGGAACAGGGGCTGATCCACCGCGAGGGCGTCCGGTCGAAGGGCCGCAGGAACCCGGTGCAGCTCACCGTCGACGGCGAGCAGGCCCTCGAGACGGCCCTCGCGATCGCGCTCGCCAGCAACGACCTGACCAGCCTGGGGCTCGACCGCGCCGAGAGCGACCGCCTCAACGACCTGCTGCTCACCGTCATCCGTGCCGCCGAGGACGCCCCCGACCAGCACACGGCCGGAGCCGATCGAGACTGAGTTCAGCCCGCGGAACGGCGCGCGTACGCGCGCGCCTTCATGCGGTTGCCGCACGTCGCCATCGAGCACCACTTCGCCGTGCCGGGTCGGCTGTGGTCGACGAGGAACAGGTTGCACTCGTCGTTGGCGCACGCGCGCAGCCGCCCGGGGAACCGTGACAGGACGTCGGACCAGGCGAGGACGGCATCGACGGCCAGGCGGTCGTCGTCGGACACCCGGAGATCCCAGACCACGCCGTCCGGCGTCGGACGGGGGATGCGCACGGCGCCGTCGACGACGTGCGTCAGCTCGTCGAGGCCCGGCGTCGTCGCGCCGCGCACGACGGCCTGCAGTGCGGCCCGGACCCGGCGCAGTCCGGCCAGTTCGTCGTCGGAACCGGTCCCGCCCCAGTCCCGGGCACGTCGCTGTCCCGCAGCGCCGTCGAGCAGGTCCGTCGGACGGCCGTCGACCACGGGCGCGCTGTTGAGGAGCCCCAGGAGCAGTGTCTCGTTCTCGTCCACCGGTGCGTGTCCTGTCCGGCGCACGGTGCGCCTCCCGTCCATGCTAGCGTCCGATAACCAGCAAAACCAATCAAAGGGGTTAGTCATGGTCGCTGTCCACCACCGCACCGTCTCCGTCGACGGGCTCGACGTGTTCTGGCGTGAGGCCGGACCGGCCGACGCGCCGGTCCTGCTGCTCCTGCACGGGTACCCGTCGAGCTCGCACATGTTCCGGCACCTCATCCCCGCGCTGGGCGACCACTACCGCGTCATCGCGCCGGACCACATCGGCTTCGGTCGCTCGTCCGCTCCGTCCGCCGACGACTTCGACTACTCGTTCGCCGCCCTGGCCGACGTGACCGGCCGGTTCCTCAGCACGATCGGCGTGACGCGGTACACGATCTACGTCCAGGACTACGGCGCACCGGTCGGTTGGCGCCTGGCCCTCGCCGACCCGAGCGCCGTCGAAGGCGTGGTCTCGCAGAACGGCAACGCCTACGAGGAGGGCTTCGTCCCCGACTTCTGGGACCCGATCTGGGCAGACGGCGCGGAGCGGACCGACGCCACGCGCGACGCACTCCGCCCGGCGCTCGGTCGCGAGGCCGTCGAGTGGCAGTACACGCACGGGGTGCCGGACCCGACGACCGTCGACCCGGACGCCTGGGAGCACGACCTCACGCTCCTCGCCCGCCCCGGGCAGGACGACGTGCAACTCGACCTGTTCCGCGACTACGCGACGAACCGCGAGCTCTACCCGAACGTGCACGCCTGGCTGCGGGAGTCCGGGGTCCCGGTGCTCGCGATCTGGGGGCGGAACGACGAGATCTTCGCGGCGGCAGGCGCGGAGGCCTTCCGCCGTGACGCACCGGGAGCGCAGGTCGAGCTCGTCGACGGCGGACACTTCCTGCTCGAGTCACACCTGGACCTGGTCGCCACGACCCTCGACAGCTGGCACCGGGACCAGGTCGCCCCATCCCGTCGAGCCGTCAGCTGACCCGCGTCACACCCGCTGCAGGAACGGGTCGACCACCGCCCACGTCGCCGACGGTGCCTCGAGGTGCGGCAGGTGCCCGGCAGCCGGGACCTCGGCGAACTCGGCTCCCGGGACGGCGGCGGCCACCGCACGCGCGTACGCGGGGGTGACGACGCGGTCACTCGCCCCGGAGACCACGAGGGTCGGCACCCGGACGCCGCCGAGCCGACCGAGCAGCGTCGGGTCGCTCATCCCCCGGCCCGCGACCGCTGCCATCGTGGCGCCGTTCGACCGCTGCACGGCACGCTGCTCGTCCGTCAGGCTCGCGGGGTCCATGTACCCGCGCGAGGCGTCGTGCCAGGCGACCTCGGCGAGTCCGCGGGCGTCGAGCGCGAAGAAGTCGGCGATCGGCGCACCGTCGACGACCGCGCCGACGCCGTCGATGTCGACCACCGCGCCGACCAGGCCCGCGTACCGGTCGTCAGCCGCGGCCTGTACGGCCATCTCGAGCGCGACCCAGCCGCCGATCGAGGACCCGACCAGCACCGCGCGCCGCACACCGTCGGCGAGGAGCCGGTCGAGGTAGGCCGTGGCCAGGGCGGCGACGGAGTCGATGTCCGCGGGTCGGGAGGTGCCGTCCCAGCCCGGGTGGGTCGGCGCGAGCACGTGGAACGCCGACGCGAGGTGGCCGACGATCGGCGCGACGGTCCGCGGGCCGCCGCCACCGTGCAGCACGAGTGCGACGCGGGCGGTGGGCTCGCCGGCCTGGAGGACCCGCAGGTCGTCGGGGAGGGAGATGGTCATGGTGGTCGTCCTGTCTCAACATGTTTATGTACGGGTATTGATACGGTAGCACCGTGACGACGGACCTCGAGACACTCGGCCAGCTGGTGAAGCGCGCGCAGTACCGCAACCACCGGACGATGGACGCCGCCCTGCGCGACGTGGGGGTGTCGCTCGTGCAGTGGGACGCCCTGCGCGCCGTCGACCGGATGCCCTCCGCCTCCGGTCACGACCTCGCGGTGGCGACCTTCCAGAGCGACCAGGCCTTCGGCACGCTCGCGAACCGCCTGGTCGACCGCGGGCTGGTCGTCCGGACGGCCGGTCGTGGTCGACGGATCGAGCACACCCTGACGGACGAGGGGCGGGCGGCACTCGCGGGGGGACACGCGGTGGCGGTGGACGTGCTCGACGAGCTCTTCGAACCGCTGACCGAGGACGACCGCGCGACCCTCCTCCGCGTCCTCCGCACCCTGACCGAGCGCGACTGACCAGCCAGGCCATCCGGTGTTCAGACGCCGGTTCACGTCATCACCCCCCGAACGGGGCACAGATGATGCATGATGTCCGGGGACGCGTCACCGAACTCGTGTGCAGCACCCGGCACCCGAGCGCGTCCTGCCGACCCGAACCCGCGCCGAGCCCAGTCAAGGAGCCCGACATCTCCACGCCAAGCACGTGCACGCCCAAGCGCGGCACATCCCCCATGACCCTCACCGAACGGAAGACCCGATGAACCGTCGCAAGCGTGGACTCCTCGCCACCGTGACCGCCCTCACCGCTGGCGCACTCGTCCTGGGGGTGCCGACCACGGCCTCCGCCGCCACCTGGAACGGCTGGTGGTGGGGTGGACACGGCCGCTGGCAGCCGCCGGTGACCGCACCGACGCCTGACCCCACCCCGGTCGCGGAGACCGGTTCTTCGGCCCCGGCCGCGTCCTTCATCGAGGACTTCAACGGCTACGCCGCGACCGGCCTGGTCGCCTCGCTCTACAACCAGGCCTGGCAGCCCTACCCGGACGGCACCTCGGGCATCTACGCCCCGAGCAAGACCGTCTCGGTGCACGACGGCGTCATGGACGTCCAGCTCGGCGGCGCCGGCACGGCCGGCACGTTCGGCACCTTCGCCAAGGCCTGGGGCCACGTCGGTGGCTCGTTCTCCGTCCGCGCCAAGGCGACGGGCGGCGACGGCAACGGCGCGGCCTTCATGCTGTGGCCGACCTCCGGCGTCTGGTCGGACGGTGAGATCGACTTCCCCGAGGGCAACTTCGACGAGAGCCCGTCCGCCTACCACCACTCCATGGTCCGCGGGCAGGAGGCGAACCGCGTCCAGCTCGGCACGGGCGTCTCGTGGCGTGACTGGCACACCTACAAGATCGACTGGGTCCCCGGACAGTCCGTGACGTACAGCGTCGACGGCCGCGTCCTGGACACCATCACGCACGACGTCCCCACCACGCCGCACCGCTTCATGTTCCAGACCGGCAACTGGGGCGACTCGGGCAACCTGCTCATCGACTGGGTCTCCACCACCGAGTGACCGGTGCCGGACCGGGGTGACCCCTGGTCCGGACCACGCTCCAGCCCACCACGGGGCAGACGGGAGGCACGGTGCCAGCTGGCACCGTGCCTCCCGTTCGTCGTCAGTCGCGTCCCGTCCCCGTGTGCGCGTCCCGTTGACCAGGATCGGTCCGGAGTGCGCGGACCATGCTGCGCAGCAGCCGGAGCGCCTCGGCGCGGTCGTCTGCCGTCAGACCGTCGAGCATCCGGACCTCGACGGAGCGCACCGCGGCGGTCGCGGCTGCCAGACGCGTCCGGCCGACGTCCGTGAGCCGCGTGGGCAGGGCCTTGCCGACGGGTGCCTCGGCGGCGCGGGTGACGGAGCCGTCGCGCTCGAGGGCCTGCAGCAGCACGTTCATCGACTGCCGGGTGACGAACGCACCGCGGGCGAGTTCGGAGTTCGAGAGGCCGGGGCGCTGCGCGAGGAGCTCCAGGCACGAGTAGTGCGTGACGGTCATGCCGAGCGGTCGGAGGACGGCCTCCATCGAGGTCCGGAGGGCGCTGGCCGCCTCCTTCAGCAGGTAGCCCAGCGAGGTGTCGAGGTCGATCCCGGGGAGGTCTTGACGCATGTCAGGATTCTGACATAGATTCCTCCGTGTCAGAAGACTGACACACATCGAAGGAGCACCATGCCCGCCACCGGCCCCGACTTCATCTCCCTGCAGGTCCGTGACCTCGACACCTCCCAGGCGTTCTACGAGCGCTACCTCGGCCTGGTCCGCTCGCCAGCCGGTCCCCCGCACGCCGTCGTGTTCGCGACGACACCGATCGCCTTCGCGCTGCGCGACGTCGTGCCGGGGACGGACCTCGACGCCATCCCCCAGCCGGGCATCGGCACCGCGCTCTGGCTCCACGCCACCGACGTGCAGGACATCCACGACGCCCTGGTGTCGGACGGCCGGACCATCGTCGCCGACCCGATCGACGGGCCCTTCGGCCGGACCTTCACCTTCGCGGACCCCGACGGCTACCACGTGACGCTCCACGACCGCGCCTGACCTCCGCGGCGGGACCGGCTGGGCCACCGTGGACCGTCCGGAGAACGGACCCCGCTGTGACCTCGCCGATGTCCGATTCCGGAAGTGCGTGTCCGCTTGCAGGACGGGGGCGTTCCGGTGAGGATCGAACCGTGCCAGAACTCCTGCGTCGGACGCGAATCGAGACCCGCACCCGGGACCGCCGGGTCGCAGCGGGCGCCGTGATGCAGGCCGACGTGACCCACGGCCTGCTGGTCGAGGGCCGCGATTCGTCGTTCTCGTTCGAGGACCGGTCGCGTGGCACCCACCTGCTGTCGTTGGGCTCCTGCAGCTGTGTCGGGGTGATCTCGGGGGAGATCGCGCCGGACGACTCGGTGACGCTCATCTGGCTGAAGTCCGGACGCGGGCACCTCGACGGCGACCAGATGACCATCGGCCGCCCGACGTTGCTGCGCCAGGAGTCGCAGCCGTTCCGGTGGGAGTCGTTCCACAAGGACGTCATGCGCATCGACCGGGCCACGGTCGAGGCCGTCGCGGCGGAGCGCGGCGACTGGGAACCCGGTCCGCTGGTGTTCCAGCCCCGGCACGTGCCGGAGGGGCCGAACCTCGCCGCCTGGTGGCTCATGGTCCGGACCGTCGCAGCCGAGGTCCTGAACGGCCCGGACGAGGTCCCGCTCGAGCGCGAACAGGAGCTCACCCGGTTCGCCGCCGCCGGCCTGCTGTCGGCGATCCCGCACTGGCCCGTCGGGCAGCACGAGCCGCCGCGGACCGCCGCGAGCGCTCGGTTCGCCCGCGCCGAGTCCTTCCTGCTCGAGAACGCCACCCAGCAGATCACCGTCGCCGACGTCGCCGCGGCCGCCGGCCTGAGCGTGCGCGGGCTGCAGGACACGTTCCAGCGGCACCACGGCATCGCGCCGCTGACGTACCTGCGCGGCATCCGTCTGCTCCTGGCACGCGAGCGGCTGCAGGAGGAGCCGGACCTGAGCATCGCCGAGGTCGCACGGGCCACGGGGTTCGCGCACCTCGGACGCTTCGCGGCCGCCTACCGCGCGGAGTTCGGGGAGCTCCCCCGGCAGACCCGGCAGGCGGCGCAGGAGTCGTGACGGCCACGGACCGAGTCGTGGGCGCCAGGGCCGAGCTGGCGGCGGTCCTCGCGGCGACGGGGACCGACCCGCTCGTCGCCGGGCTCCCCCCGGCCGTCTCGCCGCGACAGGCCGCGGTGCTCAGCCTCTTCGGCGTGCTCGACGGCGTCCCGAGCGACCGTGCGGACGCCGCCGTCTCCCGGGACCTCGACGTCCTGCTGCTCTCCCGCGCGACGACCCTGCGCGCCCACCCCGGCGAGGTGGCCTTCCCCGGCGGGCGCGTCGACCCCGGGGACCGCGACCCGGTGGCGGCCGCCCTCCGCGAGGCCCGCGAGGAGACCGGCCTGGACCCATCCGGCGTCGACGTGCTCGGCACGCTGCCGGTGGTCCCGCTCGCGTTCTCACGGCACCTGGTCTCGCCGGTGCTCGGTTGGTGGCGGGACCCGTCACCCGTGCGGGTCGTGGACCAGGGCGAGTCGGCGGCGGTCTTCCGCGCACCCGTGGCCGACCTGCTCGACCCCGCCCACCGCGGCGTGACGGTGATCCGGCGGGACGGTCAGGAGTGGCGCGGGGCGGCCTTCACCGTGGACACCGACGCCGGGTCGCACGTGGTGTGGGGCTTCACGGCGTCACTGCTCGACGCGCTGTTCGACCGCGCGGGGTGGACCGAGCCGTGGGACCACGAGCGCGAGGTGCCGCTGCCCGCTGCGCGCTGACGGCCGCGCGGCGGCGGCCGGCGGCGGCGCGTGTCGGCACGAGCCTCGTGCTCGGCGACATCCCGTGGGCTCCGGAAGGCGAGGGCTGTCGGCGGACTCGAGGCTCGTCTCCGCGGTGGCGGCGGCGGCGGCGGTGGCGGGAGCGCGCGGACGGGAGGCTCGGTGCCGGACGTGCGCCGAGCCTCCCGTCCGGCGCGTGGTGACGCACGGTGGCTGCGGGCCGGACCTGCGCGACGGCAGAAGCGACATGCCGCGTGCGGATGCGCGGCGCAGACGGCCGCACCGTGTCGCTCGATGCGCACGTATGGCCGCAACGGGCCGGGTGGTGTCGCTCGATGCGCTCGCATGCGGACGTCGGGCCACCGTGGACTCGGCGCGGGCGGTCTCGGCGTGGGCGCTCGGTCCCACCGCAGTCCGGTGGTCACGCGTGCATCGGTGTGCACGTGGCCATGCCGCCGACGACGACGCCTCCTGCCCGGATCCGCCAGGGTTCGGTGTTCTCGAGCCTCCAGCCGAGCCCCCGGAGCCACTCATCGAGTCCGGCGTCGTCGTCGCGGGTGTCCATGAAGAAGCGGTAGGGCTCACCCGCAGCGGCGACGCTCTGCCGGAGCTGGGAGGAGAGGGCCCTGTCGAAGGCGTTCGGCAGCTCGAGCAACTCCCGGGAGACGAAGTCGAAGGCAAGGACATCGCCGGGCCGGGCGATCCGCGCCAAGCCGCCGACGCACTGCGCGGCGTACGCGGGTTCGAGGTAGGGCAGGAGTCCCTCGAGGATGAAGACCGTGCGGCCCGGGCTTCCCGCCAGTCCTCGCTCCAGGTCGCCGATCCAGTTCGCGTCGTCGGCGTCGGCCGGGATGAAGGTGACCTTCCCCGTTCCGGTCCGCGCCTGGCACGCCTGCTTCGTCGCTTGGGTGGCCAGCAGGTCGACCTCGAAGGCCGCACCACCGGCATCCGCTGTGGCAGCCGCGCGCGAGTCCCACCCCGCCCCGATGACGACGATCGCCCCGACGTTCTCGGAGCAGATGCGGTCGTAGAAGAACGGACGACGTCGGCCTTGCGTGAGCATCGTCGCCTCCCCGGCGGGGACTTCGTTGCGGGAGCGGGGGACGTGGCCCGAGAGTGCGTGGGCCAGACGCTCGGGAGCGAGCATGAGCCACAGGGGGATCGTGTGGACGCCGGGCAGCGAGAACAGGAGGTCGAACGATCGCTGGTCGGATCGGACCCCGTGCAGGTGGAGCCGAGCCCGAGCGAGGAGCGGTGCGTACGCGGTCGCTGAGATCCCGAGACCACGGCTGGTCCGTCTGAGGTGGGACCAGAAGAACAAGCTCCCGGTGACCTGTACGCCAGCGAGCAGGAAGCGGATCGTCCACGAGGAGATCGAGCGCAGCATGGTGGTTCTTCACTGGGGGCTGGCTGCCGAGGCGGCAGCCAGCCCCGTCAGCCGAGGCTAGAGAGCAACCCCGAGCCAGATGCCTCCGGCGGCAGCCACAGCGACTCCAGCGACGCAGGCGATGATCGCTCCGATGATCATGGTGTCCTTCTCTCTCTCAGGGTGAGGGCGCTCCTCACGCTGGAACGCACTGTTGCTTTTCGCGTTCTGGATGTCACCATATCTGAACTGATGTACACAGAATTCTGTCCTCCCCCAGCAGCGCCCGTCATTCGGCGGACGGCGGATGGCCGGGCGCGCCGGACGGGAGACTCGGCGCCGTGTCGCTCGATGCGCGCGCATGGTCGCAGCGGGTCGGGCGGTGTCGCTTCCGTCGGCGCGGGAGGTCTCGGCCGTGCGTGCCCGGTCAGGGGCGGAGCGCGCGGAGCACCCGCGCGAGGACCTGCAGCTTCGCGGCTGCGATCCCCGACGGCCGGCCGAGGGCACCCCGCGGGGCGAGCACGACGTGGCCGCGGTCGGTCGCGAACCACAGGCCGTAGTCCTCGTCCAAGCCGCCGCGCCCCCGGTGCGTCGCGACGTCGATGCGGCGGATCCGCTCCCACGGCAGGTCGTGCACGGGCCGGTCGTCGCCGGAGGGCCAGCCGTGGAACCCCTCGGCGTCGACGGTCCAGAGCACGGGGGCCGGGTCCGGGAGTTCGTCGGGCTCCCGGATGACCGGCGCGGTCACCGGCAGGTGGAACGCTACCGGGCTGCCCGCGCGGCGGATCCTCGCCAGGACGCGGCGGTCCCGGCGAGACGCCCACCACGCGGCGACACCGGCAGCGGGCCCCGCGACCAGCAGGGCCGGTGGGACCAGCACGAGGATCCCGATTCGACGGGTGTGCTCCCAGAAGTCCGCGACCCACTCGAGGTGCAGCGCCTCGGCCCAGACCAGCAGGGCACCGACGACCGAGAGGACGAGGAGCCCGACCACGAGTCCGCGGACGGGTGGGACCTCGCCGTCACGGAGCCGGCGTACCCACGGTTCGGCGTCGTCGTCCACCTGCTCAGCGTGGCACGGTCGCGAGCCCGCGGTACGTCTCAGCGGCACTGGTGACGACCCGGGCGAGGGTGCCGTCCGCCTGCTCCTCCAGTCGGACGAGCCCCATGCGGCGCAGGTACGGGGTCTTGCTCCCGGTACCCGACCGTTCGGCCACCACATCCTCCGACACGGCGAACTCCTCGACGTTCCTCCCACCGGAGGCGTAGGACCAGTCGACGAAGTCGAACACCGGCCACCACGTCCACCCGCGGACGTCGACCCCGGCGTCCACGAGGGCACGGACGGCGGCCACCGAGTCACGGACCCACGCCGAACGGACGGCGTCGGAGCCCTCGATCGAGGTCTCGGTCACCACCATCGGTACCCGGTAGCGGGCACCGAAGCGGGTGACCGACTCCACGAGCCCCTCGCTCCAGCGGTCGTACGCGTGCTGCACCGTGCCGGTGGGTCCGCCGACGAGCCGCCGGGGCGAGAGGTCCGGGTAGTAGTTCACGCCGAGCAGGTCGATCGTCACCGCGCCGTCGACCAGGTCGGCGAGCACGGCCGGGTCGGCGCCGTGCTCCACGAGCCAGGTGTGGGACGGGTGGCTCTCGACGACACGTCCGAGCACCAGGTCCGTCGGCACCCAGCCGAGGTCCTCGAGCAGCGCGGCCTCGGCGGCGAGTGCAGCGCCGTCGTGCCCTGCTGCGCCGTCGTGACCCGCCGCGCCGTCGTGCCCCGCCGCGTCGTCGTGACCCGCTGTGTACAGGGACGACGCCTCGACGTGCACGACGACCGCGTCCGGGTTGGCGGACCGGACGGCCGCGACGGCCTGCTGGAAGCCCGCGGCGATGCCGAGGACCACCCGCGTCCACCCCTCCCACCCGGTGAGCGCCGGCGGCCACACGCCGCGCAGCCCGGCGAACGAGGCCGTCGTGATCGGTTCGTTCAGGGGCGTCACGTGGTCGACGACCCCGGCGTACCGAGCCGCGAACGCACCGGCGAACGACGCGATCGCGGCCGGGTACCCGGGATCGGCGAACGACTCGGCGAGCCAGCTCGGCGTGCCGTAGTGCACCAGGTCGGCGATCACCGTGATCCCGATCGAGGCGGCGTACGGCAGCCGTTCGTCGAGCACCGCCCAGTCGAAGACCCCGGGTGCGACGTGCACGCGCGGCCAGTCGACGCCGTAGCGCAGGGCCGTGGCACCGAGCGACGCGACGAGGTCGAGGTCGTCCCGCCACTGCTCGTCGTGACCGGTCAGTTCGTGCTCGTCGAGGGGCGCCATCGCGAAGTGCTGCGGCGGGTACACGCAGGTGTCCTCGATCCCGGCGACGAACGTGAACGTCCCCGGGGCGAACACCTGCCCGACGGTTCGGACGTCAGCGGGGCCGGGCGCGCTCACTTCAGCCCCGTCGTGGCGACGCCGGCGACGAAGAACTTCTGCGCGAAGAAGAACCCGAGAGCGATCGGCAGCAGCGAGATCACCGCGCCGGCGAGCAGCACCGCGTGGTCGGTCACGTGCGCTCCCCCGAACAGCGTCAGCCCGGCCGGCAGCGTGAGCATGTCGTTCGAGGTCGTCACGACGAGCGGCCAGAGCAGGTCGTTCCAGAGCGCCATGCCGTTCAGCACGGCGACCGTGGCGATCGCGGGCTTCGCCAGCGGCAGGATCACCTGCCAGTAGATCCGCCAGTGTCCGGCGCCGTCGATGCGGGCGGCCTCGTCGAGCTCGGCGGGGATGTCCACGAAGAACTGCCGGAACAGGAAGATGCCGAACGCGCTGGTCGCCCGCGGGATGATCAGCCCCTGGTAGGTGTTGAGCCATCCGAGGTGGAACAGCTCGACGAAGACCGGGATGAGCGTCACCTGGAACGGCACCATGAGCGTCGCGATGACGAGCACGAAGGCCACGTTCCGCCCGACGAACCGCATCCGCGCCAGGGCGTAGGCGCACATCGAGTCGAACAGCAGCGTCAGCACCGTGGTGACCACGGTGAACAGGAGCGAGTTGAGGAGCAGCCGGAGGAACGGCAGCTGCTGCCAGACCCCGACGTAGCCGTGCAGGGTGGCGCGGGTCGGGAACAGGCTGGCCGGGTGGCCGAACAGGTCGGCCTCGGACCGGAACGACCCGCTGACCATCCAGATGAACGGCACGAGCACGAAGACGAGCCCGATGCCGAGGTACACCCACTTCAGGACGGAGCCGGTGCGCTCGACACCGCTCCGCAGCACCGGGCGCCGGTTGCTGATGCGGCCCGGACGGGAGGCTCGGGTCGGCTCCGTCAGGGACGGTCGCCGCGTGCGCGCCTCAGTCGACATCGTCGTACCGGAACAGCCGGAGCTGGAGGAGGGAGATGAGCATGATGATCACGAAGAGGACCCAGGAGATGGCCGACGCGTAGCCGGTCTGGTAGTTGACGAACCCGTCGCGGTAGAGCAGGTTCACGAGTGTGTCGGTGTGGAAGACCGGGCCGCCGCCCGTCATCACGTACACCAGGTCGAACACCTGGAACGACTGGATCGTCAGGATCATCGACGTGAAGAGCATCGTGGGGCGGATGCTCGGCAGGGTGATCCGCCAGACGGTCTGCCAGCGGTTCGCACCGTCGAGCTCGGCGGCCTCGTACCGTTCCGCCGGCACGCCCTTCAGCCCGGCGACGAAGAGGATCATCGCGAAGCCGAGGCTCTTCCAGACCGAGACGGCGATGATCGTCGGCAGGGCCAGCGACGTCGACTGCAACCAGGCGATGCTCGGGAGTCCGAGTGCCGCGGTGATGCCGCCCACCAGGCCGATGTCCGGGTCGAGCAGGAACTTCCACACCAGCCCGATCGTCACCAGCGACACGATGGTCGGGAAGAAGAAGACCGATCGGACGATGCGGTTCGCCAGGGTGTCCTGCTGGAGGAGGAGGGCCGCGAGGAACCCGAGCACGACGAGCAGCACGACCGAGACGACCGTGTACTCGAGCGTGATCCGCAGGGCGTTCCAGAACTGCTGGTCGTGGAACAGCTTCGTGTAGTTCCCGAACCCGACGAAGGGCTGCGACACCGCCCCGACGGTCCAGTCGAAGAACGAGTAGTACAGCGACCGGAGGATCGGGAAGACCACGAACGCGCCGAGGATCAGCAGCGACGGGGCCATGAAGAGCCAGGCCGGCTGGAACCGACGCGATCGGCGGCGCGTGGGGCGGGCCTCCCGTCCGGTGTCGTGGCCGGAGGCCGGGGCCCCGCCACGCGGCGTGCGTGGCGGGGCGGACCCGGTGAGCTGGTCGGTCACTGACCGCAGCCGGTCAGGCCGTCGATCGTCTGACCCGCGCTCTTCGTGGCCGACTCGACCGACTTGCCCCGGGTGATCTCGCCGATCAGGGGGACGTAGCCGTCGGAGTCGACCTTCGTGGCGTTCGGCACGTGCGGCAGGTACAGGCGCGCGTTCGGCACCTGGCTGGCGAAGACCGACACGGTGGGGTCGGCCTTCAGCTCCGCATCGTCCGACAGGTCGGTCCTGAGCGGCGGGAAGCCCGTCTGCAGCGAGAACTTCTGCTGGGCCGACTTCGACGTCCAGTAGGCCAGGAACTCCTGCGCCTGCTTCGGGTACTTCGTCTTCGCCGAGATCGACAGCGGGGCGATCGCGCCGAGGGTGCTCGACTTCCCGTCCACGCCGACCGGGATCGTCGCGATGCCGAGGTCGATCCCGGCGGCCTTGTACCCGGAAGCAGCCCACGGGCCGTTGATCTCCATGGCGGCCTTGCCGGCCGAGAACAGCGAGTCGGCTTCGGCGCCGGTCAGGCCGACCGGGCTGACCTTGTCCTTCGCGACCAGGTCCGCCCAGGTGGACAGTGACTTCTGCCCGTCGGAGGACTGCACGACGCTGCAGTTCTTGCCGTTGACGATGTCGCCGCCCTCGAGCCACTGCAGGACGGGCCACATCTGGATCGTCTGGTTGTCGGCGAGGGCGATGCCGTACTTCCCACCGGAGGTGAGCTTCTTGGCGTCCGCTGCCATCTCAGCGACGCTCGACGGCGGGTCCGTGATGCCGGCCGCCGCGAAGAGCTTCTTGTTGTAGTACAGGCTCAGCGTGGCGAAGTTCGCCGGGACGCCGTAGAGCTTGCCGTCGTAGGTGAACTCGTCGACGGTGCCGGGGGCGAAGGCATCCGTGTTGATCTTGCCGTCACCGCTGCCGGTCGCCGTGATCGGCATCACCGAGCGCGTCTTGACGTACTGGGCGACGGCGTTCGGGTCGGAGGACACCGCGGCGACGTCCGGGCCCTGCCCGGTGAGCCAGGCCGAGGGGAGCTTCTGCTGGATCGTGTCCCACGGCTGCACGGTCATGTCGACCTTGACGTCGGGGTGGGCCTTCTCGAAGTCCTTGACGATCGTGGCGTAGCCGGGGCGGTCGCCGCCGGTGAACCCGGTCCAGACCTTGAGGGTGACGGGGCCGTCCGTGCTGGCGTTGCCGCCCGCGGAACAACCGGTGAGGGCGAGGGCCGCCACGGTGGCGACGGCGCCGATCGTGAGGGCCTTGCGTGCGTGCTTCATCGGGAACGCTCCTTTGCGTTGCTGTGCTCGCAGGACGGGGTGGGTGCTGCGGCTGGGATGGGTCGACGACCGTCGGTGCGGTCAGCGGGTCGTGCGTCGGGTGTGCGGTGTGCGTCGGGTGGTGCGGGTGCTGGTGCGTCGGGGTGGTGCTGGTGCCTCGGGTGGTGCTGGTGTCGCGCCCGCTCAGGTGCGGACGCGTTCCGCGTCGGGGTCGCACCCGCAGGACCGGCGGGTGACGAGGTCGACGGGGAGCTCGGTGCGGGCGGGGAGGCCGCCACGGTGGTCGACGAGGTCGAAGAGCCGCTCGGTGGCGATGCGGCCCATCTCCTCGGCGGGGACACGGATGGTCGTGATGCCCGGGGTGGTGACGCGGGCGAGACCGAAGTCGTCGAAGCCGACGACGGACACGTCCTCGGGCACGTCGACCCCGGCGCGACGGAGCGTGTGGAGGCCACCCACCGCCATGTCGTCGTTCGCGAAGACGACGCCGTCGGGTCGGGTCGCCGCGTCCTCGCGCAGGAAGTGCTCCATCGCGGCGGCACCGGAGGTCTCGGACAGGTCGCCCTCGACGACGGACACGTCGGTGAGACCGTGCCGCTCGGCAGCCCGGAGGAACCCGGTCCGCCGGTCGAGCCCGGTCTGGTGGTCGAGCGTGCCCGTCACGTGCAGGAGGCGGCGGCGTCCGTGCACCTCGACGAGGTGGTCGACGAGGCGCTCGGTGGCGGCCACGTCGTCGATGCCGACCGTGACCGCGTCGGCCAGGTGCGGGTAGTTGCCGATGAGGACGGCAGGCAGCCCGCTCGCGACGAGCCCCTGGACGTGGTCGTCGTCGACCGCCGCACTCGTGACGATCGCGCCGTCGGCGGTGCGGGAGCGCATGACCCGCTCGTACGCGACACCACCGTTGGAGGTGTCCGCGTTCGTCGAGACGATCACCTGGGCGTCGTGGGCGTTGGCTGCGGTCGACATCCCCGTCAGCACGTGCATGAAGTAGAGGTGCCCGAACACGTGCGCGGAGGAGTTCGGCACGATGAGCGCCACGGCGTCGGCGCGCTGGCTGCGGAGCGCCCGGCCGGCCGAGCTCGGGACGTAGCCGAGCTCGTCGGCGGCCTGCTTGACCGCGGCTCGGGTGCGCTCGCTGATCCGCTCGTGTCCGGCGAGCGCCATGCTCGCCGCGGCGGACGTCACGCCGACCTTCGCGGCGACGTCCTTCAGGGTGACGGACTTCGGCATGGTCGCCTCCTCGGGTCGGGTGCTTTATCGATTAACTGCGCTCATCATGCACCTGCTTAATCGATGAAGCAAGCCCCGGTGCGGATTGCGTAGTGCGCAGCGAGCGGCCGCGGCGCCGACTCCCGCCCGCCGGCCCGGCCGGGGGCGGGCCGCCGAGTCTCGCCCTCCCGGACACTGTGCGCCCCGCAGACGCCGCAGACTGTCCGCGGCGCCGAGTCTCGCCGCCCGCAGGTACGCGTGCGGGCGCGGGGCGCGGGGCGCGGCCGCAGCCGCGGCAGGCGCGAACCAGCGGCGCGGAGCGAGTCTCGCCCGGGCGGACATCGCTCGGGGCGAGCGCGGCGCGATGTGTCCGCGGGGCCGAGACTCGGCGGGTGCCGAGCGCAGCCAGACGGGAGGCTCGGTGCCAGCTGGCACCGAGCCTCCCGTCCGCTCTGTGGCTCAGTTGAACGAGAAGACCTGGGGGGCCTGTCCGTTGCAGTCGTAGAGCTGGAGCGCCGTGCCGTTCGCCGTGTTGCCCGACGGCACGTCGAGGCAGCGGCCGGACTGCGGGTTCCTGATCGAGCCGTTGGCCTGCGGTGCCCACTGCTGGCCCCCGACGCCGTTGCAGGCGTAGAGCTCCAGGTGGGACCCGTTCGCCGTCGCGTTGCCGTCGACGTCGAGGCAGCGGCCGAGCGTGCGGATCGTGCCGTCAGCGGCGTTGAAGGCCCACTGCTGGTCGGTCGTCTGCTCGTCGGTCAGCAGGGTCTGGCAGTCGAACACCTGGACCTGCTGGCCGTTCTGCTGCAGGTCGTTCCCGGCGACGTCGACGCACTTGCCGCCGATCGTCGTGATCGGGACGGCTGCGACGAACTTCTGTGCGGCGTTGCCGTTGCAGTCGTAGATCTGCAGCGCCGTGGCGTTCGCGGTGGTGCCCGACGGCACGTCGAGGCACCGCCCGGACTGCGGGTTCTTGATCGACCCGTCCGGCTGGACGATCCACTGCTGCCCGCCGGCCCCGTTGCAGTCGTAGAGCTCGACGTGCGTGCCGTTGGCCGTCGCGTTGCCGTTCACGTCGAGGCAGCGCCCGAGCGTGCTGAGGGTGTGTGCGCCGTACACGCTGCCGAGCCAGTGCTGGTCGGCGGCGAGCGCCTTGCAGTCGTACAGCTGCACGACCGCGGTGTTGCCACCCACGTCGTCACCCGCGACGTCGACGCACTTGCCGCCGACGCCCGTGATCGACGCACCCGGGCCGCCACCGGTCGAGACGCCCTGGTAGTTCTGGGCCACGACGTTCGCCTGCACGGCGTTGTCCGCCGCGTCGGTGGAGTAGCCGCTGGTCATGACGCCCTCGAAGAAGGACTGCGTCCCGCGGTTGGAGTTGTCGCCGCCGGCTCCGAGCACGATCGAGCCCTCGAGCTTCATCGGCGTGTAGCCCTGCCCGTCGCCGTCCCGGTCCGTGGGCAGTGCGCCCTCGTACCACTTGGACAGCGTCCCGGTCTGGGCGTTGCCGCCCTTGAGCGCGAAGTTCGCGACGCCGTCGTTCTTCAGGAGCGCGGTGACGAACTTCGAGCTGTTGCCCGTGTTCGCCGTGGTGATCGCGGTCTTGCCCTCGTAGACGCCGTTCTCCAGGTCCGCCTGCACCCAGGGCCCGCGACCAGCGCTGCCCTTGCCGTTCAGCATCGACAGGTTGAGCGCGTCCATGTGCCCCTTGCCGGTGTCCTTCGACTGGGTCTCGACGTTGCCGAAGTCCGAACAGCAGCCGTGGTTCACGTTCGTGCCGCTGGCGACCTCGTACATGGACTCAGGACTCGCGCCGCGCGCCGTGCCCTTCGCGGCCGTGCTCGAGATGCGGTAGGCCACCTGCTGCGGCATGAACACGCCGTACGCCTTGTGGCCGGCGACGGTGACCGGCAGGGCCCCGGCGTCGGCGGCGTGGTTGGCCGGCCCCGCGTCCCCGGCGCCGGCGACCGTGAGGTCGTTGTGGTTGGCCGTCTGGTCGTAGATCTTGAGGATGGTGCACGTCGTGCCGGAGCAGAACGCGTCCTGCGTCGCGGCGTTCGCGGTGCCGCCGGCAGCGAGCAGCCCGACGTTGGTCGTCGCACCGTCCGAGGCTCGTTGCACCTGGTAGAGCGGTCCGTTGTAGGAGGAGTACAGCGCCCTGGTGGAGCTGTACGCGGCGACACACGAGGTGCCGGCGCTGGCGTAGGTGTCGCAGGGACCGTTCGTCGCGGCGGTGGCGCTGTCGGCGCCGACCGTGCTCGCGAACAGGCTCCCGGTGACGAGAGCGAGTGCTCCCAGTGTCGCGGCGACGATGCGCCGTGGTCTCGAGATCGAGCCGATGTGCATGCTGATGCGTTCCTTCCGAGCGTCATTGCTGGGGGATGTGGTCATCGATGGGGTAGCGACGATGTTGCTTAATCGATTAACCAAGCTCAGCCTACCGTCCGGGTGCGGCGGCGTCCACGCGCCGTCCGCATTGCGGCCGGCCGCGCGGGCGCGTGGCGGCGGCGGTGCGGGCCAGCGGCCCGGAGCGAGTCTCGGCCGGGCGGACGTCGCGCGGGCCGCGCTCAGCGCGGACTGTCCGCGGAGGCGAGACTCGCGCGTGTGACGAGCCACGGGCGGACGGGAGGCTCGGGGCCGGCTGGCACCGCGCCTCCAGTCCGGCGGGTGGTGCGGAACGGGCAGACGGATGTGCGTACGTGCCTGCGTTCCTGCGTGCGGCAGAAGCGACAGCGTCGGTGCGGATGCGCAGCGCGGACGCCCGCTCCGTGTCGCTCGATGCGCGAGCATGCGCTTCCGTGCGACATGCTGCCGCCTCCTGCGATGGACCAGGGCCGGGAGCCTGCCCGTACGACAGCGGCATCCGGCCCGAGCGGGAGCTCCTACTTGCCGGCGCCGTCCGTCACGCAGTTCTCGACGCGGCTGGCGGCGGCGGAGTCGGCGGCGAAGGTCTTGGGCGCCGGGGACGCCGTCGCCGTCGGCGCGTTGACCTCGTCGGTGGCGGTGCGGTTCAGCGGGAAGACCGTGCCGTCGAAGTCGTCGGTGGTGGGGTCGACCGTCGTGGCCCAGAGGGCGACGTCGCCGCCGGACGCAGCAGGCGTGCCGAGGTACCAGCCACCGTCAGCAGCCTCGAGGTTCACGGACTTGACGTCGTCGCTGCCGGTCAGGGCGTTGACCGCGTCGACCGTCGCACTCGAGGCGGTGTCGCACGTCGCGGCCCTCGTGGTGTTCTCCGCGAGGGGGCCGGTGTTCGCCGGGTCCGGCTCCTGGGCTCCCCCGTTGCAGGACGCGAGCAGCAGGGCGAGGGTGACGGACCCGACGAGGGCGGAGGCGGTCTTCGCAGTGGTTCGCATGACCGGGACGGTAAGCGCTCGGCGATGCAGCCCGGCACAGGCGCTGCGTCCGCCGGACACGCGGAGCGGTGCCGGTCGCTGCGCGCCTGCCCGACGGCCGTCCACGGGTCACTCCTCGTCGTGGCCGCGACGGCAGGCGGGCGTGCCAGGACGGCGACGGAGATCGTCCACCGCACGGAAGCGGGGTCGGCTCCAGGCTCGTCGACACACAAGGCAACGGGTTCCGTTACGCTTGTGTGCATGGCTGATGTGACGGTGGCTGAGTACGCGCAGCACCACGGGCTCTCGGAGCAGGTGATCCGGAAGCAGGTGCGGTCCGGGAAGCTCGCTGCGCGGAAGTCCGGGAGCATCTGGTTGATCGACGACGCGCTCCGGCACCGGCCCGCTGCGAGACGGCCCTTGGCGGATCGCGCCGCGGACGCGCTCCTCGCTGTCATCGACGGTCGCGACGCGCTCGCGCACCTCGAGCCGACGGAGCGCACACGACTGCGTCAGCGGCTCGTGTTGCTCCGTGAGCCGGAAGACGTCGACGTCGCCGACGTCTTCCGCGACTGGCTGTGGAGGCGCCTCCCACTCGTCGAGGAGTTCTTCGTCCAGCCCGACGACCTCCCCGAACTCCGGGCGGACGAACGGCTCGTCGCCGGGGGTGTGAGTGATCCCAGGTCGGAGATCAGTGCTCCTGACGTGCTGGAAGCACACGTCGTACGCGCGGACGTCGACCCCCTGCGCCGTGAGTACCTGCTCCGGTCGTCCTCGACGCCCAACGTCGCGCTGCACGTCCACGACCACGCTCCGGAACGCCCGCTGCCCCTGTCGCAACTCGTCCTCGACCTGATCGCCGACGACGGCCCGCGCGAACGCCGTCGTGCCGTCGAGCTCCTGCGGACGGCGACGGCGTGATCGAGGCACCGCCGCTTCCTCGCGAGCAGGCCGCGGCCTGGCATGCACTGTTCGACGTCCACGAACGTCTCCCGGCAGGCTGGTCGCTCGTCGGCGGGCAGATGGTCCAGTCGCTCTGCGGGGAACGCGGCGTCCGGAGCGCTCGCCCGACGCAGGACGTCGACGCTGCGCTGGACGTCCGCCTCCACCCGACCATGCTGTGGGACTTCACGAACGTCCTCGCGTCGCTCGGCTTCGAGCCGGACGGGACGTCGTTCGAAGGGCACCAGCACCGGTGGCTGCGCGACGGCGCCCAGGTGGACATCGTGCAGCCTCGGTTCCTCGGGCCCCGCGCAGACGACCGACGGGGTCATGGCGGAGGAACGACGGTCGCCGCACCGGGGACGCAAGGAGCACTCGACCGCAGTGTCCTCATCGACCTCTCGGTCAACGGTCGCATCGGTCGGCTCAGGCGCCCCACGCTGCAGGGCGCCCTCTTCAGCAAGGCTGCCGCTGTCGACCAGTTGCCCGGACAGGACAACACACGCCACCTCGTCGACATCGCCACGCTCGCCTCGCTGGTCCGGCGTTCCGATCGCATCGGCGAGGGCGTGACGCAGGACGAACGTCGGCGGCTGCTCGGGGCGACCGCGCTGATCCGCCGCGACCCCGCCCTCGCACGACGCGCGGGGGTGGAGATCACCGTGGTGGAAGCGGTCCGCCTCGCACTCGGCGCCGAGTCCTGACGCCGCGGACGACGAGCTCCACCACACACCGCCGCGAGACGCCCCTGAACCCCGGCGTCTCGCGGCGATGCGGCTCTGCGCCCGGCAGGCCCGAGGCCCAGCCGGCAGACCCCGTCCCCTCAGACCAGCGACCACTCCACGATGCGCGGCTCGCTGAGCGCGACCTCGTGCACGGCCCCCGTGACGGCGACCGTCGCACGCTCCGTGGCGGAACCGGGCACGGGCACTGCAGCCGGCCCGTCGCCGACGGCGACGATCCCGCCGGAGTCGAGCGGGCCTCCAGGCCGGGACGCCGCCGCGTGGGACGCGACCCACACCTCGACGTCACCGGGCTCGACCACCTTGCGGAGGTGCCGGTCGGTGTACGCGAACCGCTGCACCGGGACGCTGAAGCGCACCCGCGCGGACTCCCCCGGGCCGAGCGCGACGCGGGCGTACCCGAGGAGCTGCACGACCGGGCGGGTGACGCTGGCGGCGACGTCGTGGCCGTAGAGCTGGACGACGTCCTCCCCCGGGCGGGCACCGGTGTTGTGGACGGTGACCTCGGCGGTGAAGCTGCCGTCGGTGGTGACGGAGGGGTCGACGACGAGGTCCTCGTGGGCGAAGGACGTGTACGACAGGCCGAACCCGAACGGGCGCACCGGTGTCGAGTCCGTGGCCGTGACGTCGGACGGGCCGCCGAGCCGCGGGTGCAGGTACGTGTACGGCTGCGCGCCGGCGGACCGCGGGAGCGAGACCGGCAGGCGGCCGGAGGGCCCGGCGGCACCGGTGAGCAGGTCGGCGATCGCGAGACCGCCGCCCTCCCCCGGGAAGAACGCCTGCACGACGGCGGCGGGGCGGGCGCCCGGGCCGTCGAGGGCCCAGCCGATCGCGTACGGCCGGCCCGTCAGCAGCACGAGGACCGTCGGGGTGCCCGTGGCGACCACGGCCTCGACGAGCTCGCGCTGCACGCCGGGCAGTTCGAGGGACTCGGAGTCGTTGCCCTCGCCGACGGTGCCGCGGCCGAACAGGCCCGCCTGGTCGCCGACGACCAGGACGGCGACGTCGGACGCGGTAGCGAGGGCGACGGCCTCGTCGAAGCCGGAGCGGTCGGTACCCGTGACGGCGCAGCCGGGCGCGAAGCGCAGGTCGGCTGCGTCCTCGTTGCTCGCGTCGCGCCCCGCCAACGCCGCCGGCAGCGCCTCGAGCACCGTCGGGATCGAGAACCCCAGCGGCAGGTCGGGGTGCGTCGCGAGCACGTGGTTCGCGAACGAGTAGCACCCCTGCAGGGCCTCGGCGCGGTGCGCGTTCGGGCCGATCACCGCGATCCGGTCGGCCGGCGCCTGCAGGGGCAGCACCCCGTCGTTCGCCAGGAGCACGAGCGAGCGGGCGGCGAGCCGACGAGCGAGGTCCTGGTGCTCGACGGTGTCCAGGTCGACGCCGGTGGGGGCGTCGTCCTCGAAGACATCGGGGTCGAGCAGCCCGAGCCGCTCCTTCTGCCGGAGGACGCGCAGGACGGCCCGGTCGACCAGGGCCTCGTCGACCGCACCGCTGCGGACGCGCTCGACGAGCGGCGCGAGGTACGCGTCACCCGTGGGCAGCTCGACGTCGATGCCGGCCTCGAGCGCCATCGCCGCGGCGTCACCACGGTCGGTGGCGATGCCGTGCATGACCTCGAGGAACGCGACCGAGAAGTAGTCGGCGACGACGGTGCCCTCGAAGCCCAGGCGGTCGCGGAGCAGGTCGGTGAGCAGGGCGACGTTGGCCGCGACGGGGACGCCGTCGACCTCGGCGTACGAGTTCATCACCGAGCGGGCGCCGCCGTCGAGCAGCGCCATCTCGAACGGCGGCAGGTAGACGTCGGCGACCTCGCGGGGGCCGGCGTGGACCGGCGCGTGGTTCCGACCGGCCTGCGAGGCCGAGTACCCGAGGAAGTGCTTCAGCGTCGCGTCGACGCCGGCGCTCTGCAGACCCCGGACGTAGGCGGTGCCGACGGTGCCGACCAGGTAGGGGTCCTCGCCGATGCATTCGTCGACGCGGCCCCAGCGGGGGTCGCGGATCACGTCGAGCACGGGCGCGAGGCCCTGGTGCACCCCGAGCTGCCGCATGGACCGGCCGATGACGGCGCCGACCTCCTCGACGAGCTCCGGGTCGAAGGCGGCACCCCATGCCAGGGGCGTGGGGAACGTGGCCGCCTTCCACGCGGCGAGCCCGGTGAGGCACTCCTCGTGGACGAGCGCGGGGATCCCGAGTCGGGTCTCGCGCTTCAGGCGGCGCTGTTCGTCCCAGAGCCAGGCCGCCCGCTCGTCGGGTTCGACGGGGCGGGTGCCGTAGACGCGGGTGAACTGGCCGAGGCCGTCCCGGGTGACCTCGGCGAGCGTCGCCGTCGGCCCCTCGGGCGTGCCGCTCGTCATCTCGCCCTGCATCGGGGCGACGAGCCCGTTCTGGTCGAGCCAGTAGCCGACGAGCTGCGCCGTCTTCTCCTCGAGCGTCATGGCGGCGAGCAGGTCCTCCGCCCGGCGGGCGGGCGCGGTCCCGCCGTCCTCTCCGGCCTGGAGGCTCGGGGCCACGTCCGTCACGTTGGTCGCGTCCGTCGCGGTCATCCCTTCACCGCACCCGTCAGGCCACCGACGATGCGGCGCTGGAACACCGCGAAGAACGCCAGCGCCGGGATCATCGACAGCGAGGTGAACGCCAGGACCCTGGCGGTGTCCACGGAGTACTGCGACGAGAACGCCTGCACCCCGAGCGGCAGTGTGTAGGCCGACGCGTCGTTGAGGATGAACAGCGGCAGGATGTAGCTGTTCCAGCTGCCGATGAACGCCAGGATGCCGGTCGTGACGACGCCGGGCAGCGACAGCGGCACGACCATGCGGAAGAAGAACCCGAGGCGGCTCGCGCCGTCGATGGAGGCCGCCTCCTCGAGCTCGTCGGGGATCGCCTTGAGGAACGGCACCAGGATGATGACGGTCGTCGGCAGGCCGAAGGCGATCTGAGGCAGGATCACACCGGCAAGGCTGTTCGTGAGACCGAGGTCCTTCACGAGCAGGTAGAGCGGCGTGATCGCGACGGTGATCGGGAACATCAGGCCGGCGGCGAACAGCGAGTACAGCGCGCCACGACCACGGAAGTGGTACCGGGCCAGCACGAAGCTCACCATCAGGCCGAGCACGACGACGCCGAGGGTGGTCGTGATGCCCGCGATCAGCGAGTTGCCGAGCTCCTGCCAGAACACGCCGCTGGAGAGCACGGCGCTGTAGTTGCCGAAGTTCCACGGTGCGGGCAGGCCGGCCGGGCTCGACGTGATCTGCGCGTTGGTGCGGAAGCCGCCGAGCACGATGTACGCGACGGGGCCGACGCACACCGCGATGAACAGCAGCGCGATGAAGTACGTGCCGAGGTTCCGTTCGCGGCGGACCGGGCCGGAGTCCCCGCGCCCGCGGTCACGGCGGCCCTTCGGCGCGATGATGGATGCGGTGGCGGTCATCGTGTGGCCTTCTCCGTGAGAGCGCCGGCGGTGTCGCGACGCAGGACGAACCGCTGGTAGACGAGTGCGATCACCAGCGAGATGAGGAAGATCACCACGGCCACGGCGTTGCCGTACCCGTAGTTGCCCGAGTTGCGGCCGTTGGCGACCATGTACGTCGCCATCGTCGAGGTGCCGGCAGTCGAGGCGATGTACTGCCCCCAGATGATGTAGACGAGATCGAACAGCTGCAGCGAGCCGATGATCGACAGGAACGCCCAGATGCGCAGCGTCGGGCCGAGGAGCGGCAGCGTGATGCGCCGCTGGATCTGCCAGTAGCCGGCGCCGTCGAGCTGTGCGGCCTCGAACAGCTCCTCGGGGATGCTCTGCAGGCCGGCCAGGAACAGGATGACCGCGAAGCCGATGTACTTCCACGAGATGATCGCCAGGAGCGTCCAGATCGCGATGTCCGGGTTCGAGAGCCAGTCGTTGCGCAGCCCACCGAGTCCGAGCGTCTGCAGCAGGTCGTTGACGGCCCCGCTGCTCGAGAGCATCAGGCTCCACCCGGTTCCGACGATCACCTCGGAGATGACGTACGGCAGGAAGATCAGCACGCGGATGAGCCCGCGGCCGCGGATGCGCTGGTTCAGCAGCAGCGCGAGGATGATCGCGATCGGCCCCTGCACGAGCAGTGACCCGATGACGATGAACAGGTTGTGCCAGAGCACGCCCCGGAAGTCGGGGTCGGTGAAGATGATCTTGTAGTTGTCGAACCCGACGAAGTCCGTCGGGGTGCCGTAGCCCTGCCACTTGTAGAAGCCGTAGTAGGCCGCGAGGGCGACGGGCAGGATGACGAAGCCGACGAACATGATCGTCGCCGGCCCGGCGAGCAGGGCGATCTCGACCCGCTGGCGGACGTCGGCGACCCGGCGCTTCCGGGGCCGGCCGGCCGGGGCCGACGGCTGTGCGCCGTCGGCCCCGGTGGTGCGTCCCGCGTCCGCCAGCTCACCGGAGCGGGACGGACGGGGTGCGACAGAGGTGGCCATGGGTCGGGTCAGCCCTTCGCCGCGGCCTGGTTGACCGTCTTCACGATGTCGTTGACGGACCCCTTGCCGGCGAGCAGGTCGACGACGCTGGTGTTGAGCGCGTTGCCGACGTTCTGGCCGTAGAGGGTGTCGAGGTAGTTCGAGACGAACGGCGCCTTGTTGTAGGCCGTCAGGACGGTCTTCAGGTAGGGCTCGGTGACGACGGACTGGGCCGACTCGTTCGCCGGGATCGCGTTGAACGCCTTGTAGTACTGCTCCTGCACGTCCTTCGTCGTCATGTAGTTGAGGAAGTCCGTGCACGCCTGCTTCGGCGCCTTGGCCGAGCAGGAGTACCCGTCGACGGCACCCATCATGGAGCCGGGCTCACCCTTGCCGCCGGACATCTCCGGGAAGGGGAAGAAGCCGAGGTCGGCGAGGGGCTTGGCGTCCGGGGTGAGCGAGGAGATCACGCCCGGGTCCCACGCGCCCATGAGCTCCATGGCGGCCTTGTGGTTGGCGACGAGGCCGGCCGAGCTGCCGGCACCCTGCTGGGCGGCGGTGGTCAGGTAGCCGTCGTTGAAGGGCTTCGTGTCGAAGAACGTCTTGGTGTCCTGACCGGCCTGCTTCCAGCAGCTGTCGGTGAACTTCAGGTCCTTCGCGGCACCGTTCAGGGTCTTCTCGCTGCAGGCACGCAGTGCGAAGTTGTAGTACCAGTGCGCGGCGGGCCAGGCGTCCTTCGCGCCCACGGCCACCGGCTGGATGTCGGCGTCCTTGAGCTTCTGGATGTCGGCGTTCAGCTCGTCCATCGTCGTGGGCGTGCCCTCGATGCCGGCCTGCTTGAAGAGGTCCTGGCTGTACCAGATGCCCTCGGGGTTCACGTCGACCGGCATCGCGTAGGTCTTGCCGTCGAGCTCGTAGCCCTTGAAGGCACCGGCGCTGACCTCGGTCTTGGCGTTCTTGCCGATGGAGCTGGTGATGTCCATGAGCTGGCCGGCCTTGGCCATGGCGTTCATCTTGCCGCCGCCGCGCTGCAGGAACACGTCGGGAGCGGAACCGGAGTTCAGCGCCGTCTGGAGCTTGCCGTCCAGGTCCTCGTTCTGGATCGCCTGGATCTTGATCGTGACCTTCGGGTTGGCCTGCTCGAAGTCCTTGACGGTCTTCTCCCAGAAGGCCTTGCCCGGGCCGGTGGTCGAGTTGTGCCAGAAGGTCATCGAGACCTTGCCGTCACCACTCGATGCGTCACTGCCCGCGGAACAGCCTGCGGCCGTCAGTGCGGTGGCCCCGATCAGCGCGATGGCTGCCGCGGCTCGGATCTTCCTCGTCATCGTGGAACTCCTCGGTGTCGTCGTTGACATGCGCGACATCGACTGCCGCTGCGAGAGAGCGTGCCAGGCGCTCCACCGCCTTGTCAATCGATATCGATAACGTTTTCTTTACCAAGCCGCGATCCCCCGTCCGGGCCCGCACACCGGTACGGTGAGCACATGGAGACCGCTGTCGGTGCGCATCGCGGCCATGACCGCGTGACGATCGGCGACGTCGCGCGCGCTGCCGGGGTGTCCATCCCCACGGTGTCGAAGGTGATCAACAACCGCGACGGCGTGGCCTCGGCGACGATGCTCCGTGTGCAGGAGGTCGTCGAGCGCCTCGGCTACGAGACCTCGCTCGTCGCCAGGAGCCTCCGCAGCTCCCGCACCGGCGTGATCGGCATCCTGGTCCCCGAGTTCGAGCCGTTCTCCACCGAGCTGCTCCGCGGCGTCTCGCGCGCGGCGATCGGCACCGGGTACGAGCTCCTCGCGTACGCCGGCCTCGTCACCGGCGCGAGCCAGCCTGGGTGGGAACGCCGCTCGCTCTCCCGGCTCTCCGGAACCCTCATCGACGGCGCGATCGTCGTGACGCCGAGCACCGCGCTGTCGAGCTCGTCGATCCCCGTCGTCGCGATCGACCCGCACACGGGTCCCGAGGGCCACGCCACCGTCGACACCGACAACGCCGGTGGCGCCAGGAGCGCGGTCGAGCACCTCATCGCCCTCGGCCACACCCGGATCGCCCACATCCACGGGCGTGCTGACCTGGCCTCGGCACAGCTCCGCGAGACGGGGTACCGCGAGGCCCTGACCGCCGCCGGCATCCCGGTCGACGAGGACCTGGTCCGCGCCGGCGACTACCAGGAGGACCAGGCCACGGCCGTCGCCTGCGAGCTGCTCACCGCGCCGGACCGCCCCACCGCCGTGTTCGCCGCGAACGACTCGTCCGCGATGGGGGTCCTGCGCGCCGCCGCGGACCTCGGGCTCCGCGTGCCGGAAGAGCTCTCCGTGATCGGGTTCGACGACGTGCCGCAGGCCTCGATGACCTCGCCGCCGCTCACCACGGTCGCCCAGCCCCTGGCCGAGCTCGGCGCAGCGGCGGTCGACATGCTGCTCGCGATGCTCCGCGGCGAGCCCGGCCCCGACCACGTGCGGATGACGACGAGCCTCCGCGTGCGCCGGAGCACCGCGGCCGTGCCGACCGAGGTCAGAGGGGTCGACGCCGCCTGACCCGCCTCAGCGCCGTAGCGTCTGCTTCGGGTACTCCCCGAACCGTTCCCAGTACGCGGCCGAGAACCGACCGAGGTGCGCGAACCCCCACCGCCGCGCGACGTCGCCGACCGTCACCGACTGCGGGTCCTGCTCGAGGAGGTCGTCCCGGACGCGCTCGAGCCGGACCTCGCGCAGGTAGGTCAGCGGCGAGACGCCGAGCACCCGCGCGAAGGACTCCTGCACGCTCCGCACGCTGAGCTCCCCGACGACGGCGAGGTCACCGACCGTCAGGGCCTCGCGGACGTGCGCGTGCACGTACTCGACCATCGTGCGCAGCCGGGCGTTCCTCGGCAGCGACAGCTCCGCGGGCAGGGCGTCCGAGCGCGGTGGGTACAGCCCGAGGAAGGCCTCCGCCGCCGCACGCTTCGCGTCGGCCCAGGCCCGGGACTCCACTCCGTCACGGAGCGCCCGCGACAGGCTGACCAGCGCGTCGCCCCACCGGCGGAGCGCGCTCGCGTCGGGCGCACGGAGGCGGTCGAAGCGCAGTGGTGTCTCGCCGACATCGTGGTGGTCGACGGCGACGTCGTGGACCATCGCGCGGGACAAGTGGACCAGGCGCTGGTCGGAGTCACTGCCGACCACGACGAAGGCCCGCTCCGTCGGGTAGAGCGTCGGGACGTCCCGGCGGGAGTCGACGCGCTCCCCGTCGACGTCGACGACCACGGAGCCGGCCGTCACCCACTGCACGACGTAGTCGTCCGCGGGGTCGACGACGCCGCGGATGAAGCCCTGCACCCGGGAGCGGCGGATCGTCACCTCGCTGTCACCGATCGCCGTGTAGCGGTACGAGTAGTCGGGGCCGGTGCGTCGCGACGTCCACTGTCGACCCGCGCCGACGGCGGTGAGGTCACGAGTGGCGGACTCGGGGTCGCGTCCGGTGACCTCGATCCGGATCTGGTCCACCGATGCGGCGTGGTCGTGCGATCCGGGCATCAGCGGGCCGCCCGCCACGCCGCGGGGGTGCCTGTGACGTTCTCCTCGCTATCTGGATACGCTGTTGCCCTGACCTGGGCGTGACGTGACGCGCAGCCGAACCGCACGGAGGAGACCGGGTGACCGCCAGCGACCTGGAGCTCGACCTCGACTCCGCGCTCACGCGACTCGATGCCTCGATGGCGGCACTGCGGAACCGGCTCCGCGAGCACATGGGCATCGCGGGCGTCGACCTGACCGTCGTGCAGTACGTGTCCCGCGCCGAGACCGGCGGACGCCCCGTGCGGGTGAAGGACCTGTCCTCGCACCTCGGCATCACCGGGCCGGCGGTCACCAGTGCGGTCGACCGACTGGAGCGGTCGGGTCACCTGCTGCGCAGGCCGAACCCGGACGACGGTCGGAGCCGTCTCATCGAGCTCACGGACACCAGTCGGGAGCAGTACCACGCCGCGATGGACAGCACGAACGAGCACCTGCACGAGCTGATGTCCTCCTTCTCCGATCGCGACAAGGCCCGGTTCGTCCGCATCATCGACCGCGTGGTCCGGGCGCTCGACGGCGGGGCCCCGAGCCCCTGAACGGCAGGTTAGAGGGGCCGGGACGAACCTCCTGGTTCAATGTCCGCGGAGCGCAGTTGGATAAGTCTTCTACCTAAATCCGGGCATCGCAAGAGGCCCCGTCGTAGCGTCTGAGCCGGTGGGAACACCTGGGGACGGATCAGGACGGAGGACGCTGTGAGCAACTACGACACCGAGCCGGGCATCGACCCGGTCCGCATCACGACCTTCCGACGGATGCGACGGAAGTGGAAGTTCGGGGAACAGCCGACCGAGGACCAGACGGTCTTCGACGACCTGTTCACCGACACGGCGCGCCAGCGCTGACGCTGCACGCACGAGAGCGGCGCGACATCCCCCGAAGGTGTCGCGCCGCTCTCGTGCGTGGTGGGTCGTTCCCTGCGGAGGAGGTCGCCACGCACCTCGGGAGTCGAATCGCGCGCAGCGGGTCGATCCCCGCGTAGGGGGTCGAACCGCGCGTAGGAGGTCGCATCTTCCGACCGACAACGCGCGGAACCACCTGCCATCGCGGGTGCGATGGGTGCGAACGCGCACCGCGACGGACGGGAGGCTCGTGGCGGCCTGACCCCGAGCCTCCCGTCCGAAGCGTGCGCGGGTCAGGCGGACTGCGGGGCCGCGGCCGTGGACTCCGCGGGGCGGAGGACACACGGCAGCAGGAAGTGCGGGAGGTCCGCCGAGGTGCCGTCGAGCTGCTCGATGAGGGCGTCGGCGGCCCGCGTGCCGAGCTCACGGCCGGGCGCGACCATCGTGGAGAGCCGCGGGTAGTGCTGGTCCCCCGCGGCACCGGACGACGCGATGCTGAGCACGGAGACGTCCTCGGGGATCCGGCGCCCCGCGGCGTACAGCCCCACCAGCAGGCCGGCGGACGAGTCGTCCTTCATGATGAGCACCGCGGTGACGTCGGGTGCGGCCTCCAGGAGCTTCCGCGCGGCCTCCCGACCACCCTCGCTCCCGCTCTCGGCGTACACGACGGTGCCGGTGAGGCCGCGGTCGGCGATCGAGCGCTCGAAGGTGTCCTCGACCCGGAGGTGTGGCGCGTAGCCGTCCATCGGGGTGCCCGCGAGGTCCTCGAGCACGAGGCCGAAGTGGCGGTGCCCGAGCTCCTCGAGGTGGTCGAGGCTGTCCTCGATCGTCGTCTCGAAGTCGATGTCGACGTACGGTAGCCCGCTGCTGTCCCGCGTGCGGCCGATGAGCGTGAAGGGGACGTCGAGTTCGGAGAGCTTGGCCACCCGAGGGTCGTCCATGCGCACCTCCATGAGCACCACGCCGTCGACGAGCCCACCGGAGACGAGGTCGTCGAGGTCGTCGCCCGCGGGGTCGACCGGCCAGAGCACCAGGTGGTAGCCGCGCTCGGACGCCCGCTCGGCCGCGGCCATGAAGAACTCGGACGTGGTGGGGCTGAACCGGTTGCCGGTGGTCGGGAACAGCAGCGCGATGATCCGGGTGCGGCGTGACGCGAGCGCCCGTGCGACCACGTTGTTGCGGAACTTCAGGTCGCGCATCGCTGCCTTGACCCGGGCGGTCGTCGCCGGGGTCACGTACTTCGTGCCGTTGACCACGAAGGAGACGGTGGCGATGGAGACGCCGGCGCGGTCGGCGACCTGCTGCATCGTGGCCAAGGCGGTTCCTGCTCTCGGGGTCGTGGTCTGGACCAGGCCGAGGTCGTACCGACATCGAACTGAGACGTTCCCAGCTTAGCGGCGTCCGGTTCCAGAAAAGCGCTTTACAGGCAAAGCGCTTATCTGTTAGCTTCTCGCCTCAAGAAGACCCGCGACGACGACGTCCCGAGCGTCGGCGACGCGTGCCTCACCCCAAGCACCCGTCAACGAGAAGAGCTATGCAATGAAGCCCAGCCTCCCCTCCACGTCACGCAGGATCCGCGCCCTCGTCGGCGCCGTCGCGGTGGTCGCCGCGATCCCGCTCGTCCTCACCGGATGCTCCGGCAGCGGCGCCGCGTCCTCCGGTGGCAAGACCCTCACGATCGAGGACTACTACGCGGCGAACTACAACCCGATCTACAAGCAGTGCGCCAAGACGGTGGACGCGAAGCTCACCATCAACCACGTCGCCGGTGCCGGCCTGATCGCGAAGGTGCTGCAGCAGGCATCGTCCCGGTCGCTGCCCGACGTGCTCATGCTCGACAACCCCGACGTGCAGCAGATCGCCGCCTCCGGTGCCCTGTCCGACCTCGGTGACTACGGCCTCGACGCCAGCGGTGACGTCCCCGGCGTCAAGGCGGCGAACACGTACAAGGGCAAGCTCTACGGGCTGCAGCCGGCGACGAACTCGATCGCGCTCTACTACAACAAGAAGCTCCTCGCCGATGCCGGCGTCCAGCCGCCCAAGACGTGGGACGAGCTGCAGGCGGCCGCCAAGAAGCTCACGAAGGGGTCGACCTACGGCTTCGCGATGAGCAACATCAACACCTACGAGGGCACCTGGCAGTTCCTGCCGATGTTCTGGTCGAACGGCGGGGACGAGAAGGACATCGCCACCCCCGAGGCCGCGCAGGCCCTGCAGTTCGTCGAGGGCCTGCAGAACGACGGCTCGATGTCGAAGAGCTCGATCAACTGGGCGCAGGCCGACGTGAACAGCCAGTTCATCGCCGGCAAGGCCGCCATGATGATCAACGGCCCGTGGCAGCTCCCCGCGCTGAACGCCGCGAAGAACCTGGAGTTCGACAGCGTCCCGATCCCGACCCGCACCGGGGACGCCACCGTCGCACCGCTCGGTGGCGAGGCGTTCACCGTCCCGCAGACCGGCAACAAGGACACCATGACGCTCGCCGGCAAGTTCGTCGGCTGCCTGAACTCGGTGAAGATGCAGAAGGTCATCGCCGGCACCACCGGCAACGTCCCGACGAACATCGAGGCCGGCGCCGCCTGGGCCACCGACCACCCCGAGGTCGCCTCCTTCGTCACCACGGTGAAGACCGCTCGTGCCCGCACGGGTGAGCTCGGACCCGACTGGCCCAAGGCCGCGACGAAGATCTACACCGCCGTCCAGCTCGCCCTCACCGGCAAGGCCGACCCCGAGGCAGCGCTCAAGCAGGCGCAGTCGCAGAGCCAGTAGTGCGGCGGGGGTCGGCCGTCCGGTCGACCCCCACCGCGGGGAGCCGGTCGTCCGGCCGGCTCCCCCTCCGGTGGTGAACGTGGGAGCCGGCCGTCCGGCCGACTCCCCCGGTGGTGAACGAGAGGAACCGGCGTGAGCGCCTCAACACAGACCCGACCACGGACCCAGGTGCCCGTGGTCCCCCCACGACCCGGCCAGCGGCGAGCGCGCATGCGGGCCGGCATGACCCGGTGGCTCTTCGTGGTCCCGGCAGCCCTGTTCGTCGCGGTGTTCTTCGGCTACCCGGTGGCCAAGAACATCGTGATGTCCTTCCAGGACTACACGACGAAGACCTTCTTCACGGGCGAGGCCCCCTGGGTCGGCCTGAGCAACTACATCGCGGTCTTCCAGAGCTCCGTGTTCGCGACGAGTGTCGTGAACACCGCCCTGTTCACGGCCGGCTCGATCGTCCTGCAGTTCGTCATCGGGCTGAGCCTGGCGCTGTTCTTCCGCCGCCACTTCCCGCTGTCGGGCTTCCTGCGCGGACTCCTGCTGCTGCCGTGGCTGCTCCCCCTCATCGCCTCGAGCGCGGTGTGGAAGTGGCTGCTCGACCAGGACAGCGGTGCGCTCAACCAGCTCCTCGGCGTGGTCGGGATCGCCCCCGTTCCATGGCTCGTCAGCCCGAGCCTGGCGCTGATCGCCGTCATCGGCGTGAACGTGTGGCTCGGCATCCCGTTCAACACGACGATCCTGTACAGCGGGCTGCAGTCCGTCCCGCCCGAGCTCTACGAGGCCGCGTCGCTCGACGGCGCCACGGGCATCAAGGCCTTCCGGTACATCACCTGGCCGAGCATCCGGTCGGTGGTGAGCGTCGTGATCGTCCTCGGCGTGGTCTACACGTTGAAGGTCGTGGACATCATCCTCGGGCTCACCGGCGGCGGGCCGGCGAACTCGACCCAGACGCTGGCGACCAACGCGTACCACCAGTCCTTCATCAACTTCCAGTTCGGCATCGGAGCCGCGGTCAGCAACGTCCTGATCGTCGTCTCGTTCGTCTTCGCGATGGTCTACATCGCGATCTCCCGGAAGGCGGTCGACGAATGAGCGTCGGCATCGTGAACCAGACCGTCACCGCGACCCGCGCGATCACGACCAGGCGCGGCGCGAAGGTCCCACGACCGCGCGGCAAGCGGGGCATCCCGCTGACGGTCCTCGGGATCGTGTTCCTCGCGATCATGGTGTTCCCCGTCTACTGGATGGTGAACACGAGCTTCCAGGCCACCTCGGGCGCTGCCACGGCGACGTGGTTCCCGTTGGCGCCGACCCTCGCCGGCTACCGCGCGGCACTCGAGCAGCAGGGCCAGAACTTCGTCTCGAGCATGGTGATCAGCCTCGGGACCGTCGTCCTGACGCTCGTCGTCGCCACCCCGGCGGCGTACGGCCTGGCCCGGTTCCGGATGCGCGGCACGCGGGTGTTCCTGCTCGTGCTGCTCATCACGCAGATGATCCCGGCGATCGTCATCGCGAACGCCCTGTACACGCTGTTCAACAACGTGGGGCTCCTGAACAGCTACATCGGCCTGATCCTCGCCGACAGCGCCGTGCAGGTGCCGTTCGCCATCCTGCTGATGCGCGCCTTCATGGAGTCGATCCCGCCGAGCCTGGTCGAGGCGGCCCTGGTCGACGGGGCGAGCGACTTCCGGGCGTTCGTGTCGATCGTGGTCCCGATCAGCCGGAACGCCATCGTCACCGCGGCGCTGTTCACGTTCCTCGGCGCCTGGGGCGACTTCCTCATCGCCCTCACGCTGACCTCGACGACGGCCGTCCGCCCGATCACGCTCGGCATCTACAACTACATCGGGTCGAACGTCACCGACTGGGGGCCCGTGATGGCGACGAGCGTGCTGGCGTCGCTGCCGGCCGCCGTGCTGCTGATCTTCGCGCAGCGGTACATCTCCGCCGGCGCCCTCGGCGGAGCCGTCAAGTGACCCACACATCCGAACGACACCACCCCGACCAGGGAAGAAGAACCAACCACATGAGCGACACGACCACCACACCGCTCCGCATCACCGTCTGGGGCGAGAACGTCCACGAGCAGGTCGAACAGCACGTCGCCGAGCGGTACCCCGACGGCATGCACGGCGCGATCGCCGACGGCATCCGCGAGAACCTGCCCGACGCGGTCGTCCGCACCGCGACCATGCAGGACCCCGAGCACGGCCTGACCGACGAGGTCCTCGCCCAGACCGACGTCCTCACCTGGTGGGGCCACGCCGCCCACCAGGACGTCGACGACGCCGTGGTCGACCGCGTGCACAAGCACGTGCTGTCCGGCATGGGCCTGATCGTCCTGCACTCGGGCCACTGGTCGAAGATCTTCGGCAAGCTGATGGGCACGACCTGCACGCTCCGGTGGCGCAGCGAGCACGACCAGGAACTCGTCTGGACCGTGAACCCGCAGCACCCCATCACGCGCGGCGTCCCGAACCCGATCGTCATCCCCGAGCAGGAGATGTACGGCGAGTACTTCGACGTGCCGACCCCCGACGAGCTGGTCTTCATCTCGGGCTTCACCGGCGGCGAGGTGTTCCGGAGCGGCATGACGTACCGCCGCGGCCTGGGGAAGATCTTCTACTTCTCCCCCGGTGACCAGGACTTCCCCGTGTACCACCACCCCGACGTCCGCCGGGTGATCGCGAACGCCACCGAGTGGGCACGGCCCGAGCGCGAGCGGGAGATCCCGACGCTGCGCCGCTACGACCTCGGCGAGTACTTCGACGGCCAGCACTACCGCGGCCCGTTCGACGACGCCCCCGTCGAGGACGAGGTCCGCGCGTGACCGCCCTCCGCGTCGTCCAGGTCGGCGCCGGCGGGATGGGCCGCGCCTGGCTCAGCACCGTCGCCGCCGACCCGGACGTCGAGCTCGTCGGCATCGTCGACCTGGACCTCGACGTCGCCCGGGCCGGTGCCGAGCTGGCCGGCGACCCCGGGATCCCGGTGGGCACGAGCCTGACCGCCCTGGCCGCCGAGACCGGCGCCGAGGCCGTGCTCGACATCACCGTGCCCGTCGCCCACCACCCGATCACGCTCGAGGCCCTGCACGCCGGCCTCCCGGTGCTCGGCGAGAAGCCCGCCGCGCAGACCGTCGCCGAGGCGCTCTCCCTGGCCGCGGCGGCCGAGGCCACCGGCGAGCTGTTCATGGTGTCGCAGTCACGGCGCTACAACGACCAGCTCGTCGCGTTCCGGCAGCACGTCCGCGACCTCGGCGACCTCGGCACGCTGAGCACCCGGTTCGCGAAGGCCCCGCACTTCGGCGGCTTCCGCGAGGAGATGGACGACGTCTTGCTCCTCGACATGGCCATCCACCCGTTCGACTCGGCCCGCTACGTGCTCGAACGGGACCCGGTGTCGGTCTACTGCGAGTCGTACAACCCCTCGTGGTCCTGGTACCGCGGCGACGCGGCGGCCGCGGCGGTCTTCACGTTCGAGGGCGACGTCCGCTACGTCTACGACGGCTCCTGGTGCGCACCTGGCGCCGAGACCTCGTGGAACGGCGACTGGCGAGCCTCGGGCGCCGCCGGCACCGCGCTGTGGGACGGCGACCACGACCCGTCGAGCGACCGCGACGGCACGCCCGGCTCCCCCGAGGCCGCCCCGGGCGTCGGGACGGAGATCGGCGGTGCGCTGACGTCCTTCGTCCGTGCACTCCGCACCGGCGTCACGCCGGACGGCGAGGTGCACACGAACATCATGAGCCTCGCGATGGTCGAGGCCGCGATCCGCTCCACCCGGACCGGCACCCGCATCGTCATCGACGAGGTGCTCGAGCAGGCGCACACCGACGCGTTGGCCGCGGAGCGGCACGACGCGGTGCGCGAGCGCCTGGCGGCATGGGGTTCCGTCCGCAGCGCGTTGACGAGTGCGGTGGCCGCCGGCTGATCCGTCACCAGTTGCTCCGTCAGCACGGGACGGACGGGAGGCTCGGTGCCAGCTGGCACCGAGCCTCCCGTCCGTCACGGGGTGCGGCAGGGCGGACGACGCGGGACGATGGAGGTCCACCCACGACCCAAGGAGCTCCCGTGCAGATCGACCTCAGTGGCAAGACCGCCCTCGTGACCGGATCCGCCCAGGGCATCGGCCTGGCGATCGCCACCGGTCTCGCATCGGCTGGTGCCTCCGTCGTGGTGAACGGCCGATCCGAGGAGAGCACCACGCGGGGCGTCGACGCCGTCCGCGAGGCCGTGCCCGACGCGTCGGTGCGCGGCGTCGCTGCCGACCTGGCGACGGACGAGGGCGCGGCGACGCTGTTCGCGGCACTGCCCCGGGTCGACGTGCTCGTCAACAACCTCGGGGTGTTCGGCAGTGCCGACCCGCTGAGCATCGAGGACGACGAGTGGCGCCGGTACTTCGAGGTGAACGTCATGGTCGGCGTCCGCCTGACGCGGCAGTACCTGCCCGCGATGACGTCCTCCGGCTGGGGTCGCGTCCTGTTCATCGGCAGCGACTCGGCCGTCGTCACCCCGGCGGAGATGATCCACTACGGCATGACCAAGACGGCGCTGCTCGGGGTGTCACGCGGGTTCGCGAAGGCGGCGGCCGGCACCGGCGTCACCGTGAACAACGTCCTGGCGGGGCCGACGCACACGGGTGGTGTCGAGACCTTCGTGCGCGAGCTCGTCGGGGACGACCTGTCGTGGGACGAGGCGCAGCGGGAGTTCATGAAGGAGCACCGACCGCAGTCGCTGCTGCAGCGGCTGATCGAGCCGTCGGAGATCGCGAACATGGTGGTGTACCTGGCGTCGCCGCTGGCGTCGGCCACGACGGGTGCTGCGGTGCGGGTGGACGGCGGGTACATCGACGCGATCCTGCCGTGAGGGGTGCGCGTCTCACGCTGACGGGCGCAGGGACGCGGGCTTCGGGCTTCGGGCTTCGTCGTGCGCGAGACACCGGTGTCTTGACGAGACGCCGCCAAGTCCTCGAGACGCCGCGGAAAACGGTGGCGTCTCGGCAGGTCGGAGGCGTCTCGCGCAGACAGGGGTGTCTCGCCACGCAGGACCTCGGCGAGACGGAGGCGTCTCGCGCAGACAGGGGTGTCTCGCCACGCAGTACCTCGGCGAGACGGAGGCGTCTCGCGCAGACAGGGGTGTCTCGCCACGCAGTACCTCGGCGAGACGGGGGTGTCTCGCGCGGCCGGGGTGTCTCGCGCGGCTGGGGCGTCGGCCGGGGCGTCAGCGCGAGCGGACGGTGGCGCCGAGGACCTCGTCCGCGCGGTCGTTCAGCCGCGCGAGCAGCGCCGACAGCGCCCGCAGGTCGTCGTCGGGGAACACCTCGATGAGCTCGTCGAAGACCTCGTCCCCGTGCGCGTCGAGCACGTCGAGCAGGCGCTGCCCGGCGGGAGCGACCTCGAGCAGGCTCGCGCGGCCGTCCCCGGGGTCGGTCGTGCTCGCCAGGTGCCCCGCCGCGACGAGCGACGTCACGCGACGGCTCACCACCGGACGCGACAGCCCGGTGAGTTCAGCGACGACGGTGGAGCGCACCGGCCCGAGCCGTTCGACCGCGCGCAGGATCACCCGCGCCGTCGCGTCGAGCCCGCCCCGGTCCTCGATGAGCACGGAACGCAGCGCCTGCCGCACCCAGAGCCGGTCGAGCTGCTGCCGGAGCGCGCGCTCGGAGTCGCCGCGCGTGGCACCTGACTGGTCGTCCGTCACGTGCCCAGCCTACGGCGACAATTAGTTGCTTGCTGGAAGCATCTAGTGTAACTTTGCACTCGCTGCAAGGTCGAGAACGGTGCCGGCGCCCACCCCACGGGTCCGCGCGACGGTGCGTCCGGTCTCCCGAGCAGCCGCCCCACCGATCGAACCGAAGGAACCCATGTCAACCGCCACCGCACCGGTGCAGCGCGGACGTCACGACGCCTCTGCAGCCGGCACCCCCGGCTCCGGGCAGCCGCTCATGACGCACCGCCAGATCCTGCTCGTCATCTACGGCCTGATGGCCGGCATGTTCCTGTCCTCGCTCGGCCAGACCGTGTTCGGCACCGCCATCCGCACCATCGGCGACGACCTGCACGGGCTCGACCAGCAGGCCTGGGTCACGACGGCGTACCTCATCACGTCGACCATCGCGACGCCGATCTACGGCAAGCTCTCCGACATCTTCGGCCGCCGTCCGCTCTACATCTTCGGCATCGTGGTCTTCATCCTCGGCGCCGTGCTGTCGTCGATGTCCACGTCGATGCTCATGCTCGCCGGCTTCCGCGCCGTGCAGGGCATCGGTGCCGGCGCGCTGATGTCGCTGCCGCTCGCGATCATGGGCGACATCCTCGCTCCGCGTGAGCGCGCGAAGTACCAGGGCTACTTCCTGGCCGTGTTCGGCATCTCGAGCGTCATCGGCCCGCTCATCGGCGGCCTGCTCGCCGGCACGAGCGAGATCCTCTTCATCACCGGCTGGCGCTGGGTGCTCCTGATCAACGTGCCGATCGGCATCGCCGCGCTCCTCATGGTCATCGTCTTCCTGCACCTGCCCAAGGTGCACGACGCCACCGCCAAGCCGCGCGTCGACTGGTGGGGCGCCACGGCGGTCATCGTCACGCTCGTGCCGCTGCTGCTCGTCGCCGAGCAGGGCCGCATCTGGGGCTGGGGCTCCGCAGCCGCCATCGCCTGCTACGTGATCGGTGTCGTCGGCCTGGTCGCCCTGCTCGCCATCGAGTCGAAGATGGGCGACGCGGCGATCATCCCGCTCAAGCTCTTCCGCTCGGGCACGTTCTCGATGGCCACGGTCATCGGGTTCCTGGTCGGGTTCGCGATGTTCGGCGCGATGCTGACCATCCCGCTGTACCTGCAGATCGTCGTCGGGCTCAGCCCCACCGAGTCCGGCTTCGCCACGCTGCCCCTGGTCGGTGGCCTGATGATCGCGTCCATCACCTCCGGGCAGATCGTCGCCCGGGTGGGCCGCTACCGCATCTTCCCGGTCATCGGCACGGCCCTGGTGTCGATGGGCTACGTCGTCCTGACGTTCATGTCCATCGACAAGCCGCTCTGGTTCCTGATGATCGGCATGTTCCTCATCGGACTCGGCCTCGGTTCCGTGCTGCAGTCGCTGACGCTGGCGTCGCAGGGCTCCGTCGAGGCGAAGGACATGGGCGTCGCGACCAGCTCGGCGACCTTCTTCCGCCAGATCGGCGGCACGCTCGGCACCGCCGTGCTGCTCTCGATCCTGTTCTCGGTGATGCCGGCCAACATCCTCAGCGCCACCGCGGACAAGGGCAACCTGACCGACGGTCTCGACGCCGCGCTCAACCCGGCCGTCGCCACCGCCCCGCGGAACGCCGGCGTGATGGACCAGATCTGGGACCCGATCGTCACCCCGCTCCGCCAGCAGGTCGAGTCCGGCCTCGCCGACGGCACGGCAGCGGCGAAGCAGGCAGCCGACCAGGCCGTGACCCAGCAGGTCACCGCCGCCGTCCAGCAGCAGGTCGCCGCGGGCACCGTCCCCGCCGCTGCCGCACAGGGCGTCATCGACCAGCAGGTCTCGGCCGCGCTGCCCGCAGCCGAGGACGCCGCACTCGAGCAGGCCGCCGACCAGGCACACGCCACGGTCGAGAACGGCGGCCTGGCCGTCGACTGGTCGGACCCGGACCAGCGTGCCTACTACGTCGACCAGGCCGTCCCGTCGATCGTCAAGGAGCTCAACGGCTCCGCGAAGGGCGACTCGGGTGCGTCGAGCACCAACGACACCTCGTTCCTCACCGGTGCCGACAGTGCGCTGACGCGGCCGTTCATGGCCGGCTTCAACGCCTCGTCCGTGACGATCTACTGGGTCGGCCTCGGGGTCATCCTGCTGGCGTTCGTCCTCAGCTGGTTCTTCAAGGTCCCGCCGCTGCGCCAGCGCTCGGCCCTGCAGGAGCGCGCCGACGTCTCCGCCGAAGCCCAGCTCGAGGCCGACGCCGGTCTCGCCGCGGCCGAGGCGGGGTCCTTCACCGGTCCGATGACCGGCTCCACCCCGACCACCCGTCGGTGACCGACCGGGTCCTGCGCCGTGTCCCCTTCCCGGCGCAGGACCCCTCCACCAGGGACGAGAACGTGACCCCCACCGCACTGCCCACCGGCGCGGAGCCCTGCGCCTCCCTCCGCGAGCGGAAGAAGCAGCAGACCCGCCAGGCCATCCACGACGCCGCACTCCGGCTCGTCGGTGAGCAGGGCCTCGGCGGGGTCACCGTCGAGCAGATCTGCGCCGAGGCGGACGTCTCCCCGCGGACCTTCTTCAACTACTTCCCGTCGAAGGCCGACGCGGCGCTCGGCTTCCCGCCGAACTCCGTGCCGCCGGCCGTCCGAGCGCGGTTCCTCGCCTCGGACGGCCCCCTGGTGTCCGACCTGTGCGACCTCGTCGGACACACCGTGGCACTCCCCCAGGACCGGCACCGCGCCCGTGACCTCGTCGAACGGCACCCCGAGGTCATGCCGACGATGCTCGACTGGATGGCCGCCGTCCGCGCCGCCGTCATCGAGGTCGCCGCCGAGCGCACCGACCGACAGACCGCCAGGACCGCCGTCACCCTCGTGATGGCCGCCCTCATCGAGCTGGCGCAGCGCACCACGGTCGCGGACAGCGACGAGCTCGCCGCCACGCTGCGCGTCGTCGCCACCGAGATGGGCGCGCTGACGCGCGTCTGACGGACTGGAGGCTCCCCACCAGCCGGTGGGGAGCCTCCAGTCCGAACTCGGTGCCGGTTGGCGAGTCGTTTCGCGCGTAGGGGGTCGGAACTTCCGAACCCCTACGCGCGTTTCGACCTCCTGCGCGCGATCTGACCTGCCACGCGGGAATCGGCCCGCACCGCGCAGCCCGACCGCCTGCGCGCGGCTACGGTGACCACGTGCCCCGAGCAGCGTCGACGACCGACCCCCGCGTCCCCGACGACGGCAGCGTCCTCGTCGTCGCTCCCGACGCCCGCCGTCGCCCCGCGCGCAGCACCCCGTGGGGCCGGGTCCTGGCGGGCGTCGTCCTCGTCGCCCTGCTCGGCGGCGCTGCGGTGGCCACGGTCGGGACCCTCGTGTCGCAGCGCACCGCGGAACGCTTCGCAGTCGAGGACGCCACCGACGACACCGCGGCCGTCGCGCGCTCGGTGGTCCAACCCGCGCTGCTCGACGACCTGGCGGACCGCGACGCACCAGCCGACCGCCGAGCGGCGGCAGCGGAGGAGCTCGCCCGCGCCGTCCAGGGCGTGACCGCGGCGAGCGCCGCCGTCCGCGTGAAGCTCTGGGCCGCCGACGGCACCGTGCTGTGGTCCGACGAACCGCGGCTGGTCGGACAGCGGTTCGCCCTGTCCGAGGACGACCTCGAGGCGCTCGAGACCGACCGGTCCGATGCCGAGGTGTCCGACCTCACCGAGCCGGAGAACCGCTACGAAGGCGGTCAGGGGCGGCTGCTCGAGGCGTACCAGGCGGTGCACACGCCGTCGGGCGCACCGCTGCTGCTCGAGGTCTACTACCCCTACGACTCCGTGCTGGCCAGCGCCGCATCGCTCAGGTCCGCGTTCGCCACCCTGGCCTTCGGCACGGTCGCGGTCGGCATCGCACTGCTCCTGCCCGTCGTGCTGTGGCTGCTGCTCCGGCTGCGGGCCGGACAGCGGGAGCGGGAGCGCCTGCTCGTGCGGGCGCTCGACGCGGAGACCGCTGAGCGTCGTCGCCTCGCGGCAGACCTGCACGACGGGCCGGTGCAGGACATCGCAGGGCTCGCCCTGTCGCTCGGCGCCGCAGCGCGGACCACGACCGGCGCAGGGGCTGCCGTGCTCGACGAGTCCGCGACGACACTCCGGGCGGCCGTGTCGACCCTGCGCTCCTCGATGTCCGCGATCCAGCCGCCGGTCCCCGACCGGCAGGGGCTCGTGGCGGCGCTCGACGACGCCACGGCTCGGGGTCGGGCTGCTGGCGTGCGCGTGGTCATCGACGTGCCGGCGACGATCGAGGCCGCTCCCGCCGCGCTGCTCGCGACGGTGCGGTTCGTCCGCGAGTCCGTCGCCAACACGGTCCGGCACGCGGCGGCCTCGGCGGTGGAGGTCGTCGTCCGTCGGACCGGCGAGGACCTCGTCGTGGTGGTCGCGGACGACGGCGTCGGGTTCGACCCGGACGCCGTCCTGTCGACCACGCGGAGCGGCCACCTCGGTACGACGCTGCTGCGGCAGATCGCGGAGGACGCCGGTGGCTCCCTCCGCCTGCGGACCGCGCCGGGCACCGGCACGCGGTGGGAGCTCGCGATCCCAGCAGGGGGCACAGGATGGTGAGGGTGCTCCTCGTCGACGACCACGCCCTGGTGCGGAACGGGCTGCGTGCCGTGCTCGACACGACCGACGACTGCGAGGTCGTCGGCGAGGCGGCCACCGGCGAGGACGCCGTCGAACTCGCTGCCGTGCTGCTGCCCGACGTCGTCGTGATGGACCTGTCGATGCCCGGCGCCGGCGGGGTGGCGGCGACGCGGGCTCTGCGTGCGCGGGTGCCCGGCGCCCGGGTGCTCGTGCTGACGACGTTCGCGGACGACGAGCGGGTCCGCGCCGCCCTGGTCGCCGGTGCCACCGGGTACCTGTTGAAGGACGCGGACCCGGACGACGTCGTGCGGGGCGTCCGGGCCACGGCACGGGACGAGGCACCGATCGACCCCCGCGTCGCGCACGGCCTGCTGCCAGCAGACCCGGCACGTGCCGCCGCGCACGACACCGCGCCGGCGATGCCCCCGCGGGAGCGGGACGTGCTGGTCCGCCTGGCTCGCGGGCTGTCGAACCGGCAGATCGCCACCGAGCTCGGCATCGCCGAACGCACCGTGAAGGTCCACGTCGGCAGCGTCTTCCGGCGCATCGGCGTCGCCGACCGCACGAGTGCGGCGCTCTGGGCACGGGACCACGGCTGGTGAGCGGGTACTAGTACCAAGGTCCGATGGTGGTCGCCGGGCGGACCGGCGACGATCGTGCCGAGGAGGCGAACCGCCACCGCAGACCAGGAGGCACACCATGGACACCACCCGCGAACGACGCCGGGCGACCGGCCGACACACCATCGGCATCGCCGCCACGATCACCGCGCTCGCCGTCACGGCCGTCGCCCTCGTCGGGGTCGCCCCGGCACAGGCGTCCGGCAAGACCTCGACCGGCGGGGACTACGCCGTCACCGTCAACGGCTCCACCACGAACCCGGCCGTCGGCAAGGAGTACAAGCTCAAGGACACCGCAGTCTCCGGCACGATCGCGGTGCGCGGCAAGCACAACGGCTTCGACGTCCGAGTCGCCGACCTGGGCGTGTACGACTACACGCTGACCGGTGCCGCGGACACGCAGCGCATGGTGACGAAGCCGACCGTCGTGTTCGCGTCCAAGGTGCCGTCGCTGACCGCCGCGCAGCTCGCCGGGACGAAGCTGTCCTCGCTCGAGGTCAAGGACGACACCCTCGTCGCGATCTTCAGCACCGGCGCCGGCAAGTTCAAGATCCAGGCGAAGGACGGCGCGCAGGGTGGGATCTTCCAGATGGAGACCGAGTTCGCCGCTCCGGTCACCTTCACGCACACCCTCGGTGCCGGGCTCTTCTACTTCACGAACCCGTACACCGGGAAGATCAACTTCGGTGACGGCACCCCCGCGGTGACCTCGGGCAGCGGGGCGCACCAGATGCTCCTCGGCAAGGACAGCCCGCAGGTCGCGACGAAGACGTCGCAGACGGCCACCACGACGACGTGGACCGTCCAGCCCGGTGGTCGCCTCGGTGGTGTGCTCGGCGAGGACGCGATCGAGCTGAGCGCCGGGGCGACGAACTGCACGAGCGACTGCCAGGCACAGAACCAGATCCGCGGGTCGCTCCCGGTGCCGCCGGACCCGGTGGACCCGACGCCGCTCGCGACGCGCTGACGCGCACCTGACGGACTGGAGGCTCGGTGCCAGCTGGTACCGAGCCTCCAGTCCGTCGCGGTGCCGGCTGGCAAGTGGAATCGCGCGTAGGGGGTCGGAAGTTCCGACCCCCTACGCGCGAATCGACCTGCAACGCAGGGAAGGACCCGCGGGGGCACGACCTGCAACGCGGGGAAGGACCCGCGTCAGCGGGGGATGACGCTGAACAGGAACTTGCGGCGGATCATCACCCAGACCAGCAGGATCAGGGCCGAGTGGACGGCGAACCCGATCCAGCCGTTGCTCCAGTCGACGCCGGGGATCGACGCGATCGCCAGCGCGAAGAACACCTGCCAGACGAACACGTAGAGGCTGGCCTGCCCGATCGGGATCCACAGCCAGCCGAGGCATGCGTTGATCGGCTTCCAGAACACGGTGAGCAGCGCGTAGGACACGATCGCGAAGAAGGCGATGTCGACCAGGCGTCCCCACTGCAGGTCCACGCGCTGGTACGCCGTGTTGTAGAGCTGGTCGTACATCGACGCCGGTAACGGCACGGGCGTGAACCCGAACTGCGCCGCGGCCCAGACGTAGACCAGGAAGCCCGCGTAGCCGACGACCCCGACGCCGATGAGCACCTTGCCGAGGCGGCCGGTCAGCGCGCCGACGATCTGGCGTCGGTAGTAGCCGAGCACCAGTCCGTGCGTGAAGACGACCTGCCAGGTGAGGAGCGGGAACACCGCCTCGAACTGCGAGTGCAGCGGCTGGAAGCCCGGATTGAACGCCTGGAACACGTACAGCGCCCAGCTGCCGGCGAGCACGGCCCACCAGAAGCCCCGGCGGATCACCCAGAGCAGGGGCGGGATGAACAGGCTCAGCACCACGAAGAGCCCCATAATGTTGAACGGCCACGGGCCCATCTCGAGCAGCAGGAACTGCCGGATCGCGTACCAGGGCGGCGGGTACGCGAGGAGCTGCATGGCGTTCGGGTAGAGGTCGTAGACGCGTCCCTCGGCTCCGACGCCACCGGTGCCGGTCCCCCGGTCGGTGAACGTGGTGATCGCGTCCGTGTCCAGGAACGGCACGAAGCTCAGCGCGAAGACCACCGCGATCACCACGAGCGTGACGAGGTACTGCTTCCGCGCGCGCTTCCACGCACCGACGGCCGCCGCCCACTCGCCCGACCGCTTGATCGCGAGCGGGTACGTCATGCCGAGGACCATGCCGGACAGGAACACGAACATCTCCGCGCCCGTGATCGCCCCGACCGCGTGCAGCGTCAGGTACGAGTACGGGCCGCCGATCTCGATGTGGGTGATGACCACCGCGAGGATGATGAACCCGCGGAACAGGTCGAGGCGCAGGTCGCGTCCTGGCTTGCCGTCGTCCGGGTACCGCCAGCTCGGCACGAGCCGGCCGACGACACCGCTCAGCAGGAACGCCAGGGCCAGACCGACCGCGAGCCAGACGATCCACGCCATCTGGTCGCCGCCGGTGTCGAGCTGCTGGTTCGTCGCGGCGGCGCCGTCCTGGTGCGTCACCTCGGCTGTGACCGGGCCGGTCACGAACCGGTCGGTGGCGAGGAGGTCCCGGCGGAAGGACGCCGCCACGCCACGGTCGGCGGTGTCGCGCCAGTCGGCCAGGCGGTTGCCGGCCTCGGGCTCGCGCCGGTTGGTCTCGACGAAGGTCACGCCCCGCACGTACGGACGGTCCTGCACCGCCGTGAACACCTGGTTCCACCAGCCCTGCTTCACCGCGAGCTCGTCGGCACCGCGCAGGGAGTGGTCGTACAGGGCGCCGGTGTCGAGCAGCATCGGGCGGTCGTGGCCGACGGCGAAGCGCTCGGAGAACGTCTGCGGCTGCTGCTGGTCGTAGCCCCAGCGCTCGTCGAAGCGGGCCTCGACCTCGTCGGCGGCGGGCACCTCGTTCGTCCGTAGCGGCACGTCGCGCCCGGCGGCCTGGGTCGCCGCGCCCTTGCCGAAGGAGAACATCGACAGCCCGACCCAGTCGACGGAGGCGTCGCCCGGCCAGTACGGCCCGTACGGGTCGTCGGCGGCGGTGAGCGCGCCGTCGCCGTTCGTGTCGAGGCGTCGGACGTCGGTGGCGGACAGGTCGCGGAGCCGTCCGGCCGACTCCCCGAACGGGTAGCCGGCACCGTAGGACGGCGACCAGACCATGGCCGCGTCGGACGAACCGGTGTGCACCGCGTCGGCGAGCGCCTGGAACGCCCGCACGTAGTGCGTCGGCTGCTGGCCCCACCGCACCCACGTGCCGTTCATCTGCGGGGCGAACCGGACGAGCAGCTGCGTGCCGTACTGCCGGTGGATCCGCTCGAACAGGGCGTTCGTGCCGTTGGCGTCGGCGGTGGTCAGGGACCCGAGGGCGACCCCGGGTTCGAGGCCGACCACGAGCGTCGCGCCCTGTGCCGCGGCCGCGCGGGTCGAGCGGAGGAGCAGGCGTTCGGCGCTGCGGTCGAGCGGGTACTGGATCTCGACGCCGTAGGTCGAGGGGGTGGCACCGAGGCGCCCCTCGTACCCGTCGGGGGCGTCGGCACCCCAGTCGAGGTCCGGGCCGAACCAGGCCTTCCCGCTGGGCGGGGTGATCGGGCCGGTCGCCGCCTGTGCGGGCGCGACGCCGCCGAGCAGCAGCGTGCCGGCGGTGACGAGGAGGGCGATCAGGCGGACGAGGTGTCCCCTCACCGCTCGCACACCAGGGTCCAGACGTTGTGGCCGTGCTCGTGCCGGTGCTCGAGTCGGTCGAGCGCGGCCAGCGCCAGCGCCAGGCCGCGGCCGCTCTCGGCCTCGACGTCCGCCATGGTCACCGCGGCGAGGTCGATGTCGACGGGCAGCCCGTTGTCGCGGAGCACCGCGGTGAAGGCCTGGTCCGTGGCCTCGAGCTGCACGGAGTACCGGCGCCCCTCCTGCTGGTCGCGGCGCGCGGTGTGCTCGACGATGTTCGCCGCGATCTCCGCCACCGCGGTCTCGAGCGCGAACCGGCGGGCGACGTCGTCGACGCCCAGGCTCTCCCACCAGGTGCCGAAGCGGTCCTGCACGGTGTCGAGGCTGGTCGGGACGGCGGGGACGTCGAACGCGGTCACAGGGGTCCTCCGGCGGTGCTCGAGGTGTGGCTGGACTGCCCGGTGGGGGCTGGTCCGCGGTACAGCACCGCTCGGATGACGATGCTGAAGATGACGAGGTCGAAGACGACCCACGCGGTGTTGACGAGGGGGGCGATCCCGGACGCCTGCCCGCTGAGGTACCGGATGCCGATCATGAGCAGCGCGGCGACGAGCGACGCGATCGCGATCAACTGCGGCCGGACCAGGTCCCACCGGGGCTGCCACTCGGTGTCGTCGCGGACCTTCGGGGTCACGCGGAACCCGAGGGGCTTGCCGCGGAACACGTTCTCGAAGGCACTGGTCACGCTCTCGATCCACACCGGGAACAGCGCGAGCGAGTACTGCTGCCCGCGCCAGGTCGGCCTGCCCGCGGCGACCACCCAGAAGAGCAGCTGGTTGAGCACCAGGAACGGGATGAGCCGCGCGAAGAAGTCGACGCTGTAGGCCTGCACCGGGACGACGCCGAACGACAGGCAGAGCACCGGCGCGGCGATGTACACGACGGCCGCGAACCCGGACAGGTAGCTCCACATGGTCGAGAAGTACATGAGCCGCTGCCCGAACGACAGGCCCTTCTGCACCAGGGGGTTCTCGCGGAAGAACACCTGCATGGTGCCCTGCGCCCACCGGAGGCGCTGGACGAGCATCGTCGGCAGGTCCTCGGGCGCCAGCCCCTTCGCCAGGATCTCGTCGTGGTACGCCGACCGCCAGCCGAGCCCGTGCAGGCGCATCGCGGTCGCCATGTCCTCGGTCACGGAGATCGTCGCCAGCGGCATGATCGGCTGGGCCTCGTCGCCACGGTTCACGTCGACGGCCCTGGCCAGGACCGCGATCGCCTCGATGGCCGCGACCGGTGAGGCGTTCCGCTGCCCGAGGAGGTCGAGCGCCGCGTCGTCGAGGCCGGCGAAGGTGTCGGCCTCGGTGGACATCGCCGCGAGTTCCTGCAGGTCGTTCCGCACCGACTCGAGGTCGGCCGCGGCGAACCGGAACGCGATGGCGTCGATGCCGCGCTGGAAGTCGTACGTGACGTCGCCGAGGGGCTCGTCCGCGGCCATCTGGTCGCGGGCGCGGTCCACCACGGTCGCGGCGTCGTCGAGGGCGCCGAGCACGCGCGGGTCGGTCTCGTCCTCCCGGGCACGGGAGAGCAGCCGGCGCGAGGTCACCAGCGTGCGTCGCACCGAGGTCTCGACCTCCTGTACGTACCGGGATATCCCGAGCTGCATCAGCGCCTCGCGCCGGAGGATCGCGTTCGACCCGCAGAAGAACGCGGCGTCCCAGCCGTCCTTCGACTGCTGGATGGGGCCGTAGAACAGCGGCGCCTGGCTGCCGAGCGGGTCGGCGTCCGGCACGTTCTCGAACCACTGCGGGGTCTGCACGAGTGCGATCCGCGGGTCCTTGAAGTACCCGAGCGTCCGGTCGAGGATCGCCAGGTCCGGCACCTGGTCGGCGTCGAGGACGAGCAGGAACTCCCCCTGCGTCGACAGCAGGGCGTTGTTGAGGTTGCCCGCCTTCGCGTGCCGGGGGCGGTCGACCCAGTCCTGCCCGCGGGTGACCACACCGAGCCCGGCCTGCTCCGCCGCGGCACGCATGTCGGCGCGGTTGCCGTCGTCGAGGATCCAGGTGCTGTGCGGGTACCGGATGGCCTTCGCTGCCAGCGCGGTGCGCATCACCAGGTCGACGGGTTCGTCGTAGGTCGTGATGAAGACGTCCACGGTGACCTCGGTCGCCGGCAGGGTCGGTGGTTCGCCCCGCTCGCGGAGCTTCCACGCACCGAACGCGAAGAGCAGCGAGTCGATCACGCTGTACGTCTCGGCGAGGACCAGCGGCACGGCGATCCACCACGAGTGCCAGTTCACCGACGCCGCCCAGCGCCAGCCGACGTAGTTGATGCCCGCCAGCGAGGCCAGGAGCGCGACCACCCGCACCGTCACCAGCCGTCGGCGTCCGGTGTTGCCACCGAGTCGACGGCGGTCCTGCCTGCTGACGTCGAGCGCGGTCACCCTCTGGCTGCCGATCCGACGACGTACGTCATGCTCCGCTGCACCGTTGCTCCTGATCGCGCGGGGTGGTTGGTTCCTCGCCGTCGGGTCTCGGCTCGGGTGTCCGGACCTGTCTACCTCAGGGGAGGCGCCGTTGTCACGCCCCCGATCGCGGAGAAGCCGATGTCCGCTGCCAACCGTTCGACCAGCCGGTCGAAGTACTCGGCATGGTCGGCGACGACTCCGACGGTGTGGCCGAACAGCTCGAAGGACACCGCGCCGAACAGCGTCGTCCACGCCATGATCGTCCGCATGACGGCCTCGGCCGGGGCGTCGTCCGTGATCCCGCGTGACCGGACGTACGCGAGCGCCGGCGCCACGACGCCGCCGACCGCAGCGGGCGCCGGGGACACCGGGGACGGCGGGACGGGACGGTCGGCCATGGCGTCGACCGCGATCCGGACCAGCACCTGCGTGACCCGGGTCGCCGGTTCGACCGTCTCCTGCGGTGCCGCGTACCCGGGCACCGGACTGCCGTAGAGCAGCGCGAAGTCCCCCGGGTGCGCGAGCGACCAGGTGCGGACGGCACGGCACGCGGCGATCCACCGGCCACCGACGTCCGTGCGCTCGTGTCCGCCGTCCGCCCGCTCGACGGCGTCCCCGAGCTCGTCGTAGTCCTGCACGAGCAGCGCGGTGAGCAGGTCGTCGCGGCTCGGGAAGTACCGGTAGACCGCGGACGAGACCATGCCGACGTCGCGGGCCACCGCCCGGAGGCTCAGCTGCGCGGGACCCTCCTCGGTCAGACGCGCGCGGGCCGCGTCGAGGATCCGGGAGCGGAGCGCCTGTCGGGCCAGTGCGCGTGCCGTCTCGACCATCCGTCAACCCTCGCACGCGAGAGCGGTGCCCACAAACGAGAGCACTGCTCTTGCGCAGTGCTCCACCGCATGCGATCCTCAGCGAAGCGAGAGCACTGCTCTCGCTTCGCTGAGGAGAGGACCCCCATGTCGCAGCACCACCTGGTCGTCGGCGCCGGACCCGTCGGCCGTCACGTCGCGGCCCTGCTCGTCGAGCGTGGCGACCGCGTCACGGTCGCCACGCGCTCCGGTCGTGACACCGGGGTCGGAGGCGCGGCGCACGTCGCCCTCGACGCCTCGGACGCCGACGCGCTCACCCGGGCCACCGAGGGCACGGCCGTCCTGCACAACTGCGCCAACCCCGGCGACTACACGCAGTGGGAGGCACTGTGGCCCCCGCTCGCGGCCGCCCTGCTCACCGCGGCCGAGCGGACCGGCGCGGTGTACGCGATCACCGGCAACCTGTACCCGTACGGCCCGGTCGACGGCCCGATGCACGAGGCTCTGCCGGACGCGGCGACCGATGCCAAGGGACTCCTCCGGGCCCGGCTCTGGCAGGACGCGCTCGACGCCCACCGCGCGGGTCGACTCCGGGCCGTCGAGGTGCGCGCGTCGGACTACATGGGCACCGGCACCGGGGACAACGCCCACGTCACCCGCGTGCTGCCCGGGGCGCTCCGGGGGAAGGGCGCCTGGATGATCGGCCGGACCGACCTGCCGCACACCTTCACGGACGTGCTCGACGTCGCGCGGACCCTCGTAGCGGCGGCGGACGACCCCTCGGCGCACGGCCGGACCTGGAACGTGCCGTCGAACCCGCCGGTGTCGCAGGCGCAGGCCCTGACGGACGTGCTGGCCGCGGCGGGCAGGCCCCCGGTGCGGGTCCGCGGCCTGTCCGTGCCCGCGATCCGCGCGCTCGGCGTCGTGTCACCGCTGCTGCGGGAGATGGTGCCGCTGCAGTACCAGTGGACGGCTCCCTACGTGCTCGACGACGCCGCGGCCCGCGCGCACTTCGGCATCGAGCCGACGCCGTGGGCCGAGGTCTGTCGGCGGACACTCGTCGGCGTGGCCTGACCGCACGGGTCACCGGCACCACGCGAGGAGGGCCCAGCACCGCGGTGCTGGGCCCTCCTGTGTGTGCTGGTGTCGCCCGGGTCAGATGACGAGCAGGCGGCTGAACTGCGCGCCGGAGAGCTGCTGGGCAGCGCCACCGGCGGCCGGCAGCCGCCAGAGGCCCGGCGTCGCGCCACTGTCTACGTCGAGGAACACGTCGCCGGCCTCGTCCGCAGCACCGACGTTGGCGCCGCGCTTGCCGGCGGTGACGCCGCTCACCGGCACGGTGGTCGTGGTGCCGTCAGCGGCGCGGACGACGGTCGTGGTGATCGAGCGGTCCACGCCACAGCCGGTCGGCGTGTACTCGGACGGCGTCGGGCACCACCCGGCCGACTGCGCCAGGCGGAAGCCGGCGGAGTTGGTGGCGCCGTACTCGAACGCGAGCCTGGGCTCGGCCACGGTCCAGGTGGTCGCACCGGCCGGCAGCGCCTGCCAGATGTAGGCCCCGGCAGCACCCGGCGAGAGCCAGTTCACGTAGAGCCCACCGCGCCCGTCGGCGATCATGGTGCGGACGTAGCCGAAGGTCCCGGTCGCGCCGTAGCTGAGGGTGCGGGTGGTGGTCGTCCCCGCCGGGGTGCGGCTGGTGACGGAGGCCCTCGAGGTGTCACCGGTCCACGCCGACACGGTGCCGTCGCGGCCGACCGCCCACGTGATGCCGGTGCTCGGCAGGACCGTCACCGGGGTGCCACCGGTGACCGGCAGCTCCTTGACGGCGCCGGAGACCGAGTCCTGCCAGTACAGGTTGCCCGCGACGTCCGAACGGAGGTCGGCGGTCAGGTGCAGCCCCGTCGCGATCGTCTGGGGTGCGCGGCCACCGGCCGGGTACATCACGATCGAGGTCAGGTCGGCCGACGGCACGAACACGTCGCCGCGGTCGTCGGCCGTGTAGCCGGCGCCCTTCGCCGCGACGGTGGTGGCCGCCGTGGACCCGTCCGTGCCGAAGCGCACGACGGCACCGGTGGCGTCGAGCGCGAAGAGGGACTGCGACTCGGTCTCCGCGGGTGTCCCGGTCGCCGTGTACCGGACCTTCACGGCCGGCCCCGTCGCGGCCTTCGCACCGACGGCGCGGACGGCGAACGTGTAGGTCGTCCCGGCGTGCAGGGCGCCGAAGCGGTCCCAGCGCGCCGATGCGCCGAGCCGGTCGACACCGTTGTCGGGCTGCTCGTCGACGGGGGTGACGGCGACGGTCCAGCCGACGACCTTGCCACCGCTCTTCGGCAGCGCCCACTGGACGGTTGCCTGGTCGGCGGCGCCGACGACCCGCACCGAGGTCGGCGCACCTGGCTTCGCTGCCGGTGCGGCCGTCGCCGGGAGCGCCCCGGTGACGACGAGCGCGGCTGCTGCCGCGACGGTGAGCACTGTCTTGAACACGATCATTCCCCTGTCCACGCGACTTCCCGTCGCGTCCCGGGGACATGGAAGCACCGCCGGGGTGCCCGTGGGACGGCCGGCGGCCGATGTGCGGTCCACCGTGCGGAGTTCCGCAACGGACAGGGCCCACAGACGGACGGACAGGGCCCACAGACGGACAGGAGGCTCCCCACCGGACCGGTGGGGAGCCTCCTGTCAGGAGCGCAGCACGTCAGCGACGTGCGCCGAGTCAGTAGCGCGAGGTGCGCGCCGGACGGTCGTCGTCGTCGCGGGGGCGACGCGAGCCGCCGCCGCGGCGGTCGGGCTGGATCTCGATGAGCCGACCGCTGATGCGGGTGTCGCGGAGGCGCTCGATCACGTCACCGGGCATGTCCGACGGCAGCTCGACGATGGAGAAGTCCGGCTGGATGCGGATCGCGCCGAAGTCGTCGCGGCGCAGGCCGCCCTCGTTCGCCAGGGCGCCGACGATCTGGCGCGGCTCGACGCGGTGCCGACGACCGACCTCGATGCGGTACGGCGTCATCGGGACCGAGCGACGACGACGGTCGCCGCCGGCATCGGCATCGCGGGCAGGGCGCTCGTCGCGGCTCTTGCGCTGGTCGCGCTCGACCTGGCGGCGGAGGGCGTCCTCGGCCGGGTCGAGGAGCAGCGGGGTCTCGCCCTGGGCGACCACGGCGAGCGCTGCGGCCACGTCGGCCTCGGGGACGTCGTGGTGCTCGACGTAGTGGGCGATGATGTCGCGGAAGGCCTCGACCCGGCCACGCTGGTCGAGTGCCGCGGTGATCGCGTCGTCGAAGCGGGTCAGGCGGGTGACGTTGACGTCCTCGACCGAGGGCAGCGTCATCTCGGTGAGCGGCTGGCGGGTGGCCTTCTCGATCGCGGTGAGCAGGCGGCGCTCGCGCGGGGTGACGAAGCTGATCGCGGCACCGCTGCGGCCGGCGCGGCCCGTGCGGCCGATGCGGTGGACGTAGGACTCGGTGTCGACCGGGATGTCGAAGTTCACCACGTGCGTGATGCGGTCGACGTCGAGGCCACGGGCTGCGACGTCGGTGGCCACCAGGATGTCGAGCTTGCCCGACTTGAGCTGGTTCACGGTGCGCTCGCGCTGCGCCTGGGCGACGTCACCGCTGATGGCGGCGGCGGCGTACCCGCGGGCACGGAGCTTCTCGGCCAGGGTCTCGGTCTCGCTCTTGGTGCGGACGAAGATGATCAGGCCCTCGAAGTCCTCGACCTCGAGGATGCGGGTGAGCGCGTCGACCTTCTGCGCGTACGACACGATGAGGTAGCGCTGCGAGGTGTTCGCCGACGTGGTCGTCTTGGCCTTGACGGTGATCTCGGCCGGGTCGTTGAGGTACTGCTTCGAGATGCGACGGATCTGCGCGGGCATGGTCGCGGAGAACAGGGCGACCTGCTTGGTGTCCGGGGTCTCGGCGAGGATCGTCTCGACGTCCTCGGCGAAGCCCATCTTGAGCATCTCGTCGGCCTCGTCGAGCACCAGGTACTTCAGCTCGGACAGGTCGAGCGTGCCCTTCGCGATGTGGTCCATGATGCGGCCGGGCGTGCCGACGACGACGTCCACGCCACGGCGCAGTGCCGACAGCTGGACGCCGTAGGCCTGGCCGCCGTAGACGGGCAGCACGTGGACGCCCTTCATGTGGGACGCGTACTGCTCGAAGGCCTCGCACACCTGGAGCGCGAGCTCACGGGTCGGCGACAGCACGAGCGCCTGGGGCAGCTTGCTGCCGGCGTCCATGCGGGACAGGACGGGCAGCGCGAACGCGGCCGTCTTGCCGGTGCCGGTCTGCGCGAGACCGACGACGTCACGCCCGGCGAGCAGGGTCGGGATGGTGGCGGCCTGGATCGCGGACGGGGTCTCGTACCCGATGTCCTTGACGGCCTTGAGGACGGGCTCGCTGAGCCCCAGGTCGGCGAACGTCACCACGGGCCCCTCGTCGATGGGTTCGGTGGTGCTGTTCGTTTCGGAGCTCATCCTGGTACGGTACCCGGCCGGACCCGGGTCTGCCGAACCGAGGCGCGGTTCGGGGTCCCGCGTACGCTGTCCACATGCGCGACGACGTGTCCCCGGAGCGGCCTCCGGGGCCGGGTCCCAGACTCTCCCGGACCGTCCGTGACGCGCTGCACTGGCTCCACGACCACGCGCAGGAGCGGATCGCCGTGCCGGACGCCGCCGCAGCGGTCAACATCTCCGCGCGGGGGCTCCAGAAGGCCTTCCACCGCGAGGTCGGCATGAGCCCCGGGCAGTACCTCCGTGCGCTGCGACTGGAGGGCGTCCGTCGCGACCTGCAGTCCGCCGACCCAGCAGAGCGTCCCACGGTGGCCGAGGTCGCCCGGCGCTGGCACTTCAGCAACGCGGGTCGCATGGCTGCCGACTACCGCGCGGCGTTCGGCAGCGCCCCGTCCGCCGTCCTCCGGTCCTTCGAGTCGGACGACGAGCCGGGGGCACGGATCCCGGCGCTGGCGGAGCCGGGCAGCGAGCGGCACCGCTTCCGCCTGGTGCTCGACGTCGAGATCGACGTGGAGGACCCCGACGCGACCCTGGCGAGTGCCCTGCGTCGGGCCGAGCACGACATCGTGGCCTGGCAGGGCTACCGACCCGACGGCGGGACCGAGGACCTGGTGGCGTTCGTGGTGAACGACGCGGTCCGCCGGGCCCTGCGCGACACCGACGGGGTGCGGCTCACGTCGGTGAACCCGCTCCTGCGCCTGCCGGAGGCGGACGGGTCCTACGCGGCGGCCGAGCTGCCGCCGTGGGGGCCGACCGCGCCGTCCCCGACCCCGCGCGCCCGGGCAGCGGCGCCGCGGGTACGATCGGACACCGATCAGGGAGGCGCAGATGGATGACGCAGTGCAGCGCGCGTTCCGGGCGATCCGGTCGCTCGAGGTCCCCGACGACGAACTCAGCGAGCCGTTCCGCCAGGCCATCCCGATCGGTGGGGTCTCGGTGTCGTCGTTCGGCGCGATCGGGACGAACGAGACCATCTCCGCCTCTGACGACACGGCGTCCCGCGTGGACGAGATCCAGTTCGACCTGACCGAGGGGCCGTGCTGGACCGCGCTGCGTCGGCGCGCTCCGGTGCTCGAGGGCGACATCATCCGGCACCCGAACACCGAGTGGCCGGCCTTCAACGACGCCGTCCGCGGTGAGGCCGTGCGCGCCGTGTTCGCGTTCCCGATCGTCTTCGGACCGTTCCCCCTCGGCGCGGTGGACGTCTACGCGACCGAGCCGACCGAGCTCGACGACGAACAGGTCGAGTTCGGGTCGGCGCTCGCGACCGCGATGGGTCGCCGGGTGCTGCGCCGCGTGGTCCGCGCCGTCGAGGACGAGGACGCGCTCCTCGACCGCAACCCGTTCTCCCGCCGGGTCGTGCACCAGGCGACCGGGGTGGTCCTCGCGCAGCTCGACATCACCCCCGACGACGCGACCCTGCTCATCCAGGGCCACGCCTTCGCCCGGAGGACCTCGATGCGCCAGGTGGCCGAGGAGATCATCAGCGGTGTCGTGCGGTTCGAGCAGCACGGCGGCCTGATCGAGGACGTCCGGTGACCGACGCGGCGCGGGAGGCCCGGATCGTCGACACGTTCGCGACGCTCGCCGACACCCTCGTCGACTCGTACGACGTCGTCGAGCTCCTGCAGACCCTGGTCGAGACCTGCGCGGACGTGCTCGACGTCGACGCCGCCGGCATCCTGCTCGCGAACACGTGGGGCGAGCTCGAGGTCATCGCCTCGACCTCCGAGACCAGCCGGCTCATGGAGGTCCTGCAGCTCGACGCCGAGGCCGGGCCCTGCATGCGGGCCTTCGCCACCGGTCAGCCCGTCGTGTGCCCGGACATCGCGGACGCACCGGCGGAGTGGGCGGCGTTCAGCGCCGGAGCGCTGGCGCTCGGCGTCCGGTCGGCACACGCCGTGCCGCTGCGCCTGCGCGCCACGGTCATCGGGACGCTCAACCTGTTCGGCACGTCGACCGGCACGCTCTCCGGCCCCGACCTGCGGATCGCGCGCGCCATGGCGGACGTCGCGACGATCGGCATCCTGCACGAGCGGACCCTGCGCGAACACGAGGTCGTGCAGGCCCAGCTGCAGCGCGCCATCGGGTCCCGCGAGGTCATCGAGCAGGCCAAGGGCGTCGTCTCCCACGTCAAGGGCGTCTCCATCGAGGACGCCTTCGGGGTCATCCGGGCCCACGCGGTCGCCACCGGCGACCGTCTGTCGGACGTCGCGCAGGCGATCGTGGCCCGCACCCTGCGGCTCTGACGCCGCACCGGCCCTGGACGGCACCACAGACGGACGGGAGACCCGTGGCGGGTCCGCCACGGGCCTCCCGTCCGTCTGTGGTGCCGGTCAGCCGGTCAGGCGACCGGACCGTACAGCGGGTCGGCAGCCGCGTCGAGCTCGAGCTCGGCGGTCTGCTGGATGAGCGCGAGCAGGTCCTTGTCGAGACCCGGCGCGAACTCCTCGAGACGCTCCGGGGCGATGAAGGACGGCGCGCCCTTCGGTGCCTGCTCCGACGCGTCGAGGTCGGTGCCGTCACCCGACGGCGAGGCGCCGCGGAAGATCTTGGCGGCCTCGGACGCCCCGTCGAGGTCGAAGCTGTACTGCTTGCTCTGCAGACCGAGGTCGACGAGCTCCTTGACCTCGGGGAACTGCTCGGCGTTCGTCTTCGGGATCGGCAGGAGCGACTTCCACTCCACGCCGAGGGTCTCGAGCGCCTTCGCGTAGGCGTTCTCGTGGGCCTGGTCGCGGACGATCAGGTACGCGACCGTCGCGCGGGCCGTCGGGTTGTCCGTCATCTCGTAGATGCGGCACTTCTGCAGGCGTCCGGTCGACTCGAGCATGAGGTTGTAGAGCAGGTCGAGCGGCAGGTTGCCAGAGTTGTAGACGTAGCTGCCGCTCCACGGGTTGCCGGCCGAGTCGACCGGCAGGGCACCCTGCGCACCGACGAGGTAGTGGTGGATGTTGCCGGTGTCGAGGGCGATCGACAGCGGCGTCGCACCCTTGGCGCCCGGCTGGTCGACCGGGTCGGTGACCTTGCCCGAGTACCCGGGGGCGCCGTCGAGCAGGCGGGAGATCGTCGTGCCGATGAGCTCGACGTGGCTGATCTCCTCGGTGCCGACGCCCTGGATGAGGTCACGGTACGGCTTGGCGGCAGGGCCGCGGAAGTTCATGGCCTGGAAGAGGTACTGCATCATCGTGCGCATCTCGCCGAACTGGCCGCCGAGGCCCTCCTGCAGCGCGTTCGCGGCTGCGGGGTCCGGGTCGCCAGGAGCGATGTCGTTGATCCAGGTCTGTGCGTGGAAGTACATGGTGCCTCCGATCGTGCGACGGGACCACCGCACGCCCGACGCTGCTCGGGGTGCCCTGACCGGGCGGTCGTATGATCCGGCGAGCGCAGTCCTGACAGCCACGGTCGGCGCCCCGGTCGGTCGGGACACGGCCATCGCACCGCCTCGGCGGGTAGACCGGTCCCATGACACCTCGCTTCCCCGGACACCCGGCCCCGACCCAGCCCGGCCCCGGCCAGGAGTCCGTGTGGGACTACCCGCGGCCGCCGCGCGTCGAGCCCACGGCCGACCGGATCGTGGTGCGCCTCGGCGGCGCGGTGATCGCCGACACGACGGCGGCGGTGCGCGTCCTGGAGACCAGCCACCCGCCCGTCTACTACGTGCCCGCGTCGGACTTCGCGCCGGGAGCGCTGACCCGGACGAGCGGCTCGAGCATGTGCGAGTTCAAGGGCCGCGCCGCCTACTACGACGTGCACGGCGGCAGCGAGACCGTCGAGCGGGCGGCATGGCACTACCCGACGCCCGAGCCGGGGTTCGGCGAGCTCGAGGGCCGCGTGGCGGTCTACCCGTCCGCGATGGACTCGTGCGAGGTCGCCGGCGAGGTCGTGCAGGCCCAGGCCGGGGACTTCTACGGCGGCTGGATCACGTCGCGCGTGGTCGGGCCGTTCAAGGGCGAGCCCGGCACGCTCGGGTGGTGAGACGCGGCCGCTCAGCTCGGGGTCGCTGAGCGCTGGGTCGCTGAGCGCTGGGTCGCTCAGCGCTGGGTCGCTCAGTTCTGGGTGGTGACCGACTCCGGCTCTGACGGGCCCGGAGCGGGCGTCGGCCGCGCCAGCTCGCGGATGCGCCGGGCGGGGACCCCCGCGTAGACGCCGTGGGACTGCAGGTGGCCGGTGACGACGGCACCGGCCGCGATGACGACGTCGTCGTCGATGCGTGCACCCGGGAGGATCGTGGCGCGTCCGCCGATCCACACCCGTTCACCGATGGTCACCGCCCGCCCCTTTGCGACCGTGCTCCAGCCGCCGTCGGGGTCGATGGCGTGGTGGCTCGTCATGATGAGCACCTGCATGCCGATCGCCGTGTGGGCACCGATCGTCACCGGCGCGACCGCTTCGATGTCGACGCGGGTGTTGAAGTAGACGCCGCGCCCGATCCGCAGGTTCCTGGCGCTGCCGTTCAGGGAGAACGCGGTGCCGGGGCCGGACTCCACCTGCGCGCCGGCCGCGTTGAGCAGGACACGGCGGGCAGCACGCGGCATCAGCGCTGCCCCGAGCACGCTCGTGAAGAGCACGCTGCCGAGCCCGCCGACGACGTCCTCGCGCAGGCGGGAGACGAAGGTCGAGCTGGCCTTCACGGGTGGTGCTGCCATGCGGCGTCCGATCTCTGGGGCGGGCTGGGTTGCCCGCTCCTGGGGAGACTGACAGGACCGGCGGTCCTCGACAACGCTCGGGACCGGACCGTGCGGTGTCCCGCAACGAGCCCCGCATCCGGCACCCGAGCGACACCGCCGAATCGACATGTGTCGTCAGGACGTCGCGGTCGGACGGCTTCAGTCGCCGTCGGGCCGGTCGTAGACGGACATCAGCATCGCCGCCGCCGTCCGTGCGGAGCGAGCGGGCCGGGTGGTGCCGTGGATCGCGGCTTCGACCTGGGCACCCTCGATGAGCAGGGTCAGGGCGTCCGCGAGGTACGGCGGCAGCTCCGCGTCCGTGCAGAGGTCGGCGACGAAGCCCTCGAGGGCAGCGAGGTGCTCCTCGGCCAGGCCCGCGATCGTCGGGTCGTTCCGGCCGAGTTCGCCGTAGCTGTTGATGAACGAGCAGCCGTGGTAGCCCCCCTCGGCGAAGCAGCGCTCGAGGTACGAGAAGACGGCGAGCACCCGGTCCCTGGGGTCCTCGTACCCGGCGACGAACCGGCGGAGCCCCTCGGCCCACTCCCGGTGCCGGTACTGGAGTGCGGCCACGACCAGGGAGTCCTTCGACGCGAACGCGGTGTCGAGCGCCGGACGGCTGAGACCGGCCGACTCCGCGATCCGGTCGAGCGTGACGACGGCGATGCCCTCGGCGGTGAACAACGCGTCCGCGGACACGACGACCGCCCACTGCGCGGCGCTCCGCGTGGGCGGGTCGAGGAGGAGCGGCTGGTGCAGCATGCCGGTCGGTGGACTAGGCCGCGGCGAAGAAGTCGGCGTAGGCGGGCTCCCTGCCGTACGTCTGGGTCATGGGCTCGTGCAGGCGCGCTGCGACGATGGCGGCGAGTTCGTCCGGCGGCGTGAGGCCGCGACGGCGCCACTCCGTCGGGTGCTGGCGGAGGGCAGCGAGCGTGTGGCGGTCGAGCATGGGGGTGTCCTGTCCACGGTGCGGCAGGACCGTGTCGGTCCTGGCGGGGACGACGCTAACGGGGCGTGCCGGACCGGACGAACCGCGGCAGGGGCATCCGCGGAACGAGGACACCGACCACGCGCAGCGCCCCGTGCACCCGCGCAAGCCGGACATGTCCGGTCTCCGTCCGACGCAGCCGGTGCCGGTCCCCCGCCGTGGGATGCTGGAGGCATGTCGTCCGTGGAACCGGTGCCCGTCGACATCGGGATCAGGCTCACCGAACCGGCCGCCGCGTCGGCGGCGATCACCACGTTGTACGGCGGTATCGACCTCACGGTGGACCAGCTCGACGACTCGTTCTCCTTCCGCTACACCGCGCGGGGTGACGACACGATGACGATGCGGTCGTCGCACTTCAGCGGGCGTCTCGCCGGCGAGGTCCCGCCGGGGGACGACGTCGTCGTGCAGTGGCTGACGAGCGGCACCGGGTGGTTCGACACCGGCAGCAGCCCCCTGGAGCTCACACCGGGCCGTCCCGTGCCGTTGCTCCCGCAGCGCACGTTCTCCTTCGAGATGTCCGACTACGACCAGCGCCTCGTGCACCTGGACCGTGCCCTCGTCGAGCGGGTGGCCTCGGAAGGGGGCAGCGACGTCGGCGGCGGACTCCGCTTCGACATGCACGCCGGCCCCTCGCCCGCGGCGGTCCGGGCCTGGCACAACTCCGCCGCCCTCGTCGCCCACACCCTGCGGGACGACGGTTCCGGCGGCCTGCTCCACCGGGAGATGGCCCGGCTGATGTCGGCGGCACTGCTGGAGATGTACCCGTTGTCGCCCCTGCCCGACCTCGGCACCTCGCGCGTCCGGTCCGCCCACGTCCGAGCGGCGGTCGAGTACGTGCACGCGCACGCTCACCTGCCGATCACCACGACGACGGTCGCCGAGGCCGTCGACGTCGGCCTGCGCGCCCTGCAGGAGGCCTTCCGCTCCGAACTCGGCGTCACGCCCAACGAGTACGTCAGGAGCGTCCGGCTCGACCGGGCCCGCGACGAGCTCCTGCAGACGGACCCCACGACCACGATGGTCCGGGACGTCGCCCGGCGCTGGGGGTTCCTGCACCTCGGCCGCTTCTCGCAGACGTACGCGAGCCGGTTCGGCGAGTACCCGCGGGACACCCTGAGCCGGTAGCGGACGCCGCCGTCGAGGCCGCGGAAACTCGTTCCAAACCATCTGGCCGAGGGCGCCGAATCACTGTCACGACCGGGAAACCACCCGGGGCGCTCACCAGCAACACCATGCTGGTTCTCCACTCCTCGCACGGGGTGTGTTCGGCGCGCACACAGCAGCCGCGCCGAGCGCGACACAGCAAAGGAAACGAACACCATGCGCAAGATCACCAAGACCACGGTCTCCCTCGCCGCCGCTGGCGCGATCATCCTCACCGGTGCCG
>NZ_JADKRZ010000005.1 GCF_015350905.1 Curtobacterium sp. VKM Ac-2865 | reverse complement strand
TCCGCCGACGCCGCGAAGCTGCTCAACAGCACCTTCAAGACCGACGCCGTCAAGGCAGGCCTGCTCGTCGGCACCGCGACGATCACCGCCCAGATCAAGTAACACCCCCGCACCACAGCACCACAAACGAGAACGCCGCCCCGATCACGGGGGCGGCGTTCTCTGCGTTGCACCACCCACGCGCGGAACCACCCATCACGGATGCGACGGGAAGCGGAAACGCGCGTCGGAGGTCGGAACGAACGACCCCCTACGCGCGAAACGACCTGCGACGAGCGAAAGGACCGCCTACGCGCGAAAGGACCTTCTGCGCGAGAAGACCACTCCCGGGGCAGCGTCAGGGGCGCCGGCGCCACCAGCGACGCGGGCGGGCATCGGCCAGCGCCTGCTCCGCTGCCCGGGCGGCCGACGCCATCCGGACCTGCCGCCGTTCGCGCCAGGCCTGCACCTCGGGCTCGACCTCCCGCATCGGCGTCACCACCGGCGGCCCACCGAGGAGCTGCCGGCGGGCCTCCTTCACGCGGGCGTTGAAGTCGACGAGGACGTCGCGGACGTCGGACTCCACTGAGAGTGCGTCCAGGTGGTCGTCGAGCTCGGCGTCCTCGGTCCGCAAGGCCAGGGCGGGCGGCGCGATGCCGCGGATGTCCTCACGCTCGATCTTCGACTTGATCCACCAGTCGGGGTCGTGCTGGCCGTCGATCCCGGGCAGGGGCTTGCCGTGGTACGGGTTGCCGTCGAAGACCCCGCGCCGCTCGGCTTCCTCGATCTGGGCCCGTGCGTGGGCGGCCACGTCGGCGGCCTTGAGCAGCCGGCGTTCCTCGCGGACCTCGTCCGGGTCGAGCGATCCGCGTTCGATCTCGCTCTCGACGAGCTGCTGGTAGCGGTAGCGGGCGGCCCTCCTGAGCCGGTCCATCCGTGCGTCGACGTCGTTCATCGTCAGACCATGATGCCCCGTCCCCCCGACGGCGCACCCAGGCCGCCAGCCCCGGACACGCCGAGGAACCAGTCTCCCTCCGAGAACCCCCACGGGCGCGGTGGTCCACGGTCTGCTGCATGGACTCACTGCCCCTCTGGCTGCTCGTCGTGGTCTTCGTGGCCGGCGCGGCCGTGATCTGGGTCGCCGGCATCCAGCTCTCGAAGACGACCGACGTGCTCGACGCCCGCCTGCACCTCGGCAGCGCGCTCGGCGGCCTCATCGTGCTGGCCGTCGCGACGAACCTGCCCGAGATCGCCATCACCGTGAGCGCGGGGCTGTCCGGGTCGATCGAGGTCGCGGCCGGCAACATCCTCGGTGGCATCGCGCTGCAGACCGTCGTCATCGCCGTCCTCGACGCGTTCGGCAAGCGCGGGAAGGGCGTGAAGCCGATCACCTACCGCGCGGCCTCGCTGACCCTGGTGCTCGAGGCGGTCGTGGTCGTCGCGGTCCTCGGCGTCGTGATCGCGGGCAGTCAGCTGCCGCCGGACCTCGTCGTCGCCCGGCTGACCCCGGACGTCGTGCTCATCGCGGCGATCTGGCTCGTCGGGCTGTTCCTGGTGCAGCGCGCGAGCAAGGGCCTACCGTGGCACGAGAGCGGCCACGCGCCCGACGCCAGTCCGCACACCATGGGGCACCGCACCCGCAAGCCCGACGCGACGAAGCCGATGAGCACCAGGAAGGCGGCGGTCGTCTTCGCGGTCTCCGCCCTCGCCACCCTGGTCGCCGGTGTCGTGCTGGAACAGGCCGGGGACGCGGCGTCCAGCCAGATCGGGCTCTCCGGCGTGCTGTTCGGGGCGACCGTCCTGGCCCTGGCGACGAGCCTGCCGGAGATCTCCACGGGCCTCCAGGCCGTCAAGCAGGGCGACGACAACCTGGCGGTCTCCGACATCTTCGGCGGCAACGCCTTCCTGCCGGTGCTGTTCCTCGTCGCCACCCTGCTGTCCGGCAAGGCGGTGCTGCCGCAGGCGAACGCCAGTGACGTCTACCTGACCGCGCTGGCCGCCGTGCTGACGCTCGTCTACGCGGTCGGACTGGTGTTCCGGCCGCAGCGCCGGATCGCGGGCATGGGCGTCGACTCGTTCGTCGTCGTCCTGCTCTACCTGGTCGGCGTCGCCGGCCTGGTCGCCATCAGCATCGGCTGACTCGGCACCGGGTCACGACCCGGACTCCGCGACCTCCTCGATCGTCAGCGCCGCCTGGATGAGCGCCAGGTGCGACAGCCCCTGCGGGATGTTGCCCATGAAGGCCCCGTCCTCGGCGCTGAGCATCTCGCTGAACAGCCCGACGTCGTTCGCCTGCGCGACCATGTCGTCCATCAGGCTCCTGGCGTCGTCGACCCGTCCGACGCAGGCCATCGCAGCCGCGAGCCAGAACGAGCACGCGACGAACGGCGACTCCTCGACCTCCATGCCCGAGTACCGGTACACGAGCGGCCCGTGCTGCAGCTGCTCCTCGATCGCGCGGATCGTCGACTCCATGCGGGGACCCCGGTCGAACGCGCTCATCGCATGCAGCAGGATCGAGGTGTCGAGCGTGTCGGTGCCCGGGTACATCACGTAGGCGCCGAGCTCCTCGTTCCACCCGTTCTCGGCGACCCACTCCTCGATGAGCTCGCGGTTCTCCTGCCACTTCTCCTTCGGGCCGTCGATCATGCCGGCGTCGTGCAGCTCGATGGCCGCGTCGAGCGCCTGCCAGCAGCCGATCTTGCTCGACACGTAGTGCTGCGTCTCCTCGAGCTCCCACATGCCCGAGTCCGCCTCCGGCCAGCGGTGACAGGCGTCGTCGGCGAGGTCCTGCAGCACCGCGGCGGTCTTCCGGTCGAGGACGTTGCCCGCGCGGACGTACTGGCGCAGGATCTCGAAGACGTCGCCCCAGACCCCGAGCTGCAGCTGGTCGCCGGCGCGGTTGCCGACGGTGACCGGGCCGATGCCGTTCCACCCGGGGACGTCGCGCTCCTCGACCTCGTCGGTCTTCGTGCCGTCGAGTCGGTAGAAGATCGGCATCGTCTCGTCGTGGTCGGCGATCGTGCGCATCATCCACGACACGGCGGCGTGGGTCTCCTCGCGCAGGCCGAAGCGCGTCAGGGCGTGCACCGTGTACGACAGGTCGCGCACCCAGGCGAACCGGTAGTCCCAGTTCTTCCCGCCGGTGCGGTCCTCGGGCAGGCTCGTGGTCGGCGCGGCGGCGATGGCCCCGGTGGGGGAGAAGATGAGCAGCTTCAGCGCGAGGGCGCTCCGCTGCACGGCCTCCGCCCACGGGCCGTCGTAGCTGAACTCCTCCGACCAGGCCTCCCAGTTCGCGATCGTCCGGTCCATCGCGGCGAGCGCGCTCTCCGGTCGGGGCATGAAGATCGGCTCGTCGTGCGTGCCGACGATCGTCAGGATCTGCTTCGACCCCGCGGTCGCGGCGAACCGCCCCGAGAAGCGGGGGCCGTCGTCGTGCACCGGGTCGAAGCCGTGCTCGACGATCGCGATGGTGACGCCGTCGATGCCGATGACCGCGCCGTTGCCCGTGTCGAGGCGCTTCGGCTCCGCCTGGTTCAGCAGCGTGCCCGGCACCACCGCCCACTCCATCTCGACCGTGCCCTCGACGCCCTGCACGCAGCGCGCGACCTCGGCCCACGGCAGCCGACCGGCGACGCCGGTGACCATGGCGTCCGTCACGGTGACGCTGCCGGACGACGTGGTCCACGTGGTGACCAGGACGTTCGTGCCGGCGATGTACGCGCGGGACACGGTGGCGTCGTCGGCCACCGGGCGCAGCGCCACGTGCCCGCCGTGCTCGGCGTCGAGGATGCTGGCGAAGACGGGCGGCGAGTCCATCGAGGGGATCGGCAGCCAGTCGATGCGGCCGTCGCGGGCGATGAGCGCCACGGTCCGGCCGTCCCCGATCGCGCCGTACGAGCGAAGGGGCACGTACCCGTCGGTGCGCTCCTCGTTGTCGGAGGCGTCGGGCGTGTCTCGCGTGCGTTCTGACATGCCTCCATGCTGCCCGGAGGCCCTGCGGGTGAGCACCCTGCCGCGTACCCCGCCCGCCGGAGCCGTGCCGAGCCTCCAGGCCGTCCGCCGGAGCCGGGTTGTGCATCCCGGGCGTGTCGCGCTAGTGTCGCTCTCCTGCCCGCCCTGGGCAGGACCTGCCATCGGCAGGACACCGGAAGGACCGCGCATGCGCGCCGTGCAGTATCCCGAACAGCGGATCGAGCTCCAGCTCGATGCGCTCGCGGTGCTGCTCGAACAGCGCAGCGAGCAGCAGTCCGCCGGGAACCCCGCGTAGGCACGACCGTCACACGACGCCCCCGTGCCCACCCGGCCCGGGGCGTCGCTCGCCGTCCTCCTCGCGTCCGTCACGGACGCCGCGTCCGTCTCGGACGTCGCGTCCGCCAGGGACGTCGCGTCTGTCAGGGACGTCCGGTCCACACCGGACGGGAGGCTCGGCACAGTTCCGCCTCGGACCGTCACCCTGAAGAGACGAGACGAGAAGAAACAATGCAGAAGATCACCGGCCGGCTGCTGTCCTGGGCGTCGCTGCTCGAGGAGAACACGGAGCAGCAGGCCCGAACCACCGCGGCGATGCCCTTCGTGTTCCCGCACGTGGCACTGATGCCCGACGCCCACCTGGGCCTCGGCGCGACCGTCGGGTCCGTCATCCCCACGCTTGGCGCCGTGATGCCCGCTGCCGTCGGCGTCGACATCGGCTGCGGCATGATCGCCGTGCGCACGCAGTTCACGCGCGCCGAGCTGCCGGAGGACCTGCAGCCCCTCCGCGAGCAGATCGAGCGCGCGATCCCGCTGTCCGCGGGCGCCACGAACCGGAAGATCGTGGCGACCGCCGCACCGCGGATCGCCGAGCTCGAGACGATGGCCGAGGCCGCCGGCTTCGACCCGGCGGGTGCGCTGAAGGGCTGGCGGAACCAGCTCGGGACCCTCGGGTCCGGCAACCACTTCATCGAGGTGAGCGTCGACGAGGAGGACCGCGTCTGGCTGTTCCTGCACTCCGGGTCACGCGGGGTCGGGAACAGGATCGCCCAGCGGCACATCGCGATCGCCAAGGCGGCCATGACGACGTGGTGGATCGAGCTGGCGGACCCGGACCTGGCGTACCTGGTCGAGGGCACGCCCGAGTTCGACCGCTACGTCGCCGAGCTCCGGTGGGCGCAGCACTTCGCCCTGCTGAACCGCGAGGAGATGATGGACCGCGTCGTCCGGCAGCTGTCCGAGGTGATGGGGCAGCCCGTCGACGAGCGCGAGCGGATCAACTGCCACCACAACTTCACGCAGCGCGAGGAGCACTGGGGGAAGTCCGTGTGGGTGTCCCGCAAGGGCGCGATCCAGGCGCGGACCGGGCAGCTCGGGCTCATCCCCGGGTCGATGGGCACCGCGTCGTACGTCGTCGAGGGGCGGGGGAACAAGCCCTCGCTGGAGTCCTCGCCGCACGGGGCCGGCCGGATGTACTCGCGGTCGGCCGCGCGTCGGACGTTCACCCACGAGCAACTCCGCGCCGCGATGGTCGGGATCGAGTACCGCGACACCGACGCGTTCCTCGACGAGATCCCGGCGGCCTACAAGCCGATCGACCAGGTGATGGAGGACGCCCGTGACCTCGTCACGATCCGGCACACGCTGCGCCAGGTCGTGAACGTGAAGGGGGACTGACCGACGGACGGGAGGCGCGGTGCGGGCTCGCACCGCGCCTCCCGTCCTGCCCGTGTCTCCTGTGCACACCGGGGCGCGCCGGACATCCGCAGCCGCGTCGGGCAGTGTGGTCACCCGTGAACACCAGCGCTGAAGCCACTGCCCGCGAGACCGGACGACAGGCGCGCCGCGTGGCGGACAGCCGCTGGTTCGAACTGACCGCACGGGGCGGCTTCGTCGGCAGCGGCGTCGTGCACCTGCTCATCGGGTACCTGGCGATCCTGCTCGGCATCGGGAACGCCGCGGCCGGCAGCAGCTCGCAGGGGTCGACGTCGGGCGAGACCGACCAGTCCGGTGCGCTCGCCCAGATCGCGGCCGTCCCCGGCGGGATCGTCCTGCTGTGGGTGGTGGCCGTCGGCACGGCTGCGCTGTGCCTGCGTCTGGTCGTCGAGGCCGTCGTCGGCGGTCGGACCGACAGTGCCCGCGCGTGGCTGGCCCGCGCGAAGAACGCGGCGAAGGCCGTCGTGTACGGGGCCATCGCGTACTCCGCCGGGTCGTTCGCGCTCGGGGCGGGGAAGAGCTCGAGCGGCTCGACCCGGAGCGCCGCCGCGAAGGCGCTGGCCACCCCGGGCGGGGTGTTCCTGCTGCTCCTGGTCGCCGCGATCGCCGTGGCGGTCGGCGTCGGTCTCGTGGTGATCGGCATCCGGCGCTCGTACCGGAAGCAGCTCGTGACGCCCCCGCGCTCGGTCGAGCCGACGCTCACCGTGCTCGCGGTCGCCGGGTACGTCGCGAAGGGCATCGCGGTGACCATCGTCGGCGTGCTCGTCGCCGTCGCGGCCTTCCGGAGCGACCCCGACCAGGCGACCGGACTCGACGGGGCGTTCGACGCCCTGCGGTCGATGCCCGGCGGGTCCGTCGTGCTCGTGGTGGTCGGCATCGGGTTCCTGGCCTTCGGCGCCTACAGCTTCCTCCGCGCGAAGTACGCGAAGATCTGACGCTTCCTGGGTGGCGTCGGCGGCGACGCCATCGCAGCGCAGGTCGTCCCCGCCCCCGTGAGATCGCACTTCGTGTCGCCTCCCGCCCGCCTGAGGCGACACGGAGTGCGATCTCACGGGGTGGCCGTGGGCGGCGGACCCGACCGGTGAGCACCGGCTGGGCGCGGTGTGTGGTGGCCCGCGGTAGACCGGGTCCATGACGACGAGCGCCACCACCGGACCGGCCCACCTGTTCTCCGACGCGGGCGCCGTCCTCGCGGAGAGCGTCGTGTGGGATCCCGACCAGCGCGTCCTGCGATGGACCGACATCACCCTCGGGACGCTGAACACCGCCGACGCGTCGGGCTCCCCGCTGAGCGCCGTGCCGCTGCCCCCGCCGCTGGCGTCCTTCCAACCGCGGGCCCAGGGCGGCTTCGTGGCGGCCCTCGGTGACACGGTCGTCGTCACGGATGCCGACGGTGGGAACCCGCGGACGATCGCGCAGGTCGAGCACGCCCACGCCGGGATCCGCTTCAACGAGGGCAAGTGCGACCCGTTCGGCCGCTTCCTGGTGGGCAGCATGAACCTGACGACGGGGGAGCCCGACGGCGCGCTCTACTCGGTGGAGCCGGACGGCACGACCCGGCTGCTCCGCGGGGGCTTCGGCACGACGAACGGCTTCGAGTGGTCCCCCGAGGGTGACCTGATGTACGTCACGGACACCAGCACCTCGACGATCTACCGCGCCACGTACGGACCCGACGGGGAGCTCGGTGAGCTGGAGCCCTTCGTCGCGGGCGCTCCCCACGACGGCCTGGTGCGGGACGACGAGGGCTGCTTCTGGAGCGCGAGCTACGGCGAGGGGCGCGTCGAGCGGTACGACGCCTCGGGTGCACACCTGGAGACGGTCGAGATCCCCGCGCCGAACGTCACGTCCGTGGCCTTCGGCGGGGACGACATGTCCACGCTCTTCGTCGCGACGGCCCGCGAGAACCTGACCGAGGAGCAGCTCGAGGAGCACCCGCACTCCGGGGGCGTCTTCGCGGTGCCGACCCAGGTGCACGGCGTGCCGGCGTTCACCTTCGCAGGCTGAGCCGCGCGGCCGCTGCGGGCTGCGCCTTCGCAGGCTGACAGCCCGCGCACCTCGGAGTGACGGACCCCTGGCGGTAGTCTGGGCGACCGCCTGCCACCCGAGGAGACCCACGTGAACGAGGAGCACCCGCGCCACGCCGACGCCCTTGAGCACACGGAGAGCGCCGACGTCGTGGTCAAGGTCGACCGCGTCCCCGTCGGCGGCACGAACGTCCGCGTCAGCTCGATCGGCGACGTCGGCAAGCGCCCGTTCCTGCTCGTCGCCGGCCTGGGGATCGCCTCGACGTACTACGAGCGCCTCGCGCCCAACCTCGAGGAGTTCGGCCCCGTCCGGGCCCTCGACCTGCCCGGGTTCGCCGGTGTGAAGGCCTTCAAGGGCCCCGTCTCGATCGAGCGCTACGCGGACGCCGTCGAGCGCGTGATCGAGGAGCTCGGCCTCGAGAACCCGGTGCTCGTCGGCCACTCGATGGGCACGCAGGTCGTCACTGAGGTCGCCGCGCGCCACCCGGAGATCACCGACCTGGTCCTGATCAGCCCCGTCGTCGACTCGAAGGCCCGCACGGTCAGCGAGTCCGCCGTCCGCTTCCTCCGCTCGGCGCTCCACGAACCCTCCGTCGTCCGCTGGCACGCCGTCACCGCGTACGCGCTCTGCGGCTGGCACTGGTTCCGCAAGGTGCTGCCGAAGATGATCGCGTTCCCGATCGAGGAGCGCGCCCCGCACGTGCAGGCCCGCGTGCTCATCGTCCGCGGGGAGCACGACGCGATGGTCCCGCGCGACTGGGTCCGACGCCTGGCCAGGGTCTTCCCACACGCGGTCCTCCGCGAGGTCGTCGGGGGAGCGCACTCGGTCATGCACGCGCAGGCCGACGCCGTCGCGCGGCTGGCCGTCGCCCACGTCAAGGGCGAACTGACCGACCGCGGGGTGTCGTCCCTGCAGCGTGTCCGCGACGACTCGACGAAGACCGACCTGGCCCGGCTCGGCCTCGGCGACGCCTGGCTCGTCGTCCGGGCGCGCTTCAAGGAGCTGTTCGGCATGGCGACGGGCGACGACGAGGTCCTCGAGGCCGGCAAGTCCGCCCACGCGCTCGCGATGGCGGACGACGCCGACGCCCCGGTCGACGCAGACGTCCGTCACGAGATCACCGAAGCGGTCGCCCCGGAGCTGAACCGGCGCGACGACCGCTGACGGTCCGGCAGACGGCGACGGCGACCGCCTGGAGGCCCGGTGCCGGTCCCACAGACCGGCACCGGGCCTCCAGGCAGTCGCGGTGCGCGACGTGCGCTCGCGCGCTCAGGCCGTGATGCGGCCCGGCAGCATGTCGGGCGTGAGGGCGTTCGCCTCGGCGAGCACCGCGCGGGCCTCGTCCGTCTTGTCCGACACGTTCCAGAGCAGCACGCCCCGCACGGTGTCGTCGTCGTCCAGGTAGTAGACGACACCGGTGACGGTCGGGTCCTGCCAGTCCTCGACGGTGCGCAGGTCGGTCGAGACCGTCCCGACGGCCTCGTAGCCCATGTCGAACACGTTCGAGTAGTACATCGGGGTGTGGTCGTACGTCTCGTCGGCGTCGGCGAGGTTGCGGCCGGCCTGACGCCCCTGCTGCTTCGCGTTGTCGACGTGCTCGACCCGGCGGGTCCCGAGGATCCGGTCCGGGTACTCGGCGACGTCACCGGCGGCGAACACGGCCGGGTCGTCGGTGGCGAGCGTCGAGGACACGACGATGCCGTCGTTCACGGTGAGGCCGGCGTCCGCGGCCAGCCCGGTCACGGGCTCGATGCCGAGCCCGGTGACGACCGCGTCGGCCTCGATCACGGAGCCGTCGTCGAGCGTGAGCGTCACGCCGTCGGCGGTCTGGGACCCCTCGGTCACGCGGCGGCCGGTGCGGAGCTCGACGCCGTGGTCGATGAAGCGCTGCTGGAACGCCCTGGCCAGGTCGTCGGGGAACATCGCGCCGCCGACCACCTCGTCCGGGTCGACCAGGGTGACGCGGGCGCCGTTCTGCACGACACCCGCCGCGATCTCGGTGCCGATGTAGCCGCCACCGACGACGACCACGTGCGCACCGGCGTCCGCCAGGCTGCGGAGGCGCCGGTAGTCGGCCGCGCTGCGGTAGTCGAGCACCCGGTCGGACGGGTCGAGCCCCGGCAGGCCCCTGGGCTTGCCGCCGGTGGCGATGAGCAGCTGGTCGTAGCCGTGCGTGGCGCCGTCGGCGGTCGTGACGGTCTTGGCGGCGCGGTCGATGGACACCACCCGGGTGCCGAGCACGAACTCCGCGCCGGTCTCCTCGGTGTGCAGGTCGACCTTCTCGTCCCAGCTGAAGTCCGGGTCGGTCCAGAGCTTCTTCGACAGGGCCGGTCGCGCGTACGGGCGGTCCACGTCCTCGCTGAGGACGCCGATCGAGCCGTCGGTGTCGAGTTCGCGGATGCCGCGGGCGGCCGCGTCGGCGACCATCCCGCCGCCGACGATGAGGTAGCGGTAGTCAGTCATGGTGTCCCTGTCAGATCGTGGCGACCGAGCCGGAGTCGACCCGGTAGTTGGAGCCGTTGACGAAGCTCGCGAGCTCGGAGCACAGGAACGCGACGACGTTCGCGACCTCCTCCGGCTCACCGCGACGCTTGAGCTCCATGTACGGACGCTCCTCGTCGAGGAAGCTCGTGACGGCCTCGTCGAAGGTGCCGCCGATCTGCTCGGCACGCTTCTTCATCATCGTGTCGGTCATCGGCGTGTGGATGAAGGCGGGGCTGACGGTGTTCACGAGCAGACCCTCCTTCGCGTAGCTGCGCGACAGGCCCTTCGCGAACGAGAGCACCCCGGCCTTGGCGGCGCAGTAGGGCAGCTCGTCGTCGTACGGCTGCGAGGCGTCCTCGGAGACGAGGTAGACGATGCGACCCCACCCACCGTTCCGCAGGTCGGCGATGAACTCGCGGGTGATCCGCACGGGTCCCATCAGGTCGACGTCGAGGGTCTCGGCCCAGCCGGCCTCGTCGATCTCGTGGAACATGCCCTGGGCGCCGGTGACCCCGGAGGACTGCACGAGGATGTCGATCTCGCCGACGGCGCCCCGCACCTGCTCGTGCAGCGCGGCCAGGCTCTCGGCGCTCCGCACGTCCGCGGCGAAGGCGTGGAGCCTGCCGAGCGGGGCCTCGAGCTGGTCGGCCGCGTTGTCGAGTCGTGCCTGGTCGATGTCGGTCACGACCACCGTGGCGCCCTCGGCGAGGAGGATGCGGGCGGTGTTCCAGCCGATGCCGGAGTCACCGCCGAACACGAGTGCGGTCTTGCCCTGGATGCCGAGGTCCACGTCGGTCCCTTCCTGGTTCAACGAAGGACCGCGCGGCGCGAGTGCGCCGCGCGGTCACCTGCTGGTGGTGCTGGTGTCACGCGTGCGCGGAGGCCTCGGCGGTCTGCGAGGTCACCGCGGCGGCGAGCGGGGTGCGGGGAGCGCGGTTCTCGGCGCTGACCATCCAGGCGAGCTGCTCGAGGCGCTCGATGAAGCCGTGGAGCAGGTCGGCCGTCGTCGGGTCTTCCTCGTCGACCTCGTCGTGCACGTCGCGCATGGTGCCCGTTGCCTGGTACAGGCGGAGCGTGATCTGGTCGATCGCGTCGTGCGTGGTGATCTCCCCGTCGGGGAAGGCGTCGAGGTGGCTGCCGGCGGCCACGGTCGCCGAGCGGCCGTCGGGCACCAGGTACAGCGCGCGCATGCGTTCGGCCGTGTCGTCGGCGAACTCACGGGCCGCGTCGACGATCTCGTCGAGCTGCAGGTGCAGGTCGCGGAAGTTCGTGCCGAGGATGTTCCAGTGGGCCTGCTTGCCCTGGAGGTGCAGGTCGATGAGGTCCACGAGGACCGCCTGGAGGTTCGCGGCCATCTTGTCCGATGCGTGCATGGTGGTGGCTCCTTTCGCTTCGGTTGACCCTTCCGGTTTACGCGGTGGGAGCGCCGCCGTTCACAGTGCGCGGTGAGGAAGCGTCCCCCGCTGCGTGCGCGCGGGGGTCGGCCGGCGTCAGTGCGACGGGGGTGCGTCGACCTGGTCGACGGCGTCGCGCATGTGCTCGAGGAAGAAGGCCACGGTGCGGGCCTCCTCGAGCGTGAGTCCTTCGGCGATCGACATCATGCGGCGGTGCATGGTGCCGAGCGTGGCGCGGACCTCGTCGTCGCTCTCGGTGGTCGGGGTGATGACGAGGGCGCGGCGGTCGGTCGGGTGCTTGTCGCGACGGACGTGGTTGCTCTTGACGAGGCGGTCGATGAGGATCGTCGTCGACGCCGACGAGATCTTCAGGTACGCGGCGAGGTCCTTCGGGCTGACCTGACGGCCGGCGCGCTGGGCCTGCAGCAGGTACCGCACGGCGAGCAGGTCGGTCTCGCCCATGCCCATCGAGTCGCGGGTGCGCCGTCGCATCGCGGTCTCGGCTGCGCGGTACCGACGGAGTGCGTTCAGCACGGCGACGCCGCGCTGGGTCGCGTCGTCGTCGGGGAACCAGTACCCCGACGCTTCGGCGATCTCCTGCATGGACATGCGGATCAGGGTAACCCGTCTCGTTGCTAGCTCGTCTAGCGAAACCGGCGGGGACCGTTGGTTGCCGAGGACGGAGACATCGGACGGGAGGCTCCCCACCAGCTGGTGGGGAGCCTCCCGTCCGGTGCGTGGTGCGGCAGACTACGCGGCCGCGGCGGGCTCCTGCGCGGCCTCGGCGAGCGCGGTCAGCGCGCCCTGGACGAGCTCGGTGACCTCGTCGTCCTCGCGCGGGTGGGTCTCGGCGAAGCGGACGACGGACTGCGGGATGGCGACCTTGACGTCCTCGAGGACCTTGGCGCCCGCGATGCCGGCGACCTTGCGGGCGTCGTCGTGCGCCCAGACGCCGCCGTACTGACCGAAGGCGGAACCGATGACGGCGACGGGCTTGCCGGACAGCGGCGAGGCGCCGAACGGACGCGAGGCCCAGTCGAGCGCGTTCTTCAGGACAGCCGGGATCGTGCCGTTGTACTCCGGCGTGACGAGCAGGACGCCGTCGGTGTCGGCGAGCGCCTGGCGGAACGCGACCGCTGCGGCCGGCGGGTTCTCGCCGTCGATGTCCTCGTTGTAGAAGGGCAGGTCGACGATGCCCTCGTACACGGCGGGCGTGGTGCCCTCGGGTGCGTGGTGGATCGCGGCTTCGGCGAGCTTGCGGTTGATGGAGTCGGCGCGGAGGCTGCCGACGAGGACCAGGACGTTCGTCATGGGGGACCCTTTCGTGGTCGAGCGTGGTCGTTCGGCGACGTCGTTGTCGGGTGCGATTGTTCCACCGACAACCAACCGCCTCCTGTGACGCCGTGTTCCCGACCCTCGGAACGCGGTGTGTCGGCGTCGGTAGCGTGCAGGGGTGACCGGATCCAGGACCCCAGCCAGCACCCCCGCCACCCCCGACGCCCAGTGGTGGCGTCAGGCCGTCGTCTACCAGGTGTACCCGCGGAGCTTCGCCGACTCGAACGGCGACGGTCTCGGCGACGTCGCCGGCATCACGAGCCGGGTGCCGTACCTCGCCGAACTCGGGGTCGACGCGATCTGGCTCTCCCCGTTCTTCCCGTCGCCCCTCGCCGACGGCGGCTACGACGTGGCGGACTACCGCGACGTCGACGACCGGCTCGGCACGCTCGAGGACGTCGACGCGCTCATCGCCACCGCGCACGCGCACGACATCCGGGTGATCGTCGACGTGGTGCCGAACCACACCTCGGACGAGCACGAGTGGTTCCGCGCGGCGCTCGCCGCCGGGCCGGGGTCCCCCGAGCGGGCGCGGTACGTGTTCCGCGAGGGTGCCGGCGCCGACGGGGAGCTCCCGCCGAGCGACTGGGTGGCGAACTTCGGCGGCAGCGCCTGGACCCGGGTGCCGGACGGCCAGTGGTACCTGCACCTGTTCGCGCCCGAGCAGCCAGACCTCGACTGGACGAACCCCGAGGTCCACGACGACTTCGAGCACACCCTCCGCTTCTGGTCCGACCGGGGCGTCGACGGCTTCCGCGTCGACGTCGCGCACGGGCTCGCGAAGGACCTCTCCGAGCCCTACCGTCCCTCGAACGAGCAGGCGCTGCCGCACGACGGCTCCGACCCGCTGTACGACCGCGACGAGGTGCACGAGATCTTCGAGGGCTGGCGGCGCGTGCTCGACGAGTACGACCCGCCGCGCGCCGCGATCGCCGAGGCCTGGGCGCCCGCACCCCGTCGTGTCCTCTACGCCCGGCCGACCGAGCTCGGGCAGGCGTTCAACTTCGACCTGCTCGAGGCCCCGTTCGACGCGACCGCCTTCCGCACGGTCATCGAGCGCAACCTCGCCATGTCCGAGGAGTCCGGGGCGTCGAGCACGTGGGTGCTCTCGAACCACGACGTCGTCCGGCACGCCACCCGGTACGGGCTGCCCGACGACACCGACACCGACGCGTGGCTGATGACCGACGGCACCACGCCCCCGCTCGACCGCGACCACGGGCTGCACCGGGCCCGGGCGGCATCGCTGCTGCTGTTCGCGCTGCCCGGCTCGACGTACACCTACCAGGGCGAGGAGCTCGGGCTGCACGAGGCCGCGGCCATCCCGCGCGAGCTGCTACAGGACCCGAAGTGGATCCGCTCCGGACACACCGTGAAGGGCCGCGACGGCTGCCGGGTGCCGATCCCGTGGACCGTCGACGGCCCGTCGTTCGGCTTCGGTGCCGTACCGCCGCAGCTGCCCCAGCCCGAGGACTTCGGTGCGTCGAGCGTCGAGGCGCTCGCGGACGACCCGTCGTCGACGCTGTCGCTGTACCGCGCCGCCTTCGCCGCCCGTCGGCAGCTGCAGCGCGGCGAGCACCTCACGTGGCTGGACACCCCGGTGCACGTCGTCGGGTTCGCCCGGCACGACGGGTGGCGGTCGTACACGAACTTCGGCACCTCGCCGGTGGCGTTGCCCGAGGGACAGGTGCTGCTGGCGTCCGGGCCGCTGACGGACGGCATGCTGCCGGGGGAGACGACGGTGTGGGTGTCGTAGCGCGTCTGCGGTCGCGGTCGCGGTGGCCGTGGCGGTTGCGGCGCCGGCGCGGCTGATCCCTCCACAGCCAGGAGGCTCGGGGCCGGGTTCCACAGATGGACCCGGCCCCGCCGTGTGGTCGCCGCCCGGTCGCGAGCATCGGTGGCATGACATCACCAGCGAAACCACCACCACCGCCACCCGCACCACCCGCTCGTCCTCGCCGGACTTCCGCGATGCGACGGCTGCTCGGTCTCGGTGCCGCAGCAGCCGCGACCGCCGTCCTCGTCGCGCCGCTCGGACCCGGTCCGGCGCAGGCCGACGACCTCACGTTCCCTTACGTCAACGACTTCACCACCGGCAGCGGCGGCACGCTGACCGGCAGCGCGGCGATCGTCGACGGACGGCTCCGGTTGACACCCGCCGAGTTCGGGCGTGCCGGTGCCTGGGCGATGGACGACGCCTTCCCGTCCGGCCTCGGGCTGGACGTCGAGTTCGACTACGCGATGTGGTCCCCGGTCGACCGCGGCGCGGACGGACTGCTCCTGTACCTCGCCGACGGTGCCGCGGCACCCGGTGTCGGCGGGACCGGTGCCGCACTCGGCTACGCCTGCCGCACCGAGCAGAACCAGGGGACCGGCCCCTGCGAGACAGCGGGGCTGCCGGGCGGGTTCGCCGCCGTGGCCCTCGACCTCTACGGCAACTTCTCCCTGCCGATCAACGGCAGCGGCCCCGGTCAGCAGCCGGACACCGTCACGGTCCGCGGCTCCGGCAACGGCACCGACGGGTACCGGTACGTCGACAGTGCTCCCGCGCCCGGCGGCGTCACGACCGACGGCCCCGCCACACGGACCGTGCGGGTCACCCTGCAGCCAGGAGACGACGGACTCGACCTGACCGTCCGGATGACCACGGACGGCGTCACGACCACCGTGCTCGACGACGTCCAGCTCGGCGGCGACGGGCAGGCGCCGCTGCCGGACACCCTGCGGCTCGGGTTCACCGGCGCGACGGGCGCCTTCCGGAGCATCCACGAGATCGACGCCCTCCGGGTCGCGCAGCCCGCCGACCTGCGCGTCGAGCACGAGACCGCCCCGGCGGTCGCGGGCGAACGGGTCCGGTACGCCGTGGAGGCGTCGAACGTGGGCCGCAACGACTCCGACCCGAGCCCGCTCACGGTCGACGTCCCCGACCAGCTCAGCGACGTGACGTGGACCTGCTCGGCCTCCGACGGATCGGGCTGCGCCGACGAACGGGGGACCGGAGACGTCGACACGACGCTCGACCTGGTCCGCGGGGGCACGGCGACCGTCACGGTCGAGGGCGCGCTCGACGCCGCTGCCACCGGCGAGCTCACGAGCGTCGCCACCATCGACGTGGCACCGGGCCTCGCCGACGCCGACGAGTCCGACAACACCTCCACCGCCACCACACCGGTCACCGTGCGCGCCGACGTCGAGACGGACAAGCGGGTCAGCCCGTCGTCGGACGTCCAACCCGGGGACGAGGTCGAGTACGTCGTCACCGCCCGCAACCGCGGTCCCGCCGTGGCGCACGACGTCGGCGCGGTGGACGACCTGCCCGCCGCCATGGCGTTCACCGGGTCCGACGACGGCTGCACCGCCGAGGGGCAGCACGTGACGTGCCGGTCGGGGGAGTCGCTCGCCGTCGGACAGGAGCACGCGTTCCACATCCGGACGGTCCTCGACCCGGACTACCGCGGTGACGGGTCCGACGTGGTGAACGTGGCGACGGCGACCTCGCCGAGCGACCCGGACGGTGGCGACCCCTCGGACGAGGTCGCGATCGTCGTGCCGCGTCCGGACGGCCCGGACGCCGGTGCAACACCCGGTCCCACCCCGACCGGTACACCGTCCCCACGCCCGACCGGCACCCCGACCGCGCGCCCGACGACCGCTCCGACGACCGCTCCGGCGACCGACCGTGGCGACGGCGGGCCGAGCGCCGGGCACCGGACACCGGCAGGCCCGGGTGCACTCGCGTACACCGGCGCGGCGGGCACGGCGCTCGCCGCGGGCGTCGGCGTCCTGCTCCTCGTGCTGGGTGGCGGGTGCTGGGCGCTCGCACGGCACCGACGTCGTGCACTCGGGGAGCCCGTCCCCGGTGCCGTGGGGCCCGCGGCGCCCGCCGGCGACTGACCCCGCGGCATCCCTCCCGTCGGCGCTGAGGTTCTCGGATCCTCAGCGCCGACGGGCCCCGCCGGACCGGGGCACATCGGGGCGGCGGTAGGATCGGAACCTCGATCCACATGCCCGAAAGAGGTCTCGTGTCCGACTCCGTCGCCGACGCACACCAGCGCGCGCGGTACTGGCCGATCCCCGTCATGCGGGCCGTCCCCGCCGCGATCATCGCGATGGTCATCACCTTCTCGTCAAACCACGCCGCTGGCTACGGCCTGCTGCTGTTCGGCGTCTTCGCCATCGTGGACGGCGCGGTCGTCGGCATCGGCAGCGCGGCCCGACTGCGTGAGGACCCCCGCTCGCGTCGTACCGCGCTCGCGCAGGCCGTCGTCAGCGTCGTCGCCGGAGTCGTCGGCATCGCGTGCAACGGGTTCGGGCTGCCGGCCTTCATCACCGTGGTCGTCGCGTTCGCCGTGCTGACCGGGGCCCTCGAGCTCATGCAGGGCCTCCGGAGCCGGGGCCGGTCGCCGTTCTCACGCGACTGGTCGACCATCGGCGGGCTCACCCTGCTGCTGGCGATCGCGTTCCTCGTGACGCCGCCGGACTACTCCCAGCAGCTCGGTGGGGTCGAGCGTGTCACCGGCACGCTCGACGCCTCGATCGTCCTCGTCGGCCTGCTCGGCGCCTACCTCGCCATCACGGCGGTCTTCCACGTGATCGCCGGCCTCTCGCACAAGTGGGGGACGACTGCCCCGGCAGTGTCCCCGGACGGAGCACCACACGCATGACCACCCCCAGCCGTCGTGACCGCATGCGCCCGGTCGAGCTCCTCGGGATCTCCGCGATCATCGCGGTGTTCACCGGGCTCGTCGTGCTGCTCTCGACGCGGGAGGTCATGCTCGCCCTGATCTTCCTCGGCGTCGCGTTCATCGTCGTCGTGGTGGTGCTCGCGATGCTGCAGCTCGCCGCCACGAGCGACCAGGACGACAACGACATGCTCGGCGGCCACAAGACCCCGGGTGCAGGAGACGACGACGGCTTCCACTGAGGTCCGTCGCCCCGCGCTGGGTGACCCGGCGCTCCCGGACCGGTACCGCCACCGGTACGTGATCCTCGCGGTCTGCTGCATGAGCCTGTTCATCGTCTCGATGGACGCCACCGTGGTGAACGTCGCGCTGCCGTCGATCGGCCGCGAGCTCCACAGCAGCATCAGCGGCCTGCAGTGGACCATCGACGCCTACACGCTCGTGCTCGCCAGCCTCCTGATGCTCTCGGGGTCCACCGCTGACCGCATCGGCCGCCGCCGGACCTTCCAGATCGGGCTCGCGCTGTTCACGCTCGGGTCGCTGCTCTGCTCGCTCGCGCCGAGCGTGGGGTGGCTCGTCGTCTTCCGCATGGTGCAGGCGGTCGGCGGCTCGATGATGAACCCGGTCGCGATGTCGATCATCACCGCGACGTTCGACGACGCCAAGGAACGCGCTCGGGCCGTCGGTGTCTGGGGCGCAGTCGTCGGCGTCTCGATGGGCGTCGGCCCGCTCGTCGGCGGAGCACTGACGGACACCGTCGGGTGGCGCGCCATCTTCTGGATCAACGTGCCGATCGGCATCGCCGCGGTCGTCCTGACGTTCCTGTTCGTCCCGGAGTCCCGCTCCCCGAAGCCCCGTCGACTCGACCCAGTCGGCCAGCTGCTCGTCATCGTGCTCCTCGCGACCCTGGTGGGCGGGCTCATCGAGGGGCCGCGCCTCGGCTGGACCTCGCCCGGTGCGCTCGGGCTCTTCGTGGTGGCCGCCGGGTCCCTGGCGTTGCTGGTGGCAGTCGAGCGTCGTCGCACCGAGCCGCTCATCGACGTCCGGTTCTTCGGCAGCATCCCGTTCTCGGCCGCCGTGCTCACCGCGGTGGCGGCGTTCGGGGCGAACGGGGCGTTCCTGTTCCTCAACGCGCTCTACCTGCAGGAGGTCCGGGGCATGTCCCCGTTCGAGTCCGGCCTCTGGACGCTGCCCGCGGCCCTCGCCACCATGGTGATGTCGCCGGTGTCCGGGCGGCTCGTCGGGTCGTTCGGCACGCGCGTGCCCCTGGTCCTCGCGGGGATCGGCATCGGCGGTGCCGGGGCCGTCCTCACGACGATCGACGCCACCACGCCGATGTGGGTGCTCGTCGTGGCCTTCGTGCTGTTCGGCTTCGGGTTCGGCATGGTGAACGCGCCGATCACGAACACCGCCGTCTCGGGCATGCCCCGCGCCCAGGCCGGGTCCGCCGCTGCCGTGGCCTCGACGAGCCGCCAGACCGGGGTGTCGCTCGGCGTCGCCCTCGCGGGGACGGTCACCGGCGCGAGCGCGGTCGCGAGCGTCGGAGCCGGGTTCGCCGTCGCCACCCACGCCATGTGGTGGATCGTCGTCGGGATCGGTGTCGGCATCGTGGTGATCGGCTTCGTGGCGTCGTCCGCCGCTGCCCAGCGGTCGGTCGACCGGATCGCGCCCCTCCTCGACGCCTGACCGCCCGGCCACCGCGCCGGCGGCACGGTTCCGCCTGGCGTCGCACAACCGGAATCGGCTCGAACCGGGCACGTCCGTGGTTCGAGCGCACGTCGGTTGTGCGGCGCCGTTCCGGACCACTGCGCCGGAACCACCGCGCCGGTCCCGGCGCCGGCCGCCGTCAGCGCCGCGCGGCGACGATGTCCTGCGCGAGCGCCTGCGTCGCCCGGTTCGGCGCCGGCGTCGTCCGCATCGCGAGCCCCACGCGCAGGGGATCGACCTCGTCCTCGAGGTCGATCGCGACCCCGTCGTGCGCCACGCCCGAGTCCGGGACGACCCCCACGCCGAGCCCCGCCGTCGCGAACCGCACGACCGCCGGCATGTCGTTCATCTCCGCGACGATGCGCCGACGGATCCCGAGCCGTTCGAGCGCCTGGTCGAGGATCACCCGGTTGCCGAAGCCGTGCGCCGTGTCGATGAACGGTTCGTCGGCCAACTCCGCCAGCGACACCGAGGCCCGTCCAGCAAACCGGTGGTCGGTCGCGACGAAGGCCCGGAACGGCATCTCGCGGAGGGGCTCCACGGTGATGCCGGCCGGCACGACGGGCAGGCCGCAGTACGCCAGGTCGAGCCGCCCGGACGCCAGGTCCTGCACGAGCCCCGTCGTGCCGGACGGCGAGGTCATGAGCTCGACGGCCACGAGCGGGTGCCGTTCCCGGAACGTCCGGAGCACCCCGATCAGGTCGACCACGTCCATGCTCGTGAAGATCCCGAGCCGCACCCGCCCGCGCAGTTCAGCGTCGGTCGCCGTCGCCAGGTCGCGCATCCGGTCGAGGGACTGCAGCACGGCCCTGGCGTGGGGGAGCAGGTCCTCGCCCGCCGTGGTCAGCACGAGCTGCCGGCCGGTGCGGTCGAACAGCCGGACGCCGAACGACCGCTCGAGGCTCGCGATGCCCGCCGACACCGTCGACTGCGCTGCCCAGAGCCGTTCGGCGGCCCGCGTCACGGTGCCCTCGTCCGCGACGGCGACGAACTGTTCGAGCAGGCGGGTCTCCATCGGACCATCATCGAGCAGGTCGATGGCGGACATCAAGGAGATCCGTTCGACATGATGGACCGGCGGGACGACGATGGCACCATGTCAACCGTCACGGACAGCGCGGCGACGCCCACCGCTTCCACCCCCACCACACCCGATGACCGGGTGCCCGCTCCTCGCGGCCGACGTGCGCACACCCGCCGTCGTCACGGGGCCGGCTTCTGGGCCGTCGCCTTCGCCTTCCTCGCGGTGATGGCCTTCGCGACCGTCCCGGCTCCGCTCTACGTGCTCTACCAGGCGCGTGACGGCTTCCCGACCTTCACGACGACCATCGTGTTCGCGGCGTACGGCGTCGGCGTCGTCGGGTCCCTCTGGCTCGCCGGCCACCTCAGCGACGTGCACGGGCGCAAGCCGCTCATCCTCGTCTCGATCGCCCTCGAGCTCGTCGCGGCCGTGCTGTTCCTCGTCTGGAACGACGTCAGCGGCCTCATCGTCGCCCGCTTCGTGACCGGTCTCGGCATCGGCACGCTGACCGCCACGGCGACCGCGCACCTCGGGGAGCTCCGAGTCCGCGCGACCGGTGACCCGCGGTCCGCCAAGACCGCGAGCATCGCCGCCGGCGTCGTGAACCTCGGCGGCCTGTCGCTCGGCGCGCTCATCGGCGGTGCCCTGGCCGAGTTCGTCGGCGCCCCGCTGCTGGTGCCGTACGCCGTCTTCGTCGTCCTGCTCGTCGTGGCGTTCGTCGCCGTGCTCGCCGCCCCCGAGACCGTGGACCGCCCCGAGGAGCGCGTCCCCTACCGCCCCCAGCGCGTCCAGGCGCCAGCCGGCAAGTCCGCCGCGTTCTGGGCCGCCGGCGTCGCCGCGTTCGCCGCGCTCGCGGTGCAGGGCCTGTTCACCTCGGTCGCGCCGACCTTCCTCGGCACCACCTTCCACGTCACCGACCGACTCGCCGCCGGTGCCACCACGTTCGGCGTCTTCGCCGCGAGCGCCCTCTCGCAGCTCGTCTTCGCCCGGCTCTCGCAGCGGGCCCAGATCCGCCTCGGCATGGTGCTGCTCGTCGGTGGCCTCCTGGTCCTCGCCGGTGCCGCCGTGGTCCTGCAGGTCGCCGGCTTCATCGGCGGCGGTGTCGTCGCTGGTGCGGGCGTCGGCCTGATCTTCCGAGCCGCGATCGGCAGCGCCGGCGCCCTGGCCGCCCCGGAGCAGCGCGGCGGGGTCCTCGCCACCGTCTTCCTCATCGCCTACGCCGGGCTCACCGTGCCGGTCGTGGCGGTCGGTGCCGCGCTCCTGGTGCTCCCGACGCTCCCCGTCCTCATCGGGTACGTGGTGCTCGTCTCCGCGCTCACCGTCGTCGCCGGGATCCGACTGGCCGCGCGCGCCTGAGCCGTCCCGAGCCTCCAGTCCGGTGGGCCGTGCCCCGGCCTGGAGGCTCGTCCCACCTCCGGCATACTGGCCGCATGCCGACGCAGCGCAACCGATCAGTCGTGGCCGGCCTGGCCGTCGTGGTGGCCGTCGGGCTCGTCGCCGGAGGGTTCGCCCTCGGCACGCAGCGGAGCGGCGACGACCCGGTGCTCAGCGCGACGACGGCTCCCGCGGCCGTGGCGACCGCCGACGGCACGGTGGTCATCGACCGACGTGGCGAAGACCTGCCCGGGGACGCCGTGCTGGCCTCGTGCGACCGGAGCAGCCGCGCCGAGGTCGCCCGGTACGACACCGCCGCGCTGGGCGAGGTCGTCCTGCAGTGCGGGAACGGCAGCCAGGGCTACGAGCACATCCGCGTGCGGCACACCGGCGACTGGCAGGACGTCCTCGGCGGCAGGGGCGACCGCGACTGGGACGACGCCATGCTCACGGCGGTGGAGACGGCCGTGTCGGCACCGCGGTCGGGCTTCCCGGTCGATGCGGGCGACGGCAAGGTCTGCTATGCCGCTCCCGTCCGGTTCGACGACGGGTCGACGCCGTCGCCGGACGCCTTCGTGAAGGTCATCGTCTCCGCCACGACCGACCGCGTGATCACCGCCTACCCCACGCGCACCGACGACTGCTGACGCGAGGCGCCCGCTCCGCCCGTCCCGACTCGATGCGACAACGTCGACGTCGTACGACAGCGATGGTGTCGTTCGGAGTCGGCGAGCGGCACGCCCACACCGTCCCTACGCGTGCACCTCGTGCTCGTGCCGCTGGTGCGACGCGGGCTCGAGCTGGAACGTCGAGTGCGCGACCGGCACGTCGAAGTGCTCCGCCACGCAGCGCTGCAGCTCGTCGAGGATCTCCGGCGCGTGCGACGTCGTGAAGCAGTGGTCGTCCACCACCACGTGCGCGGTGAGGTTCGGCACCCCCGTGGCGACGAGCGTGGCGTGCAGGTCGTGCACGGCGATCACGTGCTCGAGCTCGAGGATGTGGAACCGCACGGCCTCGAGGTCGAGGCCGGGCGGCGTGGCCTCGAGCAGGACGTTGGCGGTCTCGCGGAGCAGCCGGATCGCCCGCGGCAGGATGAGCACCCCGATGACGAGCGCCGCGACCGAGTCGGCGCGGTCCCAGCCGGTGGCCCCGAGCACGATCGCGGCGATGATCACGGCGACGGAGCCGAGCGTGTCGTTGAGGACCTCGAGCCGAGCAGCCCTGGACGTGAAGTCCACGCCGGAGGCCCGCATCAGCACCGCGTACGCGACGAGGTTGCCCACCAGGCCGATCGCCCCGAACACCAGCAGCGGCCCCGAGTGGATCTCCGCGGGGACGAACAACCGCTGCACGCCCGAGATGATCACGTAGACGCCGACGGCGAGCAGGATCGCCGCCTGCGCCGTGGCCCCGAGGACCTCCGCCCGCTGGTAGCCCCACGTGCGCTGCGAGGTGGGGGAGCGCCGCGCGAGCCGGGTGGCGACGAGCCCGATGCCGATGCCGCCGGTGTCCACGACCATGTGCCCGGCGTCGACGAGCAGCGCCAGGGACCCGGTGACGACCGCGCCGACCACCTCGGCCAGCAGGATCGTCGCGGAGATGCAGAACGCGATGAGCAGGGCGCGCTCGTTCCCGCCGGCGTGCCCGTGCCCGTGGTCGTGTCCCATGGACCCAATCGTAGGGAGCACGACTGACGACCTGCCAGGATCGTCAGCGTGACCGACTCACCCTGGCAGCGCACCGTCGCACCCGAGGTCCTCGCCCGGCTGCACCCGCGCCTCCGCACGTACTTCGGCCCGATCCCGTCCGGCCACGTCGGCCGCGGCGAGGGTGTCTTCAGCGTGGTCGGCACCCCGCGGCGCTGGCTGTGGCCCGTCCTCGCGGTCTTCGCCCGCGACGGCGTGCTGTTCCCGGTCTGGGAGCACGACGTCCCCTTCACGGTGTCGAACCGCCCGGTCCGCGTCGGCCGCGGTCACCCCGGCACCGGCCAGGAGGCTCGGGTCGCCGTCCGCGCGCACCGCACCTTCCGGTTCCGCTCCGGGGACCGCACGATGGTGGACGCCATCGCCGCCGGGCCGCACGGGCTGGTCGACCACCTCGGTCGCCGTGGGCGCGTCAGCGCCGACCTGCGGGCGGAGGTCGACGCACACGGCCCGGACGCCGGCGTCCTGCGCCTGGTCTCCACGCGCGTGTCGTTCCGTGCGCTGGGTCGCGGGTGGAGCCTCCCGGCTGTCGTGTCCCCGCGGGTCACGCTCACGGAACGATTCGATGACGAAGCCGACCGCCAGCGCGTGTCCCTGGTGCTCTCCGCGCCGATCCTCGGCACGCTGTACCGGTACGAGGGGGCGTTCCGGTACGCGATCGCGCCGGGACAGGACGGGGAGCACGATGAGTGACCAGAGCGCCAGGACGACCAAGGGCCGCGCGGTGATCGCGGGGGCGAGCGGGTTCGTCGGGACGTACCTGCAGGACGCCTTCCGCGACGAGGGCTACGAGGTCGTCACCATCGGCCGCACCGGCGACGCGGTCTGGGGCAACACGCTCCGGGTCCGCGAACTCGTGGACGGGGCCGCGATCGTCGTGAACATGGCCGGCAAGAGCGTCAACTGCCGCTACGGCCGGCGTAACCGGGCGGAGATCATCCGTTCGCGCGTCGACACCACGTTCGAGCTCGCCGAGGCCATCCGCACGTCCGAGCACCCCACGCCGCTGTGGCTGAACGCCTCGACCGCGACGATCTACCGGCACGCCGACGACCACCCGCAGGACGAGGCCACCGGCGAGCTCGGCGAGGGCTTCTCGGTCGGGGTCGCCCGCGCGTGGGAGGACGCCCTGTTCGCCGCCGACCTGCCCGGTACCCGTCGGGTCGCGCTCCGGATGGCGATCGTCCTCGGGGACGGCAGCGCCCTCGTGCCGCTCCTCCGGCTCGCGCAGGCGGGGCTCGGCGGCCCGCAGTACGACGGTCCCTGGTTCCCGACCCGGGCTCGGCTGGCCGCGGGGACGTACCACCACGACCGCCACACCCACGGGCGGCAGCGCTTCAGCTGGGTGCACATCGCGGACGTCCTCGGCGCGATCCGGTTCATCCGCGACCACGACGACCTCGACGGCGCCGTGAACGTGACGAGCCCGAACCCGTCCGACAACCGCACCGTCATGGCCACGATCCGGGAGGCCGTCGGGCGGCGCTTCGGCCTGCCGACCTGGCGGTGGATGCTCGAGCTCGGGTCGTTCGCGATCCGCACCGAGACGGAGCTCGTGCTGAAGAGCCGGTGGGTGGTGCCGACGCGCCTCGTGCAGGCGGGCTACGAGTTCCGGTACCCGCTGCTCCACGGGGCGCTCGCGGACATCATCGCGGACCGTCGGGCACACCGGGGCTGACGGCTGCAGGGGTGACGGCGGGGATGGTGGCCGCCGGCGTTCCGGCAACCGGGGCAGCCAGGGTGAGCTGCGGCGTCCGCGACGCCCACAGCACCCCGCCGACGACGACCACGCCCGCGACGACCTCGACCAGGTCGGGCACCTCGCCGAACGCCAGCCACGACGCCAGCACCCCGACCACGGGGACGAGCATCGAGAACGGCGCGACGGTGCTCGACGGGTACCGCGACATCAGCCGCGTCCACAGGCCGTACCCGACGAGCGACGCCACGAGCACGATGTACAGCAGCCCGAGGTCGGCGGGCAGCGCCTCGAGCGTGAAGGCCGTCCCGAGCGCCTGCCCCATCCGCGCCGGCCCCTCGACGACGAACGACAGCACCGCCATCGGGATCGGCGGCACCACCGACCACCACAGCGTCAGGTGCAGCCCGTTCGGCGCCCCGGCCTTCCGCGTCGCCACGTTGCCGATCGCCCACCCGAGCGCCCCGCAGAGCGCCAGCACGACGGGCAGCAGCGCGGCCGTCTGTGAGCGGTGCACGGCGATCGCGGCGAGGGCCAGGACCGCGATCGTGACGCCGACGACCTGCCGCCGGGTCAACCGCTCGCGCAGGAACACCCCCGCGAGCACGACGGTGAACGGCGCCGAGGCCTGCAGCACGAGCGACGCCAGCCCGGACGGCATCCCCGACGCCATGCTGAGGTAGAGGAACGCGAACTGCAGCACCCCGAGCGTCGCCCCGACGAGCACGAGCATCCGGAACGGGATCGGCGGGCGTGGCACGAACAGCAGCGTCGGGACCGCCAGCAGCGTGAACCGCACCGCCGCGAGCAGGAACGGCGGCCAGTGCTCGAGCGCGATGGCCGTCGCCGGGAAGTTCAGGCCCCAGACCACGGCGACGGTCAGGGCGAGGAGACGGTCGCGGAGCAGCACCCTCCGATGCTCCCGCAGCCCGGACGGTAGCACCAGCGAACACTTCGACACCGACGTTGTAGTGTCCCTGCATGGTCGGCTTCGACGTCACGCTGCTCCCCGTCCTCCGCGAGCTCGACGAGCGCGGGTCCGTCACGGCCGTCGCGGCGGCCACCCACCGGACCCCGAGCGCGGTGTCGCAGCAGCTGCAGACCCTCCAGCGCCAGGTCGGCGTCCCGCTCGTCGAACGCGTCGGCCGCGGGGTCCGGCTCACCGAACACGGGCAGGTGCTCGCGGGGCTCGCCGGCGTCGTGGCCACAGCGGTCGCCACCGTCGACGCCGCCTGGCAGGAGCACCTCGGGGGCGCGTCCGGCGTCGTCGACCTCGCGATCTTCCCGTCTGCCGCCGAGCTGCTGTTGCCCGGGCTGCTCGACCGGATGCGGGAGCACCCCGCGATCGACCTGGTGCTCTCCGACGTCGACGTCAGCGAGGACGGCTTCGCGCCGCTCACCGCCGACCACGACGTCGTGGTGGGGCACCGCCCGGACGGGTCGTCCCCGCCGCACCGGCAGGCCCTCGAGACCGTCGCGCTGCTCCGGGAACCGCTCGACGTCGCCCTGCCCGAGGGACACCGGCTCGCCGACCGCACCCGTGTGGGCATCGACGACGTGGTCGACGAGACGTGGATCGGCGTGCCGCGCGACTACCCGATCGACCGCGTGCTGACCGCGATGGCCGCGGCCCGGGACACCCCGCCGTCGGTCGCGTTCCGCACGATCCACCTGCCCGTCATCGAGAACCTGGTGGCGGCGGGTCACGGGATCGCGCTCGTCCCCCGGTACACCTCACGCACGCGGGCACCGGGGCGCTTCCACCTGGCAGAGCTCGCGGACGTCCGCGCGGGCCGCCGCATCGAGGCACTCGTCCGACCGGACCGTGCGGTCCGCCCCGTGGTCCGCACCGTCCTGGAGGCCCTGGTCGCCACCGCCCTGGACGTCACCACCTGAGCTGGTGACGCGGGCGGCGGGGCCGCCCCGAGCCTCCCGTCCGCGTTGCGGGGACGCGTTGCGGGCGGATTCGCGCGTTGTGGGCCGCACCGCGCGGGGCACATCCGCGCGTTGCAGGTCGAAGCGCGCGTGGTGGGTCCAATGGCGCGTAGGAGGTCGAACGAACCGACTCGCAACGCGCGTTCCCGCATCCCATGCCGAGCGATGTGGGAAGGAACGCGCTGCCCGCAGGCCGGTCAGCGCACCTGGAACGGGGTGCCGAGCGGCAGCGTCTTCACGAGCGTCGTGATGTCGGCGTTGTGCATCCGGATGCAGCCGTGGGACGCGGCCTGGCCGATGCTCGACGCGTCCTCCGTGCCGTGCAGCCCGATCTGGCCCGGGCCGCCGCCGAAGGAGTTGAGCACGTCGGAGAACGCCGTCGTGCCGTACGCGAACGGGCCGTAGCCGCCGTTCGTCGGCGCGAGCAGCTCGGTCAGCGCGAACCGGCCGGTCGGCGTCGGCGTGCCGCCCGTGCCGGTGGCGACGGGGTAGCTGTCGACGACCTTGCCGGCGCGGTAGAGGTCGAGGGTGTTGTCCGCCTCGGTGACGACGATCGCGTAGACCGTCGTCGAGAGGCTGACGGCGGAGTCCGGCACCCAGCCGGTGCTGCCGTTCGGGCGTCGCGGGAGCTGGACCTGCACCCACCCGTCGCGCTGGCCGACCACGCGGAACACCAGTGGAGCACCCGAGGCCTGCGGGTTCGCCAGGGACGACGCGGCGGCGGCGCCGGGAGCAGCGCTCACCGGGACGTCGGCACCGCGGACGGTGGCGATCGTCGTGCTCGCGGGGGCGTCGACCGCGCCCGGAGTCGCGGTGGGCGACGGCGTCGGCGTCCGGACGGGCGCGGTGCTCTGGGCGACGGCGGCGCGAGTCGAGCTGGGCATCGGCGCGGGCGACATCGCGCTCGTCGCGACGACCGCCACGGCACCGGCGCACACGACCGCCACGGCGGCGGCGACCAGGGTCGCACGCCGCCGTGGGTCGGTCGGGATCAGCCGCACGGTCAGCCCGTGAAGGTGGCCCGACCCGAGATCGGTGTCGCGACCGGCGCGACGGCCGGGTCGGCGACGATGTCGATCGGTGCGTACGCCACCTGCGCCGAGGAGACGCCGGTGAACTCGACGTTCCAGGAGCTCGGGCTGGTGTCGGCCGGCAGGACGACGGTGGCGGTGAACGCGCCGTCAGCGTCCGCGACGAGCGTGCCCGGGAGCGGGATGCCGGTCTCGCTCGCGGTGAGGGCCACGCGGATGGTCTCGCCCGGGGCGAAGCCGGTGCCGTTGACGGTGAAGCCGGTGGTGGTGGCCTGGCTGACCGTGAGCGGCGACGTGACGGTCTTCGCCGCGGCGGTCGGCTGCGCGGTGAAGTACGTCGTCGTGTCGTCGATCACCAGGTCGGCGATGCCGGAGTCGGCGGGCACGACCGCGGCACGCGCGGAGGGGGTGGCGGCGGCGCTCGACTGCGGCAGCAGCTTCTCGAGCCCGGACTCCGGGGTGGCGACCCGTGCGGACGGAGCCGCATTGGGCGTCACCGTGGGGGTCTGCGTGGGCTGCGGGGTCGCGGTCGGCGTCGCAGTTGCGGTCGGCGTCGGCGTCGCGGTCGGGGCGGGCTCGTCGGTCGTGGGTGGCGCGGCGATCGTCGAACCGTTGAGCAGCACCGCGTAGCCGAACACGACCTCGCCGTTGGCCGTCAGCTCAGCGGCGAGGTCGGCGGTGGACTCGGCACTGCCGCCGGACAGCCACTGCGTGTCGGCACCCTGCAGGCCGCCGTCGCTGTAGACGGTCTCCTCGACGAGCTTCGGCGACGAGGCCTTGGCGATGAGCAGGCCGACCTCGGTGTCGCCGCCCGCGGTGGCGGAGGCGTCCGCGACGAGGGCGGGCACGGCGTCGGGTGTGACGGTCGCCTGCAGGCCGTGCAGGAGCACGACAGCGGCGCCGTCCTTCGCGGTGATCCCCTTGACGGAGAACGTGGCGACCTGGTCGAGCGCGGTCGCGTACTCGGTCTCGCTGCCCTCCTGGAGGCCCAGCCAGGACCAGCCGGCCGGGATCGCCGGGGTCGCGCTGTCGGTGTCGATGGCGGTGAAGTCGTCGGCGCCGTCTGCCCAGCTGACCACCGAGGTGGCGGGGGCGATGGTGTCGTCGGCCGCGACGGAGATGGTGGGGACGAGCGCGGCGGTGAGGCCGAGCACGGACACGCCGAAGGCGGCAGCGGTGACGCGGGAACGAAGCACGGTGATGGAGTCCATCCGATGGAGCGGAACAGGGATGGATCCTCCGCGAGGCCCCCCGGCCTGAGTGGTACTCAGCTCGGCCAACCTAGCAGTCAGCTGAGCGGACGGGAAGGTCTTCCCGGTCAGACCTCGAGGTGGTCGACCAGCTCGTCCGCCAGACCCGTGTAGGTCCCCGGCGTCAGGTTCGTCAGCCGCGCCTTGGCACCGTCCGAGATGTCCAGCCCGTTGACGAACGCGACGAGGTCCTGCTGGCTGACGCGCTTGCCCCGCGTGAGCTCCTTGAGCATCGCGTAGGGGTCCTCGATGTCGGACTGCCCGGCGGTGACCTCGGCGCGGATGACCGTCTGGATCGCCTCGCCGAGCACCTCCCAGTTGCCGTCGAGGTCGGCGGCCAGGCGCTCGTGGTTCGCCGCGATCTCGCCGAGCCCGCGCCGCAGGTTGTCGAGCGCGAGCAGCGAGTGCCCGAACGCGACGCCGACGTTCCGCTGCGTGGTGGAGTCGGTCAGGTCGCGCTGCAGTCGGCTCGTGACGAGCGTCTCCGACAGCGTGGAGAACAGCGCCGACGAGATCTCGAGGTTGGCCTCGGCGTTCTCGAAGCGGATCGGGTTGATCTTGTGCGGCATCGTCGACGAACCAGTGGCACCGGCGACCGGGATCTGCGTGAAGTACCCCATCGAGATGTAGGTCCACACGTCGGTCGCCAGGTTGTGCAGGATGCGGTTGGCGTGCCGGACGCGGTCGTAGAGCTCCGCCTGCCAGTCGTGCGACTCGATCTGCGTCGTGAGCGGGTTCCACGTCAGGCCGAGGCCCTCCACGAACTCGCGCGACAGCGTGGGCCAGTCGGCCTCGGGGTCGGCGGCGAGGTGTGCCGAGAAGGTGCCCGTCGCGCCGGAGAACTTGCCGAGGTACTCGCCGCCCTCGACCTGCGCCAGCACGCGCTCCAGGCGGTAGACGACCACCGCGAGCTCCTTGCCGAGCGTGGTCGGGGTCGCCGGCTGCCCGTGCGTGTGGGACAGCATCGGGACGCTCCGCAGCTCGAGCGCCAGGTCCCGCAGGCGTGCGATCACGGCGCGGAAGCCCGGCAGCCAGACCTGGGCGACGGCGTCCTTGATCGTGAGCGCGTAGGAGAGGTTGTTGACGTCCTCGCTCGTGCACGCGAAGTGCGTCAGCTCGGCGATGGCGTCGACGCCGAGCTCCGACAGGCGACGGCGCACGAAGTACTCGACCGCCTTGACGTCGTGCCGGGTCGTGGCCTCGATCTCCGCCAGTTCGGCGATCTGCGTCTGGCCGAAGTCGGTGACGACGGCACGCAGGGCGGCCTTGTCGTCGACGCTGAGCGGCGACGTGGTGAACATCGCGCGGTCGGTGAGGAAGATCAACCACTCGACCTCGACGGAGACGCGCGCTCGGTTGAGGCCGGCCTCGGAGAGGTGCTCACCCACCGTGTGCACGACCGGGTAGTACCGCCCGTCGAGGGGGCTGATCGGCTGCGGGGGAAGGGGGGTCATGGTGCTCCCTGGCGGACTGCCGGTTCGATCTGGTGGAAGAGTGCGCGGCACGCTCGTTCGACCGTGGACAGGACCCGGTCGAACTCGTGCCGGTCCGCGTAGTACGGGTCCGGCACGTCGGCCTGCTCTGGCCAGGCGTCGTCGTACCGCAGCAGGAGCGTCACCTTGGCGGCGTCGTCCATGGTCGGTGCCCACGACCGCAGGATGCGCTCGTGGGAACGGTCGAGTGCGACCACCAGGTCGAGGTCCGGGAACCGGTCCGGGTCGAACTGACGGGCGCGATGCCTGCTGCCATCGTATCCGCGCGCTGCGAGTGCTGCGATCGTCCGCTCGTCCGCGGGTTCGCCGACGTGCCAGTCACCCGTGCCGGCGGACTGCACCTGGAAGCGGTCGCTCATGCCGGCGTCCTCGACGATGCTCGCGAAGACGATCTCCGCCATCGGGGACCGGCAGATGTTGCCGCTGCAGACGAACGAGACGCGGAAGGGCGACTGGGCGCCGGCGTCCGTGGTCATGTGCTCATCATGGCGCACGGCGTCGTGCCCGGGGCCCGTCAAGCGCGGGGGCGGCTCAGCACCGGACGGGCGACCAGGCCGATCAGCCAGGCGAAGACGGCGAGCACGAAGGCACCGACGATGCCCCAGCCGAAGGACTCGACCTCGAGCCCGAAGCCGATGCTCGTCGAGATCCCGGCGACGATGAGCAGCAGGATCGCGTTCACCACGAACGAGATGAGCCCGAGCGTCAGGATGTAGATCGGGAAGGCCACGATCCGGATGAGCGTGCCGATGACGGCGTTGACGAGCCCGAAGACGAAGGCGACGAGCAGGAAGGTCAGCACGGTCTCGACGGTGCCGCCCTCGCCGAAGGGCGTGACGGTGACGCCGCTGACGATGAGGGTGGTGAGCCAGAGCGCGACGGCGTTGATGACGAGGCGGACGAGGAATCGCATGCGTCCATGATGCCCGCTCGGTGTCGGAGCCCGCCCGATAGCCTGGATGCGTGACTGACCAGCCCGTGCACATCCGCCCCGAGATCGCGGTCCTCCCCGCCTACAGGCAGGGACGCCAGGCCGCGGCCGACGCCTTCAAGCTGTCCAGCAACGAGAACCCGTTCCCGCCGCTCCCCGGCGTCGTCGAGGCCGTACAGGCCCAGACGTCGTTCAACCGGTACCCGGACGCCTCGGCGATCGCGCTCCGCGCCGTCCTGGCGAACCGGTTCGGCGTGACGGTGGACGAGGTCCACGTCGCACCCGGCAGCGTCGCGATCCTGCACGAGCTCGCGAAGGCGACCTCGGGCCCGGGCGACGAGGTCGTGTACGCCTGGCGGTCGTTCGAGGCCTACCCCGGCGTCGTCACCGTCGCGGGCGCCACGAGCGTGCAGGTGCCGAACCGGACCGACGGCGGGCACGACCTCGACGCCATGGCCGCTGCCGTCACCGAGCGCACCCGCATGGTGATCGTCTGCACCCCGAACAACCCGACCGGCCCGATCGTCACCGCGGCCGAGTTCGACGCCTTCATGGCGCAGGTGCCGGCGACCGTCCTGGTGGTGCTCGACGAGGCCTACGCCGAGTTCGTCACCGACCCCGACGCCGTCCGCGGTGTCCCGCTGCTGGAGCGGTACCAGAACTTCGTCGTCCTCCGGACGTTCTCGAAGGCGTACGGCCTGGCCGGTCTGCGCGTCGGGTACGCGCTCGGACCGGCATACGTCCTCGACGCCGTGCGCGCGTGCGCGATCCCCTTGTCCGTCACCGCGCAGGGGCAGGCGGGGGCGCTGGCCAGTCTCGAGCGGGAGTCCGAGCTGCTGGAACGCGTCACGCACCTGACCGAACGGCGCGACCGCATCGTCTCCGAGCTCCGCGCGCAGGGCTGGGACGTGCCGGACGCCCAGGGCAACTTCGTGTGGCTGCCGACCGGGGACCACACCGCCCACGCCACCGAGCAGTTCGAGCACGCGGGCATCATCGTCCGCGCCTTCGGGAACGAGGGGCTCCGCATCTCGATCGGTGAGCACGAGGCTGTCGGGAAGCTCCTCGAAACGGCCCGTTCGCTTGTCGGGGGACTCACAACGCCCGGCCTCGCACGGCCGCTACGCTGACCCGCATGTCCTTCCACGCCGCGGCCCCCGCGACGACCATCGTCCGGCTCCTCGACACCGAGGGCCGGTTCGTGGAGACCGACGAGAACGCGGAATTCGCGGCCATCGCCACGGCACTCCCCGACGAGACGCTGCTCGCCATGCACCGCCAGATGGTGCTCACCCGACGCTTCGACCACGCTGCCGGCAACCTGCAGCGCACCGGTCAGCTCGGCCTGTGGGCACCGAGCCACGGGCAAGAGGCCGCCCAGGTCGGTTCGGCCTTCGCGCTCCGCCCGCAGGACCACCTCTTCCCGTCCTACCGCGAGCACGCCGTCGTCCTGCAGCGCGGGGTCGAGCCGATGGAGATCATCTCGCTCTTCCGCGGCCAGGCCCACGGCAACTGGGACCCGGACGCCCGCGGCAACACGCACGTCTACACGCTCGTCATCGGTGCGCAGACCCTGCACGCCACGGGCTACGCCATCGGGCAGGCGCTCGACGGCGTCGTCGGCACGGGTGACCCCGACGTCGACGAGTGCTCGATCGTGTACTTCGGCGACGGTGCCACGAGCCAGGGCGACGTGAACGAGGCCTACGTCTTCGCCGCGTCCCACAAGGCACCGGTCGTCTTCTTCCTGCAGAACAACCACTGGGCGATCTCCGTGCCGGTGTCGGTCCAGTCGCCGACCCCGCTCGTCGACCGCCCGCGCGGGTTCGGCATCCCGAGCGTCAAGGTCGACGGCAACGACGTCCTGGCCTCGTACGCGGTGAGCGCGGTCGCCACCGAGCACGCCCGCAGCGGCCAGGGCCCCGCGTTCATCGAGGCCGAGACCTACCGCATCGGCGCCCACACGAGCTCCGACGACCCCACGCGCTACCGCGGCGACGACGAGCTCGCCGACTGGGTCGCCCGCGACCCGATCACCCGGTCCGAGGCCTACCTGCGCAGCCGTGGCGCCACCGACGCCCAGTTCGCGGAGTTCGAGGCCGAGGGCGAGCAGATCGCCGCCGACATCCGCGCGAAGACGTCCGCCCTGCAGGCACCCCCGATGGACGCCATGTTCGACAACGTCTACCGCGAGCAGCACCCGCGCATCGACGAGCAGCGCGCCTGGCTGCACGACTACGAGTCCGCCCAGGACGCAGGAGCCACCGCATGAGCACCACCGAGCAGCTCGTCGACTACACGCTGCGGTCGCACCCCGGCGCCGGTGAGGTCCCCGTCGACCCCACCCCGACCATCCCGATGGCCAAGGCCCTGAACGCCGGGCTCGCCGCGGCGATGGCCGCCGACGACAAGGTCCTGCTCATGGGCGAGGACATCGGCCGGCTGGGCGGTGTCTTCCGCATCACCGAGGGTCTGCAGGAGCGCTTCGGCGCCGACCGCGTGCGGGACACCCCGCTGGCCGAGTCGGGCATCGTCGGCACCGCGATCGGCATGGCCCTGCGCGGCTACCGCCCGGTCATCGAGATCCAGTTCGACGGCTTCGTCTGGCCCGCCTTCAACCAGATCACCTCGCAGCTCGCGAAGATGGCCAACCGGCTGCCGGCGCACATGTCGCTGCCGGTCGTCATCCGCATCCCCTACGGCGGCCACATCGGCGCGATCGAGCACCACCAGGAGAGCCCCGAGGCGTACTTCGCGCACACCCCGGGTCTCCGCGTGGTCAGCCCGAGCACGCCGAACGACGCGTACTGGATGATCCAAGAGGCTGTTCGCTCGAACGACCCGGTCATCTTCATGGAGCCGAAGTCGCGCTACTGGCCGAAGGGCCAGGTCGACATGGTCGACGGTCACGTGCCGATGCACACCACCCGCGTCGCCCGCACCGGCACCGAGGTCACCCTCGTCGGGCACGGCGCCATGGTCGCGACCCTGATGCAGGCCGCCGACATCGCCGAGGCCGAGGGCACCAGCTGCGAGGTCGTCGACCTCCGCTCGATCTCGCCGATCGACTGGGAGCCGCTGCTCGCCTCGGTCCGCAAGACCGGCCGCCTGGTCGTCGCGCAAGAGGCATCCGAGTTCGTCAGCGTCGGCAGCGAGATCGCCGCGACCGTCGCCGAGCGTGCCTTCTACACACTGCAGGCGCCACCGCTGCGGGTGTCCGGGTTCGACATCCCGTTCCCGCAGTCGAAGCTCGAGCACCACCACCTGCCGGACGCCGACCGCGTCCTCGAGGCCGTGGACCGCGCGCTCGCCTACTGACCCGGTCCGTCCGGACCATCTCTCCACCGCACGACCGACCGCCGAAGGAGCCGACGTGGCCGTCGCCGAATTCCCCCTCCCCGACGTGGGCGAAGGCCTCAACGAGGCCGAGATCGTCCAGTGGCGCGTCGCGATCGGTGACGCCGTCGCCGTCGACCAGGTCCTGGTGGAGATCGAGACCGCCAAGTCCCTGGTCGAGCTGCCGTCCCCGTTCGCGGGCACGGTGACCGGGCTGCTCGTCGCCGAGGGCGACACCGTCGAGGTCGGCCGCCCGATCATCCGGGTCGAGTCCGGTGCGTCCGTCGCCTCCACCACTGATCAGCCGGGAGGCGCCGCTTCCGTCGCCGACGCCGCCCCGGTCTCGCCCGTGGTCGCGCCCAGTGCCCCGGTCGCCTCCGCCCCGCCCGTCGCGGTCCCTGCCCGCGTGACCGTTCCCGCCCCGGCAGCGGCGACGCCCGCCCGCGCCGCCGCACCGACGCCCGCGCCGGCCGCCCCCGCGCCGACCGAGTCCCGCATGCCAGCCTCGCTCCCTGCCGCCGAGGGCGCATCCGTCGTGGGCACCGACGAGTCCTCCGGCGCCGTCCTGGTCGGCTACGGCTCCGCGACCAGCGCGCCCTCGCGCCGCAAGCCGGGTGCCCGCCGGGCCGCAGCCGCTGCTGCCCAGGCGAACCGAGCCTCCAGTCGGGAGGCCGACCTGGTCGTGACCGACGAGGGCGAGGCGACCACCGCCGACGCCGTCGCCGCGCAGGGACAGCGTCCCGCGCGACCGTCGATGCCCGCCGTGATGGCGAAGCCGCCGATCCGGAAGCTCGCGAAGGACCTCGACGTCGACCTCGCGATCGTGGTGCCGACCGGCCTGTCCGGTGAGGTCACCCGCGACGACGTCATCCGGCACGCGCAGCAGGCCAGCGTCTTCCGCAACATCGAGACGCCCGAGTGGGGCGACGTCCGCCAGGAGACCATCCCGGTCAAGGGCGTGCGCAAGGCCATCGCGACGGCGATGACCACGTCGGCGTTCACCGCGCCGCACGTGTCCCTGTTCGTCGACGTCGACGCGACCCGCACGATGGAGTTCGTCAAGCGACTCAAGGCGTCGCCGACGTTCGCCGGCATCAAGGTCTCGCCGCTGCTCATCATGGCGAAGGCCGTGATCTGGGCCGTCCGTCGCAACCGCTCGGTGAACTCGTCGTGGACCGACCGCGAGATCATCGTGCACCACTTCGTCAACCTCGGCATCGCGGCGGCGACCCCGCGCGGGCTGATCGTGCCGAACATCAAGGACGCGCAGGACATGTCGCTGCTCGAGCTGGCCAAGGCCCTCGAGGAGATGACCATCACCGCCCGCGACGGCAAGACCAGCCCGGCGCAGATGGCCGACGGCACGATCACCGTCACGAACATCGGCGTGTTCGGGATGGACACCGGCACGCCGATCCTCAACCCGGGGCAGGTCGCGATCGTCGCCATGGGCACGATCAAGCCGAAGCCGTGGGTCGTCGACGGCGAGGTCCGCTCGCGCATGGTGACGACGATCGGCGCTTCGTTCGACCACCGCGTGGTGGACGGCGACGTCGCGTCGCGGTTCGTGCACGACGTGGCCTCGGTCATCGAGGAGCCCGCGCTCCTGCTCGACTAGGCGTCCCTCGGTTCTGTCGGCGATCGTCCGCGTGGTGTTCACGCGGATGTCGGCGGTCGGGGCGATGATCATGACATGGTCCACCAGCTCCTGATGCCCCCGCAGGAGATCCGAACGGGTCGCCTGGTGCTCACACCGGTCACGCCGTCCGACGTCGACGCCGTGCACGCGGTGTTCTCGGACGCCCGCACGTGGACCCACCTGCCCTCCGGCCGACACACCTCCCGAGCGATGACGCAGGACCTCGTCCAGCGCAAGATCGGTGGGCGCGCTCGGCACGGCCTCGGGTCCTGGACCGCACGGTCGATCGACACGGGCGAGGTCGTCGGTGTCGGCGGCGTGGACATGACCGCTGGTGGCGTCTGGAACCTCGGCTACCGGCTCGCCCCCGAGTCCTGGGGTCGGGGCTACGCGACCGAGATCGCCCAGGCTGCCGTCACGGCCGCCGGCGACACCGCCCCGGGCGTCCCCGTCACGGGCCGGGTCCTGACGAACAACCCCGCATCGGCGCGGGTGCTCGCTCGCGCCGGGCTCTCGCTCGTGTGGCAGGGCACCACCGCGACGCCGACCCCCGCGGGTGTCGAGCGCCAGGTGTGGTCCGACCGCGCGCTGTCGTCCGAGCAGTACGACTGGCTCGTCGCCAACGCCTGACCCTGTCCGCCCCTAGTCCGTCCGGCCACCGGTGCGCGTGTGCCCGGCCAGCACGGCCGCGACCACCGTGCTGAGTGCGAGCGGCACCGCAGCGACCCAGCACGCAGCCCCGTGCGCGACGGTCAGCAGGAGCGTCGTCACGAGGACCACTGCCCCCACGGTGCCGAGTCGGATCGCGGTCATGGGTCCCATCGAAGCGGAGCGTCTGTCGTCGGACATCGGCCGGACGGATGAACTCACGGGGTGCGGCATCGACGCATGGAGGGTGACTCGGTAGTCTGAGGGCAACTGGTCATGTCCGCCCATGACCAGTCACCGAACCACCGCGATGGAGCACGAGGAGCCGATGACGACCCGCATCACCGAGGGTGCCGAGCCGAAGCACCAGCAGCTCCGGCGCATCCTGCTCGAGCTCGCGACCGTCCGCCTGGCTCCGGGTGCGGCGATCCCCTCGGAGCGGCAGCTCATCGCCGAGTACGGCGTCTCGCGGATCACCGTGCGCGAGGCCCTCGGGCAGCTCGTCAACGAGGGCTACCTCGAACGGGTCCGCGGGAAGGGCACCTTCGTTGCCCACCGCCCGGTCCAGTCGACGCTGCACCTGGCGTCGTTCACCGAGGAGATGCGGGCGATGGGGCACGTCCCCACCACCGTGGTGCTCATCCGCGAGGAGCGGGTCCCACCGACCGACACGGCCGCGGCGCTGCGGCTGGGAGCGCACGACACGGCGTACCACCTGAAGCGCCTGCGCATGGCCGACGGGGCGCCGGTGTCCATCGACGACGCCTGGCTCGCGGCGGACGCGTTCCCCGGGCTGCTCGAGCACGACCTGTCCGGGTCGGTGTACTCGATCGTCGCGAACGAGTACGGCCTGCCCATCGACCGGGCACAGCAGACCGTGGCGGCGAAGCCCGCGGCGGACGACGTCGCGACCCTGCTCGGCACGAAGACGGGCGCCCCCGTGCTGGAGTTCGACCGGGTGTCCTACGCGGGGGACCGCCCCGTGGAGCACGCCCGCTCGTGGTACCGGTCCGACCGCTACCGCGTGCAGATGGAGGTCACGGCGACCCAGGTCGCGTGACGCGCGGTGCGCGTGGTCCGCGTGCACGTGCGTTCGCCCCCGCCGAGTCTCGGCCCGGCGGACACCTTCGCGGGTGCCGACCTACGAAAGTGTCCGCAGCGCCGAGACTCGGCGCCGAGCGGCGGACCGGCAGCCGAGCGGCGGACCGGCGACCGAGCGGCAGAGACCGCCCCGGCCGCCGGCACCCGCTAGACCGTGAAGAGCGTGTCGCCGGAAGCGACGGTGGTGCCGACGGCGTCCTGCGCGACGGAGTCCGGCGCGGAGCCGAGCACCACGACCGGGCACACCGGCGAGTAGCCGGCGGCGGTGATCGTGGCGGGCGTGAACCGGACGACGGGGTCCCCGGCGGCGACCGTGGCACCTTCGGCGACGAGGAGCTCGAAGCCCTCGCCGGCCATCTTCACGGTGTCGATGCCCACGTGCACGAGCAGGTCCGTGCCCGCCGAGCCCTGCAGCGCGAACGCGTGCGGGTGCAGCTTGACGATGGTGCCGTCGACCGGTGCCACCGCGGTGACCGTGCCGTCGACACCCGTCGGGTCGACCGCCACCCCGGCACCGACGAGCTGTCCGGCGAACACCGGGTCCGGCACGTCGGCGAGTGCGACGACCGGCCCGGCGAACGGCGTGCGGACAGCCGTCACAGCTCGTCCTGGATGTCCTGCGCGAGGTTGTCGGCGATCGGTCCGACGATGACCTGCCAGCCGGTGCCGCCACCCACGACGGCCTGTGCGCCGGCGGTCTTGAGTGCGTCCTTGTCGACGAGGTCGCCGTCCTCCACCTCGACGCGGAGGCGCGTGATGCAGCCCTCGACCTCTTCGATGTTGTCGGCTCCGCCGAGTGCGGCGATGATGTCGGCTGCCTTGATGTCGGCCATCTGTTTCCTCCTGGTTACGGCTTCGCGATCAGGTTGACAGGCAGTACACAGGTCGTCGACACTACGTACTGGTCATGACCGGACAGGACCGGACCTCGCGACACTGCTGAGAGTACCGGCGCCGGCTGCACGACTCAACTCACCCCGACAAGCTCCACCCGATGACGAGAGGACCTCCGATGAGCACTGCTGCAACCACGGATGTGCCGGAGAAGAAGACGCCGAAGAAGCAGAGCAAGGTCTTCGCGAACGCGCAGCGACTCGGTCGGAGCCTGCTGCTCCCGATCGCGGTCATGCCCGCGGCAGGCATCCTGCTCCGTCTCGGCCAGAGCGACATGCTCGGCGCGATCCCTGGCTTCGAGAAGGGCGCGACCATCGTCGCCGCGGCCGGCAACGGCGTCTTCACCTGGCTGCCGCTGCTCTTCGCGGTCGGCATCGCGATCGGGTGGGCCAAGAAGTCCGACGGCACCACGGCACTCGCGGCAGTCGTCGGCTACATGGTCATGTACCAGGTGTTCGCGGCCATGTCGCCGATCGTCCTCGAGGGCGTGAAGGACTCGTCCGGCAACCAGGCGACGATCAACTTCGGTGTCCTCGGCGGCATCATCATGGGCCTCGTCTCCGCGGGGCTGTGGACCCGGTTCCACCGCACGAAGATGCCCGACTTCCTCGGCTTCTTCTCGGGTCGCCGTCTCGTCCCGATCCTGGCGGCCGTCGCGGCGCTGATCATCGCGGTGCTGATGTCGTTCGTGTACCGCTACTTCGACCAGGGGCTCACCTGGGTCGGTGAGCAGGTCACCTCACAGCCGGTCATCGGTGGCGGCATCTTCGGGTTCGTCAACCGCATGCTCATCCCGATCGGGCTGCACCAGCTGCTCAACTTCTTCCCGTGGTTCCAGCTCGGCAGCTTCACCACCGGCGGCGTGACCTACCACGGTGACATCGCGCGCTTCCTCGCGGGTGACCCGTCGGCCGGCATCTTCCAGACCGGCTTCTTCCCGATCATGATGTTCGCGCTCCCCGCCGGCGCCCTGGCCATCTGGCGCAACGCCCGCCCCTCGCAGCGCAAGCTCGTCGGCGGCATCATGCTCTCGGCCGCGCTGACCTCGTTCGTCACCGGCATCACCGAGCCGCTCGAGTACTCGTTCATGTTCGTCGCCTGGCCGCTGTACGTGATCCACGCCGTGCTGACGGGGACCTCGCTCGCCCTCGTCAACGCCCTCGGCATCCACGACGGCTTCTCCTTCTCGGCCGGTGCGATCGACTACGTGTTGAACTTCGGCAAGGCGCAGGGGGCGATCTGGCTCATCCCGATCGGCCTGGCCTACGCGGCGGTCTACTACTTCCTGTTCAGTTTCGTGATCAAGAAGTGGAACCTCGGCACCCCCGGCCGCGAGCCGGAGGACGAGATCGCCTCGGCCTCGGTGGACGACCTCACCAAGGCGTAGTCGCGACGCGACCCGCTGACGGACGGGAGGCTCGGTGCCAGCTGGCACCGAGCCTCCCGTCCGTCCTGGGTCGCCTTGCTGATACCGGTTTTGACAATCGTTCTCATGAAGCGCTAGCGTCGTCACCATGCACTCCCGCCTCCTCACCCTGCCGCTCGTCGTCGGCGCCGCTGCGCTCGCCCTGACCGGGTGCGCGACGTCCTCTGCCTCCTCGGACGCGTCCGGCGACGGCACCGTCCGGGTCGTCGCGTCCACCAACGTGTACGGATCGCTCGTCGAGTCGATCGGCGGTGACCACGTGCAGGTCACGAGCATCCTGAACGACCCGTCCCAGGACCCGCACTCGTTCGAGTCGAGCGCGAAGACGCAGCTCGCCGTGTCCAAGGCCGACCTGCTCATCGAGAACGGCGGCGGGTACGACGACTTCATGACCACGCTGGCGAAGTCGTCGAACACGACGGCCGACACGATCAACGTGGTGAAGCTCTCGGGGCTCGACGCTGGCGGCGACGCGGAGTTCAACGAGCACGTGTTCTACAGCTACCCGACGATGGTCAAGCTCGTGGCGGACGTCACGAAGCGCCTCGGCGAGCTCGACAGCGCGGACGAGGCCACCTTCACGAAGAACGCCGACGCGCTCACCGCGAAGCTGCAGGACCTCGAGTCGCAGACGGCCGCCGTGAAGAAGACCGTCGACGGGGAGGAGGTGGCCTACACGGAGCCGGTGCCCGGGTACCTGTTCGACGCGATGGGCCTCGACAACGTCACGCCGGAGGCCTTCTCCGAGGCGATCGAGGAGGGCGACGACGTCCCGCCGGCCGCGCTCAACGACACCATCAAGCTGTTCTCCGGCGGCACGGCGAAGCTCCTCGCCTACAACGAGCAGACCTCCAGCCCGGAGACCGAACAGGTCGAGAAGGCCGCCAAGCGCGCTGACGTGCCGGTGGTCGGTGTCACGGAGACGCTCCCGAAGGGGGAGGATTACGTCTCGTGGCAGCAGGCGAACATCGACGCGGTGCAGGCGGCACTGACGAAGTGACCACCGTCCAGGAACCGACGCGAGCCGCCACTGCCGAGCGCAGTGGCGGCTCCGCCGTGCTCGCGCTCCGGGACGCGGGCCTGTCGTACGGCACGCGGAAGCTGTGGAGCGGACTCGACCTCGACGTCGCGCCGGGGGAGTTCCTCGCCGTGCTCGGGCCGAACGGCGCCGGCAAGACCTCGCTCCTGCGCACGGTCCTCGGGCAGCAGCGGCTGACCAGCGGTTCGATGGCGTTCCTCGGGCAGCCGGTCCGGCGCGGGCACCGGAGGATCGGGTACATCCCGCAGCAGCGCCTGATGGAGTCCGGCACCCCGTTGCGTGCGCGCGACATGATCGCGCAGGGCGTCACCGGGCACCGCTGGGGCGTGCGGCCCGAGCGGAAGGCCGAGCGCGAGCGCATCGACCGCATCGTGGACGAGGTCGGTGCGACGGCGTTCGCGGACGCCCCCGTGTCCGAGCTCTCCGGTGGCGAGCAGCAGCGCACGCGCGTCGGGCAGGCCATCGCGGCCGACCCCGCACTGCTGCTGTGCGACGAGCCGCTCATCTCCCTCGACCTCCGGCACCAGCGCGGCGTCACCGAGCTCATCGACCGGCAGCGCCGACAGCAGGGAGCCGCCGTGCTCTTCGTGACGCACGACGTGAACCCGATCCTCGACGTGGTCGACCGGGTCCTCTACATCGCGGGTGGGCAGTTCCGCATCGGGTCGCCCGACGAGGTCCTGCGCGCCGACGTGCTCTCGGACCTGTACGGCACCCCCGTCGACGTCGTCCGGACCATGGGACGCATCGTGATCGTCGGCGCCACAGAGCTCGCCGGTGGGATGGGCACCCACGACCACACCGGCGGACACCACCACCACGACGTCGACCCGAACGCCGCGGCACCGGACGAAGGGCGGATCTGATGGACGTCTGGTCGACGGTCTTCTCGTTCCAGGACTACGGCGAGCTCCTCGTGCTCGTGCAGAACTCGATCCTCGCGGGCGCGGTGCTCGGCATCGTCGGCGGGCTGATCGGCCCGTTCGTCGTCGCGCGGAACATGCCGTTCGCGGTGCACGGCATCAGCGAGCTGTCCTTCGCGGGTGCGAGCGCGTCCCTGCTGCTCGGGGTCAACGTCGTGACGGGGTCGCTCGTCGGGTCGGTGGTCGCGGCGCTGCTCATCGGGCTGCTCGGCTCGCGCGCTCGCGACCGCAACTCGATCATCGCCGTGCTGATGCCGTTCGGCCTCGGCCTCGGGATCCTCTGCCTGGCGCTCTACAAGGGGCGCGCGGCCAACAAGTTCGGCCTGCTCACCGGGCAGATCGTCTCGGTCGACAACCCGCAGCTGACGTTCCTGATCGTCGTCAGCGCGATCGTCGTCGTCACGCTCATCGTCATCTGGCGCCCGCTGATGTTCGCGTCCGTCGACCCCGACGTCGCAGCGGCTGCCGGGGTGCCCGTCCGGACGCTCGCCCTGGTGTTCATGCTGACCCTCGGGCTCGCGACGGCCGTCTCCGTGCAGATCGTCGGCGCGCTCCTCGTGCTCTCGCTGCTCGTGACACCGGCCGCCGCGGCCCTGCGGCTGACCGTGCACCCGCTGCTGGTCCCGCTGCTGTCGATGCTGTTCGCGGTGGTGTCGGTCGTCGGTGGCATCCTGCTGGCACTCGGGGGCGGCCTGCCGATCAGTCCGTACGTGACGTCGATCTCGTTCGCCATCTGGGTCGTGTGCCGCATCGTCGGCGCGCGGAAGGACCGCCGTGGACGCGACCGGGTCGCGGTCCGCGACGAGCACGACGGGGGCGCACCGAGCCTCCAGACCGGTACCGATGCACCACAGGAGGTCCGCGCATGAACGCCGTCCAGAACCCCGGCGTGACGCCGAAGCCGAAGCGCAACACGTGGCAGCGCGAAGCGGTGCGCGGTGCGCTCGACGGGTCAGAGGGCTTCGTGAGCGCCCAGGCGCTGCACGCCCACCTGCGCGAGGGCGGCTCGACCATCGGACTGGCGACCGTCTACCGGGCGCTCGCCGACCTGGCCTCCGACGGTGACGCCGACTCGCTGCAGCAGGACGGTGAGTCGCTCTACCGCGCGTGCACCACGGACAAGCACCACCACCACCTGATCTGCCGGAACTGCGGCCGGACCGTCGAGATCCAGGCCGACCCGGTCGAGCAGTGGGCGCAGCGCGTCGCGGCGGAGCACGGCTTCACGAACGCCAGCCACGTTGTCGACATCTTCGGTGAGTGCGCCTCCTGCACCGCCGCTCGCGCGGGCGCGTAGGGTCCGGCGCATGCACGTCATCCTGGTGCCGGGGTTCTGGCTCGAAGCGGACGCCTGGGACGCGGTCGTGCCGGTCGTGCGCGCGGCCGGCCACTCGGTCGAGGCCGTCACCCGCGACGGTGACACCCTCGACGAGCAGGTCGCCGCGCTGGTCGAACGCCTCGACGACGTCGCCACGCCCGAGGAACCCGTCGTGCTCGTCGGGCACTCCGGCGCCGGCCCGATCGCGTACATGGCGGTCGACCGGCGACCCTCGCTCGTGCAGCACCTGGTCTACGTGGACACGTTCCCCGGGCCGGAGGGCGGCTGCGTGAACGACGAACTGCCGGTCGTGGACGGCGTCGTGCCGCTGCCGCCGTGGGACTTCTGGGAGCCGGCGACCGTCCGGGGCATGACGCCGGAGCTGCGGACCGCGTTCGAGCACCGCGCGGTCCCCGAACCGGCTGCGGTGCCGAGCGACCCCTTCCACTACGCGGACGCCGCCCGGCACACCGTCCCCGCGACCGTCATCACGTGCGAGATCTCGCCGGCCGACCTGGCGGCCATGGTCGCGGACCACCAGACCTGGGCGGCGGAGCTCGTGGCGACCGAGGAGCTCTCGATCGTCGGGCTCGACACCGGTCACTGGCCGATGTTCTCGGCACCGGTGGCACTCGGCGACCTGATCGTCCGGGCGGTGGCGCCGAAGCCGACCGACGGCCCGTAGTGCCGTTCGTCGCGTGGGTTGCGACACGCCCGGCCTTCGCGTAGTGTTGGCGGCTGGTCCGCGCTCGCGCGGTCCCGTTGTTCAGCCCTCCGACCGTCGCGAACGCCGCGGTCGCGTGGTTCCGGCCCTCGTGGTCGGACTGGGCGGCACACACAACCCCCTCGTGACGTCACCTCTCGGTGGCCTGCGCGTGTGTGTGCCAGGCAAGTGACCTTGGGTGCGTCCGATCGGACGCACGGTATGCATCAGGAGGAAACCATGGCAGCAGTGTGCCAGGTGACCGGCGCCGTTCCCGGCTTCGGACACAACATCTCGCACTCGCACCGTCGGACGAAGCGTCGCTTCGACCCGAACGTGCAGAAGAAGACCTACTACGTGCCTTCGCTTCGTCGGAAGGTCACCCTCACGCTCAGCGCGAAGGGCATCAAGGTCATTGACGCTCGCGGCATCGAGTCCGTCGTCAAGGACGTCCTCGCACGCGGGGAGAAGATCTGATGGCGAAGAAGGGTCAGGACGTCCGTCCGATCATCAAGCTCCGCTCGACGGCGGGCACCGGTTTCACCTACGTGACCAAGAAGAACCGTCGCAACAACCCGGACCGTCTCGTGCTGAAGAAGTACGACCCGGTGGTCCGCAAGCACGTCGACTTCCGTGAGGAGCGCTAAGCATGGCGAAGAAGAGCATGATCGCGAAGAACAACCAGCGTGCAGTCATCATCGCGCGTTACGCCGAGCGTCGTCTCGAGCTGAAGAAGGCCCTCGTGGACCCGAACGGCACGGACGAGTCGCGTGAGGCCGCTCGCGTGGGGCTGCAGAAGCTCCCCCGCGACGCCTCGCCGGTGCGCTACCGCAACCGCGACGCCATCGACGGCCGCCCCCGCGGTCACCTGACGCAGTTCGGCATCAGCCGTGTCCGCTTCCGCGACATGGCGCACCGTGGCGAGCTGCCGGGCATCACGAAGAGCTCCTGGTAAGCACGCACTCCCCGAACGCCTCGTCACCCTCACCGGTGGCGGGGCGTTCGCTGCATTCGGGGGACATTGTCGTCACTTTGGCCTCATCCGTCGCTCCAGACCCTCGACAAGCCCGGAAATCCGGGCGAGTCGACAGGATTCGCGGGACCTGGCTGGTAGGTTCAACTCCGGTTCCGCCGGGCCCTCGGCCCGCTGGTCCGAAGCCCCGGGGCAACCGCCAAGGGCACCGGGCGCCACGTGCGTCCGACCGATACGCAAGAAGTCCGAGGAGGACACCCAATGGCTGACAAGTCACTGAACCGCACCGAGCTCGTCGCTGCTGTCGCCGCCGAGTCCGGCCAGAGCCAGGCCACCGTCAACGGCGTCGTCGACGCGCTCTTCAGCGTCGTCTCGGGCTCCGTCGCCGACGGCACGAAGGTCACGATCCCGGGTTGGATCGCCTTCGAGAAGACGCACCGTGCCGCCCGCACCGGCCGCAACCCGCAGACGGGTGACGCCATCGAGATCGCCGCGAGCGACTCGGTCAAGGTCAGCGCCGGCTCGAAGCTCAAGGCTGCGGTCAAGTAGGACTGCTCTGACGCACGACGGGGACGGCTTCGGCCGTCCCCGTCGTCGTTGGCGGGGGCGGCTCCGGTCGTCCCCGCTGGCGTTGTGCGGGGGCGGCTCCGGTCGTCCCCGCGGTCGTTGTGCCGAGCGGTCTCCACAGGTCTGCCCTCGCCGGTGCTGCGCGGGGTGGGCACCGCCTAGGCTTGACGGGTGAACCGGATCGCGCGCATCAGCGGCCCAGCCGTGCTGGTGCTCGTCGCGTTCGTGTCCGTCCTGGTCGCCCTCGTCATCGGTGGGGGAGCGCAGCCAGCCCTGATCGCCGACCCGGGCGCCGTCGTCCGGTTCGGGCTCCCCATCGCTCGGGTCGTCGTCGACCTGGCGGCAGCAGCGGCGATCGGCGGGCTCGCCCTCGCGACCGTCGGGCTCTCGCGCACGGCCCCGGAGTGGAACCGCGCCATCGACGTCGCTGCTGCCTCCGCCGGCGTGTGGACGGTCGCCTCGGCCGTCACGACCTTCTTGACTTTCCTGAGCGTCGCCGGCTCGCGGGTCAGCCTCGACGACCAGTTCGGCCAGTCGATGGGGGTGTTCCTCACCGGGACGGACCTCGGCCTCGCCTGGCTCGTCACCGTGCTCGTCGCGGCCGCCGTCACCGTGCTCTGCTTCGCCGTGCGCTCCCGTGGCATGGTCGCGTTGACCGCGGGCGTCGCGATGATCGGCCTGGTGCCGCTCGCGCAGCAGGGCCACGCAGCGGGGACCGCCAGTCACGACGCCGCCGTCACCGCGCTCGGCCTGCACCTCGTCGGTGCCGCGCTCTGGGTCGGTGGCATCGTCATGCTCGTGCTGGTCCGCGGGGTCGTGTCCCAGGACCGCCTGCCCGCCGTCGTCGGGCGGTACTCGAGCATCGCGCTCGGGTGCTTCGTGCTCGTCGCCGTCTCCGGAGTGGCCTCGGCACAGATCCGCGTCGGTGCGTTCTCGAACCTGTTCAGCCCGTACGGTGCCCTGGTCCTGGTGAAGACCGGGGCGATCGTGGCACTCGGCGTCTCCGGGGCCGTGCAGCGCCGGCGCACCGTGCTCGCCCTCGCCGCGACACCCGCGCGGCATCGTCCGTTCTGGACCCTGATCGTGGTGGAGCTCGCGGTGATGGGCGTCGCCTCCGGGTTCGCCGCCGCACTCGGCCGGACGGCGCCGCCGGTGTCGCAGATCGCTCCGAGCAAGACGAACGACCCGTCGCCCGCCGAGCTGCTCACGGACGACCCGTTGCCGCACGCGCCCGGCGCCTGGGGATGGCTCACGCACTGGAACGTCGACCTGTTCTGGCTCATGGCGGCCGTCCTCATCGCCGCCACGTACGCAGCCGGGGTCCTGCGGCTCCGTCGCCGCGGGGTGTCCTGGCCGGTGCGTCGGTCCGTCGCAGCGGGGATCGCCGTCGTCAGCCTGGTCGTCGCGACCTCCGGGTCCCTCCACGAGTACGACCGCTTCCTCATCTCGGCGAACGTCGGCGCGCACCTGCTGCTCGGCCTCGTCGTCCCGGCGCTCGTGTGGGCCGCGGCGCCCGTGCAGCTCATCCGCGCCGCGGTCCTGCCCCGCGACGACGACAGCGCCGGCGTCCGCGAGTGGACCGGCGTGCTCGTCGACAACGCCGCCGTCCGCTACCTCGTGCAGCCCTTCCCCGCGTTCGTGCTGCTGGCCGCCGTCTGGTGGGCGTTCTACGGCACCCAGGCGGTGCGGTGGTCCACCGGGGACCCGATCGGCCGGACGGTCATCGACGTCGTCTTCCTGCTCGTCGGGCTGCTCGCGCTGCCGACGCTCTTCACGCCGGTCGCCGCCGGCGCCCGCCGGGCCTCGATGACGGCCTTCGCGGTGCGGGTCGTCGGGGCCGTCGTGGTCGCTGCCGGCACCGTGTCGCTCGGCATCGCGATGCAGGGGCCGCTCGGGCTGCTGCAGGCGTCGTGGTTCGGTGCGATGGGGCGCACCTGGGGGCCCGACCCCCTGATCGACCAGGCGCGAGCGGGTGTGGTGCTCGTCGTGGCGGGCGTGCTGGTCGTCGTCGCCGTGCTCGTCGTCGGACTCGTGCAGGTCCGGCGCGCTGCGGCAGCCGGGCCCGATCGTGCACCAGCGCCGGCGACCCCTGCCGGAGCACCCCACGACGGGCGGGTCCCTCGGTGAGCGTGGAACTCAGCGCCGAACAGCGCGCCGTCTTCGAGTACATCGAGTCCACCCGCGACCACGTCTTCATCACCGGCCGCGCGGGGACCGGCAAGTCGACGCTGCTCAACCACCTGGCGTGGAACACCGACAAACAGGTCGTCATCTGCGCCCCGACCGGCGTCGCCGCGCTCAACGTCGGCGGCCAGACGATCCACTCGCTCTTCCGGCTGCCGATCGGGCTCATCGCGGACGCCGACCTGCGCCAGGGCCCGGAGACCCGCAAGCTCCTGAACACCATGGACACCCTGGTGATCGACGAGGTCTCGATGGTCAACGCGGACCTGCTCGACGCCATCGACCGTTCACTGCGGAAGGCCCGCGGGCGCCAGTTCGAGGCCTTCGGCGGCGTCCAGGTCGTCATGTTCGGCGATCCGTACCAGCTGCCCCCGGTGCCGGGCGACGCCGACGAGCGCGCCTACTTCACCGACCACTACCGGTCGCTGTGGTTCTTCGACGCTCGCGTCTGGCTCGAGGCCGAGCTGCACATCATCGAGCTCGCGACCGTGCACCGCCAGCGGGACGACGCCTTCGCCGCGATGCTCACCGCGGTCCGCCACGGCCGGGTCACCGCCGACATCGCGAACCGGCTGAACGAGGCCGGCGCACGTCCGGCGCCCGATGACGCGATCACCCTGGCCACGCGGAACGACACCGTCGCGAAGATCAACAAGGCGGCGCTCGAGCGGCTCCCCGGCAAGACGAAGACCGCCAAGGCCGACGTCAACGGCGACTTCGGCGGGCGGAACTTCCCCGCAGACGAGGCCCTCGAGCTCAAGCCCGGCGCCCACGTGATGTTCCTCCGCAACGACCCGGACCAGCGCTGGGTGAACGGCACGCTCGGCGTCGTGCAGACCATCCGCGACACCGTGTGGGTCGACGTCGACGGGGAGTCCTTCGAGGTCCAGCCCTCGGTGTGGGAGAAGTTCAAGTACTCCTACGACGCCGACAAGAAGGAGCTCAAGAAGGACACCGTCGGGGAGTTCCAGCAGTTCCCCCTGCGCCTGGCCTGGGCCGTGACGATCCACAAGTCGCAGGGCAGCACCTACGACCGGGCGATGATCGACCTCGGCAACCGGGTGTTCAGCGCTGGCCAGACCTACGTCGCGCTGTCACGCCTGACCTCGCTCGACGGGCTCTTCCTGTCGCGGCCGTTGCGCCCGTCCGACATCATCGTGGACCTCGACGTCCGACGCTTCATGTCCGAGGCGCCCCGCATCGTCGCCACCGAGCTCGAGGCCCCCAAACCCGACGCCTGACCCGCGCTGCCGTCGTCGGGACCATCCGCCGGCCTGGAGGCTCGTGGCGGCCTGACACCGGGCCTCCCGTCCGGCAGATGGCCAGGTCCAGGGCCCGCGTCGGCATGCGTCCGCATCGTGCGACGTGGCACGTGTCGTTCGACGCCCGTCGTGTCGGATCATGTCGACGGATGTGGCGCGTGCGCATGGTCCGACGTCGCACGAGTCGATCGACGGGGGCGGTGTCGGCGCATGCGTGCGCATGAAGCGACAACCTCGAGGTCGTACGACAGCGATGGTGTCGTTCCGAGTCGGGCGGGGGTGTGCCGGGCCGACGTCTGCGGCCGGCGCGACAACCTCGATGACGTACGACAGCGACGGTGTCGTTCGGAGTCGGGAGCGCCCGCCGCTGACCCGTGCCCGCCCCACCCCGCACACGACGACGCCCGCCTGCCGGATGGCAGACGGGCGTCGGACGCAGCGCGACTCAGGCCTGAGCGGCCCGCAGTGCGCTGATGTTCTGCTTGTCGGCGCCGAGTGCGGTGAGCACCAGGACCACGCCGACGATCGCGTTGAAGACGTTGTCCGGGGTGTTCAGCGCGAAGACGTTGGCCGAGGTGCTGGAGAACACGAAGCCGTACACCGCGAGGACCACGAGGACGATGCCCACCACGAGGTTCACGTTGCGCGAACCGATCGTGTTGCCGAGTCCGACGATGAAGAGCGCGAACGCCAGCAGGGTCCACACCGCGCCGAGCGCCGGGTTCACCTGGAAGGCGTTCCAGAGCAGACCACCGACGTCGCCGAAGAAGGCGTGACCGCGCTCGTGGGCGAAGAAGAAGCCGAGGATGCCCCAGACGGTCAGGACGGTGCCGGCCGTCAGCGCGAGCGCACGGTTCGGCGAAGCGATGATGCTCGGTTCCTTGATGGCCACGTCGGTCTCCTCGTCTGGTGCCACGATGGTCGTCGTGGCGGTTGCCGCCCGTGCAGGAACGTCACCCTGCCGGGGCGTCCGCACAGGAGCGTCAGCCTGGCGGATCATGCCGAGCGGCCCCTGGTTCCCAGGGTTCGACCGGCCCTCCAACGGTATCGTGTCCGACCCCGACCGACCGAATCGGAGCAGGCCGAGCAGGCGTGCGACGACACCCGCGACGACCACCCCGAGGAGGATGATCCCCGTGACCCGGACGCCCGCACGCACCGTGCCCGGATCGCGCGACGATCGCGGGCCGAGGGTGTCGCGGCGACTCCGGTGGGGGGTGCTCGCGGCTCTGGGGTTCGTCATCGTGCCTCTCGTCTACGTGGTCGCCGTGCTGACGCCGCTCGGGCAGCGGGTGGAGGACTCGGCGCTCGGCGGTGTCCGCGAGACCGACCGGTTCGGGTCGGACACCGCGCTCAACGTGATCTCGGTGCCGGTGATCCTGCTGCTCGTGGTCGTGATCGCCGCCGTCGCGTTCGCACGGAGGCGGCTCGCCGTCGGTCTGGCGGCGGGGGTCGTCGTGCTCGCCTCGGCGGGGACGTCGACCGTGGTCAAGAGTATCGCCGTGCGCCCGGAGATCGCTCAGTCGACGACGCCGAACTCGTTCCCGTCCGGGCACGCGACGATCGCGATGGCGGCGCTGTTCGCGGTCCTGATGGTCACGCCACGGCGCTTCCGCCCGCTCGTGCTCGTCGTCGGCACCGTCTACGCCGTGTTCGTCGCGAACCAGACCGTGGTCTACGGCTGGCACCGGGTGAGCGACATCATCGGCGCCTGCGCGGTGGCACTGTTCTGGCTCGGGCTCGTCCGGTGGCTCGGGCCGCGGGTCGACCTGGGCGTCCGAGGCGACCGTGACGGACGACGAGGCCCACGCAAGGTCCTGACCGCGCTGCTGCTCATCGCGACGGGGGTGACGCTCGCGGTCGGTGCGACGGCGCTCGTGGTGGCGCTGACCGACCCGTCGGGCGACCACGACGCGATGCTCGTCGCCGGGCGGATGGCGTCCTCGGCGAGCGTGCTGCTCACCGTCACCGTGGTGTGGCTGGCGGACGGGCTGCACCACGCGGCGCCGACCGGTGCACGCAGCGCCGGCTGAGGAACGCGGCGCACGACCCCAGCGGGAATGTCTCCGCATGCGCTACGTTATACCCACCAGGTCGATGCAAACGCATCGACCTCGTGGAAGGCAGGCACAGCATGCAGTTCGGCATCTTCACGGTCAGTGACGTCACGACCGACCCCACCACCGGGACCACACCCGACGACACGCAGCGCGTCCGCGACATCATGACGATCGCCGAGCACGCCGACCAGGCCGGCCTCGACGTCTTCGCCACGGGGGAGCACCACAACCCGCCGTTCGTGGCCTCGAGCCCGACGACGATGCTCGGCTACCTCGCCGGGCGCACGAAGCACATCACGCTCTCGACGAGCACGACGCTCATCACGACGAACGACCCGGTGCGCATCGCCGAGGAGTACGCCATGCTCCAGGTCATCTCCGACGGCCGCATGGACCTGATGATGGGTCGCGGCAACACCGGCCCGGTCTACCCGTGGTTCGGGCAGGACATCCGACAGGGCGTCAACCTGGCGGTCGAGAACTACGCGCTCGTCCGCCAGCTCTGGGAGAACGACGTCGTGAACTGGCAGGGCCGGTTCCGCACGCCGCTGCAGGGCTTCACCTCGACCCCGCGTCCGCTCGACGGCGTCGCGCCGTTCGTCTGGCACGGCTCCATCCGCACGCCGGAGATCGCCGAGCAGGCCGCGTACTACGGTGACGGCTTCTTCCACAACAACATCTTCTGGCCGATCCAGCACACCGAGCAGATGGTCGGGCTGTACCGCCAGCGCTTCGAGCACCACGGCCACGGCAGCGCCGACCAGGCGATCGTCGGGCTCGGTGGCCAGTTCTTCGCACGGAAGAACTCGCAGGACGCGAAGAACGAGTTCCGCCCGTACTTCGACAACGCCCCGGTCTACGGCCACGGCCCCTCGATGGAGGACTTCACCGAGCAGACCCCGCTCACGGTGGGCTCGCCGCAGGAGGTCATCGACCGGTACGCCGCCATGAAGGACCACGTCGGCCACTACCAGCGCCAGCTCTTCCTCATCGACCACGCCGGGCTGCCGCTCAAGACGGTGCTCGAGCAGATCGACATCCTGGCCGAGGACATCGTCCCCGAGCTCCGGAGGATCAACGACGAGGGCCGCCCCGCCCACGTCCCGAGCAACCCGCCGAGCCACGCCGAGCGCGTCGCGGCCGCCCGCCTGGCGGGCGCCGTCGGCAGCGACCACGTCGCCGCGGTCGACGAGTTCACCGGAGCGTCGGTCTGATCGTCACCCGGTGACGGCCGGGAGGCTCCCCACCGGTCACGGCCGTCCCGCCGCTGGCGCGTCGGTCCGGAACCGGCCGGCGTGGGCCCAGGTGCCAGCTGGCACCGGGCCTACCGTCCGTCAGGTGGGTCGTTCCGCGCGTAGCGGGTCAGAAGAATCGACCCCCTACGCGCGATTCGACCTCCTCCGCGCGGAACGACCTCCCACGCGCGGAGGCCCCTCCGCGTGGAACGACCTCGTACGCGCGGAACGACCGACCACGCGCGGAACGACCCGCGGAACTCCCGCCCGCACCGACCGCGCCACGTCCGTCGCCTATCCTGTCCCGGTGACGACGCCCACCACGCCGCCGCAGCAGCGAGCCCGGACGCTCACCGGCCCCGGCCTGGTGCTGCTGGCCGTCGTCGTCCTCCTGGGCGTGCGCCTGGTCACGCCGAGCATCGGCTCTGCGGGCCTGCCCGACGTGGTGCAGGACTTCCTCACCCTGGCGATCAGCGTCGTCGTGGAGTCCCTGCCGTTCGTCGTGCTCGGCATCGTGCTCTCGATCGTCGTCGAGGTCTGGGTGCCGCAGGGTGCCCTCGAGCGCATCCTGCCGAGCCGCCCGATGCCCCGCCGAGCCGTCATCTCCCTGATCGGCATGCTGTTCCCCGTGTGCGAGTGCGGCAACGTCCCGCTCGCCCGCGGCCTGATGCTCCGCGGCTTCACCCCCGCCGAGGCGGTCACGTTCCTGGTCGCGGCCCCGATCCTCAACCCACTCGTGATCATCAGCACGGCGCAGGCGTTCGGCTGGTCCGGGTGGATCCTGCCCGTGCGCATCGTCGGCGGGTTCGTCGTGGCGAACCTGGTCGGGTGGATCGTCGCCGCGCACCGTCGTCCCGCCGACCTGCTGCTCCCCGCGTTCGAGGCCCGCTGCCGCGCCGCCGTCGGCAGCGCCGCCCCGACGAACCGCTGGCGGGAGAGCGCCGCGCAGTTCGGCGGCGAGACCGCGACGATGATGCCCGCGCTGTTCGTCGGCGCCGGGCTCGCGGCGGCGATCCAGGTCGCGGTGCCCCGGTCCACGCTGGTGGCGATCGGGTCGAACCCCGTGCTGTCCGTCCTGGCGATGATGCTGCTCGCGATGACGGTGTCGCTGTGTTCGAACGTGGACGCCTTCTTCGCGCTGTCCTTCGCCTCGACGTTCCTGCCCGGGTCGATCACGGCGTTCCTGATCATCGGGCCGATCATCGACGTGAAGATGCTCGCCCTGCTCCGGACGACCTTCCGCGTGCGCTTCCTCGTGCTGCTCGCCGTCGTCTGCGTCCTGTTCGCCGCTGCCGTGGGACTGGTGATGAATGTCCTCGTCTGAGCACACCCCGCACGAGACCGTGCACGAGTCAGCCCCCGAGACCGCCCACGGCGGTGGTCGTCGGCGCGCGCTGGTCGGCCTCGGGTCCGTGCTCGCCGTCGCTCTGTGCACGCTGTGGCTCGTCGTGGTCGGCCACCTCGACCTGTACATCAACCCTCGCTACTCGGTCTTCACGGTCGTGCTCGCGGCCGTCGCCGTGCCGGCGTCGGTCGCAGGCCTGCTCGTCGTCGCACGGGGAGCGGGACACACGCACGACCACGCGGGTCCCGACGACGACGTGGTCGCCTCCGGCCGGTCTGGAGGCCCCGCTCGCCTCCTCGGGACCGTCCTCGGTGGCGTCGCGGCCGCGGTCACGATCGCGCTGACGCTGGCGATGCTGGTCCTGCCCCCGACGACGCTGTCGGCCAGGACCGCGCAGCAGCGGAGCGTCGACAGCGCCACGCTCTCGGACGCGACCGGGTCGAACGGGAACGTGGCACTCCTCGGCAGCGGCTCCGTCGACACGGCGGGGTACGGCGTGAAGGACTGGGCGGCGCTCATCCGGCAGACGACCGACACGAGCTCGCTCGTCGGCAAGCGGGTGCAGCTCACGGGGTTCGTCGTGCCCGGGGCGGACGGCACCTTCACCCTCACGCGGTTCGTGATCAGCTGCTGCGCCGTCGACGCACAGCCCGTCGGCCTCGTCGTGACCACGGACGGCACCGTCCCCGACGCGAACCAGTGGGTCACCGTCAGCGGGGCGCTCGCCGCGAACCCGGACCAGGCCTCCGACGCCCGCACGGTCGTGAAGGCGCAGACGGTGAAGCGCGTGCAGCAGCCCGAGGACCCCTATGAGTACTGAGACCCGGCGGCCCGTGGCGGAGCGCTTCCGACGGCGCTTCGTGGCCGTCGTGCTGGTGCTCGTCGTCGTGGCGGGACTCGCGGCGGTCGTCGGCTCCCAGCAGGGCCCACGGCTGCGGTCGGTGGCGTACGACGCGAGCGGCATCGTGTCCCGCCCGGCACAGCGGGTCATCATCACGGCGAACCAGGCGCTGCAGCGCGTGACGGCGGCGGACGTCCGGGTCAGTCCGGCGGCGGCGCACACCGTGACCTCGAACGGCAACACGGTGGCGGTCGAGTTCGCCGGGCCGCTCGAGTACGACCGCCGCTACACGGTCACCGTGGAGGGTGCGCGGGCGCCGGGGCAGCGGGCGACCTCGGACCTCCGGGCGACGATCCGTACGGGCAGCACCGATGTCCTCGCCCTGGTGCGGGGTGCCGGCGCGGCGAAGGACCGCATCGTGCGGCGGTCGCTCGACGCCTCGGGCGCGACGACCGTGTACGAGGGCTCGGACATCGCCGAGTACGTCCGGCTCAGCCGGTTCCTCGTGGTGCTCAACGACACCGCGGTGGGGGAGTCCAGCATCGACATCGTCTCGCTGGCGGGCGGGGTCGAGGACCAGGACGCGCCCGTCGAACACCTGACACTGCCGACGTCCGCCGGGCACGCGTCCGCACTGCACGCGGCGGACGACGGGGCGTCGTTCGGGTTCCAGTACGCCGACACGTCGTCGGGGGAGTCGAAGGACGTCGGGCTGTACGTCGTCGACATGACCGGCACCCACATGCCCGAGGCGATCGCGGCAGACGGCAAGCCCACGACCGGTGCGGTGCCGATGACCGTCAGCCAGTGGGCCTACGTCCCGCGGACCGAGAGCGCCCTGGTCCGGACCGGCACCGACGAGTTGTTCCTCGTCGACATGAGCGGACGTGCCGAGGCCGTGCGGCTCGGGTCGGCCACGTACCTGCACGGCTTCGTCGGGTCCGGCACCACCGCGGTCGTCGAGTCCGGCACGGGCATCCAGCGGGTGGACCTGACGAGCGGGAAGCGGACGCCGATCACCGCGCCCGCGCTGAGCACCGACGCGCCGTACCTCGGGCGCATCGCGCAGCTGACGGACCAGACGTACCTGCGCACGGTGGGTGACGTCCGCGATGACGGGACGATCGCCAGCCGGATCGTGCGCGTGGACGGCACCAGAGCCTCCCGGCTGCCCGTGACCATCCCGACGGACGCGACCCTGAACGCGGTGTGTCCCTCGCCGAACGGGCAGTTCGTGGCGCTCGCGACGCGGTCCCGCGACGGCGCACTCGTCAGCATCGTCGACGCGACCACGGGAGCGCTCGAGGCGAGCACCGCGGGCGAGCAGGTCGACTGGTGCACGGCGCTGCCCAGTGGCGACGAGGTCGGGTAGGCGCACCCCGGGAACGAGGACGAGGGAGCAGGAGACGTCCAACCGGACGTCACCTGCTCCCTCGTCGGGATGGTGCGAGCTGACTACGCCAGCGTCGCCGCGTCGATCACGAAGCGGTAGCGGACGTCCGAGGACAGCACGCGCTCGTAGGCCTCGTTGATCTGGTCGGCGCTGATGAGCTCGGTCTCCGGCAGGATCCCGTGCTCGGCGCAGAAGTCCAGCATCTCCTGGGTCTCCTTGATGCCGCCGATGGCCGAACCGGCCCAGCTGAGGCGGCGCGGGATGAGGGCGAACGCGGGGACCTCGAGCGGCTCCGACGGGGCGCCGACGTTGACGAGCGTGCCGTCGACCTTGAGCAGGCCGAGGTAGGCACCCATCGGGATCTTCGCCGAGACGGTGTTGATGATGAGCTCGAAGGAGTTCGCGAGCTTCTCGAACGTCTCCGGGTCCTTCGTCGCGAAGTGGGCCTTCGCGCCGTAGCGGAGCGAGTCCTCCTGCTTCGAGGTGGTCTGCGACAGGACCGTGACCTCGGCGCCGAGCGCGACGGCGATCTTCACGGCCATGTGGCCGAGGCCACCCATGCCGATGACGGCGACCTTCGTGCCGGGGCCGGCCTTCCAGTGGTGCAGCGGCGAGTACGTCGTGATGCCGGCGCACAGGAGCGGCGCGACCTTCTCGATGTCGAGCGACTCCGGGACACGGAGGACGAAGTCCTGGTCGACGACGATCGCCTGGGAGTAGCCGCCCTGGGTGATCGTGCCGTCGGCCGGGTCGACGCTCGTGTAGGTGCCGACGTTGCCCTTGAGGCAGTACTGCTCCTGGCCGGCGAGGCACTGCTCGCACTCGCCGCAGGAGTTCACCATGCAGCCGACGCCGACGCGGTCGCCGACCTGGTGCTTCGTGACGTTCTCGCCGACGGCGCGGACGTGGCCGACGATCTCGTGGCCGACGACCTGGGGGTACTGGATGTCGCCCCACTCGCCGCGGACGGTGTGGATGTCCGAGTGGCAGATGCCGGCGTAGGCGATGTCGATCTCGACGTCGTCCGGGCCGACGTCGCGGCGCTCGATGGTGGTCTTGACGAGCGGTTCGGTGGCGGACGGTGCCGCGTACGCGTTGACGGTGCGCATTGGTCTCCTCGTGGGGTTCCGGGGGTCCGAGCCGGTGGGCTCGGAGCGTGCGGGCCGGTGGGCTCGCTCGGGGCGGACCGCGTGGGGTCCACGGTGGCGGACCGCGTGGGATCCGCGGGTGCGGGCCGGGTGGGATCCGCTGGTGCGGACCGCGTGGGGCCCGCGGGTGCGGACCGCGTGGGGTCCGCGCTTGCGAGCCGGGTGGGGGCCCGCGGTGGCGGACCGCTACCGGTCCTTGTTCCATCGTGCCCGATGGAGCGCTCCTGAGGGAGGCACCGACAGGGCACCCCGCGCCGCTGACCAGTTCACGCACCCGGCTTCGACGACGGGACCTCCGGCCCTTACGGTGGAGGAACCGAGTTGGTACCGATTCCGTCGTCACGATGTCACCCGCGTCCTGCGGATCCCTGACACAACGGAACACCTCGGCAGCAAGGGGCTTCACCGCCCACGAGAGGGCTGGTCCCATGACCGCCACGACCGCTTCACTGCCCACCCACGAATGGCATCGCCGCGGGCTCCGTTCCCCCGCGGAGATCGCTGCCCTGGTCGAGGCCCGCCTCGTCCACTTCACCGACCTGCACGAACCGACCTACGCGGACTTCCTCGGCGAACAGGTCGCCTGAGCCATCCGCTGACGGGTCGTCCGACCTGTCATGCCCGGGCGCAGGTCGTGCCGGGCGCAGGTCATGTCCGGGGCGGGTCTAGCTGCGCGGAGTGCGCGCGAAGAAGAGCGCCAGCGCGCCGAGCACACCGGCCCCGATGATCAGGACCCAGGCGATCGCACCCACGACGCCGTCCCAGGGAGCGATCAACAGACCGATCCCCACCAGCAGCAGCACCAGGGCTGCGACGAGGGTCAGGACGTGCGGTCTGCGTGTCCAGGAACCTGCCATGGCTCCACCGTACGCAGTGCGGCTGTGCTGCCCGTGCCGTCGCTCGGGCGTGGTTCTGCTGCGTGCCGGTCAGCACCTACGCCCGCGCGGCCAACCGCTGCCCGGCGATCCGGGCGAAGCGCAACGGGTCGGTCATCGCGTCCGACGGCTCGCCGGTGGTCTGCGTCGCGATCACCGTGAGTGAGGCCGCAGCGTCGAAGTCGTCCACCGGCGCGTCGATCGCCCCCGCGACGAGCATCCGCCGGCGCCCCTCGGCCATCGCGCACACGACCGACGCGACCTTGCCCGCGGCGGACTGCCCGTCGAAGCGTCCCTCGCCGGTGACAACCACGTCGGCGGTCGCGACCACGTCCGGCAGCCCGAGCACGGCGGCCACCGCACCGGCGCCCCGCGCCAGTGTCGCGCCCCACACCAGCAGGCCGAAGCCGGCCCCGCCCGCGGCACCGGCGCCGGGTGTCGTCGGGTCGACGTCGGGGAAGCGCGCGGCCCAGGCGGCCAGCCGGGCCTCGTGCACCGGCACCCGGTCGGGTGTGACGCCCTTCTGCGGGCCGAACACCGCGGCGGCACCGGTCGGGCCGAGGAGCGGTGACGTCACGTCGGTCAGGACGGTGACGCCGAGTGGTGGCAGCGGCCGGAGCGTCGACGTGGTCAGGGCCCCGAGCCCGTCGAGCCCGTCGAGCAGCGAGCCGCCGCCCGCGCCCAGTGGCGAGCCGTCGCTCGCCCCGACACCCCCGAGCCCGAGCGCCCCGAGCAGCCCCGCCCCGCCGTCGGTCGACGCGCTCCCGCCGATCCCGAGCACCAGCCCCGTCGCCCCGGCGTCGAGCGCGGCGGCGATGGCCTCACCGAACCCGGTCGTCTGCGCGGCGTCGGGTTCGAGCGTCGACAGCAGCGGCAGCCCGCTCGTCACCGCGAGCTCGACCACCGCACGTCCGTCGGGCAGCGCGAGCCACTCGGCGTCCACCGGGGCACCAGCGGGCCCGGTCACCCTGACCGGCACACGACGGGACCCGGGAACAGCAGCGGCGAACGCGTCGAGGGTGCCCTCCCCGCCGTCGGCCATCGGCAGCAGGGTCACCGTGTCGTCCGGCCGGGCTGCGAGCCACCCGTCCCCGATGGCGGCGGCGACGGCGGCAGCGGTGGCCGTCCCCTTGAACGAGTCCGGCGCGACGACGACATGCACGTAGCAACGCTAGCGGTCAGCCGGGTCAGCCGGGTCAGCCGGTCAGCGCGAACCGCGGGTGCGGGGCGCCGCCGGTCGCCAGGTCCGCGACCATCGCCCCGAGCAGCGGCGCGAACTTGAACCCGTGCCCCGAGAACCCCGTCGCGACCGTGACCGGTCCGCGCCGGTCGATCACGAAGTCGTCATCGGGGGAGTTGTCGTACAGGCAGCTGATCGGGTCGGGCCGGCTCGCGTCGACCCCCGGCACGAAGCGCGCCACGTACGCCTGCAGCCGCTCGAGCTCCTCGGGCACGGGCGTGCGGTCCCGCTGGTCCGGGTCGACGACGGGGCCGGTGCCGTGGAACCCGACCTTGACGCCCTCGCCGGGGGTGAGCAGGCCGTACACGTCAGGGCCGTCCTCCGGCCAGTGCACGAAGCTCGGCCACGCGGCGTCCGGCAGGTGGCTGGGGAAGTGGGCGGGCTGCTCCTGGGTGACGCGGATGGCCGGGAGGCTCGCCCTGCGTCCCCGGAACAGCTCGCCGACCAGCGCGGGGGCCCAGGACCCGACCGCCGCCACGACGCTCGGTGCGGTCACCGTCGTGGAGCCGTCCGGGCCGTCGAGGGTCAGCGTCACGGTGTCCCCGTGGTCCTCGACGCCGGTGACCCGCGTGTCGAACCGGAGCTCGGCGCCGTCCGCAGCCGCCAGGTCGAGCAGCGCCTCGACGGTGTCGGCCGAGCGGATCCGACCGGCGGAGGCATGGGTGAGGACGTGCCCCTCGAACGCCAGCCCCGGCCAGCGCGCTGCTGCCTGCTCGGGCGTGAGCCGTTCGTGGGCGATGCCCGCCGCGGCGAGCTCCCGGGCGATGGCGTCGACCTGCTCCGGTCGGCCGTGGTCGACGGCGCCGGTGCGGTCGAGCAGCGTCCGGCCGCTCGCCGACTCGAGTGCGACCCAGGCCTCGAGGGCCTGCTGGCAGAGCGCGACGTACTGGGGGTCTGCGTAGCCCATGCGGAAGATGCGGCTGGCACCGTGCGAGGAGCCGTGGTCGTGCCCGCGACCGTGCTGCTCGACGAGCAGGACGTGCTCGCCCCGGGCGGCCAGGGACCGTGCGGTCGCGGCGCCGACGACCCCGCCCCCGATGACGACGTGGTCGAACGCAGCGTGCATCATGCGGTCCTCCGGGGACGCTCGTGTCCGGCCAGGGCGTCGTCGGTCAGGCGCATCGTGACCTCCCGCGCCGCCGCCAGGAGTTCGGCGTCCGACGCGGTGGTGCCCTGCGCGGCGAAGAGTGCGGCGCTGACGCTGTCGAACGCAATCTGCGCCCGGAGCCGCTCGGGCACCGTCGCCGATCCGGGCAGGACCCGGTCGATCACCACGCCGAACAGGGACCGTCGATCCGTGCCGTCCGCCGCGAGCCGCTGCATCACCGGCCCGTTGGCGTGCGCGAAGCGCATCCCCTGCAGCCGCTCCTCGCCCGTCGAGTCGACCCACCGCAACGCCGTCCGACGGAGCAGGTCGGGCGTCCGGGGCTGGTCGTCCACCCAGGTGAGCAGGTCGTCGACCTCGTCGCGCCGGTTCTCCATGAGGGCGGCGAGGATCGCGTCCTTGCTGGCGAAGTGGTAGTAGAGCGACGACTTCGTCATGCCGACGGCCTCGGCGAGGTCGCGGATCGACGCCCCCTCGAAGCCGCGGTCGGTGAACAGCTCGAGGGCCACTCGGAGGATCTCCGAGCGGGTCTCGCTCCCGGGGCGGCGCTTCTCGTTCTCCATGGGAACAGCCTACTTGCCGAACGGTCGTTCGGTCAGTATCGTCACGACTACCGAACGATCGTTCGGTAAGGAGCCGAACGGAGCCCATCATGACCACACAGACCCGCACCACCCATCCATCGGTCGCGATCATCGGCGCGGGCCCCGGCGGCCTGCTCGCGGCACGCATCCTGCAACTCGGTGGCGTCGCGGTCACCGTCCACGACGCGGACGCATCGCTGGCGTCCCGGACGCAGGGCGGCACGCTCGACCTGCACGCCGACTCCGGCCAGATCGCGATCGAGGACGCCGGCCTCACCGACCAGTTCCTCGCGCTGGCGCGTCCGGAGGGACAGGCTCACCGTCTCCTCGACCCGAGCGGCACGGTCGTCGCCGAGCAGCACCCGGCGCCGGGGGAGACCGCCGCACCCGAGATCGACCGGTCGCAGCTCCACGCGATGCTCGCTGCGTCCCTCGCGCCGGACACCATCCGCTGGGGAGACCGCCTGGTGGACGTCGACGGCCGCACCCTGTCGTTCGCCGACGGCACGACCACGACTGCCGACCTCGTCATCGGTGCCGACGGTGCCTGGTCGCGCGTCCGGGCAGCCCTCACCGACGCCGTCCCGCGGTACACCGGGGTCACGTTCGTCGAGGCCCTCTTCACGGACGTCACCGAGCGGCACCCGGAGATCGCCGTGCTCGTCGGCGACGGCCACATGTGGGCCAGCGGCGACGGCAAGACCCTCGTGCTGCAGCGCAACAGCGGCGACGTCGTCCGCGGCTACATCTCGTTCCGGACCGAGCTCGACTGGCTCGCGACGGCGGGGCTCGGCGCTCCCGACGGCCGTGGCGGCGTCCTCGACGCCAACGGCACGACCGCAACCGACACCGAGCGGGTCCGACAGGTCCTGCTGGAGCGCTTCTCGGAGTTCGCGCCCGAGCTCCTGCGCGTGATCGACGAGTCCGAGGGCGCCCTCCCCAACCGGCCGATCCACGCGCTGCCGACCCCGACCACGTGGGAGCACCGGGAGGGCGTCACGCTGCTCGGCGACGCCGCCCACGTCATGTCGCCCTTCGGAGGGAACGGCGTCAACCTCGCGCTCCTCGACGGCGCCGAACTCGCCCACGCCGTCGTCGGGGCACTCCGCGCAGGGACGGATCTCGACGTCGCCGTCCGGAACTTCGAGTCCGTCATGACGGCTCGCGGCGCAGCGATGGGCAGGGCTGCGAACGACGCCATCGTGGAGCACTACGCCGTCGGCGGCCCGGACCCCGACAGCATCCCCGACTTCGACGAGGAAGCCGGGCGCTGGCGATCGAACGCCGCTGCCCACCGAGGCGGACGCGGCCGATGCAGGAGGAAGAGGCGGGGAGTGGTTGGCTCCCCGCCCCTCTTCTCGACCGTCCCTGAACGACCGGATCGAGGCCTCTCCATGATCGGGCAGGCTGCTCGTGGAACCGAACCGATCATCCTGTGCTGCGCTGCGGGGCCGCCGATCCTGCGTCAGGCGTCTCCCCGGTGCGCGCTGCGTCCAGGACGATGTCGGCATGGCGGCGACCGGCTCAGCGCTCGAGCGTCTGCCGCGGGGACTCGTCGTACGCCTGGCGGTAGGTCGTGCTGAAGCGACTGAGGTTGGTGAAGCCCCACACGCGTGCCACCTCGGTGACGGTCGTCTCGGCCGGGGTGGACCTCGCCAGGTGCTCTCGGGCGTGACGCAGGCGCGCTCGCCGCAGGTACTCCGTCGGCGTCGTGTCGAGGGTCCGCCGGAACACCAGCTGGACACCCCGGACGCTCATCCGTGCGGCCTCGGCGATCTCCACGATGCCGATCGGCGCGGCGGCGTTGTCCTCGATGAACTGTGCCGCACGACGGACCGCGGTGGGCAAGGCGGCGTCGCAGGCAGGGGAGCCGACCTGTTCGACCGTCATGCCGAAGGCGTCCACAGCCGAGGCCAGGACGAGGTCGGTCGTCGCCTTGTGGATGAGTGCATAGCCGCTGAGGGCCGAGCTCGAGAAGACATTCGCAGCGTGCCGGGCGACGTGGCACCAGTAGCTCGCCGCCGCGTCGGTGAGCGGTTCCGAGGACGCCGTCACGAGGGGCGCGCCCTGGGTGTCGGCTCCGACATGTCGGGCGAGTGCGCCGACGTCGAGGTTGACCACCATCAGGCGGTGGTCCGACGACCACGACCGAGCGATCCCGGGACGGAGCAGGAAGGGCTTCGCCGTGTCGAGGGGTTCGTCGTTGCTCGCGGCGCGGTAGTCCCCACCGGTCGCCATCCCGATGCCGACCACGCCGTCGAAGCGGACGGCCAGCTCCGACCGCGAGCTCACCTCGAACCGGGCGATGCTCACCGCGTCGCTGTCGCCGACGACGCGCTGCTTGTACGTGAAGGGCGCCACGTACTCGCGGAAGGCGCTGCCCGGGTAGACCCGTTGGACGAGTTCCTGTGCCTCGTCGCGGTCGTGCGTCGCGAACCTCGCATCGACGAGCATCTCGTACCTCCTCCTGGGAGTGTTCCTGATCCGAGCATCGGCTGGTGGGGGCGGGCGCAGGTCAGCGTACCCAGGAGTTCCGGCACGGGCGCTCGGTGGACACGAACGCTGACCGACTACGGCCGCTCATCGACGAGGGCGACGAACCGGCTGCCCACGCCGTCGACCTCGCGCCGCACGAACCCAGTGGTGGGGTCGGGCGCCTGGTACGGCGCGTGGTAGTCGCACATCAGGTGGTCCCAGTCCGGCCACCACTTCTTGGGTCGTGCCTCTTCGGAGTAGCCGCAGACCGAGCACTCGAGGTGGACCCAGACCTTCTTGGCGCCCGTCCGGTTCGCGCGGGACTGCACGAGCCAGGCGGGCGGGTCCTGCTCGATGGCCTGGAGTTCGGCCTCGCTCAGGCGCGACGGGATCCCGTGGTGGGTCGCCATCTCGATGGGGATGTCGAGGCGGACGGCGGCATCGCGGCGGGACAGCATCTCCCCAGGTTAGGTTCTGTCGCTGCTCACCGCGTCGACGCGCTGGGGGACGATGCGTCGTCGGGCGATGCGCCACCCGGTCGGCTCACGACGGAGCACGTCGTGGTGCACGACCGCGGTGAGCGTCTGGTCCGCCATGAGCATGAGGCCCTTGGAGTCCACGACCACGCCGTCGTCCACCGGATCGGTGATGACCAGGTTGCTGACGAAGTGGGCGATCGGGCCGCGTGGGCCCATCGTCTCCGCCAGTTCCCGCGCAGCGCTGATGCCCGTGAGCACCGGCATCCCCACGGCACTCATGTCATAGACGACGTCGGCGGTGAAGACGGTGTCGATCTCGTCGAACCGGCCGTCGTCGAAGACGTGCCCCACCCGACTCAGTGTCTCCGCGATCGCCCAGCGGTCCTCGATGTCCATGGTTCGTCCTCTCGATGAGGTCGACCTGGAGCGGTCGACATTGCTGATGGTACTCAGTACCGAACAGAACGCAATACCAATCAGGATTGCGACCCGGTAATCGCCACCGCTCGGTACGCTCGACGCATGACCTCTGCTCTGTCCCTCATCGAGCGCAAGCAGCAGGCGGCGCGGGAGCGCATCGTGCGGGCGGCGGCGGACCTGTTCGCGGAGCGCGGCTTCGACAGCGTCTCGGTGTCCGACATCGCCGAGCGGGCGGAGGTCGGCCGGACCACGTTCTTCCGTCACTTCGGCGACAAGCAGGAGGTCGTCTTCGCTCGTGAGGAAGCGCTCCTCAGCGCGTTGACGGCCGAGGGGCTCGGCGCGGTCCCGAGCGATGACCGATCGGTGCGAGCGGCACTGCAGGCAGTGCAGCCGCTCGTCCTGCAGCTGACCGAGCGCATCACCGAGGACCCCGAGGAGCACCGCCGTCACGAGCAGCTCGTCGAGGGCAGCATCGAGCTCCGGGGACGCAGCGCAGCGAAGGCCCAGCTCATCGCCCGGCGGCTCGGGGACCTCCTGGTGGACGCCGGGTGGGACGAGGGCGCCGCGCGGCTCGCCGGTCAGATCGCACTGGCCTGCTCGGCGGCGGCTCGTGCGTCGTCCGATCGCCCGGCGGCACTCGTCCGCGACACCCGCGCCGCGTTCGCCCAGGTGCTCGACCTCGGCACGCAGCGCTCCTGACCCACCGGGGCGCGACCGGTCCTCTGAGTGTCAGCGCGTCGAGATGAGTTCGACCTGGTCGTGCCGTTCGACGCCGAAGTCGAGCCCCGGGTACCGCAGGCCGGAGAAGTACATGTTCGTGTGCGCGACGATCTGCTGCGCGGTGATCGCCACGCCCTCGTGCTCGGCATCGACGGTCGTGTGTGCGTCACCGACCAGCGTGACGTCGAACCCACGGACCGCGGCCGACTGGGTCGTGGTGCGGACGCAGTAGTCCGTCTGCGCGCCGGCCACGACGAGGTGCGTCGCGCCCAGCTCGGCGAGGACCTCGGCGAAGTCCGTTCCGACGAACGCGTCGCGCCGGGTCTTCCTGATGAGCGGTTCGCCCACCAGCCGTCCGAGCGGTGCCGCGAGCTCCCACTCCGGAGTCCCCTCGGGGAAGTCGTCGTGGTCCTGCACCCAGACCACCGGGACACCGGCAGCACGTGCACGCTCAACGAGCGACGCGGCGCGGCGGGTCACCCCGTCGGCGTCGAAGCACCCGTCGAGGACGCCGACCTGCATGTCGATCACGACGACGACGCTCGATCTGCTCACCGTCTCATCATGGCAGCGGCCCATCGGCCCCGGGTGAGGTGATCTCGGGGATCCGCTCGAGCAGCTGTTCGAGGACGGCCACGTGTTCGGCGCCCTCGCTGGCCTCGAGGCGCTCGAGGATTCGTTCGAACGCCGCTGCTCCGAGTGCGGTCCAGTCCCTGCCGCGGTCCGTGACCCGGAGCGGCCGTCGGCGAGCGTCCCCCTCGTCGATCCCGCGGTCGACATAGCCGAGGTCCTCGAGCGACCGTATGGTCTTCGCGGCAGCCTGCCGTGAGATGCCGAGCGCGCGCCCCAGTGCCGATGCGTCGGACGCGCCGTGCTCGATGGCCTCCATCGCGAAGTGCAGTGCCGGGGTGGCGCCGGGGTTGCCTCGGTCGGCCAGGTCGTCGGTGACCTCGGCCGACATCGCGGTGAAGGCCTTGAGCAGCTGGCTGGCCAGTCGCGCTCCTCGTGACGTCTCCATCCTCTGACGCTAGTCGTCCGATGGATTGACAACCCGGTTGTCTGCCGCTCAGAATGACAACATGGTTACCAATCAGCAGCATGTCGAACAGCGTCCATCGACCATCGAGGGCGTCGAGCACCACGTCGAGCAGGTGAACGGGCAACCCCTGCACTGGGTGTCCGGGGGAGCGGGCGGTTCCCCGGTCCTCCTGGTCCACGGCTTCCCGGAGACGTGGTGGGTCTTCCGACAGCTGATCCCGCTCCTCGCGGCCGAGCACCGGGTCATCGCGGTCGACCTCCCTGGGTTCGGCGGCTCCGTCCTGCAGGACGGCGAGCGACCAGCTGCCCACAGCAGTGCCGCGGCAGCCGTGACCCTCCATGCGCTCATCGCCCGGCTCGGACTCGGTCCGGTCCACCTCCTCGGCCAGGACATCGCCGGCAACACCGTCTTCCGGCTCGCCGCCGAGCACCCGGAGGACGTGCGCAGCCTCATCGCCGTGGAGACGCTCGTCTCCGGCTTCGGGCTGGAGCAGCTGGCCGACGTCCGGAACGGCGGCGCCTGGCACATCGGAGCGATCGCGACCCCGGGCGTCGCAGAGTTCGTCTTCACCGACAGGGTGCGTGCGTTCCTGACGCAGATGTGGTTCCCCCACCTCACCACCGTCGCGGACGCGGTGACCCCGGCCGACATCACCGAACTCGTCCGTGCCTACTCGCAGCCCGGCGCGTGGGCCGGTCCACAGGGGCTGTACGCCTCAGCGCTCGCCGACGGAGACGAGCTCCGAGCGCTCGCCGCCTCCGCCGGCCTCCAGGTCCCGGTGCTGGCGGTCGACGGGATGGGCATGCCGACCACGGCCGACGGGATGCGGTCGATCACCGACCGGGTCGAGGCCGTGCTGCTCGACGGTGTCGGCCACCACGTCGCGATGGAGGCGCCCAGCCGTCTCGCGGACGCGATGCGGTCCTTCATGGACCGGATGGACCAGGGGAACTGACCAGTTCCGTCACGACCGTCGCTGGTCGGGGTCGCTGGAAGTCGCATCGAAGTGGCGAACGAGGCGTGTCGCGGTGTCAGCCCTGGGTGGTCCAGGCTGCGGAGATGCTTCGGTCGACGATGCGACGCCATCCGTCCGGTGCGGTCGGGTCGTGGCTGGCCATCCCGGCCATCCACAGGACGGTCAAGAGGTCATCGGTGGTGAAGTCCTCGGTGAGCACTCCGGCGGTGTGTGCGTTGGCGACGAGTTCCGCTCCGAGCGCCATGGATCGTTCGCATGCGTTGATGAGGAGCACGGCGTCGGGGTAGCGCCGGAGCATCGCGTCGTTCATGGCCGGGTCGCTTCGCTGCAGGTCGATCATCTCGGCGATGAAGGTCTCCAACTGCGCTCGCGGAGTGCTCTGGGCCAGCGTCCGTTCTCGGAGGGTCCGGAGTTTCGCGCCTGCGATGTCGGGTACGACGGCATCGATGAGGGTTTCGCGCGACCCGATGCGGTTGTAGAGGGTCCCGATGCTCACCCCGGCCTCGCGGGCGATGTCCTCCAGCGGCGCGGAGAGCCCTCGCTGTGAGAACACCGCGATCGCGGCCGCGCGGAGCTTCTCGACGTTCGCCTGCGCGTCTCGGCGCAGGCGGGGTGCGGTGCTCACAGCGACTCCGAAGTATCTTGAGGGCGGCCTCAACATAGGCTGCAGAGAATTGAGGACGGTCTCAACATACCGCACCAGCTTGCAGTGCCCGGCGGTGGGCCACGGAAGGACGCATCATGCCCCTCATCACCATCATTGGCGCAGGACCCGGTCTGGGTCTCGAGATCGCGCGAGCCTTCGGGCAGAGGGGCTTCGACGTCGCGCTCGTGGCCCGGAACCAAGCGAGCGTGGACTCCTTGGCGAGTGAGCTCGTCGCGGAGGGCATCCCGGCACGTGGTTTCACCGCCGACGTCAGCGAGCCCGACACGATCCGGAGCGCCCTCCGCTCGATCCGGGAAGCGCTCGGGCCGGTCGACGTCCTCGAGTTCTCCCCGGCTGACCGGACCCTGGAGTCGGTCGATGCGGTCGACGTGACGATGGAGAACCTGCAGCCACAGCTCGACTTCTACCTCGGCGGCGCCATCGCAGCCGTCGGAGAGGTCCTGCCGGGCATGATCACGGCGGGCTCCGGCACGGTCCTCGTGACCACCGGTGGCGGTGCGCTCGCCCAGACGCCTGTCCGCGGGAACGTCAACATCGCTGCGGCGGGGCTCCGGAACTGGACGCTCAACCTCAACGCCGCCCTCGCGGACAAGGGTGTCCACGTCGCATTCGTCGCCATCACCGCGCTGATCGGAGGTGGGCGACCGGACGCTGAACCCGCGGTCATCGCGCAGTCCTACGTGAAGCTCCACGACGAGCGGCGGGACGCCGAGCTGCACTACGTCGCGTACGACGGCTGACGCGCCTCCCGCCTGGGCTGCTGGCCCGGGCGGGGCCTGCCGGGCTCGCGGGCCCCGGGTCTGCGCGGTTCAGTCGGCGCCAGCCGCTGCTGCCGCCGCCGCCGCGAAGGTCCGGAGTGTCGCGACCTGCTCAGCCGTGCTCGGGGGCGCGTCGGCCATCTGCCATGTCGACACGAGCGCGATCATGCCGCCGATCGTGAAGGTCCGGGCGTCCCCGGTCAGAGCGATCTCCGGTCCTCGGCGATCGTGGTCCGACTCCGTCAGCCAGGTCGTCATCGCCGCTGCGAGCACCTCGGCGACACGCTCGCCACGTGGAACGGCGCGGAGCTTGTCGAAGAAGCCACGATCGGCTCGTCCTGCGGTGAGCAGCGGTTCGATACCGCGCTCTCGAACGGCGTCGGTGAGGGCCTTTGGGAGGTTCGCCGCAGCCTCGTCAAGGGGGAGCCAGTCTTCGAGGAGGCGGCTGATCCAGAGGTCCGTCGCGAGGTCGCCGACGTTGCTGTAGTGGTTGTGGAGGGCCTGCCTGCTCAACCCAGCACGCTGTGCCACGGCGCTCATCGAGATCGTCTCGCCCTTCGGCGTCTCGGACACCAGGGCGGCCAACGCCCGGATCAGGGCAGCGCGGGTGCGGGTGATGCGCGGGTCCACCCGGTGGCTCGCTCGTGGCACCGCGCCTGTTCCCTCCGTCATGACTCCATCTTGCCAGAGCCCGAACGCTGATGTACGTTCGTCATCTACTAGGCAACTGTAAAGGACATCATGACGCACGTGACTGAGCCTGCCCCTGGCCGCGGAGACGGCCAGCAGCACCCCGAGTTCGAAGCGGCGGTCGCGGGCGGCACGCTGGTCTCCGAGGGGCCGGGAACAGCGCATCGCTACCGCAACCTGGTCCTCGGCGGGATCGCGATCCTGCTCCTGGCGATGGCGATGTTGACGAGTTACTCGAGCGCGTTCGGCAACCCGACGCCGAACAACGTCCATCTCGCGGTCACCGGCGACGCGGATGCAATCGTCGCGCTCGAGCAGCAGGGATCACTGGACCTCACCGTCGTGGGGTCCGCAGGGCAGGCGCGATCCGCTGTGCTCGACCGCGCCGTCGACGGCGCTGTCGTCTTGCCGGCACCGGGGAACGGCGCCGGCGTGACCACCTACATCGCCAGCGGCGGTGGACGCGGCCTGGGTCAGGCAGTCTCCGGTGTCGGCGACTCGATCGCGGCGAAGCTGCAGACCACCAACACGGCCACCGACCTCGCACCCCTGCCGGAGAAGGACCCGGTCGGATCGATCGAGTTCTACGCGATCCTCTTCGCCGGCCTGGGTGCGGCCCTCGGCGCGACGGTGTTCGGGCGCATCCTCGGCACGGTCGACACGGCGGCGAAGTTCGTCGAGCGCGGCATCGTCCTCGTGCTCTACGCCGGTCTCCTCGCCGGACTGATCACCCTGTGGATCAACTCCGCACTCGGGGCGGTGACCGTCGGCCCCTGGGCGGTGTTCGGGATCCTCTGGCTGACCGGAGTCGCCATCGGGGGAGCGGTCACGGGCATCGCCGCACTTGGCGGAACCATCGCGGCCCTGGCCATGACACTCGCCCTGGTGATCCTGGGGAACACGTCCTCCGGTGGCCCGCTCGGGATCCACGTCCTGAACGACTTCTTCCAGACGCTCTACTACGTCTTCCCGCAGGGCGACGCGCTCGACCTGCTGCGGTCCGTCCAGTACTTCGACGGCGCCGCAGTCGCCGCCCCGATCATCCGGCTGAGCATCTGGGCAGGAGCGGGCATCCTGCTCTCCCTGACGGCGATGCTCATCCGGAACCGACGCGAAGCCGCTGCTCGACCGAAGGGCCGACTCCGGCACGAGCACGGTCCCCGCTCGGCAGCCGGCCCATCGGGGTCCCACCCCGACTCCACCGCAGTCACTCGCAACGCGGCCTTGCTGCCGTGATCCCGACGCCCTGAACACGACAGGGGCGCTCGACACCCGCGACGTGTCCGACCGGCGAGGACCATCACGACGACCCCATCTGCACACAACGAGTCCTCATTGCTGAGGACGATCGGAGGACCGCACCATGCCAGGGAAGATCGATGTCCACCAGCACCTGCTCCCACCCCGCTACTTCGAGGCACTGGCAGAGGCAGGATCGAAAGCGATGGGGTCCGGTGCCCCGGCGGGCGCGCAGGGGGACGCGCCGGCTGCGACCGGAGGATCCGCGCAGTGGGATCCGTGGGGTGCGAACGGCGGGACCGCGCCGCGCCGCGGTCCTCGGGCCATCGGCGGCTGGTCGATGCCGGAGTGGAGCCCCGAAGCGGCTGTCGCGATGATGGACGAAGCAGGGATCGAGACCGGGATGCTCTCGATCAGCGCACCGGGCGTGCACTTCGGTGACGACGCTGCGGCGCGCGAACTCGCCCGCGAGCTGAACGACCAGCAGGCCGAGCTGGTCCGGGAGCAGCCTGACCGGTTCGGGCACTTCGCGGTGCTGCCGCTTCCGGACTTCGACGGCGCGGTCGCCGAAGCCGTGCGAGCACTCGACGAACTCCACGCCGACGGTGTGCTCCTGCTGTCGAACGCGCACGGACGGTACCTCGGCGACCCCGCCTACGAGCCGCTGTGGGCAGAACTCGCCGCCCGCTCAGCCGTGGTCTTCGTGCACCCCACCGCACCGCCGATCACGCAGTTGCCGGGGATGCCGACCGCATTGCTGGACTTCCCGTTCGACACCACCCGCACCGCCGTGGACCTCGTCGCGCACGGAGTGTTCGACCGCTACCCGGACCTGCGCGTGATCCTCTCGCACGCCGGCGGGTTCCTGCCCTACGCCGCGAGCCGGTTCAGCGCCGCCGCGATGTTCAACCCGGGCACCACGCCGGAGCGCATCCAAGCGGGCCTGCGCAAGTTCTACTTCGACACCGCCCTGTCCGCATCTCCCACCTCGCTGCCGTCACTGCTCGCGTTCGCGGAGCCCGGCCACGTCCTCTACGGCAGCGACTTCCCCTACGCGCACCCCGACTGGACCGCGCGCTTCGACCGCGACCTCGACACCTACGACGGCCCAGGCGCAGAGCGACTGGGCGAGGTGCACCGAACAGCCGCCGAACAGCTCTTCCCCCGCTTGTCGAGGTGATCCGACCCGGGAGGCGATCGGCGTCTGAGACGGTCCCCAGCCGCCGGCGGTCGTCGTCACCGTCCTCGTCGGAGTCCGTCAGCGGACCCGCTCACGAGACGGGTCACTGCGTCCGCTCAGACCGGGCACCCCTTCCGTCGCGTGCCAACGGAAGCGCTGCAGGACCGCGGACAGCATCGGGACACGACACAGCAGGACGAGGACCACGAAGCCGACGACTCCGCCGACGGTGTTCCAGATGAGGTCGTTCACGTCCGCGACGTGACCGCCGGAGAACAGCCGCTGCGCCGCGAGCTGGAGGAGCTCGATCGCCAGGCTCACGGCCGCGGCGCCGAGCAGCACCTTCCACCACGACGGGCGACGCATCAGGAGCGGGATCAGGACGCCCAGCGGTACGAACACCACCACGTTGGTGAGGGCGTCACCGACCTCGTAGTCGTGGAACGGGATGAGGGCCAGCGCAGGTGCCCACGGTTCTTCGTGCGGGACGGGGTGGAGGAAGATCGGGAACACCGTGTTCGCGAAGATCCCTGCTGCGTAGACGGCGATCGCGGCGGCGAGCGCAGCGCGCGGCCAGCTGAAACGCCCGCCCCGGAAGAGGAACACCAGTTGGACGACCATCACGACGACGCCGAGGAGCACGGCGACGGGCAGGGCGGGGACTTCGCCGAACGGGTCGGAAGGCGGCACTGTTCACCTGATCTTGCTCGGAGCGAGTGACGGGAATCGAACCCGCGCTACCAGCTTGGGAAGCTGGAGTTCTACCATTGAACTACACTCGCGCGCCCGCTCAGCGGGACTCGACAACCATACCGGATTCCGCCCTGGACGCCAGCCGACCGCGTGCCGTGCGCCGATCCGCCGGAGCCGAGCCGAGCCTCCCGGCCGTCACCGGACCCGACCATGCGTGACGGCCGTGTCTCCCCTGTGAGGGCGCCCCACTGACGGACAGGTGTCGGGCCCGTGTGTACCGTCCAGGGAGTTGATCGACCCCGAACCCGAGGAGGCCCGGATGGTCAGGCATCCCCTCATCGACGACGTGATCGGTTCCGCGATCGTGGTCGATTCCGACTCCCACGTGGTGTGGCTGACGGACGCGCTGGCCTCCCTGCTGCAGCGTGCCTCGGCTGCCGAACGCGTCGTCGTGCTGCGGACCCGGCCCGATGCCGCCATCACGCCCGCCCTGCGGCACGCACTCGGAGTGCACGGAGCGGCTTGGGCTGTCACAGCAGCTGACGGCACCCTGCGCGACGGCCGGACCGGGGTCGAGGCCGAGGGCGTCACCGACTTCGTCACGCACGGGCCGGAGCTGCTCGGGGTGCCCGCGCCGTCGCACCCCGTCGCCGAGGGCTCCGTCCGTCAGATCAGCATCGACCTGACCCTGCGTCACCACGCCGAGCGCGCGGTCGACATGGGCTCCGCGATCGAGGCCCTCTGCCACACCGTCGGTACCTGCCCGACGCGCTGGGGCACCTCCGAGCCGCTCGCGGTGCCGTGGGACCGCTGGGTCGTCACGCAGTACGCCAAGCACGAGTCCCCGGACATCAGCACGTCCTACGCGGTGGGTGACGGCTTCTCGGCGACGATGACCGCGCACCTGACCGACGGCGTCGTCATCGAGACGATGTCCGCCGTCCTGACCGTGCCCGACGAGGGCAGCGACCCGGCGCTCGCCGAGCGGATGCTCGACGCGGTGCAGCGCGTGGCCGGCGAGGTCATGCCGGTGTTCGGTGTCGTCATGCAGCGCCGCGGTGACGTGGACCACCTGGTCCGTCCCGTGTCGCACGGAGAGCCCGCTCCGCTCGCGGTCGTCGTCGGGCCCGAGGCGACCGGGCTCCTCGACCGCGGGGACGTCTGGCCGCCGCCGCACACCTCGACCTCGAGCTTCGTCGGCCGGTCCGGACCTGACGGTGCTGGTCCCGACGGCGCCGGACTCATCGTCCGGCTGGAGGACGGGTGGACGGCACTCGAGGCCTTCCTCGACCGCATCGACGAGGACCGCTTCCTGCAGCTCGTCGGTGGCGCTCCGCTCGACCCCTCGCACGACGAGGGCTCCCTCGACGGACACGTCAGCGCCGGTGGCGTGCACGGAGCGCACGGTGCCGCGTGACGTGACCCTGCTCTGCCGGGGTCCGGTGGAGGTGCGGGAGGTCGCCGAGGCACTGCTCCTGCACGACGACACCTGGGGCGTCCGCGCACTCGACGACGGCCCCGTGATGCAGGTGTGCCGTGACCAGGACCACCCCGTGGTGACGGTCCTCGGGGTCCGGCGTGTGGACGTGCTCGACGAGGTCGAGCGCATCCTGCCGGACGCACCGTCGATGACGATCCCCGTGTGGTGGGTCGACACGGTGATGCCCGCGGGCCCGGACGGCGAGTCCGGGATCAGCGCAGCGCTCGAGGCCGCGATGGACCTCGACGCGGTGTGCATCGTGCACGGCGACTGAGCCGACCGACGCGCGCACGCGCACGTCTGCGGGTGACCGGCGCCGACCCGACGGGCCGCCGCCGTGGCGTCAGTCGCGCTGGCGCATCGCGCTCAGGCGCTCGTTGTAGGCCTTGAGCTCCGCGTCGCCGTCCCGCTCTGCCTGGCGGTCGAGGCGCTTCGCGTCGCGCTTGTCCGACTTCACCCAGTTCCGGACGACGAGCAGCGCGACGAACACCATCGGCAGCTCGGAGGCACCCCACGCGATGCCGCCTCCGGTGTGTTGGTCGGCGAGCAGCCCGACGTCGTTCGTCTGCCCGAGGGCGTGGAACCAGTCGGCGGCGTACACGGCCTGCGAGGTCATCACCGCGACGCCGAAGAACGCGTGGAAGGCCAGGGTCGCCAGCAGCGCGATGATGAGGATCGGGTACTGCGGGCGCTGCGGGCCCGGGTCGATGCCGACGAAGACCCAGAAGAACAGGTAGCCGCTCAGCACGAAGTGGACGACCATCGCCACGTGCCACTCGTGTGACTGCATCGCGAACTGGAACGCCGGCGTGAAGTAGAACACGACGAGCGACCCGGCGAAGATCACCCCGGCGACGGCCGGCTTCGCCATGAACTGCATGTAGCGCGAGTGCACGAACAGCATCAGCCACTCGCGGGCGCCGCGGGAGCCGTCGTTGCGCACCGGCAGGGTCCGCAGGGCGAGCAGCACCGGGCCGCCGAGCACGAGCGGCAGCGGCACGAACATCATCAGCAGCATGTGCTGGATCATGTGCGACGAGAAGTGGATCATGCCGTAGACCGACGGACCGGCCGAGGTCGTCCAGATGAACACGGCACAGCCGAGCACCCACGAGATCGTGCGGCCGACGGGCCACGAGTCCCCGCGCTTGCGGAGCTTGCGGACCGCCAGCAGGTACCAGCCGGCCCCGACGACGGCGAGCGCGAGCCACACCCAGTCGATGTGCCACTGCGTCAGGAACGTGTGGAGCGTCTGCGTCGGCGGGTACGGGTAGCCGATGAGCCCGGAGCGGGTGTCCTGCCCGGTCTCCGGGGTCTGCGGGATCGGCGGCTGGCTGCGCGACACCGCGACCGAGACGCCGATGGCGATCGCCATGAAGACGACCTCGGCCAGGGCGAACCGGGTGAAGGAGCGGCGGTCGAGCGGGGAGCGCAGCAGGGCGGGGACGAGCTTGCGGCGCTGGACGATGCCGGCGAGGCCGAGCAGCACGAGGATCACGGCCTTGACGGTGATGAGCCAGCCGTAGGTCGTCGTGACCAGGTCGAGCGGGCCGGTCAGGCGGAGTGACGCGTTGACGATGCCGGAGAACGCGACGGCGGCGAACGACCAGCCGGCGAGGGTCGAGTACCGCGCGACGACGCGACCCGTGGCACCCTTCGTGCCGGTGCGGAGCAGCAGCACGGCGACGAGTCCGCCGGCCCACACGCACACCCCGATGAGGTGGATCGCGAGGGAGTTGACCGCGTTGGCGTGCTCGAGCGACCCGGCCGCGTGGCCGGAGAGGGCGAGGGGCAGCAGTGCGAACAGCCCGGCGACCGTGGCCACCGCGAGCGTCGTGACGCGGGTCGCGAAGGCGGCCAGCACCGTGGCGATGAGGATCGCGACGGCCGACACCACGAGCGACTGCCCGATCTCGACCTGGAACGCGAAGACCATGAAGTTGCGGGCGAACAGCGGCGAGGTGATCGAGGACCCGAGGGTGTTCGCGCCCGTGAACACGATGCCCACGACGGCGGCCAGGAACCACACGGCGCCGGTCGTCGCCGCCCAGCGGACCGCGCGGTGCTGCACGCTCGAGATGGCCCGGTGGTCGGCCTTCTGCGCCGGGAGCGCGAACGCCGCGACGATGAGCAGGCCGATCGTCAGTGCAGCCATGGTGTCGTGCACGGCCCGCGCGACGGGGAGCCCGTACTGCACGAGGTCGCCCGCGCTGACGAGCTGCTGGTTCGCGGTGAAGGCCCCGGTCACGGTCATGCCGAGGATCGAGCACGCGACGGCGAGCGGTACTGCGACGGCGAGCACAGTCGCGACGGTGGACGTGCGAGCGGTGACGGGCGCCGCTTCCGGCGTCGGGCCTCCAGCGGTGGTTGCGGTGGTGGTGACGGACATCGACCTGTTCCGGGACGCTTGTGCCCGCGAGACCGCGGACCCTCCATCGTAGGCGCGCGGGCCTGGACCCAGGCCGTCCGTCTGCTCAGGAACCCGCGGTGCCCTGCATGTCCCGCAGGCGTCCCTGCTCGTCGAACGCGATCGTGATCGTGCCGCCGGACAGGGTCAGCGTGCGGCCGTCCCACGGCGCACCGCGGAGCGACGCCCAGCTCGCGACGGCTCGGCGGTGGTCCTGGACCTCGATCGACCGGATGCCCTCGCCGAACACGCGGAGCATGCGGGGGACCGTCGGGGCGTCGAAGAGCAGCCCCTCGAGCAGCAGCCAGATCCGGGTGCCACCGCCGACGTCGGCGTTGTACCCGAACCAGGTGCCGCTCGCCAGCCGTGCCGCGATCGACAGCCCCCAGCCGAGCTCGTACCCGGTGCGGACGGCGTCGTCGTCGGCTGCACCGCCGAACGGCACCTCGGCCTGCACGAGTTCGGGGACGTCGTACCGTTCGCCGAGCGCACGGGTCGCGGCAGCGGCGCTGAGCACCTGCTCCGGGTGCTGGCCCGGGTTCGCCCAGCCCCACAACCAGCTGCGGGGGCCGGGGGCAGCGGTGCCGAGGAACTGCACCGGGAAGGTGGCCGGCTTCGTGCCCGAGAAGTGGAACTGGCCCGCGGCCAGGTCCACGTCCCAGTGCTCGTGGTCCTCGAACTGGTCCGCCAGGGCCAGTTGGGCCTCGTAGGCCAGGAAGACCCCGTCGTCGATGAGTGCCTGCATCCCCCGTGAGCGCGTCATGCCGCCGACCCTACCCGGCACCTCCGGCAGCCGCGGCACCTCCGGCGCCCCCGGCACCTCCGCCACCTCCGGCGCCCACCCGGCGCTCCCAGACCCCCTCGCTGCCGACGCCGACGAAGCCGACCGCCTCGTTGACGTCGAGCATCGGACGGTTCTCCTCCGCGTTGAAGGTGATGATCGACGGGTGACCGGGGTGGTCCCGCTCGACGGTCTCGATCCCCACGACCTTGAGCAGCCACCCGAGTCGGTGTCCGCGGTGCTCGCGCAGCACGAGGGTGTCCCACTGGAACACCGGCTCCGCCGTCGCGTCCGGCACCGCCAGCTGCGTGAACCCGGCCAGGGTCCCGCTCGGGGCGTGCTCGACGGCCACGGTGAGCATCGTGCGCGGGGACGCGTCGAGCAGCGCGTCGTGCTCCTGCAGACGCTCGACGGTCCAGACGTCCTCGGGCTCCTCCATGTCGCCCTCGGGGGCGTCGGTGCTCATCCGGGTCTCGAGCAGCGCGATGCCCTCCTGCCACCGCGGCGGCGTCGGGCCGGACCACGCGTGCACCCGGAAGTCGGTCCCGGCGGCGGCCGCGGCACGGTCGTGCAGTGCCTGGACCACCGCACGATCGGTGGGCAGGGCGAGCCGACTGATCCGGTTCACCTGGCCGAACCGCCACCCGCGCCCGGTCAGGAACCGCACACCCGCCTCGTCCTCCGGCACGGCGCCGAAGCCGGTCGGGGCCTGCAGGTACCCGGGCCCGGTGGCCGGCCCGACCTGGCGCGACACGGCGTACGTCTTCCACTGCGTGCGGCCCTCGGCCCGGGCGATGCCCTCCAGGTGGTCGGCGAGCAGCGTCCCGACACCACGACGGCGGTGGTCGGGGTCGACGCCGACGGAGAGCCAGCAGTTGGGCGTGCCGGGGGCGGTCTTCGAGTCGTAGGAGCCGGCAGCGACGACGACGTCGTGGTCGTCCCGCACGACGAACAGCCGACTCGGCGCCTCCGGGTCGTGCAGCATCGCGAGCTGCGCCTCTGCCGTCCAGACGAGTTCGGCCAACCCGTGGACGGCGACCTCGGAGCGGGCCGACACCGCGACCCACTCGCGGAACACCGCGACCGCCGCCGGGTCGTCGTCCATGGTCCTCGGTACGTCGAGCTCGATGACGCGGTCCACGGTGGTCCCCTCCCGCCACCGCGCACGGTGCAGGGCAGCCGGCCAGCCTACCGGCGCGTCGATCCCGGCCGCTAGGCTTCGGTACCGTGCTGCTCTCCGACCGCGACATCACCGCCCAGCTCGCCGCCGGACGGATCGGGCTCGACCCCCACGACGCCTCGCTCGTCCAGCCGTCGAGCATCGACGTCCGTCTGGACAAGTTCTTCCGGCTCTTCGACAACCACAAGTACCCGCACATCGACCCGGCGGTCGACCAGCCCGACCTGACGCGACTGGTCGAGACCGACCCGGACGAGGCCTTCGTGCTGCACCCCGGCGAGTTCGTCCTCGGCTCGACGTACGAGGTCGTGACGCTGCCGGACGACATCGCGGCCCGGCTCGAGGGCAAGAGCTCCCTCGGCCGCCTCGGCCTGCTGACGCACTCCACCGCGGGCTTCATCGACCCGGGCTTCTCCGGCCACGTCACGCTGGAGCTCTCGAACGTGGCGACCCTGCCCATCAAGCTCTGGCCGGGCATGAAGATCGGGCAGCTCTGCTTCTTCCAGCTGTCGAGCCCGGCGGACAAGCCCTACGGCTCGGCCGAGTACCAGTCGCGCTACCAGGGGCAGCGCGGCCCGACGGCCTCCCGCTCGGCGCTCAACTTCCACCGCGCGGACGTGTCCGAGCGCGACTGACGCCGCGCAGACCTGTCCGAGCGCGACTGACGCCGCGCGGGGACACCGCTGGTGAAGCATGCCGTACGAAATACGGAATGGTGTGTATCGTTGCACCATGACCGGAGCTCAGACACGGACGCCGCCGCCCGTCTCCGCCGCTGACCTCATCCGGAACGCCCGCGACCGCGCCGCACTCACCCAGGTGCAGCTCGCCCGTCGCGCGGGAGTCACGCAGAGCGTCATCAGCACGTACGAGAACGGTCGCCGCGAGCCCTCCCTCGCCGCACTCCAGCGGCTGCTCCGCGCCGCCGGGTTCCTGACGGTCATCGACCTCGAGCCGGTGGACACCACGACGACGCTCCGCGAGCGGGTCGCAGCCCACCGCACCGAACTGTGCGACGCCGTCACCCGGCTCGGCGGGAGCAACCCGAGGCTCTTCGGCAGCGTCGCACGCGGGGACGACGGCCCGGACAGCGACGTCGACCTGATGGTCGACCTCTGCCCGGGCCTCGGCATGTTCACGCTGATGCGGATCCAGGACGCCGCTGAACAGGTGCTCGGCGTCCGGGTCGACGTGGTCGCCGCCGACGGCATGCGCCCCGAGGTCGTCCGAGACGCGGTCCCGCTGTGAACCGGGACGTCGACCAACGGCTCGAGGACGTCATCCGCGCCTGCCAGGTGATCGGGCGGTACGTGTCGGCGGACGCCCTGCCCGAGGACGTCGTCTACGACGCCGTCCGGATGCGCCTCGTCGAGATCGGCGAGGCCGTGCGGATGCTCCCCGTCGCGGTGACCGCCGGTGAGCCCGGCATCCCGTGGTCGCGCATCTCGCTGCTGGGGGAGCGGCTCACCCGCCGCTACTTCGACACCACCCCGGCACTCGTGCTCGGCACCGCGCAGGTCGACGTCCCGCACCTGCAGCAGGCAGTGCAGCGGCTCCGGGCCAGCCAGCGCTGACGGCGGGTGCGGCGGGTCGTCGGCGCACGTCCCACCGGACGGGAGGCTCGTCCCGGGCTGGCACCGCGCCTCCCGTCCGGCGGTGGTCGCGATCATGCCGCCGGGCCGGCCGAGGGATGACGTCCCGATCCGGCGCTGACGGATCTGGTCGGCTCGGCCCGAGGATCGGGAACCGGATCCGTCGGCCGCCGGATCGGAATCCGTCTCGGGTCCCGGTGAGCGAGCCGGGAGAACGGCACAGGGCCCCGTCCGCGATGCGGACGGGGCCCTGTGGGTGGAGCGAACGACTACTTGCCGGCCTTGGCCAGCTCTTCGAGTGCGTCGTTGCCCTTGTAGGCCTCGACGGCGTTGTCCTTCGTGACGAGCACCGGGGTGAGCTCGACGGCGGGGACGACCTTCACACCGTTGTCGTTGTTCTTGTCCTTGGTCGTCTTCGGCGTCTTGCCGTCGGCGATGTCGGACACCAGGTCGATGGCCGCCTGGGCCTCGTCCGTCGTGTTCTTGTAGATGGTCGAGTACTGCGTGCCGGCCATGATGAGCGGGATCGACGCGGTCTCGGAGTCCTGACCGGTGACGACGGGGTTGTCCTTGCCGGCAGCCTTGGTCGCGGTGAGGATCGCACGGGCGAGGGTGTCGTTCGGCGACAGGACGCCGTCGAGCTTGGTGTCGCCCGAGTAGTACTGCGAGATCAGGTCGGTCATGCGCGACTGGGCGTTCTGCGCGAGCCAGCCCTTGGTCTGCACCTTCTGGAAGGTGGTCTGGCCCGAGACGACCTTGATGCTGCCGTCGTCGATCTTCGGCTGCAGGACGTTCATCGCACCGTTGAAGAACACGGTGGCGTTGGCGTCGTCAGCCGAACCGGCGAAGAGCTCGACGTTGTACGGTCCGTCGCCCTTCTTCTCCTTGAGGCCCTTGAGCAGCGCCTGTGCTTGCAGCTGGCCGACCTTGTAGTTGTTGAACGCGACGTAGTAGTCGACGTTCTTGGTGTTCAGGATGTTGCGGTCCCAGGCGATGACGACGGCGCCCGAGGACTTCGCCGACTTGACCTGCGAGGTGAGCTGCGAACCGTCGGCGGCACCGATGATGACGGCCTTCGCGCCCTTGGTGATCATGCCCGAGATCTGCGACTGCTGGTCGGGGACCGGGTTGCCGGCGTTGGCGTACTGGATGTCGGCCTTGAAGCCGGCGTCCTCGATCGACTTCTTGAACGCGGCGCCCGCGAGGACCCAGTTCTGCGAGGTCTTGGCGGGGAGCGCGACGCCGATGAGGTCGCCCTTCTTGATGGCCGCGTCGGAACCGCTGCCGGAGTCCGAGCCACGGGCCGAGCAGCCGCTGAGGGCGAGGCCGGTGATGAGCGCCAGGCTGAGGCCGGCGACGATCTTCTTGCGCATGTGATTGCTTTCTCTTCGTTGAGGAGGGTGGGGCCGGAGCCCCGCTGTGAGGGGTGGAGGGCTAGGGGAGGGTGACCTTCTCGGGCTGGTCCTCGATGGACCGCGGCTGCTGGGCCGCCACCGTGTTCTGCTCGGTGTCCTTGCGCTGGAACTGCCGCATCATGCCGCCGATGAGCGACGGACGCCCCTGCGACTTCGAGTAGACGTCGAAGGCGACGGCGACGAGCAGGACCAGACCGCGGATGATCTGCACCTTGTTGGACTCAAGGCCCATGAGCTGCAGACCGTTGGACAGCAGCGCCATCACGAGACCACCGATGATCGAGCCGGAGATCGTGCCGACACCACCGGCGACGGCAGCACCACCGACGAACACCGCGGCGATCGCGTCGAGCTCCCAGCCGGTGCCGTCCGCGGGGCCGGAGGCGCCCGAGTAGGCGACGAACACCATGCCGGCGATCGCGGCGAGGACCGACATGTTCATCATCACGAAGAAGTTGACCTTCTTCGCGCTGACACCGGAGAGCACCGCGGCGCTGGAGTTGCCACCGACTGCATAGACCTGGCGGCCGAAGATCGTGTTCTTCGTGACGAAGCCGTAGACGATGGTCAGGACGCCGAGGATGATCGCGACGATCGGGACCGAGGTGCCGACGGGGCCGGCGCCGAACAGGTACGTGGCGACGAGGGTGACCGCGACGAGGACGCCGGTGCGGACGATCGAGACCCACAGCGGCGGTACCTCGGCCTGCATCTTGCGGCGGCGGGCACGGCCGCGCGCCTCGATGATGATCAACGCTGCGATCGTGGCGAGCCCGATCAGGAGCGTGCCGTTGCTGTAGCCGAAGTCCGGCCCGAAGTCACCGAGGAAGCCGGCGCCGATCGGGATGTACTCCTTCGGCACGGGAACCGAGGTCGAGTTGCCGATGATCTGGTTGACACCACGGAAGATGAGCTGACCAGCGAGGGTCACGATGAACGCCGGGACACGGACGAACGCGACCCAGAAGCCCTGCCAGGCACCGATGAGCGCGCCGACGGCGAGGCCGAGGATGATCGCGGCCCACACCGGGAAGTGCCAGACCGCCATGGACTGCGCCACGATGATGCCGACGACCGCCGCGACCGAACCGACGGACAGGTCGATGTGGCCGGCGATGATCACCATGACCATGCCGAGCGCCAGGATCAGGATGTACGAGTACTGCAGGAACAGGTTGATCACGTTGGTGGGCTCCAGGATCAGGCCCTGGGTCGTGATCGAGAAGAAGATCAGCAGCGCGATGAGCGCGATGACCATGCCGTACTGGCCGATGCTGTTGCCCTTGCCGAAGAGCTGTTTCAGGTTGTTCATGAGGCGTTGGCGCCCTTCCGCGCGGAGGTCATGCTGCGCATGAGCGATTCAGGATCGGCCTGGTCGGCCGGCAGGTCAGCGGTGATCTGACCTTCGAAGATGGTGTAGATGCGGTCGGACAGACCGAGCAGTTCGGGGAGCTCCGAGGAGATGAGGATGATGCCCTTCCCCTCGGCCGCGAGCTGCTGGATGATGCCGTAGATCTCGAACTTGGCGCCGACGTCGATGCCGCGGGTGGGCTCGTCGAGGATGAGCAGGTCGGGGTCGGTGAACATCCACTTCGACAGGACGACCTTCTGCTGGTTCCCGCCGGAGAGCTTGCCGACGTTGTCCTCGACGCTCGGCACCTTCGTGCGGAGCATCTTGCGGTACTTCTCGGCGACCGAGTACTCCTCGAGCGAGTCGAGGACGCCGCCCTTGGAGATCTTCTTGAGGTCCGCCGCGACGGTGGAGCGCTTCACGGTGTCGAGCAGGTTGAGGCCGAGCGCCTTGCGGTCCTCGGAGACGTACCCGATGCCGTTGTCGATGGCCTGCTGCACGGTGTTGAGCTTGATCTCCTGGCCGTCCTTGACGACCGTGCCGCCGAGGAAGGTGCCGTAGGAGTGGCCGAACAGGCTCATCGCGAGCTCGGTGCGCCCGGCGCCCATGAGCCCGGCGAACCCGACGATCTCGCCACGCTTGACGTGGAAGTTCGAGCCCTTGCACACCAGGCGCGAGGAGTCGAGCGGGTGCTGCACGGTCCAGTCGCGGACCTCGAAGAAGGTCTCGCCGATCTTCGGGGTGCGGTCGGGGAAGCGCGACTCGAGCGAACGGCCGACCATGCCGCGGATGATGCGGTCCTCGTTGACGCCGTCCGCCTTGACGTTGAGCGTCTCGATGGTCTTGCCGTCACGGATGATCGTGATGCTGTCCGCGATCTGCTCGATCTCGTTGAGCTTGTGGCTGATGATGATGCTCGAGATGCCCTTGGCCTTCAGACCGACGATCAGGTCGAGCAGGTGCTGCGAGTCGTTCTCGTTCAGGGCCGCGGTGGGCTCGTCGAGGATGAGCAGCTTGACGTCCTTGTGCAGCGCCTTCGCGATCTCCACGAGCTGCTGCTTGCCGACGCCGATGTTCTTGATCTGCGTGTCCGGGTCGTCACGCAGGCCGACGCGGGCGAGCAGGTCCTGGGCGCGCAGCTGGGCGGCGGTCCAGTCGATGGTGCCGAACCGGCCGGGCTCGTTGCCGAGGAACAGGTTCTCGGTGATCGAGAGCTCCGGGATCAGCGCGAGTTCCTGGTGGATGATCACGATGCCGGCCTGCTCGGACTGCTTGATGCCCGCGAAGCGGACCTCGTCGCCCTCGAAGACGATCTCGCCGGTGTAGGTCCCGTACGGGTAGACGCCGGAGAGGACCTTCATGAGGGTCGACTTGCCGGCACCGTTCTCGCCGCAGATCGCGTGGACCTCGCCGGCGCGGACGTTGAGCGAGACCTCCGAGAGGGCCTTCACACCAGGGAACTCCTTGGTGATCGAGCGCATCTCGAGGATGGTCTCGGGTGCGGTGATCGAACGGGTCTCGAGTCCGGTGTCGATCGGGGTTGACGCCACGGTGCATCTCCTTCTGCCGCTGCGATGCGGCAGTCCTTCGGGTGGTCCTGCTGCGGCAGCGAAGGCGCAGGAGGCCTGCGTGGACTTCGGTGTCGCGTCCAGTGCCCCAGCCCGTGTGACGGTGATGTGAACGGTCACATCGGCTGGAACGGAGGCAATACTACGCACGGCTGCGGCCCGGGTGTCAATTCGGTTCGGTCGCGTTTCGGTAACGGTGCGTCTGTCCGCGGGATCACCGACATCTGGTGTCCCCCGATCTGGGGTCCGGACCTGCGTTCTCCGGCCACTACCCGCGGTGGCGCGGGGCGCTGGTCGACGCCCGGACCACCAGCTGCGGGACGATCTCGACCGCGCGGAGCACCTCGTCCTCGTCGGGCAGGAGCAGGTCGACGCAACGGCGCCCGAGCTCGGCGAAGTCCACCTGCACGGTGGTGAGCGGCGGCCAGAAGTGCTTCGCCTCGGGGATGTCGTCGTAGCCCACGACGGACAGGTCGCCCGGCACGTCGAGCCCGTACGACCGGGCGGCGTGCACGACCCCGAGTGCCATCGCGTCGTTCGAGCAGAACACCGCGGTGCAGTCGCGGTACCGAAGGAGCTCACGGCCCGCGTGGTAGCCGAAGTCGGCGGTCCAGTCCCCGAGGATCGGCGGCTGCACGGGCTTGTCGCGGTCGGACATCTCGCGCAGGAAGCCCTGCATCCTGGCGTCGGCCTCGATCCAGTCCTGCGGGCCGGCGATGTGGCGCACGTACTCGTGACCGAGGTCGAGCAGGTGTGCGGTGGCGAGCCTGGCGCCCTCCATCTGGTCCACCCAGAGGGCCGTCGGGTCCTCGCCGATGCTCGAGCGGAGGGTGACGTACGGCGTGCGGACGCCGAGCTCCTCGATGAGGTCGAACACCCGCTGCTGGGGCGCGATCACGATCATGCCCTCGACGTCCTGGTCGAGCAGGTGTCCGAGCCCGTCGCGCACCGCGGTGTCCGTCGGCTCGGCGATGTTCGCCGTCGTGACGGAGTACCCGCGGGCGACGGCGGCGTCCTCGATGGCCTGCATCGTGACGGCGGGGCCGTAGTGGGAGCGTTGGGCCGTCAGCACGCCGATCGTCCTGGTGCGGGACGTGACCAGCGCGCGGGCGGCCCGGTTCGGCCGGTACTGCAGCTGCTCCATCGCGGCGAGCACGCGGTCGCGGGTCTCGGCGCGGATGGCGTCGGAGTTGTTCAGGACCCGTGAGACGGTCTGGTGCGACACACCAGCGACCCGCGCGACGTCGCGGATGCTGGGCGATCGCGGTGGTTGTGTCCGCGTCGACGCCATGGCTTGCTCTCTCCCGCTCGGTGTCGTGGCACGCCCATGTGCACGTTCACATTCCGAGCCAGATCATTATGCACGCCCACCGCCCGGGCGCCAGCCGGGAGGTGTCGCAACGGCGGGCGGGCGGGCGGCGGCGGGCTGGCGGCGGCGGGCTGCCGTGCGCGAGGCCGCCGCGTGGTGCGAGCTTGCGCACCCCGTGCCGCGAGACAGGCCCGCACGGGGTGGTCAACCTCGCACGGGCTGAGGCAACGCGCTCGGTGCGATGCGCCACGACGCGCCGGCACGCATCAGACGACGCGCCCGGAAGGGTCAGTCGAGCGCGTTGACCGGCAGCTGTTCGAGCTGCCACCCGAGCCACGGGCTGAACGCGAACGGCGCAGCTGAGACGGCACTGCGGAGCGCGGCCTCGGAGAGCCACTCGTACTCGGAGACCTCGTCGTCCGCGGGGGCGGGGACGTCGTCGGTCACGGCACGGAACACCGGGCAGACCTCGTTCTCCACGATCCCCGAGGCGTCGACCGCCCGGTACCGGAAGTCGGGCAGCACGCTCTGCACGTCCCGCACGGTGATGCCGAGTTCTCGGGCAGCGCGACGGGCGATGGCGTCCTCGAACGTCTCGTCCGGGCCGGGGTGGCCGCAGAAGGAGTTCGTCCAGACGCCGGGCCAGGCCTTCTTCGACAGCGCACGGCGGGTGACGAGCAGGTCGCCGTCCGCGTTGGTGACGTGGCAGCTGAAGGCGAGGTGCAGCGGCGTGTGATCGGTGTGCACCGCGAACTTGTCCGCGGTGCCGATCGGGGTACGGTCTTCGGCCAGCAGCACGACGGTTTCAGGGAAGTGGTTCATCTAGTTCGATAGATTAGGCCAATGACGGACGAAGCGGCCACCGTGGCGCACATCGACCTCGACCTGGTGGACGAGTGCCTCGAGCGCTTCTTCGTGGTGTCCTCGGCCCGGGCGCAGGCCTTCGGTCGCCCCTCGGAAGAACTCTGGCGTGTGCTCCGCAAGGCGAGCATGGGCGGCAAGCGCTTCCGTCCCCGCATGGTCCTCACCGCGTACGCCGGCCTCGGTGGCACCGACACCCACGCTGCCGCACACGTCGCCGCGGCCTACGAACTCCTGCACACCGCGCTGGTCGTGCACGACGACGTCATCGACCGCGACTGGTCCCGCCGCGGGCAGCCCAACGTCGCCGGGTCCTTCCGCGACACCGGCACGACCGGTGGCCTGCCGCTGCCGACCGCCGAGCACCGGGGGATGAGCGCCGCGGTCATCGCCGGCGACCTGGCACTGTCCGGCGCCCCGCGGTTCATCGAGTCGAGCGGCGTGGACGGCGATCGGCGCACCCGCCTGCTCGACCTGTTCGACGACGCCGTCTTCGCCAGTGCCGCCGGCGAGATGGCCGACGTCGACCTGACCCACGGCGTCATGCCCACGGTGGACGAGGTCCTGGCGATGGAGCGGGCGAAGACGAGCGTCTACTCGTTCGAGGCCCCGCTGCAGTCCGGCGCCGTGCTCGCCGGTGCCGACGAGTCGGTCGTCGTCGCGCTCGGTGCCTTCGGTCGCGAGATCGGCATCGCCTACCAGGTGGTCGACGACCTGCTCGGGGTCTTCGGCGACGAGGCCGCCACGGGCAAGACCGCGATCGGAGACCTGCGCGAGGGCAAGCGCACGATGCTCATCGCCTACGCCGCCACCACCGAGTGCTGGGCAGAACTCGCCCCCTACCTCGGCGACCCCGACCTGACCGAGGAGCGCGCCGCCGAGATGCGCCGCCTGCTCGTGCACTGCGGGGCACACGACGCCGCGCTCGCCCGGGTCCGCGAACACACCGCACTCGCCCGCGCGGAGCTCGCCGCGCTGCCCTACGACCTCGCATCCCGTCTGGAGACCCTGGTGTCGGAACTGGTGGAGCGCGTCCGGTGACCACGAGCACCACGAAGGCCCCCAGCGGGCACGCCGCTCGGCTCCCGCTCTACGACGCCACGGCAGAGGCAGCGTCGTCCGTCGTCATCGACCGCTACTCCACGTCCTTCGGGCTGGCGTCGCGCCTGCTCACGAAGGACACCCGCGAGCACATCAAGAACGTCTACGCCCTGGTCCGCGTCGCCGACGAGGTCGTGGACGGCCCAGCAACCGAGGCAGGGCTCGACCCGGCACTCGCCCGCACGGTGCTCGACGAGCTCGAGGTCGACACCGAGCGGGCGATGGCGCACGGCTTCTCGGTGAACCCGGTCGTGCACGCGTTCGCCAGGACCGCCCGGACGACCGGGTTCGGCCCGGAGCTGACGAAGCCGTTCTTCGCGTCCATGCGGATGGACCTCGAGCAGACCGAGCACGACCAGGCCTCCTTCGACACGTACGTGTACGGCTCGGCCGAGGTCGTGGGCCTGATGTGCCTGCGCGCCTTCGTGTACCGCGCCGGCACACCGACGTTCGACCCGACCGTGCTCGTCGACGGTGCCAGGGCACTCGGCGCCGCCTTCCAGAAGGTCAACTTCCTGCGCGACCTGCACGCCGACTTCGAGGTGCTCGGGCGCTCCTACTTCCCGGGCGTCGACCTGCGCTCCTTCGACGAGGCCACCAAGACCCGCCTGGTGGACGACGTCCAGGCCGACCTCGACACCGCGGCACGCACCGTCCCGCTGCTGCCGAAGGACGCCCGCCAGGCCGTCGGCCTGGCCCACGCCCTGTTCCAGGAACTCAACGACCGGATCGCGGCCACCCCGGCCACCCGGCTCATCACCACCCGCGTGCGCGTCCCGAACCCCGTCAAGGCGCGGCTCGCCGCGCAGGTGCTCGCCGGACGCGCGCCCATCACGTCGCGCAGGGTGACCCACCGACACACAGGAGGCCCAGCATGAGCCCGTCACGAGCCTCCCGTCCGGAGACCACCCGCAAGGTCCCCGTGCGCCGCGCCGTCGTCATCGGCGGCGGCATCAGCGGACTCGCGTCCGCCGCCCTGCTCGCGCGGGACGGCTTCGCCGTCACCGTGCTCGAGCAGCGCACCCACCTCGGCGGCCGCGCCGGCACCTGGGAGCAGGACGGCTTCCGGTTCGACACCGGGCCGTCGTGGTACCTGATGCCCGAGGTCTTCGACCACTTCTTCCAGCTGCTGGGCACGAGCGCCGACGAGCAGCTCGACCTGGTCACGCTCGACCCCGGCTACCGGGTCTACAGCGAGGGCTACGACGAGCCGATCGACCTGCGGGCCACGCGCGAGGACAACCTCGAACTGTTCGAGTCGATCGAGCCGGGCGCCGGCAAGCGGATGGCGAAGTACCTCGACTCCGCGGCCGACACGTACGAGATGGCCGTGCGCCGGTTCCTCTACGGCACGTTCCAGGACTTCCGGAAGCTGGCCGCACCCGACGTGCTGCTCCGCATGGGCAAGCTCGCGCGGCTGCTGCTCCAGCCGCTGTCCAGCTTCGCCGGGACCGCCGTGCGGGACCGCCGCCTGTGGCAGGTCCTCGGCTACCCGGCCGTGTTCCTCGGCACCAGCCCGTACTCCGCGCCGAGCATGTACCACCTGATGAGCCACCTCGACCTGGCCGACGGGGTGCTCTACCCCAAGGGCGGCATCACCGAGCTCATCTCAGCCGTCGAGCGGGTCGCCCGCGCCGAGGGTGCGCAGATCACCACCGGGGCCGCGGTCGAGCGGATCCAGGTCGAGGACGGGCACGTCACCGGCGTCGTGCACCGCGACCGCGACGGCGTCCAGCACGTCGCGCCCGCGGACGTCGTCGTCAGTGCCGCCGACCTCCGCCACACCGAGATGCAGCTGCTCGACCGCGAGCACCGCACGCACGACGAGTCGCACTGGCAGAAGCGCGACCCCGGCCCCTCGGCCGTGCTCGTCTACCTCGGTGTCGACGGTCCCGTCCCCGGGCTGCTGCACCACACGCTCATGTTCACCGCGGACTGGAAGGCGAACTTCGGCGCGGTGTTCGGCGACGACCGGCACGTGCCCGACCCGGCGTCGATCTACGTCTGCGCGCCGTCCGAGACCGACCCGACCGTCGCCCCGCCCGGCACGAGCAACCTGTTCATCCTGGTGCCGCTGCCGGCCGACGTCGGCATCGGCAAGGGCGGCATCGACGGCGCTGGCGACGACGAGGTCGAGCAGATCGCCGACCGGGCCATCGACGTCGTCGCCGAGCGCTCGGGCGTCCCGGACCTCCGCGACCGCATCCGGGTGCGCCGGACGATCGGCCCGCGCGACTTCGCGGACGACTACAACGCCTGGAGCGGCTCCATGCTCGGCCCGGCGCACACCCTGAAGCAGAGCGCGTTCTTCCGCGAGGGCAACAAGTCGAAGAAGGTCGAGGGCCTGTACTACACCGGGTCCTCGACGATCCCGGGCATCGGACTGCCGATGTGCCTGATCTCGGCCGAGGTCCTGCTGAAGCGCATCCACGGCGACACCTCCACCGAGCCCCTGCCGACGCCGCTCACGCGGTCCGCCGGTGCCCCGCCGCGGGCGACCACGGCGGTGTCGACGCGGACCCCCACGCCGACGGCCGCTGGGTGATGCCCGGGCTCTACCTCCTCGGACTGCTGGTCTCCCTGACCGGCATGGCCGTGCTCGACGCCCGGTTCCGGCTGTTCTTCTGGCGGGCACCGTGGCGTGCGGCGGCGGTCATGGCGATCGGTGTCGTGTTCTTCCTCGTCTGGGACGCGCTCGGCGTCGGGCTCGGCATCTTCTTCATCGGCCCGACCCGGCTGCTGACGGGTGTGCTGCTCGCGCCGGACGTCCCGCTCGAGGAGCTCTTCTTCCTGCTGCTGCTCTGCTACACGACGATGAACCTGTTCGGCGCCGTCCGGCCGGTCGTGGCGCGGGCCGCCGAGCGCCGGAGCCGGTCGTGAACGGGTCGGGCGTGTACGCGCTGCTCGCGGTGCCGTTCCTGCTCGTCGCCCTCGTGCTGGCGGTCGTCGCTGGCGTCGTGGCCGACCGGCGAGCCCCGACGCGTGAGGACGCTGCCCGCCGTCGACGGGTCACCCTCGTCACCGGCGTCGTCGCCGGGGTGGCGCTGCTCGTCATGACGATCGTCTTCAACAACGTCATCGTCACGCTCCGCATCGTCGCCTACGACCCGGCACGCATCCTCGGGCTCCGGATCGGGGCGTTCCCCGTCGAGGACCTGGCCTACGCGATCGGTGCCGTGCTGCTGCTGCCGTCGCTGTGGGTCCTGCTCGACCGCGACCGCCATGCCGAGCTCACCACCCGACCACGTCCCGAACCGGAGGATCCGCGATGACGGCGACCCCTGCCTCCCGGCAGTCGACCCTCGGCGCACTGTTCGTGTCGTCCCGGCCGATCAGCTGGGTCAACACCGCGTACCCGTTCGCGGCCGCCTACCTGCTCGGCAGCGGCGTCGGCCTGGACGGCGGCGCCGGCTTCTCGCTCGTGGCGCTGCTCGTCGGCGTCGTGTACTTCCTGGTGCCCTACAACCTCGCGATGTACGGCATCAACGACGTCTTCGACTACGAGTCCGACCTCGTCAACCCGCGCAAGGGCGGGGTCGAGGGCGCGCTGCTCGACAAGAGCGTGCACCGCACCACGCTGTGGGCCGTCGTCGTCACGAACGTGCCGTTCCTCGTCGCGCTCGTGCTGCTCGGCGGTGTCGGTGGCAACGGCCCGTGGTCGTGGCTCGTGCTGGCGATCAGCGTGTTCGCGGTGATCGCGTACTCGGCGCCCGGGCTGCGGTTCAAGGAGAAGCCGTTCCTGGACTCGCTGACCTCGTCGACACACTTCGTGTCCCCGGCGGTCTACGGCCTGGCGCTCGCCGGACCGCACTGGACCGGGCAGCTCGTCGCCGTGTGCGTGGCGTTCTTCCTGTGGGGCGTCGCCTCGCACGCGTTCGGCGCGGTGCAGGACGTGCTCGCCGACCGGGCCGGGGGCATCGGCTCCGTGGCGACGGTCATCGGAGCGCGGGCGACCGTGCGGCTGGCGTTCGTCGCCTACGTCGTCGCGGGTGTCGCGCTGCTGTTCTCGGCGTTCCCGGGGCCCATCGCCGCGGTCGTGGTGATCCCGTACGCGCTCAACGTGCTGCCGTGGTGGAACGTCACCGACGCGGGCGCCGAGTCCGCGAACGCGGGGTGGAAGCGGTTCCTGTGGATCAACTACCTGGCGGGGTTCATCGTCACGATGGCGCTCATCGCCTACGCCTTCACGCACTGAGGGGGGCGCTGCGGCGCGCGGAGTTCTCCCTTGCCCACCCGCCTGCCCCCCGCGGGCTGTCTCGGGCATAGCGGGCCGAATGCCGCGTAGCGGGTCGAATCCCGCGTAGCAGGTCGGATCACGCGTAGCGGGTCGTTCCTTCCCACCGGCAACGCGCGATCTCGCTCCCCACCGCGGGCGTGATGGGAAGGAACGCGCGGGCGAGCCTCCACCCCGGGGCGCTCCCCGGTGAGCACGGTCGGCGGTCCCTGCAAGGATGGACGTGACGCCGGAGTCGGCGTCGACGTGAACACGAGGGAGTGCACACATGACGGTCCGCATCATCCACGTCGGTCTCGGAGGGTGGGGCGGCAGCTGGGCCCGCGTCGCGCTCCCCGCGGTGTCGGAAGTCGAGGTCGTCGGGATCGCCGACCCGAGTGCCCCGACGCTCGAGGCCGTGCGGAAGGACCTCGGCCTGCCGGAGACTGCTGCGTTCCCGTCCCTGACCGCCGCGCTCACCGGGGTGGAAGCCGATGCCGTCGTGATCACCGCCCCGGCCGTCACGCACGTGCCACTCGCGCTCGAGGCCCTGGACGCCGGCAAGCACGTCCTGGTGGAGAAGCCCTTCGCGAACTCCGCGGTGGAAGCCGCCGAGGCCGTCCACCGTGCGGAGGAACGCGGCCTCGTGCTGCAGGTCAGCCAGAACTACCGGTTCTACCCGGCGCCCCGCGTCACGAAGGACCTGCTCGCCGCGGGCACCCTCGGGGAGCTCTCCGCGATCAACATCGACTTCCGGCAGTGGGACAACGACGCGGCGTTCGAGGACAACCCGCACTACCGGTTCCCGCACGCGATGATCAACGACATGGCGATCCACCACCTGGACCTGCTCCGGATGGTCACGGGCAAGGACGCCGTCCGGGTGTTCGCGAAGGCCACGTGGCCGTCGTTCAGCAAGTACCAGGACGAGGCCGTCGCGTCGATGCTCATCGAGATGGAGGACGGCCTGGTCGTCAGCTACCGCGGCAGCTGGCTGAGCCGGGCCGAGCACACGCCCTGGGCCGGCGAGTGGAGCATCCAGGGCGAGGACGGCGAGATCCGGTTCACCAGCCGTGGCGCTGAACCCGGGGACATCAGCAGCGACCGCGTCACCGTGCGGAAGACCGGCGGCGGCACAGCCGGCGGCGGCACGACCGGCAGTGCCGCCGGGGCGCCGACCGTCGAGTCCGTCGAGCTCCCGACGGCCGAGCACCACGACCGCCAGGGCGGGCTGCAGGCCTTCGCGCGTGCGGTCGAGGGCGGCCCGGCGCCGGAGACGAGCGGGCGTGACAACCTCCGCAGCCTCGCGCTGATGGAGGCGGCGACCCGCTCCGCCGCGTCCGGCATGCCCGAGGACGTCGTCGTCCCCGACTGACGGGCGGGCGGCCAGCCGGCTTCGACTCGGAACGACAACCTCGCTGTCGTACGACGTCGACCTTGTCGCTCGATCCGGCAGAGCAACCGCACTCCGAGCGTCAGGCGGCCCCGGCCGCCCGCCGCGCCTGCGCCACCGCGCCCCGCACGCCCCACGACCAGGCCGGCCCGTGCCCCGGCAGCACGTGCCGCGCCTCGGTGTCCTCGAGCCGCCCGAGCGACGCGACGGCGGTGTCCATGTCGGACGTCGCCGCCGGTGCCACCACCCGGGGCCCGACGCCGCCGGTGTAGGGGTCGAAGGTCACCAGCGCGTCCCCGACGACCACTGCGTCCCGGTCGGCGAAGTGCAGCGCCACGTGCCCGTCGGTGTGCCCGGGCGTCTCGATGATCCACGGCGAGCCGGGCACCTCGGCGCGGGACTCGAGCGGCACGGTGTCCTCGATGCCGTCGACCGTCGCGGCTCCGGCGAGCAGCATCCGACCGAGGGGTGCGAACCCGCCCGGGTGTGCCAGGACGAACCCGAACCGGTTCGTCTGCGGCCGGTACGAGTAGGGGTGCGCCGCCAGGTCGCGGTCGCCCGGGTGCACGAACACCGGCGTGCCCCACTCCCGGTGTGCCCGGGCTGCGGTGCCGACGTGGTCGAAGTGCCCGTGGGTGAGCAGGATCCCCTCGACACGGTCGGGCGTGTACCCGAGGTCGTGCACGGCGAGCAACAGGTGCGGCCACGACGCCGGCAGCCCTGCGTCGATGACGATCAGCTGGTCGCCGGTCTCGACCAGGTACTGGTTCGTGTGGGCGATCTCGAGCCGGTGGATGCCCTCGGCGACGTCTCGGTACAGCATGCGCGGGACGCTAGCCGCGTGACACTGGACACGCTGCCGGGGTGGTCGCACAACGCGGTCCTGGGGTGTCGCGGCCCGGAACCGTGTACGAACGACGTATGGCGAACGACAGTCTCCCCGAGCTCGAGCTCGCGAACGTCCGCACGCGCGAGCGGATCACCGACACGGTCGAGCGCATCAAGCAGAAGGTCGACGTGCCCGCGCGCACCCGACTGGCCGTGGCGAAGACCCGGCAGCGCTGGCACCGCGACCCGACCCCGCTCGTCGCCCTCGCGACGATCGCGGCCACCGGCGTCGTGGCCATCGTGGTGGGCACGCGCATCGGCCGTACCCCCGCTGGACACCTCGCGACACCGCCCGCGTCGACGGCGTTCACCGCGCTGCTGCCGTTCGGCGCACGTGGCGGCGACGAGTCGGCACCCGGTCGCAAGGGCCGCAAGGCCCGCAGGGCCGGCCGCAAGGCCCGCCAGGCGCAGCTCGAGCAGGACCCCGGGTACCAGCTCCGGACGAAGCAGCGCCGCCGCCTCGCCCCCGTGCAGGCGCAGGCCGCCAGGTACCGCAAGCAGGCCGCCAAGCGAGCGAAGAAGGGCTGACCATGGCGCGCGAACAGCAGAAGCCGGCTCCGGACGACTCCCGGAAGGCCGACAGCCCCACCGACCTCAAGAAGCCCACGCTCGTCTACACGCTCAAGAAGACGCTGCGTGAGTTCGGCAGCGACCAGTGCACCGACCTCGCGGCGAGCCTGACGTACTACACGGTCCTCGCGCTGTTCCCCGGACTGCTCGCCGTCGTCTCGATCCTCGGCCTGGTGTCGAACCCGAAGGACACGGTCGACACGCTGCTGGAGATCATCCGGAACGTCGGGTCCGCGCAGGTCGCCGACCTGATCAAGGACCCCGTCGAGGGCCTCGTCCGCTCACCCGCGGCACCGGTCACGTTCATCGTCGGTCTGCTCGGCGCGCTGTGGTCGGCCTCCGGCTACGTCGGTGCCTTCGGCCGGTCGATGAACCGGATCTACAACGTGCGCGAGGGCCGTCCGATCTGGAAGCTCCGCCCGACCATGCTCGGCGTCACCGTGACCACGGTCGTCCTGCTCGTCGTCGGTCTGCTCGCGCTCGTCTCCGGTCCGCTCGCCCGCAGCTTCGGCGACCTGATCGGCCTCGGCGACGCCGCCGCGCTCGTGCTCTCGATCGTGCAGTGGCCGATCCTCCTGGTGATCGCCGTCCTGGTGATCGCGGTGCTCTACTACTGGTCGCCGAACGTCAAGCAGCCGAAGTTCCGCTGGGTCAGCGGTGGGTCGATCGTCGCCCTGCTCATCTGGATCATCGCGAGCGTGGGCTTCGGGTTCTACGTCGCGAACTTCTCGAACTACAACGCCACCTATGGCTCCCTCGGTGGCGTGATCGTGTTCCTGCTGTGGATCTGGATCACGAACAACGCGCTGCTCTTCGGCGCCGAGTTCGACGCCGAGATCGAGCGGGGTCGCGAACTCCAGGCCGGCATCCGTGCCGAGGAGGACATCCAGCTCCCCGAGCGCGACACCCGTCAGATCGAGAAGCAGGACGAGAAGCGCGCCCAGGACGTCCTCGAGGGCATCCGGATCCGCCAGGGCGTCGACAACGACTGACCTCCCCGGGAACGCCACGAGGACGTGGGCGCCGTGGCGCCCACGTCCTCGTTGCGTCTCAGTGGAGGAACGCGCCGATCAGGGCGGCGGCGACCGTGCCCACGACCCCGAGCGCGCCGGCCCCGATCGCGCCTGCGGCACCGACGATGCCGGCACCGATTGCGCCGATGAGTCCGATGATGGCGACGAACATGCTGGATTTCCTTCGATCTGCCGACACCTCGCGGCGCGGGGTGCCGGTCCGGTGCGCCGCGGATTGCTTCGCGGAACCAGCGTCACATCTGACACACCAGATGTCGAAGCCCGGAACGTCGATACGCACGATCGTCGATCGTCCGGGAGGCTCTCCCCGCCTTCCGTAGGCTGGCCTGCGTGACGCAGACACAGCCTCCAGTCCGACCGGTCGCCCTGGTGACCGGAGCCACCCGTGGCATCGGCCGCGCGATCGCGGCCGACCTCGGCCGCACCCACCACGTGCTCGTCGGTGGGCGCAGCGCCGACGCGGTCGCCGCTGTCGTGGCGGACCTGCCGAGCGCCGAGCCCTTCGTGGGCGACCTCGGCGCCGGCGACCTGCCGGACCTGCCGGAACGACTCGACGTCCTCGTGCACTCCGCCGGCGTCGAGCAGGGCACCCGGGTGGCGGACACCCCGCGTGCCACGTGGGAGGCCGTCTTCGCCACCAACGTCTTCGCGGTGGCCGAGCTGACCCGGCTGGCGCTGCCGGCGCTCCGGGCCTCGCGGGGCATCGTCGTGACGATCAACTCCGGCTCGGGCTTCGTCTCCGGGCCCGGCGGCGGCGTGTACGGCGCGTCCAAGTTCGCGCTCCGAGCGTTCACCGACGCCCTGCGGGAAGAGGAGCGGGACGCCGGCGTGCGGGTGTCGAGCGTGCACCCGGGCCGGACGGACTCGGACATGCAGCGGCAGCTCGTGGACAAGCTCGGCGAGGACTACGACACCGAGTACTACCTCGCCCCGTCCGACGTCGCCGACGCCGTGCGCACGGTCGTCGACCTGCCCGAGCGCGGGACGATCGAGTCGTTGTCGATCCGCCCGACCCGGAAGCGCTAGCCCGGACCCCGCGTCACGACACCTCCAGCCGGACGTCGATCCCGAGCCGGTCCAGGAAGGACTCGTCGTGACTGACCACGACGACGGCTCCGCGGTAGGCCCGTAGCGCGTCGACGAGCTGGTCGACGCTCGTCAGGTCGAGGTCGTTCGTCGGTTCGTCGAGCACCAGGAGCTGCGGCGGCGGGTCCGCGAGCACCAGTCCGGCCAGGGCGACCCGGAATCGCTCGCCGCCGGACAGCGAACCCGCCGCACGGTCGACCGTGTCCCCGCGGACCAGGAACCGGGCCAGTCGGTTGCGGAGTTCGGCCGGTGGCACGTGCGGGGCGCCGCGCCCGACGTTCTCGAACACGGTGGCGGCGTCGTCGAGGGAGTCCTTCCGCTGCGGCAGGTACGCGATCTGCTCGACGTGCGCGACGGCACCGGTGTCGGGTAGGGGGTGCTCCCGCGCGGTGGGCACGCCGACGAGCTGTTCGAGCAGGGTCGTCTTGCCGACGCCGTTGTCCCCGCCGACGGCGACCCGCTCCGGGCCCTGCACGACGGTGTCCCGTCCGCGGAGGGTGATCGTGGCGATGCGGCGGGACGCGGGCACGTGCGGGTCGGGCAGCTCGACGTGGATGGCCTCGTCCTCGCGGAGCCGCAGTTCGGCGTCGCGCTTCGTGGCCAGCGGCGCGGCCTCGTCGTCCGCGAACCCGACGCGGAGCCGGCCCGCGGTCTCCTGCGCGTGCTTCCGCATCTCGTTCGCGTACGACTTCGGCATCGACCGCCCGGCCTTCTCGCCCGCCTTGGCACGCCGGGCGATCGTGGTCTCGGCCGCGATGCGCTGCCGCTTCTGGGTGCGGTGCCGCTGGTCGGCGACGCGGACCTCACGCTCGACGGCGGCCTGCTGCACGGCGAGGTGGGCCTCGTACGCCGAGAACGTGCCGCCGAAGACCGTGACCGACCCGGTGCGGAGCTCGCATGTCTCGTCGACGTGCTCCAGGAGCTCCCGGTCGTGGCTGACGAGCACCAGGGTCCCGCGCCAGGAGTCCACGACGTCGAGGAGCATCGCACGCGCCCGGCGGTCGAGGTTGTTCGTCGGCTCGTCGAGGAACGCGATGGGCCGACCACGCAGGCGGATCCCCGCGATGGCGACGAGCACGGCCTGCCCGCCCGAGAGCGTCGACACCGGACGGTCGAGGTCCAGGCCGAGTGCGTCGACTGCCGCTGCGGCGCGCTCCTCGACGTCCCAGTCGTCCCCGAGGACGTCGAAGTGCGTCGGGTCGCCGTCCCCGCCGAGGATCGCCCGGAGTGCCGCGAGCGACGGGCCGACGCCGAGCAGGTCCGCGACGGTGTCGGTCGCCCGCGCTCCGTCGGCCGCCGCGAGCAGCCGCTGGGGCAGGACGTCGACGGGACCCGACGTCTGGACGGACCCGGACGTGGGCTGGAGCCGACCGGTGACCAGCCGGACGAGCGTGGACTTGCCGGCCCCGTTCCTCCCGACCAGACCGGTGCGGCCCGAGCCGAAGGCGGCGGTGAGGTGGTCGAGCGCGACGGTGCCGTCGGGCCAGGTGAAGCTGAGGTCGTGCAGGACGACGGATGGACTGGTGGGCATGGAGGTGTCTCCCCGGTGTCGGTGCTGGGCGCACGACACCGACCCACCGCGGTGCGGTGGAGCGCCCGACGGGGCGCGCGATCACGGTGTCAGCGCGTGGGCTGAGCAGGACCGGTGATCGACAGCAATCCGTCTTCTTCCGTCGGGGACCCCCGTGTCCGCCATCCGAGCCGCCGGTCGGTCTCCCGCCCCGGGGGCCTCGTGATGACGACGAGGTGCCACCACGGTAGGCCTGGTCGCCGCGCGGGCGCAAGGGATGACAGGGTGGAGGCATGCCCGAGAACCTGCTGCCGACCCCGTCGGCCAACCCCGAGACCCTGCTGCCCGCCGACCCGTCGGTGAACGCCGCCCTCGCTGCCGACACCCCTGTCGCGGCCGTGGTCGTCGCGCACCCCTCGTCGAGCCTGGCGTTGGCACTGCTCGCCGACGAGGCCTGGGAGCGTGGCGCCACGCTGGAGTCCTACGCCTACGCCCGGGTCGGGTACCACCGCGGGCTCGACTCGCTGCGCGGGGCCGGCTGGCGCGGTGCCGGGCCGGTGCCGTGGTCGCACGAGCCGAACCGCGGGGTGCTGCGTTCCCTGTTCGCCCTGCGTCGTGCGGCGATCGCGATCGAGGAGCCCGGCGAGCCCGAGCGCCTGACGGACTTCCTGAACGGCGCCGACCCCGCGGCGCTCCCCGCGCTCGAGGCGTAGGCGCCGCGACAGCACCACGAAACGGACACTGCACCGAGGAGATCCCCGGTGCAGTGTCCGTTCCGTGGTTCCGAGCGGTCTCAGCCCCGCCCTACCCCAGCAGCACGCTCCACGCCGTCGTCGCCGGAGTCATCGGACCGCCGAGCGGCACGACTCGCGACCACGGCGCTGACGATGAGGAAGCAGAACGCGACCGCCATGCCGATGGGGAGGCAGATGTCGACGACACGTTGTGGCGCGAGAAGGCTCAGCAGCCCGGAGCCGACCAACGCCGTAGCGGCTGCGTGGAGCCATGCCCGGGCAGCGCGATGGCCGACCGTCCAGGTCGATTCCGATCGCATCACGGAGGCGATGCGGATACCGGCGCCGCCGTTCGGGCCCACGATGCCTCGTGCTGTCAGCTCGGCGATGACCGAGATGACCGATCCGCTGGCGATGAGCATCAGTGCGGAGAACAACACACGAGTACTGAAACGCAGTATGCCGAGCCCTGTCAAGCGAGTGCTCGGGGCCACGCCGCACAGTGGAAACCCGCTCGAACCACGGAGTTCCGTGGTTCGAGCGGGTTTCTGTTGTGCGACGCCAGCCAGCACAAGCGCCCCGCCCGCAATCGCCGACGCCCGCCCCGCCCTACCCCAGCAGCACGCTCCACGCCGTCGTCGCCGGCCACAGCTGGTGCTCCGGCAGCACGTCGAGCCCGCACGCACGCGACCCCAGCCCGTGCTGCGCCGCGTCGAGGTACAGGTACAGCGCCTCGGACGCCGGCAACTCGTACGGGTGCCCCGCGCGGCCGACCTGCTGCGCGGTCCACGGCGTCAGGGTGAAGCCGGTCCGCCGAGCGCCGACCGACGAGACCGTGAACGGCCCCACCGTCAGCGAGCGCAGGTCCGGACGGTGCCCGGTCTCCTGCGGCATCGAGTAGTTGACGTTCAGCAGGGACACCGGCGCCGCGAACCGCCCGACGTGCGCCGCGTGCGAGGAATCGGCGTACGACTCCAGCGGCCCGGTGCCGAACCACTCCGCCGACTCGTCGACGAGCGACGCCGGCAGGTCGATGCGGACGCCGATGCGCGGCCACGTGATGCCCCAGGCGCCGAACGGGATCGCCGTCGTGTCGAGCAGCAGCCCCGCCTCGGTCAGGGTCCAGCGGTGCGTCACCTCGACGCCGGCGCCGCTGTTCGCCGCCGACACACGGACACGCTGCACGAGGCCGTGCGCCGTCCGCGACACCGACACCAGCCGGTGCGTCAGCCGGTCCAGCCCGTGCGCCTCCCACTTCGAGGCCGACGACGGCGCGTCCGGGTCGCCGACACCGTGGGTCAGCACCGGGTCGGCCGTCTCGTAGCCGCCCTGCGACGCCAGCCGGTCGTTGTCGGTCGGAGCCCGCCAGAGCTCCACGCGCGGCCCAGCGACGGGCAGCCCCTTCCAGCTCGACAGGTCGCCGCGTGCGGTGAAGGTCGCCTCCCCGAGCCGGTCACCGTCCCACCCCGCACTGGAGGCTCGTGGCGCCTCCGCCACCCGGCTCGCGACGAGCGTCTGGGTGCGTGCCACGACGTGGCCGGTGTCCGCCCAGGCCGTCGGACCGGCGAGCTCCGCGACGACGTCGAACCAGAGCTCCTCGCCCGGGGCGACGGGACCGGCCGCGGCGGCGAGCACCTCGGTCGGCACGGGCACGGTGGCCGACTCGCGCGCGGCCACGACGCCGGGCGCCAGGCGTCCGGTGGCCTCGACGACGCCGTTGCGCGTCAGGGTCCACGTGAAGCGGAGCCCGGAGGTGGACGCCGAGTGGAACCGGTTCTCGACCAGCACCGTGGTGCCGCCCACCGACAACCGCACCGGGGCCACGACGGCCGCGAACTCCGCCAGGCCCGGCGTGGGGGTGTCGTCCGGCAGGACCAGGCCGTCCATCACGAAGTTGCCGTCGTGGACGACCTCGTGGAAGTCGCCGCCGTAGGCGTAGTACGGGGTGCCGTCGGGCGTGTGCGCGAGGAGCCCGTGGTCGCGCCACTCCCACACGAAGCCGCCGTGCAGCCGTGGGTAGCGGTCGACCAGGTCCTCGTACTCCTGGATCTGCCCGGGCCCGTTGCCCATCGCGTGCACGTACTCGCAGTGGATGAACGGCTTCGACCGCTGCCGTGCCGCCTCGGCCGGGCCGCACTCGAGCAGCGGGGTCGCCGGGCCGCCGCCGATCGACTCGGTCTCCTGCAGCGTCGGGTACATCCGCGAGTACACGTCGGTGTACTCGCCCGTGTAGTCGCCCTCGTAGTGCACGGGCCGTTCGGCGTCGCGGGCGCGGACCCACGACGACATCGCCGCGAGGTTCCGCCCGGTGCCGGACTCGTTGCCGAGCGACCACATCACGATCGACGGGTGGTTCTTGTCCCGCTCGACGGTGCGCTGCATGCGGTCGAGGTAGGCCTCCTCCCACGCCGGGTCGTCGGACGGGTTGCCCACCCAGTCGACGAAGAGGAACCCGTGCGTCTCGAGGTCGCACTCCAGCACCACCCAGAAGCCGAGCTCGTCGGCCAGGTCCAGCACGCGCGGGTGCGGCGGGTAGTGCGAGGTGCGGATCGCGTTGACGTTGTGCCGCTTCATGAGCGCCATGTCGGCTCGGGCGTGGGCCTCGTCGAACACGCGGCCACGCTCGGGGTGGGTCTCGTGGCGGTTCACGCCGTGGAACACGACGCGCTCGCCGTTGACCAGGAACCTGTCACCCTCGATCGACACCGTGCGGAAGCCCAGGCGGAGCGAGACCGTCTCACCGTCCGAGGCGATCGTGGCGTCGTACAGCTTCGGGAGTTCGGCGCTCCACGGCTCGACGCCCTCGACCTCGATCGGGGCGACGTCCTCGGCGGAGTCCCAGACGACGGACACGCCGAGGTCCGGCACGGCGAAGCGCACGGGGAACACGGCGTCGAGCGTCGGCACCGTGATCGTGCCGGTGCCCGTCGAGGGCCGACCGGACGCGGCGGTCCCGGCGGACGCAGCGGTCCCCAGGGTGGCGGTCCACCCGGCGCGGACGAACACGTCGTCGATCGGGGCCGCGGGTCGAGCGAGCAGCGTGACGTCACGGAAGATGCCCGGCAGCCACCACTGGTCCTGGTCCTCCAAGTACGAGGCCGCCGACCACTGATGCACGCGCACGCGGACCTCGTTCGACCCGGGCCGCAGCAGCGACGTCACGTCGAACTCGCTCGCCAGTCGGGAGCCCGTCGACCACCCGACCAGGTCGTCGTTCACCCAGACGCGGAAGTGCGACTCCACGCCGTCGAACCGCAGCAGCACCCGGGCGGCCGCGTCGAACGACGACGGCAGCGAGAAGGTGCGTCGGTAGTCGCCCGTCGGGTTCTCCTCGGGCGGGTGCGGCGGGTCGATCGGGAACGGGTACTGCAGGTTCGTGTAGCTCGGAGCCCCGTGCCCGTGCAGGACCCAGTGCGCGGGGACCGGCAGGGTGCCCCACCCGTCCGGGTCGTCGAAGTCCGGGGCGTCCGCCACCGGCGACCAGCGGAAGTCCCACTCCCCGTTCAGCGTCAGGGCGGGTGCATCGGTGTGCAACCACGCCCTCGGTGCCAGTCGGGACGCCGATCCGGGCGTCGTGGCGTGCAGGTCGTCGGTGGCGGTGGAGGTCAACCCTTGACCGATCCTTCCGTGAGGCCCCCGCGCCAGAAGCGCTGCAGGACGATGATGGCGATGACGAGCGGGATGACCGAGACGAGCACTCCGCCGGTGGTGAGCTGGTAGAACTCTGGCAGACGGTCCACCTGGGACCGCCAGTTGTTCAGTCCCAGTGTGATCGGGTACAGCTTCTGGTCTGCCAGCATGATCAGCGGCAGGAAGAAGTTGTTCCAGATCCCGACGACCTGGAACAGGAACACCGTCACGAGCGCCGGCGTCATCTGCCGGAGCGCGATCGTGTGGAAGATCCGCAGTTCACTGGCCCCGTCGAGCCGCGCGGACTCCATCAGCGCCGTGTCGATCGACGCCGAGGCGTACACCCGGCACAGGAACAGGCCGAACGGCGAGACCAGGCTCGGGATGAGCACGCTCCAGTACGTGTCGGTCAGGCCCATCGTCGAGAACAGCAGGAACAGCGGCAGCGCCGTCGCGGTCCCCGGCACGAGCACGCCGCCGAGGATGGTCCCGAACACGAGCTGCCGCCCGCGGAACTCGTACTTCGCGAGCGCGTACCCGCCGGCCGCCGCGAAGTAGGTCGCCAGCACCGCGCCGACGCCCGAGTACAGGATGCTGTTCGCGATCCACCGGACGAAGATCCCGCCGTCGTACGTGAACACCTGCTGCAGGTTGCTGAACAGCGCGAAGTCGCCGCCGAACCAGAACCCGTTCGTCGAGAACAGCGCGCCCGTCGTCTTCGTGGCGGCGATCACGACCCAGTACAGCGGCACCAGGAAGTAGAGCGCGACGACGACGAGGATGCCCGTCACGACGATCTGCGACCGCGGCGAGCGGTCGAGCTTCCGCCGTTGGTGGGCGGAGATGGACGTGGTGTCGACGGGCACCGCGGTCTTCGCCGTGGCCGGCGCTTCGATGGCTTCGCTGGTCATCGGTCAGTCCCTTCGGTCGTCGCGACGCGACCGGCCGGGAGGCTCTGGTCGGCTCGGTTGGTGACCACCTGTCCGGCGGATGCGCGCGTCTGGAGCGCGCGCCGGGCCTCCAGGCCGTCCTTGCGAGCCCGCTTGCGCTGGTCGCGCTCGTCCTTGGGCGGGCGGTTCGTCAGCGCCAGGAACGTGAAGGACAGGATGAAGGCGGCCAGCGCGATGATGACCGCCTGGGCACTCGCGACGCCGTACTCGTTGAACGCGAACGCGTTCGTGTAGGCGGCGTAGTTCGGCGTGTACTCGCTGTCGATGGCCGGGGCGACCGTCGACAGGATCTGCGGCTCCGCGAAGAGCTGCAGCGTGCCGATGATCGAGAACACCGTCGTCAGCACCAGGGCCGGCGCGATGAGCGGGATCTGGATGCGCCAGGCGACCTGGAAGGGGCCGGCGCCGTCCATCTTGGCGGCCTCGTACACCTCGCCGGGGATCGACTTCAGCTGCGCCACGATGATGAGCATGTTGTAGCCGGTGTAGGTCCACGTGACGATGTTCGCGATCGACCACAGCACGCTGTTCGCGCCGAGGAAGTCCGGCTGCAGCCCCATCGACTGCAGCAGCGACACGATCGGCGACAGCCCGGGGACGTACAGGAACGACCAGAGGATCGTCGCGATGACGCCCGGGACGCCGTACGGCATGAAGTAGATCGCCCGGAAGAAGCCCGGCCAGCGGGCGCTCGCCGACTCCAGCAGCAGCGCCAGGACCGTGCAGGCGATGATCATCACCGGCACCTGGACGATGCCGAACAGGAGCATGCGGCCGATCGAGGCGACGAAGCCGCTGTCGTTCAGCGCCGTGACGTAGTTGTCGAAGCCGGCGAAGCGGCCGGTGACGCCGTCCTCGCCGAACAGGCCCTTGCGGTCGACGGTCGTGAAGCTCTGGAACAGGGCGCTGATGATCGGGATGATGAACGTCAGGACGAAGAGCGCCAGGAACGGTGCGAGCAGGACCCACGGCGCGCGTTTCTGCGCCCGGGTGGCCTTGGTGCTCGTGCGGAAGGTCGGCTGCGCACGCTCGGTGGCGCGCGTCGGGGTCTGGGTCTGGGTGCTCACGATGCCGTCCTGACGCTGAGGCCCTTGTCCTTGAACGCCTGGACGATCTCGCGCTGGGCGAGTTCGACGGCGTCGCTGAGCTTGAGCCCGCTGGTGATCTTGCGGCGGAACTGGTTCTGCAGCGACGTGAACGCCGACTGCGTGACGGGGGACCAGGACCAGTCGATGTTCTGCTCCTTGGCCGCCGGGGCGAAGACGTCCTCGTTGTAGTTCTGCCCGGAGAACCAGGCGCTCGGCTGCTCGCGCTGTGCGCCGATGTAGTCCTTCGCGGGGGACCAGCCGATGCCGCAGTGCTTGATCATGGCGTCGACCCCTTCCTTCGAGGTGGTCATCCACGTGATGAAGTCGAGCGCTTCCTTCGGGTGCTTCGCGTTGGCGAGGACCGCGGCCGTCGAACCGCCGATCGCGCTCGACCCGAACCCGTCGGCGCTCCACTTCTGCATCGGCGCGACCTTCCACTTGCCCTTGCCGCCCTGCACGGACTCGATCAGGGCGTCGCCCCAGCTCGCGCTCGTGACGGCGGCGACGCGACCACTCGCAGCGGCGGCGTACCAACCGGGTGTGTAGGCGCTGGCGGACGTGTCGACGAGCTTGTCGTCGATGCACCCGTCGAAGAAGTCGGCGACCTCGAGCGTGGCGTCGTCGGTCATGTCGACGACCCACTCGTCGCCGTCGACCTTGAACCAGCGCGCGCCGGCCTGCTGCGCGTACGCGGCGAACGGCGAGGCGTCGGCGACCGGGAACACCTCGAGGTAGTTCTGCTTGCCGGTGCCCCGGACCTTGTCGGCCAGGACCTTCCACTCGTCCCATGTCGTCGGGGGCTCACCGCCGGCCTGCTCGAGGATCGCGGTCTGGTAGTAGAACCCCATCGGGCCCGTGTCCTGCGGGATGCCGTAGACGCCGTCGACGAAGGAGACCTGGGCCCAGGCCGCCTCGTCGTACTTGTCCTGCACGTCCTTCGCGCCGTAGCGGGCCAGGTCGACCAGGCCGTTCGCGAGCATGAACTCGGGGATCTGCCGGAGCTCGACCTGCCCGATGTCGGGCCCGCCGCCGGCCGCGAGCGCCGAGTACATCTTCTGGTACCCGCCGCTGTTGCCGCCCGGGATCCAGTTCGCGGTGACCTGCACGTCGGGGTGCTTCGCGTTCCAGACGTCGCAGACCTTCTGCAGGTCCTTGAGCCACGCCCAGTAGGTGAGCTGGATCGTCTCGCCGCTCGCCGCCGCGGGGACGAGTGCCGCCTTGTTGACGTTCGTCGAGCCGGGCACGGCGCAGCCGGCGAGGAGACCCGTCGCAGCCGCTCCGATGCCGAGCCCGAAGAGCTGGCGTCTGCTGATTGGTGGTCGTGATGATGGCGTCATTGCCTGCACTCCGGTTCGTCATTGATCGGGGTTGCACCTCAGCAAACCACGGAACCCGAGCGACGGTGGGTGTTCGGGCCTGGGTGTTCGCTCCGACCTCGGAACGGCGTCAGCTCGATGCGCGGACGGTGGGGCCAGGAAGACACCGACGCCGCGACGGCGATGGCCGCCGGCGGCATGAACGGGAGGACGACGATGACCGATCGTGAGAACACCACCCTGCAGCCCGGCCTGGTCGAGGCGTTGCAGGCCCCCGGCACCTGGACCTGGGCGTACGTCGACGTCTCGGGCAACCGGGAGGACCCCAGACGGATGGCCGCGCTCCAGCGGCGCACCGTCTCGGACGCACTGCAGCAGCAGGGCGCTTCGGCCCGTGCGGTCGAGGTCATCGAGGAGGAGCTCGTCGAGCAGCCCGGCGTCCCCGCGCCCGTCGCCCGCTACGTGCTCGTCCGCGACGACGAGCTCGTCCTGAGCGAGGTGCTGCCCGGACACCTGCACGGGCAGGAGTCCGTCGGCACCGGCGCCGTCCCGGACCTGCTCCCGCTGTTGGCCCACCGGCCGTTCGACCTTCCGTTCCTGGTGGTCCAGGTCGGTCGTGAGGGCGGTGGGTTCCGCGGCTACCGACTCGGTCACGCGCCCTCGGGTGCGCCCGAGGACGAACAGCGCATCCAGGGCCGCACCGACACGTTGCACTACGCCAAGGCCGGGACCGGGTGGAAGCAGCCGCACTGGCAGGCCCACACGGAGGAGATCTGGAAGCAGACCGCCGGCGAGGTCGCCGCCGGGGTCGACGAGGCAGTCCGCACCACCTCGCCCCGGGTGGTCATCGTGGCGGGGGACATCCGCGCCCGCGAACTGCTCCGCGGCGAGCTCTCCACCGCCACCAGGGCACTGGTCACCGAGGTCGCCGTCGACCCGCGCGCCGACGACGCGTCCGAGAAGGCGCTCGTGCAGCACGTGGACCTCGCGCTCGCGCGGGTGCTGGCGTCACGCCGGCACGACGTGCAGGACCTCCTGCGCACGCACGAGGGCCGCGGCGACAACGAGAGCGTCAGCGGGATCGGCCCCGTGGTCGATGCCCTCCAGCAGGCGCAGGCAGCCGTGGTCGCGCTCGACGCCGGGGCGCTCGGGGACCGGACGCTGTACGCGCTCGCCGCAGCACCCTGGGTGGCGACGGCGCCCGAGCAGGCGGGGGGAGTGGAGGTCCTCGGGCAGGTGCCCGCGGTGTGCGCCATCGTCCGGGCGATCGTGCTCACCGACGCCGAGCTCGTGCTCGTCAACGCCGCGTCGTTGCCGAGCGGGGCGCCCGCGTCGGCGCTGCTCCGCTGGCGGGTGGGCCCGGCCGTCCCGGCCTGACGCGGGCGCGCGGGCGCGCGGGCGCGCGGGGTCGTGCTGCGCGCGGAGTGCGGGGCCCTTTCGCGCGTTGCAGGTCGGATCGTGCGTAGGTGGTCGAATCGCGCGTGGGAGGTCGGTTCTTCCAGCCCACCACGCGCGATCCGACCTCCCATCGCAGACGTCATGGGTCGGAACACCCGCCGGCCTCACCCGGTCGAGCGGTCTCCACGCGGGACCAGCGGCAGCGCCAGCAACGGCAGCACCGCCACGATCCCGAAGGACGCCGCGAAGCCGACTGCACCGACCAGTGCCCCGATGCCCGGGCCGACGGCGCTCGCCGCGATGAACTGGCCGGTGTTCTGCGCACCGAGTGCCCGTCCGGACCAGAACGGCCCCGCTGCCTCGGCGACCGAGGTGTACGCGAGCCCGTTGTCCGCCACGGTCACACTCGTCGCCACCACGAGGAACACGGCCGCACCCGCCAGGTGTGACGCATCGACGACCGCCATGACCGCCATCACCGCCGCCGCGCTCACGGCGACGACCCGCAGCGGTCCGACCCGGGAGCGTGCCCGGTCACTCCACACCCCCACGAGGATGCGTCCGATCGCCCCGACGAACTGGGACGCACCGACGAGCAGGCCGGCCGCGGCGGTGGGCCACCCCAGCCCGACGAGCCAGACGAGCCCGTAGGTCGACAGCGTGAACTGCGGCACGACGAGCAGGACGGACACCGCGTGGATCCGCCACAGGAAACTCGACGTCCGGTAGGGGTTCGCGACGTGGGCTGCGGGAGCGTCGTCCCGTGCCGGTCGTGGCGGGTTCGCGATGCCGACGGCGCACAGCACGGCGAGCACCGCGCACAGCACGATCGGCAGCACCAAGGCCGCACGGATACCGGAGGTCTCGGCGAGCTGCGGTACCGTGACCGCCGCGAGCGTCACCCCGAGCGGCTGCGACATCTGCCGGATCCCCATCGCCAGCCCTCGCCGCTGCTTCGGGAACCACCCGACCACGACCCGGCCGCTCGCGGCGTTCGTCGACGCGCTCGTCATCCCGCCCGCCAAGAACGCCAGCCCGAGCAGCACCGGGTCACCGGCGGCGAGCCAGGCGCCGACCGTCGCGAGGGTCGTCAGGACGAGCCCGCCCGCGATGACGACCCGCTCGCCGATCCGGTCTGTCAGGGCTCCCCAGGCGATGAGGGTCAGCACCATGCCGAAGGTCGGCGCGGCGGCGAGGACCCCGGCGACCGGCAGGGGCGTGCCGTGCGCGTGCAGGTAGGGGATGAGCAGCGCCGGCGCCGAGACGACGAGCGTGCCGGCAGCCTGCGCGGCGACACCGAGCGCGAGCATCGACCACGCGCGGGCGGTGGTCGTGGTCGCGGAGGTGGTCGTCGTCATCGGAGTCGTTTCGTCGCGGAACGGTTTGGTATACCAAAACGGTATACCATCTGGACCGCTCCGCCGCTACGCTGGTCCGTCGTGACCGAACCGACCGACGCAACGCCCGTGTCGCAGACGGCCCAGCTCTACGACAACCTGCGCGCCGCGATCCTGACGCTCGAGATCGCCCCGGGGGAACGCATCTCCGAGCGCGGGCTCGAAGCCCGGTTCCACGCGTCGCGCACCCCCGTCCGCGCTGCCCTGTCGCGGCTCGAGCGCGAGGGACTCATCCTGCACGAGGGCCGCTCGTGGACGGTCACCCCGATCGACCTCGACGAGATCGCCTCGCTCGCCGAACTGCGCGGCGTGCTCGAGCCCGCTGCCGTCCGGTTCGCGGTCGAACGGGCCGACGCCGCAGCGCTCGCCGAGGTCCGGGCGCACCTCGACGCCCTCCGTCCCACGCCCGACCAGCAGGCCGGCATCCGGATGGGCTCGACGTTCCACCTCGACCTGGCGGCGCTCGGCGGCAACCGGTTCGTCACGGACGCCATCGGCGACGCCCTCACCCGGCTCGAACGCACCCGCTGGATCGAGGTCCGTACGCCCGAGGCCCGCGACGCCGCATGGGACGAGCACAGCGCCGTCCTCGATGCCGTGCAGGCCGGGGACGCCGACCGTGCGGCCGACCTGCTCGCGGCGCACGTCGCCGGGACGAACGACCGCCTGATCGCCTGGATCGCGCAGGAGCGCCGACGACTGCGCGGAGCTGGCATGACGATCATCGGCGCGACCGACCGGACGACGACCACGCACTGACCCCGGCCAGCGCGGGCCGTGGTCCGGACGCGACCGCGCGCGAGACCCGACCCGCCCTGCGGGGGCGAGCCGGGCCTCCTGGCTGTGCCGCGTCCTGATCCGGCCGCGGCCCGGCTCACTCGATGCGCGTGAGCCCGTCCGCGCCGTCGACCTGCGAGAAGGCGGCTGCGCCGTCCCGCGGTTCGTGCGTCCGTTCGAGGAGTGCTTCACGCACCTCGGCTTCGTCCAGGCTGATCCTGACCGCGTCGCGGCGTCCTGACTGCGTCGACTGTGACATCTCGTGTGTCCTTCCCGTAGGCGGGCTCGGCCCGCGTCGATGCGGGCACCGCCCGCTGGTTACGCTTCCTCACGGGACGTACTGAGGTCGCCCCAGTGTGATCCGCTGCGGACCTCGGACGCAAGGGCCGGAGCAGGACTGTGGAGAAGTGTGTCGGGACGGGTTCCCTAGGATGGGCCGCGGTCGGGGCGGCTCGCCTCCGGCGCGCATCAGCGGACGGACGGGAGGGCCGGGTTGGCCGAGCAGCGCACCGCACCTCCCACGGTCTACGACGTCGCCGCCGCCTCCGGGGTGTCCATCGCCACCGTCTCCCGGGTCCTCCGCACGCCCGACGCCGTCCGCGAGGGCACGCGCGACCGCGTGCGGGCCGCCATCCGGCACCTCGGCTACGTACCGTCGGGGAACGCCCGGGCACTCGCGGGCAAGCGGACCGGAGTGATCGGGCTGCTGCTGCCCGGGTTCGACGTGGTGCCGGACGAGCGGCCAGGGCTCGTGACGGACGGCGGGGTCCGCGTCGTCGACGACCGCCGGCACGTGACGCAGCCGTTCGCGTCCAACCTGTACTTCGACGAGGTGCTCCGCGGCGCCGAGACCGAGGCCTGGCAGCGCGGCCTCGCCCTCATGGTCGCTGCCGGGCGCGGTCCCTCGCGCGACGTCATCGTCAACGACGTCGCCGGGCGCGTCGACGGCCTCGCGGTGCTGGCGCAGACCGTGCCGGACGAGCTGCTCGAGCACGTCGCCCGCCGGGTCCCCGTGGTGGTGCTGGCGGACGACCGGCGGTCGCACGGGTTCGACTCCGTCAGCGTCGACAACGCCGCGGGCATGCGCACGCTGGCCGCACACGTGATCGGGCGGCTCGGCATCCGGTCGATCGCCTACGTCGCCGGTCCGATCGACTCCCCGGACGACATGGAGCGCTCGGCCGGGTTCCGCCAGGCGCTCGACGACCACGGGGTCGAGCCCCGCTCCGTCCGCACCGTGCACGGCGACTTCGGACGGGCGCGGGCGCGGGAGCTGGCCGTCGCGCTGCTGGCGGACACGCCGCCGCGGGCCATCGTCTGCTCGAACGACCAGTCCGCCCTGGGGGTGCTCGACGCCGTGCTCGCCGCGGGGCTCCGGGTGCCCGAGGACATCGTCGTGACGGGCTTCGACGGCATCGACGCCGGTCGGTTCTCCGCGCCGAGGCTCACCACCGTGCACCAGCCGATGGGGGAGCTCGGGCGTGCCGCGGTCGTCGCGATCGTCGACCGGCTGGAGCGCCGCGAGGGGCCGCCGCGTGCCGTCCGGCTCCCCGTCGAGGTGCTCCTGCGTGAGAGCTGTCCGCCGACGATGTAGCGCGGGTGCTCGCACCGTGCATGGTCTCCCGCCCCGTGCGAGGGTGCCCGGTACTCGCACCGTGCGTGACCTCCCGCCCGGTGCGAGGTTGCACACCTGGTGCGCGCTCGCAGCCCCGCACGGGGTGATCAACCTCGCACCACGCGCCACCGACCCACGCGCCGCTGACCCGCGCCGCCCACCCGCGCCGCGACTTGCGCGCCGCGATGTAAGCGCATACATTGACCCTCGCACCCACTCGACACGGAGGTCGACCGAGCAATGACGCTTCCCCCACAGCGCACCGCACAGCGCGCCCCGCGCGCCCCGCGCGCCCCGCGCGCCCCGCGCACCCGGCGCACCAGGCACGGCAGGCCCGGACGCCTCGCCGCAGCCCTCGCCGGCATCGCGGTCGTGGCCCTCGCGGCGACCGGCTGCAGCATCCAGGTCCGGTCCGAGCCGGACCCGAGCATCGGCAAGGACACGATGCTCATCAACGCCGACCACGGCAACCCGCTGTTCGACCGCAACTTCAACCCGTACATCACGAACGCCCGCACGGCGTCGAAGTGGATGTACGAGCCCCTCATCGAGGTGAACCCCCTCGACGGCAAGCGGAACCCCTGGCTCGCGAGCTCGTGGGAGCAGCCGGACGCCCGGACGATCGACATGACGATCCGCAGCGGCGTCGAGTGGTCCGACGGCACGCCCTTCACCGCGCGCGACGTCGTCTTCACGTTCGAGCTGCTCAAGCAGTTCCCCGCGATGGACGTCAAGGGTGCCTGGCAGCACATCGACACCATCGAGCAGCGCGGCGACCACGTCGTCTTCCACCTGAAGTCCGACGACGTCCCGAGCCTGACGATCATCGGCCAGACCTACATCCTCGGCGAGCACCACTGGGGCAAGGTCAAGGACCCGACGACGTGGCGTGACCCGAACCCGGTCGGTACGGGGCCGTTCGTCCTCGGCAACTACTCCGACCAGCAGTACTCGATGGACAAGAACCCGCGGTACTGGCAGGCGGACACGATCGCCATCAAGCACCTCGTGCTGCCGGCGACGAACACGCAGCTCGACACCGTCACCCGCGGCTACGACTGGGCGTACTCGTTCATCTCCGACGTCAAGGGCACGTGGGGTGCCGCATCGGACACGAACACGTACTGGTTCCCGCCGGGCGGCGTCATCGGCCTCATCCCGAACCTGACGAAGGCCCCGTACGACGACGTCAACGTCCGCCGAGGCATCTCCCTCGCCCTCGACCGCGACGACATCGCCGAGACCGCGACCGAGGGCAACCTCACCGCGGCGGCCCAGACCGGCCTGATCCTGCCGAACCAGGAGCGGTACGCGAACCCGGACATCCCCGACAAGGGCATGGTCACACAGGACGTCGCCGCGGCGAAGGCGTCGTTCGCGAAGTCCGGGTGGGTCGAGCAGGGCGGGAAGATCGTCAAGGACGGCAAGCAGCTCGAGATCACCATCACCACCGCGAACGGCTACGCCGACTGGCTCCGCGCCGCGCAGGAGGTCCGCCGGAACCTGACGGCCATCGGCGTGAAGGTGTCGATCAGCGCCCCGCAGCCCGCGGGCTACCAGCAGGCGATCAACAACGGCACCTTCGAGATGGCGATGGGTGGCATGGGCAACGGCGACGTCTACCAGGCCTTCAACTCGCTGATGTCGACCGACTTCTACCAGCCCGTCGGCAAGTCGACCGTGAACAACTACGAGCGCTACCGGGACCCGGCCACGCAGCGCCTGCTCGACGCGTACCGGGGCACGACCGACCCGGCCGAGCAGCAGGCGATCCTCGACCAGCTGCAGACCATCGTCTACGACCAGCTCCCCGTCATCGGCATGTACCACGGCGGCCTCTGGGGGCTGTTCAACACCGGCAAGTTCGTCGGCTGGCCGAGCGCGAAGGACCCGTACATGGCACCGCAGAACTACGACTCGGCACCGCTGCTCATCTTCACGAAGCTGCGGCTGCGCGACAGCGCCGCCGGCCGGGAGATCCTGGACCAGCAGGGGGACCAGAAGTGAAGTACATCCTCCAGAAACTCGTCCTCTTCGTCCTGACCCTCTGGGCCGCGGTCACGCTGAACTTCGTGCTCCCGCGCCTCATGCCGGGCAGCCCGAGCGACGCAGCCCTCGCGAAGCTCAGCCAGAACGGCCCCGTCACCGACGCCACCAAGAAGGCCATCGAGGCCCAGCTCGGCGTCCCGACCGGCAGCCTCTGGGCCCAGTACGGCAGCTACCTGCACCAGGTCGTCACCCTCGACTTCGGCACGAGCTACACGTTCTACCCGCAGCCCGTCGGCGACCTCGTCGGCAAGGCCCTGCCGTACACGCTCGTCCTGGTCGGGGTCGTGACGATCCTGGCGTTCGTCCTCGGCACCCTGATCGGCATCGCGGCGGCCTGGAAGCGGGGGACCTGGCTCGACTCGCTCCCCACGCTGTCGGGGTCGTTCATGTCGACGTTCCCGTACTTCTGGACGGCGCTGCTCCTGCTGTTCTTCCTCGGCTACGTCCTGCACTGGTTCCCGACCACCGGCGCGTACTCGGCGACGACCACCCCCGGGCTGAACCTCGCGTTCACCGGCGACGCCCTGCAGCACGCGGTCCTGCCGGCGGTGACGATCCTCGTGACGAGCCTCGGCGGCTGGATCATCGGCATGCGCAACGCGATGATCAACACGCTCGGCGACGACTACGTGACCTTCGCCGAGGCGAACGGCCTGCGCGGTCGCACCGTCGCCATCCGCTACGCCGCCCGCAACGCGATCCTGCCGAACCTGACCGGCTTCGGTCTGGCCCTCGGCGGTGTGGTCGGCGGCTCGGTGCTCGTCGAGCAGGTGTTCGGCTACCCGGGCATCGGCTACCTGCTGTTCAACGCCGTCATCGGGCAGGACTACCCGCTCATGCAGGCGCTCTTCCTGATGATCACCGTGTCGGTGCTCATCGCCAACTTCATCGTGGACGTCCTCTACGGCGTCCTGGACCCGAGGACGCGCCGATGACCAACAACGCAACCGTCGCAGTCCGCACCCAGGACGCACCCGACCAGCAGGCCCCATCCAGGTGGAAGAGCGCCGCCCGCCAGTTCGGCGTCGTCTGGTCGAACACCAAGGCCCGGATCGGCATCGTCATCCTCGCGGTCTTCGTCGTCGTGGCGATCGCGGCACCCCTCCTCGCCCCGTACGGCGCCAGCCAGAACGGCTTCCCACGCAGCGAGGACGCCAGCTGGGCGCACTGGATGGGCACCACCGCCGCCGGCGAGGACGTCCTCTCGCAACTGATCTACGGCGCCCGCATCTCGGTGATGGTCGGCGCGGTCGCGGGCATCCTGTCCACGCTCGTCGCCGTCGCGATCGGCCTCAGCTGGGGCTACGTCCGCGGCTGGGTCGCCGAGGTCATCGGCTTCATCGTGAACCTGTTCCTGGTGATCCCGGGACTGCCGCTCATGATCGTCATCGCGGCCTACCTGCAGAACGGCGGCATCGCGGTCATCATCGCGGTGATCGTGGTCACCGGCTGGGCCTGGGGTGCTCGTGTCCTGCGCAGCCAGACGCAGTCCCTCCGCGGTCGCGACTTCGTGACGGCCGCGCAGTTCTCCGGCGAGGGTGCCACCCGCATCGTCTTCCGCGAGATCCTGCCGAACATGACGAGCCTCATCGTCGGCAGCTTCTTCGGCGCCGCCACGAGCGCGATCCTGGCCGAGGCCGGCCTGGAGTTCCTCGGGCTCGGCGACTCCTCGATCGTCAGCTGGGGCACGATCCTCTACTGGGCGCAGAACTCGAATGCGCTGCTCACCGGCCAGTGGATCCTGCTGTTCGCCCCCGGCCTCTGCATCGCCCTCCTCGCGATGAGCCTCACCCTGATCAACTTCGGCGTCGACGCCGTGTCCAACCCGCGGCTGCGCGAGGGCGCGCGGCCCCGTAAGGAGAAGACCGCATGAGCGGCGCACGTCCCGTCCCCACCACCGGACTGGAGGCCCCCACCGGCGCCGCCACGAGCCTCCCGTCCGGCGGATCCACCGCTGATGACGTCCTGCTGGACGTCCGCGACCTGTCGGTCGTCTACGAGTCGTCGGGGCAGACCGCCGTCCAGGCGGTCGACCACGTGTCGTTCTCCCTGCGGAAGGGCGAGTTCGTCGGCCTGGTCGGCGAGTCCGGGTCCGGCAAGTCGACGCTCGGCTACGCGCTGACCCGGCTGCAGAAGCCGCCGGCGCGGACGAACGGCGGCAGCATCGTGTTCGCGGGGAAGGACATCCGCGACCTCGGCGACGAGGAGCTCCGCCAGCAGCGCCAGGGCGGCTTCGCGATGGTGCTGCAGTCGGGCATGAACGCGCTCAACCCGGTGCGGACGATCCGCAACCACTTCATCGACGTCTTCAAGGCGCACGGCCACGTACCGCGTGAGCGGTGGGACAGCCGGATGCGGGAGCTCGTCGGCAAGGTGAAGCTGCCCGACTCGATGCTGGCGCGGTTCCCGGGCGAGCTGTCCGGCGGCATGCGGCAGCGCGTGTCGATCGCCCTCGCGCTGTCCCTCGAGCCGCAGCTCATGGTGTTCGACGAGCCGACCACGGCGCTCGACGTCCTCGTGCAGCACGCGGTGATGGACACGATCATCGAGCTGCAGCGCGCCGAGGGCTTCACGGCGGTGCTCATCAGCCACGACCTCGGCATCGTGCTCGAGGCCACCGAGCGCGTCCTCGTCATGCACGAGGGCCGGATCGTCGAGGACGGCGGTTCGCGCGAGGTGCTCCGTGCCCCGCAGGACCCGTACACGCAGATGCTCCTGTCGCACTACGCCGACCCCCGCGCTTCGGTCGTGTCGCTGCCGGGCTTCCCGGACCGCTCGCTCCGTGCGGAACACGGCGAGAAGCGGCAGGAGGCCACCACCTCCCACGCCACGGTCGGCTCCCGCGAACGCAGTGCGGCGAGGAACCCGATCGTCGTCGACCACCTCGTCAAGACCTACCCAGCACCTCGTCGTGGCGAGCAGCCGGTGCAGGCCGTCCGCGACGTGTCGTTCACGCTCGAGCCGGGGCAGTCCCTCGCGCTCGTCGGCCAGTCGGGCTCAGGCAAGTCGACCATCGCGAAGCTGCTCACCGGCGTCGAGAAGCCGAGCTCGGGCACCGTCCGGTTCGGCGACCTCGACGTGGCGAAGCTCGGGCGCCGGGGCATGCGCGACCTGCGCTCCGAGGTGCAGATGGTGTTCCAGGACCCGTACTCGGCGCTCAACCCGCTGCACACGGTCGAGTACACGCTCACCCGTCCGGTCGTGAACTACACCGGGCTCCGCGGGCGCGAGGCCCGGCGCCGCGTGCTCGAACTCCTCGAGACGGTGGGCCTGACGCCGGTGGAGCAGTTCGCGCAGAAGCTCCCGCACCAGCTCTCCGGCGGGCAGCGGCAGCGCGTGGTGATCGCCCGGGCGCTCGCCAGTGACCCGCAGGTCATCATCGCCGACGAGCCGGTCTCGATGCTCGACGTGACGCTCCGCGCCGGGGTGCTCGCGCTCCTCGAGGACCTGCGCGAGCAGTGGGGCGTCTCGCTCCTCTACATCACGCACGACCTGTTGAGCGCCCGGCTCATCACCGACGACATCATGGTGCTCCACGACGGCGCGGTGGTCGAGCGGGGTCGCACGGCCGACGTGCTGCAGCACCCGCAGGACGACTACACGGTCGCGCTGCTGGACGCCGTGCCCAACCCCCGTCGCAGACTGGCCTCATGACGAACCTGCACGCGTTCCCCACCGTCCCGCCGTTCGGCCACCTGCCCACGCCCGAGGGCGTCGACGTCGTCGGCATCGACCTACCCGTCGGCCGGCTCACCGCCTACCGCGTCGTCCCGTCGGGGCCGTCGAAGGGCGTCGTGCTCGTCGTCCCCGGGTACACCGGGTCGAAGGAGGACTGGCGCACCTTCATGCCCCTGCTCCGTGACGCCGGCTGGACCGCGGTCGCCATCAGCCGCCGTGGCCAGGCCGACTCGGCGGCGCCGACGGAGCCCCGGGACCACACGCTCGAGGAAGAGGCCGCCGACGTCGTCCGGGTCGCCCGACTGCTCGACGACGGCGCCCCCGTGCACCTGGTCGGCCACTCACTCGGCGGGGTCATCGTCCGCGCCGCCGCGATCCAGGACCCGAGCGCCTTCCGCGACGTCGTGCAGTTCTGCTCCGGGCCGTACGGCTGGCCCTACCGCAAGGTCACCGAGCTGACGATCCTGCACGACACCGCCGGCAACCTCCGCCAGCTGTTCGACTCGACGAACCCGCTCTGGGCCTCCCGCCCCGACGAGGAGCTCCCCGACGACGTCCGCATGGTCCGCGAGCGCTTCGACGCCACGAGCCCGTTGAGCGTCGTCGCCGGCGGACACATCCTCGAGGACCACACCGACAGCTCCGCCGAACTCCGCGCCACCGGGCTGCCCGTCCTCGTCACGCACGGGGAGTGGGACACCGCCTGGCCGATCCCGTGGCAGCGGACCATGGCCGAGGACACCGGCGCCGAGTACGTCGTGATCCCGGAGAGCTGGCACGGCCCCCAGATCGAGAACCCGCAGGGGACCGTCGAGGTCTTCGACCGGTTCTTGAGCAAGCACTGACTCGTCCGCCCACTGAAAGGCACCATCATCACTTCGCTGCACTTCCCCGACGGCTTCCTCTGGGGCGCCGCCACGGCCGCCCACCAGATCGAGGGCAACAACGTCAACAGCAACTGGTGGGTGCACGAGCACGAACCGGACACCACGATCGTCGAGCCCTCCGGCGACGCGGCCGACAGCTACCACCGCTACCGCGAGGACATCCGGATCGCCGCCGACCTCGGGCTGAACTCCTACCGGTTCAGCATCGAGTGGTCCCGCATCGAGCCCGAGCGCGGGTTCGTCAGCCGCGCCGAGGTCGACCACTACCGCCGCATGGTCGAGGCCTGCCACGAGTTCGGCATCGAGCCGATCGTCACCCTCATGCACTTCACCGTGCCGCGCTGGTTCGAACGCGACGGCTTCTGGCGCGCCCCGGACGCCGCCGACCTGTTCGCCCGCTACACCGAGGCCGCGCTCCCCGTCGTGCAGGACGGCGTCCGCTACGTCTGCACGATCAACGAACCGAACATCGCCGCGATGCTCGCCGGCGGCGAGGACGCAGCGAACCTGGTGGCCTTCGGCCTGCCGAACCCGGACCTGCAGGTGGCCGACGCCCTGCTGGCCAGCCACAAGCGATCGCGAGAGGTCCTGGGACAGGTGTCGGGCCTCCAGTCCGGGTGGACCATCGCGACCCAGGCGTTCCAGGAGTCCGACCAGCCGGGCTCCGCCGAGATGCTCCGCGAGTACGGGTACCCGCGCGACGACTGGTACCTGGAGCAGTCCGCCGGCGACGACTTCGTCGGCGTGCAGGCCTACACGCGCACGTTCATCGGCACCGACGGACCGCTGCCCGTCGCTGACGACGTCGAGACCACGCTCACCGGCTGGGAGTTCTGGCCCGAGGCGGCCGCAGCCGGTATCCGCAGCGCCTGGGAGCTGTCTGGCCACGTGCCGGTCATGGTCACCGAGAACGGCATCGCCACCGCGGACGACACCCGCCGCATCGCCTACACGCAGGGCGCGCTCGAGGGCGTCCACCGCTGCATCGAGGACGGCATCGACGTCCGTGGCTACCAGCACTGGTCGCTGCTCGACAACTACGAGTGGGCCTCCGGGTTCCGGCCGACCTTCGGTCTCGTGTCGTGGGACCGGGAGACCTTCGTGCGCACCCCGAAGCCGTCGGCGCACTGGTACGGCGGCGTCGCGTCCGCCAACGCCCTGACCGTCTGACGGGAGGCTCGTGCCGCGTCCGTCGCGCCGGCTCGGTCCGGCCGTGGCCGGCCCCGGTGTCGCTTGCCGGGTCCGGTCGGGCCGCTACGCGGTGGCGTCGCCGGCGAGCAGGGCGGCGATGGCGTCGTCGCGGAGGAGTCCCGCGCGGTCTGCCGCGGTGGAGCCCTCGTCGTCCTCGGCATCGCGGTCGACGCCCGCACGGTCGACGTCCAGGGCGAGCACCGCGCGGACCGTGTCGACGTCCGCGGAGTCGACCGCCGCGATGAGCAGCGTCACGCCGCGCGAGCCCCGTGCCCGGACGTCGGCACCCGCTGCGGCGAGGGCCCGCACGACCTCCGCGTGGCCACCCCATGCAGCGCGGACGACCGGGGTGTTGCCGTCGCTGTCCCGGGCCTCCAGGTCGGCGCCCGCCGCCACCAGCACGCGGAGGGCCCGCCGGGCGTCGCGGTCGATCGCCAGCGTCAGCGGCGTCCGGCCCTCGGAGTCGACCAGGGCGAGCGTCGCCCCGCGCCGCAGGAGCTCCTCGAGCATCTCGGGCCGGTCGAACCACGCGGCGGCGTGCAGCGGGGCGAAGCCCCAGCGCGGGTCGACGTCGTCGACGTCGCTCGCGTCGTCAGCCAGGTGCAGCCCGCCGAGGTCGCCGTACGCCGCGGCACGGACCCCCTCGGTCGCCCACTCCACCCAGCCGTCCGGGACCGGACCGTGCCAGCCGCGCGTCGGGCGGTCGCCGAGGACGTCGTACGCGGACTCGTCGACGCTCCGCACCGAGACCTGGGCGTCGCGGAAGCGGATCGCGACCTCGCCGACGGGGGAGACGAGCAGTCGGAGTTCCCAGGCGTCCTCGCCGGCCACGTGGTCGAGCTCGCCGCGCGCGATGTGGGCGTCCCCGGCCAGCACCGCACCCGGGTCGACGTCGGGCGGATCGATCACGGCGTCGTCGAAGCGCAGGGTGACGCGCGCGTGGTTCCAGCGCCGCCAGAGCCCGTCGGGGGTGTCGAGCACCTCGTCGTTCCGGACGACGACCTCGGCGTGCACGACCACCGGGTCGGGCAGGCCGTGCCCTGGGATCGCCGCCGTGTCGGTCGCGGTGTCGTCGGCGCCGTCCGACGCGTCCTCGGAGGCGTGCCGATGTGCCGCTTCGCTGCGCAGGGTCGCGACCCGGGCGTCGGTCCAGCGCACGGTGGCGAGGGCTGCGACGGGCGGTGGGGCGTCCTCGAGCAGCCGTGCGACGTGCTCCGGCTGCCCCTCGAAGTCCTCGAGGGACACGTAGCCCACCGAGGGCCAGTTCACTCGACTCCAGCGCACGGGGTCGAGACTAGCGGGCGTGGCGTGGCGCGGCCTGCTGCGGCGGGCCGGACTCAGGTGTCCGACTGACCAGCGCCTGGCCGCACAGTGCCAGCGCGAGCCAGAGCACGGTCGACGCGGCCGACATCGTCGCGAACCCGGAGTAGCAGAACCCCAGGAAGACGCCGACCACCACGGCGAGACGAGCACCGACCGGAGCAGATCCGTCGAGCGCGGGACGCAGCAGGACGAGCACGAACAGGACCACCGGAACCAGGCCGAGGTCGAGGGCCAGGATCGCGAAGGAGTTCTCGAGACTCGTGCGGAGGACGTCGCCCTTCAGCTGCCAGGCAGCACCCCACCCGCCTCCGATGAACGTGTGGTCCCAGATGTGCTCGACGATGTACTGCGCTGCCGCCCCACGCGCCGAGGACGAGCTGCCGTCGTCACCCGTGACGCGTTCGACCAGTCCGCTGAGCATCGACGTGCGCAGGACCACGAACACGGCTGCGCAACCACTGAGCACGATCGTCAGGACCGCGACGAAGGACCGCGTCGAGCGCGCGATCACCCAGACGGTCCCCAGCACCGCGACGGCGGTCGGTACCCGTGACGCCGTGAGGACGACCGTGCTCAGGAGCATCAGCGCGACGACCAGTCGGAGCGGGGCACGGTGGATGAACGAGGTCAGCGGGATGGCGACCGCTGCGGCGAACCCGAGGTCGAGTGGACTGTCCAACGTCCCTCGGGGGCGGAACTGGACGATCCCGGAGGTCCCCCGACCGCCGATCAGTCCCCACGGCAGGTCGGATCGCAGCACGACCTGGACGACGACCACGGCCGCGACGACGAGCATCACCCCGAGGAAGACCACGGCCAGCCGGCGCAGTGTCCCGGGGACGGCGTGCTCGCTCGTCCGCGCGACGAAGCAGAGCAGCATCGGGGCGAGGACGGCGTTGGTCAGCCCGAGGAGCGACGTCGGCCCGCTCCCGACGACGGCCTGCACCACGAGCAGGAAGGCGACCACGGCCAGACCGGCGTACCAGCCGCGGCGCGGTGCCACCTCGGCGACCACGCTGTTCCATCGCCCGCGGAGGCCGAACACGCAGTACACGACGAGCAGGACCGTCGCCGGGTGGAGCGCAGCGTTCCCCTCCCAGTTCCCGAGGAGGAGCCCTCCGGCCGTGGACGGGACGAGGACGCGGAGCGCGACGACGGCGGCGAGGACCACCACCGGCCGCGACTGCTGTGTCGTGACGACGACGAGACAGACCACCACCCAGACGGCCAGACGGAGCAGTTCCATGGTCAACTCCGCATCAGGGTCGGTCGGATGAGCCGGATGGCCAGGGTGCCGAGGCGACGCGCGTCGGCGGGACGGACGGCGTAGAAGTCACGCATCCGGGCACCGGTGAGGCGAGCGGCCCAGCGCACGCTGCCGTTGCTCGAGAGCACGTTGCCGATGAGCGCCGCCGTGGCAGCGCCGACCGCGCCCAGGACCGGGACGAGCACCAGGAGGGCCACCACGTTCACGATGCACCCGATCGTGATGCTCATGCTGCGGAGCTCGGGGCGCCCACGAGCTGTCAGCGTGCTCCCCGCGATCGAGCCAGGCACGCCGATCACGACGGCGACGATCGAGATGGCCATCACCGGCACTGCGGCGGTGAACGCCTCGCCGAACACGACCGGGACCCAGAACGGCGCACTGACCCCGAGGGGCATCGCGATCGCGATCGCGAGCGCGGCCGCCGACCGAGCGACTCGGGGCACGCGCACGTCGTCCGCGTCAGCCGCGTCGCTGGAGAGCATCACCTCGCGAACCGCGTTGGTGACGATCACGGGGACCTCAGCCACGTTCACCGCCACGGCGTAGAGCCCCAGCTGCTCGGCGCTCGCCAGCGGGAGCACCAGGAGCTGGTCGAGACGGACGAGCAGCACCCCAGCTGCGGAGCCGAGCCAGCTCCGGAGCGAGAAGCCCATCATCGAGCGCGCGTGCACGACGGCCGCGGTGTCGCTCGGCGGGGTCGCGGGCGGCATGAACAGGTACACGACGCCGCCCACGACGGGGGAGAACGCGATGAGGGCCACGGCGGAGGGGAGGTCGAGACGACCGACGCCGGCCAGCACCAGCGTGCCGACGATCTTGACGCTGGCCGCGGTGATCCGTTCCGCGGTCACGAAGCCCCACGCATGACGACCGGCCGCACGGCCCCGGAGGAGCGCGACGAAGAGCGCGGGAGCAGTGGCGGCCGTCGCGACGGTCACGAGGGTGGTCAGGTCGGCGGCGTCGGCCCCCACGATGAGCGGCGCTGCGACCGTAACGGCAGCCAGGGCCGCGATCCCGCCGAAGGCGAGCAACAACCAGGCGAGCCACCACCCGGAGCGTGCCACGCGACGGCCGGAGGCGATCGTCTGGGTCACGGCGTCGGGTATGCCGAACGTGCCGATCGACAGCGCGAGGAGGAACGGTGCCGTCACGGCGGCGAGTTCGCCTCGACCGTCGACACCGAGCGAGTGCGCCAGGAACGGAGCCATGACGAACGTCGCTGCGGGCGGGAAGACGTTCCCCACGACCAGCAGGACCGTGCTCGCCGCGATCGGCCGCCGGGCGCTCACGGGGTGGTCTCGTCGCGCACGATCCGCAGCAGGTCGGGCGTCAACGTCGCCGCGATCTGCGCGTCGTTGCCCCCGTCCGTCCCGTTGCTCCGGGAGAGCGCCGACCGCTGTCCGCCGACGATCGTCGGCCAGAGACGGGGGGTGGCGCCGACCTGTGCCACGCGCACGCCGTGCGCGATCGCCCTCGCCGTCAACCAGACGTCGTCAGCATGCGGTGCGGTCTGCCGGAAGCCGTCACCGTCGTCGCGCAGTGCGTCGAGGAGTGCCGGCGGGTAGACGACCCCGGACACGCCGGTCAGGAACGACGCGTGCGACGGCGTCGTGCTCCGACAGGGCGGCCAGGTCATGTACGGAGCCGGGGTCGAGTCCGCTGCCACGACGATCCGATGGGCGCGATGACAGTGGATGGTGTCCGGAGCGGCGGTGTGGGCGTCCAGCAGTGTCCGCAGCCACGCACGGCCGTACCGGATGTCGTCGTCCGCCGTGACGAGTGGGAGCGTGTGGTGCGCTTCGGACTGCACGTACGGCCACCACTTGCCGTGCGGACCCACCGGCTCGCCGACCCGGAGTTCGAGTCCACGCTCGATGAGCCGGCGGAGCGGACGGGAGCGCAGGGCGCGCTCGCGTTCGGCCTCGTCGTCGACCCAGAGGACGAGGCGCTGCGGCCGCACGCTCCCGCTGACGATGGACTCGATCGCCAGCGACACCGACCGGAGTCGGCGGCCGTGCGACGTGAGCGACACGACGACCGGTGCGGTCCCGGTCACCGGACGCGTCCGGACGGAGTGGCCCGCGGCACGGCAGAGCTGCGTGACGAAGGCCAGCGCCGCGACCGGTGCGCGTCGGATGAAGGACTTCCGCGGTGCGAGCGTCATGCGACGCTCCCGAGGACGCGCCAGACATCGGCCCGGAACCGCGTGGCGTTCTCCGCTGACCGGTCGGCCGCCTGGCGGCACCGTCGCTGCCGGTCGGTGCTGTCCTGCTGGTCTTCCTCGGCGAGAGCGTCGGTGAGTCGTCCTGCAGTCCTGAGGTCGAGCGCGAGGCCAGCCCGGTCCAGCTCCCGCGCGAAGAGGACCTGGTGGTCGTCGACGTGCTCGTCGTACGCGATCTGCCGTCCGAGGACGAGGGGCCACGCGCCCGCAGCGAGTGCGCCGAACACGGTGCCGGGGCTGCACTGGCTGACGACCACGTCTGCCCACGCGAGGTGTGCCTGCATGCTCGGGGCGTCGAAGTAGTCCGCAGCAGCACGGACGCTCGGGAGGGGGAGGCTCCACGAGCCGACGCCGTACTGGACGACCCATTCGTCGTCGGGTCGGACGAGGAGTGTCTGCTGGGCGGCGTCGAGCAGGCGTTGGAACGACTGCTCGTGCGTCCCCACGGTGAGGAGGACCTTCATCGGCTGACCGCCACGCGTTCGCGCCGCGGGAACCCCGCGAGCTGGTCGTCCCACTGTGCGATGAAGCGGTCCGTCACCGGGCGGACCAGCTTCGCCGTGAGCGTGGGGTTGTCGATCCGGTCGACGCACTCGATGAAGACGGTGCGCGTCTGGAAGAACACCTTGCCCAACCAGAAGAAGGGGACCGCTGCGGCTGCGCCGCTGCTGACGATCAGGTCCGGACGTTCCTGGCGCAACGTCCGGGCGGCGATCACGAGGTTCCGCACGAGCGCGGTGACGCTCCGGTTGGTCGGCCAGTGCAGGCCGTACGTCCGGTGACCGGCGACCTTGGCCAGGGCGTCGGGCTTCATGAACGTCGCGATCGCGACGTCGGTGCCGTCGGGTGCCGGCAGGAGCGCGAGCAGCTGGTCGAGGTGACCACCGCTGCTGCAGACGAAGAGGATCTTGCTCATGCTGGAGACTCCATGAGGTCGTGTGCGCGCCGCTCCCACAGAGCGACGGCGTGGTCGAGCGTCACCGGTTCGATGTAGGTGTCGCAGTCGTCGAGACGGGGCCGCGGCATGTGCAGTCGGGCGCGCAGACGGGCTTGCAGATCGGACACGGAGCCGTTCTCGAAGAGTTCGAGGAGGTCGTTCCGCACCCCGAGCAGCCCCTGCATCTCCGACGGACCGATGGCGTCGGCCGCGAGGACCGGGGTCCCGACCGCGAGCGCTTCGAGGAGGACGATCCCCCAGGCCTCGCTCCGAGCGCTGTGGACGAGGACGTCGGCTGCTGCGACGAAGGAGTACGGCTCAGCGTGAGCACCTTCGACGGACACCGTCACGAGCCCCTTCGGGTCGTGGTGACGAGCCAGTTCCTGTGCGAGCGGTCCGGCGCCGACGACGCGCCAGTGCACCCGTACGCCGAGGCCTTCGAGGGCTGCGAGTGTGACGTCCAGTCCCTTGCGTCGGATGAGGCTGCCCACCGACACGACGGTGAACGCATCGTGACGTTCGCGTGGGCTCGCCGCCGCGGTCGACCGGATCGCGACCGGATCGACGGTGCTCGGGATGACGGCGGGTCGGTGGTCGAGACCGTAGACCTCGGTCATGGAGTCGGCGACCGTGTGCGTGTTGGCGGTGAGGGCCGGTCGAGCACGGAAGACCGACCCGATCAGGCGCTGTTTGAGCTGACCGAAGCGGATGTACTCGGCGTGGTCGGTCGGGTCGAGGTCTTCGCAGTAGTTGAAGACGTGGTGGGCGACGGATCGGCGCCGGTCGATCATGGCGCACGCGAGGATCGACGACCAGAGCTTCACGACGACGAGCGATCGGGGCAGCGATCGGAGGACCGCGTGCAGTCGTCGTGCGACGTCGACGGTTGCCGCATGGCTCTCGATCCCGAGGACGTGGACGGAGACGTCCGGGCGCAGCAGCGTGACGAGCCCACCGCCGCCGGAGTGGAGGACCACGGTGACTCGGTGGCCGTTCTCGGTGAGCCGGTTGGCGACGATGACCGTCTGGCGTTCCGCGCCGCCGAAGCGGAGATGCGGTTGGACGAAGATGTAGGAGGCCACGGGGTCCTTCGGATGAGCTACAATCTGATATGTATAACGGTACATGAGAGGTATGACATGCGCAATCCGATCCCGGCTCGACTCCCGCGACCCTGGGTGTTCGCTCTCGTGTCGCGCATCGCCGGGGGCGACGTCGCCGCCCGGCGCTTGGGAGTCGAGGTCGGGAGCGGCTGCCGGATCTACTCGTGCCGCGTCGCGTCGGAGTACTCGATGGTGTCCATCGGCGACGACACGACGATCTCGGTGGACGTGCTCTTCGTCACCCATGACGGCACCGGCTGGTTGTACCGAGACGAGCGAGGTCGTCGGTACCGCTACGCGCCCGTGACCGTTGGCGACCGGTGCTTCATCGGGGCCAGGGCCACGCTCATGCCGGGTGTCCGCATCGGCTCCGACTCGGTGGTCGCCGCCGGGGCGGTCGTCACGAAGTCGGTTCCGGCGGGCTCGGTCGTCGGCGGTGTGCCCGCGAAGGTGATCGGTCGGACCAGCGATCTCATGGCGAAGATCGCGGCCTGGCCGGCCGAGGACGACAAGCGCGGTCGGACCGCTGCGGACCGGGTCGCGTCCATCGCCGAGGACCACCCGGGCTGAGGCGCGGCACCTCGGGGACCGGTTGCTGCTGCGGCGTCGAAGGCCGCCGTCGATCCCTGTCACGAGCAACGGCACTGATCGGGAGCGGTCGTCCTGCTCCCGATCAGTGCCGTGGGTCGTCAGCGTGCAGAGATCGTGTTGCCCTTGCCGAGGTCCTTGACAGCGGTCTCACCGGAGTACTTCACGGTGTTGTCCGACCCGGGCACCGTGATGCTCTTGGCGCTCTGGACGTCGATCGTGGCACCGCTCGCTTCGACGAGGAGGTCCTCGACGGCGCCGAGCGTGATCGTCGATCCGTCCTCAGCAGCGCCCAACACGGCGACGTGTGCGCAGTCGCCCACGGCGAGTGGCTTCTCGGCGGTGGCGTCCTTGGCGTTGATCGTCGCGAGACCGTCGATGCACTTGTTGTAGACGGTCTCGTTGGCGGCGCTCGTCTTCGTGGGGGAGGGGGTCGGGGAAGCGGACTTGTCCGGGGTCGCACCACCGCTGCAGCCGGCGAGTGCGGCAATCAGGGCGGCGCCGAGGGCCACGGAGGCGACGGTCTTGCGGTTCATGAGGTTCTCTTTCTGTCGGAGGTGGGGTGGTCAGTGGGCAGCGCGCGGGTTCGCCGACCCTGCTTGGGGGCAGTGGGAGCTGCGACCTCTGCTGCGTAGTAGGTGTCGTAGGCACCGCGGTCCTTGACGGGGACCATCGTCATGACGACTCCGAGCGTCTTGCTGCCGATGCTCCGGAGGGTGTCGAGTGCGGAGGCGAGTTGCTTCTGCGTGACGCGGCGGACGGACGAGATCAGGACGGCGCCGCCCGTGAGGCGACTCAGGACGGCCGCGTCGGTGACCGGCAGCAGCGGGGGCGCGTCGAAGATGACGAAGTCGAACTCGGTGGTCAGCTGGTCGATCAGCGCGAGCATCGCGTTGCTCCCGAGGAGCTCGCTCGGGTTGGGCGGGATCTGACCGGCTGGCAGGACAGAGAGGCTGCCGCGTCCCCACGGGATCGTCACGTCCTCGAGCTCTGTCCTGCCGATGAGGAGGTCGGAGAGCCCGACTGCCCCTTCGATGCCCATGAGTTCGGCGATGCGCGGACGCCGGAGGTCGGCGTCGACGAGGACGACGCGCGAGCCGCCCTCGGCCATGGTGATCGCGAGGTTCGCGGCCGTCGTCGACTTCCCCTCTGACGGCAGGGCCGAGGTGACGGTGAAGCTCCGCCGTTGGGCATCGGTCTCCACGAACTGGATGTTCGTGCGCAGGGAGCGGAAGGACTCCGCTCGCGGATTCCGCGGATCAGAGTGGACCACGAGCGGGTTCGTGGTCGCTGCGGCGTCGAACCCGATCACCCCGAGCACCGGTACCGAGGTGACCCTTGCGACGTCCTCCTGTGTTCGTACCTTGGAGTCGAGTGTCTGTCGGACGAGCGCTGCACCGACGCCGAGTGCGAGTCCGAACGCGAGCCCCAGAGCGACGTACTTCACGAGGTCTGGTGAGCTGGGTCCTTCGGGGACGAGCGGCGGCTGCACGGTCTCGATGCGGACGAGTGAAGCGCCACCGTCGGTCGGCTTCTCGAGGTTCTCGGTGACCACGTGCGTGAAGCTGGAGATGACGGCGGTGGCGACACGGGCTGCCTTCTCGGGGTCGTCTTCGGTCACCGAGATGTCCAGCAGCACGCTGTCGACCGTTGCGGTGGACGTCACGTGCTGCGCGAGCTCGGTCACCGTGGTGTGCAACCGGAGCTCGTCGATCACGGGTTGCAGCACGCTGGCGCTCCGCACGACCTGCACGTAGGAGTTCACCTTCTGCTGTGCCGCGTTGTTCCCCTGCGCCAGGTCGCTCACGTCCGGGGCGCCTGGTTGCACCGACACGAAGACCTGGCCGGTTGAGCGGTACTGGGGGCTGCTGACGACGGCGATGAGCGCGCCGGTGCCGCCACCGAGGAGCGTCGCCACGAGGAGCACGACCAGCGATCGCCGGATGATGCGGAGGAAGTCGGAGAGCGTCATCATGCTCCAGTTCGGGTTGATGTGTGCCGTTAGTATATCACATGACATGGCAAGAGCGGCAACTCGGTGGAGTCGCCGCTCTTGTGGTTCCGGTGGGGTCAGCTGGTGGTGGTCAGCTGCTGGTGGGGGTCAGTTGGCGGGGGTGAGGTGGACGCCGGTGATGGTCTCGGGGTCTCCTTCGGTGGGCTGCTGGACGAGGGTGAGGTCGTAGGTGACCCCGGGGGCGAAGCCGCGGCGGATCTCCCACTTGCCGTTGTCGTCGACCTCGGTCTTGAAGATCTCGTTGTTGTTCCAGGCCGGGGCGATGGCGGTGATCGTCGCGCCGCGGGTGCCGGTGCCGGTGAAGGACACGGCGGTGTTGGGCTCGAAGGTCGAGTCCATCGCGGGCGTGGTCAGCGTGAACGGACGGTCGATGCCGGTGGCTTCGAGGGTGAAGGTGTTCGACTGCGAGGTGGTGCCGTCGGCTCGGAGCTGCGTCGCGGTCAGTTCGTAGGTCGCGGCGGGGCCGTAGTTGCGGAGGATGCTCCACTCGCCCTCAGCGTTGGCGACTGCCGTGCCCCAGACGCTGTCGTTCCACTGGAAGCGGAGCTCGATCCGCGCATACGGGGTGGCGGTGCCGGTGACCAGGGTCGGCTCGCCGGGCTTGTAGGCGTGGTCGGCCGGCCCGGTGATCACGACTTCCTGGTTCGTGATGCCCTCGGGGTTGAGGGTGAAGGTGTTCGACTGCGAGGTGGTGCCGTCGCCTCGGAGCTGCGTCGCGGTCAGTTCGTAGGTCGCGGCGGGGCCGTAGGTGCGGAGGATGCTCCACTCACCCTCAGCGTTGGCGACGGCCGTGCCGTAGACGTTGTCGTTCCACTGGAAGCGGAGCTGGATCCGCGCATACGGGGTGGCGGTGCCGGTGACCAGGGTCGGCTCGCCGGGCTTGTAGGTGTGCTCGGCCGGTCCGGTGATCACGACGTCCTGGTTCGTGATGCCCTCGGGGTCGAGGGTGAACATGGCGGACGTGGAGGTGGTGGTGTCGAAGCGGGTCTGCGTCGCGGTCAGTTCGTACTTCGCTGCCGGGCCGAAGCTGCGGTTGATCGACCAGTTGCCGTTGATGTCTGCCGTGGCCGTGCCGTAGACGTTGTCGTTCCACTGGAAGCGGAGCTCGACCGTGGCATACGGGGTCGCGGTGCCACTGATCGTGGTTTCGCGGTTGGGCTGGTAGGTGTGGCTGGTCGGCTCGGTGATGACGACCTCGCGCGCGGTCTGAGCACCGTTGGGGGTGACCGTGATCGTGTCGGAGGTGGTCAGGTTGCCCTTGGAGTGCTGCTGCGCGGTGAGGGTCTTCGCGCTGTTCGAGGGTGCGAGTTCGACCTCGGTGGTGAAGGTGCCGTCGGCGCGGACCTTGGTCGTGACCGACTTGGCGCCGCCGGTGATGGTGACCGTGGTGTCGGCCTGACCGGTGCCCGTGACGGTGACGGCGCCGGGGGTGACGGTGGAGGAGGCGGGCTCGTCGAGGCTGACCGCGGCGCCGTACTCCGCGGTGGTCTCGGCGGTCTGGATGCCCTCGATGCCGGACTGTTCGATGCGGATCTTCTGGTCGCCCGCGCCGATCGGGTCGATCGTGGTCGACCAGGTGCCGTTCTCCACGATGGCGGTGCCGATGACGGTGGTGGAGTCGCCGGCGTAGAGGGTGATCGTGGCGCCGTCGACACCGGTGCCCGACACGATCGCCTTCTTCGTCACGTCCGACTCGAAGGTGACGGTACCCGTCGGCGCCGCGACGCTCGCGGCGACAGTCGTGGTGGTCTTGCCCTCTGCACGGAAGTCGTTCGTGCTGCTCGTGCCGCTGAAGACGAAGTCCATGGAGCTCGGCTCCTCGGGGGCGTCGTCGCCGGCGGTGACGTCGACCATGAAGCGGTACTGCTGGTCGGCGGGACGCTCGCTGGCCCAGTCCGCGTCGAACGTCAGGGTCGTGTTGTCGTTCGACAGACGGCCGTTGGTGAGCGGGATGGAGGTGGAGGCGTTCCACGCGGTGTTGCCGACTCGACGCCACGAGCCCTGGACGGTGTCCTGCTCGGAGAAGGTCGCCCCGTCCGGAGCGGTCAGCACGACGGTGCCCTTGGTGTCGGTGCGCGTGACGCGGTTCTCGACGACGAACGGCACCTGGGTGGTCGCACCGCGCTCGAGCTCGACGGGCCCCTGGTCAACGGCGAACAGGCCGCCCCCCTCGACGATCTCGGGGGAGACCGTCTTCTGGTCGAACTCGGTACCGTTGACCTTCTGGATCACGACGAGGTCGTTCTTGCCCACCGCGAGCCCGGTCACCGTCATCGACCACGCACCGGAGGTCTTGTCGGCCTCGACTTCCTGCGAACCGATCGACACCTTCGCACCCGGCGTCGCCGTCCCCGAGATCACCGCACTCTTCGCAATGTTGTTCACCTTTGCGACATTCGCCACGAGTGCCTTGGGTGCAGCCTCTACACGGGCTTTGATGCCCGGGAACTGGTAGCCGCTGCCCATGCCGAGCTGGTAGTAAAGCCCGGTACTGAAAGACTCAAAACTCACCGTGGGCCCCACATAGCTACCAGTCGCAACATTACGGATTCGGGCATCGGAAGTCACCTCCCAAAGGTCGTTGCCCGATCCGCAAGTGCCGCCGGTGGCAAAGACGTTCGCCTTCCAGGTGTTGTTGTAAGCACCCTCAGCGCACGTTCGGTCGTCATTGGCGAACTGGAGCTTCCCCGTATCAGTGATACGTAGCTCTGGCGAGACGAGGGAGGCGCTCTCAGCAGCGGCCTGCGAGGAGTAGGCGATTGCCTTCATCACCCGGTTCGAGTCGAACGCGATCGCGTACCACGAGCTCCCAGACTTCCAAACCATTGGTGCCTTGCCGAGGCTTACAGCGTTGGTTCCTGCTCGTTGGTGCGGTACACCAGGGGAGCTCTCGGCGGAGGCAGGAGCGGCACCGAAGGACAAGCCGCTGACGATGGTGGCTGCGGCCAGCCCGGCCGCACCCATGGACTTGAGGGCAGTCGCGGCCCTCTTCTTGTGAGACATGTGCATCTTTCAGGACAGGCCGCATCGAGCGCGGCTTGCGGGAAGGGGTAGTTGCGCCACATGACGCAACGTGTGTATCAAGAATATCATGTGAAATACGAACGGACAGCCAGCGGCCCGCTCTGCCCCTATCTGTGAGTTGAGCCGGATCAACGCAACTTCTGCCCGCTCGACTTGACGCCCAGGCGGTCCTGAGTAGAGTTGAGTCCATCGGACGCAAGTCCAGCGACTTACCCCTAGCAAGAAGGAGCACCCACACATGGGACGTGCAGTAGGCATCGACCTCGGAACCACCAACTCGGTCGTCAGCGTGCTCGAGGGCGGCGAGCCCACGGTCATCGCCAACGCCGAGGGTCTCCGCACCACGCCGTCGATCGTCGCGTTCACCAAGGACGGGGAAGTCCTCGTCGGTGAGACCGCGAAGCGTCAGGCAGTCACGAACGTCGACCGCACCATCGCCAGCGTGAAGCGCCACATCGGCACCGACTGGACGACGGACATCGACGGCAAGAAGTACACGCCGCAGGAGATCTCGGCCCGTACCCTCGGCAAGCTCAAGCGCGACGCCGAGCAGTACCTCGGTGAGGACGTCACCGACGCGGTCATCACCGTCCCGGCGTACTTCAACGACGCCGAGCGCCAGGCCACGAAGGACGCCGGTGAGATCGCCGGCCTCAACGTCCTGCGCATCATCAACGAGCCGACCGCGGCCGCTCTGGCCTACGGCCTCGACAAGGGCAAGGAAGACGAGCTCATCCTGGTCTTCGACCTCGGTGGCGGCACGTTCGACGTCTCCCTGCTCGAGGTGGGCAAGGACGACGACTTCTCCACGATCCAGGTCCGCTCGACCTCCGGCGACAACCGCCTCGGCGGCGACGACTGGGACCAGCGCATCGTCGACCACCTCGTCAAGAAGTTCAAGGACGAGCACGGCGTCGACCTGTCCACGGACAAGATCGCGAAGCAGCGTCTCAAGGAAGCCGCTGAGCAGGCCAAGAAGGAACTGTCGTCGCAGATGTCGGCGAACATCCAGCTCCCGTACCTGACGCTGACGGCCAACGGCCCGCTGAACCTCGACGAGACCATCTCGCGCGCCCAGTTCGAGCAGATGACCTCCGACCTGCTGGACCGCACCAAGAAGCCCTTCAACGACGTCATCAAGGAAGCGGGTGTGTCGGTCAACGACATCGCGCACGTGGTCCTCGTCGGTGGCTCGACCCGCATGCCCGCCGTGGCCGAGGTCGTCAAGTCGCTGACCGGTGGCAAGTCGCCGAACCAGGGCGTGAACCCGGACGAGGTCGTCGCCGTCGGCGCCGCACTGCAGGCCGGTGTCCTCAAGGGCGAGCGCAAGGACGTCCTGCTCATCGACGTCACGCCGCTCTCGCTCGGCATCGAGACCAAGGGCGGCCTGATGACGAAGCTCATCGACCGCAACACCGCGATCCCGACCAAGCGCAGTGAGACCTTCACGACCGCTGACGACAACCAGCCGTCGGTCGCGATCCAGGTCTTCCAGGGCGAGCGCGAGTTCACCCGCGACAACAAGGCGCTCGGCACCTTCGAGCTGACCGGCATCGCGCCGGCCCCGCGTGGCGTGCCGCAGGTCGAGGTCACCTTCGACATCGACGCCAACGGCATCGTGCACGTGTCCGCGAAGGACAAGGGCACCGGCAAGGAGCAGTCGATGGTCATCTCCGGCGGTTCGTCGCTGCCGAAGGAGGACATCGAGCGCATGGTCCGCGAAGCCGAGGAGCACGCGGCCGAGGACAAGGCCCGTCGTGAGGCCAACGAGCGTCGCAACCAGGCCGAGCAGCTCGTCTACTCGATCGAGAAGCTTATCAAGGAGAACGACGAGAAGCTCCCCGCGGACGTCAAGTCCGAGGTGCAGGCCGACGTCGACGCGCTGAAGTCCGCCCTCGCGGGTGAGGACGACGACGCGGTCAAGACCGCCTACGACAAGCTCAACGAGTCGCAGGGCAAGCTCGGCCAGGCCATCTACTCCCAGCAGGATGCCGGCGCTGCCGGTGCCCCGGGTGCCGAGGGTGCGGGCGAGCAGCCCCAGGACGGCAACGACGAGGACATCGTCGACGCCGAGGTCGTGGACGACGAGGACGACAAGGACAAGAAGTAAGCGATGGCTGACGACAAGAACGCCAACGACGACAACGTCCAGAACGAGCCGGAGCCCCAGGTCGAGGGCGACGCCACGAACGCGGAGCAGCCGGAGGACCTCATCGAGGCCGAGGGTCCCGACGTCGAGGTGCCGAGCGACCTGAGCCCCGAGGACCAGGCCCTGCTCGACGACGCCGCCCGCGGCATCGCCGAGGACGGCCTGTCCGCGAGCGACCGCGACCTGGTCGCCGAGATGCGGACGGACATGCTCCGTGCGCAGGCCGAGCTGGTGAACTTCCGGAAGCGCGTCGAGCGTGACCGTGAGGCCAACCGCGAGGTCGCGATCGCCGAGGTCGTGCGTGCACTCCTCCCGGCGCTCGACGACCTGAGCCGCGCCGAGGCCCACGGCGACCTGACCGAGGGCCCCATGCAGGTCATCGGCCAGAAGATCCGCGGCGGCTTCGAGAAGTTCAAGCTCGTCCAGATCGGCGAGAAGGGCGAGGCCTTCGACCCGAACATCCACGAGGCGATCGTCCAGCTCCCCACCCCGGGCGCCACCGGCCAGACCGTGGCGGACGTCGTCGAGCCGGGCTACAAGCTCGGTGAGCGCGTCATCCGAGCGGCCAAGGTCGCCGTGGCGGTCCCGGCCTGAGCCGGGGAGCGCTCGGACATGGAAGAAGAAGGTAGGTAGCCGTGGCCAGTCAGGACTGGTTCGACAAGGACTTCTACGCGGTCCTCGGCGTCGACAAGAAGGCGTCAGACGCCGACCTGAAGAAGACCTACCGCAAGCTCGCGCGGCAGTTCCACCCGGACTCCAACCCGGGTGACGCTGCGGCCGAGGCGAAGTTCAAGGAGATCAGCGAGGCCTACTCGGTGCTCTCCGACAAGGAACAGCGCGCCGAGTACGACCAGGTCCGTGCCATGGGCTCGGGCGCCCGCTTCACCGCGGGTGGCCCGGGTCAGGGCGGCGGGTTCGAGGACGTCTTCGGCGGGATGTTCGGTGGCGGCGGCCAGCCCGGCGGCGGTGGACAGCGCGTCCGCTTCGGCCAGGGCGGCGGCTTCGAGGACATCCTCGGCGGCATGTTCGGCGGGGGCGCCAGCGGGGCTGGTTTCGGCCAGCCCTCCGGGGGCTACCGCGGCTTCGGTGGTCCGTCCAAGGGCCGCGACGTCACCGCGTCGACGACCCTGGACTTCACGACGGCCATCGCCGGCGACACGATCAAGCTGTCGCAGGGCAACGGCCGCCCGGTCAACGTCCGCATCCCCGCGGGCGTCGCCGACGGGCAGAAGATCCGGTTGCGTGGTCGGGGCGAGCCCTCGCCCGACGGCGGCGACGCCGGCGACCTGGTCGTGCTGGTGCACGTCCGCAAGCACCCGGTCTTCGAGCGCGACGGGCAGCACCTCCGCGTGGACGTCCCCGTGACGTTCGTCGAGGCAGCGCTCGGAGCCACGATCCAGGTGCCGACGCTCGGTGGTGAGCCCGTCAAGCTCCGGGTCGCGCAGGGTACGCCCTCGGGTCGTGTCCTCCGCGTCAAGGGACGCGGCGTCGTGACGAAGGACGGCACGGGCGACCTGCTCGCCACCGTCCAGGTCGCGGTGCCGTCGCACCTGTCGGACAAGGCGCGCGAGGCCGTCGAGGCACTCGCCGCCGCACTGCCGGACGAGGACCCCCGTGAGGACCTGCTCGCCAAGGCGCGCAGCTAGACAGCACTACCAGCACACCCGGCCAGGAGGCTCGGTGCGGCTCCGTCAGGAACCCGCACCGAGCCTCCAGTCTGATTTCCAGGACCACGCGAACGACGGAAGGAAGCCCCATGACCGACATGGACGAGAACTCGCCCGTCTTCGCGATCGCGGTCGCCGCGGAGCTGGCGGAGATGCACCCGCAGACGCTGCGGCAGTACGACCGGCTCGGCCTGGTCGTGCCGGGGCGGACGCGCGGTGGGTCGCGTCGGTACTCGATGCGGGACGTGGTGCAGCTGCGGGAGATCGCACGGCTCGGCTCCGAGGGGGTGTCCCTGGAGGGCATCCGGCGGGTGCTGGAACTCGAGAACGAGAACACGGTGCTGCGGGACCGGGTGCGCGAGCTCGAGCGGGCACTCGCGGACCAGCTGATCAGCCGTCCGGGCGCACGCGTGTTCGCGGCGACGGCGTCCGGTGCGGCGATCTCGCTGCGGGCCGGCGCCCGGCCGCAGCGGAACACGCAGATCGTGTTGTACCGCGGACCGCACTGACGGCGACCGGAGCGTCGCATGCACGAGGAACGCCCCGGCCAGCACTGCTGTCCGGGGCGTTCGTCGTGCTGCGGGTCAGGACTCCGGGGTCAGGGGGGTCGTGATCTGCTTGACGACGTCGCCGGCAGTGTCCTGCCGGAACGCCGCGTCCTTGTACTGCCAGTCGGCGAGGCTGCGCTCGATCGTCCAGGCGCCGGTGGAGTTCGCGGTCGTGGTGAGGTCGTAGCGGGCGTTGCTGGGGTCGAAGCCGGCTGGGTTGAAGGTCACGGTCGCGCCGGGGGTCGCGGTGCCGGCGAAGCGCTGGTTCCCCGGTGTGAACGTCCCTGACTGGTGCGAGGTGAGGGTGAGGTCACGCGGTGTGGCGTCCTTCACCTCTGGGGTGAGTGTGGTCTTGATCTGCTTGATGACGTCGCCGGCAGTGTCCTGCCGGAATGCCGCGTCCTTGTACTGCCAGTCGGCGAGGCTGCGCTCGATCGTCCAGGCGCCGGTGGAGTTCGCGGTCGTGGTGAGGTCGTAGCGGGCGTTGCTGGGGTCGAAGCCGGCTGGGTTGAAGGTCACGGTCGCGCCGGGGGTCGCGGTGCCGGTGAAGCGCTGGTTCCCCGGTGTGAACGTCCCTGACTGGTGCGAGGTGAGGGTGAGGTCACGCGGTGTGGCGTCCTTCACCTCTGGGGTGAGTGTGGTCTTGATCTGCTTGATGACGTCGCCGGCTGTGTCCTGCCGGAATGCCGCGTTCTTGTACTGCGAGTCGGCGAGGCTGCGTTCGATCGTCCAGGCGCCGGTGGAGTTCGCGGTCGTGGTGAGGTCGTAGCGGGCGTTGCTGGGGTCGAAGCCGGCTGGGTTGAAGGTCACGGTCGCGCCAGGGGTCGCGGTGCCGGTGAAGCGCTGGTTCCCCGGTGTGAACGTCCCTGACTGGTGCGAGGTGAGGGTGAGGTCACGCGGTGTGGCGTCCTCGTCGGCGGCGAACGCGATGTCCTGCATGACTGAGGTGCGGCCGTCCGTGGTGGTCTGCGTGAAGGTCACCTTGTACCCGGCGGAGCTGGCGAGGTCGGCGTCCGCGCTCCAGGAGCCGACGCCGGAGCGTGCACCCGAGGCCTCGGTGGAGAACAGCTCGTTGCCGTCCTGGTCGGTCGCGGTGATCGTCGCGCCGGCCTCGGCGCTGCCGGAGAACGCGTGGGTCCCGGGCTCGTAGGTGTTCTCCTCGGCGACCCCCTCGACCTTGAGGAGGCGGGGCAGGTGCACTCGCTCGGAGGTCGCGCCGTACCGTGTACCGTCCATGCTGAGGTTCACGATGTCGATCTGCTTGGCGGTCTCGTCGGCCGGGATGGTGTAGCTCCACCCTTCCTTGTTCAGGACGCCTGACACGACGCGGTCGCCGTCGAGGACCCAGAGGCCGGGCGCGTCGTCCCGCTCGCCGACGACCTGCACGCGGCCGTTCGGGTAGACCATGACGTCCCGGAGTGAGGGGGCGGCGACGGAGGCGTCGGTGGGCAGCTGCTGGAGCTGCGCCGCGGTGCGGGTGGAGGGTGTGCCCTTCTCGGAGTGGGCGACGACGTAGACGGTCGTGCCGATGCGGTCCTGCGGGATCGTGGCGACGTACCCGGTCACGGTGAGTGCGGCGGTCGCGATCTTCTCGCCGGCTTCGTCCTCGACGACGACCGACTTCGTGTCGGCGTCGAACTGGCCGGTCAGGACGAAGTCCCCGTTGAGACGACGCTCGTTCGTGTCGAGCGTGGGTGCGGCCGGGGCATCGGCGTCACCCGGGGTGAAGCGGATGTCGCGCAGTTCGTTCTTGCGACCGTCAGGCGTCGTCTGGGTGAGCGTGATCGTGTGCTCGGCGTCGCTGAGCTCCGCTTCGGCGCTCCACGTCCCGGTGCCGTCGCGGGTGGTGCTGGCCGTGGTCGTGAAGAGTTCGTCGCCGGAACCGGTGTCGGTCGCGACGATCGTGGCGCCCGAGGTCGCGCTGCCGGCGAACGGCGTGACGCCCGGCTCGAAGTGGTTCTTCCGCTCCAGCCCCTCGACGGTGATGCCGCGGGGCATCGGGAGGCGATCGCTCCGCGTCCGGGTGCCGTCTTCGGCGGTGTGGATCCGGACCACCTCGAGGTCGGCGTCCTTGTACACGTTCGGGACCGTGAGGAAGAACGCCGCACCCCAGTTCGTCCTGTCCAGCACACGGTCGCCCATCATGAGCCAGATGTCGTCGCCGTTGGAGTAGCCAGCGAGGACGCGGGAGCCGTAGGGCGTACTCCAGTCCTGCAGGACCTCGAGAGGGGGGAGGGACGGGTCGATCGGGATGTCCGCGAACTCGGGGTACTCGTTGGTCGACGCATCGCCCGCGGGTGCGCTGGCGGTCGGTGCCGGACTGGCCGCGGTCGCGGCGGTCGGTGCCGGGCTCGCGGTGGTCGCGGCGGTCGCGGCGACGGGCGTCAACAGGCCGACTCCGAGCGATGCGGTGACGATGCCGCAGACCAACGCGGTGGTGCGGAAGGGGGAGGGTGCCATGTGGGCTCCTTGTAGGTGGGGAACCAGTAGCATATTCACATGTGATATTTGGAACCGAGGGTATGCCGGGTGCCATGGAAACGGCCGTCCCAGTGGCCCCCGGTACGCTGACGCGGTGCCAGACTTCGCCGACCGCTTCCGCCGCGACCCCGACGACGAGCCGGACCTCATCGCCCTCGACGGCACGGACCGGTTCATGCTCGACGAGGCACCGCACGTCCACGGGGACGCGGTCCGAGCCCCGGGGGCCGTCGTCGTGGTCGACGACGTCCGCGGGTTCCTGACGCTCGGCCTCATCGCCCTGCACGGAGCCTCGAACGTCCGGGTGGTGCAGGACTCCCTCGTCGGACAGCGCGCGCTGCAGGCCAACGCGGGGACGTTCGGCCTGCGCGGGTTCCACCATCCCGACTCGTTCGAAGACGCCTTCCGCGACGCCCGACTCGTGCTGCTCCGGCTGACGAAGTCGCACGACCGCCTGGACGAGATCGCCCGCGCGGTCGCTCGCTTCGCCGCCCCGGACGTCGTGCTGCTCGCGGGTGGGCGGACCAAGTTCATGACGCTGTCGCAGAACGACGTGCTCCGGCGGTCGTTCGGTGACGTCGTGGCGTCACGGGGGCGTGCGAAGTCCCGGCTGCTCGTCGCGCAGGACCCGCTGACCGCCGCGGCGAACCGTGCCGCCATCACGTCGCCGTGGCCCAAGCAGGTGCACCTGGACGAACTCGGGATCACGATCGCGGCTCACGGTGGGGTCTTCGCCGGCGCGTCCCTCGACCTCGGTACGCGCGTGCTGATCGAGGCGATGGACGCCGCGGTGCCCACCGCCCGCGTGGCCGTCGACCTGGGCAGCGGCAACGGCGTGATCGCGACGGAGATCGCCCGTCGGCGTCCGGCGATCCGGGTCATCGCGACGGACGTGTCATCGGCGGCGGTGCGGAGCACGCGGATGACGGCGGACCTGAACGGCGTCGGTGACCGGGTCAGCACCGTGCGGAGCGACGCGGGTGACGAGCTCGACGAGGGGTCGGCGCAGCTGGTGCTGTGCAACCCGCCGTTCCACGCGGACACCACGGTGAGCACCGACGCGGCCGAGGCGATGTTCCGGAACGCGGCCACGATCCTCCAGTCCGGGGGAGAGCTGTGGTGCGTCTGGAACTCGCACCTGCGCTACCGGCCGGTGCTCGAGAAGGCCGTCGGGCCGACCCGTCAGGTCCTGCGGACCGACCGCTTCACGGTCACGGCGTCGCGACGACCCTGAGCGACCCGACCCGGCCGGGCCAGGCCCGGGGTCGGCTCCGGAGATGCCGAAGGGCGGCTGCGCAGATGCGCAGCCGCCCTTGGTCGTTCCGGTGATCAGGCCGGGACGTAGTCGAACGTGTCGGGGTCGGGACCCGTGCGGTGTCCCTTGTCGAGCGTGGTGATGTCCGTCATGTCCTCGTCCGAGAGCTCGAAGTCGAAGATCGCGAAGTTCTCCTCGACGCGGGCACGGGTGACGGACTTCGGGAAGACGATGTCGCCGCGCTGGATGTGCCAGCGGAGGACGACCTGTGCCGGGGTCTTCTCGACGGCGCCGGCGATGCGGACGATGGTCTCGTCGTCGAGCACGAGGCCCTGGGCGATCGGGGACCAGGCCTCGGTCGCGATGCCGAGCTCACGGTCGACGGCGCGGAGCTCGTCCTGCGCGAGGTACGGGTGCACCTCGATCTGGTTGACAGCCGGCGGCACGTTCGTCTCGGCGATCAGGCGACGCAGGTGGTGCGCCTGGAAGTTCGAGACGCCGATGGAGCGGGCGGTGCCGGCGGCGTAGAGCTCCTCGAAGGCCTTCCACGTGGGGACGAAGTCCGACACGGTCGGGAGCGGCCAGTGGATGAGGAAGAGGTCGGTGTAGCCGCCGAGCAGGTCGGCCGACTTCTTGCCGTTCTCCAGCGCGAGGTCGTGGTCGTGGAAGCCGTTGTTGAGCTTCGAGGTGACGAAGATCTCGGAGCGGTCGATGCCGGACTCCGCGATGGCCTCGCCCACCTCTTTCTCGTTGCCGTACATCTCGGCAGTGTCGATGTGGCGGTAGCCGACCTCGAGCGCGGCCAGCGTGGCGGCCTTCGTCTCGGAGGGATCGATCTGGAACACACCGAAGCCGAGCTGCGGGATGGTCTTGCCGTCGTTGAGTGTGATGTTCGGAACGGTCATGGCTCCAGACAACCAGCCCGCACCCGACGCGCACCCCAGCAACACCCAGGCTCGGGGTCGATGGGATGGTCCGTTACGCCAACGCCGCCGCGATGTACGCCGCCAACGCCTGCCCGTACGCGATCGCCGGGTCCTCCGCCGCGAACGTGCGGTCGACCCCGGCGATCGTCGCGGTGACGGTGTGCACGACCCGCTCGCCGGCGGCGACCCGCGTCAGGCCGATGAACGCCGGCCCGAGGAGCTCGCGGAGCTGGTCCTCGCGGGGCAGCCAGAGCGACTCGTCCGCAGTGACGGAGTCGAGGGCCCACTCGGTCGTCCCGTTGAAGCCGAGGATCGTGCCGGAGGGGTGGTCGTGGCGCTCGACGGTCATCTCGGAGACGGTGTAGACGTCCTCGTCCACACCGGGCTTGTCGATGACGAACCGGTCCCCGGTCTCGGGGTGCCAGCGGAGTCCCGCGTCGCGGAGGGTCTTGGCGAGTTCGACGGTGATCACGACACCAACCTGCCACGCTCGGGCGGTACACGTGTTCCGGATGGCAACCCGTACTACCATCGCGGAGCACCCATCGTGCGCGGGCCGTCGACGCTCCGCGCGCGCGACGCGACGACGCCCGGACGACCGGTGCCGTGCCTCCAGGCCGTTGACCGGCCCCGGGACGGAACCGAGACGGGCCCGACCGCGGCGGACCGCCCAGCGGCCCGTCCAGAGAAGGACCCCGCATGACCCTCGACCGCGAGGAACTCCTCGACGCCTGGACGGTCTCGATCGTCGAGGACAACGCCCCGGCCGGTGTGCCCAGCGAGGTGCGCGACGCCCTGCGCGGCGCCGGGATCCCCGCGACGGTCCCGGGCCAGGTGCACACGGACCTGCAGCGCGAGGGCCTGCTGCCGGACCCGACCCACGACCGGAACGAAGCCGCCACCCGCTGGGTCGGTCGATCGGACTGGACGTACCGCCGCACCATCGACGTCGACCCGCGCGGCCACGAGCGCGTGGACCTGGTCTGCGACGGCCTGGACACGGTGACGGAGCTGACCGTCGACGGCGTGCAGATCGGTGCCACCAGGAACATGCACCGGCGCTACCGCTTCGACCTGCTCGACGCGACGGGCGGCAGCAACGCGGCCACCGAGCGCGAGCTCGAGGTCCTGTTCGAGTCGCCGTACCGCGAGGCCGGCCGGGTCGCCGCCCGGGCAGGCAGCATGCCGGGCCCGTACGACGAGCCGTTCCCGTACGTGCGGAAGATGGCGTCGAACTTCGGCTGGGACTGGGGCCTGACCGCGGTGACCAGCGGCCCCTGGCGTGACGTCGCGATCGAGCGCTGGTCGACCGCACGCCTGCGCGACGTCCGTCCGCTCGTCGACGTCGAGGCGGGCGAGGGCGTGCTCGACGCCCACATCGCGTTCGAGCGCTCCGGCATGAACGACCTCGACCAGGACGGCGAGGACGACGACCTGGTGCTCGTCGTGACCGTGTCCGGCGAGACCGTCGAGGGCACGAAGACCCGCCAGCGGTCCCGCGCCCAGGTCACCCCGAAGGAGGACGAGACCGTCGTGACGGTCCGGATCCCCGAAGCCCGGCTCTGGTGGCCGCGCGGCTACGGCGCGCAGCCGCTGTACGACGTGTTCGTCGAGCTGCAGACCGTGGAGGGCGAGGTCCTCGACCGGCAGACCTTCCGCACCGGCTTCCGGTCGACGCGCATCGACACCACGCCCGACCAGATCGGCCGCCCGTTCAACATCCACGTCAACGGCACGCTCATCGACGTCCGCGGCGTGAACTGGATCCCGGACGACGTGATCGTGTCGCGGGTCGACCGGCAGCGGTACCAGGGCCGTCTCGCAGCGGCCGCCGACCTCAACGCCAACCTGGTGCGGGTGTGGGGCGGGGGCGTCTACGAGTCGCACGACTTCTACGAGGTCTGCGACGAGCTCGGCCTGCTCGTGTGGCAGGACTTCCCGTTCGCCTGCTCCGCCTACCCCGAGGACGAACCGCTCCGCAGCGAGGTCGTCGCCGAGGCCAGGGACAACGTCGCCCGGCTCTCGCGCCACCCGTCGCTCGTGGTCTGGAACGGCAACAACGAGAACATCTGGCTGCACGACGCCGACGGCTGGGCCGACGAGCTCGGGGAGCGCGGCTGGGGGCTCGACTACTACCTCGACCTGCTGCCGACGATCGTGGACGCCGTCGACCCGTCGCGCTTCTACACGGTCGCGTCGCCGTGGTCCGGTTCCGAGTCGCTGCCGGCGAACGACGTCGACCACGAGACCCACCACTCGTGGGACGTCTGGAACCGGGTGTCCGACGACCACTACCGCGACTGGGTGCCGCGCTTCGTCTCGGAGTTCGGCTGGCAGGCGCCGCCCGCCTGGCGCACGCTCCGCGACGCCGTGTCGGACGACCCGATGACGCCGACGTCGCCAGGGGTCGTGCACCACCAGAAGGCCGCCGACGGCATGGGCAAGCTGGCACGCGGACTGGAGCCCCGGTTCGGCACCGTCCCCGACGGCGACCTGGACCGCTGGCACTGGCTCACGCAGCTGCAGCAGGCGCGCGCGATCGCGACGGGCGTGGAGCACTGGCGCTCGCACTGGCCGCGGAACACGGGCGTCATCGTCTGGCAGCTCAACGACCTGTGGCCGGTGTCGTCGTGGTCGGCCATCGACTCGGCGGGGCGGCTGAAGCCGCTCGCGCACGAGCTGCGCCGCCTGTACGACGACGTCCTGCTGGCCATCCGTCCGGTCTCCACGGTGCGGGTCGCGCCCGGTGGTGCGCCCGCGGACACGGCTGGCCGGACTGGAGGCTCGGACCAGTCCACCGCGTCCCTGCCGGTCCCCGACACGGCCGGGTCCACGGCACGTGGGGACACCGCGGTCATCGACCGTCCGGTGGCACCGATCGAGGTCGTCGTGCGCTCGACCCGGCGGGGCCTCGACAGCGTCGTGCGGGTGCGGCGGATCGACATGGCCGGGCAGACCCTGGCCGAGGTGCACCTGCCCGTGCGGCTCGACGGCGCGGGTGTCGGGGTCGTCACCCTGCCCGAGTCGGTCGGCATCGTGCAGGACCGCGTCGGTGAACTCGTCGTCGCGGACATGGACTGGCGTCGCGCCGTCTGGACCCCGTCGCCGGACCAGGACATGCGCTGGCAGCCCGCGCACTACCGGGCCTCGTTCTCGGAGGCCGAGGACGGCGCCGGGCTCGAGCTCGTCGTCGAGGCCGAGTCGCTCGTGCGGGACCTGCTCCTGCAGCCCGACCGCGTGCAGCCGGAGGGCACGGTCGACCGCGGGTTCATGACCCTGCTGCCGGGGGAGCGGGTGTCCTACCGCCTGCAGGGCGTGACCGAGGCCGATGTCCCACGGCTCATCGACGGCCCTGCCATGTGGTCCCTGGACCGGGCACTCAGCCGTTGATGTGCGATATTCCGGGGTGATATCCTGGGTTCTGCGCCGCTGGTGACCGGAACCCCGCGGTCTCGGCGCACGGGACGGACGACCTCCTTCCCGCTCGTAGGAGGTCCTCGATGTCACTCGCGATCCGCGTGCTCCCCGAAACGCCCACCACTGCGTCGACGCGCACGCCTCGCGTGCCTCGCAGGCTCCGTCGTCGGGCAGGCGGTGGCGGGGTCGCTGCCGTCGACCTCGTCCTGCTCCTGATCGCCTTCGCCGTCGCGCACTTCGCCCGGTTCCCCTGGGAGATCTCCCGCGGTGCGGTGGACGCCGGGCGGCTGGAGATCCTGGTCGCCCCGGCGGTCGTCGTGGTCTGGATGGCCATGCTCTCCGCCTTCCGGACCCGTGACCCGCGCATCGCCGGGGTCGGCGGGGACGAGTACCGCCGGCTCGTCACCGCCAGCCTGGTCACCGGTGCCCTCGTCGCCGTCACGGCCTACGCAGCGAGCATCGACATCGCGCGGGGGTACGTCGCGATCGCGTTCCCGGTCGGGCTCCTGCTGCTCGTCGTCGGGCGCAAGGTCGTCCGGACGCGCCTGGCCCGACGTCGCGCTGCCGGTGACCGGCTGATGGACGTCCTGCTCGTCGGTGACCTCGAGGACGTCCGCTACGTCGGCCGTCGGATCGCGAGCAGTCCGGGCGCCGGGTACCGGGTCCGTGCCGTCGTCACCGACTGCGAGCCCTCGGGTTCCGAGGTGGCGCTGGGTTCGGCGACGGCGCCGGTCGTCGGTCGGGTCGCCGACGTGCTCGACCTGGCGCAGGACGCCGGCGTCACCGCCGTGGTCGTCGCCGGCGCGATCACCGGCGGACACGAGCGACTCCGGCGGCTCGGGTGGCAGCTCGAGGAGCGCGGCGTCGAACTCGTGGTCTCGTCGCCGATCGCGGACGTCGCAGCCGGGCGGGTCCACGAGCGACCGGTCGACGGCCTGCCGCTGATGCACGTCGAGACGCCCGTGTACACGCGCCGGTTCGGCAAGCGGGTGCTCGACGTGGTCGGTGCCGGCACCGGGTTGCTGCTGCTCGCGCCCGTCTTCGCCGTGATCGCGCTCGTGATCCGGCTCGACGACGGCGGGCCGGTGTTCTTCCGGCAGACCCGGGTGGGGCGGGGTGCCACGGAGTTCTCCATCCTGAAGTTCCGGACCATGTGCGTGGACGCCGAAGCCCGGATGGCGGCCCTGCACGAGGAGAACGAGGGCGCCGGACCGCTGTTCAAGATGAAGGACGACCCCCGGGTCACGCGCGTCGGGGCGTTCCTCCGCCGGACCTCGCTCGACGAGCTCCCGCAGCTGTGGAACGTGCTCGTCGGCACGATGAGCCTGGTCGGACCCCGTCCAGCGCTGCCGCGCGAGGTCGCCCTGTACGAGGACTTCGCCGATCGCCGGCTCCTGGTCACGCCGGGCATCACCGGGCTCTGGCAGGTGAGCGGCCGGTCCGACCTCGACTGGGCCGACGGGGTCCGGCTCGACCTGCACTACGTCGAGAACTGGTCCTTCGTGCACGACCTGGTGATCCTCGCGCGGACGATCCCGTCGGTGCTGCGGTCCCGAGGCGCCTACTGATCGGGTTCCTGAGCGCGAGGTGACCGTCGACCCTCTGTTCTGGGCATCCGGCCGCGACCGAGTTACGATGGGACGCACACGGGCTTCCGCCGGGTGGATCGACGATGACCCGCTGACGGCGAACAGTTCCAGAATCAAGGAGTCATGATGCTCGGAAACCTCACCGGTATGCACCTGCTGATCATCCTCGGCATCGTGGTGCTGCTGTTCGGTGCGACGAAGCTCCCGGCCCTCGCCAAGGGCCTCGGCCAGTCGATCAACATCTTCAAGAAGGAGATGGACATCGACGACAAGAAGACCAAGAACGCCGACGGCACGGTCCAGAACGCCACCGCCGACCCCACGGTCCCGCAGACGCCGGTGGTCTCCCAGGCCCCCGTCGTGAACCCCGGCCCCTCGGCACAGCCGAGCGCCACCACAGACCACCGGATCTGATCCGGCCCTGCCCCGTTGCTGAAGCCCCGGTGATCCCACACCGGGGCTTCGTCATGCCCGGCGCTGTGCACGCGGGCTTCGTCATGCCCGGGCGCGGCGGAGCGCCGACAGGCGGATGATGACGGCATGACCTCCTCGTCCGCGCCGGCGCACACCGCGCCGCTCCGTGACGACCGCCGCGTGGTGCTCGTCGTCGCGATCCTGTCCTCGTTCGTGGTGGGGCTCGACTCCAGCGTGGTGAACGTCGCCCTGCCGGCGATCCGGACGGAGCTCGGCGGGGGACTGGTCGTGCAGCAGTGGACCGTCGACGCGTACCTGGTGACGCTCGGGTCGCTCATCCTCGTCGCCGGCTCACTGTCGGACCTGTTCGGCCGGGTTCGGATCATCACGTGGGGGCTCGTCGTGTTCGGCATCGCCTCCATCGTGTGCGCGATCGCCCCCACGGGCGAGGTCCTCATCGTCGCGCGAGCACTGCAGGGCGTCGGCGGTGCGCTCGTCACCCCGAGCGCCCTCGCACTCATCGTGGCGGCGTTCCGTGGTGCGGCGCAGGCGAAGGCGATCGGCACGTGGACGGCGTGGTCGAGCGCGGCGTCGATCCTCGGCCCGGTCGTGGGCGGGCTGATCGTGGACGGCATCGGCTGGCGGTGGATCTTCGTGGTCACCGCGGTGCCGATCGCGGTGACGATCCCGCTCGTCCGTCGGATCAACGGGGACGTGGTGGCCGGACACCGTCCGCGCGTGGACGTCGTCGGGGCGGTGCTCGCCGTGGTCGGGGTCGGCGGCGTGGTGCTCGGGTTGATCGAGCAGGAGCGCCTGGGCTGGGGATCGCCGGTGGTCGTCGCGGCGCTGGTCCTCGGTGGAGCTGCGCTGCTGGCGTTCGTGCCGTGGGAGCTCCGGGTGACGCGGACCTCGGGCGCCCCGCTGGTGCCGCTCGAGCTGTTCCGCGCCAGGAACTTCGCGGTCGGCAACATCGCGACGCTGTCGATCTACGGCGCGCTCGGCATGGTCTTCTTCGTCATCACCCTGTTCCTGCAGGAGGTGTGGGCGTTCCCCGCGTGGCTCGCCGGCCTGGCGACGCTGCCCCCGACCGTGGTGCTCCTGCTGCTCTCCACGACGGTCGGTGGCCTGGCGGGACGCTTCGGCCCGCGGTGGTTCATGGCGGCGGGTCCCGCGGTCGCCGCTGCCGGTGCGCTGCTCATGCTCACGGTGGGCGACGACCCGTCGGGGTACTGGTTCGCGGTCCTGCCGGGGCTCGTGCTCGTCGGGCTCGGCATCACGCTCATGGTCACGCCGCTGACGAGCGCGGTGCTCGGATCCGTGCCGCAGTCCGAAGCCGGCGTCGGGTCGGCGGTCAACAACGCGGTCGCCCGGATCGCCGGCCTCGTGATGGTGGCGCTGGCCGGTGTCGTGCTCGGCGGCGAGGTGAGCGTCGGCGGGGTCCACCGCGCCATGGTCGTGATGGCCGTCCTGCTGCTGGCCGGCGCCGCGGTGAGTGCCGTCGGCATCGTGAACGTACGATCGCGCGAAGCGGAATGACTGCCAGCGTTGTAAACTTGAGCCAGTGGGACTCAAGTGAGTCCGAGGGCTTCGTGACCACACGACCACCGCAACGAAAGGACGACAACGCATGGCGAACCTCCAGGGCGCTCCTGACTCTGCGGAGCAGCAGAAGACCGCCCTCGAGCAGTACGGCGTCGACCTGACGGCGATCGCGAAGAGCGGCAAGCTCGACCCCGTGATCGGCCGCGACGCCGAGATCCGGCGCGTCTCGCAGGTGCTGACGCGCCGCACCAAGAACAACCCGGTGCTCATCGGCGAGCCCGGGGTCGGCAAGACCGCCGTCGTCGAGGGGCTCGCGCAGCGCATCGTGGCCGGCGACGTCGCCGACTCCCTCAAGGACAAGCGGCTCGTGTCCCTCGACATCTCCTCGCTCATCGCCGGCGCGAAGTACCGCGGCGAGTTCGAGGAACGACTCAAGGCCGTGCTCAAGGAGATCAACGACTCCGACGGGCAGGTCATCACGTTCATCGACGAGCTGCACACGCTCATGGGCGCCGGTGGTGGCGAGGGCTCCGTGGCCGCGTCGAACATGCTCAAGCCGATGCTGGCGCGCGGTGAGCTGCGGATGATCGGGGCGACGACGCTCGACGAGTACCGGCAGTACATCGAGAAGGACGCCGCCCTCGAGCGTCGCTTCCAGCAGGTCTACGTGGGGGAGCCGAGCGTCGAGGACTCCGTGGCGATCCTCCGCGGGCTCAAGGAGCGCTACGAGGCCCACCACAAGGTGACGATCAACGACTCCGCGCTCGTGGCCGCGGCGAGCCTGTCGAACCGGTACATCTCCGGGCGCCAGCTGCCCGACAAGGCGATCGACCTCATCGACGAGGCAGCGTCGCGCCTGCGCATGGAGATCGACTCCAGCCCGGTCGAGATCGACGAGCTCAAGCGGAGCGTCGACCGGCTGCGCGTCGAGGAGTTCGCCCTGAAGCAGGAGAAGGACGACGCCTCGAAAGCCCGGCTGTCGACCCTGCGCGCCGAGCTGCAGTCCCGCGAGGAACGGCTCGGTGAGCTCGAGACCCGCTGGCAGGCCGAGCGGGCGTCCCTGAACCGCATCGGTGAGCTGAAGCAGCGCATCGACGAGCTGAACATGGCCGAGGCGAAGGCGAACCGCGAGAACGACTTCGAGACCGTCTCGCGCATCCGGTACGCGGAGCTCCCGCGGATCGAGGCCGAGCTGGCCGCCGCCGAGCAGGCCGAGTCCGCCGACCGGATGGTGAACGACAGCGTCACCGACGAGGACATCGCCGCCGTGATCGCGCAGTGGACGGGCATCCCGCTCGGACGCCTGCTGCAGGGCGAGACCGAGAAGCTGCTGCACCTGGAGCGCGAGCTCGGCCGCCGGATCATCGGGCAGCGCACCGCCGTCAGCACCGTGTCCGAGGCCGTCCGACGCACGCGCGCCGGCATCTCCGACCCGGACCGTCCGACCGGGTCGTTCCTGTTCCTCGGGCCGACCGGCGTGGGCAAGACCGAGCTCGCGAAGGCGCTCGCCGAGTTCCTGTTCGACGACGAGAAGGCCCTCGTCCGCATCGACATGAGCGAGTACGGCGAGAAGCACTCCGTCGCGCGGCTCATCGGCGCCCCGCCCGGGTACGTCGGGTACGAGGCCGGCGGGCAGCTCACCGAGGCCGTCCGTCGTCGCCCGTACTCGGTGATCCTGCTCGACGAGGTCGAGAAGGCGCACCCCGAGGTCTTCGACGTGCTGCTCCAGGTGCTCGACGACGGTCGGCTCACCGACGGGCAGGGCCGCACGGTCGACTTCCGGAACACGATCATGGTGCTGACGTCGAACCTCGGTTCGCAGTTCCTGACCGACATGTCCCTGACCCCCGAGGAGCGCGAGACCGCGGTGCGCGAGCTGGTCCAGCAGGCCTTCCGGCCCGAGTTCATCAACCGGCTCGACGACATGGTCGTGTTCCAGGCGCTCACGGAAGAGGACCTCGGGCAGATCGTCTCGCTCTACGTCGACCGGCTGGCACGCCGACTCTCCGACCGCCGGCTGGAGCTCGCGGTCACCCCGCAGGCCCGCGGCTGGCTCGCCGAGCGCGGGTACGACCCGGTGTACGGGGCGCGGCCGCTCCGCCGCCTCATGCAGCGGCAGATCGACGACCAGCTGGCGCGGGCGATCCTGGCCGGGGACGTCCGGGACGGCGACACCGTGCGGGTGGACGTCGCCGCCGGCGGCGACGCGCTGCTGGTGGAGCCGTTCGAGCTGGCGGAGGTCGTCGAGGAGTAGTGCGGACGGGAGGCCCGGTGCCGGTCCCTGGGACCGGCACCGGGCCTCCCGGCATACCGTCGGCACCATGCCTGAGATCCGTGCGTTCCGTCGCCTCACCGACGCCATCGAGGGCGCGAGCATCATCGACCCCGCCGTCGACTTCGACCGCAAGGTCGTGCAGTTGACCGCCAAGCCGCGAGCGCTGCGCCAACTGCTGCACGGGGTGCCGTTCGGGCACCCGATCCACCCGCTCATGGTGCAGGTGCCGCTGGGCGCCTGGATCTCCGCCGCGGTGCTCGACCTGCTCGGTGGGAAGGGCAACGCGAAGGCGGCCAAGACACTCGTGGGGGTCGGGCTCGTGTCCTCGGGCAGCGCCAGCCTCGCCGGGTACGTCGACTGGTCCGAGCTCGACCGCGAGCAGCTCCGCACCGGCTGGGTGCACCAGGCCGTCAACTGGGTGGGCATCTCGCTCTACGGGCTGTCCTGGCTGCAGCGGAAGGCGGGCAACCACGGTGCCGGCAAGCTCACCGGGTTCGCCGCTCTGACGGTCGTGAGCGTCGGGGGCTACCTCGGCGGGCACCTGGCCTACCGGCAGCGCGCGGGAGTGAGCCAGCATGGCGAAGTGCCCTTCGACGCCTCGCGCTGACACCGCGTCGCCTGGCTGGCTCAGCCGGTTCAGAGGTATGTCACGTGCAATGTCTGTATGCGCATCCTCGTGGCCGACGACGAAACCGCCCTCGCTGACCTCATCGCGACGGGGCTGACCCGGCAGGGCATGGCCGTCGACGTCGCCTACCGGGGCGACGTCGCCGACGAGCTGTTGGCGGTGAACGACTACGACGTCGTCGTGCTCGACCGGGACCTGCCCGGCGTCCACGGCGACGAGGTCGCCCGACGTGTCGCCGGCAGGGGTGGCGTGACCCGGGTCCTCATGCTGACCGCGGCGACGACCCTGTCCGACCGCGTGCACGGACTCGAGCTCGGCGCGGACGACTACCTGACGAAGCCGTTCGAGTACCCGGAACTCGTCGCCCGGGTCCGCGCACTCGGACGGCGGAGCGTCGCCCCGGTCGCACCCGTCCTGGAGCGCGACGGACTGGCCCTCGACACGAACCGACGGATGGCCACGCGGGACGGCCGGCCGCTCGACCTGACCGCCAAGGAGTTCGGCGTCCTCGAGACCCTGCTGCGTGCCGACGGACGGGTCGTCCCTGCCGAGGAGCTGCTCGAGAAGGTCTGGGACATGAACATCGACCCGTTCACCTCGGCCGTGCGGGTGACGATGTCGAAGCTCCGCCGGAAGCTCGGGGACCCCGACCCGGTGCGGACGGTGCCGGGCCAGGGCTACGCGCTGTGAGGCGCACGTGGAGCATCCGGGCCAGGACCGCCCTGGTGTTCGCCGTCGCCGCGATGGCGCTCGCGACCGCGGTCGTGGTCTTCACGAACCTGATGTCCCAGGCGGCGATCGGGGCAGCGGTGCCGGCGACGCCGCTGGAGCCGTTCGCCCCGATGGCATCCGCCGTGCCGGGCGGCGTCGCCACCCAGCGGGACCCGGGGGCCGACGGAACGGGCAGCGGGACCGAGCTGGCGATCGTCCGGGTCGTCGCCGTGCAGCAGTGGCAGTGGGCGGCAGTGGGTGTCGCCGGGGCGGGGGTCGTCGCCGCCGGCATCGGGTGGCTGCTGAGCCGGCGGATGCTCGGGCCGATCGACCGCATCACCGCGACGGCGAACCGGATCTCGGCGTCGAACCTGCACGAGCGCATCGCCCTGGACGGCCCGGACGACGAGCTCCGCCGGCTCTCGCGGACCGTCGACGACCTGCTCGACCGGCTGGAGACGGCGTTCGAGAGCCAGCGTCGGTTCGTGGCCCAGGCGTCCCACGAACTCCGCACGCCGCTCGCCGTCCAGCGCGCGGCCCTGCAGATCGGGCTGCACGAGCACAGCGACGCCGAGGAGCTCCGCGCCACCCGCGACGAGCTCCTCGAGCAGAACCGCCGGACCGAGCACCTCGTCGAGTCGCTCCTCGTGCTCGCCGAAGCGGACCGGGGCCTCGCCGGTGCGACCCGGTCCGTCGACCTCGCCGCGCTCGCCGACGAGGTCGTCCAGGGCGTCACCGGGACGGCAGCCGAGGCGGGGGTGACCGTCACGCTCCGGAGCCGCACCGGGCCTCCCGGCGGTCCTGGCACCGTCCTGGGCGAGCCGACCCTGCTGCGGCAGCTCCTGGTGAACCTGGTCGGCAACGCCGTCGAGTACAACGTGCCGGACGGGTTCGTCGACGTCACCACCGCGGAAGACGGGATCGTCGTCGAGAACTCCGGGCCAGTCGTGCCCGGGGACGTGGCACCGCTGCTCGTCGAGCCCTTCCGGCGGTGCGCCGACGCAGTGCCCGGACGACGACACAGCGGCCTCGGGCTGTCGATCGTCGCGGCCGTCGCGCAGGCGCACGGGTGGCACCTGCGGGTCGAGTCGCGCGAGCGCGGCGGCCTGCGCGTCCGGGTCGGTGTTTCGTCGATGTGAGCTGACGGGGACGCGGGCCGCAACAGCCGGTCCGGTGTGCTGGGTGCATGGACACCACGACAGACACCACCAGGACCACCCGTCGGACCCGCGCCTTCCTCGCCACCACCGCGGCCATGCTGCTGCTGCCGGGGCTCCTCGCCGCCTGTTCGGGCGGATCGCCCGAGGGCGACGAGACGGCCACCGGTTCGACGACCCCTGGGTCCGCGGCGAAGGGCTCGTCCCTGGCCGCGTGCATGCGTGAGCAGGGGTACGACATGCCGGACCCTGACGGTTCCGGCTCCACCATGCAGCTGAGCGCGCCGGACGGCGTCGACCCCGACCAGTACCGCGACGACCTGAAGGGCTGCCTCGGGGACGGCACCGGTGCCGGTGACGCGCCGGCGGCGAAGCCGATGGACCTGGACCCGGAGCGGACCCGGAAGGCGGCTGCGTGCATCCGGGACCACGGCTTCGCCGACTACCCCGACGACGAGGAGGGGAAGATCCAGTACCGCCCCGACGACGAGGCGGCGTTCGACGAGGTCGCCAAGTCCTGCACCGAGGAGGCCTTCGGCGGGAGCCTGGCCGGGGTCGCGCCGTGATGGCCTCGGGGCGCACACGGCTGTTCGTCACCGTGGGACTCGTCGCTGTGCTCGCCGCCGGTGCCGGGACGTGGGCGGTCGCGGAGGCGCGGACAGGTGCATCGGCAGCGGCGTCCGCCGGCGCGGGTGACCGGTACACGGGGCCGACCACGACCGTGACGAAGGGCGACCTCACCGACTCGGAGGTGTTCGCGGGGTCGCTCGGCTACGGGACCCCCACCGGCGTGCCCGGAGCTGCATCGGGCACGCTCACCTGGCTGCCGGAGCCCGGGCAGGTGATCTCCCGCGACGGGTTCCTGTACGCCGTCGACGAGCGCGCCGTCCGGTCGATGTACGGCACGGTGCCGCTGTGGCGGGACCTGGAGCGCGGGACCTCGGGCACCGACGTCCGACAGCTCAACGAGAACCTGGCCGCGCTCGGGTACGACGTGGCGCAGGACGACGCCTTCGGCCCGCGGACGCAGCGAGCGGTCGAGCAGTGGCAGCGCGCCCGTGGGCACGAGGTCACCGGGGTGCTCACGGCGGACGACGTCGCGTTCGTCGACGGGCCGGTCCGGGTGGCGTCGGTCGTGGGGCAGCTCGGGCAGCCCGCGAGCGGCGACGTGCTCCAGGTGACGAGCACGGAGCGCATCGTCACGGCGACGGTGTCCCAGCGCGACGCCGAACGGTTGGCGGTCGGCACGGCGGTCGACGTCCGCGTGAACGGGATCGGGGACGCGATGACGGGCGAGGTCACGGACGTCCGACCGGCGACAGGTGACGACGCCGCCACGAAGGTGGACGTCTCGGTGTCCTTCGACGCTGGCGACCGACAGCTGCCCGCCGCGGGCTCTGCCCGGATCGAGGCGCAGGGCACCACGGCCCAGGACGTGCTGTCGGTGCCGGTCGCGGCGCTGGTGGCCGTCGATGGCGGGCGCTACGCCGTCGACGTCGTGCGCCGCGACGGCACGACGGAGCGTGTGCGGGTCGTCCCCGGGCTCACGGCCTCGGGCCGCGTCGCGGTCACCGGGGACGTCACCGCGGGCGACCGGGTGGTGGTGCCGGCATGAGCGGGACGGCCGGGGCCGGGCTGCCGCACGCCGGCGGGCGTGCCGCGGGCGCGCGCTCCGTTGGTCCGGTGCTGTCGCTGCGGGACGTGACGAAGACGTACGGCGACGTCGGAGCCCTCCGCGGGGTCACGCTCGACGTCGCCGCCGGGGAGCTCGTCGCCGTGGTCGGGCCGTCCGGGTCGGGCAAGTCGACGATGCTGAACATCGTCGGCACGCTCGACCGGCCGACCACGGGCACGGTGACGATCGCCGGGAACGACGTCGCGACGATGACCGACGACGCGCTGTCACTCCTGCGGGCGCAGCACGTCGGCTTCGTGTTCCAGCACTTCCACCTGCAGCAGGGAGCGACTGCGGCGGAGAACGTCGCCGACGGGCTGCTCTACAGCGGCACGACCCGGTCCGAGCGACGTCGGCGTGCCCTCGAGGCGCTCGACCGCGTCGGGCTCGGGCACCGCGTGCACCACCGGCCGCCGGAGCTCTCCGGTGGCGAGAAGCAGCGTGTGGCCATCGCGCGGGCGGTCGTCGGGGCGCCGACGATCCTGCTCGCCGACGAGCCGACCGGGGCGCTCGACACCGCGTCGGGGGCGGCGGTCCTGGCGCTGCTGCGCGACCTCAACGCGAGCGGCACGACGGTGCTCGTGATCACGCACGACCTGGAGCTGGCGGCGTCGCTGCCACGGCAGGTCCGGATGCGGGACGGTCTCGTGCAGCAGGACGCGGCGGACACGGACACGGACACGGCCACGCCCATGTCCACGGCCGCCGCGCTCGCCGCGTCGATCGGCGGCCCACGGTGAGCGCCCGCAGGACCCTCGGGCCGGGCGACCTGCTCCGGCTCGGGGTGTTCGGACTCCGCACCCGCCCGGGCCGCGTGGTGCTGTCGGCGCTCGGCATCGCGATCGGCATCGCGGCGATGATCGCCGTCGTCGGGATCTCGACCTCGAGCAAGGCGGAGCTCGACCGGGCCCTCAGCGCCCTCGGCACGAACGTCCTCACCGTCACGACGGCGCAGGGCATCACCGAGACGCCCCCGCTGCCACCGACGGCGCTCGGGTCGGTGCTGCGCCAGGACGACGTCGAGTCCGCCGCCGCCGTCGGGAAGGTCGAGGGTGCCCACGTCTACCGCACCCCGTACGTGCCGGAACCCGAGACGAAGGGCATCGGCGTGATGGCGGCGGAGGGCGACGTCCCCGCGGTGCTCGGCGGCTCGGTGCAGTCCGGGCGCTGGCTCGTGGCCGGGTCGGACGCGCCCGACCAGGTCGTGCTCGGGGCCGCTGCCGCCGCAGCGCTCGGGATCGACCACGTCCGAGCGGACTCCCGCGTCTGGCTCGGTGGCCGCTGGGTGCAGGTGGTCGGGACGCTCGCCCCGATGGCGCTCGCCGAGGACCTGGACGCCCAGGTGTTCGTCCCGCCGAGCACCGCTGCGTCGCTCGGCTTCGACGGGCACCCGACCGCCGTGTACTCCCGCGTCGACCCCGCTCAGGTCGCCGCGGCGCGCGACGTGCTCGCCCGCGCGATCAGCCCGGGGTCGCCGCAGGACGTGGGCGTGAGTCGGCCGTCCGACGCCCTCGCCGCGAAGAACGCCACGGACGACTCCTTCACGGGGCTGCTCGTCGGCATCGGCGGCGTGGCACTGCTCGTCGGGGGCATCGGCGTCGCGAACACGATGGTCATCACCGTGCTCGAACGGCGGGCCGAGGTCGGTGTCCGTCGTGCACTCGGTGCTCGGCGACGGGACGTCCGCGACCAGTTCCTCGTCGAGTCACTGCTGCTGTCGTTCCTCGGCGGGGTCGCCGGCGTGGTCATCGGCGTCGCGGTGACGGTCGTGTTCGCGGTCGGACAGGGGTGGCCGGTGGCGATCCCCCCGTGGGCGGTCCTCGGCGGCCTCGGCGCGACGGTCGTCATCGGCGGGGTGTCCGGGTGGTACCCGGCCGCGCGCGCAGCGCGCATCCCGCCGACGAGTGCGCTGGCGGCCGTCTAGGGGTGTGTCTGCTGTACCGCCTGGAGGCCCGGTGCCGGTCCGCGAGACCGGCACCGGGCCTCCAGGCAGTCGGGTTCCCGACCACGACGCGAACTGCGGATGATCGGTGGTCATGACCAGTTCGTCAAGCATCGGTGTCGATTCGTTCGCCATCCGTGATCCCCCGGAAACACGCGGATCACGGGTGTCCACAGGGACCGATCCAACGGTTGACACGGGGCCGCCCAGGGTCTTCTATTACGGAATACGCAACGACCTTTCATAAAGGCCGGACCTAGGGAGTCAACGTGACACGCACGCGATTCACTGCACTCGGTGCGCTCGGCCTGGCGGCCGCGCTCGCCCTCACCGGGTGCTCAGCAGGGAGCAACGGCGCTTCCGACAGCGGCACGAAGTCCATCGGCACACCCGATGGCAAGGGCAAGACCATCACCGTCTGGATGATGAACGGCGACCTCAGCGAGAAGGTGCTCGACGCCGCCGAGACACAGTTCACCAAGGCCACCGGGGCGAAGGTGAAGCTGCAGACCCAGCAGTGGGACGGCATCACCACGAAGCTGACCACCGCGCTGGCCCAGTCGGACGCCCCTGACATCGTGGACCTCGGCAACACCCAGGTGCCGGTGTACGCGGCGACCGGTGGGCTGAAGGACCTGACGCCGTACAAGTCGGAGCTCAAGGGCGGCCAGGAGTGGCTCTCCGGGCTCGAGGGGCCCGCCACCGTCGACAGCAAGCTCTACGGCGCACCGCTCTTCGCGGGCAACCGTGCGGTCATCTACAACAAGAAGGTCTGGGCGGACGCGGGCGTCACCGCGGCCCCGACGACGTACGAGGAGCTCACCGCCGACCTCGACAAGGTCAAGGCAGCGAACACGCGCAGCGACTTCTCCGCGTTCTACATGCCCGGCCAGTACTGGTACGGCGGCCTGCAGTGGGTGTGGGACGCCGGCGGGCAGATCGCGACCGAGAAGGGCGGCAAGTGGACCGGCACGCTCGACTCCGCGAAGGCCGTCAAGGGGCTCGACGCCTGGAAGGAGTTCCAGAACGCGTACTCGGCGACGTCCACCCAGGACATCAACACGGACAAGCCGGCGCAGTCGGACATCTTCGCGCAGGGCAACACCTCGGCGTTCCTCGGATCAGCGTGGGAGATCGGATCGATCACCACCGCCAAGCCGGAGCTGAAGGACCAGATCGGCACGTTCCCGATGCCGTCCGTGTCGGGATCCGGGACGCAGCCGGTGTTCCTCGGCGGCTCGGACCTCGGCATCCCGGCGAAGTCGGCGAACCAGGACCTGGCGCTGTACTACATGAAGATCCTGACCTCGAAGAAGTTCCAGCAGGACCAGGTCTTCGGGGTGGACGGCTGGGAGCCGAACTCCACGCAGCTGCTCTCGGCGGTCGCCGGTGACGTCGACACGCTGCACAAGCCGTACTTCGAGGCCGCCTCGACGAGCCGTCCGACCCCGGCGACCCCGGGCTGGTCGACGATCGAGGGTGACGCGAGCTTCCAGTCGATGTTCGCCGACGTGGCGACCGGCCGGAAGACGTCGGAGGAGTCGGCGAAGGACTTCTCGAAGCACCTCACCTCGGCGCTCAACGCGAGTCTGTAGTCGATGACCTCGACCGCTGACACGACGACCGGTCCGGCAGCTGCCGGGCCGGTCGCCGGCGCTGACGCCGGTGGTGCTGCCGCCGCCGGTCCCGCTGCCGGTCCGGGCGGTGGGCGTCCCGGGCGTCCCGGTCGTCCGGGGCGCTCGGGTCGACTGGGTCGCTCGCGCTCCGGCCGGCGGCGTCCGGTCACGGCGTCGCGGGCACCGCTGGTGCTCCTGGCCCCAGCCGCCGTGATCCTGCTCGCACTCGTCGTCTACCCGCTGGTCCGGCTCGTCGTCATCTCCTTCCAGGAGTACGGCCTGCGCGCGATCTTCACCGGGCAGGCGGGCTTCGCCGGGGTCACGAACTACACGAACGTGCTCACGGACGCGAGCTTCTGGCCGGTCATCCTGCGCACGATCGTCGTCACCGCGGCGATGGTGCTCGGCACGCTGCTGATCGGGATGGCGGTGTCGCAGCTGCTCACGCGGCTCGGTGTCGTGATGCGCACGGTCGTCAGCGTGGTGCTCGTGCTGGCCTGGGCGATGCCGAACGTGGCGTCGAGCCTGGTCTGGCAGTGGCTGTTCCAGCCCTTCTACGGCGTGCTCAACTGGGTCGTCACGCAGATGCGGGTGTTCGGCGACCACACGCAGGACAACTGGGCGTCGCACCCGGCCCAGGCCTACACGATCGTGTTGACGCTCGTGATCTGGCAGGCGGTGCCCTTCGTCGCGCTGACGCTGTACGCCGCCCAGTCGCAGATCGCGCCGGAGTACTACGAGGCCGGCTCGCTCGACGGCGCCACCACGTGGGCGATGTACCGGGCGATCACGCTGCCCGCGCTCGCGCCCACCCTGCTCCTGGTGACGATCCTGTCCGTGATCTGGGACTTCAACGTGTTCAACCAGATCTGGTTGCTCACCCGCGGCGGCCCAGAGGACGCCACCCTGACGCTCGGCATCTGGACCTTCGTGAAGTCGTTCGTCTCCAACGCCTACGGGCAGGGCGCGGCGATCGCGGTCATCTCGACCGTCATCCTCGGCGTGCTCTCCAGCTACTACATCCGCCGGCTCGTCCGGAGCGGGGAGGAAGACCTGTGACCGACACCGAAGTGCGTCCAGCAGTCGGTTCTGTGGCGCGGCCCGTCGTCCGGCGGCGGAAGCAGCGCCCGCGGGTGCTCGCCAACACCCTGGCGGTGCTGTTCTGCCTGGTGTGGGTCTTCCCGATCTACTGGATGGTGAACACGGCGTTCAAGCCGGCGGACGAGGTCACCACGATGACCCCGATCTGGTTCCCGCTGCACCCGACGATCGAGAACTTCACCCGCGCACTGACGCAGGAGAACTTCCTCGGGTACCTCCGCAACTCGGCGATCGTCGTGGTGGCGGCCGTGCTGCTGTCGATCGTCGTCGGGTTCCTGGCGTCGGCGGCCCTCTCGCGCTTCCGGTTCCGCGGGCGCCGGGCGATCCTGGTCGGGATCCTGTTCGTGCAGATGATCCCGTCCGGTGCGCTGCTCATCCCGCTGTTCCTGTCGTTCCAGTCGCTCGGGCTGCTCAACAGCTACCTCGGGCTGATCCTGGCGTACGTCGCGAGCGTGCTGCCGTTCTCGATCTGGGTGATGCGCGGGTTCTTCGTCGCGGTCCCGATCGAGATCGAGGAGGCGGCGAAGACCGACGGCGCCGGGACCTTCCGGATCATGTGGAGCGTGCTGTTGCCGCTCGTCATGCCAGGGGTCATCGCCACGAGCGTCTTCGCGTTCATCGCGGCGTGGAACGACTACCTGACGGCGTACGTGATGCTCAAGGACCAGGGGATGTACACGCTGCCGGTGTGGCTGGCGGGCTTCTCGACGAACAAGGGGACGGACTTCGGCGGGCTGATGGCCGCGAGCGTGCTGTTCTCGCTGCCCGTCGTCGTCTTCTTCCTCATCGTGCAGCGCCGCCTGGTCACGGGCATGACGGCCGGTGCCGTGAAGGGGTAGCACCCCCTGGGTGACGGACGGGAGGCGCGGTGCCAGCTGGCACCGCGCCTCCTGTCGATGACGCTGGTCGCGTCGAGCGGCGGACTACTCGGCGTCGACCGTGGTCGGCTCGGCGACGCCCGCGGTGAACGCGGACAGGTCGACGGGCTCGCCGTTGGAGTCCTTCACCGTGACCTGCGCGAGGACGGTGGCGACGGCCTTGGAACGAGCGACCTCGCCGACCATGCCGGGGATCTGCCCGTTCTGGTCGATCACCTTGATGAACTCGCCGGGCTCCATGCCGTACTGCGCGGCGGCCTGGATGAGGTACTGCGTGAGTTCTTCCTGGGAGACCTGGATCTGCTCCTTCTCCGCGATGGAGTCGAGCAGGATCTGCGAGCGGAAGGCGGTCTCGCTGGACTCGGCGACCTCTTTCCGGTGCTCGTCGTCCTCGAGGCGGTTCTCCTGCTCGAGGTGACGGTGGACCTCGTCCTCGATGAGCTTCTCGGAGATCGGGATGTTGACGTCCTCGAGCAGCTTCTCGACGAGCTGGTCGCGCGCCGCGGAGCCCTGACCGAAGGTCTTCGACTTCGCGATCTGCTCCTTCAGGTCCGCCTTGAGCTCGTCGATGGTGTCGAACTGGCTGGCGATCTGAGCGAACTCGTCGTCGGCCTCGGGCAGCTCGCGCTCCTTGACGGCGGTGACCGTCACGGCGATCTGAGCGGTCTCGCCCTCGCGGTCCCCACCGACGAGCTTCGACTCGAAGGTGGTGGACTCGCCGGCGGTGAGGGACTCGAGGGCCTCGTCGATGCCCTCGAGCAGGTCGCCCGAGCCGAGCTCGTAGGAGACGCCGGTGGCCGAGTCGACCTCGTCGTCACCGATGGTGGCGGTGAGGTCGATCTGGGCGAAGTCGCCGGTCGTGGCCGGACGGTCGACCGTGACGAGGGTGCCGAAGCGCGTGCGGAGGTTCTGCAGCTCTTCGTCGATCTCGTCGTCGGAGACCTCGACCGCGTCGACGGTCAGCTCGTACGAGGAGTAGTCGGGGAGGTCGAACTCGGGACGGACGTCCACCTCGAAGGTGAGGACGAGGTCACCGGTGAAGTCGTTGACGTTCGGGAGCTCGGCGACGTCGGCCTCGGCACGGCCGAGGATGCGCAGCTCCTGCTCTTCGACCGCCTGGCGGTAGAAGGTGTCGATCGCGTCGCCGACGGCGTGGTTCAGGACCTCGCCGCGGCCGACACGCTGGTCGACGATCGCCGGCGGGACCTTGCCCTTGCGGAAGCCGGGGATGTTGATCTGCTCGGCGATGTGCTTGTAGGCGTGGTCGAGGCTCGGCTTGAGCTCTTCCGGCGTCACGTTCACCGTGAGCTTGACGCGGGTCTCGCTCACCTTGTCGACGGTGCTGTTGGCCAAGGGGGATTCTCCTGATGGTTGGCGGTGGTGTGTCCTGGTCGGGGCGACAGGAGTTGAACCTGCGACCTCCCGCTCCCAAAGCGGGCGCTCTACCAAGCTGAGCTACGCCCCGTTTGACTGGGCCAGGGTGCTCGCGCACACCGGTAGGGCGCATGCGACGCCGATGAGTCTAGCGGGGATGTGCTGCGCCGTCCCCGGGAGCCGCGCGGCCTGTGGGAAGCTCGTCGTCCTCCACAGCCGCGAGCCCCTTCCGCCACTGCACGCCGACGACGATCTGCACGGCGAGTGCGGCGAGCGCCAGCACCAGGCCGAGCACGATCCGCCACACGTGCAGGAGCGCGTGCCACGGCTGGGCCTGCGGGTCGCCGAGGACCTCCGGGCGCAGCGAGAGCACGACCGCGGCGAGCACGACGAGGGCGTAGGAGAGGACCCGGGAGCGGCGGATCGTGCGCTGCGAGGCCTCGTCCGGCGGGAGCACGACCACGCTGGCGGGAGCCGTCCGCTTCGGTGTTGGTCGTCCGCTCACGTGCCGTTCGTCCGCTACAGTGGTGGGGCTGCGCCTCGTGCGCAGGCGCGGGGATGTAGCTCAATGGTAGAGCCCCAGTCTTCCAAACTGGCTACGCGGGTTCGATTCCCGTCATCCCCTCTGTTGATTCACCCGCACCTCGGATTGCTCGTCACCGATGGTGAACGCGGTCGCCGCCCCACGCACCTCGACGCGGTACTCCCCCCGGAACCCGCGCACCTGCACCTGGCCCCGCTCGTCGGTGCGCACCGTGGTGGGAGCGAGCCACCACTCCTCCTTCACCAGGCGGCGCAGCGCGTCGTACGCGGGCTTCGGCGTGCCGTCGGCGCGGACGAGCCCGATCGGGGCGCCGAGCCACGCGTCGGCGTCGGTGATCCCCCAGTACGTGATCGCCTCGACGGACGGGTGCCCCACGAGGCTCCGGTAGTGCCGCTCGACGTCGTCCGCCTGCCGCGCCTGACCTTCCGGTGTGGACGGCCACGACTCGACCTGGTGGTCGTTGAGGTCGACGATGTGCGCGGGCATGAGGTCGCCCGACACGAGCGACGTCTCGGTCAGGTGCAGCGGCAGGCCGTAGCGAGCGAACCGGTCGACCATCGCGAGCATCGTGTCCTCGCCCCAGTAGCCCTGGTGCATGTGGGTCTGCAGCCCGATGGCGTCGAGCTGCACACCGGCTTCGAGGACGCCCTCGATCAGGCACTCGTACGCGCTCGACAGGTCGAAGTCGTTCAGCAGGAGCGTGGCGTGCGGGTTCGCTGCGCGGGCCTCCTCGAACGCCATCCGGATCATCGGGATTCGGCCTCGAGCCCGGGCGAGCGGGGTGATCGCGTTGTCGCCGTTGTCGAACACGGGCATGATCACGACCTCGTTGATCGCGTCCCAGGTGTCGATGAGGCCGGCGAACTCGCTGACCTCGCGGCGGATGCGTGCGCGCTGCAGTTCCTCGACCTCGTCCAGCGGCAGGCCGAGCAGCCAGTCGGGCTGCACGGTGTGCCAGACGAGCGGGTGCCCCTTGAGGGCGACGCCGCGGTCGCGGAACCACTGCGCCGTGGTCAGCAGCCGCGCGGTGTCCGGGTGCCCGCGCTCCGGCTCGAACCGACCCCAGTAGAACGGCAGCGTCGCCACGTTGAACACGTCGGCGTAGAGGTCGGCGAGGTGGTCGTCGCCGACGCCAGGCTCCCCGTTCGCGAGCCCGATGAAGTCGAACCCGATGTTGCCGAAGGAGAAGGCATGGCGGGTCTGCTCGACGGTGACGTCAGTGCCGGGGACCGGGGCGCCGTTCCCGTCCACCACCGTGAGGGTCGTCGTTCCGGTGCGGTGGTCTGTTCCGTGCGTCATCGCGCGTCCTCCGACGTCGTCGTCCGGGTTTTGTTGTGCGCGCCAACATAGCATCGGGCTGCCCTTTCGTGAACAATGTGTCAACTTTCCCGTCGACGGCTCCAAGGGTCGCCACACTGAGGGCAGACCCGGCGAGCAGCCACCGTCGCCAGGCCTCCTCCCACCCGGAGTCGCCAGTACTGGCGGCGTCGCACACAAAGGAGCTCTCATGGGAACGATCACCACGACCGACGGCACCGACATCTTCTTCAAGGACTGGGGCTCGGGGCAGCCCATCGTCTTCAGCCACGGCTGGCCGCTGTCCGCCGACGACTGGGACACCCAGATGCTGTTCTTCCTGGCCCAGGGGTACCGCGTCATCGCGCACGACCGACGTGGTCACGGCCGGTCCAGCCAGACGTCGGACGGGCACGACATGGACCACTACGCCGCCGACCTCGCGGCGCTGACGGAACACCTCGACCTCCACGACGCCGTCCACATCGGTCACTCGACCGGTGGTGGCGAGGTCGCCCACTACATCGCCCAGTACGGCGAGGAGCGGGTCGCACGAGCCGTCCTGATCAGCGCGGTCCCGCCGATCATGGTGCAGACCGACGCCAACCCCGGCGGCCTGCCCAAGAGCGTCTTCGACGACCTGCAGGCCCAGCTCGCCGCGAACCGGTCGAACTTCTACCGGGCGCTGCCCTCCGGACCGTTCTACGGCTACAACCGTCCGGGCGTCGAGGCATCGGAGGCGATCATCGAGAACTGGTGGCGTCAGGGGATGATGGGCGGCGCGAAGGCCCATTACGACGGCATCGTCGCGTTCTCGCAGACCGACTTCACCGAGGACCTCAAGAAGATCAGCGTGCCGACCCTCGTCATGCACGGCGAGGACGACCAGATCGTGCCGTTCGCCGACGCCGGCCCGCTCTCGGCCGAGCTCGTGCAGAACGGCACCCTGAAGGCCTACCCCGGCTTCCCGCACGGCATGCCGACGACCGAGGCTGACACGATCAACGCCGACATCCTGGCCTGGCTCCGCGCCTGACGCCCCGAGGTGCGGCAGCCCGGCGACGGCTGCCGCACCTCCGGCAGGCACCGCACGTCATCCGCAGCGGTGAAGGGTGTCCGTCGCGCGACCGATGTGCCGTGGGCTCGCCGTTCCCAGACTGGAACCCCGTTCCCCGACCCGCGCCCACCGAGGCCGGAGATGACGAGTCGAGCAATGACCACTGTCGCCGAGAAGCTCCAGCAGAAGACGAAGCAGCCCGTCAGCACCCGTCAGGTCCGGCTCCGGCTGGTGTACCTCGACTTCTGGTCCGTGGTGAAGCTGTCGTTCCTCATCGCCCTGGCCGGTGCGATCGTGCTCGTCGTCGCCGTGGCGCTGGTGTGGATGGTCCTCGACCAGACCGGCGTGTTCGACAAGGTCGATGCCCTGCTGCGGGACGTCCTGCAGCAGAAGGCGTACTCGATCGAGAACGAGGTGTCGCTGGGCCAGGTGCTCGGGTTCGCGAGCGTCCTCGGCATCCTCGACGTCGTCATCGGGACGGTGCTCGGCGCCGTGGTGAGCATCCTCTACAACCTCAGCGTGCTGGTCACCGGCGGCCTGAACGTCGGCTTCGCCAACGACTGACCCCGACACGACGCTCAGACCCTCACCGAGGGATCAGGAATCGTCGGGTCACCTGACCGCACCCGACGATTCCTGCCCCCTCGACTGCCCGGCGCAGCCACCCGCCGGACTGGAGGCTCGGTGCCAGCCCGCACCGAGCCTCCAGTCCGGCCCGTGCCGGCCACGCGAGTGGTCACGACGCCCCGAGTGCGTCCCGCCGAGGAGTCGGAGGTCGTCGCTCCGCGACGCCCCGACCGACGGCCTGTGACCCGTCGGCAGACCTGAGCGGGGTGTCGTGACCGCTCGCCACCCCCACCCGACCCGTTGCACGCCCGCCCGAGTTACATCGTTGACATGCGTTTACAGCGCTGTAAAGATGGTCCAGCGCGACGGAGCGCCAGAGGGAGCAGCAATGGCCGGCAGCAGGACAGGCACCATCGGGACCGCACTCAGTCGACGCGGGTTCCTCACGAGCGCGGCGGGCGGCATCGCCCTCGGCACGATGGCGCTCGCCGGGTGCGCGGCTCCCGGCGGAGCGGCCTCGGGCGGCGCGACGACGATCCGCTTCTACGAGCAGAAGCAGGAGGTCATCGCCTACTTCGACAAGCTCCTGCGCCGGTTCGAGCGCGAGAACACCGGCGTCCGGGTCGTGCACGACAGCACGACGGCGATCGCCCCGCAGTTCGTGCGCGGGCAGCCGTCCGACGTCGGCTGCTTCAACGACAACCTCGAGCTCGCCCGGTACGTCGAGCGCGGCGTGCTGCGGGACCTCGGCTCCCTGCCGTCGGCCGACCGCATACGCCCCAGCATCAAGACCCTCGGCCAGCAGTACGCCACGTACCAGGGCCAGACGAGCGTGCTGCCGTACTCGCTGGCGGCTGCCGGCGTGATCTACAACAAGAAGATCTTCGCCGAGCACGACCTGCCCGTCCCCACGACGTGGAACGAGTTCGTCGACGTGTGCACCACCCTGCAGAAAGACGGCGTCACGCCGATCTACGCCACCGACCGCGACACGTGGACGCTCTGGCAGGGGCTCTTCGACTACTCGGTCGGCAGCCTGGTCGAACCCGGCGCCTTCTTCCGGAAGATGAAGACCATCGGCGCGGACGTCGGCCCCGACTCCGAGGTGTCGTTCGAGAAGACCCTCGCGGTGCCGATGGAGCGGGCGAAGCGCATCTCCACGTTCTTCAACCCGGACCACGCCACCAGGTCCTACGCCGACGGCAACCTGGCGTTCGGCAAGGGCAAGGCCGCGATGTACCTGCAGGGCCCGTGGGCGCTCGGGCAGATCGCGCTCATCGACGACAAGCTCGAGGTCGGGACGTTCGCGCTCCCCGTGACGAACGACCCCGCCGACCGCAAGACCCGCGTGAACATCGACCTCGGCCTGTGGATCCCGACGGCGAGCGGCAACGTCGAACGCGCCGAGGAGCTCGTCGAGTTCCTCATGCAGCCCGAGGTGCTCGACGCCTACAACCGCGACAACCTGGCCTACTCGACGACGAAGGACGCCCCGCCGCAGTCCGACGAACGACTCGCGGGCCTGCAGAGCTACGTCGACGACGCCGCGTTCTACCAGGGCGCCGGCACCTTCATCCCGACATCCATCCCCCTCGGCAACTACCTGCAGTCGGCGATCCGGAGCGGTGACTTCACCTCGATGCTGCAGCGGCTCGACGCGGACTGGCGACGCCTCGCCGGCCGGTCCGCCACCGTCTGACCCGGCAGCGACCGAGACCCCAGGAGCCCTCATGACCATGCAGACCCCGCTGTCCCCCGACACGGACCAGCCCGCGCCCGGCCCGGCCACCGCGGCCACCCGCGTGCACCACCGCGTCGGGTCCGTGCGCCGCACCGAGCGCATGTACTACGCGTTCATCATCCCCACGCTCGTGCTCTTCACGGCCTTCGTCGTGGCACCGGCGTGCGTCGGCATCTTCTACAGCTTCACGGACTACCTCGGCTTCGGGCAGTGGAAGTTCCTGGGGCTGGAGAACTACCGTGCCCTGGTGTCCGACCCGTCGATCCTCGGCTCGTACGGGTTCACGCTCGGGTTCGCCGTCGTCACGGTCATCGTCACGCAGGCCATCGCGCTCTCGCTGGCGATCGCACTCACGAAGCGCGTGAAGTTCGCCGCCGGGCTCCGCTCGGTGTTCGTCATCCCGATGGTCGTGTCCGGCATCATCGTCGCCTACGTCTTCAACTACCTGTTCTCGAACACGCTGCCGGCCCTGGCGACCTCGGTCGGGTTCGCGCCGCTCGAGCAGAGCATCCTCGGCGACCCGAACCTCGCCTGGGTCTCGATCGTGCTCGTCTCCGCCTGGCAGACCGTGCCCGGGGCGCTGCTGGTCTACACGGCGGGGCTCACCTCGATCCCGACCGACCTGTACGAGGCCAGCGCGCTCGACGGCGCCGGCGCGTGGAAGCAGCTGCGGTCGATCACCCTGCCGCTCATCAGCGGGTTCATCGTCATCAACACGGTGCTCGGCGTGAAGGGGTACCTCGGCGCGTACGACGTCATCGTGGGCCTGACCGGCGGTGGCCCCGGCACGGCGACCAGCAGCGTCGCGATGACGATCTTCAGCGGCTTCACCGGGGGCGATTACGCCTACCAGATGGCCAACGCGACCGTCTTCTTCATCATCACCGTCCTCATCTCCGTGCTGCAGCTCGCGGCGACCCGCGGAAGGAACCTGCGACTCGCATGACCGCCCTCGACACCCGCACCCCAGCCCAGCGCCCACCGAAGACGTCCGCACCCGACCAGCCTCCGCGTCGGCGCCGTGGACGCCTGGGCGGGACCAACTGGATCCTGACCACGATCCTGGCCGTGGCCTCCCTGACGGTGCTCGTCCCGCTCTTCGTGACGGTCGCCATGGCGTTCAAGACGAGCGCCCAGTCCGTCGACGGCAACGCGCTGTCCCTGCCGAACCCGTTCAACCCGGCGAGCTTCGCCGAGGCCTGGCAGCTCACCCGCTTCCCGGTGTCGTTCTCCGTCTCGCTCGGGGTCGCGGCGCTGACCGTGGTGGCCACCCTGCTGCTCAGCTCGTTCGCGTCGTACGCGATCGTCCGGAACTGGCACCGACGCTTCTTCCGCTGGTCGTTCGTCTACCTGCTCGCCGCGATGTTCCTGCCGTTCCCGGTGATCGCGCTGCCGCAGATCAAGCTGACGGCCGAGATCGGACTCGACAACCCGGTGGGCGTGGGCATCCTGCACGCCATGTTCCAGCTGTCGTTCTCGGTGCTGCTGTACTCGGCGTACCTCAGGTCGATCCCGGTCGAGCTCGAGGAGAGCGCCCGCATCGACGGGGCGAGCACGTGGCAGATCTTCTGGCAGATCATCCTGCCGCTGCTCGCACCGATGAACGCCACGGTCGGCATCTTCGCGTTCCTGGCGTCCTGGAACGACTTCATGCTGCCGTCGCTCATCACCGCGGACCCGACGCTGCAGACGCTGCCGGTGGTGCAGAACATCTTCCAGAGCAAGTTCGGCACGAACTACAACGTCGCCTTCGCCTCGTACCTGATGGCGATGGCGCCGACGATCATCGTCTACCTGTTCGCCCAGCGCTGGGTGATCAGCGGCGTGACCCAGGGAGCGGTGAAGAACTGATGCACCACGAAGAGAACACCACCGACGTCATCCGCCCCTTCCCCGGCTCCGCCCCCCACGCGGACCCGGCGGCCGTGACGACGGGCGAGCACTGGCGCGTCACCGTCCTCGGCGACGGCCTGTTCCGCGTCGAGTGGAGCGCGGACGGCAGCTTCGAGGACCGTGCCTCGACCTTCGCCCTCCGCCGCGACCTGCCCGTCCCCGAGCACACCGTCGTCCGCGTCGGCAGCGGGGTCGAGGTCACCACGGCACGAGCCCGGCTCCGCTACGACGGCCAGGAGTTCTCCCCCGGCGGCTTCGTCGTCGAGACGTTCGGCCCCGACGCCAACCGCTGGCGTTGGGGACAGCCCGCGCGGGACCTCGGCGGCACGGGCAGGACGCTCGACGACGTGGACGGTCGGATGCCCTTCGAGCAGGGGCTCCTGGCGCGCGACGGCATCACCGTGCTCGACGACTCAGAGTCGTTCCTGTTCGAGGACGACGGCTGGATCGGCACCCGCATGCCCGGCCGCCGTGACGTCACGGTCTTCGCCCACGGGCGGGACTACGAGGCCGCCATCCAGGCCTACTACGCCGTGTCCGGGGCGCCGTCGCTGCTCCCCCGCTGGGCGCTCGGCAACTGGTGGAGCCGCTACCACCCGTACTCGGACACCGAGTACCTGGCGCTGATGGACCGGTTCGCCGAGGAGTCCCTGCCGTTCTCCGTCGCCGTCATCGACATGGACTGGCACCGCGTGGACTCCGTGCCGGACCGCTTCGGCAACGGCTGGACCGGGTACTCGTGGGAGCCCGAGCTGATCCCCGACCCCACCGCGTTCCTCGGGGAGCTGCACCGCCGCGGGATGCGCACGACGCTGAACCTGCACCCCGCCGACGGCGTCCGGGCGTTCGAGGACGCCTACCCCGCGATGGCGGAGGCGATGGGCATCGACCCGGCGACGGAGACCCCGATCCCGTTCGACCCGACCGCCCCGACGTTCCTCCGCGCGTACTTCGCGGTGCTGCACCGTCCGCTCGAGGAGCAGGGCGTCGACTTCTGGTGGATCGACTGGCAGCAGGGCCGCACGACGAGCCTGCCCGGCGTCGACCCGCTGTGGCTGCTGAACCACTTCCACCACCTCGACTCCGCGCGCGACGGCGGCGCCGGCATGACGTTCTCGCGCTACGCCGGCCCGGGCAGCCACCGCTACGCCGTCGGGTTCTCCGGCGACGCCGTGGTGTCGTGGGCGTCGCTGGCGTTCCAGCCGGAGTTCACCGCCACGGCCGCGAACATCGGCTACGGCTGGTGGAGCCACGACGTCGGCGGGCACACCCGTGGTGTCCGCGACGACGAGCTCGCGACCCGCTGGGTGCAGTTCGGCGTGTTCTCGCCGATCATGCGGCTGCACTCCGCGAACAACCCGTTCATCCGCAAGGAGCCGTGGGCGTTCCCGGCGGAGGCCCGCGCGGCGATGGGCGACGCCCTGCGCTTCCGCCACCGCCTGGTGCCGTACCTGCACACGATGAACCACCGCGCCGCCGCTGGCACCCCGCTCGTCCGGCCGCTGTACCACCTCGAGCCGCACCGCGACGAGGCGTACCGCGCGCCGAACGTGTACGCCTTCGGCAGCGAGCTCGTCGTCGCGCCGATCGTCGAGCCACGCGACCCCGCGACGCTGCTCGGTCGCGCCCGCGCCTGGCTGCCGCCGGGCAGCTGGACGGACGTCTTCACCGGCACGACGTACGCCGGCGACCGCTGGGTGGACCTGCACCGCGGGCTCGACGGCGTCCCGGTGCTGCTCCGCGCGGGTGGTGTGCTGCCCCTGGCCGCCGAGGACGAGGTCGACGCCACCGTCAACCCGACCTCCTTCGAGGTGCTCGTCGCCCCCGGCGCCTCCGGCTCGTTCACCCTGGTCGAGGACCGTGAGGGCGCCCCCGCCTCGACCTGCACCACGCGGCTGTCATGGGACGCGGACACGGCGACGTTCCACATCGACGCCGCCGAGGGCGACCGCACGGCCGTCCCGACAGCGCGGCACTGGCGCGTGACGTTCCTGGCGGCACCCGCACCCGGACAGCACGTGGACGCCCAGGGCCACGACCGGTTCTCGGTCGACGTCACGGCCGACACCGCCACGGGTGCGTCCGTCACGCTCGCCGGCACGCCCACGGTGGGGCTCGACGCCCGCGACGCGGTCCGCCAGGTACTGGAACGCGCGCAGGTCGGCAACCCGGAGAAGCTCGAGGCGTGGACCCTGCTGGCCCGCGACACCCCGCGCGCGGACCGGATCGCGGAGCTCGAGACGATCGGGCTGCCGGACCCGCTCCGTGCCGCCCTCGTCGAGCTGCTGGGGAGCGTCCACCCCGCGGCCTGACCACCGGACGGGAGGCTCGGCCCGGGCCCGCCGGGGAAGCTGCGGACCGCAGACGCCACGGTCAGCAGACGCTGCGGACCGCTGGTGCTCCGGACCGCGAGCGGCGGGGCGGACCGGTGCCGGGCCTCCTGGCCGTGTCGGTTGCCGACCACGCACCGTGGCGGGCCCGGCAGGCCGAGCCGTCAGTCCACGGACCCGTCCGGGTACGGCGCGCTCTCGCCGACGAGCAGGCGGTGCCCGACCGACACGGTCCGGCCGGGGCCGTCGTGGCCGTCCATCCGCTCGAACAGCAGCGTCAGGGCCGTCTCGGCGAGCGCGACGGTGTCCGGCGCGACCGAGGTCAGGCTCGGGACCAGGCTGGCGGCGAGCCCGATGGCGTCCCAGCCGACGACGGCGATGTCGCGCGGGGCCTCGAGGCCGCGCAGCCGCATGGCGCGGAGGGCACCGACGGCAGCGAGGTCGTCGCGGCAGACCAGGCCGTCGATGACCAGGCCGTCGTCGAGCGCCCGGCCGAAGGACTCCTCGGCACCGCGGGCGTCGCCGAGTTCGCGGGCGACGAGCAGGTGGTCGTCGACGGGGAGCCCTGACCGCTCCAGGCCCGCGTGGTAGCCGTCGAGGCGGAAGGTGGAGGTGCGCGAGGCCGGGCCGACCTCGTGTCCGAGGAACCCGATCCGGCGGCGGCCGAGGGCCACGAGGTGGTCGACGGCCTCGGCGGCGGCGCGGACGTTGTCGATCGCGACCTGGTCGGCGTGTTCGGGTGGGACGTCCTCGCCGAGGAACACGACGGCGGTGTCCCCGCGGATCGCGTCGATCTCCGCCGGCGTCATGATCTGCGGGTGGATGACCACGCCGTCGACCACGCCGGCCTCGCGCCCGCGGACGGCCGAGCGCTCCCCGTCCGCCGCCCCGCCGGTCTCCTCGAGCAGCAGTTGGTAGCCGTGCTGCACCGCGACGCGGGAGAAGACGTGCGCGAGCTCGGCGAAGTAGGGCCGACGGAGATCGGGGAAGGCGAACGCGAGCATGTTGGAGCGTCCGGTCGCCAGGCTGCGCCCGGAGACGTTCGGCCGGTACCCGAGCTCGTCGACCGCGGCCTGCACCCGGTCGCGCATCGGCGTGCTGACGTGCCGGTAGCCCCGCACCACGTTGGACACGGTCTTCATCGACACGCCCGCGTGGTCGGCGACGTCCTGCAGCGTGACCTTGCCCATCGGGTCACCGTACCGTTGACGGGTGATTTACAGCGCTGTAAATTACGGGCATGAGTTCCGTCATCGACGACGTCGCCGTCGCCGCCCCTGCCGCTCCCCCGCTCGCCAGTCGTCAGGACGGCACCCACCCCAGGCCGCAGCTGCTGCGCGGCGCGTGGGCCGACCTCACGGGGACGTGGGACTTCCGCCACGACGACGAGGACGCGGGCTCGGACGCCGGCTGGGCGCAGGGCTTCCCCGACGCGCGGGACATCGTCGTGCCCTTCCCGCCGGAGTCCCCCGCGTCGGGCATCGGCGACACCGGCTTCCACCCCGTGGTCTGGTACGCCAGGACCATCCGGCCGGAGGACCTCGTCACCGTCGGCCACGGGGTCGATCGTCCGCGGTTGCTGCTGCACTTCGGCGCGGTCGACCACCGAGCCCGGGTGTGGATCGACGGGCAGTTCGTCGGCGAGCACGAGGGCGGGCACACACCGTTCACGTTCGACGTCACCGAGGTGCTGCGCGGCAGCGGCAGCGGTGTCGGCGCCGGTGCCGGCACGGGTGGGGGCGCACCGGTCACCGAGCACCGGCTCGTCGTCCGCGCCGAGGACGACCCGCACGACCTCACCCAGCCGCGCGGCAAGCAGGACTGGCACCAGGACGCCCACGCGATCTGGTACCGCCGCACCACCGGCATCTGGCAGACCGTGTGGCTGGAGGCCGTGCCCACCGCGTCCGTCGCCGCACTCCGGTGGACCCCGGCCGGGCCGACCGCGGTGGACCTGAGCGTCCGGTTCCGCGGGCGTCCGCCCGTCGGGGCCCGGCTGCGCGTCGCGCTGCGGTTCGACGAGCGCGACGAGGACCTCGGTACGACCGAGTTCGACGCGGCTTCGCACCACCCGACGCTCGACGTGACGGTGCCGATCGGACGGCAGCGCAACGGCCAGGCGGAGGACGAGCTGACCTGGTCCCCCGAGCGGCCCCGGCTCGTCGACGCCACCCTGGAGCTCGTCGACGCCGACGGCCGGGCGCTCGACACGGTCACGAGCTACCTCGGCGTGCGCACCGTCGGGGTCGGGGGCGGGCGTTTCCTGCTGAACCACCACCCGTACGACGTCCGGAGCGTGCTCGACCAGGCGTTCTGGCCGGAGTCGCACCTCGCCGCCCCGGAGCCGCTCGCCCACCGCCGTGAGGTCGAGCTCATCAAGGAGCTCGGCTTCACCGCCGCCCGGGTGCATCAGAAGACGGAGGACCCGCGCTTCCTGTACTGGGCGGACCGACTCGGGCTCCTCGTCTGGGCCGAGGCCCCCGGCGCCTACGAGTTCTCCCCCGTCGCCGTGCAGCGTCTGACGGCCGAGTGGATCGCCATCGTCGAGCGGGACGCCTCACACCCGTCGATCGCCACGTGGGTGCCGTTCAACGAGTCGTGGGGCATCCAGCACGTCGTCGACGACCCGGCGCAGCAGGCCTACGCCAGGGCCCTCACCGACCTGACCCGGGCGCTCGACCCCTCGCGCCCCGTGATCACGAACGACGGGTGGGAGCAGCAGCACACCGACATCGTCACGATCCACGACTACGAGGGCGACGGCAGCCGGCTCGCCGCCACCTACGCCGACGACGCCGCACGCGCCGCCGCGGTGTCGGGCATCGCGCCGTCCGGGCACTTCCAGTTCGTCGGCGGGGCGTCCGATGCCGGTCAGCCCGTGATGCTGACCGAGTTCGGCGGGGTCGCCTACCAGCCCGGCTCGGCGCGCGAGGACGGCTGGGGCTACACCGCGGCGAGCGACGGCGACGACTGGGTCGCCCGCATCACCGCGCTCTACGACGCCGTACGCGCGAGCTCGTTCCTCGCCGGGTCGTGCTGGACCCAGCTGACCGACACCATGCAGGAGACGAACGGCCTGCTCAACGCCGACCGCAGCCCGAAGGTCCCGATCGAGCAGATCCGGCGCGCGGTCACGGGGCGCTAGCCGGGAGGCTCACCCGAGCGTGCGGAGCCAGTCGGCTGGGGCGTCCGCGTACTCGGGCGGCATCGCGGTGCCGACGGCGTCGATGGCGCGCTGCCAGCTCAGCGCCCGCGGCACGACGGCCAGCCGGGTCGCGAGGCCGACGATGTGTTGCACGTCCGGGTCCTCGGCCGCGCCGGGCTCGTCGAAGAACGTCTCGAGGTAGGCCGCCAGCGCACCCGGCACCTCCTGCTGCCCGGCGACGAGCAGGCTGAGGAACGGGTGCGAGACGCAGGCGTCGCCCCAGTCGAACGGCACGGCACCCGCGGCGAAGGCGTTGCCGTCGTGCAGGTCGCCGTGGTCGAGGGTCACCATCGGCAGCAGTTCGTCGAGCTCGGCCGTCAGGTCGCGCAGGACGGACACGAACTCCGGCCGCTCGGGCACCCAGCGTGCGACGAGCTCGGCGGCAGCGTCGGGCAGCACGGACAGCCGGAGGTCGGGCACGCCGGCGCGGACCAGGTCCTCGGCGGCCGCGGGTTCGGTCGCCCACTGCACCTCGGCGTAGTGCCGCATGACCTCGAGCCAGCGGGCGTCGTGGTCCGGTGCGGTCCGGACGAGCGGGCCGCCGTCCGGCAGCAGCACGTGGGCGCCCTCGGCGGCAACGGGACGCTGCACGTGCGGGACCCCGTGCAGGGCGAGGACCTGGAGCAGCGCGGGCTCCGGCGAGACCCCGGCGGGCGCGGTCTTCAGGAACAGGTCCCCCGACGCGGCCCCTCCAGCGTCGGCGTCGGCGTCGGCGTCGGCGTCGGCGTCGGCGCCGGCGTCGACCTCAGCGTCGGTGCGCACCCGCCAGACCGTGCTCCACGCACGACGGTGCACCTCGTCGACCCCGAGCACCGCGGTCCCCTGCTCGGCGAGCACCTCGTGCGCCCACCTGACCGCGTCCGTCACTCCGTCGTCCTGCCCGAGGTCCGTGTCCATCCCGACACCGTATTGCAGCCCGCAGCCCGCAGCCCTGACGGATCCGGTTCGCGGTCCCCGAGGGGAGCGAACCGGATCCGTCACCGCGCGGGAGGAAGTCCTACTTGTAGACCGCCGCCTGGCCGTAGAGCACGTTCGTGAACGAGGACACGTACGCGCTCTCGTCCCCACCCGGCAGGTTGTACGTCATGAACACGCCGTAGCCGTCGGCCTTCGTGCGCTGCGCGAGCGTCACGGCCGTCGCCTGCGGGGTGTTCTGGATGTCGACCGCCGCCGCGGAGATCTTCGACTTCGGCAGGCCCGGGATCGTCGGCGCCGTGTAGGTGCCGTAGTACGGGTTCCAGGCGTAGTCGAGCTTCTTGCCGATCGACGGGTTCGCGGTCTTCAGGGCGTCGGACGACGGGCCGATGTCGTAGAACGAGATCAGCTTGCCGGGCATGTCCGCCCGCAGCGCCGAGATGAGCCAGCCGATCGACTGCTGGTTCGGCTGCGGGGTGCCGTTCACGCCGTAGTCCGAGTACTCGTCGTCGAGGTCGACGCCGTCGAGCCCGTACTGCTTCACGGTCGCCGCGACCTGCGCCGCGAAGTCCCGCGCCGCGGCCTTCGAGGTGAAGTTGGCGAGCCCGGCGCCCTGGTGGTTGCCGAGCACCGAGAGCGACACCTTGATGCCCTTGGCCTGCAGCGGCCGGATCTGCGTCGCTGCCGCATCGAGCGTGCGCTGCACGTTCTCGTTCTTCACGAGCACGGCCTTGCCGTCCTCGTAGTTGATGTTCGCGGCGAAGATGATCGCCACGTCGAACGCGTTCGCGCCGTTCGCCAACGTGTACCGGCCGACGTTCGCCAGCTCGTCGTTGTTGACCTCGACGTACGCGATGCTCGTCGGACCCGACTTCGTCGGAACGCCGTGCCCCGGCCTGCCGTGTCCCTGCCCGTTGCCGTGCCCGTGTCCGTTGCCGTTGCCGTGCCCGTTGCCGTGGCCCTGCGCTGACGCGGGGGCGGCCGACGCTGCGGCCGGCACCATCGGCACCGCCACCATCGCCACGAGTGCCGCGACGATCCCGATCTTCATGCTCTGCTTCATGTCACTCCTCATCTCAGATCCGCGGGAAGCGGAAGGTCCTGACCTCGAAGGCGTCGACCGCGAAGGCGGCCACCCCGTCGGTCACGGCGGCCACGCCCGGCAGCGCGGGGTCGCGCTCCTCGAGCAGCGTCACCTCGACCGGCTCGCCGAAGGGCCCGTCGACCGCCAGGCCACCGGTCCCCCGACGTCCGGACGGCTCGTACACGCGGACGACCAGGTCGCCCGAGCGGTCGTCGGCGAGTTTGACGCTCGACACCACGACGTCGCCGGATGCCTGCACGAGCGGCCCGAAGCCGGACCCGCCCGTGACGGTCCGCACGCTCGTGTTCATCAGGATGCCGGCGGTGGTCGCACCGACGACGTCCGTGCCGACGACCAGCCCGTACCGGTGCGTCTGCACGCCCTGGTCGGTCTCCGGGTCGGGGAACCGCGGTGCCCGCAGCAGCGAGAGCCGGAGCGTCGTCGTGACGTGGCCGTCGACCGCGTCGCGCGTGACGTCGAACCCGTGGATGGAGTCGTTCACCAGGGCCACGCCGAAGCCGGGCTCCTCGACGAGCACGTAGCGGTGCATCGAGGTCTCGAACTTGGCGGCCTCCCACGAGGTGTTCGTGTGGGTCGCCCGCTTCTGTGCGCCGAACTGGGTCTCGGCGACGGTGTGTTCGGCGCGGACGTCGAGCGGGAACGCCACCTTGAGGAACTTCTCGGTTTCGTGCCAGTCCGTCGTCTGGTCGAACTCGAGCGTCCGCGACCCGGGCTCGAGCACGATCTCCTGCGTCACGGTCGAATCGCCGAAGGCCCGGGACACGACGACCCGGGCGACACCGGCGTGGTCCACCGAGGACGACATCGACGTCACCGACACCAGGTCCTCGACGCGGTTGCGGTAGTACCGGTCGACGTCCCATGCGTCCCACATGTTCGGGAAGTCCTGGTGCAGCTGCAGCAGGTTCGCGACCTGGCCGGTGGCGATCGCGTCGCGGCCGGTGGACAGGTCCACGGCGCTCGTCACGAGCCCGCGGGCGTCGACGACGACGCGCACCAGGTCGTTCGTGAGCACGAACCCGCCGTCGGCCTCGGTCAGCGTGACCGGGGTCGTCGCCTCGAGGTCGCTGGTCAGGACCGCGCTCTGCGCGAGGGCACCGCCCTGGAGGCTCGGGGCCGGGTTCACGACGATCGTGCGGTCCCCGTTCCCAGCGAGCGCCGACAGGGCGGAGGCGATGAGGGCCTCCAGGCGGTCCGCGATCTCCGCGTACCGCTCGACGGCCTCGCGGTGCACCCACGCGATCGAGGTGCCCGGCAGGATGTCGTGGAACTGCTGCAACAGGACCTGCTGCCACAGCGCGTCGAGCTCCTCGTACGGGTACGCGGAGTCGGTGCGGGCGGCGGCGGTCGCTGCCCAGAGCTCGGCCTCGACGAGCAGGTGCTCGCTGCGGCGGTTGCCCTGCTTGGTCTGGTGCTGGCTGGTGAGGGTCGCGCGGTGCAGTTCGAGGTAGAGCTCGCCGACCCACACGGGCGGGTGCTCCAGTTCGGACTTCGCCCGGTCGAAGAACGCGTCCGGGTGCTCCCACGTCACGCGGGCACTGCCCTCGAGGTCCGCCAGGCGCGCAGCGGTACCGGTCATCTCGCGCGTGGTGCCGCCGCCGCCGTCGCCCCAGCCGACCGGGGCGATCGAGCCGGAGGCCAGCCGGTTCTCGCGGAACTGGCGCGAGGCCTTGGCGACCTCGGACCCGGAGAGCCGGGAGTTGTAGGTGTCCATCGACGGGAAGTGCGAGAACACCCGCGAGCCGTCGATGCCCTCCCAGAGGAACGTGTGGTGCGGGAACTTGTTGACCTGGTTCCACGAGATCTTCTGCGTGAAGAACCACTCGAAGCCCGCGCGCCGCATCAGCTGCGGGAGCGCCGGCGAGTACCCGAAGCTGTCGGGCAGCCAGACGCCCTTCGGCCGGATGCCGAACTCGCGCTCGAAGAACCGCTGGCCCTGGGAGAACTGCCGGACGATGCTCTCGCCGGTGGGCATCACGGTGTCGGACTCGACCCACATCCCGCCGAGCGGCAGGAACCGACCGGCGGCGACGGCGTCCTTGACCTTCGCGTAGACCTCGGGGCGGTGCTCCTTGATCCAGGCGTACTGCTGCGCGCTGGACATGCCGTACAGGAAGTCGTCGGTCTGGTCGATGAGCTCGGTCATGCTGGAGGTGGTCCGGGCGACCTTGCGGATCGTCTCGCGTACCGGCCAGAGCCAGGCGGAGTCGATGTGGGCGTGGCCGACGGCGGAGATCCGGTGTGCGGACGCTTCGGCGGGCGCGGCGAGCACGTCGACGAGTGCAGCCCGGGCGTCGGGCGCGGTCTCGGCGATGTGCTGCAGGTCGAGGGCGTCGAGCGCGTCGTCGAGGGCTTGCAAGATGCGCATCCGACGCGGTCCCTGCGGCAGCTCCTCCTGCAGTTCGAGCAGCACGTCGATGTCGAGTGCGAGCTCGTGCACGGCGGACTCGAACACGGCGAGGTCCATCCGGCGCGACGTGTAGAGCCGCTTCGATGACGAGGTCTGGATGTCGCCCTCCTGCGTCACGAGGAAGGGGTGGTAGTCGAGCAGCACGGGGTTCGACGCCGCTTCGACGAAGAACTCGACGGTCTCCCCGCCGACGGCTTCCTCGGCGATGAGCACCCACTGGTTGCGGGGGTTGATCGACTTCACCGGGGTGCCGTCGGCCAGGTACACGAGGCCCTCGCACTGGAAGCCCGGCATGTTCTTGTCGAAGCCCAGGTCGATGACGGCCTCGACGCGGCGCCCGGCCCAGGCGACGGGGACGGTGCCGGACAGGCGGAACCAGGTCGTGCCCCACGCGGCGCCCCACGGCGTGCCGACCTCGTACGGCTCGAACGTCAGCGCGAGCCCCTCGGCGGGGGCGATCGGCTCGCCGGGCAGCTCGTGCCAGGCGGTGTCGAGCGGCGTCGCGGTGGCGTGCACCGCGGGGGTGATGCGTTCGTCGAGGACCCGTCGTGCGCGGCCGATGGTGAGGGGGATGTCGTCGTGCATGGTGCCTTCCGGGGGCTGGGGAGGGTCAGGGCATGGTCGCGGGGTGCGCGACCGAGATCGGGGTGTGTCGGGTGCTCGCGTCGAGGTCGGTCGGCACGTCCATCGTGCTCGTCACCCCGCGGGCGGCCAGCAGGTCCGTGTCGCCGAGCCGGGAGCGCAGGACGACCTGCGGGCCGACGCCGTGCTCCTCGGCGACGGCGAGCCACGCGGCGGCGAAGCGTCCGCCGGGGGCGCAGTCGGCGCGGACACCGCCCCGGGGTGCGCCGTCCGGGGCCACGTCGTCGAGCACGAGCCCGACGCTCGGCGCGGTCGACGCCGGGGACGCGCCGTTGCCGAACGCGGACGCCATGGCACGGAAGCGCTCCCCCGTCGGCTTCACGCGGCCGTCGTTCGTCAGCAGGCCGAGGTCGTACTCGAGCTCCGGGAAGTCCGCGAGGGACCGGGACACGTCGTGGGAGCACCACCACGTGACGCCGAGCAGGTGCTGCACGTCGAGGGCGTGCCGGATGGTCTGCTCGGTGAAGGACGGTGCGTCGGCGACGTCGACCACGTTCGTCGGGGCACCGACCTCCTGCAGCCAGTTCGGCCGGGCGGCGTCGCGGTTCCAGGCGGCGGCGAGCTGCAGCAGGTACTCCCCGTGCCGCACGGACCCGGCGCCCAGGGCACCGTGCACCGCAGCCGAGCCGTTGAACACCCACGAGTGCGTGACGGTGGCGTCGCCGTGGTCAGCCGCGTGCTCCGGCCCGAAGGGCTGGGCGTCGTCGTACCAGGCGGCGTCGTACTGGGCGACCGTCACCAGGGGTGCCGGGGCCGACCCGCTGCCGGGGGCGACCGGCGCGTCGGAGCTGCTCCGGGCCTCCCGGCCGGCGGATGCCAGCCCGGACCGGGCCGCGGCGACCATCGCCGCTGCCCACGCGTGTCCCTGCTCCGCCGTGATCGCGTGCGGGGCCGGGTGCGGGGCGTGGGCGAACTGGTTGACCTCGTTGCCGATGGTGATCCCGAGCAGGTTCGGCCGGTCGGCGACCGCCGCGGCGAGGGCCTCGACGTACGCGGCCGTGGACGCGACGACGTCGGGGTCGGTGAACATGTTGCGCCGGTGCCACGAGTCGAGCCAGGACGGCAGGAAGTCGAAGCTCGACAGGTGGCCCTGCAGGGCGTCGACGTTGACGTCGAGGCCGAACGACGCCGCGATGTCCACGACCCGCGCCACGTCGGCGAGCGCCTGCGGCCGGATGAGCGTCCGGTTCGGCTGGACGACCGGCCAGAGCGGGAAGACCCGCACGTGGTCGGCGCCGAGTCCCGCGATCGCCTCGAGGTCGCGTGCGGTGTCGTCCGCCGAGAAGTCGAGCCAGGAGTGGAACCAGCCGACCGACGGTGTGTAGTTGACGCCGAACCGCATCAGCCCTTCACGCCGCCCTCTTCGACGCCCTTGAAGAAGAAGCGCTGCAGGACGGCGAAGATCACGGCGATCGGGATGAACGCGATCATGGTGCCGGCCGCGATCAGGCGTTGGTCGGTGCCGAACGTGCCGCGCAGGTACTCGAGCCCGACGGTCAGCGTCAGCTTGTCCGGGGACTGCAGGACGATGAGCGGCCAGAGGAAGTCGTCCCACGCGCCGATGAAGGCGAAGATCGCGATGACGGCGATCGTGCCCTGGACCGCGGGCAGCGAGATGTACCGCAGCCGCTGCCAGGCGTTCGCGCCGTCCATCACCGCGGCCTGGTCGATCTCCTCGGGGATCTGCCGGAACGCGTTGAACATGAGCAGCACGTTGAGCGCCGCGATCATGCCGGGCAGGGCGACGCCGACCAGGTTGTCGGCGAGGCCCAGGTCCTTGACGGTGACGAACTGGGAGATGATCGTCGCCTCGCCGGGGAGCACGAGCGTGGCGAGGAACAGGCCGAGCACGGCCTTGCGGAAGCGCCACTGCAGCCGGGCGAGCGCGAACCCGGCGAGGGTCGCGAACACGATGTTCCCGATGACGTCGATCGCGGCGACGATGAGCGAGTTGCCGATGTAGCCGAACACCGGGATCGCGTCGCCCACCCGGAGGTAGTTGCCGATCGTCGGCTGGCTCGGGATGAACGACGGGTTCGCCGTGTAGATGTCCTCCCCCGGGCCCTTGAGCGAGGTGGAGAGCTGCCAGAGGAACGGGCCGATCGTGATGAACAGCACCACGATGAGCAGGACGTAGCGGATGGCCTTCTCGCGGGTGGACATGACGCCCCAGACCACGCGGCGTCGCTTGCGGGGCGGCCTGGAGGCTCCCCCTCCGCCCGTCGCGCCGGTCACGTCCGGCGTCGGGCTGGCTGTGCCCTGCACCCCGCCGAGGGTCGGTTCGCTGGTGTCGGTGGTGTTCGTCATCGGTCCGCCTTGCTGTTCATCCGCGCGAGGGCGAGCATCGGGATGAGCGTCACGGCGAAGAGCAGGAGGCTCAGCGCGGACGCGTACCCGAGGTTGCCGGTGAACCCCCGTGCGTACTGCTGGATGAGCATGACGAGGGAGTTGTCCTGACCGCCGGGGCCGCCCGTCCCGTTCGTCAGGATGTAGAGCTCGCTGAACACCCGGAGTGCACTGACGCACACCAGGATCCCGACGAGGGTCAACGTGCCGCGGACGCCGGGCATCGTGACCGACCAGAAGCGGCGGACGGAGCCGGCGCCGTCGAGTGCCGCTGCCTCGTGCAGCTCCTTGCCGACGTTCCCGAGGGCCGCCAGGAAGATGATCATGTAGTACCCGAGGCCCTTCCAGACCGTCAGGCTGATCGCGCTGAACAGCAGCAGCCACCGGTCGGTCAGGAACGGGATGCTGCCCTGCGCGATGCCGAGCGACTGCACCATCTCGTTGATGACGCCGCGGTCGTCGAGGATCCAGTTCCAGATCAGCCCGACGACCACCGCGCTGGCGATGACCGGCGTGTAGTACGCCGTGCGGAAGAAGGCGATGCCGGGCAGCTTCTGCTGCACGAGCACGGCCATGAGGAGCGGGAGGACCGTCAGGAGCGGCAGGCAGATCGCCATGTAGATGACGCTGTTGAGCAGCGCCTCCCACACCTGCGGGTCGGCGAGCAGGGTCTCGAAGTTCTGCAGACCGACCCAGCGGCTGACCCCGCCGAGCGGGCTGGCGTTGGTGAACGACAGCCGGACGGTGTTGATCGACGGCCAGAGGCTGAACGCGACCAGCCAGACGAGCGCCGGCAGGACGAGCAGCCACGGGGTGAACCAGCGGTTGGCGCGCATGGCGATCCTCCCTCTCTCTTGTTCTCGGGGACCGGATCAGCCGTTGGCGAGCAGCGTGTTCATCTTGGTCTGGGCCGTCTGCAGCGCCTTCTCGGGGCTCACGCCGCCCTTCATCGCCAGCGCGATCTGCTGGTCGAGGAAGTCGGTCATGGCCGAGTTGGCCTCGACCGGGTTGAGGTTCTTCGCCGTCTTCAGCGCGTCGTTCGCGAGCACGCGGGCCTTGCCCTCGACCGTGCCGTCGTCCTTCGAGAAGAACGAGTCGGACTGCGACGAGGTGGTCGACGGGAAGATGTTCACCAGGTGTGCGAAGGCCTCCTGGTTCTTCGCGTTCGTCATGAAGGACGCGAGCGCCTCGGCCGTGGCCAGGTGCTTGCTCTTCGCCGAGACACTCAGGCCCTGCACGTACAGCGGCGGGTTGTCCAGCGCCGGGGAGACGACGATGTTGCCCTTGAGCGACGGGTTGTTCTTCTCGAAGTCCGTGATCGCGGTGGCGCCACCGGTGGTCCAGGCGACCTTGCCCTGGGTGAACAGCGTCGAGTTGCCGAGGTAGTCGGTGTTCAGGACCGACGAGGGCATGAGGCCGTCCTTGTAGGCCTTGGCGTACTTGCTGATCAGGTCGGCGGCCTTCGACGAGTTCGCGAAGGTGAACTTCGTGCCCTTGTCGTTGATGATCTTCACGCCGGCGAGCGAGAAGTCGCTGAGGCCGGGCTTGCGGCTCATCAGGTAGTCGTCGGGGCACTTCTGGTGCATGGTCTCGGCCTGCGTGAACAGCTCGTCGGTCGTCTTCGGCGGGCTGGCCGGGTCGAGACCGCACTTGGTGAACATCGTCTTGTTCCAGTAGTCGATGTCGGTGTTGAGGTACCAGGGGTACCCGAAGGTGCCCTCGACGTCCTTGTAGTTGTAGGCCGCGAGTGCGCCCTTGACGTAGGTGCTCGAGAGCTTGCTGTCGTCCTTCGCGACGTCCTGCAGGAACCCGCGCTTGGCGAGGGGCAGGGCGATGTCCGGCGGCAGGTTGACGACGTCCGGCAGCGAGTTCGACGAGGCCTGGCTGAGGACCTTGTCCGCGTAGCCGTCACCCGGCTGGTCGACGAGCTTGACCTTCGCCTCCGGGTACTTCTTCTCGAAGGCCTTCACGACGCCGTTGAGGTAGTCCGTGTAGCTCGGTGTGAGGGCCCACGTCTGCAGGGTGATCGAGCCGGAGACGTCGTCGCCGCCGTTGCCCGAGGAGCTGCCACCGGCCGAGCAGCCGGTGAGTGCGAGTGCCGCGGCTGCGACCCCCGCGAGGACCGCGACGGCGCGTCCCGTCGTCGTACGTGTGGTGGTTCTCATCGCTGCGGACTCCTTCGTGCGTGCGGATGGTCGTGCGCGTCGCCGACGGTCCTGCGGTGCTGAACCGGTTCAGTTCCGACGGCCGGACGACTGTGTGACGCCGACTATCGACGACTAAAGCGCTATAGTCAAGTGCATGGCCAGCAAGCGCCGGACGACCATCGCCGACATCGCCGCGAAGGCCGGCGTGTCCATCAGCGCCGTCTCGTTCGCCCTCAACGACCGCCCAGGAGTGTCCGCCGCGACCCGGGAGCGCGTCCGTGCCGTGGCCCGCGAACTCGACTGGCAGCCGCACACCGCGGCACGTGCACTCGGCGGCGCGAAGGCCGGTTCGATCGGCTTCGTGCTGAACCGTCCGGCTCGCACGCTCGGCACCGAGTCGTTCTTCGGCGACCTGATCTCCGGCATCCAGCTCGGGCTCGCCGGCACCCACGTCGGCATGACCCTGCTCGTCGCCCGCGACGCCGACGAGGAGCTGCAGACGTACCGCGACTGGTGGAACGGGCACCGGGTCGACGGCGTGATCGTCATCGACCCGCGGCACGACGACGCCCGGCTCCGGCTGCTCGACGACCTCGGCATGCCCACCGTCGTCGTGGGCTCGCACCCCTCCCCTCCCGGGGCCGCTCCGACGGTCTGGATCGACGACTCCGCCGCCACCACCACGGTCCTCCGCTACCTGCACGCCCTCGGGCACCGGCGCATCGCGCACGTCGCCGGGCGGCCGGAGTTCGAGCACACGGCGATGCGCATCGACCGGCTGCGCGACTTCGCCGCTGCCGAGGGGCTCGACGCCGCCGAGTCCATCCCGACCGACTACTCCGCCGAGAACGGTGCGGCCGCCACCCGGGACCTGCTCTCCCGCAGCGTCCGCCCGACCGCCATCGTGTTCGACAACGACGTGCTCGCCGTCGCGGGCCTCGGCGTCGCGAGCGAGATGGGCGTGCGCGTGCCCGCCGACGTCTCGATCGTGTCGTTCGACGACTCCGCGATGATCCGGCTGGTGCGGCCGGCGATCACCTCGCTCACGCGTGACACCGTCGAGCTCGGGCAGCGCGCCGCCACCCTCCTGCGCGCGCAGATCGACGCCGACGACCCGCTGCCGTCGCTGCCCGGCCCGCTGCTCACCCTGAGCGTCCGCGAGTCGACAGGCCGCATCGCCCACTGACGCGGTCCACCCCCGCGCCCGACCACCGCCCCGGCCCAGCTCGGTTCGGTTCGGTTCGGCCGTTTCGGTTCGGTTCGGCAGTTTCGCGTTTCGGTCGTGACGGATCTGGTCGGCGATCCTCGGGAATCGAGAACCGGATCCGTCACAGCGCAATGTGAACGTCGGGCTGAGAGGGGTACGAGGGATCCGAGCAACCGACGTCCGGACCACTTCCCGGTGCACGCGCGCACCGCCCCTTGAGCGCACCTGCCCGCAGCGCACCGACAGTTGGCCACACCGACCCGCCCATCCCGTCTCGTCCGACTGACTCTCCCCGTGCCGCCCGTTCCCGGTGCTCCGTTCTTGTTCCCGGTGCTCCGTTCTTGTTCCCGGTGCTCCGTTCTTGTTCCCGGCTCCCCGCTCACCGCTCCCCACCCGTTTCGCTGTGCGTTCGTGACGGATCTGGTCGGCCATCCTCGGGGATCGCGAACCGGATCCGTCACGCCGGAAACGGAACTCCACGCGGGGCGGGAACCGGCGACCGGACGGCCGGCCGGCGCACCCGCCCGGGGACACCTGGCAGCCACCGACCGCCGTTCGCTCCCGCTGACCGTGGCCATGACACCCGTTCGCTGACACCCGTCCCCTGAAATTCGGGTCCGCACCCGCGCCCGCACCCGTCCCAGTTTCGCGTCTCGTTCGGTGACGGATCCGGTCGGTGCTCCTCGGGGATCGCGAACCAGATCCGTCACGGCGGAATCAGGACTCCACGCGGGGGCCGGGGGGCGGAGGCCATCGCGTCTCGTTCGGTGACGGATCTGGTCGGCGATCCTCGGGGATCGCGAACCGGATCCGTCACGGCGGAAACGGAACTCCAGTTCCCGGGCGGAGATGGGCGCGGAACAGACCGGCGGCGGTGGGCGCGGCGGCCCGACCGGCGGCGGTGGGCGCGGCGGAACAGACCGACGGCGTCGGGTCGGGCCGCCCGGATCCGTCACAGCGGGACCAGGAGGTCCGGGGGTGATCGGTCGAGCCGCGAGGTCGTCCGCTCGACCCGCCGGAGGACACGGCGCATCGCGGCGACGGACGGGTACCCGTGGTCGGCGGCCACGCGGTCGGGCGGCGTGCCGGCCGACAGCGCTGCGCGGACGGGCAGCGTGCGGAACCACCGGGTGAACTCGTCGGGGGTCAGGCCGGTGGTGGCGCGGAAGCGGCGCAGCAGCGTCGACGGGGACACCCCGGCCAGGGCTGCGAGCTCGGGGACGGTCGGGGGCGTGGTGGCCTCGAGGTCGGCGATCGCGTTGACCGCCCGCGTCAGGCTGTTGTCCCGCAGGACCGGCGGACGCCAGGCGCTGAGCACGGTGAGGACGAGCATCCGCGCGAGGGCGTCCTGGTACGGGCCAGGCCAGCGGCGGTGTCCCTGTTCGTCGAGGTGCTCCAGGGTGCGGCGGAGGTCGTCGCCGGGGTCGGGACGCCACACGGTCGTGCAGCAGTCCGGCAGCGCGAGCGCCTCGGGCATGAGCGGTCCGAACGCAGCCGTGCCGTGGTGCACGCCCGTCAGCACCATCGCGACGCCGAGGCCCCAGTCCGGACACGTGCCGGAGACGGTCGGTGGCGGGTGGGGGTGCTGGTCGGTGCCGACCCAGGCCGCTGCACCGGGCGCGAGGAGCGCGGCCGTGCCGCGCTCCAGGCGCTCGCGCTCCTCGCCGCGGCCCACCCAGACCGGCTGCGACCGGGTGGCGACCCAGACGTGGTGATCGCGGTCCGTCGGGAACCGGTGGGTCCAGGCGGAGCCGGGGTCAGCCTCCAGTTCGGCCGTGTGGGCCACGTCGAGACCGACGGCGCCGATCAGGGTGCGGAGCGCATCAGCCATGCACCCAGCGTGACGGGCCCGCGAAGACCCTGGACGGGCACGGGGTGATCTGTGGAGAGCGGGTCAGCGCACCTCGGCTGTGGACCAGAGGTACCGGGCGCCGGCACCGACGGGGCGGAGCAGCGGTCCGACGAAGAGCAGGGCCGCGGTCAGGAACGCGACGGTCTGTCCGAGCGCCGGGAGCGTGACGAGCACGTCGAGGAGTCCCTCGGACGCATCCGGGCTCGTCCCGAACCACAGGGAGAAGCCACCGACGAGCCACACGGCGGCGGCCACCGCGATCACCCAACCGGCGACCCGCGACGCCCCACGACCGCGACGGGCGACCATCACGCCGAACGCGACGGCCAGCGCCTGGGACGCGAGCGTCAGGATCGACGAGACCGCGAAGGACGCTCCACCGAGGGGCAGCCACCCCAGCGCGAAGCACAGCACCGAGAGGGCGAACCCGAGCGTGACCCGGTCGCGTCGGCGTCGGGCGGCGAGGGCGACCACGACCGCAGCGAGGCCGCCGACGACGGCCCCGACGATGAGCACGGGTGGTTCCAGGTACCACTGGGTGAGGAGCACGAGACCGACCACCCCCGAGAGCGCCGGTGCGAGCGCTGCCACCACCCCGGCGAGCGCGGTCCACTGTTCCTGCCTGTGCGTCGTCATCGACCCCATGGCACCAGGGTAGGGCTAACCCCACCCGGAGTCCGGGAGGGGGCAGGATGGGGTGGAGCGTCGGACCTCGCGATGCTGGATCCATGACCGACACCGACCGTCTCGACCTGGCCACCACCGTGCCGTTGGACGACGCCGTACCACCCGGAGCCACGAAGCCCATGCCCGAGCAGCCCGTCACGAGCACCGGTGCTGACGACGTCCCGCCCGGCATGAGCGCACGGGAGTTCTACCGCCACGCCTGGCGCCGGTTCCCCCGCGACTTCGGGTACATGGCCCTGACGGCGGTGCTGCTCTGCACGCTCTACTTTGCGTTCCCCGCGGCGGTGCTCGGCGGCGGGTTCCGCGACCTGTTCAACCCGTTCGTGCTGCTGATGTTCTTCATCGCGCTGTTCATCGCGCGGTGGCTCGGACAGTTCGAACGGCTGCGCATCTCGTGGGCGGACCCGCGGCCGATCCGTCCGGTCGACTGGACCCCGCGCTGGCAGCAGAACTGGTGGACGCGGACCGGCTCGGCCGTCGCGAACCCGCACTACTGGCTGTACCTGCTGCACGCGGCGGTCGTCTACCCGTTGGCCGCCCTCGTCACGGTCGGTGCCGGTGCGCTCCTGGTCGTCGGCTTCTTCGGGCCGTTCGTCGCCGGCTTCACGGCCCTGCGGTTCGGCTGGCAGGTGAACCAGTGGCTGATGGTGAACAGCATGGACCAGGGCTGGGCGTGGGGCCTCGGCTTCGCAGCGTGCGTCGTGAGCGTGGTGGCCTCGGTCGTGCTCCTCCCGCTGTGGTCCCGCGGGTCGGTCACCGCGCACTACTGGATCGACTTCGGGCTGCTCGGTGGCTTCCGCGCCGAGGTGCTCGAGCAGCGCGTGGCCGGGCTCCAGGCCTCCCGCGCCGGAGCCGTCACCGCCGAGGGACAGGCGCTCCGCCAGATCGAGCGCGACCTGCACGACGGCCCCCAGCAGCGGCTCGTCCGGCTGCGGATGGACCTCGCGGCTGCCGAGCGGCAGTTCGACAAGGACCCGGCGGCGTCGAAGCAGCTCATCGCCGAGGCGTCCGAGCACGCCAAGGACGCCCTCGACGAGCTCCGGGCGCTGTCCCGCGGCTTCGCCCCGCCGATCCTGCTCGACCGTGGGCTCGTCGCCGCCCTCGAGGCCCTGGTCGCCAGGACCCCGATCCCCGTCGGCCTCGACGTCCGCCTGCCCGACGGGCTGCAGCTCGCGACCGAGATCCAGCGCAACGTGTACTTCACGGTGTCCGAGCTCTTGACGAACACGACGAAGCACGCCGGCGCCTCGACGGCTGGTGTGTACCTCGGGCTCTCCGTCGACGCCTCCGGTGTCTGGTACCTCATGGTCAGCGTCACGGACGACGGCGTCGGTGGTGCGAGGACCCGCGAGGGGCACGGCATCCAGGGCCTGATGGGGCGGATGCAGTCCCTCGACGGCGAGCTCACGGTGTCGAGCCCCGCCGGCGGCCCGACCGAGGCCACCGCGCGGATCCCGCTCGGCGCGCTGAACGGCGTCCCGACGCCCGCCGCACGATGACGACGGTGCCCTCCGCACGATGAGGACGGTGCCCTCCCACTAGGGTGGTGAGCATGACCGACGGCCCGGATGCAGCACGCATCCGGGCCGTCGTCGTCGACGACGCCGTCCTGATCCGCGAGGGCCTGTCCCGCGTCCTGCTCGAGGCCGGCATCGACGTCGTCGCGCAGTACTCCGACGCGACGTCGTTCCTCGCGACGCTGCCGGATGCCGCCCCCGACGTCGTCGTGATGGACGTCCGGATGCCGCCGACGTTCACCGACGAGGGCGTCCGCGCCGCCGTCGAGACCCGACGCCTGGCACCGGGCACCGGAGTGCTCCTGCTGTCGCAGTACGTCGAGGCCACCTACGCCGAGGACGTCCTGGCATCGGGCACCGCCGGCATCGGCTACCTGCTCAAGGACCGCGTGACCCGGCTCGAGGAGATCGACGACGCCGTGCGCCGCATCGCCGCCGGTGGCACCGTGCTCGACCCCGAGGTCGTGACGCAGCTCATGAGCCGCCGCCGTGACCCGATCGCCGCGCTGACGCCCCGCGAGCGCGACGTCCTCGGGCTGATGGCCGAGGGCCGCACGAACGCCGCCATCGCCCGCGCGCTCGTCATCGGCACCGGCGCGGTCGAGAAGCACGTGTCGAGCATCTTCGCGAAGCTCGGGCTCGAGGACACCGGCGAGGACCACCGCCGCGTGCTCGCCGTGCTCGCCTACCTCGGATGACCCGTGTCCCGGCGCCGCTCCTGGCGTTCGCCGCGATCGTCTCCGTGCAGCTCGGCGCCGCGGTCGCGAAGACCCGCTTCGACGAGGTCGGCTCGGTCGGGGCGGCGACGCTCCGCCTGGTGATCGGTGCGGTCGTCCTCGCCCTGGTCGTCCGCCCCCGTGTCCGGCACTGGGACCGCGCCCGGTGGACCGCCGCCGTGCTGCTCGGGCTGGCACTCGGCGGCATGAACGTCTTCATCTACCTGGCGTTCGCGACGATCCCGATCGGTGTCGCCGTGACGATCGAGTTCCTCGGGCCGCTCGCCCTCTCGCTCGCGCACACCCGCCGCTGGCGTGACGTCCTCTGGGCGGTGCTGGCGCTCGCCGGCGTCGTCCTCCTCGGCGTCGGCCCCTCCGCCGTCACCGCGCTCGGGGGCGTGGCGTGCGCGGTCGCCGCCGCGGCGTGCTGGGCCGGGTACATCGTGATGAACCGGCACGTCGGCGCGCTCATCCCGGGCGTCGACGGCCTGGCGGTGTCGATGCTCGTCGCGATGGTGGTGTCGCTGCCGTTCGGCCTGCACACCGCGGTCGACGGCGTCGTGGCCGACCCGATGCTGCTCGTCGTGTTCGGCGCCGTCGCCGTCCTGTCGAGCGTGCTGCCCTACGCGCTCGAGATGCTCGCACTGCGCCGGATGCCGACGCGCGTGTTCGGCGTGCTGCAGAGCCTCGGGCCGGCGGTGGCAGCGCTCGCCGGGCTGCTCGTGCTGCACGAGGCCCTGTCGCCCGTGGAGGTCGTCGCGCTCGCGTGCGTCACCGCGGCGAGCGTCGGCGTGACCGTCTACTCGGCGCGGAGGAAGTCCGCGTAGGTCGGTTCGTGCGCGTCGCCGGAGAGCAGCGAGGGGTCGTTGACACGGCGTTCGACGTAGGCCGCGATGACTTCGGGTGGGGTGAGCACGTGTGCCACCCAGGACGGCACCTCATGACGGTTCACGGTGCCTCCTTCCGGTCTGGACACACGCGAGCTGATGTCTCGATCGTCGAGATTCTCACCGAACCCCGACTCCATGAACGATCCCGCGACGCCGGAGCCCTGTCAACCGGGTGCGTTATCCGGCGTCCGGTGCACGCGCCCGGCGGTCGGCGTCGACCCGCAACACCCGGTGCTTGACGGCCGACCGCCACACCCAGGCCTGCGCCTGCTGCCCGAACTGGGCCCACTCCACGAGCACGGCGTCGCGGGTCCAGCTCTTCGCGAAGGCCTTCACCCGGACGTGGAAGGTCGGGAACTGCACCCACGCCCAGACCGGCAGCGGGGTCACCGCGTGGCAGACGTCCGGCCCCCGTGCGTCGTCGGACAACGTGTAGGCGCTGGGACGTTCGACCTCCGGGTGTTCCGGAGGCTGCCACCGGTTCTCGCGACGCCGTCCCACCGGATCATTCGAACGTGTGTTCGAACGGACGTCAAGTCCGGTGCGTCCCGGCGGACCCCCTGGAGGCCCGGATCGGCGTGTCGACGCCAGCCCACCACCGCGGACCCCACCGGGAGGCGCGGCATGACGAATCCGGTTCCCTCACCTCGGGATTACGTCCGGGCATCGATCTGCGATCGACGGCTTGACCGCTCCGGCGAGATGCGGGGGCGGCGAGGGGGCAGAAGCAGCCGGCGGTGCGGGTGGCGGGTGGCGGGTGGCGGGTGGCGGGTGGCGGGTGGCGGGTGGCGGGTGGCGGGTGGCGGGTGGCGGGTGCACCGAACCCGACATCGGACCGCGTTCCGGCCGATGACGGATCCGGTTCGCTCACCTCGGGATCCGCGAACCGGATCCGTCACGCGCGCCGACGAGATGCGTGCAGTCCCGGACGGCCGGGGCGGGGCAAGTCAGGGCGAGGCCGAACAGTGCCGGGCCGGGCTGAACAGGCGGGGGCGGGCAAGGGGCGGGGCGGTCAGGAGGCGAGTGCGGCCAGGCGGGCGGCACGACGGACCGCCTGCTCCTCGGGGTCGGGGACCGGAGCGGCCTGGATGAGTCGTCGGGTGTACGGGTCCTCGGGCGCGCGGAGGACGGCGTCGCACGTCCCCTGCTCGGCGACGCGCCCCTGGTGCAGCACGACGACGCGGTCGCACAGCGTGTCCACCACGGCGAGGTCGTGTGTCACGAACAGGCACGCGAACCCGAGGCGTTCCTGCAGCTCGCGGAAGACGTCGAGCACGCGGGCCTGCACCGACACGTCGAGGGCACTCGTGGGCTCGTCGGCGATGAGCAGCGCGGGGTCGAGTGCGACGGCGCGGGCGATGGCGACGCGCTGGCGCTGGCCGCCGGAGAGCTCGTGGGGGTAGCGCTCCCGGAACCCGCCGTCCAGCCCGACGTCAGACAGGAGCCGTTCGACCCGGGTCTCGGTGTCGGCGGCCGACAGGCGGAGGATCTGCCGGAGGGGCTCCGCGACGGTCTGCCCCACCGTGTACCGGGGGTTCAGGGAGCGCAGCGGGTTCTGGAACACCACGCCGACGCGGCGCCGCATGCTCCGGCGCTCGGCACGACCGGCACCGGCGAGGTCGATGCCGTCCACGGAGACCGAGCCCGCGGTGATCGGGGCGAGGCCGACGGCAGCGCGACCGATCGTGGTCTTGCCGCTGCCGGACTCCCCCACCAGGCCGACGATCTCCCCGCGGCCGACGGTGAACGACACGTGGTCGACCGCCCGGAAGCGGCGGCGCAGCGCGCCGCCGTACTCGACCACGAGGTCGCGGACGTCGAGGACGGTCGTCGGGAGGGGCGTGGCGGGGTCGACCCGCGCCTCCAGGCCGTCGACGGCCCGCAGCCGCGGCACGGCGGCCAGCAGCTCGCGCGTGTAGTCGGCGGTGGGCGCCGCGAACAGGGCGGCGGCGCTGCCGGACTCGACCACCTGACCGCGACGCATCACCACGACCCGGTCGGCGATGTCGGCGACGACGCCCATGTCGTGCGTGATGAGCAGGATCGCGGTGCCGGTGCGCTCCCGGAGTGCGCGCAGCACGTCGAGCACCTCGGCCTGCACGGTGACGTCGAGCGCGGTCGTGGGCTCGTCGGCGATGAGCAGGTCCGGGTCGGCGGCGAGCGCCATCGCGATCATCACGCGCTGGCACTGGCCGCCGGAGAGCTCGTGCGGGTACTGGCCGAGGCGGCGTTCGGGCTCCGGGACCTCGACGGCGCGCAGGAGCTCGAGTGCCCGGGCCTTCACGCCCGCCCGGTCGGTCGAGGAGTCGGCACGGCGGACGGCCTCGGCGAGCTGGAACCCGACGGTGAAGACGGGGTTCAGCGCGGCGGAGGGGTCCTGGAAGATCATCGAGACGGTGCGGCCTCGGACGTCGCGGAGGTGCTGCTCGCCGGCGCTGAGCACGTCGACGCCGCCGATGCGGATCGCGCCGGTGGCGACGGCGCCGTCGGGGGCGATGCCCATCGCGGTCATCGCGGTCATGCTCTTGCCGGAGCCGGACTCCCCGACGACGGCGACGACCTCGCCCCGGCCGACGGTGAAGGAGGCGTCGTCGACGGCGCGGACCACCTCGCCCTCGACGTCGAACGTGACGGTCAGGTGGTCGACGACGAGGACGTCCTCGCGCGGCTCGGTCATGGTGTTCCCGTCCCTGGTGCGTCGTCGCCCGTGTCGCGAGCGGCCTTGAAGGCCTCCCAGTCCTCGAGCATCTTGCGGTGGTGGCCGTGCAGCCACTGCATGTAGTCGCGCCCGTTGCGCAGGCGTTCGCGGACGGGGGCGTCCACGTCGCCGGGGCCGGTGTGGCCGTCCTGTTCGACGACGGCGAGCCCGCGGGCGATGATGTCCCGCTGCCGGTCGAGGTACTTCCGCTCGCTGGCCAGCCAGCTGCCCCACACGTCGGTCTCGGCGCGGAAGTAGTGGCTGCGCTCCCCCGGCACCGTGTGGCGCTTGACGAAGCCGGAGTCGACGAGCCGCCTGGTCGCCATCGACACCGACCCCGAGCTCGCACCGAGGGCTGCCTGCAGGTCGGCGGACGACGAGTACGGGGCGCGGGTCATGATGAGGTAGCCGAGCACCCGGGCGTCGGTGAGGGGCATGCCCGCGCCGTCGCCGAGCATCAGCGCGAACTCCTCGACGAACGCCTGGCGCACCGGGTCCAGGACGCGGTCGTCGGTCGTGACGGTCTGCTGCTGCTCGGTCATGGTGGTCCCCTCGTCGATCCGTGGTCCGCGTCAGGCTATGCGAGCCCGGCTGCGACCTCGGGCGCCTCGTCGGGGATCGTCCACGGCTCCTCGGTCATGCCGCCACCGCCGCGGATGCCGGTGACGGTGCCGTCGGCGTCGCGGGTGAACGTGATGTCCTCGTCGACGGAGCCGAAGCGGTTGCCGTGGGTCATCCGGAGCGTGTCCGCGTCGACGACCTCGAGCCGGGTGGGCGACTCCATCGGGTCGGCGCCGGAGGGGTCGATCACGAGCAGCCGGTCGCCGACCCTGGCGATGTCGGTGACGCCCCACGGGTTGGCGTAGCGGCCGGTGTAGCGCGCGGCGACGTCCTCGGGCACGACCGCGCCGGGTGCTGCCGTGTCGGCGGCGGCGTCGAGCAGGTTGACGATCCCGGTGGCGAGGAGCGTCGCGGGGCCGGCGGCCGCACTCGTCATCACGGACACGACCAGGCCGGACTCCGGGTCGAACAGCGACTGGGTGATGTGGCCGGGGAAGCCGCCGGAGTGGCCACGGACCTCGCGGCCGTTGATCCGGTCGACGATGAAGCCGGCACCGTAGCCACGGGCCGCCGGGTCGTCGTCGGAGGCGCTCCACGACTTCCGCTGCGCCAGCCGCTTGGAGTGGTCGCTCAGCAGCTCGCCCTGTCCGAGCACGTGTGCGGAGAAGTACTTGACCAGGTCGGACGCGGTGCCGTGGAAGCCGGTCGCCGCGGCCATCGCGCGGGTGTCGACGTGGGCGATGCGCTGCCGGTGCCGTGCCACGTGGAAGCCGGAGTAGCCCACCACGAAGTCGTCCTCGCGCGACGGGTCCCAGTCGGGTCCGGTGTTCCGCAGGCCGAGCGGTTCGACGATCTCCTGGCGCACGAAGTCGTTGTAGCTCCGCCCGGACGCCGCGGCGATGACGAGCCCGAGGAGCGAGTACCCGAGGTTGGAGTAGTTGAACGAGGAGCCCGTCGGCACCTTCTGCCCGCGGTCGAGGACCAGTGCGAGCAGCTCGTCCTCGTCGGGGAACGGCCGGGCGAGGGACCAGTAGTCGCCGTCGTGGCCGTCGCGGATCACGCCGGCGCCCATCTCCATCAGCTCGCGGACGGTGGCGTCGGCGATCGGGGAACCGCCCTCGACGAGTGCGGGGACGTAGGTGCCGACGGTGTCGTCGAGCCGCAGGGCGCCCCGTTCGGCGAGGAGCAGCAGCGCCGTCGACGTGAAGGTCTTCGAGTGCGAAGCGATGCGGAACAGGTCGTTCGTGGTCAGGCGGCGACCGGCCTCGACGTCGGCGTGGCCCCACGCCTCGGAGAACAGCTCCTCGCCCTGGTGGCCGATCGCGACCTGCACGCCGGGCACCCGCAGCTGCCAGACCTTGTACGCGACCCAGTCGCGGATGGTGGGCAGCGTCGTGCGGTAGGCGGTGCGGGCGGCCTCGGTGTCGGTCACGGTGGTTCCTTCCAGGGAGAGCAGGGGGTTCGAGTCTGGCGTCAGCGGCGACGCGGGTCGAGTGCGGCCCGCAGGGTGTCGCCGAGCGCGATGACGGCGAGCACGGTGACGGCGAGGAACGCCGCGGGCGCGATGAGCATGTGCGGAGCGCGCAGGAACTGGCTGGTGGCGGCGGAGAGCTGCAGGCCCCAGGAGATCGCCGGGCTCTCGAGGCCGATGCCGAGGTAGGTCAGCGACGACTCGGACACGATGACGCCGCCGACGGTGATCGTGGCGAGGACGAGCAGCGGGGAGATCGACGACGGCAGCACGTACCGGGTGGTGATCCGCCACGTGGAGAGCCCCATCGTGCGGGCGGCCAGGACGAACTCGGCGTTCCGGACCCCGCGGACGCTGGACCGCACGAGCCGGGCCATCGTCGGCCAGCCGAACAGGGCGAGCACGAGCGACACGGTGAGCACCGACCGCTCCCCGACGCTGTTGAGCACCACGACGGCGCCGAGCAGGAACGGGAAGCCCAGGAACACGTCGGTCAGGCGGGCGAGCACGGCGTCGACCCAGCCGCCGACCATGCCCGCGACGGTGCCCACGACGACGGCGACCATGCCCGCGAGCACGGTCGTGAGCACCGCGACGGCGATCGACGAGCGCGTGCCGTACACGACGTTGGCGTACACGTCGCAGCCCTGCAGGTCGAAGCCGAACGGGTGCCCGGCGGCGGATCCGTCCCCGCTCCGGCCGAGGTCGCACACGCGCGGGTCGCCGTTGCCGAACAGCCCGGCGAACAGCTGTGGGAACGCGGCGATCGCCAGCACGAGGACGAGGACCGACGCGGGCACCCAGAACCCCGGCGTGCGCGCGGCGGCGGCGAGCGGACGACGCTTGACGCCGACGACGGGTTCGACGGTCGCGGCGAGGGCTGAGGTGGTCATGCGGCGGCTCCCGATCGGACGCGCGGGTCGAGGGCGGCGTGCAGCAGGTCGACGAGCACGCTCGTGACGAGGAACACCAGGATGAGGGCGGTGGAGATGCCCACGACGACGGCGCCCTCGTGCGAGCGGATGCCCTGGAACAGCAGGTTCCCGACGCCCGGCAGGTTGAAGATGCCCTCGATGATCACCGTGCCGCCCATCAGGTAGCCGAGGTCGGTCGCCAGGTAGGTCGCGGTCGGGATGAGCGAGTTGCGCATCACGTGCACCCCGACGACCCGGCCGGGCGTCAGGCCCTTCGCGCGGGCGGTCCGGACGTAGTCGGCGTCGAGGGTCTCGATCATCGAGGTCCTGGTGAGCCGGGACACCGCGGCGAGGCCGAACAGCGCGATGACGAACGCGGGCAGCACGTACGCGGTCGGCCAGCCGGCGGTGGCGCCCGCGACGGGGAACCAGTGCAGCCGCACCGAGAACACGAGCTGCAGGGCGACGCCGAGCACGAAGACCGGGACCGCGCCGACGACGATCGTGCCGACGAGGACGGTCTTGTCGAGCACGGTGCCGCGCTTGAGCGCCGACAGCACCCCGAGCCCGATGCCGAGCACGATCTCGAGCGCCCACGCGGTGAGCGCCAGCGTGATCGTCACCGGCCAGCGCGAGGCCATCTGCGCCGCGACGGGCTGCCCGGTGAAGTCGGTGCCGAAGTCGCCCCGGAACAGCCCGCCGACGTACTGCACGTACTGCAGCCACAGCGGCTGGTCCAGGTGGTACTCGGCCCGGAGCGCCCGCACGACCGACTCGCTGAGCGGCCGGTCGCCGCCGAGCGCCCGGATCGGGTCGCCCGGCAGCGCGAAGGTCATCGCGTAGATCAGGAAGGTCACCCCGAGGAAGACGATGACCAGGCCGCCGAGTCGCCGACCGACGGCGAGCGTCGGACGCATCACGCGCCTCCCGGCATGCCAACGGACACCGGACGGGAGGCTCGTGTCGGGTCCGCCACGTGGCTCGCGCAGGCGAGGATCGCCCCGTACTGCACCCCCACCAGCTTCCCCACCGGGATCGGTGCGGCGTCGGTCACCGCGTCCGCCTGCCAGAGCGCGTACCGCTCGGCCAGGTCGTCGCGGAGCCGCCGGAGCGGCGCGGACGCCGTGCCGGCGGTGGTCTCCGCCTCGAGCGCGCGGAGGAGCATGCCGCCGTAGCGGAGCCGGAAGCAGCGCACCAGATCCTCGCAGCCGAAGCGCTCGGCGACGGTGGCCATCCGGGTCGCTGGTTCGCGGTCGGCGCGGGCACGGTCGGTCTCCGGCGTCGCGGCGAGCATCGGGATGAAGGCCCGCGACGCCTCGACGAAGGGCGTCTCGAGCGTGAGCATCGGCGACGCGGCGTCGAGGACCCGCTGCAGCTCGGCCCCGGAGCCGCCGAGGTCGTCCGCGCACCGCCGGAGCAGGTCCGCGTAGGACTCGTCGGTCGGGGTCTGGTCGTCGGCGTCGGGGTGGCTCCAGTACGGCAGCTCGGCCACCATGCACAGGGCCCCGTGGCGGAGGGCCCACGCGGCGCTGGACGCCCCGTGGATGTGCTCGCCGGGGTCGACGCCGAGGCCTTCGAGGTAGTCGTAGACCTGCTCCACCCCGTCCATCGCGAACACCGCGGGAGCGAGCTCGCGCAGGTGCGGTGACTCCGGCTCCCCGGTGTCGAGCGGCAGCCCGAGCGCCCGGGGCACCGCGTGCAGCACGTCGATCACGTCGGGCAGGTCCTCGGAGAGGTAGTAGTAGACGCCGCCCATCTCCCCGTTGTGCAGGCTGACCAGCAGGTCCGGCTCGGTGTCGTCGATGAGCCGCATGAACGCGAGCGTCTCAGGCAGCACCTGGTCGAAGTACACCGACTTGTGGCTGTTCGGGAACGTCCACTCCACCTGGCTGTCCGGTGCGGGCCGGTAGAAGTGCCGGGAGTAGAAGACCCGGTCGTACGGGTCGTGGAACCAGGCCTCGTTGAGCCGCATGCCGTCCGGGTCGATCGTCGGGACGATGTGCCAGGTGACGTCGAGCGCGGTGGCGTCCTGGTCCTCGCCGAGCATCGTCTCGGCGAGGTGCAGCGCCGTCCACGAGCCGATCGGTTCGTTCGGGTGCACCCCGCCGACGATGACGGCGGCGTGCGACCCGGTGCCGATGCGGTAGCTGTGCAGGGGTTCGCCGAGGCGGCTGGTGCCGATCCTGGTGACCGTGACCCGGTCCGGGTGGGCCGCGGCGAGCGCGTCGAACCGGGCGTGCAGGTCGTCGACGAGCGGGAAGCCGTCGTGGTCGGGGACCTCGCGGACGAGCCGCAGGATGGTGTCGCTGTCCATGCGGCGCCCTACTTCACGGCGATCTTGGCGATGACCGGGCTGCCGGCGACCGCGGGGAGCTTCGCGATCTTGTCGCTGGTGACGTAGGAGTACTTGTCGAAGAACGTGGGGACGACCGGGAAGTCCTCGAGCACGGCCTGCTGCGTCTTCGTGTAGTACTCGTTCGCCTCGGCCTGGGTCCCCGCGGAGTCGGCCTTCGCGAGCAGCGAGTCGACCTCGTCGTCCTGGTAGTAGCCGGTGCAGGGTGCGCAGCCGCCGGCGGTGGTGAACAGGGCGCGGAGGGTGTTCTGCTGGCTGATGTAGAGCGCACCCCAGTGGCCGAAGTGCGGGCCCTTGACGGTCTTGTCCGTCAGCTCGGAGTAGTACGAGGCCCAGTCGGTGGTGGCCTTCGCCTCGGCGTCGACCCCGAGGTTCTGCCGGATCTGGTTGGCGTACGCCTGGTACAGCGAGTCGAGGCCGTTGCCGCCCGGGTAGACGATCTCGATGCTGCCGTCGAAGCCGCCGGCCTTCGCCAGGAGCTGCTTGGCCGCTGCCGGGTCGAACTCGCAGGCCTCGCCGCAGATGCCCTCCTTCGTCCCGGACATCGACGGCGGGGTGAGTGCCGTCGCCGGGTCGTACAGGCCGCCGTAGATGGCCTTGTTCACCTCGTCGCGGTCGATCGACATCGAGATCGCGCGGCGGACGTCGGGGTCGGAGTAGCGCTCGTCCCAGAGCGGGAAGCCGAGGTAGTCGATGCCGGGGGCGTCGAAGGAGTGCAGCCGGTCGCCGAAGTCGTCCTTCGCGCTCGTCATCTTGTCCGTCGGCAGGAAGAGCACGTCGGCGTTCCCGGCGAGGACGTCGGTGTACGCGGTGTTCATGTCGGAGTAGCTGCGGAAGGTGACGTTCGGGGTCGCGGGCTTCGCGCCCTCGAAGCCCTTCCAGGCCGTGACGGTGAACTCCTGGTTCGCCTTCCAGGCCTTGCTCATCTCGTACGGGCCGTTGCCGATCGGCTTCTTGTCGTACGCCTTCAGGTCCTCGTACGCGGCGGACGGCATCGGGTAGAACGCCGTCTGCGCCTGGCTGAGCTGCAGGGGGAACTGGCTGTCGGCGTGGGTCAGGGTGACGGTGAAGGTGTCCTTGCCCGTGACCTTCAGCCCGGACATCTCCTTGGTCGTCGGGGTGCCCTTCGCCGGGTTCAGGTCCGAGTACCCGACGATCGACGCGAGCTGGCCGCTGTTCTCCCAGGCGTTCGGGCCGTAGGCGACGTGGTTCCAGGCCTTGACGTAGCTCTCCGGGGTGACGGCCTCGCCGTTCTGGAACTCCCACCCGTCGCGGAGCGTGATCGTCCACGTGGTGGCGTCGTCGCTCTCGACGCTCTTCGCGGCCACGTCGTGCAGCTCGCCCTTCGCGTCGGTCTGCGTCAGCGGGGCGAACAGGCTCATCACCTGGTCGAACGCGACCGTCTGCCGCCCTGGCGTCAGGTGGTCGGGCTCGCCGGTGGCGTACACCAGGCTCGCGTCCGCTGCGGAGTCGGCGGTGCCGCTCGCTGAACAGCCGGTCGCCACCAGGGCCACCGTGGCAGCCGCGGCGAGCGCGGCGATCGTCCTGCGTCGCATGACAACTCCTTCGATCGGGTGCGTCCGGTCCACTGCCCGGTCGTCGTTGTCCGGAAAGCTAGGCCCCGGCGAATCCCGATCGCAAGGCTTCTTTCAATCGACTCTGAAACTTTTACCGGGCAGAAACACCCGCGAAACGACACCTGTCGCGCTGGGACAGTCCGCTGTGCCACGCTGACGTGCATGCGCCACACACCGCACTTCCTGATGACCGACGTCGCCGAGGTGAAGCGGCTCGTCGACGACAACCCGTGGGCGACGATCGTGTCGCACACGGACGCCGGACTCGTGGCCTCGCACTACCCCTTCGTGCTCGAGGCGCCCGGCCCCGACGAGGACCCCGACCAGCTCGTGCTCGTCTCGCACGTCGGACGTCCCGACGAGCAGGCCCACGAACTCGGGCAGCACGAGGTGCTCGTCGTCGTGCAGGGTCCCCACGGCTACGTCTCCCCCGCCTGGTACCCGGCAGCCCAGTTCGTCCCGACGTGGAACCACGTCACCGCGCACCTGTGGGGCACGCCGGAGATCCTGTCCGACGAGGAGAACTTCCGCGTCCTCGGCGAACTCGTCGACCACTTCGAGCGGGTGATGCCGGACCCGGTCTCGCTGCAGGTCGACGAGGACACCGCCAGGCGCATGGCGAAGGGCACCGTGGGGATCCGCATCCGGGTCACCCGCTTCGACGCCCGCGCCAAGCTCTCGCAGAACAAGGCACCGGAGGTCGTCGACGACGTCATCGCCGGGCTGCGCGGCGACGGGCCCTACGCCTCGCCGGCGCTCGCCGCCGAGATGGAGCGGGTGCACCAGACCACGGAAGGACGGGAGGCTCGATGAGCGCCGTCCTGCTCCGTTCCGTCCGCCGCGTGGGCACCTCCGGCACCCCGGCCGACGTGCTCGTCGCCGACGGCGTCGTCACCGCGATCGCCCCGGCCGGCACGCTGGCTCCGACCGGCCCCGGCACTGATGTCGTCGACACCGATGTCGTCGACGCCGCCGGCGCCTGGCTCGGCCCGGGGCTCGTCGACCACCACACGCACTTCGACCAGTGGGCGCTCGTGCGCCGGCGCGTCGACGTCACCGGCTGCGACTCCGCCGAGGCGACCGCCGACCTCCTCGCCGCGGTCGCCCGCACCGGGGTGGCGGACCCGGTCCTCGTCGGCCACGGCTACCGGGACGGTCTCTGGCCGCGCCCCGCTCGACGTGCGCTGCTCGACGCGGCCGCACCGAGCCTCCCGACCGTCGTCATCAGCGCGGACCTGCACGCCGTCTGGTGCAGCACCAGCGCGCTCGCCCACTTCGGCCAGGTCCTCGGGCGGCCGCTCGAGGCCGGCGAGGACGGCGTGCTGCGCGAGCAGGACGCGTTCGACGTCACCGGCGCGCTGTCGAGCGTGCCGGACGCCGTCCTCGACGGCTACGTCGCGGACGCTGCCGAGGCCGCTGCCGCGCGCGGGGTGACCCGGGTGGTGGACCTCGAGATGCGCTTCGGGCTGGACCGCTGGGTGCGACGCATCCACGGCGGGACGGACGCGCTGCGCGTGACGTCCGGCGTGTACGCGACGGAGCTGTCCGACGTCATCGCCCGCGGGCTCCGCACCGGCGACGTCGTGCCGGGCACCCGCGGCCTGCTCACGATGGGGCCGTTCAAGGTGATCACCGACGGCTCGCTCGGGACCAGGACGGCGGCGCTCGTGGACGGCTCGGGCTCGCTCGCCTGGGCCTTCGACGACCTCGTCGCGATCACCCGCCGCGCCGTCGACGCCGGGCTGACGCCTGCGATCCACGCCATCGGCGACCGGGCGAACACGCTCGCGCTCGACGTCTTCGAGGCCGTCGGCACCCGCGGCACGATCGAGCACGCCCAGCTGCTCGTGGACACCGACGTCGAGCGGTTCGCCCGCCTCGGTGTCGCCGCGTCGGTGCAGCCGGAGCACGCGATGGACGACCGGGACATCGCGGAGCGGCACTGGGCGGGCGACACCGACCGTGCGTTCGCGTTCGCGTCCCTGGTCCGCGCTGGGGCCCAGGTGCTCCTCGGGTCGGACGCCCCCGTGGCGCCGCTCGACCCGTGGGTGTCGCTCGCCGCGGCCGTCGGGCGGGACCGCGACGGCCGCGATCCGTGGCACCCCGAGGAACGGATGTCGGCGCTGGCCGCGTGGCGGGGCTCGACGGACGGACGGGTCTCCGTCGCCGTCGGGGACGTCGCGGACCTCGTGCTCACCGAGGCGGACCCGCTCGCGGCGTCCTCGGCGTCGCTGCGGTCCATGACCGTGCTCGGCACCGCGGTCGCGGGGCGGTGGACCCACCGGGACCTGTGACCGGACGCGCTACTTCTGGTCCTTCGGGCACCAGTAGAGCTTGCGGCCCGCCATGTCGGCGATCCGGATCTCGGTGCCGCACACCCGGCAGGGCTCGCCCTGGCGGTGGTACACCCAGTGGCGGTCCTTCCGGGAGCGCAGGGCCTTCTTGTGGTCGGCGGCGGACAGGCCGTCCATCGTCATCATCAGGCCGTCGCGGACGCCGTCGTGCAGGAGCTTCGACCAGTCGGCCCAGAGCGCCTTCGCCTGCTTCACGGTGATCTTCTTGCCGACCTTGTACGGGTCGATGCGCTGCCGGAACAGCAGCTCGGCGCGGTAGATGTTGCCGATGCCGCTCACCACGGACTGGTCCATCAGGAGCTGGCCGATCGCGACGTTGCGCTTCCGGATGTTCTCCACGAAGACCTTCTCGGCCTCTGGTCCGTCGTCGTTCATCGGGTCCGGGCCGAGCTTGTCGAGGGCCTGCTGGACCTCGGTCGGGGTCTCCACGACGCACTTCGTCGGGCCGCGGAGGTCGGCGACGGTGTCCTCGGTCAGCAGCCGCACGCGCACCTGCCCCACCGGGTCCGGCGGGAAGGCCTCGATCGGGTCCTCGTTCTTCTCCTGCTCGGCCATCCGGTAGCGGGCGAGCCGCGGGGCACCGATGGAGGACAGCGACTCCTCTCGGTCGTCGTCGTCCGACAGGGCCTCGGCGGTGGAGATCACGCCGGCGAAGTCCCACGCGCCGTACAGACCGAGGTGGACGCGGAGGAACAGGTCGTCCTCGAACTCCAGGAACATCTGCTTGCCGACGGCCCGCGCCGCGATGAGCGTCTTGCCGTCGAGCTGTTCGGCACCCGCGGCGAAGCGGCCCTGTGGGCTGGAGACCTCGCAGCGCTTGCCGACGAAGTGGCGGGTGAACTGGTTGGCGATTCGGTGGACGGAGTGACCCTCGGGCATGCGTCCTGTTCTACCCGGTGCCGCTGACGGTCGGTGTCCCCCGACGGCCTGCTACGCGTCGACCTGCTTGCCGGCGATGGTGCCGGTCTGCTCGTACTCGGCGAGCTGCGCGATGCGACGGGCGTGGCGTTCCTCGCCCGAGAACGGCTCGGCGATGAACAGGTCGACGAAGTCGATGACCTCGGCCTCGGTGTGCTGGCGGGCGCCGAGCGAGATGACGTTGGCGTCGTTGTGCTGGCGGGCGAGGAGCGCGGTCGACTCGTTCCACACGAGCGCAGCCCGGACGCCCTCGACCTTGTTCGCGGCGATCGCCTCGCCGTTGCCCGAGCCGCCGAAGACGACGCCGAGCGCCTGGACGCCGGCACGCTGGTCGGCGACGACGGCGTGGGCGGCGTTGATGCAGAACGAGGGGTAGTCGTCGAGCGCGTCGTACTCGGTCGGGCCGTGGTCGACGACCTCGTGTCCGGCCTCCGTCAGGTGCGAGGCGAGGGTCTTGGCGAACTCGAGGCCGGCGTGGTCCGTTCCGAGGTGGATGCGCATGGACCGATCCTATTCCCGGCCGCGCGCACCTCGGGCCACGACCACGACGTACCGGCACGCGTCGTCGCCGTCGTTCCGGTAGGTCACCTCGGCGGGGTCGCCGAGCTCGATCCGGTCCCCTGCGGCGAGCGTGACGGGCTCGCCGCCGACGACGAGCTGGAGCTCGCCGTCGACGACCCAGATGCAGTGGCGCAGGAACGCGCACGCGGACGCAGGGTAGGTCACGGCACGACCGGCCGGGAGGCGCACCTCGGTGACGTCCACGGGGAACTCCGCGCTCGAGAGCGGACGGCGGCGGTACCCGGTGTCGGGGTCGGTCCAGTGGTCGGCGGTCGCGGCGCGCTGCACGCCGGTCGCGTCGTCGGGATCGGCCGACTCCGCCTCGTCGTGCGCGTGGGACTCGTGCGCGTGCGCCTCGTGGGACCCGTCGAGCAGCTGGGAGACCGTGAGCCCGAACGCCCCGGACAGCCGCCCGAGGATCGTCGCCGTCGGGCTCGACACCCCGCGCTCGACGCGGTTGATCATCGCGCGGGAGACCCCGGACGCCTCGGCGAGCTCCGTGAGGCTCCACCGCCGCTCGTCCCGCAGTGCGTGCAACCGTGCTCCGAGACGGCGCTGGTCGGCGGCGTCCGCGGGTTCCGGTTCCGCTCCGGGTTCGTCTACGATCTGAGACATGACGACAGCATATGCGACAGACGGGGTCCGGATCCGCGACTGCACACCGGCCGACCTCGACGTCGTCCACGAGCTGCACGTCGACGCGGTGCTGCACACGACCGCCATCTGGCAGGACGAGCCCTGGCCGCGGCTGTGGTTCGACGGCTGGCTCGCGGAGCGCCGAGCGGCGGGGCTGCCGGTGTTCGTCGCCGAGGTCGACGGGCAGGTCGCCGGCTACGTGTCGTACGGACCGTTCCGCCCGCACGACGGCTACCGGCACACCGTCGAGCACAGCGTCTACGTGGTGCCGGCGTTCCGGGGACGCGGCATCGCCTCCGAGCTCATGCGCGCCCTGGTCGCCCACGCCCGACAGCAGGACCTGCACGTGATGATGGCCGGCATCTGCAGCACGAACACGGGGTCGATCGCACTGCACGAGCGCCTCGGGTTCACGGTCGTGGCTGTGCTGCCCGAGGTCGGGCGCAAGTTCGACCGCTGGCTCGACCTCACCCTGATGCGCCTGCCGCTGTCCTGACGGCCGCAGGACTGACGCCCTTCGCCCGAGGCTCGTGCCGGGCGACAGAACGTGGCTCCCGGAACGCGCGGGCGGTCGCCGGGGACGAGGCTCGTCGGACGCGAGGTGCGGGGCGGAGCCGAGCCGAGCCTCCCGTCAGGCGGTGGCGGGGGCCGTGTCGAAGATCGGGCCGACGTCCCTGGAGCGCTTGAGCTCGAAGAAGCCCGGGTACCGGGCTGCTGCGACGACGCCGTCCCAGAGGTCGAGTGCCTGCTGGCCCTTCGGCGCCGGGGAGATGACGGGGCCGAAGAACGCGACGCCGTCGACGGCGATGACCGGCGTGCCGACGTCCTGGCCGACGCGCTCGATGCCGTCGCGGTGGCTCTCGCGCGTGGCGGCGTCGGCTTCGTCCGACCAGGCCGCGTCGGCGAGGTCCGCGTCGAGGCCGAGCTCGGCGAGGACGGCGGGGACGACCTGGGCGGGGTCCTTCTCCTGGCGGTGGTGGATGTGCTCACCGAGGGCGTCGTAGAGGGGCTTGACGACCTGGTCGCCGAGCCGGAGCCGCGCTGCCGTGACCAGGCGCGGGTAGACCTGGCCCTGCTCGAGGCGTTCCTTGTACTCCGCCGGCATGTCCTGGTGCTCGTTCAGCACGAACAGGCTCATCACGTGCCAGGTCACGTCGAGGTCGCGGTGGCGCTCCACTTCCTCCACCCACCGGCTCGTCATCCAGGCCCACGGGCAGTTCGGGTCGAACCAGAAGTCCACAGCCGTACGGGTCGTCTCGGTCTTGTCCACAGTCGTCTCGGTCACGGGTGCGAGCGTACGCGCGCTCGCTAGGCTGGTTCCGACACGTCCCGCGGGTGCACGACGCGCAAGTGGGACACAGCTGCGCGGACATCGATCGTCCGTGCCCGCATCGAAGATGGAGCGTCCGTGCCCGGAGAGAACCTCACCCGAATCGAAGCCCAGGAACGCGCCTCGATCGTCGACGTCCAGTCGTACGACGTCGAGCTCGACCTGATGCGTGGCGCCGAGTCCTTCGGCAGCACCACGCGTGTGCGCTTCACCGCGACGCCCGGCGCGTCGGCGTTCATCGACGCGATCACCAAGACCGTGCACTCGGTCACGCTGAACGGCACCGAGCTCGACGTCGCCGCCGTCAACGACGGCGTCCGCATCCAGCTCGCGGACCTGCAGGAGACGAACGAGCTCGTCGTCGTCAGCGACGCGCTCTACACGAACACCGGCGAGGGCCTGCACCGCTTCGTCGACCCCGTCGACGACGAGGTCTACCTGTACTCCCAGTTCGAGGTGCCGGACTCCCGCCGGATGTTCGCGGTGTTCGAGCAGCCCGACCTCAAGGCCGAGTTCACCTTCACCGTCACCGCGCCCTCGCGCTGGCAGGTCGTCTCGAACTCCCCCACGCCCGAGCCCACCGTCGACGGTGACACCGCCACGTGGGCATTCCCGCCGACCACCCGCATCTCGAGCTACATCACGGCGCTCATCGCCGGTCCGTACGCGGTGGTCCGCAGTGAGCTGACCTCCAGCGACGGCCGCACGATCCCGCTCGGCGTCTTCGCCCGGAAGTCGCTCGCCGAGTACCTCGACGCCGACTACGTCTTCGAGACCACCCGCAAGGGCTTCGCGTACTACGAGGACAAGTTCGACGTCCCGTACCCCTTCGAGAAGTACGACCAGCTCTTCGTGCCCGAGTTCAACGCGGGCGCGATGGAGAACGCCGGCGCGGTGACCTTCACCGAGACCTACGTGTTCCGCTCGAAGGTCACGGACGCCATCAAGGAGCGCCGGGTCGTCACGATCCTGCACGAGCTCGCGCACATGTGGTTCGGCGACCTCGTGACGATGAAGTGGTGGAACGACCTCTGGCTCAACGAGTCCTTCGCGGAGTGGGCGTCGACGATCGCCACCGCCGAAGCGACCGAGTGGACCGAGGCCTGGACCACCTTCCAGGCGATGGAGAAGTCCTGGGCCTACCGCCAGGACCAGCTCCCCTCGACGCACCCGATCGTCGCGACGATCAACGACCTCGAGGACGTCCAGGTCAACTTCGACGGCATCACGTACGCCAAGGGCGGTTCCGTCCTGAAGCAGCTCGTCGCGTGGGTCGGCATCGACGCCTTCTTCGCCGGGGTCTCCGCGTACTTCAAGAAGCACCACCACTCCAACACCGAGCTGGCGGACCTGCTCGTCGAGCTCGAGGCCACCAGCGGCCGTGAGCTCGGCGAATGGTCGAAGCTCTGGCTCGAGACCGCCGGCGTGAACACCCTGCGCCCCGAGATCGAGACCGACGCCGACGGCGTCATCACGTCCTTCACCGTGCTGCAGGAGGCCCCGGCCGACTACCCGACCCTCCGCCCGCACCGCCTGGCGATCGGCGTCTACGCCTTCACGAACGACCCCTCGGCCCCGTTCGGCGCGGACACCGCGTCGGCCGGCGGCAAGCTCGAGCGGGCCGCCCGTGTCGAGATCGATGTCGACGGCGCCCGCACCGAGGTCCCCGAGCTCGTCGGCACCCACCGCGGCGACCTGGTGCTGCTCAACGACGACGACCTGGCGTACGCCAAGATCCGCCTCGACGAGCAGTCCCGTCGCACCGCGATCGAGCACCTCGCCTCGATCGCGAACCCGCTCGCCCGCTCGATCGTCTGGGGTGCGATGTGGGACGCCACCCGTGACGCCGAGTCCCCCGCCAGCGACTACGTCCGCCTGGTCCTCGGCAACATCGCCACGGAGTCCGAGTCCACGACGATCCGCACGACGCTCTCGCAGCTGCTGCTGACCGCGCGGAACTACGTCGCCCCGGCCACGTCCGACACGACCGTCCGCACCGTCGGTGACACGCTCTGGCAGCTGGCGTCCTCGGCCGAGGCCGGCTCGGACGCCCAGTTCCAGTTCGTGAAGTTCTTCGCCCAGGTCGCATCGACCCCGGAGCACGTCGCGACGCTCTCCGGCCTGCGCGACGGTTCCGTCACGCTGAGCGGGCTCGAGATCGACACCGACCTGCGCTGGGAGCTGCTCGAGGGCCTCGTGCTCGCGGGCGCTGCCGGCGACGCCGAGGTGGACGCCGAACTCGCCGCCGACCGCACCGCGTCGGGCGAACAGGCCGCCGCACGCGCCCGTGCGACGATCCCCACCGCCGAGGGCAAGCTCGCCGCGTTCTCGTCGCTCGTCGACTCGGACGCCCTGCCGAACGCGATCGTCCGCCAGATCACGGTCGGGTTCCAGCACACGAACGCACCCGTCGTGCTCGAGGGCCTGGTCCCTCGGTACTTCGACGTGCTGACGCGCATCTGGGCCGAGCGGAGCTACCACATGGCCGACACGATCGTCACCGGGCTGTACCCGGCGCCGCTCGCCTCGGTCGAGCTCCGTGACGCCGCTGCCGCGTGGCTCGAGGCCCACCCGGAGACCCCGGCGCTCCGGCGCATCGTCACCGAGAACCTCGCGGGCACCGAGCGTGCCCTGCGGGTGCAGGCCGCGGACGTCTGAGTCCGAACCGCTGAACCGCTGAACCGCTGAACCGCGACGGGGTGTGGTGTTCCTGCAGGGACACCACACCCCGTCCGTTTACCATCGACCGGACATGATCTTGGCTGCAGAGACCACCGACGTCCCGAAGTGGGCGTCGAACGCATTCACCCAGTTCGTCGACACCTGGCACGTCCCGATCACGATCGTGATCACGGTGCTGGCGGCGATCGTGCTCCGGCTGATCCTCCGACGGATGATCAACCAGATCGTCGGCCGCATCGTCAACGGGGTCAAGAAGCGCCAGGGTGCTGAGGACACCCAGGCGCTCATCGCGTCCCCGATCCAGACCGCCCGCGTCGTCCAGCGCACGCGCACGCTCGGCAGCGTGCTCGAGAACCTGGCGACGGTGCTCGTCGTGGTGATCGCGCTGGCGATCATCATCCCCGCCGCGATCCCGGACGCCGCCGTGGGCATCGTCGGTGGCGCGTCACTCGTCGCGGCGGGCCTCGCCGTCGGTGCGCAGTCCATCGTGAAGGACCTGCTCTCCGGCGTCTTCATGATCCTCGAGGACCAGGCCGGCGTCGGCGACGTCGTCGACACCGGGCCCGCCACCGGGGTCGTGGAGAACGTCGGGCTGCGCGTCATGCAGATCCGCGACGTCAACGGCATCCTGTGGTTCGTGCCGAACGGGCAGATCCTGCGCGTGGGGAACTTGTCGCAGGGGTGGTCCCGGGTGCTCGTCGACATCACCGTGCCGTACGACACCGACATCGACGCCGTGCAGGACGCCCTGCTCGCCGCCGCCGTCCGGATGTCGCAGGAGCCCCGGTGGCGCCAGCGCATCGTCGAGAAGCCGGAGATCTGGGGCCTGCAGTCCATCAGCGAGGACGGCATGGTGTTCCGCCTCGTCGTGAAGACCCGCGCGTCCGAACTCGACGTCGTCGGTCGCGAACTCCGCATCCGGCTCAAGCACTCCGTCGACGAGCTCGGCGTGACCCTGCCGGCGATGGCGATGATCATGCCGGAGGGCTGGGAGAACGCCACCTCGATCAACGGCCTGCGCACCGTGCGCACGCAGCCGACCCCCGTGCCGCAGACGAAGCCCCGTCGTGGCCGGAAGACGAACGTGTACGGGCAGCCGATCGACACCGACCGGCCGGAGCCCCGGAAGGACGACCGATGACCGACCTGCCCTCCCCGAGCAGTTCCCTGGGCGGGCTGCCCGTCGGCGGTCCCGGTGGGCTGCCCGTCGGCGGTCCCGGTGGGCTGCCCGTCGGCGGTCCCGGTGGCGTTCCCGGGCAGCCGATCACGCTGCGGGTCGGGCCCGGCGGGTCGTCCGCGTCGGGGTCGTTCTTCGACCGCATCGGCGGCGCCCCGACGTTCGACCGCCTGGTCCGCCGCTTCTACGCCGGCGTCCAGACCGACGACGTCATCTGGCCGATGTACCCGCAGGACGACCTCGAGGGCGCCATCAGCCGCCTGTCGCTGTTCCTGCAGCAGTACTGGGGCGGGCCGGGCACCTACAGCGAGGAACGCGGCCACCCCCGGCTCCGCATGCGGCACAACCCCTTCCGCATCACGTCCGAGGCCCGCGAGCACTGGCTCCTCCACATGCGCGACGCGGTCGAGTCGCTCGAGCTCGCGCCCCTCGACGAGGCCGAACTCTGGGGCTATCTGGACCGCGCCGCGCACGCGATGACGAACACGTTCGACTGACCGGTCGCGGTCGCGGTCGCAACCACAGGCGGCCTGGAGGCTCGTTGCCAGCTGGCAACGGGCCTCCTGTCCGTCAGTGGGTGGCGGCCAGGTCCTGCAGCAGCGTGGGGCGCGTCGGTGACCACCCGTAGGCCGAGCGCGCGTGCGCGCCCGAGCACTCCTGGTGCATGAGCAGGGCGTCCGCGAAGTCGGCGCCCAGCCGCTCGCGGGACGCGTCGACGCTCTCGGCGACGACCGGGGACCCGTGCGCCCCGGCCTCGGCGATCTCGTGCAGCGTGGGGTTGTCCCCGGTGGCGGCGAGGACGTACCCGTCCTGCTCGTCTCGTTCCAGCGCGAGGACGTAGAGCTCCGCCAGGTCGTCCACGTGCACCGTCGTCCAGCGCTGCGAGCCGTCGCCGACCAGGCGGACCTCGTGCTCACCGTCGCCGACGAACATCTGCGGGATGCCGGCGCCGCGGCCGTAGACGATCCCCGGGGCGACGATCGTCGTGCGTGCGCTGCTGGCACGGACGAGAGCCTCGTTCGCGCCGCGCCAGGCGGTGAGCGCCGGCGGGGAGACGGGCGACTGCTCGGAGATGTCGGTCGAGTTGCCGAAGGTGAAGATCCCCCCGGTGTGCACGAACGGCTTCGGGGTGCCCTCGAGTGCGCGGAGGACGGTGCGCACGAAGTCCGGGTCGACCTCGGCGGCGCTGGCGGTGTGGACGACGCCGTCGGCCTCGTGCGCGAGTCGCTCGACGACGTCGGTGTCCGTGACGTCCCCGACGAGGGCGTGTCCACCGGCTTCGCGGACGGCCTGGGCCTTCTCGTCGGAGCGGACGATCGCCGTGACACGGTGCCCGTGGGCGATGAGCGCGCGGAGGACGGAGGAGCCGATGTAGCCGGACGCGCCGGTCAGGAAGACGTGCATCGGTCCAGACAACCATGCGCGCCGGTCACGCGGTCGGCGCGGTCTTCGCGGTCCCCGGGTTCGGCGCTGTCCGCGGTTTCGGCGCGGCTGGGGGCACGCGCGGTCCGCGTCGTGGGGGCCAGGCTCAGTTCAAGGTCCAGGCACGACGCTTGACGAGCACGTGCCCGCGGGACGTCGTGAGGCGGCTCCACGGACCGGTCTCGAACAGACGGACGGGGTCGTGCCCGAGGAACCCCAGGCTCTCCCCCGCGAAGCCCGCGGCGGCCGGCAGGTGCTCGATGCCCGGCACCGGTCGGCCCCAGACCTCGGAGCGGACCTTGCGAACGACGGCCTCGCCCGAGTTCGTCGGCACGGCGTCGGCGACCTCGGCGATGCCCGACTTCGCCGCGCGGCGGAGGAGCTCCGGCGAGACGTCCGGCAGCGGGACCCAGCCACCGCGAGGCGGGGAGATGGCGGCCCAGGTGACCGTGTGGACCTCGTGCGGGAGCTCGACCTCGATCGGGGTGGCCCGGGTGGGGTCGGCCCCCTCCGCGTGTTCGGCGTCCTGCGTCTCCCCGAGGACCCGGAGGCGCTCGAGGAACGACGCGAGCGGCACGACGACGTCGATGGTCGCCGGCTGGGTCAGGGAGAAGGTGCGGAGGCCGAGGACGGTGGGGAGCTCGTCGAGCAGCCCCTGCGGGTACATGATCGCCGTGTAGACGGCCAGCACGCCGGAGTCGGCGATCAGGCGGACGGAGCCGTCCTCGACGCGGGCGGCACGTGCGAGGTACGTGCGGAGGTCCCCGAGCGAGGCGGCGTCGGGCAGCGTGAACGAGGTGCTCATGTCCTTCCGATCCTACCGGGACCGTGCCGTTCGTAGACTGCAGGGGTGGTGATCGGTGAACCGGACTTCCTGCAGACCCTGCGACTCGAGGACACGGGTGCGAGCACGCGCGAGACGATCCTGACGGGTGCGAGTCACTGGTCGGCGAACGGCCGTGTGTTCGGCGGCCAGGTGCTCGCCCAGTGCGTCGTCGCTGCGCAGTCGACGATCGAGGGGCGGGCCATCCACTCGGTCCACGGGTACTTCCTGCGGCCCGGCGACATCGAGGTGCCGATCACGTTCGGTGTCGAGCGCATCCACGACGGCCGCTCGTTCGCGACCCGGCGGGCGCAGGCGTACCAGAACGGCGTCCCGATCTTCTCGATGATCGCGTCGTTCCAGACCGAGGACGAGGGCGCCGAACACCAGGACCCGTTCCCCGAGGACGTCCCCGAGCCAGAGTCCCTGCCGACGGCCGCGTCGATCCTGTCCGCGATCGACCACCCGGTCGCACGGGCATGGGCGGAGCGGGCTATCGACCTGCGGCACGTGGACGGCCCGGTGTTCGTCGACGTCGAGGGTGCGCACGTGCCACACCAGGCCGTGTGGTTCCGGGTGCAGGGTGCCCTGCCGGACGACCCCGCCCTGCACCGCGCGGTGCTGGCCTACGCGAGCGACCTGTCGATCCTCGAGCCGATCATGCGGCGACACGGGGTCGCGTGGGGAACGCCCGGGGTGAAGAGCGCGAGCCTCGACCACGCGATGTGGTGGCACCGGGACGGCCGGGCGGACGAGTGGATCCTGTACACGCAGGAGTCCCCGAGCGCCCAGAGCGGTCGTGGTCTGGCGTTCGGTCGGATGTTCTCCCGCGACGGGCGCCTGCTGGCGAGCGTCGCCCAGGAGGGCATGGTGCGGATGCCCCGCGAGCGGTGAGCCCGCGACTGCTCAGGGCCGGGAGAACACGACCGGAGGCTCGACGTACTCCTCGCACGCCGCCCGTTCCTCGGCCGTGAGGCGCCGCGGCCGGTTCGTCGCAGCGTCCACCATCACGAGCGTGGTGGTCGCCCGCGTGTAGAGCTCGGCGGGTTCCTGCCCGACGGGTGACCAGACCTCGTAGGAGATGTCGAGGCTCGCACCACCGAGCCGCCCGATCCACAGCTGGATGTCGAGCGGCCGGCGGTAGTACGGCGTGGACGCGAGGTACTCGAGGCGCTGCGCTGCGATGACGGTCATCGTGCCGGAGCCGGGTCGGCCGTCGATGACCGGCTCGGGCGCGGACCCCGACTCGTCGACCTCGTCGGGATCCGGCGCCCAGAACGCCAGCACGCGTGCTTCCTCGAGCAGCCGGAGCATCGCCGAGTTGTTCACGTGCCCGTAGGCGTCGATGTCGCTCCAGCGGATGCGGACCGGCGTGTGCAGCCGCGCCATGCGGGGTCAGTCCCGCGTGAGCTTGCGGTACGTCGCCCGGCCCGGCTTGGCCGCGTCGGCACCGAGGCGCTCGATCTTGTTCTCCTCGTACGCCTCGAAGTTGCCCTCGAACCAGTACCAGTTCGGGGTGCCGTCCTCGTTCAGGCCTTCCCACGACAGGATGTGCGTCGCGATGCGGTCGAGGAACCACCGGTCGTGCGTGATGACCACGGCACAGCCGGGGTACTCGAGCAGGGCGTTCTCGAGGCTGCCGAGGGTCTCGACGTCCAGGTCGTTGGTCGGTTCGTCGAGGAGCAGGAGGTTGCCGCCCTGCTTGAGCGTCAGCGCCAGGTTCAGGCGGTTGCGCTCACCACCGGAGAGGATGCCGGCACGCTTCTGCTGGTCCGGGCCCTTGAACCCGAACTGCGAGACGTACGCGCGGGACGGGATCTCCGTCTTGCCGACCTGGATGTAGTCCAGACCGTCGGAGACGACCTCCCACAGGTTCTTGTTCGGGTCGATGCCACCACGGCTCTGGTCGACGTAGGAGATGTCGACCGTCTCGCCGATCTTCAGCGTGCCGCCGTCGAGGGGCTCGAGGCCGACGATCGTCTTGAAGAGCGTGGTCTTGCCGACGCCGTTCGGGCCGATGACGCCGACGATGCCGTTGCGGGGCAGCGTGAACGACAGGTCGCCGATGAGGACCCGGTCGCCGAACTGCTTGTGCAGCTTCTCGGCGTCGATGACCTGCGAGCCCAGACGCGGCCCGACGGGGATGACGATCTCCTCGAAGTCGAGCTTGCGCGTGCGCTCGGCCTCGGTGACCATCTCCTCGTACCGGGCGAGACGGGCCTTGGACTTCGCCTGGCGGCCCTTCGTGTTGCTGCGGACCCAGTCGAGCTCCGAGGTCAGACGCTTCGCGAGCTTGGCGTCCTTCTTGCCCTGGACCTCGAGACGAGCACGCTTCTTCTCGAGGTAGGTCGAGTAGTTGCCCTCGTACGGGTAGAGACGGCCGCGGTCGACCTCGGCGATCCACTGGGCGACGTGGTCGAGGAAGTACCGGTCGTGGGTCACGGCGAGGACGGCACCGTGGTACTGCTGCAGGTGCTGCTCGAGCCACTGCACGCTCTCGGCGTCGAGGTGGTTGGTGGGCTCGTCGAGGAGCAGCAGGTCGGGCTTCTGGAGCAGGAGCTTGCAGAGCGCGACACGGCGCTTCTCACCGCCGGACAGGTGCGTGACGAGCTCGTCCCCCGGGGGGCACTGGAGCGCGGCCATGGCCTGCTCGAGCTGCGAGTCGAGGTCCCACGCGTCGGCCGCGTCGATCTCTTCCTGCAGCGTGCCCATCTCGGCGAGCAGCGTGTCGAAGTCGGCGTCCGGCTCGGCCATCAGCGCGGAGATCTCGTTGAAGCGGGAGAGCTTGCCGTGGATCTCGCCGACGCCTTCCTGCACGTTCTCCAGGACGGTCTTCGTCTCGTCGAGCTCGGGCTCCTGCATGAGGATGCCGACGCTGAAGCCCGGCGTGAGCTTGGCCTCGCCGTTCGACGGCTGGTCGAGACCGGCCATGATCTTCAGGATCGTGGACTTGCCGGCACCGTTGGGCCCCACGACGCCGATCTTGGCGCCGGGGAGGAACGACATCGTGACGTCGTCGAGGATCAGCTTGTCGCCCACTGCCTTGCGGGCACGGACCATGGAATAGATGTACTCGGCCATATCTCGCCCAAGTGTAGTGACCGGATCGCCTGGCCGTGCGGGGGCGAGCACGTCAGGCGGCATCGCGGTGCTCGGCGTCGCCCTGCACAATCGCCGCCGCGCGGGCCGCGGTCGCGGGGTCCGGGAGCTCGTCGTCCGCGCCACCGACCGTCCCGTGGCTGCCGGACCCGTGCTGCTGGTCGTCGCCGTGGGACTCGTCGCCGTCGTGCTGCTGGTCGTCATCCCGCTCGTGGTGCGGGTCGTCGTGGTGCGGCTCGTGGACCTCCCCGGTCTTCGGGTCCACGGACGGACCCACTCCGGGGACCACCGAGCCCTCGGACGCGTGCCGCGGGACCTTGATCCAGTTGCTGATGCCCCACGCGAGGTCCTGACCGATGCCCTCGGCGTCGATCTCCACGGACGTCCCGCCGCGGCCGTCCCGTTCCCACGTCCGGATCCGGACCCGGCCGGTGACGATGATCCGGTCGCCCTTCTTGACGGACTTGTGGACGTTGGCAGCAAGGGAGCGGAACGCCGTGACGGTGAACCAGTTCGTCGGTCCGTTGGTCCAGGTGGCGTTGGCGCGGTCCCAACGTCGGGACGGGGATGCCAGGCGCATGCTCGTGATGGCGATGCCGGTCTCGGTGACGAGGTGGCGGGGCTCGGTCGCGACGATGCCGCAGACGGTGATGGTGTCGTTCATGCACCGATCGTCATCGAGCCCCGGTCCGCCGTGGCGGGCCGGGGCTCGATGTGTGCAGTGGGACCCGAGAAGGCGACCTGTGGAGGAGAAGTCCCCCGAGCCTCCCGACCGGATCACCGATCAGTGGGCGTGGAACTCCGGGCGTGACGCGAGTGGTCCGAGCGCCTTGTGCACGGCGCCCTTCGCGGTCTCGAGGGACGGGTACGTCCCGCCTCGACCCGCTCGGACTCCGTAGAGCTCGACCCGGAAGCCGTCAGCGGCCCGGTGGATCGCGCCCACCGCACCCGCCGGCCCCACGGCGACCCAGGTCGCGGTGTCACTCGTCGTCGTGTTGCCCGACATCGTGTCGTTCGTCATCGTTCGACCACCTCCTCGTGGCCCCGACGCCCGTCGTTCAGGACGCCAGGATGTACTGACTGTAGGCCTTGCGGACCTTGTTCACCTTCGGCAGCGCCACTGCGAGGCAGTAGCCCTGACCGGGGTTCTTCGCGAAGAAGTCCTGGTGGTACTCCTCGGCGGGGAAGAACGTGGTGAGCGGCTCGATCGTCGTGACGATCCCGCCGTCCCAGATGTCCGACGCGCGCTCGATCGCCTTCTCGAACAGCGCACGCTGCTCGTCGTCAGCGGGGAACATCGCGGAGCGGTACTGCGTCCCGACGTCGGCGCCCTGGCGGTTCAGCTGACGCGGGTCGTGGAGCGTGAAGAAGACGTCGAGGATGACGTCGGCAGGGATGACGGACTCGTCGAAGGTCACCGCGACGGCCTCGGCGTGACCGGTCGAACCGGTGCACACGAGCTCGTACGACGGGTTCTCGACACGGCCACCGATGTAGCCGGACTCCACGTCCTGCACACCCTGGAGCGTGCGGTACACGGCGTCGAGACACCAGAAACATCCACCTGCGAGCACGAACGTGGTCATGGGAACAACCTATCTTCCTGGCCTCCGAGGAGACCGGACTGGGGGATACCTCCTCCACAACACCGGTCGAGCGTTGTCTGTTCCCCAGTGCACCATCACCCCTCCGGCGTGTCGGTGGTCGCCCGTAGCGTCTCCACCAGACGGACAGCCACCGCCCAGCACCACGCACCGACGAACGAAGGAGACCCCTTGCTGACGAGCACCGAACCCCAGCTGCACATCCGCACGGTCTCCCCCGTCGCCCGGTCGCGCGGGGACCTCCGCATCCTTGACGTCCGTGACGACCTCTCCCGGGTCACCCGCACCAACGGCGAGATCGTCGGGTACGTCGACCGGGTGGACATCGCCGGCGGCACCGCGTACCGCGCCCGTCGCTACGTCCCGGCTGAACGCCGCTTCGTGGAGCTGCCCAACGTGTGGTCCGCCGACGACGCCGTGGACTGCCTGCGCTGGTGACCCCGGTGGGTTCCCCGGCGCCGGCGACCATCGGATGCGGGGAACGCCGCCGAAGGTCCCTCAGAACCGGGCCGCTCCTGGATATGGTGCGCGCATGGACTGGTGGAACGACTTCATCGACTGGACTTCGTCGGACACGGGCTGGCGGGTCTTCTCGGGAGCGGTGATCCCCTTCGTGGCGATCATCGTCGCCGGGATCGTCGCGGCCCTCATCGGCCGCAGCGCCACCAAGCGGGTGGTCGCCCTGCAGGAACGCGAGTCGAAGAACGCCGCGGTCGCAGCGATCATCACCGCTGCTCGCAAGGCCGCGACCTGGGGCTCGCTCGGACACGACGAGCGGAACTACACCGACCACCTCGCCGAGGACGCCGACATCCGCCTGCGCCTGCTCCCGACCACCGGAGCACCGCTCGCCGCCACCTGGGCGCAGCACGAGATCGCGGACATCAAGAAGAACTCCTCGACCTTCAACTTCCAGGCGGACCAGTCCCTCGCCGAGTTCCGTGACCGGCTGCTCGAGTGGCAGGCCCGCCCGGGTCGTGCGAAGAAGCTCTTCAAGAGCGACCTCGAGCGCTGGAAGTTCGAGTCCCCCGACCCCGACGCAGACCTGATCAAGCGCCAGCAGAACTGGAGCGCGGACCAGGCCGACAGCAAGCGCGCCCCCGAGTCGACGCCGACACCGGCGACCCCGACCACGACGTCGCTCCGCGCCCCCCAGCGGACAGGAGGCTCCCCCGCCTCCGCCGCGCAGCCCGCCTCCGCCGTGGCCGGCTCCACCGCTCCTGCCGCGGTCGGCGGGACGGCCTCGGCCTCCACCCCCGCTGCCGCGCGCGCCGACTCCAGCACGACGAACGGCGACGCCAACGCGACGACGCCGATCTCCGACGGTGCGACGCGCTCGTACTCCGAGGGCGTCACCCAGCCGTACTCCGACGGGGTCACGCGGCCGTACTCGGGCTCGTCCGACGGTGTCACTCAGCCGTACTCGGGCTCGTCTGACGGGGTCACCCGGCCGTACGGTGACGACCAGGTCGCGCCGGTGCGCCCGGCGCTCGGCAACCCTGGTTCGTCCACACGCGACTCGTCGATCCCGTCGTGGTCCTCGGCTTCGTCGCCCGCGTCCCCGGCATCGTCGGGCTCGACGTCGGGTTCGACGTCGGCGTCCGACTCGGACAACGACGACGCGGTGGACGACACCGTCTCCCCCGAGCGTCTCGCAGAACTGCGTGACGCCCGCGAGCACAATCGGGCCAACGACCTCGACGCTCCCCGCACCGACACGACCGCGTCGGCCCCGACTCCTCCGGCCGAGGACGCCCCCGCCGAGACGGACGACGCGACCTACACCCAGCCGATCAGCGCGAACGAGCTCCGTCGCCGTGCTGAGGACGACGAGTAGTCAGCCGCACACCCTGGACACGGACGAGGGCCGCCATCCGATCGGATGGCGGCCCTCGTCGTCGGTGCCCCCGGCAGGAATCGAACCCGCGGCACGGTGGGTAGAAACCACCTGCTCTATCCACTGAGCTACGGGGGCCGACTCCCTCGATCTTATTCCGGACCACGGGTCAGTCGGTCGACCCACGCGTCGACCGCACGCTGCGAGCGCAGACGCACGATGCGCAGATGCGGCGCGGAGTGCTCCAGTGGCGGCACCTGCTGCCGCATCTTCCACTGCGTGCGGAGACTCCACCGCACGATGTGGTCCTTGCTCGTGAAGAAGGTCCAGAACGGCGGCTCGACGTTGCCGTTCCACAGCTCGACGCGACCGACTCGTCGCCGGATCGTCCGTCGCAGGAGCCGCCAGAACGCCACCGGGATCGGCAGGTCGAGCCAGACCAGGGTGTCGGCGCGCTCGACCAGCATCGCCCGCACCTGGTGGTACTGCCACTCGGTGACCCACGTCGGCTGCGACGTGTAGGCCTCGACCTCGGCGACGAACTCCGGCCGCGGGACCCACCCCGGCCCGTGGTACCGGCTGTCGATCTCGGTGTGCGGGATCCCGAGCGCCCGACCGATGCGCCCCGCGGTCGTGGTCTTGCCCACGCCGGTCGTCCCCGCGACGAGCACCCGCCGGGGCGCAGGGTCGAGGACGTCTTCGGCGCCGAACATCCGTCGACCCTACCCACTCGTCCCGCCTCGTCCCGTCCCGCCCCGCCCCGCCCCGATGCCTCGGTGCCTCGTGTGCCGAACGGGCGGAATGCCGCGGTCAGCTCGCCCGGGCACCCCGCCGATTCGCCCGCTCGCCGTGAGCCCGTCCGGCATCCCCAGCCCCCACTGGTCGAACGGGTGGGATGCCGCCGCCGGCCCGCACGTGCACCCCGGCATTTCGCCCGCTCGGCCGTCGCACGTGCCGCCTCCGCAGCCCCGAGGTCGAACGGGCGGAAAGGTGCGGTCGGCCGGCACGTGCACCCCGCCGATTCTCCCGCTCGTCCGTCCGGAGTCCCGACCGGGCTCGGGCGCACCCGTGGTCCCTCCGCCCGAAGTCGAGCGGGCGAAATACCGCGGTCGGCACGCACGTGCACCCCGGCATTTCGCCCGCTCGGCCGTCGCACGTGCCGCCTCCGCAGCCCCGAAGTCGAACGGGCCGAAAGGTGCGGTCGGCCGGCTCGCGCACCCCGCGTTTCCGCCCGCTCGGCCACCGGACCTTTCCATGTCGCCATCCCCCTCCGACGAACGGGCGGAATGGTGCAGTCGGCCCAGACGCGTACCCCGGCATTTCGCCCGCTCGGCCGTCCGGAGTCCCGACCGGGCTCGGGCGCACCCGTGGTCCCTCCGCCCGAAGTCGAGCGGGCGAAATGCCGCGGTCGGCCCGCACGTGCACCCCGGCCTTTCGCCCGCTCGGCCATCGCACGTACCGCCTCCGCAGCCCCCGAGGTCGAACGGGCGGAATGGTGCGGTCGGGCCGCACGTGCACCCCGGCCTTTCGCCCGCTCGGCCGTCCACCCGGCCGTCCGGCGCGCCGCCCGCCCCCGCAACTCCGCGTTGGGCGCGCGCTTGCCCGCCGTTCGCCTCCCGGCAACGCGGCCTCCCTAGCGTTCGAGCATGAGCACCATGCGCGTCGTCGCCGTCATCCCGGCGCGGGCCGGCTCGAAGGGCGTCCCCGGCAAGAACCTCCGCACCGTCGGGGGCCGCACCCTGGTCCGCCGCGCGATCGAGTCCGCCCAGCGCGCACGGCTCGTGGACGGCGTGGTGGTCTCCACGGACGGTGACGACATCGCCGCCGAGGCCGTCGCCGCCGGCACCCGCGTGGTCCGCCGCCCGCCGGAACTCTCCGGCGACGAGGCGTCCTCCGAGTCCGCGCTGCTGCACACCCTCGACGCGCTGCGCGCCACGGGGGACGAGCCGCAGGTGCTCCTCTTCCTCCAGGCCACCTCGCCCTTCATCGACCCGGCCGACCTCGACGACGCCGTCGCCCGCGTGATCGGGGGCTCGGCGGATGCGGTGTTCGCGGCCACGCCCTCGCACGCGTTCCTCTGGCGCGTCGACGCCGCCGGACACGCCGTCGCGGTGAACCACGACGCAGCCGTCCGCCCGCGGCGCCAGGACCGCGAGCCGGAGCACCGCGAGACCGGCGCCTTCTACGCCCTCCGCACGGACGGCTTCCGCGAGCACCAGCACCGGTTCTTCGGCCGCGTGGAGATCGTCTCGGTGGACCCGCGCGGCGCGATCGACATCGACGACGAGTCCGACCTGGCCCAGGCCGAAGCACACGCCGCACACGCCGACGCACACGCCGGGCAGCCCGGAACGCACGACGAACTCCACCGCGCGACCCTGCCGGAGCCCCTCGATCCCCAATGGTGGCAACTCGCCACGACGAACGGAGCACCATGACCGTCCACATCGGCACGTCCACGATCGGCGCCGGGCACCCCGCCTACCTCATCGGCGAGATCGGCCTGAACCACAACGGCGACGTCGACATCGCCAAGCAGCTCATCGACGTCGCGGCCGACGCCGGGCTCCAGGCGGTCAAGTTCCAGAAGCGCACGCCGGCGATCTCCACGCCGGAACACATGAAGCAGACCCCGCGCAGCACCCCGTGGGGTGACATGACCTACCTCGAGTACCGCTACCACGTCGAGTTCGACCGCGACCAGTACATCGAGATCGGCGACCACGCCACCCTCCGCGGCCTGGACTGGTTCGCGTCGCCGTGGGATGAGCCGTCGGTGGACTTCCTCGAGGACCTCAACGTCGTCGCGTACAAGATCGCCTCGGCCTCCGTCACGGACCTCGGCCTGCTCGCCGCCGTGGCCGCCACGGGCAAGCCCGTGATCCTGTCGACCGGCATGTCCACGCTGGAGCAGATCGACCGTGCGGTCGCGGCCCTCGGCACCGACAGGCTCGTGCTGATGCACGCGACCTCGACGTACCCGCTGCCGCCCGAGGAGGCCAACCTCCGCATGATCGACACCCTCGCGCAGCGCTACAGCGGCGTGCCGGTCGGCTACTCCGGCCACGAGCCCGGCCTGCAGATCTCCGTCGCCGCCGTCGCCCTCGGCGCGACCGCCGTCGAGCGCCACATCACGCTCGACCGCACGATGTGGGGCTCCGACCACGCCGCGTCGCTCGAGCCGCACGGCCTGCAGACCCTCGCGCGCGACGTCCGCATCATCGAGACCGCCCTCGGCGACGGGGTCAAGCGGGTCATGCCGGGCGAGCTGGCGCCGCTCGCGAAGCTGCGTCGCGTCGACGCGTGACGGCGGACGGTCCGGTCACGACGGCGCGGTCGCGTGACCGCGACGGCACGGCCGGGAGGCTCGTGGTCGGGATCGTGGACACGGACTCCTTCGCGAAGTGGGGCGCCCACCTCCTGTCGGCAGCGCCCGACGACTGGTCGCTGGAGCTCCTCGTGGTGCACACCCCGCGCACGGCGAGCCCGGCGCAGCTCCGGTCGGCGTTCCGCGGGCTCGACGACCGGCTCGCACACCTGGCCACCGAGCCGCCCACACCGCTCGACGTCGACGCGGTGGTGGAACGCCTGCGCGTGGACCCACCAGACGCGGTGCTCGTGTCCGTGATCGGTCCGGTCGCCGAGCTGCTCATCGAGGAGGTCCACCGCCGGGTCCCGCACCGCCCGGTCCTGGTGACCGGGCTGCCCGGGATCTCGTTCCCGGCGAAGTGGAAGGGCGTGTTCTCCCGCGCCCGAGCGGACCTCTTCGTGCTGCACAGCCACCGCGAGGTCCGCGACTACGAGGCACTGGCAGCCGAGAACGGCGTCGAACCGTTCTTCGCGCTCGCCACGCTGCCCTTCGCCGCGGCACCTGCCCGCGCCGCGCGCCCTGGCCCGGCGCCGACACGGGACTCCGTGGTGTTCGCCGCGCAGCCGAGCGTGCCGCCCACCCGCGAGGAACGGGCCCGCGTCGTGCAGTGGCTCGCCGAGACGGCCAGGCAGCACCCGGAGTGGCGCGTCGTCGTGAAGACCCGCGCGCTCGCCGGCGAGCAGCAGACCCACCGCGAGGCCTTCCCGTACGCCGACCTGGTCCCCGCGGACGCACCGCCGAACCTCGTCGTCGCGACGGGGCCCATGGCGACGCACCTCGACCGCGCGGTGGCCCTGGTGACGATCAGCTCCACCGCCGTGCTCGAGGCCGTCGCCCGCGGCATCCCCGCGCTGACCCTGACGGACTTCGGCATCAGCCGGCCGCTCATCAACGAGGTCTTCGTCGACAGCGGACTCGAGGGCGACGCCATCGACCTGGTGGGCGGAGTCTTCGGAACGGTCCGGCCCGACTGGAGGAGAGACAACTACTTCCACCAGGAGTCCGACGACGACTGGGTGATCCGGACCGATCGGCTGATGGCGCTCCGGGACGCCGGTGCCCTGGTCGACCGACCGGCCGCGCGCCGGAGCCGTGGCGGGGTGCTGCGTCGGGCGTGGGAGCGGAAGAACGCCCTCGGACCAGCCGACCGTTCGGTCCTGGGGCTCGCCGCGCTCGTGGCCGGGGTCCCGGTGCGCACGGCGAAGCGCCTCGTGCGTCAGGTCGTCCGGGTCGTGCGGCCGCCGGCTCCGACCGTCGTGGGGGCACCGCGCACGCAGCGGCAGCAGACCGACGCGCCGAACGCGACGTCGGCCGCGGCGGCGACCACGGCAGTGGTGGCGACCACCCGGTGAGCCGGACGGTCTCGGGGAGCCCAGCCGGGCCTCCCGTCCGGCTAGTCGACCGCCTTCGCGACGGCCAGCAGCAGCTGGTCGCGTGACGGGACGCCTGGAGAACGGAAGACCTCGGCACCGTCCGCCCGCCGCACGATGATCGTGGGGGTCGAACGGATGCCGAGGTCTTCTGCGTCGTCGGGGTACGACGCGACGTCACGCTCGACCACGTCGAGCCCGGGGACGATCCGTGCCGCGTCGGCGGCCACCCGGCGGGCGGCGGCACACGGTGCGCAGAAGGCGGACGTCCAGAGGTCGAGCTGCATGTGGTCCTGCAACGTCGGGGTGGGTGGGACTACTCCCGGTCGAACCCGCCGCTGCGGTCGCCGCGCTCCTGCAGGTCGTCGAGGTCGTCGGACTTGTCGGGCTCGTAGGTGTAGTCGACCGAGACCTGGTCGACGACGTGACGGGTGTGCGTGGCCTTGTAGGTGAAGGCCGTCTGCAGGCCCTCCACGTCCGCGAAGACCGTCACCTCGTCCTCGATCGCGTCGCCGGTGGCGGTGCGGGTGTCCGTCGTGCCGTCGAAGGGACCCTGGTGGTAGATGGCGGTGTACTCGTCGCCCTCGTGGATGGTGATGTCGCTCATGTCCCCCTGTCTACCAGGGGGCTGCTGTCCAGGACGCCGTTGCCTGTTCCATAGCTCTGCTATATAGTTCATCCATGGAATCATCGCGCGTCGAGACGATCGAGACGCTCCTCGTCTCCGTGAACCGCCTGATCCGCACGGCCGTCCAGTCGACCGGCAACACCACCTCCCCCGCCGTCTGGCGCACCCTCGGGATCCTCGAGACCAGCCAGCCGCTCCGGGTCGGTGAACTCGCGACCGCCTCGCGCGTGTCGCAGCCGACCATGACCCGGCTCGTCGGCGGGATGCTCGACGACGGCCTCGTCACTCGGTCCGTCGACCCCGATGACTCCCGCGGCCAGCGCATCGGGATCACCGAAGCCGGCCGCGCGCACCTCCTCGAGTGGCGCGCCACCCTCGCCCGCACCGTCGGCCCGGTCTTCGCGGACCTCGACGACGACCAGTGGGACGTCCTGCACGAAGCATCGGCCCTCATCGCGACGAGGACCAGAACGGAGATCCCCGCGTGAACGCCCACGCACCCGCTGCCGGTCCTGCCGCCGCCGGTCCCGCTGCCGGTCCCGCTGCCGGTCCCGCTGCCACGGGCAGCATCCTCAAGCAGTCGAAGGCGGTGTGGGCGATCGCCTTCGCCTGTGTCGTCGCCTTCATGGGCATCGGCCTCGTCGACCCGATCCTGCCTGCGATCGCCGGCTCCCTCCGGGCGACGCCCGCGCAGACCGAGCTGCTCTTCACGAGCTACCTCGCCGTCACCGGCGTCGCGATGTTCTTCACCAGCTGGGTGTCGAGCCGCATCGGCGCCAAGCGCACCCTGCTCATCGGGCTCGCGCTCATCGTGGTGTTCTCCGTGCTCGCCGCCGTGTCGAACGACGTCTGGACGATCATCGACTTCCGCGCCGGCTGGGGGCTCGGCAACGCGCTCTTCATCTCGACCGCACTCGCGACGATCGTCGGTGCCGCATCAGGAGGCACCGCGTCCGCGATCATCCTGTACGAGGCAGCACTCGGCCTCGGCATCGCGATCGGCCCCCTCGTCGGCGGGCTGCTCGGGTCGGTGAGCTGGCGCGGGCCGTTCTTCGGCGTCACGACCCTGATGGCGATCGCCTTCGTCGCGGTCGTCGTGCTCCTGAAGACCTCCGGGCTCGAGAAGCCCACGCCGACGAAGCTCTCCGCGCCGTTCCGTGCCCTCGCGCACCCCACGCTCGCAGCCCTCGCCGCCACCGCCCTGTTCTACAACATCGGGTTCTTCGTGCTGCTCGCCTACACGCCGTTCCCCCTCGGGTTCGGGGCGCTCGGCATCGGGTTCACGTTCTTCGGCTGGGGCGTCGGCCTCGCCGTCACCTCGGTGTGGGTCGCCCCGATGCTCACCGCACGGCTGCGTCGGACGACCGTGCTCCGGATCGCGCTGCCGCTGCTGGCGCTCGACCTGTTCGCCGCGGCCGTGGTTGTGCGGTCACCGGCCGGGCTCATCGTCTGCGTCGTCGTGGGCGGCCTGGTGCTCGGCGTGCTCAACACCGTGCTGACCGAGTGCGTCATGGAGGCCACCGACCTCCCCCGCTCAGTGGCGTCGAGTGCGTACTCGGCCGTGCGGTTCATCGGTGGAGCGATCGCCCCGCCCGTGGCCACCCTGCTCGCGGACGCGTACTCGCCGAGTGCCGCCTACGTCTTCGCGGGGACGTCCGTGGCCGTGGCCTTCGTGGTGACGATCGTCGCCGCTCGGGCGCTCCGCCGGGTGGACGACGGCCCGGAGGCCTCGCGCGTCGAGGCCGAGGCGATCTCCGCCGGCGAGGTCGTCTGAGTCTCGTCGCGTTCCGGGCTCCCGCTTTCAGCCTGGAGGCCCGGTGCCGGTCCGTCGGACCGGCACCGGGCCTCCAGCTGGTTGCGCCGGGCCCGTGCCCGGGTGCCCGGGTGGACTGGGTGGCCCGGGCGGCCCGGGCGGCCCGGGTGGCCCGGGCGCCTGGGTGCGCGGCGGCGTGCCGTCCGGGTCGAGCGGGCGAAATGCCAGCGTCCGCCACGGGACCCACCGCGACATTCCGCCCGCTCGGCGTTCCGGCCGCATGGTGACCAAGCGCGTGACCGCCCGCCGGGGTCGAACGGGCGAAATGCCAGCGTCTGCCACGGGACCGACCGCGGCATTCCGCCCGCTCGGCGTTCCGGGTCGACGGAGACGAAGCGTGCAACCGCCCGCCGGGCCGAGCGGGCGAAATGCCGGCGTGCGCCGCTGGACCGACCGCGGCATTCCGCCCGCTCGGCGTTCCGGCCGCACGGAGAAGGACCGCGCAGCCGCCCGGTCACGAGGGCGCCCAGCGACGACAGCGGTCCGGGGTGTCCGTGCCCGGCAATAGGATCGGGACATGGCAACCGCGAATGACCGCCTCGTCTGGATCGACTGCGAGATGACGGGCCTCGACGTCGAGGTCGACGAACTCGTCGAGGTGGCCGTGGTCATCACCGACTTCGACCTCAACCCCGTGCACCCGGGGTTCGACATCGTGATCAAGCCCGACCAGTCGGCGCTGGACAACATGAACGAGTTCGTGACGAACATGCACGCCACGTCGGGCCTCAGCGAGGAGATCCCGAACGGCGTCGGCCTCGCGGACGCCGAGTACCAGGTGCTCGAGTACATCCTCGCGCACGTCCCCGCCGCGGGCAGCGCGCCCCTCGCCGGCAACACCATCGGCACCGACCGGGCGTTCCTGGCGAAGTACATGCCCCGCGTCGACGGCCACCTGCACTACCGCAGCGTCGACGTGTCGAGCATCAAGGAGCTCTGCCGCCGCTGGTTCCCGCGCGTGTACTTCAACGCGCCCGAGAAGCACGGCGGACACCGTGCCCTCGCTGACATCCTCGAGTCGATCCGCGAGCTCGAGTACTACCGTCGTGCGGGCTTCATCGCCGAGCCCGGCCCCTCGACGGAAGACGTCCGCGCCGTGGCCGCCGAGGTCATCGAGGCCTGGGCGCCTCGGCTCGCGAGTCCTGCAGCCGAGTAGTGTCCCGGACACCCGCCGGGGTGTACTACTATTGAGTGGTTGCCCGGCAGTTCGGGTGACAGACATGGTGGGTATAGCTCAGCTGGTAGAGCGCCTGGTTGTGGTCTAGGAGGTCGCGGGTTCGAGCCCCGTTACTCACCCCATGTGCGAAGGCCCCCGTCGGGTGACGGGGGCCTTCGTCGTTCCGTGAGACCACGAGGCCGACCCGGCTGACGTCCGGCCGCGTGTGCCACGATCGACCCCGTGATGGAGATGTCCGCCGAGGCCTTCGAGGCCCTCGTGACCGATGAACTCGACCTGCTCCCGGACGAGATGGTCGACGGACTCGACAACGTGGTGTTCGTCGTCGAGGACGAACCCGAGGACGGCTCCGAGCTCTTCGGCATCTACGACGGCGTCGCGCAGACCGAGCGCGGGCAGTACGGCTTCGGCGAGCTCCCCGATCGCATCGTCGTGTTCCGGAAGCAGCACCTGGCGGAGTGCGACACCGACGAGGAACTCCGCGACGAGGTCCACACGACCCTGGTCCACGAGATCGGCCACTGGTACGGCATCGACGACGAGCGCCTCCACGAACTCGGTTGGGCCTGAGACCCACCGCCGAGACGGACTGTCGCCGGGGTCAGGACCGCAGCACCACGTCTGCCAGGGACGCAGGGTCCTGCTCCGCGATGAAGGCGTCCTCCTGTGCGGCCCACCGGTCCCACTGCTCGGCGAACACCGCCCCGTCGCGGTCGATCGCCCGGCGCTTCCGCTCGGCGTCGTCCGCCGACATCCAGATCCGCAGCGTGGCGAGGGACGCCGACGCGCGGGACAGCGCGCCGCAGCCCTCGACCACGAGCGGCTCGTCCGGGTCGAGGGACACCCACGCGGCCGGCTCCGACCGCTCCCAGTCCCACTGGCGGTAGCCAGACGGCGTGCCGAGCACATCCTCCACCACGGCCGTTGACGCTGCCAGCAGGCCGTCCCAACCGGGGTAGACATCGTCCAGGTGGACGAGCTGCGCGCCCAGCTCGATCGCGAGCGCACCGCCGAGCGTGGTCTTCCCGGTGCCGGAACGGCCGTCGACCAGGACGACCGAGCGTCGACCGGAGGTGGAGGCGGTGTCGGCGGCCCGTGCGCGCGCGGCGAGCGACGTGACGGGGCCGAGCCGAGCCTCCCGGCCGGATGCAGGCGACGCGACCCGATCGGAGGACCTCGCCTGATCGGAGGATGCGGCCGGTCCGGGCATCGCCCGATCAGGCACGCCACGTCCCCATCGCGACCGCCACGGCGATCGACACCAGCCCGATGCCGACCAACGCCGCGACCGTCGCCCACTCGCGCCCGCCGAACCGCGCCGGCCGCGCCCACGTCCGCGTGCCGGGCGCGCCGAAACCTCGGGACTCCATCGCCACGGCCAGCGTCGTCGCCCGCCGCAACGCCACGACGAGCAGGGCGAACGCCATCGACGCCCCACGGCGGAGGCGACCGGTGTCCGCGACACCCCTGGCACGGCGGGCCATGCCGAGTTGCCGCCAGTCCTCACCGAGGAGCGTCATCATGCGGATCGCGGCGAGCGCACCGAGGACGAAGCGGGCCGGCAACCGCAGCACCTGCCCCAGCCCGTCCGCCAGGTCTGTCGGGTCCACCCGGATGAACAGCGCCACCGACGGGATCCCCACGGCGAGCACACGCAGCATCGTCGCGAGGGCGAGCACCAGCGAGCCGTCGGTGACGTGGGCGAAACCGAGGTCGAACCACTCCCGGCCGGAAGCACGCCCGTAGAGTGCGATGCTCAGACCCGTCAGGGGCACCGCGAGCAGCACCGGCGACGTCCGCAGCAGCAGCGTGCGCACCGGGATCCGCAGCAGCGGCAGCAGCGCGAGCTCGATCACCAGGGCGACCGCCGCGGACACGACGTCGAGACTCAGCACGAGGCAGATGCCGAGTCCGAGGACACCGAGCAGCACGGCCACCGGCTGGACGGCGTGCACGCCGCGGGCGCGCCGGACGGGAGGCTCGCCCCGCCACGACGGGGACGCCGGGGTCGTCGGGACGGTCACCACGCGCCTCCCGTGGTCGCGTCCGTCTCGCCGGGTGCGCCCGTGTCGTCGTGTGCGGGTGCCGTGCCGGACGGGGTGAGGACGACCTCGTCGGCGTCGAGTGCGCGGACCAGGTCGCGGTCGTGGGTCACCGCGACGATCGCGGTCCCGCTGTCGGCGAGGGCGCCGAGGCGGTGGACGACGGCCTGCCAGGTGGCGCGGTCCTGCCCGGAGGTCGGTTCGTCGAGGACCACGACCGGCGGGCGGGTGGCGACGACGGTGCCGATCGCGAGGCGGCGCTGCTCCCCGCCGGACAGCGTGAAGGGGTTGGCGTCCGCCAGGTGCCGGAGGGCGAAGGCGTCGAGCAGGTCGTCGGCGCGGGCCTGCGCGTCCGGGAGGCCGAGGGCGCGAGGGCCGGCCTCGAGTTCGGCGCGCACGGTGCGGGCGACGAACTGGTGCTCGGGGTCTTGGAACACGGTGCCGATCCGGGCGGCGAGGGCGCGGCTGGTCCACGCGTGGGGCGCTGGTCCGGCTCCGTCTGCCAGGGCCTCGGTGGCGTGGAGCGTGCCGTCGGCCGGGCGGAGCAGTCCGGCGAGCGTGAGGCCGAGCGTGGACTTGCCGACGCCGTTCGGGCCGGTGAGCGCGAGGACGCGCCCGCGGGTCACGGTGAGGTCGATGCCCGTGCCGACGCGCTGTCGTCGTCCACGTGCGGTGGCGAGGCGCTCGGCGCGGAGGAGCGCGGAGTCGTCCAGGGGGTCTCCATCGAGCGGGCGGGATGCCGGGGTGGGGCGGTCGCCCGACGCTGGCATTCCACCCGCTCGACCGGGCGTGGGGCGGGGCCGGCGGGCCGAGCCCCTGGCGGGTTCGGAGCCGGGGACCCAGACGCCAGCGGCCGTGAGCGCGTCGCCGTGGGTCATGAGCACCTCGGCGGGACTGCCGTCGGCCACGACACCGCCAGCGGGTTCGATGAGCACCAGTCGGTCGACCAGGTCGAGCCACGTCCCGATCCGGTGCTCGACGACCAGGAGCGTGGCGCCGGTGTCCTCGAGGAGTGCCCGGACGGCGTCGTGCACCTGCTCCACACCGTCCGGGTCGAGGTTCGCACACGGCTCGTCGAGCACGAGGGCTCCCGGGCGCATCGCGAGCACCCCGGCGAGTGCGAGTCGCTGCCGCTGGCCACCGGAGAGCATCGTCGTGGAGCGGTCGAGCTCGAGGTCGAGCCCGACGACGTCCAGGGCCGAACGGACGCGCTCCCACGTCTCGGCGCGCGGGACACCGGTGTTCTCGCACCCGAACGCGACGTCGTCGCCGATGCGGGACATGACGGTGTGGGCCTCGGGGTCCTGCATGACCAGGCCGACGCGCCCGCGGACGGACTCGGGTGGCGCACCGTCGACGAGCACGCTGCCCCGGACCTCGGCCGCGGTGTCGTCGTCGGCGTCCGGCTCGTCGGGCAGGACCGCCGCGACGGCCCGCAGCAGCGTTGACTTGCCGGCGCCGGACGGCCCGACCACGGCGACGCGCTCCCCCGGTTCGACGACCAGGTCGACACCGCGGACGGCCCAGCTGTCACGCTCGGCGTACCGCCAGCCCCAGTCGCGGAACTCGATCCGGGCGGGGTGGACGCCCGCCATGCTCAGACTGCCGAGGACGGACGTCGCTTCGCGTGCTCACGCCCGACCGCGAAGGACGACAGCACGCCGGTCCGGGCGAGGGCTCGGACGATGAGCCACGACCCGAGGCCGGCGATCACGGCGCCGGAGATCGTGCCGCAGACGATGTAGACCGCCTTGAAGGCGGCGTCGAGCCCTGCGTACCAGAGGACCGAGTCGTTGATGCCGAGTGCGAGACCGGCAGCGGCGCCCGCAAGGACGACGACCGGCAGGCGGTACACCCGGTACAGGAAGAGCGCGAGGACCAGCTCGGCGCCCAGGCCCTGCACGAGGCCGGCCTCGAGGGTGCTCCACCCCCACTGGGTGCCGAGGAGGGCCTCGACGCTCGCGGCGACGATCTCGGCGTAGAGGGCAGCGCCGGGCTTCCGCACGATGATCGCGACGATCGGTCCGGCGAGGAGCCACACCCCGCCGAACAGCGCCTGCGTGCCGGGGAGCAGGAGTGCGACCGCGGCGGAGAGCGGCTCGTAGCCGAACTCCCAGAGCTTGAACACGACGCCGACCGCGACGGCGAGGACACTGGCGACGACGATGTCGACGACCCGCCAGCGCAGTGAGCGCTTGGGGGCCGACGTCGTCGCCGTCGAGTGGGCGGTGGTGGTGGGCGTGCCGGACGGCATCATTCGAGACTCCTCCCTGCGCCGGCATGACCCGGATCAGGTTCGACGGTCGGAGCGCTGCTCGCTCCCTCTCAGCCCGGCGATCCCGGACTCCCGTGTGTGTCCCAGAAGTGTACTGCTTCAGAGCCCTACTTCTTGAGGACGCGGATGAGCTTGCGGAGGACGGTGCCGGTCACCCAGATGACGGGGATGCTGACGACCAGCAGGGAGATGAGGTTGGGCTCGAACTCGAGGTCCTTGCCGGGACGACGCACGTACGCGCCGACGGGGAGGGTCGCGCCGCCGCCACCGCCGCCACCGTTCTGGTCGTCGCCGCCGCCCCCGAAGCCGAACCAGCCGACGGACACCGGGATGAGGGTCTGGTCGCCGACCTCCACCGGGTCCCCGTAGTTCGTGGAGACCCCGACGGGGCGGACCTTGTCTGCGATCTGCGTGACGATGTTGGTCATGGCGCGAGGCTACTCCCGCGGTCCTGGCCGGCGCGCGACCTGTCCACAGCCCGGGCAGCGCTCAGATGCTGTCCACCGACGGCTCCGGCGCGGCGGACAGCACAGGGAGCCGCCGATACGTTTGCTGCAACCACCTACGGAGGAACGTTTGCACACCTGGCCCGGCAACCCCTACCCGCTCGGCGCGACCTACGACGGCAGCGGGACGAACTTCGCCCTGTTCAGCGAGGTGGCCGACCGCGTGGAGCTCTGCCTCTTCGACGAGGACGGCACCGAGGAGTGCGTCCCCCTGGTCGAGGTCGACGCCTACGTCTGGCACGCGTACCTGCCCAACGTCGGCCCCGGACAGCGCTACGGCTTCCGCGTCCACGCCCCGTACGACCCGGCGAACGGTGTCCGCTCGAACCCGGCGAAGCTGCTCCTCGACCCGTACGCCAAGGCGACGAGCGGCGACATCGACTGGGACCAGTCGCTGTTCTCGTACACGTTCGGTGACCCGGACTCCACCAACGACGAGGACTCCGCCTCGCACATGGTGAAGGGCGTGGTGATCAACCCCTTCTTCGACTGGCAGGGCGACCGCGCGCCGCGCACCCCCTACGGCGAGACCGTCATCTACGAGGCGCACGTCAAGGGCCTCACCCAGACGCACCCCGGCGTGCCCGAGGAGCAGCGCGGCACCTACGCCGGCGTCGCACACCCGGCCGTCATCGAGCACCTCAAGCGCCTGGGCGTGACGACGCTCGAGTTGATGCCGGTGCACCAGTTCGTGAACGACTCGACCCTGCAGGACAAGGGGCTGTCGAACTACTGGGGCTACAACACCATCGGCTTCTTCGCGCCGCACTCGCACTACTCGTCCTCGGGCGACGGCGGGCAGCAGGTGCAGGAGTTCAAGACGATGGTGCGCGAGCTCCACCGGGCCGGCATCGAGGTCGTCATCGACGTCGTCTACAACCACACGGCAGAGGGCAACCACCTCGGCCCGACGCTGTCGTTCCGCGGGATCGACAACGCCGCGTACTACCGCCTGATGGACGACGACAAGCGGTACTACATGGACGTCACGGGTACCGGCAACTCGCTCAACGTCGGGCACCCGCACTCGCTGCAGCTCATCATGGACTCCCTGCGCTACTGGGTCACCGAGATGCACGTCGACGGCTTCCGCTTCGACCTCGCCGCGGCGCTCGCCCGCGAGTTCTACGAGGTCGACCGGCTGTCGGCCTTCTTCGAGCTCGTCCAGCAGGACCCGATCGTGTCGCAGGTGAAGCTCATCGCCGAGCCGTGGGACGTCGGCCCCGGTGGCTACCAGGTGGGCAACTTCCCGCCGCAGTGGTCGGAGTGGAACGGCAAGTACCGCGACACCGTGCGCGACTTCTGGCGGGGTGAGCCCTCGACCCTCGGCGAGTTCGCGTCGCGGATCTCCGGGTCGGCCGACCTCTACGAGCACGACGGCCGCACGCCCAAGGCCAGCATCAACTTCATCACGGCGCACGACGGCTTCACGCTGTACGACCTGGTGGCCTACAACGAGAAGCACAACGACGCCAACGGCGAGGACAACAACGACGGCGAGAGCCACAACCGGTCCTGGAACTCCGGCGACGAGGGCCCGACCGACGACGAGTCGGTGAACGCGCTGCGGGTGCAGCGTCGCCGGAACTTCATCGCGACGCTGCTGCTGAGCCAGGGCGTGCCGATGATCGCGCACGGCGACGAGCTCGGGCGCACCCAGCACGGCAACAACAACGTCTACGCGCAGGACTCCGAGCTGAGCTGGATCGACTGGGCTGCCGCCGACGACGACCTCGTGCAGTTCACGGCCGACGTCGTCAAGCTCCGGCACGACCACCCGACGTTCCGTCGCACGCGCTACTTCAACGGGCGCCCGGTCCGCCGTGGCCAGGACGAGCCCCTGCCCGACGTCGTGTGGCTGACCCCCTCCGGTGAGGCCATGGAGCCCGAGGACTGGGACTCCGGCTTCGGCAAGAGCGTCGGCATGTACCTCAACGGCGACGGCATCCGCGGGCGCGACTCCCGCGGCGACCGGGTCACCGACGTGGCGTTCATCACGTACTTCAACGCCCACGACGACACCGTGACGTTCACCCTGCCCCCGGAGGAGTACTCCCCGGGCTGGACCGTCCGGATCGACACCGCGTCGCCGGGCGCCCGCGACGAGGTGCTCGACGCCGGCTCCCCGCTCGACGTGCCGGCCCGCTCGATGATCGTGCTCCGCGCCGAGCCCGACCACGTGGTCACGACCACCCCGGTCGAGGTCCAGGACGCCGCTGCGACAGGACCGGACGCACCACAGGACGCCGTCAGCCCCGTGAACCCGGCCGGTTCGCACGCTCCGAGCGGCACCGCGCCCGCCCGGGGGACGACCGGACCCTCCTCGAACGAACCCGACCCGAACGGAACCCCCCGATGAACCGCCGGATCCCGACCTCGACCTACCGGCTCCAGGTCTCGCCCGACTTCGACCTCACCGCTGCGAAGGACGTCATCGACTACGTCCGCGACCTCGGCGCCGACTGGGTCTACCTCTCCCCCGTGCTCCAGGCCGAGCCCGGCTCCGACCACGGCTACGACGTCGTCGACCACTCCCACGTGGACACGCAGCGCGGCGGGGACGACGCCTTCCGCGCGGTCGCCGAAGCGGCCCATGCTGCCGGACTCGGCGTGCTCGTGGACATCGTCCCGAACCACGTGGGCGTCGCCACCCCCGAGGTCAACCCGTGGTGGTGGTCGCTGCTGGAACACGGCAAGGACTCCCCGTACGCACGCGCCTTCGACGTGGACTGGGACGCGGGCGACGGCAAGCTCCGCATCCCCGTGCTCGACGACCGTCTGCTCGACGCCGTGGTGCTGCAGGGCGACCGACTGCTGGTCGGCGAGACCGCCTACCCGACCGCGCCCGGCACCGTCCAGGGCGGCGACGACGTCGAGACCGTGCACGCGCGGCAGCGCTACGAGTTCGTGCACTGGAAGCGTGCCGACCACGAACTGAACTACCGCCGGTTCTTCGCGGTGAACACCCTCGCGGGCATCCGCGTCGAGGACCGCGAGTTCTTCGACGCCTCGCACGAACGCATCGGCGCCTGGTTCCGCGACGGTCTGGTCGACGGCCTGCGCATCGACCACCCGGACGGGCTCTTCGACCCCGCCGGGTACCTGCAGGACCTGCACGAGCTGACCGGCGGTGCGTACACGCTCGTCGAGAAGATCCTCGAACCCGGTGAGCAGCTGCCGTCCTCGTGGCCCGTCGACGGCACGACCGGCTACGACGCCCTCGGTTTCGTCGACCGCGTGTTCGTCGACCCCGCAGGTGCCGAGGCACTCGGAGCGACCTCCGGTTCCGAGCCGACCGACTGGCAGGCGCTGACGCACGACACACGCCGCGGGATCGCCGACGGCATCCTCGGCAGCGAGGTCGCCCGTCTCGCCCGCATCCTCGTCGCCGAGACCGACGGCCTGCCCCACGAGCGCGTCGTCGACGCCGTCGCCGAGGTCGTGGCCTCGTTCGACGTCTACCGCACCTACCTGCCCGAGGGCGTCCACCACCTGGTCACCGCCCTCGAGCGCGCAGCCGAAGCCCGACCGGATCTCGACGACGTCATCGACCGCATCGCCCCGGCCCTCGTCGACCCGACCCACCCCGCGGCGCTCCGGCTCCAGCAGACCAGCGGCATGGTGATGGCCAAGGGCGTCGAGGACACCGCCTTCTACCGGGTGTCCCGCCTGTCGTCCCTCAGCGAGGTCGGCGGCGACCCGAGCGTCTTCGCCGTGAGCACCGACGAGTTCCACGCCGCTCAGCGCGAGCGTCTCGCGAGCTGGCCGCACACGATGACGACCCTGACGACCCACGACACCAAGCGGAGCGAGGACACCCGCGCCCGCATCGCGGTCCTCGCCGAACTCGGCGACGAGTGGAACGAGACGTTCGGGCGGCTCCAGGCCCTGGCACCGCTCGAGGACACGGTCTTCGCCGACCTGCTCTGGCAGGCGGTCGTCGGAGCCCGACCGGCATCCCGTGAGCGACTGCACGCGTACGCCGAGAAGGCCTCGAGGGAAGCTGGTGACAGCACCACGTGGACGGAGCCGGACGAGGCCTTCGAGGGGCAGATGCACGCCCTCGTCGACGCCGCGTTCGACGACCCCGCCGTGGTGGCGATCCTCGATGCCCTCGACGAGCGGATCACCGCCGCGGGCTGGTCGAACGGGCTGTCCGTCAAGCTCGTCCAGCTCACCGCCCCCGGCGTCCCCGACGTCTACCAGGGCACCGAGGGCTGGGACCGGTCGCTCGTCGACCCGGACAACCGCCGCGCGGTGGACTACACCGAACGTCGGCACGCGCTGGCCGCGCTGGACGGACCCGATGACGACGGCCCCGAGCAGCTGCCGGCGATCGGCATGGACGCCCGCGTCAAGCTCCTCGTCACCAGCCGTGCGCTGCGCCTGCGCCGTGACCACCCCGAGCTCTTCACCCGGTACCTGCAGCTCGAGGCCACCGGCACCGCAGCGGACCACGTGCTGGCCTTCGACCGCGGCGGCGCCGTGACCGTCGCCACGCGCCTGCCCGTCGGGCTCGAGCAGGTCGGCGGCTGGGGCGACACGCTCGTGCACCCGGTGCCCCTCGACCGTGTCGACCTGCTGACCGGCCGGGTCGTCCCGGCGGCCCGCGGCATCGCCGTGGCTGACCTGCTGAGCACCTACCCGGTCGCCCTGCTCGTGCCCGCGGACGTCGCCGGCACGACCGGCCACACGGCGGACGCGACGACCGCGACCGACGCGAGCGGAGCCTCCCGGCCGGCCGCACCCACCGCAGCCGACCCGGCGGCCGCGACCACCACGACCGACGCCCCCGGTGAGACCGACGCGCAGGCCGACATCGACATCCTGGAGGGTCACGCATGACCGAACCTGCCCGCTACGCCGTCTGGGCCCCGAAGCCGGAGCGCGTGCGCCTGGTCGTCGACGGCGCCGAACACCCGATGACCCGCGGCGACGACGACTGGTGGAGCACCGACGTGGTGATGCCCGTCGTGGGCGCCCGCTACGGGTTCCGCATCGATGACGACGACGCGGTCCGCTCGGACCCGCGCAGCCGGTTCCAGCCCGAGGGCGTCCACGGCCCCTCCGAGGTCGTCGACCCGGACCGCTTCGCCTGGACGGACGAGAGCTGGACCGGACGTCCGGCGCGCGGTGCCGTGGTCTACGAGATGCACGTCGGGACCTTCACGCCCGAGGGCACGCTCGACGCCGCTGCCGCCAAGCTCGACCACCTGGTCGAACTCGGCGTGGAGTTCGTCGAGCTGCTGCCCGTGAACGGCATCAACGGCGAGTGGAACTGGGGCTACGACGGGGTCGCGTGGTACGCCGTGCACGCCCCGTACGGTGGACCGGACGCCTACGACCGCTTCGTCGACACCGCGCACGCACTCGGCCTGGGCGTCATCCAGGACGTCGTCTACAACCACCTCGGCCCGAGCGGCAACTACCTGCCGCTCTACGGCCCGTACCTGGTGCAGGGGCTGGCGAACACCTGGGGTGACTCGGTCAACGTCGAGGACCCCGAGGTCCGCCGCTACGTGCTCGACAACGTGCGCATGTGGTTCCGGGACCACCACGTCGACGGGCTCCGGCTCGACGCCGTGCACGCGATCCGCGACACCTCCCGCCCGCACGTGCTGGCGGACATGGCGAGCGAGACCGACGCGTTCTCGGCCTTCATCGGTCGGCCGCTGTCGCTCATCGCGGAGTCGGACCTCAACGACCCGGTGATGTTCCGTCCGCGGGAGGCCGCCGGGTACGGACTCGCTGGCCAGTGGTCGGACGACTTCCACCACGCGGTGCACGTCGCGGTCACCGGCGAGACGAACGGCTACTACGCCGACTTCGCCCCGCTGTCGGCACTCGCGAAGGTGCTGGAGTCCGGGTTCTTCCACGACGGCACGTGGTCCTCGTTCCGCGGCGCGCGACACGGACGACCGATCGACCGCGGCACCTCCCCCGCGACCGCGCTCGTGGTCGCGAACCAGAACCACGACCAGATCGGCAACCGGGCTGCCGGCGACCGCCTCGCAGCGACCGTGTCGGACGAGGGCCTCGTGATCGCGGCCGCCCTGACCCTGCTCGGCCCGTTCACGCCGATGCTGTTCATGGGCGAGGAGTTCGCCGCGACGACACCGTGGCAGTTCTTCACCTCGCACCCGGAGGAGGAGCTCGGCAGGGTCACTGCCGAGGGCCGCATCAAGGAGTTCGCCCAGCACGGCTGGGACGAGTCCACCGTGCCGGACCCCCAGGACCCGTCGACGTTCCAGAACTCGAAGCTGGACTGGTCCGACACGACGTCGGAACGCGGGACGGCGATCCTGCGGGCCTACCGGGTGCTCGTCGCGCTGCGTCGGACCGACGAGGCCTTCGTCGACCACCGGTACGAGGCCAACGCGGTCCGCTTCAGCGAGGACGGCCGCTGGCTCGTGCTGACGCGCGGGCTGCTCGGTCCGACGGCCGCGCCCGTGCACGTGGTCGTCCACCTGGCGGACGGCACTGCCGAGGTGCCCGTGCCGGACGCCACCGGCGAGGTCCTCTACGCGTTCGGCGACGTCAGCGTGCCGGACGAGTCGGACACGGTGCGGTTCGACGGTCGCGGCGTGGTCGTCCTCCGCTAGGGCCGACAGCAGCACGACGCCAGCACCACACGACGATGCCCGGCCGGGGGAACCCAGCCGGGCATCGTCGTGTCCGATCGGACCGCCGCGCGCGTCAGTTGATCGGGTTCGACACCGCGTGCGCGTTCCGCCGCACCGACGGCAGCGGGTGGTGGTCACGGACCAACGCGCGGACCTCCCGCACACGACGGTCGATGCCCCACTTCGTCACCAGGGTCAGGCTCTCCCGCACGATGTTGCCGCTCATCTTCGAGACGCCGAACTCCCGCTCGGTGAAGGTGATGGGCGTCTCGACGATGCGGAGGCCGGCCTCGAGCGCACGCCAGCACAGGTCGACCTGGAAGCAGTACCCCTTCGAGGCGATGCCGGCGAGGTCGATCCGCCGGAGCGCGTCGGCCGTGAAGACCCGGAACCCGCCGGTGGCGTCCCGCACCGCGATGCCGAGGGCCAGACGCGTGTACAGGTTGCCGCCACGGGAGAGCAGCTCGCGGTACCAGGGCCAGTTCTCGACCTCGCCGCCCTTGATCCACCGGGAACCGAGGACCAGGTCGTTCGAGTCCGCGAGCTCGATGAGCCACGGCAGGTACTCGGGGTGGTGGGAGCCGTCGGCGTCCATCTCGACGAGCTTGTCGTAGCCCTGCTCGAGCCCCCAGGCGAAGCCGGAGAGGTACGCCCCGCCGAGGCCGTCCTTCACCGTCCGGTGCAGCACGTGCACCCGGTCGGTCTCGCGGGCGATGGCGTCGGCGATGTCGCCGGTGCCGTCGGGCGAGTTGTCGTCGACGACGAGCACGTGGACGTGGTCGTCCGTCGCCGCGAGGGTGCGCTCGACGATCGGGCGGACGTTCTCCGCTTCGTCGTAGGTCGGGATGATGACCAGGGTGTCGCTCATGGTGCTCCTCGGATGGTTCGATCGAACATATCGGTCGGGTGCTGGTTCACCCGTCCGACAGGTCTGCGAAGACGATCAGATTGTCGGTGTAGTGCCCAGTCGCGGTGTCGAACGTGCCGTCGCACGTGATGAGCCGCAGCGTGGGCGTGGGCGTGGTGCCGTACACGTCGCTCGTCGGGAAGGCCGACTTCGACGCTCGTTCCGTCTTCTCGACCGTGAAGGTGCGGCTGCTGCCGTCCGTCATGGCGACGTGGACCTGGTCCCCGGCCACCAGCTCGTCGAGCCGGAAGAACACCGCGGCGCTGGTGGGGCTGTCGACGTGCCCGGCGATGACCGACGGACCGACCTGCCCGGGGACGATGCCGTCGCTGAACCAGCCCGCGTTGTCCCACCCCTTCGGCGGGTCGAGCTCGCCGGCAGCACCGCGGTGCAGGTCCTCGAGCGAGGCGTCGACCCCGATCGCCGGGATCGACACGCGGGTCGGGGTGGCGTCCGACCGGGCCTCGGGAGCGGCCGGGTCCTGGAACCCGGCGATGTCGCGGTCGCCGCTGCCCGGGGCTGCGGAACCGGCAGCACCGGCAGCCGAACCGGCACCAGCGCTCCGCGACGCGGAGGTCCTGGGAGCGGCCGCGCCGTCCGGCTCGCTCCCGGCCACCGCGACCCCCGTCACGACGGCCGCCGACACGACCACGACGGCGGTCACGATCCCGACGACGACCCCGCGCCGCCCGAGCCTCGTGGAACGCGACGACCCACGTGCGGTGCTCCGCGAGTCCGGTCGCCCACCACGAGCCTCGTGCCCAGCACCGGTACCAGCACCAGCCGCGCCGCCGCTGCCAGCCGCACCGGCACCGGCACCAGCACCGGTACCGGTACCGGCACCACCGCGCCCGGCCGACCGCCGCCCGCGCTCCCCGCTCACGACGCACCCCCGGCCGCGGTCGCGCAGCCGCCGAGCACGTCCGACGTCAGCATGGTCGCGCCGAGCGCCGCCCACGCGTCCCCGTAGTAGGTGGGCGTCGTGGCCGAGGTCCGGTCGGCACGCTCCAGGTCGGCACGCGCGGCACCGGTCGCCCCGGACGCCTGCTCCGCAGCAGCCCGCGCCGCGTACGCCAGCGCGCTCCGGTCCCCCGTGACGGCCGTGCCGCCGAGGTCGAGCTGCGCGGCCAGCTGCGTCGTCCGCCGGAGCGTCGGCGCCACGGACGCGGCGAGCGCCCGGTCCGGGGCCGTGCAGGCCTCGGCGTAGCGCAGGGGCATCCGCATCGCGTCGTACCCGTAGAGCACGCGGGCGTCGTCCCCCGTGGCGGGCATGGGGTCGACGGTGCCGTCAGCGTGCACCTGCGACCAGTCGCTCGGCAGGTCGGACTTCTCGAGCACGGCACGGGTCACGGCGGTGGAGCTCGTCTCGAGTTCCTTCCAGCGGTCGTCCTTGGTGGCCGCGGCGAGCACCCGGTAGGCGGCCGGCGAGGCGTAGGAGGCGTTGTACCGGTACGGCTCGGAGTCGGCCCACGGCCCCGGCAGCAGGATCAGCCCGAGGTCCGTCCTGGCCGTCTCGTGGTCGAGCACCGCTGCCGCCATCTCCTTGCCGGCGGCGGTGTAGCGCGCGTCGTCCCAGGCGTCACCGGCGAGCACGAGGGCCCTGGCGGTGTCGAGGTCGGCGTCGCTCGCGGACTGCGCGTCCGAGACGCCGCTTTCCTCGGTCCAACGCCAGGCGAGCAGCTGGTCGTCGGTGAGCAGGTGTCGCTTCGTCCACGACCAGATGTCGTCGAAGCGGTCGCGGTCGCCCGCGGCGTAGGCGATGAGCAGCCCGTAGGCCTGTCCCTCGCTGACCGTGTCGTCGCCCTGGTCCTTGCGGACGACCCGGCCGTCCTCGACGTACCGGTCGAGGAACGCCGTGCGCAGCTGCGCCGCGGTGCGGGTGCCGTCGGGTGCGGTGGTCGAGGTGGGCGTCGAGACGCCGCCGGCGTCCGGTGCGCGGTCGGACCACGGTCGGACCGCCGCGACGGCGATGCCGCCGGCGACGAGGACCGCGGCGAGCGCCACGGCGGTGACGGGGATCCAGTTCCTGCGGGTCATGCTGGCTCGCTCTCTGCTGGTGGGTGGGGCTCACGGACTGGAGGCTCGGACCAGGTGCGCGGATCGGCGCACGTGGGGCGGGCCTCCAGTCCGGGTCGGTCGTGACGACCGCGGATCAGGCGAGCGTCAGTTGAAGATGCCGCGGATCGTCCGGACGAGCGCGTGGAACGCGTCGGTGGACGGACGCTCGGCGGCCGTGCCGCCGCCGCCGGTCTGCACGCCGCCGGCCGGGGTCTGGGCGGTCGCTGCCGCGTCGGTGACGGGCACGACCGTCAGGTCGCCCTTGCTGTCGTCGAGGACGAACAGGGTGGAGACGGTGTTGCCGGCGAGGTCCACGTCGGCGCTGCCGACCTGTCCGCCGCCGGAGAGGTCGAGGTTCCACTTGCCGGCACCGACCGTGGCGTACTTCGTCGCGGTGCCGAACTTCGCGCCGGACGCGATGGCGGTGCCCTCCGAGGTGCTGACGTCGACCGTCTTGGCCGTGGTGGCCGCCTGGACCAGTCGGAGCTTGGCCTTGCCGTCGCCGGGCTGCTGCAGGTCGTCGGTGTACGCGGCGGTCTTCAGCGACGTGCTCTTGCCGTACGCGACGACGGTGCTGGCGTCCCCGCCCTGCACGGTGACGTCGGTGGAGATGACGGGCGTGGAGTCCGGTGCGTCCGAGGCCCGCATCGAGAGCACGTAGGTGCCGGTCGGCAGTTCCTTGTAGGGGCTGACCTGGCCGTAGGTGACGTCGTCGAGCTCGAAGATCGTCTTGCCGCCGGACAGGCTCGAGAGCTCGACGTCGACGGCCTTCGTGTCCGGGGAGAGGTGGCCGACGCGGAGCCAGCCGTCCTGCGGGGCGGCGGTGGCGGCGCTGGCGGACTGGGGGGCGAGGCCGACGGTCGCGGCGACGAGCGTCGTGGCGAGGGCGCCGACGACGACGATGCGGCGGCGAGGGGTGCGGAGGGAGGCGGTCATGATGGTGCTCCTTCGGGTCGGGGCGGTGGTGGTGCTGGTGCTGGTGCGATCAGGGCGATCGCGGTGCTGGTGCTCGTGCTCGTCGTGCGGTCGGGGTGGTCAGCGGCAGGGTCGGCGCTGGCAGGTTCGGTGCTGGCCGGGGCGGCGCAGTCAGGACGCGGTGACGGCGGTGGTCGTCGGGTCCATGGGCGACCAGACGACGGTCAGGGTGTCGCCGTCGCGCTCGACCGACTCGGCGCGGTAGTCCTTCGCCAGGGCGTCGAGGGTCTTCTCGGTGTTCGCGGCGGCCGTCGGGCTGGCGGTGTGCAGGACGACCCGTCGGAACGAGCGGCCCTCCTCGCCGGTGAGCGGGGTGAAGCGGTCGACCCGGACGAAGCGGTCGGCGAGCACCTGCCCGAGGGCGATCATGGCGCGGGAGTCCACCTGGCCGGCGCGGAACTGCGACTTGGTGCCCGCGTTCGCGTTCAGTGCGGGGTTCTGCGCGAGCTGCGTGCCGAGCGTCTTGCGCACGTTGCTCGCCGCGGTGATCTCCCGTTCGGCGGCCTGCTGCCCCTGCGGGTGGATCTGCCGGACGTCGACCATCTGGTTGCCGGTGCCGAAGGACGCGACGACTGTCGAGTTCTGGATCGCGTCACGCACGTCGACGGACGAGTTGCCGCCGGTGCGCATCGAGTCCGTCGTGACGACGTAGTCGGAGTCCTTCCAGCCGTTCGGCGACTGGCGCTGCACGGCTCCGTCGGTGTCGAGCTTGTAGTACCAGACCACGTTGTCGCGGGCGAAGCCGTCGTCGACGAGGTCGACCCACATGGCGTCGTCAACGAGCATCCGGGAGCTCTTGTCGACGTTGTCGCCGATCCAGTTCTCCGCCTGCGCCATCGGCTTGTCCAGGTCGGTGATCAGGAACCCGCGGAGCTGCGATCCCCAGAGCGGGACGGCGACGACCAGGGCCGCGGCGGTGACGAGTGCCCAGGTGCCGCCGAGCACGCGGCGGCTGACCCCGCGGAACCGGCTCTTGGCGCGGAAGGCGGTGATGCCGGCCACGGCGAGGACGGCACGCTCGCCGACGAACGCGACGAGCAGCGCGGCGAACGGCACCAGCATGATCACGTACGGCACGGGCAGGTACCCGTTCGGGCGGAACATGAACGCGAGCAGGAAGACGAGCATCGCGGCGATCGGGCGGACCCGGCGCAGGAACAGCCCCACGACGGCGGCTGCCGAGCCGAGCACGATGAACACCGGGTCGAGCGCCCACCACTGGGCAGCGGCGTCGTTCGCCAGGCTGCCGCCGGAGAACACCGACCCGCTGGCCTGCCGGCTGCCGAGCTGGTACGTGACGCCCTCGAGCAGGCTGACCTTGCCGGCGCTGGGCAGGAGTTCGCCCTTGACGGCCGCGAGCAGGATGTACCCGCCACCGATGACGGCGAGGACGGCTCCGGCGACGCTGAGCGTGTACCGACGGGTGCTCGGGTCGGCTCGACGGACGGCCATCCAGATGAGGAACGGCAGCGCCAGCAGGTAGGTCTCCTTGCTGAGCACGGCGATCCCGAGGCAGGCGGCGGCACCGACGAACCCGGCGAGCTGCTGACGACGGCTGAGGACGAGCACGAACGCGGCGAGGAGCCACGGCGTCGCGACGTTGTCGATGTAGACCGTGCGGTGGTACTGCAGCGCCAGCGGGGAGAGCCCGAAGACGAGGACCGCCGCGGCAGCAGTGGGCCGCGAACCGCCGAGCCGACGCATCAGCACGAACAGGAGCACCGCGGAGACGGCGGCGAAGAACACCATCGACTCCCGGGCGGCCTCGACCGCGAAGGCGTAGCGGGCGAAGGCGCCGGTCAGCTGCGTGTACCCGGCGATCTGGATCCAGCCGAGTGGCGGGTGGTCGTACCAGTACGTGTAGTGGGTGAGCTCGCCGAGGTGCGTGATCGCCCACGCCTGGGCGGTGTACGTGCCCTCGTCGTCGATGCGCTGCGGGGTGCCGCCCATGTTCCAGGACTGCACGGCCACGGCGACGGCCAGGACGGGGAGGAGCCACACGAGGCTCCTGGCGTGCACGCGGAACCACGTGCCGGCGCCGGACGAGGACCTGGCACCGCGGATCGGGATGCCGGTCGTGTTCGTGATGCTGGCGGTCATCGGTCGTCACCTCCTGTCGAGGGGGCCCCGGCGGACGCGAGGGCGGGTTCGGAGTCGGGCTGGGGCTGCGGCTGCGCCGCGGAGTCGGGCTCGGTGACCGCGGACGAGAAGCCCACGACCTCGGCCTGGGCACCACGGTGCTGGCCGGTGTGCTCGGTCTTCTCCCAGCCGTTCTGCCCGCGGGAGTGACGGATGACGGCTCGGACGGCCGCTGCGGCGAGGAACACCTGGTACGGCACCAGGCCGAGGACGAGCTTCACGTAGTCGCGGACGCGGACCTTCTCCTTGTAGAGCCGGCCGAACTCGCCGAGCCCGGCGATCTCGACCGCCAGGAGCATGAGCGTCGGGGCGAGCGGGATGAAGGAGATCAGCGCGATCGCCGTCGGGACCTTCACGAACGCGATCATGATGACGCTCAACGGGATGAGCAGACCGGTCGCCGCCTGGATGAACGGCATCGTCAGCAGGTAGCGGGCGAAGAAGCGCTGCTTGAACGTCGGCAGCTTCTTCCACTCCCCCTTGCCGAGGACCTGCAGGAAGCCCTGGTTCCACCGGGTGCGCTGCTTCAGGAGTGACGCGAAGGTGGGCGGGGTCTCCTCGCGGGTGACCGCCTCGGGGCTGTAGGCGACGACGACCTTGGCGTTGTCAGCCGACAGTCGGACGCCGAGCTCGCAGTCCTCGGCGAGGCAGTGCGCGTCCCAGCCGTTCGACCAGTCCAGGCGCTCCTTCGTCACGAAGACGGTGTTGCCGCCGAGCGGGATGAACTTCGACTCGGCGTGGAAGTGCAGGCGCGAGCGGAACCAGAAGTAGTACTCGAGCACGTTGCGGAGCGACCACCAGCTGGAGCGGAAGTTCATCAGCTGCACGCCGCCCTGCACGACGTCGGCGTCGGTCTCCTGGAAGCGGGAGTCGACCAGGCTGAGCAGGCGCGGGTAGACCTCGTCCTCGGCGTCGAACACGCCCACGATGTCGCCGGTCGCGTACTGCAGCGCCAGGTTCATCGCCTTGGGCTTGTTCTTCGGCAGGGTGTCGTCGACCACCACGCTGATCAGTCCGGGGTGGCGGGCGGCGGCCTCGCGCACGACACGCTCCGTGCCCGGGTCGTCCTCGCCGACGATCGCGATGATCTCGAAGTCGGGGTGGTCCTGCGTGGCGAGCATGTCGAGCGTCTGCCCCATCACCTCCTCCTCGTGCCGACCGGGCACGAGCAGGGTGAAGCGGTGCGCGGCGGGCCGCGGGGTCTGGCTGAAGCTCGTGGCGCGCAGCGCCGAGCGCGAACGCCAGGCGTGCAGCATCCACCACAGGGTGCTCAACGCGACCAGCGTGAGCAGGACGGAGATGGCGACGAGGGCCGAGTAGCCGATCCACTCGCCCACCGACCAGGCGGCCTGCGCAGCCTGGCCCGAGCCTCCCGTCGGGACGTCCGTGGTGCCCCGGTTCGGGACGTCGCCCCGGGGACCGGAGGGGTCGTTCGGCTGCAGCAGCGGCCCGGCGGCCGCGACCAGCGTGGTCAACATGGTCATTCTGTGAGCTCCTTCGTGCGACGTGCGTCCCGGGAACGGAAGACGAGGGCCTTGTACGCGGCGAACCGGAACACGGTGCCGAGGACCAGGCCGACCCCGTTGCCGGCGACGTTGTCGGCGAGGGTGCTGGTGAAACCGAGCAGGTAGTGCGAGACGAACAGGCAGGCGGCGGCGATGCCGAGGCCGATCAGGTTCGTGAGCGCGAAGAGGAGGCCCTCGCGGAGCGTCTCGCGACGTCCGGAGGTGCGCTCCGCGCGGAAGGTGATGGACCGGTTGAGGATCCAGGCGACCGCCGTGGAGATGACCGCCGAGCCGACCTTCGCCGCGATCGGCTTGTCGTCGAGGACCGTGAAGCGCAGCAGGTTGTAGACGCCCAGGTCGACGAGGAAGCAGAACGCGCCGATGGCGCCGAAGGACACCAGCTGCCGCGAGGTCGCGATCAGCCGCGTCAGACGGCCGGTGGGGACCACCCGTTCGGGTGGCACCACAACGAGGGTGTCGGTCGAGGTCATGCCCCCGATTCGGGGGTGATGGGGTGGCGGTTTGGGTGGGGTACAGGGTTCCCCAGGCGTCTGCCAGGTGCCGGACTCCTGGTGTTCACGCAGGGTACGGATCCGGTCCCGATCAGGCGTTTCGTGGCCGTCGGGCCGGGCTCGCGGGGTCAGGTTGCGACGGGTGCGGGGTGCGGGAACGACGGACGGGAGGCACGGTGCCAGCTGGCACCGTGCCTCCCGTCCGGGGGTCCTGCTTGTTGCTTGGTGTTCGTTGCTTGTCGCTTGTTGCTTGCTTACGCGGGGCGGCTCGTGGGGCTGACGCTTTTCGAGGAGTCCCGCTCGGGGATGTCGCCCAGGGCGTTGTCGATCGCCGCGACGGCGTCGGCGTCGAGCTTCACGCCCACCGCCTTCACGTTGTCCGTCACCTGCGCAGGACGCGAGGCGCCGACGATCGCCGACGCGACGTTGTCGTTCTGCAGCGTCCACGCGATGGCGAGCTGGGCCAGCGTCAGACCGGCCTGGTCGGCGACGGGCTGCAGGCGCTGGACGGCCTCGAGGACGTCGTCGCGCATGTACCGCTTGATCATGTCCGCGCCGCCCTTCTCGTCCGTGGCGCGGGAGCCCTCGGGGAGCGGCTGACCGGGCTTGTACTTGCCGGTGAGCACGCCCTGCGCGATCGGCGAGAAGACGATCTGCGACAGGCCGAGCTGCTTCGAGGCGGGGACGACCTCGCCCTCGATGACACGCCACAGCATCGAGTACTGCGGCTGGTTCGAGATGAGCTGGAAGCCGAGCTCCTTCGCCAGGGCGGCACCCGCACGGATCTGCTCGGCGGTCCACTCGCTGACGCCGATGTAGAGCGCCTTGCCCTGCCGGACGACGTCTGCGAAGGCCTGCATGGTCTCTTCGAGCGGGGTCTCGTAGTCGTAGCGGTGGGCCTGGTAGAGGTCGACGTAGTCGGTCTGCAGACGCTCGAGGGAGCCGTTGATCGACTCCATGATGTGCTTGCGGCTGAGGCCGACGTCGTTGTGCCCCATCGGGCCGGTCGGCCAGTACACCTTCGTGAGGATCTCGAGGGACTGCCGGCGCTCCCCCTTGAGCGCTTCGCCGAGGACGGTCTCGGCGGCCGTGTTGGCGTACGTGTCCGCGGTGTCGAACGTCGTGATGCCGACGTCGAGCGCTGCCCGCACGCACTGGGTGGCGACGTCGTTCTCGACCTGCGAGCCGTGCGTCAGCCAGTTGCCGTAGGTGATCTCGGAGATCTTGAGTCCGGAGTTGCCCAGGTACCTGAATTCCATGGCTCCGACGCTAGTGGTTCCGCCGAGGGCATGCGGGGCCCTGCGGGTGCCTGTCAGCAGCGCGGGCGTGGGCGCGCCCTGGGGTGGGATGAGCCCGCGGTCAGCGCGGCGCGGCGGCAGGCGGCGGGCCGGTCGACGCGGGTGGACTGCCGGGCCGCGGCAGCGCGAGCGGGCGCGGCAGCGCGAGCGGGCGCGGCGGACTCGCGGGCCCAGACAGCGCGAGCGGGCGAAACACCGTGGTCGCCCGACGCCCACACCCGCACATTCCGCCCGCTCGACCCGCTGTGACCGGTCGCGCAGCGCACCCGGAGACCGCGCGCACCCAGGAACCGCGAGCGGGCGGAACACCGTGGTCGCCCGACGCCCCCACCCGCACGTTCCGCCCGCTCGACCGCCCGCGGCTGCGCCTCCCCGCTCCCCGCTCCCCGCCGAAGCCGAAGCCGAAGCCGAAAGCGAAAGGGCGAAACACCAGGGCGGTCCGCGGCCGCGACCCGGAACTTCCGCCCGGTCGGCCGCGGGGGCGTCCCTCCACAGGCATGTCTTGTCTGCAGTCATCCACACGGGAGGCACGGGTCGGCTTCTCGACGACGGCACGGCACGAGCATGTGGTGATGACCGCACGACGACCGCTCCCGTTGGTGCTGCGGGACGCCTCGTTCCGCGTCCGAGACGCCCTCCACCGAGGCGTCTCGCGCGGCCGGCTCGACGCGAAGGACCTCGTCCGCGCATTCCACGGCACGCGCTCCGCGACGCAACCGACCACCGTGGACGAGCGTGCCCGCGCACTCGCACCGCGCCTCCGTCCCGACCAGGTCTTCAGCCACACGACTGCCGCAGCGATCCTCGGGGTGCCGCTGCCCCGACGGATCGAGCGGGACCCCCGACTGCACGTGACCACCATCGGCGCCGACCAGGCGCTCCGCGTCCGCGGAGCCAAGGGACATCGAGCTCGGTCCGGGACGGTCCGCCGCTCGCAGGGGCGAGGCGTCCCGATCAGCAGCCCGGCCGACACCTTCGTCGCGCTCGGAGCGATGCTCACGCTCGACGAACTCATCATCGCCGGCGACGCGCTCGTCGGGTGGCTCAACTGGGTGACGCTGGACGAGCTCGTGGCGGCGGTCCGGCGTCGGCGCGGGATCCGAGGGATCGTGAACCTCCGCGCAGCCCTCCAGGAGATCCGGGTCGGATCGCGGTCGCCCAGCGAGACTCGTGCACGCCTGGCACTCGTGCGCCGGGGGCTGCCGGAACCCGTGCTCAACCACGACGTCGTCGTCGACGGGCAGTGGATCGCCTGTGTCGACCTCGCGTACCCGGAAGCCCGGGTGGCGATCGAGTACGAGAGCGACCTCCACCGGACTGACCCGTCCACGTTCCGGAAGGACCTCACGCGTGGTGAACACCTGAAAGACGTCGACTGGTGGCTGGTCCGCACCACCGGAGATGATGTGGGTCCGGGCGTGGAGCGATTCGTGTGGCGCATTCGCCGGCTGCTCGAGACAGGTCGGCGTGGGCTGCACGACACGCGGTCCGCGGCCGTTGCGTGAACAATGGTTGACGCTTCAACCAAACCGGTGCACAATGGCGTAGCATCATCTCGATGCGGGCGCATGGATCGGGCTCCGGTTCGCTCGCGTCACTCAGACTCCGTCGTCCCGGAAGGACACCACCATGGCTCTCACCGCCTCCGCCATCCCCGGCTACGTCACCGGCACCTGGACGGTCGACCCGACCCACTCCGAGGTCAGCTTCTCGGTCCGCCACCTCGCCATCAGCAAGGTCAAGGGCAAGTTCGAGCAGTTCGACGCCACCCTCGTCACTGCCGAGAACCCCCTCGACACGACGCTCGAGGCCTCGATCGACGTCTCCAGCATCAACACCAACCAGCCCCAGCGCGACCAGCACCTGGCCACCGGTGACTTCTTCCTCACGGAGGAGCACCCGCACATGACCTTCCGCTCGACCGGCATCCGCGAGGACGGCGACGACATGCTCATCGACGGCGAGCTCTCGCTGCGCGGCGTCACCAAGAACGTCACCCTGAAGACCGAGTTCGGCGGCGTGACCACTGACGGCTACGGCCAGACCAAGCTCGGCGCCGAGGCGACGACCAAGATCGACCGCACCGAGTTCGGCGTGAACTGGAACGCAGCGCTCGAGGCCGGCGGGTTCACGCTCGGCAACGACGTCACGATCAACCTCGACGTCCAGTTCGTCCTCCAGGCGGCGTAGTCCGCTCGGAACCACTCGCTGACCGAGGGCACCGAACAGTCCTCACCCAGCACGACGAAGCCCCGACGCCCATGCGGCGTCGGGGCTTCGTCGTGTTCGGGACGCGCTCCGACGGCTGAGCCGAGCACCATCGCGCCGGGCGTCGACCTGTGTCTTCCTGCTCCGGACGAGCGGGCGGAACACCGGGATCGCTCGGGCGATGCACCACGGGATTCCGCTCGCTCGCGCGTCTGCGAGCTCGCGGACCGCGTGGACCGCGTGGACCTCCTGAGGTGAGCTCGGGCGGTCGAGCCGGGCCGGGCCTCCAGGCCGCGCACGCACGAGCGGGTGGAACGGCAGGGTCGGGCTGCCAAGACACCACGGGATTCCGCCCGCTCGCGCGTCTGCGAGCTCACGGACCGCGTGGACCTCCTCAGGTGAGCTCGGGCGGCCAAGCCGGGCCGAGCCTCCAGGCCGCGCACGCACGAGCGGGTGGAACGGCAGGGTCGGGCTGCCAAGACACCACGGGATTCCGCCCGCTCGCGCGTCTGCGAGCTCACGGACCGCGTGGACCTCCTGAGGTGAGCTCGGGCGGTCGAGCCGCGCCGGGCCTCCAGGCCGCGCACGCACGAGCGGGTGGAACGGCAGGGTCGGGCTGCCAAGACACCACGGGATTCCGCCCGCTCGCGCGTCTGCGAGCTCACGGACCGCGTGGACCTCCTGAGGTGAGCTCGGGCGGTCGAGCCGAGCCGGGCCTCCAGGCCGCACCCGGACGAGCGGGCGGAACGGCAGGGTCGGGCCGACGGGACACCACGGTGTTTCGCCCGCTCGCCGAAGCCCGACCCGCACCCCCGCGCCCGCGTCCGCCCGCTCGCGGAGGCCTGACTCGCGTCCGCCGCACCCGCGCGGCCCGCCCCGGCCCGACCCGCACCCCCGCGCCCGCTCGCGGAGGCATGACCCGCGCCCGCGCGCCCGCACGCCCGCGCCCGCGCCCGCCCGCGCGCCCACCCCGCTACCGTGGCACCACGGCCGGGCGCGGGAATCCGGAGCGCGCCAGGCCGGTTGCACGCCACACGATGACGAACAGGAGCACCACCATGGCCACCGACTGGATCGCGTTGCAAGCACTGGCCGCAGCCGAGTTCGGCCGCCGCGTCGCCGCCGTGACCGCGTGGGACGCCTCGACGCCCGACTCCGAGTGGACCACCCGGGACCTCGTCACGCACGTGATCGACGAGCAGCGGTGGATCCCACACCTGCTGACCGGGTGCGACCACGAGCAGGCGAAGGCGGACCTCGAGCCGGTGGGCGACGACCTCGTGGCCGAGTGGCAGCGGTTCGCGAGCGCCGCGACCGAGGCCTGGGCGAAGGCCCCGCAGGACACCCCCGTGCACCTGGCGACGGACGTGGTGCCCGCGGGCGAGTACCTCGCGGAACAGACCTCGGACATCACGATCCACACGTGGGACCTCGCGCGGGCCACCGGCAGCGACGAGACCCTGCCGGACGAGCTCGTCCGCGCGGTGTGGCACCACTTCGAACCGCAGATGGAGTCCCTCGCGGAGACCGGGCTGTACGCCGCCCCGGTCGAGGTCGGCGACGACGCCCCGCTCCAGGTCCGCCTGCTCGCCGTCACAGGGCGCGATGCCAGAGTGGCAGCATGACGAACGCGAGCGACACGACACCCGGAAGCGCAGGCACCACCACGAACGACACCACCAGCACGAGCACCAGCCCCACCCCCACCGCGGGTACCGTCCGCCTCGGCCACACCGGACTCGAGATCAGCAACGTCGTCCTCGGGATGATGTCCTACGGCGACCCGGACCGCGGGTCCCACGCGTGGAGCGTCGACATCGACGCCGCCAGGCCCTTCGTCCGCCGCGCCTTCGACGCCGGCATCACGACGTTCGACACCGCGAACGTGTACTCCGACGGCTCGAGCGAGGAGATCACCGGCACGCTCCTCAAGGAGCTCGCCCCGCGTGAGGCCGTCCAGGTCTTCACGAAGGTCTTCAACCGGATGCGCCCCGGCAAGAACGGGGCCGGCCTGTCCCGCGTCGCGATCATGCACGAGATCGACGCCTCGCTGACCCGCCTCGGTACGGACTACGTCGACCTGTACCAGATCCACCGCTTCGACCCGCTGACCCCGGTCGAGGAGACGATGGAGGCACTCCACGACGTCGTCAAGGCCGGCAAGGCGCGCTACATCGGCGCCAGCAGCATGTGGGCGTGGCAGTTCGCCCAGATGCAGCACACCGCCGAGCTGCACGGCTGGACCAAGTTCGTGAGCATGCAGGACCAGTACAACCTGCTCGAGCGCGAGGAGGAGCGCGAGATGCACCCCTTCTGCGCCGCCACCGGCGTGGGCGTCATCCCGTGGAGCCCCCTCGCCCGCGGCAAGGTCACCCGCCCGTGGGACGCCGAGGGCTCCGGCTCCCGCTCGACCACCGACGAGTTCGGCAAGACGCTCTACCGCCAGGACGAGGACGCCAACCGCGCGATCGTCGGCGCCGTCCAGTCCATCGCGGACGAGCGGGGCGTCAGCATGGCGCAGATCGCCCTCGCCTGGGTCGCCGGCAAGGACGCCGTCACCGCGCCGATCATCGGTGCGACCAAGGAGCACCACGTCGACGACGCGGTCGCCGCATCCGCGATCGCACTCACCGAGGACGAGGTCACACGACTCGAGTCCGCCTACACGCCCCGGGTGCCGTCCGGTTTCTGACGCCACCACGAGACGGACGGGAGGCCCGGTGTCAGCTGACACCGGGCCTCCCGTCTGTCTGTGGGCAAGTCTCAGGCCGCAGGCCGCTCCGGGTTCCCCGCCTCGCGTCCCAGCCGCGCGATGCGCGTGAGCGCTGCGCGCTCCGTCCCGGTCTGGTTGCCGAGCACCGCGCCGATACCGTCGAGGACCAGCCCCGTCGTCCGCGCGACGGGGAACTCGACCGGACCGACGCCGGGTGACCGCTGCCGGGCATCGACCGGTGCCGCGGGTCGAGCGTCGACACGGCGCCCTGGAACAGGGCCTGGTAGCCCGGTCGGAGCATGTGGGCGAGCGGCGGGTTCCTGATGAAGCGGACGACCTCGCGTGTGCGGGGCGTGACCGCGAGTTCGCCGCGGTCGAGGTAGCCGTCCATCTGGGCGCGGAGCTCGGCCTCGGACTCGGGGGCGTCCTCGACGTGCATGAGCCGGCCGGCGATGGCCCACTCGCGGACGTAGGCGTCGGCGCCGCCGGGGATCGGCTCGCCCCACTGCTGCGCTGCCCGGAGGAAGGCGTCCGTGAAGGCCAGGTGCACCCAGCGGGCCAGGTCGGGGTCGTTCGCGGCGTAGTCCTTCGTGACGCCGTGGCCGTCGACGTACTGCCCCCGGACGCGCTCGTGCAGACGCAGCACCCAGTTGCTCGCCCCGGTGGCCGTCGCGGTGTCGCCGTGGGAGACGGTGTAGATCCAGCGGATGGTGCCGGCGAGGCGGCCGAAGGGGTCCTCGCGGTAGCGGGAGTGGTCTGCCACGCCGGCGAGGGCACCCGGGTGCAGGGCCTGCACGAGGAGCGCGCGGACACCGGCGACGATCGTCTGCTTGCCGCCGTGCACGGACCACGTCGCGCTGCCGGGGCCGAAGAAGCCCGCGTCCGTGCCCTGCTCGAGTTCGTCGACCCACTCCGGGCTGCCGTGGTCGTTGCCCGTGAAGGTGGCTTGGAGGCGGGTGCGGAGCGCGCCGGTGACGAAGGACATGCCGCCATCGTCCGTCGTGCCCCTGACAGCGGGCCGCACGGAGCGCGCACCCCGGACGACGAGCGGCGGCGCGCCGCGTCGACCGGCGGCGCGCCCCGTCGGCCGGCGGCGCGCCCCGTCGGCCGGCGGCGCGGTCGGCGTCGGCCGGCGGCTCCCAGGCTGCCGCGGGCCCCGCCGCTAGGTTGGTCCGGTGAGCATCGACACCGACCGTCCCTGGCTTGCCGCCTACGCCTCCGGGGTCCCCGACGACATCGAGGAGCAGACGGGGTCGCTCTTCGACCTCGTGGAGACCTCGGCGACGCGGTTCCCGAAGTTCGTCGCGCTGGAGTTCTTCGGCCGCACGACCTCGTACGCCGACCTCGAGGAGCAGGTCCTCCGCGCGGCGAACGGCCTGCGCAAGCTCGGCGTGACGGCCGGTGACCGCGTGGCGTTGGTCCTGCCGAACTGCCCGCAGCACGTCGTCGCGTTCTACGCGATCCTGCGGCTCGGGGCGATCGTCGTCGAGCACAACCCGCTCTACACACCCCGCGAGCTCCGCCACCAGTTCGAGGACCACGGCGCCCGCGTCGCCGTCGTCTGGGACAAGTCCGTCGCGACGCTGCAGGACTTCCCCGCCGACGTCGCCCTCGACGCCATCGTGTCGGTCGACCTCACCCGCGCGACGCCCCGCACGACCCGGCTGGCCCTGTCGCTGCCGGTCGCGAAGGCCCGCGAGTCCCGCGCGAAGCTCACGACGAAGGTCCGCGGGACGACGCGGTGGGACGACCTCGTCTCCACCCGTCGCCTGCCGAAGCGTCACCCTCGGCCGACCACGGACGACACCGCGCTGATCCAGTACACCTCCGGCACGACGGGCACCCCAAAGGGCGCAGTCCTCAGCCACGGCAACCTGATGGCGAACGCCGCGCAGGCCCGCGCGTGGATCCCGCAGATCCAGGCCGGCGACAACAGCGTCGTGCACGCGGTCCTGCCGATGTTCCACGCCTACGGCCTGACGCTCTGCCTGACCTTCGCGATGAGCATCGCTGGACGCCTGGTGCTCTTCCCCGCGTTCGACCCGGACCTCGTCCTCGCCGCGATCAAGAAGCGTCCGCCGACGTTCCTGCCCGCCGTGCCGCCGATCTACACCCGGCTGCAGCACGCCGCCGACTCGAAGAAGGTCTCGCTCAAGGGCATCGCCATCGGCATCTCGGGCGCGATGCCGCTCTCCCAGGACGTCATCGAACCGTGGGAGGCCCGCACCGGCGGCTACCTCGTCGAGGGCTACGGCCTGTCCGAGTGCTCCCCCGTGCTGATGGCGAACCCCGTCGCCGACTCCCGCCGGCTCGGCGCGGTCGGGCTGCCGCTGCCGTCCACCGAGGCCCGCGTCGTCGACCCCGACGACGCCTCCAAGGTCCTCGGCACCGACGAAGCCGGCGAGCTGCAGGTCCGCGGGCCCCAGGTCTTCAGCGGCTACTGGGGCAAGGCCGAGGCGACGGACGAGGTCTTCACCGCCGACGGCTGGTTCCGCACCGGGGACATCGTCGCGATCGACGCCGACGGCTTCGTGCACATCGTGGACCGCCTCAAGGAGCTCATCATCACGGGCGGGTTCAACGTCGCCCCGACCGAGGTCGAGGACACCCTCGTCAAGCACCCCAGCGTCCGCGAGGTCGCCGTCGTCGGCATCACCACCGGCGGCAACGAGCAGGTCGTCGCAGCGGTCGTGCCGACCGACCCCGCCACGTTCGACCCCGACGCGCTCCGGGCCTACGCCCGCGAGCACATGGCGGCGTACAAGGTGCCGCGTCGGGTCGTCGTGGTGGAGGACCTGCCCCGCTCGATGATCGGCAAGGTGCTGCGACGCAAGGTGCGGGACCAGATCCTGGCGAAGTAGCGGACGTTCGGCCGGCGCAGGTGGTCGGGCTCCACCCGGACGGGAGGCTCGCCCCGCGTCCGCCTGACACGGCTCGCCGCGGCACGGGCCGGCTCCGGCGTCAGGACACGTGGACGCTCGGCCGGCGGCTCACCTCGGGCTCCGCTTCGCGCAGGACCTCTCGGGTCACCGGGGCCACGTCCCCGACGCCCGTGAAGACGAAGCGGATCGCGTTGCGGATCGGGCTGCCCTCGTTCCACTCGAAGTAGATGCTCGGGACGACCCCGGCGATGTCGCGGATGGCCAGCAGCGTCGACGCGATCGTGTTCGGCACGTTGCCGGAGCGGACGCGGAGCACCCGGTGCCCGGCGACGACGTGGCCCTCGACGACGAGGTCCTCCTCGAAGTCGGACGAGTCGGCGGGCAGCACCTCGAGGAACATCGTCGGCACGCGGGCGGGGATGCCCGAGTCGCGGCGTTCCTCGCGCCCCTTCGCCCGGTACGCCGCCGCGGTGCCGGCTCCCGGTTCGTTCGCGATGATGCACACCGAACTGAACTGGTCGGCGTCGGCCTCGACGAACTGCCGGGCCGTGGCGTCGAGCTCGATGGACGATGCCCGCAGCTCGAACGACCGACGGACCCGCGAGACCAGGGACACGACGACGATCGCGACGATGAAGACGGCGGCGATCCGGACACCGTCAGGGCGCTCGATGACGTTCGCGATCGTCGTGTAGATGAACACGACCGCGATCACGGCGTACGCGACGGTGCGCTTGCGCTGCTGCCGACGCCGAGCCGACAGCGTCACCGCGACGGCCGCGCTGGTGATGAGCACGAGGACACCGGTGGCGTACGCGCCGCCCTGGGCGTCGACGCTCGCCTGGAAGATGAGCGTGATCACGAAGGCGATGAGCGTGAAGATGACCACGAGCGGCCGGGTCGCGCGGGCCCACTGCGGTGCCATGCCGTACCGCGGCAGGAAGCGCGGCACGAGGTTGAGCAGCCCGGCCATCGCACTCGCGCCGGCGAACCAGAGGATGGCGACGGTCGAGACGTCGTACACGGTGCCGAACGCCGGGCCCAGGTACTCGTGCGCCAGGAACGCCAGCGCGCGCCCGTTCGCCTGACCGCCCGGCTGGAACTCGTGCTGCGGGATGAGGAACGTCGTCGCGATCGACGACGTGATGAGGAACGTGCTCATGATCACGGCCGCGACCGTCAGGAGGCGCTGTGTCCCGCGGATGCGTCCGAGCGGTCGGGGCTGCCCCTCGTCGGCCGCGTCCCCGCGGACCTGCGGCATCACCGCGACGCCGGTCTCGAAGCCGGACAGGCCGAGTGCGAGCTTCGGGAACACCAGCAGGGCGATGCCGACCATGGCGAGCGGGCTGCTGTGCTGCGCGGTCAGGCCGCTCCACCAGTCACTCGCGACGGTCGGACGCTCGGCCACGTGGGCGAGTGCGACGACGACCACGACGGCGTTCAGCACGAGGAACACCGCGACCAGGCCCGTGGCGATGCCGATGGCCTCCTTGAACCCGCGGAGGAACACGATCCCGAGCAGGAGCAGCAGCACGAGGGTGATCGGCACCGGGATCTCGGTGAACCAGTGCGGGGTGAAGGGGTTCTCGGCGATGTGCGCGGTGGCGTCGGCCGCGGACAGCGTCATCGTGATCATGAAGTCCGTCACGGCGAACCCGAGCAGGACCAGCACGAGCAGCTTGCCCGCCCACCACGGCAGCAGCTTCTCGAGCATCATGATCGACCCGGCGCCGCGGAAGCTGTCCTGCGCCACCCGGCGGTACACGGGCAGGGCGCCGAACAGCGTCACGAGGACGAGCACGATCGTCGCGATCGGGGACAGCAGCCCGGCGGCGAGCGCGGCGATCGCCGGCTGGTAGCCGAGCGTGGAGAAGTAGTCGACGCCGGTCAGGCACATGACCCGCCACCACGGATGTGTCTTCTCGACCTCGACCTGGTGGGGGCCCTGGTGGTCGGCGCCGCTGTCGTCCTGGAGCATCCAGCGTCTGATCCGGGCATCTGTCGCGGTCACACGCTGATCGTAGGGCGTCCGGGCGGCGGCGGCCCACACCCCGGACGTCCCGGTGGACAGCGGGCTACTTCGAGCTGATCCGCGTGTACTTGTTCACCGACCACGGCACGAACACGACGAGCAGCACCGCGATGCCGATGAGCACCGTCACCACCGGGTGCTGCATCGTCCAGATGTCGGGCACCGGCGCCGAGCCGACGTTGCCGAACAGCTCGCGCGCGGCCTGCACGAGCGAGGACACCGGGTTCCACTCGGCGAACACGCGGAGCACGAGCGGCAGGGTGTCGCTCGGGACGAACGCGTTCGAGATGAACGTCAGCGGGAACAGGATCATGAACGAGGCGTTGTTGATGACCTCCGGCGTCTTCACGCTCATCCCGAGCAGCGCCATCACCCAGCTGAACGCGTAGCTGAACAGCAGCAGCAGCGCGACGCCGGCGAGGAACTCCAGCGGTGACGAGTTCACCCGCCACCCGACCGCCAGCCCGGTCAGCATCATGATGACCATCGAGATCGTGTTGAGCACGAGGTCGCTGTTCGTCCGCCCCACCAGCACCGCCGACGCCGACATCGGCAGGGTGCGGAACCGGTCGATCAGGCCCTCCTTGAGGTCCTGCGCCATCGCGGACCCGGAGAACGTCGCTCCGAACACGACCGTCTGGGCGAAGATGCCGGCCATCAGGAACTGCGTGTAGTCGGTGCCCTGCACCGCGATCGCGCCGCCGTAGACCTGGCTGAAGAGCAGCACGAACATGATCGGCTGCAGGACCGCGAAGACGAGCATGTCCGGGGACCGCTTGATCTAGATGAGGTTGCGCTTGGTGACGGTCCAGCCGTCCTCGAACCAGACGGCGAGCGGTGCGGTGACGACGACGGGCAGCTGGCGGCCGGGTGCGGTCGCGGTGGCGGTCATCGGACCGGCTCCTGCTGCTCGGCGACGACGGACGAGCCGCCACGGGCACCGTCAGGCCCGGCGTCGTCCTCGGTCGCGGCGTGCCCGGTCAACCGGAGGAACACGTCGTCGAGCGTCGGACGGCGCATGCCGGCGTCGTGCAGCTCGATGCCGGCGTCCCCCAGGTCGGCGAGCACGTGCTGCAGCGCGGCCGGCCCGGCCTCCACGGCGATGGCCCTGGTGCGTCCGTCGCCCGAGGTCTCCACGTCCCCGACGCCGTACCGCCGCAGCACCGTCGTGGCGGCGTCCCCGTCGGCGTCGTCGACGAGCGTCACGACGACCCGGTGTCCTCCGACCTGCGCCTTGAGCTGGTCGCTGGTGCCCTCGGCGATGACGTGCCCGTCGTCGATGACCGCGATGTCGTCGGCGAGACGGTCGGCCTCTTCGAGGTACTGCGTGGTCAGCAGCACCGTGGCCCCGTCGGCCACGAGGTGCTCGATGATCCCCCACAGCGCCAGTCGGCTCCGAGGGTCGAGCCCGGTCGTCGGTTCGTCGAGGAACAGCACGCTCGGGTTCATCACGAGGGCTCCGGCGAGGTCGATCCGCCGCCGCATCCCGCCGGAGAAGCCCTTGACGGGGCGGTCCCCGGCCTCGGCCAGGTCGAACACGTCGATGAGCTCGCGCGCCCTGGCCCGCGAGGCCTTCCCGCCGAGGTGGTAGAGCCGCCCGATCATCTCGAGGTTCTCGAAGCCGGTCAGGTTCTCGTCGACGGCGGCGTACTGCCCGGAGACCCCGATGGACCGACGGGTGGCCTGGGGGTCCGCGACGACGTCGACGCCGGCGATGGACGCCGTGCCGCTGTCGGGCTTGACGAGCGTCGTCAGCACCTTGACCGTGGTGGTCTTGCCGGCGCCGTTCGGACCGAGCAGCGCCGTGACGGTGCCCTGCGGGACGGAGAGGTCGAGACCCGCCAGCGCGTGGACGGGTCCCGACTTGGATCGGTAGGTCTTGGTCAGGCCGGAGGCCTCGATGATGGCCATGTCGCTCCCTGGTCGCGACTCAACAGGTCAGGTGACCGGCGTGGCCCGACGTGGGTCACACGTCGAAGTCACCACCGAAGTCGCCGAAGCCGCCACCGGTGTCTGACCCGGCGTCGTCCCAGCCCGCGTTCTCGTACCCGCCGCCGTCGGATGCGCCGCCGTCACCGGAGTCAGCACCAGTGTCCCCCGAACCGCCGTCACCCGCATCCCCCGATGCGTCCGTTCCGCCGTCGAAGGACGACGGATCCGGCAGGAAGGCGCTCATCAGCGTCGAACCGATGACGTAGCCGGCCACCGAGCCGAGGATCGAGGCGCCCATCATGCCGCCGAAGGACGGTCCCTGGCGTCCGCCGAAGCCCCCACGGCCGCCCATCCCGCCGTTCATGCCGCCGCCGTTCATGCCGCCGAGCGAGCGCTCCATGAACCCGGGCTGTCGGATCTCCGAGCGGGTCGCGGCCTGGGCCAGCGAGCGAGCGTCGTCCCCGCGGGGCGCCTCGCCGGTCGGGGCCGTCCGGGTGAACTCGTCGTAGACCATCCGACGCTGCTCGGGGGTCAGCCGCTCGAAGGCCTCGGCGTGGACCTCCTCGATGCGCTCGGGCGGAGCCGTACGGAGCAGGTAGCGGTAGCGGTCGACGGCCTGCTGGTCCTGCGTCCGACCGTCGCCGCCCTGCGGAGCGCCGTACTGCCCCTGGGCGCTGCCGTACTGGTCCTGTGGGGCGCCGTATCCGGGGGTCGGGGCGTTGTAGGACTGCTGTCCGTACTGGTACCCCTGCTGCTGGGGCTGCTGCTGCCGGGGCGCGTTCCAGCCCTGCGGGTGCTGTCGGTCCTCACGGCCGAGCAGGCGGTCGAGGAATCCCATGTCGTTGCTCCTTCGGCACGGACACCGTGTCCGTGGACTGCCACAGTATGGTCGCGCGGCGAGCGATGACTGTGTGGCCGCACAGAATGCGGTGGACGTCACCCGCCACCGGACTGGAGGCTCGTGGCGGCGCCGCTCCGAGCCTCCAGTCCGGGACGTGGTGCGTCAGCGTCCGGCGCGCAACGCGCCGGTCCAGACCTGGTGCAGTTCGTCCGCAGCCCCCGGGTGCGCCACCAGGAACGGCGCACCGAGGTCGGGGAAGCCGGAGACCGGTCCGGCCTCGGTCATGACGACCCCGCCGGCCTCGTGCACGAGCAGCACCGCGGCGCCGTGGTCGATCGGGTCGAAGGTCGGCACGCACGCGCCGATCCCCCGCCCGGCCGCGACCTGGGCGATCGTCAGCGTGCTCGACCCCTGGACGCGCACCGTGCAGGACCGGGCGGCGAGGGCGTCGAGGAACTGGCTGAACCCGGGCCACGGTCGGTGCCCGTCGAGTTCGGTGCCCACGACGGCGCCGGCGAGCGCGCGCGGGGTGTCGTCGAGTCGGAGCTGGCGGTCGCGGACGCTCGCGCCCCGGCCGCGTCGGGCCTCGAGGACCTCGCCGCGCCACGGGTCGGCGACGACCCCGACGACGGGTGCGCCGTTCCGGGTGAGGCAGAGCGACGTGCTCGTCCAGGGGATGCCGTTCGCCAGGTTCGTCGTGCCGTCGACGGGGTCGAGGTACCAGCGGTGTCGGTCGCCCGGGGCGTCGCCGTACTCCTCGCCCGAGAACCCGTGCGTCGGGAACGCGGCACGGACACGTCCGCGGACGTGCTGCTCGACCAGGCGGTCGACGTCCGTGACGAGGTCCGCCGGGTGGGCCTTCGTCGTGACGGAACCGACCGGGTGCTCCCGGGTGAAGGCGATGACCTCGTGCGCGATGCGGTGCGCGAGGGCCTGGGCGCGGCCGGCGACCTCGGCCTCGGACGGTTCGCGGTCGGGCTGCGGCCACCCGTCACGCTCGGCGGCGGCGAGTGTCGCTCGGATCGTGGCGACGTCGTTCGTCGTGACCAGGTCGGCGCCGAGCCGGACCGCCCACAGCGCCGGCTCCGGGTCGTCGACCGTCCACACGGCGACCTGCAGGCCGAGGGCGTGCGCCGCCGCGACGGTCCTCGGGGTGAGGAACGCGACGTCGAGGTGCAGCGTCGACGGGGTCAGCGCGGCGACGGCCTCAGGCGTCGGGGGCTCGAGCGACTCCCACGCCAGCCACACGTCGGCGTCCGGCAGCACGGTCCGCACCGCGGCGACGGCCTCGGGGGCACCGCACCAGGCGACCGTGACGGCCCACGGCGAGCCGGACACGGTCTGGGCGGCGACGACGGCGTCGAGCGGGTCCACCACGGCGACGAGGAGCGAGGACCGGCAGCCGTCGAGTCTTTCGAGCACGCCGTCGAGCCGCGGGATGCGGTCGAGGCCGTTGCCGAGCCGGGCGACGTCGCACCAGGCCACGTCGCGGACCCGGCGGGCGTCGCCCCACATCCGGCCGAGGGTCTCGTCGTGGAGCAGCACGGCGACGTCGTCGGCGGTGCGTCGGACGTCGACCGCGATGACGTCCGCGCCGAGGGCCTCGGCGACCGCGACGGCCGGCAGGGTGTTCTCGCGGCGGACCCGGGGTGCCCCACGGTGGGCGACGAGGCGCGGCTGCCGGGACGTCGACGCGGCATCGGTGGTCAGGCCGGTGTCGGAGGCGGTGGCGGTGTCGAGCACGGGCGCGTCAGAGGTCCGGACCGTCGTCGTCATCCGGTCATGCTCCCGTCCCTGCGCGAACCCCCGGTGTCCTCCGGGTGAACGCTGCCCGAGCGTGCTGCAGTGGCTGCGACAATGGAGGCGTGACCGTACGCACCTGGGGCTGGCTCGCAGCCGTCATCGACGTCGTGCTCATCGTGGTCTTCGCGCTCATCGGGCGGTCCTCCCACGGCGAGGCGAACACCCTGCTGGCGCTGTGGACCACCGCGTACCCGTTCCTCGCGGGCTGGGCGATCGGCTACGTCACCAGCGGCGCCTGGGCACGCCCATTGCGGTTCTGGCCGACCGGCGTCGTCGTGTGGGTCCTGACCGTGTTCGTCGGCATGGCGATCCGCGTCGCGACCGGGCAGGGCGTCGTCGACGGCAACCCGCTGCCGATCTCGTTCGTCATCGTCGCGACGATCGTGCTCGGCGTGTTCCTGCTCGGCTGGCGCGCCGTCGTCCGGGGCGTCCTCCGGCTCCGTGCACGCCGCACGCCGCCGACCCGCGAGGCCTGACACCCCCGCACCCGCGCGCGCCTCGCGCTAGAACAACCCGCCGCGCGGACCGTCGCCGTCGAGCCCACGGAACATGTCCGACACCAGGGCCTCGATCTGCGGTTCGACCAGCCGCTCGACGGCCTCGGCGATCCGCGGCCGGTGGTCGATGAGCGCGAGGCACACCGCCGTCCCCGTCGCCCTGGCGCACTCGTCGGACAGGTCGATCTCGTGCCGGAGCGCGGCCTTGGCCTCCTCGGACAGCGGCTCGCGCGGCACGGTGTCCGACGACGCCCCGGTCCCCGCGAGCTCCTCGAGCGTGAACAGGAACGGCGACCCGTCCTGCGGCTGCGGGTCGACGTCGAGTCCCTGGAACTCCGGCGACAACCCCTCGGCCGGCTGGTACCCCGCGTGCCGCTTCCGTGCAGCGGCCCGTTCGAGTTCCCGGTGCAGCAACGGCAGGTTCTTCGCCGTGTAGTCGTCGACGGCGTCCTCGACGATGGCCGACATCCGGCCGATCAACGCGTGCTGGACGGGGTGCGGCACGTCGGGTCCGAAGCCCGCCGCGCTCGCGATCGGCGACCCGGTGCACTTCCGACAGATCCGCGTGCGCGGGCGTGCGGTGCCGATCTGCCACCGCGGCAGCCAGCGCAGCCACACGTCGACGGCGCCCCGCACGCGTCCGTCGATGCCGTCCATGGTCCAACGATACGGACGACGGGGTCGAGCAGGGGCTAGGCGACCGGTTCGGTGACGAAGTCGATGAGTTCCTCGACCCGGCCGAGCAGCTGCGGCTCGAGGTCGGCGAACGTGCGCACCTGCCCGAGGATCCGCTGCCACGCCCGGGCGATGTCGGCCTGTTCGGCGTGCGGCCACCCGAGCGCCTGGCAGATGCCGGCCTTCCACTCGATCGACCGCGGGATCGTCGGCCACGCCTGCAGCCCCACGCGCGCGGGCTTCACGGACTGCCAGACGTCGACGAAGGGGTGCCCGACGACGAGCACGTGCGCACCCCACTTCCCGCGCATCACGGCGTCGGCGAAGCGGGACTCCTTCGACCCGGGCACCAGGTGGTCGACGAGCACGCCGACGCGGCGGTCCCGCGAAGGGCGGAAGTCATCCAGCACGTCAGCCAGGTTGTCCACGCCGGAGAGCTCCTCGACGACGACGCCCTCCACGCGGAGATCCGCTCCCCAGACCTTCTCCACGAGCTCGGCGTCGTGCTTGCCCTCGACCATGATCCGCGAGGGCAGCGCCACGCGGGCGCGCTGCTGCTCGACGGCGAACGACCCCGACGCAGTGCGGAGGCGACCACCGTCGGACGTCTGCCGGACGGCGGGCGCAGCCCCGGGCCTCCAGTCAGCATGGACGGAACCGACGGAACCAGCGGGACCAGCGGGACCACCTCGACCAGCAGCGGTGGCGGCAGATCGCCCCACCGGCGCCTGCGGACGGCCGAGCGTGACGAGCTCGCCCTCGAGCAGGAACTGCCCCTCGAAGGGGAAGGCGCGGGTGCGGCCCTTCCAGTCCTCGAGCGCGATGTTCCCCGCTTCGAGGCCGACGACGGCGCCGGCCCAACCGGAGACCGGGTCCTCGAGCACCATGTCCCGCTCGAGCGGCACCTGCCGCACCTTCTTCACGCCTCGCGAGCGCCAGTCGCCCGAGAGCACGTCGCCGCCGTACCGGTCCTCATCCACCCGCACGAGCGTAGCGCCCGTCGTCCGCGATCCGGCGTGTACGGTCGGGTCATGGATGTGGAACTCCACCAGATGGACCCTGCTGATCCCTCGGACCGCTCCGTCCTCATCGAGTTCCTGACCACGAACCGGTTCCCGTTCCACGTCTCCTCCACACCGACGCGCGACGCCATCGAGCAGCGGATCGACGCCGGTGCGTTCTCCGCGCCCGAGCACGCGCTGCTCCGGGTCGACGTCGACGGGGCACCCGCCGGCATCGTGGTGCTCGACGACCTCGACGACGACGCACCGATGATCGACGTCCGGCTCGCGGAGCGCTCGCGCGGGCAAGGGATCGGCACCGTGCTCGTCCGCGTGCTCGCCGACCACGTCTTCGCTGCGTTCCCCGAGGTGACACGGATCGAGGCCCAGACCCGTGACGACAACGTCGCCATGCGCGCGGCCCTCGTGCGGAACGGGTGGGTGAAGGAAGCGCACTACCGGCGCACCTGGCCGGTGGACGGCGGGGCGCCGAGGGACTCTGTCGCGTACGGGCTCCTGCGGGAAGACCACCTCACCGGGACGACGACGCCGTTCCTGTCGGACGATCAGCCGACGGTCTGAGCGCGGCGTCGAGCGTCCGAGCCAGCACGTCCGCGGCTGCGAGCGCCGATCGCTGAGCGCCCTCACCCTCCCCGATGAGTTCGACGATGTCGACGCCCACGATCCGGCGTCGTGACACCAGCCGACAAACGAGGTCGATGAGTTCGTGGGTGCTGAACCCTCCGGGTACGGGAGTTCCCGTGCTCGGCATGTACGCCGGATCGAGGACGTCGACGTCGATCGTCACGTGCCACCCGAGATGCGCCGGCAGGTCCGCCAGGAGATCGTTGATGTCGGCGTCGATCGACGACCGCCCGCCCCAGACGACGGTCTTGGAGCCGAACTCTGGGTCGTCGTCCACTCGCTGCCGGACACCGAACTGCGCGATGCGTTCCACCCGCTCTTCCCCGGCGACCCAGCTCATCACGTTCCCGTGGTGGAGCGACGAACGCCAGTCCCCGCGAGCTGGACGGAAGTAGTCCGTGTGCGCATCGAGATGGATGAGGCCGATCGCGCCCTCAGACGCTGCAAGGATCCCCCGGACCACCGCGTGGGTGATCGAATGGTCACCACCGACCACCACCGGGAGTTTGCGGGCAGCTGTGACCGCCTCCACTGCGCCAGCAAGTCGATCGAGGACCGGGCCGTTGCGCATCTGGACGACGTCGCCGATGTTCCCGATGTCGCCGATCCGGATGCCGTCGAGGATGCGCCGTCCCAACGCCGGGTCCCACATACCCCGGTCGGATCTCGGCGCGAACAGACTGGCAGCCACACGTCTGAGAGCATCGGGAGCCGTCTTCGAACCACCCCGCGCAGATGCACCAGCGTCGTACTCGACACCGACGACGACCGCGTCGATCGCAGGATCGGTCACCGCGTGACCGAGCGTCGTCATCGGCACACCGAACAGCCCCCGCGGGGCGCCACTCGAGTCCGCTGCCACCCCGTAGGAACGGAGCAGTCCTCCTTCGACGAAGGCAGTGACGGCGCGGAGGGCTGGCTCCCGCGCGGATTCGGGAATGGCACTCAACGCCACGGACGGCGCCGTCGGCACAGCGAACCGGGACAGGAGGGCGTGCGCACTGCGGCTGAGCTGCAGCTCCGTGCCCGTCCTGGGCGACCAGAGCGTCAGTGTCCCGTCGGGGCCGGTACCACGCACGACGAACCCCTGGTCGACCGCGAGGACGTCATCAGCGTTCATGGTGTCCTTCTTCGGGTCGGTGGGTCCACTGCTCGTGGAGGTCGGCGAACAGTCCTCCGGAATCGAGGAGTTCGCGCGGCGTGCCGATCTCGCTGACTCGACCGTGTTCCATGATGAGGACGCGATCAGCATCGAACGCTGCGCTCAGACGGTGTGCGATGGTGACGACGGTCCGCCCGCGGAACACCGCTGCCATGTCGCGGTCGAGGATCCGTGATTCGCCCACCGACAGATGCGAGGTCGACTCGTCGAGGACGACGATGTCCGGGTCTCGGAGGACCACTCTCGCGAGTGCGATCCGCTGCAGGTGGACGGGGTCGATCGACGTGGGCCCGAGTTCCGAGTCGAGCCCCTCGAGGTCCGTCGGAGCGCCTGCGACCGCGAGAGCGCCGAGGAGTTCTTCGTCGGACGCCGCCCCCGCTGCGAGCGTGAGGTTGTCGCGGAGCGTCCCGGTGAAGGCATGAGGGTCCTGACTCACCATCATCCGCACCGCAGCCCCCCGAGTCTCGCCGCTGGCCTCGATCCGTCCGGTGTCCGGCTCCAGCGCACCGGCGAGGAGCAGCCCCAGGGTGGTCTTCCCAGCTCCGGAGGCGCCGAACATCGTCACGTGCTCGCCGGGCGCGATGTCGAGATCGATCGCTGAAACGGCGGGCGGGCCGTCATCGTACGAGAACGAGACACTGGCACAGCGGATGGCGCAACCAGATGCCTCGGCTCGAGGAACGACGCGGTCGTCGTCGCACGAGGCCGACACCGGGCGGGAGACCCCGGACATCCTCCGGAAGGCTGCCCACGCCAGTTGCAGCTGGTCCGACCAGTACAGGAGGTCATCCAGCGGGTCGACGATGAGCTGGACGTTGAGCGCGATTGCGACGACGGTCCCGACACTGACCTCCCCCTGCACCGCGAGCCATCCTCCCCACGTCGCCACCACTGCGAACGGCAGGTAGTAGCCGAGCTGGACGACAGGGAACCACCGCGACTGCAGCCCCAGCGTCACGCGCTCGGCTGCGCGGACCTCACCCGCTCGTGAGTCGATGCGCCGGAGGAGTCGATGTCCTGTTCCGAGCAGCCCGAGCGTCCGTGACGCCGTCGCGGTCTCGAGGACACTGCCGTTGAAGCGGGCATGACTCCTGAGTTCCGCTTCGTACGCGGGTTGCGACCGGCGCACGTACCACCTCGTCGACAGGACGAGGATCGGGAGGCCCACGACGGACGCGATGGCGACGCGCCAGTCGAGCACGAAGGAGGTGGCCGCTGTGAAGACGACGGTGAAGACGCCGACCAGCACCTCGGGAACGCCCACGCGCACGCCTTCGGAAACCGCGTCGACGTCGTTCGAGGTCCGGGCGAGGACCTCGCCGCGTTCGGCTCGCTCCGTGACGCGGAGCGGGAGGCGCACCACCCCCTCAACGACCTCGTCGCGGAGCTGCGCGAACACGTCCTCGCCGAACCTCCAGGACGCATCCTGGGACGCCACACTCAGCAGGGTCCTGACGACCAGGACACCACAGAGGACGAGGAACAGCGTGACGATCCGGCCCCATTGACCGTCCGCGCTCACGCTGTCGATGAGCAAGCCGAACAACACCGGCGCGCTGACCGCTGCGGCGACCGCGAACGCGTGCCAGCCCAGCATGAGAGCAAGGCGACGACGATGGGACCCGACCACACGGCGGATCGCCCTGAGTGTGTCGGTCGGCCCTGCAACGAGGAGCGGAGCCTTCATCGGGCGTCCCCCTGTCCCACTGTGTCCCCGACACCGTCGACCGCGAGGCGAGCCGCTTCCGGTACCGAACCCGCACTGTCCACGACGGCGACGCGGTCGGCAACTGCGAACACCGCGGGAGACTGCGAACACACGATCGTGGTCCGGCCGGCCCGGTGACGCACGAGGCGCTCGAGCAAGCGCCGTTCGGTGACCAGGTCGAGCGAACGTGTCGGCTCCACCAGCACCAGGACCTCGGTGTCTGCTGCGAGCGCCTGGGCCAGGAGGAGCCGGCGCACCTGCCCACCGGAGAGATCACGTCCCCCCTCGCTGACCTCACGATCGAGGTCGTCACCGATGAAGTCATCGGCAGCGGCGGCGTGCAGCACGGCCTGGGCGTGGTCGTCGTCCCGGCACCCCAGGATCTCCCGCACGGTGCCGGACACCAGGCGCGCGTCAGAGTCCAGCACGACGACGTGCCTCCTCGTCGCACCTTCGTCCCAATCCGACCATCGGGTCGGACCGACGGATGCGCTCGCCGCGTCGGCTGCTCCGGCCAGGCGGGCAGCGACGGAACGGAGGGTCGCGAGCTCCGCACCCGTCACGAGCACGAACTCGGCCGGATGCGCTGCGACACCGCTGATCTCGTCCACGAGGTCTCCGGTGGGTGTCCCTTCGCGTCCGGCTCGGGGCGGGTGTCCAGCGTCGAGCAGTTCCTGCTCCCGACGTGCCGCGACGGCGATGGCGGGCACTTCGTTCCATGCTCCGATGAACGACCCGACCGGCCCCACGAGGAACACGCCGAGACCGTAGTACGTGACCAGGTCGCCCGCGGTCTGGTCGCCGGAACGCCACTGCCACAGCGCGATCCCGAGGATGAGCAAGACGAACGCACTGGGGATCGCGACCTGGACACCCGCGATGAGCGCTCGACGACGCGCGACCCTGAGACCCGCCAGACGCATCTCCGCGGAGGCACTGCGGAACCGACGAAGGAACACGTCCTCGGCCCCGACACCACGGAGGTCGCGCAGCCCGCTCGCCGCGTCGGCCGCCAACCCCGCGACGGCCCCCGCACGCGCACGGTGTGCTTCGAGCGGCTGTTCGAGCGACCCGATCAGACCGGGCAGGAACACGGCGATGCACAGTGCCCCGGCGACGATGGACCCACCGATCACCCAGGAGTTGACGACGAGGTAGGCGCCGATCGCGACGAAGGTCACCACCGACACGACCAGCGAACGTGCCACACCCACCACGCCGGCGATCGTCTCGGTGTCCGACTCCGCGGTCTCGACCGCGTCGCCGAGACTCAAGCGATCACTGATCACCGATCGGTTCGCCACGAGGTGCGCGCCGACTCCACGCTTGCGACCGACGGCCAGGTCGATCTCGGCGTTGCGACCGACCGCGTGGGCGACCACGGACGACGCGACGCGAGCGACGACCACCAGCGCCAACACCCCGGAGGCGATGAGCACGGTGTCGAATCGTCCATGCTGCACTCCATCCACAACGCGCCCGAGCCCGATCGGCAAGCACGCTTCGGCGAGCGTCCCCGCGAGTGCAAGACCGACGAGCACCGTCAACGCCCGTCGGTGTCCTCGCAGCAGCGGCGGGAGTGATCGAAGTGTGTGCCCGGTCCGCTTCTCTGGGGCGTTCACAGCGCCAGCTCGATCGGGCGGACGTCTGGGAACTGCCGTCGCACGGCATCCATGGTGCCGAGCGCGTGGAGGTCCCCGAACAGGTCGATCACTCCGTCCATAGCGGGCCCACCTCGGGCGCCGAGCGCGACCTTGAGCAGACATCGGAGATCCCGTTTCCGGGGAACGATCGTCTCGTGTCGATGCGACCGGAATCCGAAACTCGCTCCGAACTGCAGGTCGACACCACGACGATCCGCCTCTGCCCGGATGACCCCGAGGAGCACGCGGTACCCGAGCAGGTCGTCGTCCTCGAGACGGAGCACGGTGAACGGTGCGATCCGCACCGAGCCCTCACTGTCGTCGACGCCCCGCTGTCGGTTCACGGGATGCGCGACGGTCTCGAAGAGGCCACGCTCGTCCGAGAACGAACGCGCGAACGCCTCGTTGTTCCTGGCGACCAGGGCGACGTGTGTTCGACGCCACCGGGGGCTGAGGAAGAACGAGTTGTCGAGTGCGCTCGCCGAGCGCGGGGGGAGTGCTGCGCCGAGGACCGATCGGGCGTTCCTGAGCGTGTCTGGGTCGGACGCTGCGGTGGTCAGCAAGTCGTTTCGGTGGACGACGACCGCACCGGCGTTCGCCAGTTCGAGCCCCACCTGATCGAGCTTGAGCGCCGAGCGCGCCTCGATCACGATCGCTGTCCGTGTCTCGGTCAAGGTCGCCAGGAGCTGGTGTTTCGGCCAGGCACCCGGCGTCAGGCTCGGGTCCACGATCACTGACCACGGTGCCCCCTGGACCGCCCACGCGGCGGTCAACTCGATGAAGTCGACCGTGTGGAGATCCCAGTCATAGCGGACGGGCTCGATCACGACCACGTCCGCACGGGCGTCGACGAGCTCGCTCACCGACCCGCACTGGGACCAGGACGAGAACGACGTCGACAGGAGCTCGATCAGCATCGCCGTCTCGAAGTAGTCACCGAGCAGTGCGATGCTTGGAAGCCTGCCGTTCGCCGCGCGGAATTCGTAGGTCGCGAAGTGCAGCGCGACACTGAGTGCAGCCATTCCACTGCTGCACATGACGCCCGACGCTGTCCACCCCGCGACGTCAGGCTCTCCGTGCATCAGTCTGCCGTCGAGCACAGCGCTCGGGGCGCTCCGCTCGTATCCGTAGTCCACTTCGGGATCCGCATCGCGCCCGGACGCGGGGCTCGCGAAGCGATCGATCATGGAGCGATCGGCTCGGCTCCGTAGCACGTGCCGGACGTCGAGGAACCGATCGTGCAGGAAGCGCTCATGGTCGCGCTCATCTCCCCCGATGACACCGTCCGCGAGCGTCTGGGAGATCCGAGCCATGCGTGCCCGGTCGAGCAGAGCGTTCTCGTCGATCAGCTGCTGCAGCAGTGTGCGTTCGAGCTCGAGCGCGGTCGCGCCGCCGGTCATCACGGCGTTGCCGACATCTCGGTGTCGACCGGATGCAGGGTGTCGTCGACCACCAGGTACTCGCGGAGGTTCCCCAAGAGGTTGAAGTCACGCCGGTTGGTCATGGTGTACGCGCCCGCGTTGGTCAGCACGAGCCGTTCCCCGACAGACACCGAGGCCATGTCGATGAGCGGGCGTGCACTCCGACCAGTCATCCCGAAGAAGTCGTTCTCGTACAGCGTGTTGCCCGAGATGAGCCGAGGGGCCCTCGGCTGGCGACCGAGCTCGTCGAGAGGCACCGCAACAGGGAGGTGCCAGGGGGCGTAGTTCCAGGCGGACGTGTCGACTTGCACGACTTCGGCATCGTAGACGGGATGGGCAGGCTCGATCGACTGGACCGTCGTCACGAGGTACCCGTGGGGCCCGAGGACGGCGGCTCCCGGCTCGAAGCGGATCGCCATCGGCCGCCCGGTTCGTTCACGCCACTGGCCGAGCAGTTCGTCGGCCGTCTGCAACGCGCGCCGCGCCTTCGCACGATCCGCGTAGAAGTCGTAGAACCCTCCCCCGAAGTCGATGAGCTCCACGCCGGAGAGGGACTCCGCGATGGTGAGCGTGTAGCGGAGTTCCCAGAGGAACAGGCGAGGAGACATCTGCCCGGTGTGCAGGTGCAGGCGAGTGACGTGCAGCTGGTGACGGGCAAGGACCGCATGGACGGCCGGATCGGTTGCGACGACCCCGAAGCGGCTGTTCGCGCCGAAGGAGTTGGCCGTGTCCAGAGCCTCAGGGATCGTGAGGCGCAGACGGAGCCCGACGTTCGATCCTGGCTGGATCGCGCCGATCAGTTCGAGCTGGTCGATCGACGTCGCGTCGACGACGATGCCGGTCTCAGAGAGCCGATCGAGCGCACCCTCGTCGGAGAAGCTCGGCCCCGTCGCCGACACCTCATGGAACCCGACCGAGACGGCCAGGTCGACCTCACGCACTGAAGCGCAGTCCGCACCGAGTCCCGCATCCGCCAGATGGCGGAGCACCGAGGGGGTGTGGCACGACTTGAGGGCGACGTTCAGGCGCGCACCCGACACGAGGGACACATCCTCGAGCATCCGGCCGACCGACCGCAGCGCGTTGTCCAGGTCATAGACGAGCGCGGGCGTGGGGACAGCGAGCATGTGGTCGAAAACCGAGTGGCTCGGCGGGGTCACGACTGGATCGAGGTGCACTGGAGCCCTTCACGAGAGCGAGTTCGAATGGCGGAGAGGACGTGGCGTGCCGGATCCGGCACGCCACGTCGTTGATCAGGAGATCTGACGCGGGCGGCTTCCGCCCAGCGTCGAGAACTCGCTCGTGATCTCGATCACGTCGCGACGCTCGACGGTCATCACGGCTTCCGCGGTGTCCGGGACGACGACGTCCCAACCGCTGAAGTCGTCGAGGGCGGCCAGAGCGGATTCGAGCTCGTTCACGGCAGTCGGTGACATGGCGTTTCTCCTCTTGCGTTGAGCGGAGGAGCGCAATCAACGGCCCCCCGCCGTTCCTCCCGATCCGCTCCGGATCGGGTTCCCGAAAACGTAGCGTCGAAGCGTGAAATACCAGAGGCCTGGATTCCGATTTCCATGATGATTCTCAGGGAACGGTGGGTTGAAAAGGGGACATGGGGTACACCCGGAACGCGGGTCACACGGTGCTCCACGACGTCGGTTCGGGTGTCCACGCATCGCCATCGGAGGACGAGATCGGGCCACCGCGGACCCGGACGAGCTCCGTGCCATCAGGGTGCAGTCCCGCCAGTCACGGTCGCCCCCTGACGCGCCTCCCACCGGATGCTCCCGATGTACCACTACGGGACGGGAGGCTCGGCGCCAGCTGGCACCGAGCCTCCCGTCCGTCTCGGCGCACGTTCCGACCCATGACGGTCGCGCTGGCGAGCGGGATCGCGCGTGGTGGGTCGGAAGGAACGACCTCCTACGCGCGAAACGACCCCCAACGCGCGAAAGCGCCACCCACCCCACCCCCCGTGTTTCGCGCAGCGGAACGCGTGTTTCGGAACTGTGAACAAACCTTTCAGTAAAGAAGGTTGTCCGTTACAGTCCTCGACATGACACCACGAGGACGCACCCCCGGGCAGCCGGCCCTCCTCCGCGTGCTCAACGACCGCGCCGCCCTCAGCCTGCTGCTCGACGACGGCCCGATGACGCGGAACGAGATCGCCCAGCGCACCGGCCTGAGCAAGCCGACCGCCGCCGAGATCATCCGCCGACTCGAAGCCGCGGGGCTCCTCCGCGAAGCCGGCACCGACTCGCAGGCCGGCCGCCGCGGCCCGAGCGCCGTCGTGTACGAGGCCATCACCGACCGCGACCTCGCCGTCGCCGTGGACGTCCAACTCGTCGACGTCCGCTCGACCGTCGTCGACGCAAGCGGGCGGTCCTACCCCGTCGCCGAGCACCGGATGGACGAGCAGGAGATGCGCGCGCCGGGCGAGGACATCGTCGCGGCCGCCGTCAGCCGTGCCGCAGCGGCCGCGGGCATCGACCCCGACCTCGTCACCGCCGTCGCCGTGGGCGTGCAGGCCAGTGTCGACCACGCCACGGACACCCTCATCTTCACCGACGGCCTGCCGGGGTGGCCGCGCGAGCAGGTCTCGCGGACCCTGTCGGACGCCCTCGGCGTGCGGGTCGTCATCGAGAACGACGCCAACCTCGCGGCGATCGCCGAGCGGAACATGGGTGCGGGCCGCGCCCCCGGCTCGTTCGCGCTGTTCTGGATGGCGGAGGGCCTCGGCATGGCACTCGACCTCGACGGCCGTCTGCACGCCGGGGCCTCGGGCGCCGCGGGCGAGATCGGCTACCTGAGCGTGCCCGCCGACGCGCTCCCCCTCGACCCGACGGCGACGATCGTCGCGGACCTCATCTCCGAGCCCGCGATCATCGCCCTCGCCGCCGAACACGGGATCACGGCGCCGGACGGCAGTGCTGCCGACTGGCGTCAGGTGCTCCCGCAGCTGCCGGGGCTCCCCGCGCAGCACCCCTTCATGACCGCCCTCGGCGAGCGCGTCGGGCACAACGTGCTCCCCGCCCTCGCCGTGGCCGACCCCGAGACGGTCGTGCTGCACGGCCCGACCGGGATCGCGGGCGGTCCCGCTCTGGCCGCCGCGGTGACCGCCTGGCTCAGGACCCGCTCGCGCTGGTCCACGGCCGTGGTGCCACCCGGCGTCCCCGACACCCCCGTCCTCCACGGCGCACGACACGTCCTCATCGACGTCGTGCGGTCCGCGCTCGGCGACCGGCTCGAGACCATCAGCGACGATGCGCCCGAGCCGGACACCGTCCAGCGCACCTAGACCAGCACCACTCCCACCCGCACCACTCGAGGCACATCCACCCCAGCCCTGTCACAGGGCTCTTCGTCGCGCCCGGAACCAGGGCCCGTCGCACGGACGACGTCCGCGCGGTCGGCCCCGGACGAGCAACACGGAGCGAGACCAGAGAGCGAGTACCGCATGTCACTCCCCCGTCCCACCCTCCGGCGGATCGTCACCGCGACCGCCGTCGCCGCCACCGGCGCCCTCGTCATGGCCGGCTGCAGCTCCGGCAGCAGCGCGGCGTCGATCGACAAGGCCGCGCCGAAGGAGCTCAAGGGCACCGTGTCCCTGTGGCACTTCTTCACCGGTCGCGAGGCCGGCGTCGTGCAGAGCGCCGTCGACGGCTTCGAGAAGGCCAACCCCGACGTGAAGGTCGACATCCACGCCGGGCAGGACGACGAGAAGCTGCAGAAGGCCATCTCGTCAGGGCAGAACATCGACGTGGGACTGTCGTACTCGACCGCGATCGTCGGCAGCTTCTGCTCCTCCGGTGCCTTCCGCGACCTGTCGCCGTACATCAAGCGGGACAAGGTCGACATCTCCGACATCCCGAAGGCGGTCCGGGGCTACACGGCCTACAAGGGCACGCGCTGCACGCTCCCGGCCCTCGCCGACGTGAGCGCGCTGATGTACAACAAGGCGGCGTTCGCGAAGGCCGGCATCACCACACCACCGAAGACCCTCGACGAGCTCAAGGCCGACGGTCTGAAGCTGACGACGTACAACGCGGACGGCTCGATCAAGCAGCTCGGCTTCAACCCGCTCATCGACTTCTACGAGAACTCGCCCGAGCACTTCGCGCCGATGATCAACGGCACCTGGTTGGACACGAAGGGGAACAGCGAGATCGGCTCCTCCCCCGACTGGAAGAAGCTGATCGAGTGGCAGAAGGGCTACGTCGACGCGATCGGCTACGACAAGCTCAAGGCCTTCACGTCCGGCCTCGGCCAGGAGTTCGCCGCCGACAACGCGTTCCAGACCGGCCAGGTCGCCATGCAGATCGACGGCGAGTACCGCACCGCGTTCATCAAGGACCAGAAGCCGGACCTCGACTACGGCACCGCCCCCACCCCGGTGCTGGACGGCGTCGGCAACTACGGCTCGACGTACATCGCGGGCAACGTGGCGGGTGTCGCGAAGGGCTCGAAGAACCCGGAGCTCGCCTGGGCACTGCTCAAGTACCTGTCGACGGACACGGACGCGCAGGTCACGCTCGGCAACGGGCTGAAGAACATCCCGACGCTCACGTCCGCCCTGAAGTCCCCCGACCTCGAGGTGGACGCGAACTACAAGACCTTCGTCGACGTCGCCGGTGACCCGAAGACGATCACGTCCCCCGCGACCGCGGACGGCGCCGCCTACATCGGCACGTTCACGAAGTTCTGGCAGGCCTACCAGCAGAACGGCGGGGACCTCGACGCCAAGCTGAAGAAGCTCGACTCGGACATCGACAACGCGAACCAGCTGGCGGGTCCCTGATGAGCACACCCACCAAGACCGCCTCCGGCCGGGAGGCCCGGCTCGGCCGGTCCTCCCGGCCCACGGGCCCGACGGGGTCCGGTCCGGTGCCCGCCGCGGCCCCGCCCCGTCGGCGCCGCTCCGCGGACTCGCGCCGCCGTCTGGTCGCACTCGGGATGCTGGCGCCGGCCCTGGCGGGACTCGCGATCTTCTTCGCCTACCCGCTCGTGGCATCGGTCTTCTACTCGTTCACGCGGTACAACCAGCTGCAGGAACCGCAGTTCGTCGGGCTGCTCAACTACAAGTTCCTGTTCACCCAGGACCCGCAGATCGGGCCGGCGGTCCTCAACACGATCTGGTTCGTCGTCATCCTGGTGCCGGTCCGCATCGTGTTCGGGCTGCTCGTCGCTGGGCTGCTCAGCCGCGCGAAGACGATGACCGGGTTCTGGCGGACGCTGTTCTACCTGCCCGCCCTGGTGCCGCCGGTGGCGAGCGTCGTGGCGTTCGTGTTCCTGTTCAACCCCGGCACCGGGCCGGTGAACCAGATCCTGCGGGTCTTCGGCATCGACGGACCACTGTGGTTCAACGACCCGTCGTGGTCGAAGCCCTCGCTCGTGATCCTGGGCGTCTGGGTGATGGGCGACATCATGATCATCTTCCTGGCGTCCCTGCTCGACGTACCACGCGACCTGTACGAGGCCGCGTCGCTCGACGGTGCGACCGGGATGCAGCAGGTCCGACACATCACGCTGCCGACCATCTCGCCGGTGATCGGCTTCGCCGCCGTGACCGGGGTGATCGCCGCCCTGCAGTACTTCACCGAGGCCGCGGTCGCGTCGAGCGTCGCGTCCGGCAAGGCCACGATCGGCGGCGGGACGGCGGCGCTGCTCGGGTACCCGGGCACGTCGCTGCTGACCTACACCGAGCTGCTGTACCAGCACGGGTTCGCGAACTTCCAGTTCGGGTACGCGTCCGCCATGGCCGTCGTGCTGTTCGTGGTGACCGCCGTGGTGCTCGTGTTCACGTTGCGCCGGATCTCTGTGTTCCGGCCGGAGGACGGATCATGAGCACAGTCGGCCGGAGGACACCGGCAACGCGGCCGAAGGCCGTCCGCGCCCTGGAGTTGCCGTCTCCCACTCCCCGCACGCCAGCTGGGAAGCCTCGCCGGAACATGCTCCTGTGGGTCGCCGAGCACGCCGCACTCGTCGCGGTCGCCGTGCTGACGATCGCCCCGATCCTGTTCGTGGTCCTGACGTCGCTGATGTCGAGCAACCAGGCCCTGACGGCGTCGATCATCCCGAAGCCCTTCGACCTGAGCAACTACGGCAAGGTCTTCACGGAGCTGCCGCTCGCGCAGTGGTTCGGCAACTCGGCGCTCTACGCCGTGCTCGCCACCGCGTTCATGCTCGTCAGCTCGGTGCCGGCCGCGTACGCGCTCGCCCAGATCAAGTTCAAGGGCGCCAACCTCATCTTCACCGTGATCATCGTCGCGATGCTCCTGCCCCCGCAGGTCACCGCGGTGCCGGTCTACGTGATGTGGTCGCACCTGCACCTGACCGGCACGCTGTGGCCGCTGATCCTGCCGAACCTGCTCGGGGACGCGTTCAGCATCTTCCTGCTCCGGCAGTTCTTCATGACGATCCCGAAGGAGTACGGCGACGCCGCACGCATCGACGGCTGCGGTGAGTGGCGGGTGCTCTGGCGCGTGATCGTGCCGATGGCCCGACCGGGCATCGCGTCCGCCGCCATCTTCATGTTCTTCCACTCGTGGAACGACTACTACGGCCCGCTCCTGTACGCGTCCGAGAACCAGGCCGCCTGGCCGGTGGCGTACGGTCTCGCGACGTTCCGCGGGCAGCACGGCACCGACTGGTCGATGACGATGGCGATGACCGTCGTCGTCATGGTCCCGGTCGTCATCATCTTCTTCTTCGCACAGAAGGCATTCGTCGAGGGCATCGCGCTCACCGGCGTGAAGGGATAAGCACCAGTGAAACTCACAGTCGTTGGTGGCGGTTCCACCTACACCCCCGAACTCGTGGACGGCTTCGCCCGGCTCCGCGACCAACTCCCCATCGACGAGCTCTGGCTCGTCGACCCCGACCCCGTGCGCCGCGAACTCGTCGGCGGTGTGGCGAAGCGGATGTTCGCCCACGCCGGCCACCCGGGCACCGTGCACGTGACCGACGACGTCGTCGCGGGCGTGACCGACGCCGACGCCGTGATGTTCCAGCTCCGCATCGGCGGGCAGGCGGCCAGGCAGCAGGACGAGACCTGGCCGCACGAAGCCTGCTGCATCGGGCAGGAGACCACCGGCCCCGGCGGCTTCGCGAAGGCGCTGCGCACCGTGCCCGTCGTGCTCGAGTACGCCGAGCTGGTCCGCAAGCACGCCAAGCCCGACGCCTGGATCGTCGACTTCACGAACCCGGTCGGCATCGTCACGCGGGCACTGCTCGAGGCCGGACACCGCGCCGTCGGCCTCTGCAACGTGGCGATCGGCTTCCAGCGGCGCTTCGCGAAGGAGTTCGGTGTCGCGCCGGACCACGTACGGCTCGACCACGTCGGCCTGAACCACCTGACGTGGGAGCGCGGCGTGCACGTCACCGGCGCCGACGGGTCCTCGCGCGACGTGCTCGACGAGCTGCTCAGCCCGGACGGCGGCGCACTCACCCGGATGTCCGAGAGCGTCCACATGGGCGAGGACCTGATCCGGCTCCAACATGCCATCCCCTCGTACTACCTGCGGTACTTCTACAGCCACGACGTCGTGCTCGAGGAACAGCTCCACGAGCCCACGCGCGCCGAGGCCGTCATGGAGACCGAACGGGCACTGCTGGCGAAGTACGCGGACCCGTCCGTCGTCACGAAGCCCGTCGAGCTCGAGCAGCGCGGTGGTGCGTACTACTCCGAGGCAGCGATCGACGTGCTCTCCTCGATCCTCAGCGACCGCGGCGACGTGCAGGTGCTCAACGTCCGGAACGACGGCACGTTCCCGTTCCTCCCCGACGACCACGTCATCGAGGTGCCGGCGCGCGTCACCCGGCAGGCGATCACCCCGCTGCCCGTGAACCCGCTCGACCCCGACATGGCCGGACTCGTCGCGCACGTCGCCGGGTACGAACGCCTGGCCCTCGACGCGGCCGTGCACGGTGGCCGCGACCGGGTGCTCCGCGCGATGTGGGCGCACCCGCTCGTCGGGCAGCTCGACAAGGCCGAGAAGCTGACCGACCTGCTGCTGGCCGCGAACGCGGACCACATCCCGTGGGCGCGATCGGAGCAGGGGACGTGGGCGGGTTGAGCCGAGCCGGCGAGGCGGGGACGGCCCGAGCCTCCCGTCCGACGGCTCCGCCGCGTACCACGGCACCGCAGGCGACCGACGTCGTGCTCGCCGTCGACGGCGGCGGCAGCAAGACCGACGTCGTCGCGATCGCCCTGGACGGCTCGATCGTCGGCCACGCCCGCGGGCCGGGCTCGAACCCGCAGACCCGCGGGTGGGAGCTGGCCGGCCCGATCCTCGACGACGTGCGCGGGCGGGTGGTGCGCTCGCTCGGCGGTGCGCGGATCCTGACCACGCACGTGTACCTGGCGGGGCTCGACCTGCATGACGAGCTCGTCGCGGCCGAGGCGGCCCTGGCCCACTGGGCCGAGGACGGCGGCGCGCCGGACGTCCTCGACAACGACCTGTTCGCGCTGCTGCGGGCCGGCACCCTGTCCCCGGACGCCGCCGCGGTCGTGTGCGGCACCGGGATCAACGCCCTCGCCGTCCGTGCCGACGGCGAGACGTCCCGGTTCCCGGCGATCGGGGACGTCTCCGGCGACTGGGGCGGCGGTGCCTGGCTCGGCAACCGGGCGCTCTGGCACGCGGCCCGTGCGGAGGACGGCCGTGGTCCCGCCACGGCACTCGAGGCAGCGGTGCCGGCGGCGCTCGGGCTCGACACCGTCCGTTCGGTCACCGAGGCCATCCACTTCGGCCGGCTCGACCCGGGCGTGGTGAACCGGCTCTGCCCCGTGCTGTTCGAGGTCGCCGGGGCCGGTGACGCCGTCGCTGCCGGGGTCGTGGCACGCCAGGCGGAGGAGATCGTCCTGCTGGCGGCCGTCGCGCTCGAGCGCCTCGGGCTCGGTGGATCGGCAGCGGTGCCGGTGCCCGTCGTGCTCGGCGGGGGCGTGCTCGCGGCACGGCACCCGCTGCTCGTCGACGCGGTCGTGGACGGCCTCGCCGCCCGGGTCCCCGGCGCGGTGCCCACGTGGGTGACCGTCCCGCCGGTGCTCGGCGCGGGGTTCGCGGCGCTCGAGTCCGTCGGGGCCGGGGCCGCGGCGCTCGAGCGGTACCGCGCGGCGGTGCTGTCGCGGTCGTTCGCGTCGACGACGTCCCTCATCCGCTGAGCCGCAGGCCGCGGGGCGGGTGCGCGACCGAGACACCGGTGTCTGGCGCGAGAGCGCGACCGAGACACCGGTGTCTGGCCGAGACGCCTCTGAAGCCGCGAGACGCCGCCGGGAACGACGGCGTCTCGGCGGCCGGGCGGCGTCTCGCGCAGACGGGGGTGTCTCGCTCGCGTGCCCTGTCGAGACGCCCTCGTCGCAGCCGTCTGCGCCCGCCCGAGACACCGGCGCCCATCGCAGACGGGGGTGTCTCGTCCGCGGCTCAGGCGTCGCGGATCGCGAGCACGCGGTGCGGGGTCGCCTGCTCCGCGCGCCACCCCGACGGCAGCGCAGCGCTGAGCTCCGGCACCGTGAAGCTCCGCCGGATCGAGCGCAGCCCGTCCACGCGGACGAACGTCCCCGCCGACACCAGGGCGGACCCGAACGCGTAGGCCCGGTACGCCGCAGCCGACCGGCGGATGTCGGAGTGCAGACTGCGTGTCGTCGCCAGGGCCTCGGAGTCGGCCAGGAACCCGGCTCGCTCCTCGTCGCCGAGGTGGTGCAGCACGTGGTTCGACACGACGACGTCGAACCGCTCCCCCGCCGTCACCAGGTCGCCGCTCGACTGCTCGCGGAAGGTCACGCCGCGGGGCGCCCGTCGGGTCGCCGCGTCGATCGCACGCGGGTCCGGGTCGACGCCCACGACCTCGACGTCGAAGCCGTCGCTGGCGGCCCACCGCGCGATCGCCCGGGCCAGGTCACCACCACCGCACCCGAGGTCGAGGATCCGACCCTGACCGTGCGCCGGCAGCGCGGGCACGACGTGCGTCCGCCACACCGACCGCCATCCGCTGACCAGCGCGTTGACCAGGGCGAACCGACGGAACGTCCGCGCGAGTGCCCGCGGGTCGCAGTCCGGGTCGTCCATGAGTTCACGGAGCTCCAGGTCGCGGACGCGCAGGTCGAGTGCCGGGAGGCTCACCCCGGCATCGTCAGGACGACTCACGACGCGACCGTGGCCAGGTCCAGGGCCTCGCTCGCCACCGCCACGGAGGTCCCGACCGCGGTGAGCGCAGCGCTCTCGACGGTGAGCCCCGGGCCGAAGGCGAGCGCGACGACCGGGCTGCCGTCCTCGATGCCGGCGTCCAGCGCGTGCCGGAGGACGAACAGCACGGTGGCGCTCGACATGTTGCCGTGGTCACGGAGCACAGCACGGCTGCTCACCATCGCCGAGTCGGGCAGCCCGAGCGCGTCCTGCGTGCGGTCGAGGATGGCGCGGCCGCCGGGGTGCACCGCCCACACGGGGACGTCGGCAGCCGGGCCGTCGAGCAGCGGACCGACGGCCTCGGCGACCGTCGCACCGACGAGCTTGGGGACCGCGGTGCTGAGGACCATCTCGAAGCCCTCGTCGCCGATGTTCCACGCCATCTCCGACGCCCCCTCGGGCACGACGGTGGTGGCGAACGCGTCGAGCCGTAGTCCGGGGCCGTCAGCGGTCACGACGGCAGCGGCAGCGCCGTCGCCGAAGACGCTGTTGGCGACGATCTGGTCGGGGTCGTTCGACGCCCGGACGTGCAGCGTGCACAGCTCGGCGCAGACGACGAGCACCACGGCGGTCGGGTCGGACTCGGCGAACGCGGCAGCACTCCGGAGCGCGGGGAACGCGGCGCAGCAGCCCATGAACCCGATGTGGTGCCGGAACACGGTGCGGCGCAGGCCGAGCTCCGTGACGATGGCCAGGTCGGGGCCCGGCTGCGTGAAGCCCGTGCACGACACGGTCATGACGTGGGTGACGTCGGCGGCGTCGACACCGGCACGCTCGAGGGCGTCCCGCGCGGACTCGACGTACAGCGCCGGCGCGAGGTCGCGGTACCGGTCGTTCCGCATGCCGGTGGACGGCGAGTGCAGCAGCCCCTCGGCGTCGCGGAACGGGCCGGGCGCCGCAGAGGCGTCGAGCTCACCGAGGACGGTGTGCCGGTGCTCCACCGCCGAGGCGTCGAACGCGGCGGGGACGATCCGGCTGCCGAGTCGGCCGAGGCCGGGCTGGGAGGCGAAGAGGTCCCGGACGGCGACCTGCTGCAGGGTCGTGGCGGGGACGGCGGTCCCGATGGCACGGATGGTTGCTGACACGCCTCATCCTGTCACCGGGTCGTGCGCATGTCCTCAGGAACGACGGAGGCACCCGGCGCGTCGCCGGGTGCCTCCTGGGGTGTGCGTCGCTACGCCTGTGCGCGCTCCAACACGAGCTCACGGACGCGGGCCGCGTCCGCCTGGCCCTGCATGGACTTCATCACGGCGCCGATGATCGCGCCGGCGGCCTGCACCTTGCCGTCGCGGATCTTCGCCAGGACGTCGGGCTGCGCCGCGAGTGCCTGGTCGACGGCGGCGGTGAGGGCGGAGTCGTCCGAGACGACCTTGAGCCCACGCGACTCGACGACGGCCGACGGGGAGCCCTCGCCGGCGATGACGCCCTCGAGCACCTGGCGTGCCAGTCGGTCGGTCAGCTCGCCGGACTCGACGAGCGTGATGAGCTCCGCGACGTGCGCGGGTGACACCAGCTCGCCGGGGGTGGTGTCCCGGGAGTTGGCGACGCGGCTGATCTCACCGGTCCACCACTTGCGTGCGGCCTGCGGGGCGGCCCCGGCGGCGATGGTGGCCTCGACCTCGTCGAGCAGCCCGCCGTTGACGACGTCCTGGAACTCCAGGTCCGCGAAGCCCCAGTCGCCCTTGAGCCGACGACGCCGGGCTACGGGGGCTTCGGGCAGGGCGGCGCGGAGCTCCTCGATCATGGCGGGGTCGGGGACCACCGGCAGCAGGTCGGGCTCCGGGAAGTAGCGGTAGTCGTCGGCGTCCGACTTCGGGCGTCCGGCCGAGGTGCGCCCGGTGTCCTCGTGCCAGTGCCGGGTCTCCTGCGTGATCGTCCCGCCGTCGGCGAGGATCGCCGCCTGGCGCTGGATCTCGTAGCGGATCGCCCGCTCGACGGCACGGAAGGAGTTGACGTTCTTCGTCTCGGTGCGGGTGCCGAGCTTCTCCTGGCCCCACGGACGCAGCGAGATGTTGGCGTCGCAGCGCAGGTTGCCGCGTTCCATGCGGGCCTCGGACACCCCGAGCGCGCGGACCAGGTCGCGGATGACCTGCACGTACGCGGCGCCGAGCTCCGGGGCACGGTGTGCAGCACCGACGATCGGCTTCGTGACGATCTCGACGAGCGGTACCCCGGCGCGGTTGTAGTCGACGAGCGAGTACTCGGCACCCTGGATGCGACCCGTGGCTCCACCGACGTGCGTCAGCTTGCCGGCGTCCTCTTCCATGTGGGCGCGCTCGATCGGGATCTGGAACAGCGTGCCGTCCGCGAGTTCGACCTCGACCTCGCCCTCGTAGGCGATGGGCTCGTCGTACTGGGAGATCTGGTAGTTCTTCGGGTTGTCCGGGTAGAAGTAGTTCTTCCGCGAGAACCGCGACGACTCGGCGATCGAGCAGCCGAGCGCCAGGCCCAGGCTGACCGAGAAGCGCACGGCCTGCTCGTTCACGACGGGGAGCGACCCGGGCAGCCCGAGGTCCACCGGCGTGACGTTCGTGTTCGGCTCGCCGCCGAAGAAGTTCGGGGCGTCGGAGAACATCTTCGTCGCGGTCGCGAGCTCGACGTGGACCTCGAAGCCGAGGACCGGTTCGAAGCGCTCGAGTGCCTCGTCGAAGTCCATGAGTGCGTCCTTGGCCATCAGACCACGCCTTCCTCTGCTGCCGACTGCTGACCGGGGTCGAGGTCGGGGATCCGGGAGATGAGCGGGGCACCCCACTGCTGCTCGAGCAGGCGCTCGAGCGCCGCACCGTAGCGGTAGAGCCGGGCGTCCTCGCGCTGGGGCGCCATGAGCTGGATGCCGGTCGGCAGACCGTCCTCTGGTGCCAGGCCGTTCGGGATGCTCATCCCCGGGACGCCGGCCAGGTTCGCCGGGATCGTGGTGAGGTCGTTGAGGTACATCGACAGCGGGTCGTCGATCCGCTCGCCGAGCGGGAACGCCGTGGTCGGTGCGGACGGGCTGACGAGCAGGTCGACCTGCCCGAACGCCGCGTCGAAGTCGCGCTGCACGAGCGTGCGGACCTTCTGCGCGCTGCCGTAGTAGGCGTCGTAGTAGCCGGCGCTGAGCGCGTACGTGCCGAGGATGATGCGGCGCTTGACCTCGGGTCCGAAGCCGGCTTCACGCGTGGCGGCCATGACGTCCTCGACCGTGGCGCCGCCCTCGGGCGTGACGCGCAGGCCGAAGCGCACGGAGTCGAACTTGGCGAGGTTCGAGGAGGCCTCTGCCGGGAGGATCAGGTAGTACGCGCTGATGGCGTACGCGAAGCTCGGGGCGTCGATCTCGACGACGTCGGCACCGGCTGCCTGCAGGATCGCGACGGACTCCTGGAAGCGCTGGACGACGCCCGCCTGGAAGCCGTCGCCACCGGCGAGCTCCTTGACGACGCCGATGCGCAGCCCGCGGAGGGTGTCGGCCTGCAGCCCGTCGCGCGCCGCAGCGGCGAACGAGGGCCAGGCGTCACGGATCGAGGTGGAGTCCTTCGGGTCGTGCCCGCCGATGACGTCGTGCAGGAGCGCGGCGTCGAGGACGGTCCGGGCGACCGGTCCGACCTGGTCGAGGCTCGACGCCAGCGCGATGGCGCCGTAGCGGCTCACCCCGCCGTAGGTCGGCTTGACACCGACGGTGCCCGTGACGGCACCCGGCTGGCGGATGGAGCCACCGGTGTCCGACCCCAGTGCGAGCGGGGCCTCGTGCGCGGCGACCGCTGCGGCCGACCCGCCGCCGGAGCCGCCGGGGATCCGGTCGAGGTCCCACGGGTTGTGCGTCGGGCCGTACGCGGAGAACTCCGTCGTGGAGCCCATCGCGAACTCGTCCATGTTGGTCTTGCCGAGCGGCACCAGGCCGGCACGGCGGAGCTTGAGGACCGTGGTGGCGTCGTACGGCGGCACCCAGCCCTCGAGGATCTTCGACCCGGAGGTGGAGGGCATGTCGATGGTGCAGAGGACGTCCTTGATGGCGACCGGCACGCCGGCGAGGGGGCCGAGGTCGTCACCGGCGGCACGGCGCGAGTCGATCGACTTCGCGACGCCGAGGGCGTTCTGGTTGACGTGCAGGAACGCGTGGACGTCGCCGTCGACGGCCGCGATGCGGTCCAGGTGGGCCTGGGTGGCCTCGACGCTGGAGACGTCGCGCGCCACGAGGGCGTCGGCGAGCGCCGCGGCGCTCAGCTTCGTGATGTCGTCGGTCACTGCTCTTCTCCAAGGATCGCCGTCACACGGAACCGCTCGCCGTCGGAGTCGGGGGCGCCGGACAGCGCCTGCTCCTGGGTCAGCGTCTCGCCGACCACGTCGGGTCGGAGGACGTTCGGCAGCGTCACCGGGTGGCTCGTCGCGGGGACGTCCGGCGTGGCGACCTCGGTCACCTTCGCGACGCTGTCGACGATGTGCGACAGCTCCCCGGTCAGCTTCTCGATCTCGTCTGGCGTGAGTGCGATACGTGCGAGGTTCGCCAGGTGGGCGACCTGCTCGCTCGTGATGTCAGGCATGGTGCTCCGTCGATCGATTCGTCATGTGCGCACCAGTCTATTGGGCGGGCCGAGCGGGGTCGGGCCGCCTGTGGACGACGGAGCCGACCCGGGCCCTGGGGAGGACTGCCTGGAGGCCCGGTGCCGGTCCGCCGGACCGGTGTCGGGCCTCCAGGCGGTCGCCGTCAGTGCCGCTTCGCTGCACCGGCCACGGCACCGGCGACGGCCGCGGCTGCGGCTGCGGCGTCGGCAGCACCGGAGGCAGGAGCCGGAGCCGCCCCGGGTGCGGGAGCCGGGGCGCCGGCGGCAGGAGCGGCACCACCAGACGCGGCGGCACCGCCGTTCGCAGCGGCACCAGGGTTCGCGGAGCCGCCACCGGTCGCGGCCTGCTGGTGCGCCGGGGTCCCGATGAGCGCCTGGTCCGGCGCCGGCAGCGGGTCCCCGCCGACGTGCGCGTCGAGGTAGCCCATCATCGACTTCGCGACCCCGAACTTCGCGCTGTACCCGGTCGTGCCCTGCAGGAACGGCCAGTTCGCCAGCCGGACGCTGCCCAGGACGTTGCCGATCCAGGTCGCGTTCGTGTACTTCGTGCTCGACGCGACCAGCCAGTTCTGCACGTCGCCGTCGGTGGTCCCCGTCTTGGCGAACTTGGGCACCGAGTCCCCCGGGTTCGCGGTCGCGGCGGTCCCCTTGCCGCTCAGTACGCCCTGCAGTGCGTAGTCCACGGTGCCGGCGACCTCGGCCGACACACCTCGTGTGCACGACGCCGGGGTCGGGGTGATCTTCGTGCCGTCGGCGGTGGTGACGGAGTCGATCGCGGTCGGCGTGCACACGATGCCGCCGTTCGCGAACCCGGCGTACGCCTCGGCGAGGTCGATCGGCGACAACTCGTTCACGCCGAGGATCGAGGACGGGGTCTGTCCGAGCGCGCCGCCGTCTGCGCGGTGGATCCCCATCGACTTGGCCAGCTCGGCGATCTTGCACAGGTCGAGCTGCTTGCCCATCGCGCCGAACGCGGTGTTGATGGACTCGGTCGTCGCGTCCTGCACGGTCATCGACGCGGGGACGGCTTCGGCGTTCGCGACCGGCCAGACGCCACCGGAGACGTTCTGGCACGAGTTCGTGAACTCGGAGTTCTGGAAGGTGTGTTCGGTGGTCGGTACCGACTCGGACAGCGTGTGCCCGCTCGCCAGCCACTCGGCGAGCGTGAACACCTTGTAGGTCGACCCGGTCTGGAACCCGGTCGAGTTGCCGAAGCCCTCGTCGGCGCTGTAGTTCACCGCGGTCTCGCCACGCGTCGCCGAGTCGGATTGCGTGTAGGTCGTGTTCTGCACCATCGACAGGATGCGACCGGTGCCGGGCTCGACGGTGACGTTGGACCCGCCCGCGTCGACGCCCGCCATCGTCGTGGGGACGTACGAGGACAGGGCGTCCTGCGCCTGCCCCTGCAGGTCCAGGTCGAGCGAGGTGTGGATCTGCAGCCCCTTGGTGTCGAGGGTCGCGATGCGGTCCGCCGCCGTCGCGCCGAAGGCCGGGTCCCGCAGCACCTGGGCACGGACGTAGTCGCAGAAGTACCCGGCGTCGTGGTCCGTCGCGGCGGCGGAGCAGCCGTTCGCGGTCTGCGTGACGTGCGGCTGCACGGGCGTCGCGATCGCCTGCCGCTCCGCCGCGGCGCTGATCGAGTGGTGCGCGGCCATCCGACGCAGCACGTAGTCGCGACGCTGCTTGGTCTCCTTGTACCCGTTCGCCGCCCCGTTGCCGGTGTCGGACGGCTGGTCGATGCGCAGGTTCGCCGGGTTGTTCAGGATCGCCACGAGGGTCGCCGACTGCACCAGCGAGAGGTCCTTCGCGTGCACGCCGAAGTAGTACTCCGCACCGGCCTCCGCGCCGTACACCCGGCCGCCGAGGCCGACGATGTTGAGGTAGCCGGTCAGGATCTGCGTCTTCGTGTACTTCTTGTTCACGGCGATCGCGTAGCGGATCTCCTGCAGCTTGCGCTGCGGCGTGACCCCGGCGGCGTCCTGGTAGCAGGCGTCGATCTTCGCCTGCGTCGCCTTGGCGTCCTTGCCGGTCAGCTGCTCGCACTGCTGCACGAGGACGTTCTTGACGTACTGCTGGGTGATGCTCGACCCACCTTGCACGTCCCCACCGACCGCCGTGGCGGCAGCACCACGGAGGGTGCCGATGACGTCGATGCCGCCCTCCTCGTGGTAGCGCGGGTCCTCGGTGTCGATCGCGGCCTGCTTGAGCGTCGTCGCGATGGCGTCGGGCTTCACGACCGTGCGGTTCTCGGCGTAGAAGGACGCGATCTTGACCTGCTGCCCGCCCTGCTCCGCGTACACGGAGGACACCTGCTGCGGCGTCTGGACGTCGAGGTAGCTCGGCAGGTCCTCGAAGAACGCCGCCGCACCCGACGCTCCCTCACCGGCGACCGCGACCCCCGGGGTCACCGCGACCGCGACGAGCAGACCGGCGAGCACCGACATCACGACGAACATCAGGAGGGCGCCGGGCCACCGAACTACACGCATGGTCGGCACGGTAGGGAGCGGTCCTGGGTCGGGGCCGCTCCAGCAGCCCTCCTGGCTGCACCGCCGCTCAGGTTCCCGTGCAGGTGCGGTCCGGCACCCCCTGCGGAACGGCCTGGAGGCTGGGCTCGCGCCCGTCCCGCCGCTCGCGGTCACGATCCGGTCACGTCCGACGAGGGCAGGCAGCTGGGTCAGTCGCGGGGCTGCAGGTCCTGCGGACGGACGAGGTACATGTCCGGCGACGCCTGCACGACGCCCTCGCCCCGGCCACCACCGTGTCGGAGTGCTTCGCGGACCAGGTCGCCACGCCCCACGGCGATGAGGGCGACGTCGTGCAGGGACGCGGTGCCCGGCTTGAGGTAGTCGTTGTGGCCGACGGGCCGACGGAACGCGTCCCCGGCGTCGTCCGGGTCGACCCCGCCGGCGAGGTCGAGGACCGTGGAGCCGAACCCGGCGGAGCCCGGGTCGGTGCCGAAGTACCCGGAACCGGCGACGGGGTCCCAGTGCGCTCCCCCGACGAACACCTGGTCGGCGGTGACGGCGAGGTCGGCGGCGCTCCGGACGTCGCTGCCCGGGGACCCGAGCACGGTGAGGCTGTCCGCGCTCATCCGGCCGGAGGCCAGCGCCATGAGGGCCGTCGTCGAGCCGTACGAGTGGGCGACGATCCCGAGCCGGGGCTCGGCGCCGTCGCGGATCTCCCGGAGACCGCTGACGGCCCGCTCCAGCCGCACGGCACCGCTCCTGGCGAGGTCGAGCGAGAGGATGTTCGACAGGTCCGGCGTGCGGTAGCCCATCCAGGCGACGACCGCGACACCGCTGCCAGCTGCCGGCGCCGCCACGGGCGCGAGGGTCGCCTGCTCGGTCCAGAGCGTGTCCGCGGTGTTCGTGAAGTCGGCCATCTGCCCGGTCACGGTGAAGAACATCCCGGGGACGACCACCGAGACGTCGGCGGCGGTGTCGAGGTCGCCGATCGCGATCGCCGCACGCCCGGCACCCCGCGTGTCGAGCGTGATGAGGGAGCGACGGGCCCCGGAGGACTCCTGCACGAGGGCGTCGCGGACCTGACCGAGCATGGCGGTCCGGGAGGCGTCGGCGTGCGGGTCGCGCAGCCCCGCGTCGAGCACGGCACGGTTCACCCGGCCACGGACGGTGTACGGGACGCCCTCGAGGTTCCCGACGACGACGGGTGCGCGCTGCTCGAGCCGCGTTCGGTCAGCGTCGCTCAGACCGGACCACCAGCCGACGACGGTCGCGGGCGTCGGCGGGTCGTCCATCGCCGTCGCCACGACACGGGCGTCCTGGTCGGCGGATCCGAGGACGTCCGGGGCGAGTGCCACGAGGTCGTCGAGGAACGGCCGGCCGCGCGAACCTGCGAGGTCGGCCAGCGTCGTTCGTCCCCCGGTCATGACCAGCCCGGGCGCGGTTCCTGGATCGTGCGGATCGGCAGCCACGTGCACGGCCGAGTGGGTCGTGAGCACGGGCGCGACGGACGACTCGAGCACTCCGAGAGAGTGGAACGAGGCGGTGAACAGAGCAGCGACGACGAACAGCAAACCGGTCTCCCCCGGGAAGGCCATCCTGTCGTCTCCCTGAAGACGACAGGTGATGCTCTGTCGAGTCTACGGAGAAATGGCCGGAATCGGCCGTGCTCGTTGCAACTTGTACCCCGAATTGGGGACCGGAATTCGGCGCGTCGCTGCGTGCGCTCGAAGCCGGAACGTGCTTGTCCGTCGGGTCAGTCCCTGTCGGGCGTGTCGTCAGGCGCTTCGACGACGGGCTCGGCCCCCTCGCCGAGCGCTGCCGGCCCCTCGGTCACGAGGAGCGCGAACTGCTCGGCGTCGATGATCCGCAGGCCCAGCTGCTCGGCCTTCGTCAGCTTCGAGCCGGCGCCGGGACCCGCCGCGACGAAGTCCGTCTTCTTGCTCACGCTCGACGCGGCCTTGCCCCCCGCGGCGATGATGGCCTCGAGGGCGCCCTCCCGCGTGTACCCCTCCAGGGAACCCGTCGCGACCACCGTGACGCCGCTGAGGACCCCACCCTCGGCCGCGGCAGCGCCCGGTCCGGGGTGACCGGGCGTGCTGAACTGCACGCCGGCCGCGGTCCACCGGTCGACGATGTCGCGGTGCCAGTCGACCGCGAACCAGTCGAGGAGGGCGTCGGCGATGATGCCGCCGACGCCGTCGACGGCCGCGAGGTCCTCGCGTGAGGCCGACCGGATGGCGTCGAGCGACCCGAAGTGGTTCGCGAGCGCCCGGGCGGCGACGGGGCCGACGTGCCGGATGCTCAGCCCGACGAGCATGCGCCACAGCGGCTTGGTCTTGGCGGCGTCGATGTTGGCGAGCATCTCGAAGGCGTTCTTCGACGGGTACCGGCTGGGCGCGCCGGTGTGGTCGGCGCCGCGGGCGTCCGGGTCGAAGGGCGGGTCGGTCTTCTTGCGCGCACGGCTGAACGGCGTGACGCGCTTGGGGACGCCCGCGTCGTCGGTCTTCTGCATGCCGGTCTCGGCGTCGCGGACGATGACCTCGATCGGGACGATGTCCTCCATCGTCAGGTCGAAGAGCCCGGCCTCGGTCTGCAGCGGTGGGACCTCGGGTGCGAGCGGCTGCGTCAGGGCAGCCGCAGCGACCTCGCCGAGGCCCTCGATGTCGAGCGACCCACGGGACGCGATGTGCTCGACGCGACCGCGGACCTGCGCGGGGCAGCTCCTGGCGTTCGGGCAGCGGAGGTCGATGTCGCCCTCCTTCGCCGGAGCCAGCGTGGTGCCGCACTCCGGGCACTCGGTCGGCATCACGAACGCGCGCTCGGTGCCGTCGCGGAGTTCCTCGACCGGGCCGAGGACCTCGGGGATGACGTCCCCCGCCTTCCGCAGCACGACCGTGTCTCCGATCAGGACGCCCTTGGCCTTCACGACCTGCTGGTTGTGCAGCGTGGCCTGGCGCACCACGGACCCGGCGACCTCGGCCGGCGTCATCACGGCGAACGGGGTGGCACGGCCGGTGCGCCCGACGCTGACGACGATGTCGACGAGCTTCGTGTGCACTTCTTCTGGCGGGTACTTGTAGGCGATCGCCCAGCGCGGTGCCCTGGACGTCGAGCCGAGTTCCTCGTGCAGGCCCAGGTCGTCGACCTTGATCACGATGCCGTCGATCTGGTGTTCCACCGCCGAGCGCCGCTCGCCGTGGTCCTTCACGAAGCCGAGCACGTCGTCGATGCCGTCGAAGACCCGGTGGTGCGTGCCGGTGGGCAGCCCCCACGTGTGCAGCAGCTCGTAGACCTCGGACTGGGAGCGGACGTCGGTGTCCTGCTCGAGCTCGGCCACGGGCCACGCGCCGATGCCGTGCACGAGCATGCGGAGTCGTCGGAGCCGGTCGACCATGAGCTCGCGCTTCGCCGGGGACTTGCCCTCTTCCTTCTGGCGGAGGGACCCGGCGGCGGCGTTGCGCGGGTTGGCGAACAGGCGCTCTCCCGCCGCGAGCTGCTTCGCGTTCAGCTCGTCGAACTGCGCGACCGGGAAGAAGATCTCGCCCCGGACCTCGACGAGGGGCGGGTGCCCGGTGCCGGTGAGGCGGTCGGGGATCGTGCCCATCGTGCGGACGTTGCCGGTGACGTCCTCGCCCACGACGCCGTCACCGCGCGTGGCCGCCGTCACCAGTCGACCGTGCTCGTAGCGCAGGTTGATCGCCAGGCCGTCGATCTTCAGCTCGGTGAGGAACCGGACACGCTCGGCGCCGGCGTCCCGCTGGACCTTGACCGCCCAGTCGGTGAGCTCCTCCGGGCTGAACACGTTGTCGAGGCTCAGCATGCGCTCGGCGTGCTCGACCGGGGCGAACTGCGTCGTCTGCGCGCGGCCCCCGACCGTCTGCGTGGGGCTGTCCTCGGTCAGGAGCTCCGGGAAGCGCTGCTCGACCGCGTCGAGCCGGTGCATCAGCGCGTCGTACTCGGCGTCGCTCGCCGGGGACGCGTCGGCCTCGTAGTACCCGGCCCGCAGCTCGTTGACCAGGGCCCGCAGCCGGTCGGCTTCCCGCGCTGCCTGGGCGGCGTCGAGCTCGGCGGGGTCGATGGTCTCGAACGTGGCGTCGGTCTCGCTCATGGAACAGTTCTACAGGGAGCCACCGACCCTCGCGTCAGCGGCCGCGCGCCCCGGGAGCGGCGGGTTCAGGCCTCGACGGGGACGGCGCTGACCGCGGTGTCGATCGTGCACTGTCCGAGCACCCGGGTGCCGACGTAGACGACGGCGGTCTGGCCGGGGGCCACCCCGTGCAGCGGCTCGTCGACGTCGATGACGAGCATGCCGTCCTCGACCCGGGCGGTCGCCGGCACCGGGTCGGCGTGCGCGCGGATCTGCACGTCGCAGGCGAAGGGCGTCGCCGGGTCGGCGGGAGCGGAGCCCGCCCAGGTGAAGCGCGAGCCGGACATCGAGGACACGGCGAGCGCCTCCTTCGGGCCGACGACGACGGTGTTGTCCTTCGGCCGGATCTCGAGCACGAACCGGGGCTTGCCGTCCGGTGCAGGCCGGCCGAGCGCCAGGCCGCGACGCTGTCCGACCGTGTAGCCCGTGGCGCCGTCGTGCGCGCCGACGACGGTGCCGTCGCGCTCCACCACGTCGCCGGGAGCGGTCCCGACGCGGTCGGCGAGCCAGCCGCGGGTGTCACCGTCCGGGATGAAGCAGATGTCGTACGAGTCGGGCTTCTGCGCGACCGTCAGGCCCCTGGCAGCGGCCTCGGCACGGACCTCGTCCTTCGACGGGGTGGCCCCGAGGGGGAACATCGCGTGCTGGAGCTGCTCGGCCGTCAGCACGCCGAGCACGTAGGACTGGTCCTTCGCCCACGCCGCCGAGCGGTGGAGCTCGCGGGAGCCGTCCGGGCCCGTGACCATCGAGGCGTAGTGCCCGGTGCAGACGGCGTCGAACCCGAGGGCCAGCGCCTTCTCGAGGAGCGCGGCGAACTTGATCCGCTCGTTGCAGCGCATGCAGGGGTTCGGCGTGCGACCGGCCTGGTACTCGGCCACGAAGTCGTCGACGACGTCCTCCTTGAAGCGCGCCGAGAAGTCCCACACGTAGTACGGGATCCCGAGGGCCGACGCGGCGCGCTGGGCGTCCATCGAGTCCTCGATGGTGCAGCACCCACGGCTGCCGGTGCGGAGGGTCCCCGGCATCCGGCTCAGCGCCAGGTGCACCCCGACCACGTCGTGGCCGGCGTCCACCGCCCGGGCTGCGGCCACCGCCGAGTCGACACCACCGCTCATCGCCGCCAGAACACGCATGCGTCCAGGGTAACTCCGCCCCGGGCGTACCGTGGAGTCCGCGATGACGACTGCCGAGCCCTCCCCCTTCGACTTCAAGGCCGTGCTGCTGTCCGGGTTCCTGCCCGCCGCGCTCTTCGCGATCGGCGAGGGCGCGATCATCCCGATCATCCCGATCGCCGCCGACTCCCTCGGCGCGAGCCTGGCGATCGCCGGGTTCGTCGCGTCGCTCATCCTGGTCGGCGAGCTCATCGGCGACGTGCCGTCCGGCGTCGTCGTGGCACGGATCGGGGAGCGCAACGCGATGATCGGCGCCGCGCTGGTGTCCGTCGTCGGCCTGGTCGTCTGCACGGTCGCGCCGAACCCCGTCGTGCTCGCGGTCGGGGTGTTCCTCGTCGGGCTCTCCACGGCGGTCTTCGCCCTGGCACGGCACGCCTACATGACCACCGCGATCCCCCTCGCCGTCCGGGCCCGCGCGCTGTCGAGCCTCGGCGGCGTCTTCCGCTTCGGGTACTTCGTCGGCCCGTTCATCGCCGCCGGCGTCGTCCACCTCACCGGCACCACGCAGAGCGCCTTCTGGATCCACGTCGTCTGCTGCCTCGCGGCGGCGGTGACCCTGCTCGTGCTGCGCGACCCCGCGACGGGCGTGCGCGGTCTGCGACGGCCGAGCCGAGCCTCCCGTCCGGACCGACAGGACGGCGGAGCCGCAGACGACGCGACCGACACGGGCGCGGTCCTGGTGCAGCAGGAGTCGCACGGGCTGTTCCGCACCATCGCCGCCAACCGAGCCGTGCTGCTGCGGCTCGGCAGCGGGGCGGGCCTGATCGGGGCGATGCGCGCCGGGCGCCAGGTGATCCTGCCGCTCTGGGCGGTCAGTGTCGGGCTCGACGACGCGACCGCCGCCCTGGTCATCGGCATCGCGGGAGCCGTCGACTTCGCGCTGTTCTACACGAGCGGTCAGATCATGGACCGGTGGGGGCGGCTCGCGAGCGCCCTGCCGTGCATGCTCGGGCTCAGCATCAGCTACTTCCTGCTCGCGTGGAGCGGGCACCTCGACGCCCGCGTGGGGTGGTTCGTCGGGATCGCGATGGGGATGTCGCTCGCGAACGGCGTCGGGTCCGGGATCCTGATGACCCTCGGCGCCGACCTCGCCCCGCGGGGGAACCCGGCACCGTTCCTCGGGGCGTGGCGGTTCACGGGCGACCTCGGGCAGGCGGCGGCTCCGCTGCTCATCTCGGGGATCACCGCGGTGGCCACGATCGCCGTCGCCAGCGGGGTGATGGGCGTGCTCGGGCTCGTCGGGGCCGGTGTCCTGCTCCGCTACGTGCCGCGGTACCTGCCCCGACGCCTGCGCTGAGCGCCCGGCGGCCTCGGGCGGCGGGGCGGCGAGTGCGGCGAGTGCGGCCCGTGATTCCGCCTGGTGCGAGGTTGCACACCCCGTGCGCGGTCCTGCCCCCGCACCACGTGGTCGAGCTCGCACCAGCCGAGCGGACGCGCACCGTGCGGCCTCGGCTCGGTACGCTGTCGGTGCTCGCGGGAGTGGTGGAATCGGTAGACACGCAGGATTTAGGTTCCTGTGCTCAGGCGTGAGGGTTCGAGTCCCTCCTTCCGCACCAGTCGTGCGTCCCTTCCGCACCAGTCGTGCGTCCTCGCGCATCTCGTCCGATCGGAGGACGGGCCGGACACACCCGCGCTGTACCCTCGTCCTGCGGGTGACCCTCCCGTCTCCGCACCAGCACGACCGGAAGAAGCATGCACAGCGTCGCACTCGCCCTGATCCCATGGCTGGATCCGCAGTACATCCTCGACCACTTCGGGGCCGTGGCCGTGCTCGTGGTCTGCGCCATCGTGTTCGCCGAGACCGGCCTGCTGATCGGCTTCGTGTTCCCGGGCGACAGCCTGCTCGTCATCACCGGCCTGTTCGCGTTCGACCGCGGCGGGGAGATCGGCGGGATCCCGATCTGGGTCGCCGCGCTGATGATCGGCGCGTCCGCGTTCCTCGGTGGTGAGCTCGGCTACCTCATCGGCAAGAAGGCCGGTCCACCGATCTTCGAGCGCAAGGAGAGCGGTCTGTTCTCCAAGGCCAACGTCGACCGCACGAACGCCTTCTTCCACCGCTTCGGCGCCCTCGCCGTCATCCTCGCGCGCTTCGTGCCCGTCGTCCGGACGTTCGCCCCGATCGCCGCCGGCGTCGGTCGGATGAACTACCGGAAGTACTCGCTGTACAACGCGATCGGCGCGGTCATCTGGGGTGTCGGCGTGACGTTCCTCGGGTACTTCATCGGCCACATCCCGTTCGTGGCGCACATCGTCCGCGAGTACATCGACGTGATCCTGCTCGCCGCCGTCGTCGTGACGGTCGTCCCGATGGTGCTCACCTACGTCCGGAACGTGCGCAAGGCGAAGAAGCACGAGCAGGGGATCTCGACGGCCGAGTAGCGCGAGTCGACCCCGCACCACAGAAACCGCCTCGCACCACGGACTTCCGTGGTGCGAGGCGGTTTCCGTTGTGCGGAGCCAGCCGACGCCACGACGGCGCCGAGACGCACCGCCCTACTCGGCGAAGTACTCCCGCACGATCGGCGCGATCCCCCGGAACGCCTTCGCCCGGTGCGAGAGCGCGTTCTTCTCGGCACGCGTCAGCTCCGCCGAGGACTTCTCCGCGTCGTCCGGCTGGAAGACCGGGTCGTACCCGTGGCCGCCGTCACCCACGGGCGCGGTCAGGACCTCGCCGTTCCACACGGCCTCGATGACGTGCTCGACCCCGGCGGGCGTGACGAACGCGGCGGCGCAGACGAACGCGGCCGTGCGCTCCACGACGCCCTCGAGGTTCGTCAGCAGCAACGCGATGTTGTCCGCGTCCGAGCGGGGGCCCGCGTACCGCGCCGAGTGGATGCCCGGCGCTCCCCCGAGGGCGTCGACCGCGATGCCGGAGTCGTCCGCCAGCGCGGGCAGCCCCGTGTGCGCGACTGCTGCCCGTGCCTTGATCAGCGCGTTCGCGGCGTAGGTGTCGCCGTCCTCGACGGGCTCCGGGCCGTCGTACCCCTGCAGCTCCACCCCGGTGCCCAGGGCGTCGCCGAGGATGTCCCGCAGCTCGACGACCTTGCCCTGGTTGTGGGTGGCCAGGACGACGGCGCGGCTCACGCGATCCCCAGCGCGGTCTTCTGGACGGCCGCGAGCGAGCGGTTGCCGGCGAGCCCGAGGTCGAGCAGCACGTTCAGCTCGTCCCGGTCGAAGGGCGCGTGCTCGGCAGTGCCCTGCACCTCGATGAACGTGCCCGACCCGGTCGTGACGATGTTCATGTCGGTGTCGGCGGCCGAGTCCTCGGTGTACGCCAGGTCGAGCATCGGCTCGCCCTTGACGATCCCCACGGAGATGGCCTGCACGCTGTCGGTCAGCGGCGTCGCCTTCTTCGCGATGAACCCCTTGCCGCGGCCCCACTCGATCGCGTCGGCCATGGCCACGTAGGCCCCGGTGATCGACGCGGTGCGGGTGCCGCCGTCGGCCTGCAGCACGTCGCAGTCGAGCACCAGGGTGTTCTCGCCGAGCGCCTTCATGTCGACGACCGCGCGGAGCGACCGACCGATGAGCCGCGAGATCTCGTGCGTGCGCCCGCCGACCTTGCCCTTGATCGACTCGCGCTGCATGCGCTCGTTCGTGGAGCGCGGCAGCATCGAGTACTCGGCGGTGACCCAGCCGCTGCCCTTGCCGGCCATCCAGCGCGGCACGCCGTTGGTGAAGGACGCGGTGCAGAGCACCCTGGTGTTGCCGAACGAGATGAGCGCGCTGCCCTCGGCCTGGGTGCTCCAGCCGCGTTCGATCGTGACGGGACGGTGTTCGGTCGTGGATCGACCGTCGATGCGGGTGGTCATGTGGTCCTCTCGGTCCGGCCTGGAGGCTCGGTGCGGGTGGTCGGGGTGGGTCGCGTCCGGCGGCTGGTCGCCGCTCAGGCACGCCCTCTGGGCAGGGTGACACTGGGTTGTACCGGGATGCTGGCGGTCTCGAGGTGGCCGACGTTGACGATCTCGGGGCCGAGGAACCGGCGGGCGAGCCGCAGGAAGGCGTCCTCGTCGACGCCGGTGGCCTCGAACGCGTAGCTCGGTGGCTCGGTGGTGGTGCGTTCCAGGCCGTGTTCGACCAGGCGACGGTAGACGTCGTTGGCGGTCTCCTCGGCGCTCGAGACCAGCGTGACGTCCGGCCCCATCACGTACTGGATCGCGGCGGACATCAGCGGGTAGTGGGTGCACCCGAGCACGAGGGTGTCGACGTCGGCGGCCCGGATCGGCGCGAGGTAGCCGGCCGCGACCTCGCGCAGCTCGGGCGAGGAGGTGTCCCCGGCCTCGACGAACTCGACGAAGCGCGGGCAGGCGGCGAGGGTCAGCGTGACGTCGGCGGCGACCGCGAAGGCATCCTCGTACGAGCGGGACGCGATGGTGCCGACCGTGCCGATGACCCCGATCCGGCCGGTCCTGGTCTGCTTGACGGCGGCACGGGCTGCGGGCTGGATGACCTCGACCACGGGGATGCCGTACGCCTGCTCGTAGCGTTCGCGCGCGTCACGGAGCACGGCGGAGGACGCCGTGTTGCACGCGATGACGAGGGCCTTCACGCCCTGCTCGACCAGGTCGTCCATGACCTGCAGCGCGTAGCGGCGGACGTCGGCGATCGGCTTCGGGCCGTACGGGGAGTGCAGTGTGTCGCCCACGTACCGGATGCTCTCGCGTGGGAGCTGGTCGATGATCGCGCGGGCGACCGTCAGGCCGCCGACGCCACTGTCGAAGACTCCGATCGGTGCATCCGTCACGGTGACCAGCGTACCGACGTGCGCCGACGTCGCGGGCGTCCCCCGAGCCTCCCCACCGTCCGGGTTTCTGTAGTGTCGGGGAGGTGACCACCGCGCTCCTGACGGACCAGTACGAACTCACCATGGTCGACGCCGCCCTGAAGGACGGCACCGCTGACCGGCGCTGCGTCTTCGAGGTGTTCGCCAGGCGGCTGCCGGACGGGCGACGGTACGGGGTCGCGGCGGGGCTGGGACGCTTCCTGACCGCGCTGACCGAGTTCCGGTTCGGCGACGACGAGATCGCCTTCCTGCAGGGTCGCGGCGTCATCGACGGCGGCACCGCGTCGTGGCTGGCCGACTACCGGTTCACCGGCGACGTCCGGGCGTACCGCGAGGGCGAGGTGTTCTTCCCGAACTCCCCCGTGCTGCAGATCGAGGGCACGTTCGCTGAGTCCGTGCTGCTCGAGACCCTCGCGCTGTCGATCTTCAACGCCGACTCCGCCATCGCCTCCGCCGCAGCGCGCATGGTGTCGGCGGCCGACCGGCGCCCGCTCGCCGAGATGGGTTCCCGCCGCACCGGGGAGTGGAACGCGGTCGCCGCCGCCCGCGCCGCGTACATCGCCGGGTTCGGGGCGACGAGCAACCTCGAGGCCGGACGCACCTGGGGCATCCCGACCATGGGGACCGCCGCGCACGCGTTCACGCTGCTGCACGACTCCGAGGAGACGGCCTTCCGGTCGCAGCTCGACGCCCTCGGGGACGGCACCACGCTGCTCGTCGACACCTACGACATCGAGGCCGCGGTCGACACCGCCGTCCGCCTGACCTCCGGCCGGCTCGGGGCCGTCCGGATCGACAGCGGCGACCTGCCCTCCGTCGTGGCCGCCGTCCGTGCACAGCTCGACCGGCTCGGGGCGACGGGCACCAAGATCACCGTGACGAACGACCTCGACGAGTACACGATCGCGGCGCTCCGGGCGGCCCCGGTCGACTCCTACGGCGTCGGCACGTCGGTCGTCTCGGGCTCCGGGCACCCGGCCGCCGGCATGGTGTTCAAGCTCGTCGCGCACCAGACCGACGCCGGCGAGTGGGTGTCCGTCGCGAAGAAGTCCGCCGAGAAAGCGTCAGTCGGCGGCCGGAAGGACGCCGGACGCCGACTCCGCAACGGCATCGCCACGGCCGAGGTCGTCCGCACCTCCGGCGCACTCGGCGCGGACGAGCGGGCGCTGATGGTGCCCGTCGTCACCCACGGGGAGGTCGACCCGGCGTTCCTCGGCGAACGCGGTGTCGAGGCCGCTCGTGCCCACCACAAGGGTGCGAAGGCGGAGCTGCCCGCGGACGCGGCCCGGATCGGCCGGGGTGACTCGGCGATCCCGACGCTGATCGTCTGAGCTGCTACTCGGACTTCATCTTCTCGTAGATGGCCTTGCAGTCGGGGCAGACCGGGAACTTCTCCGGGTCACGCCCCGGGATCCACTTCTTGCCGCACAGGGCCTTGACGGGCTTGCCGCTCAGGGCCGACTGCAGGATCTTGTCCTTCTTGACGTAGTGCGAGAACCGCTCGTGGTCGCCGGGCTCGATCGCCTCTTCCTCGAGGAGCTTCTCGAGCTCGCGGTCCATCACGTCGAGTCCGCCGCCGCCGGGTTCCGTCATGCTCATGGGTCAAGAGTACGACGGTCGTGCGTGGCGCGTCGCTAGTTGCGGAGCGCCGCCGCGAGCAGGTCGGGCCCGCGCCGGTCGAAGGCCCGCCCGCCGGCGAACACGCCGACCACGAGCACGACGACCCCGACGGCGAGTCCGACGACGAGGGTGAGCACGCCGGAGGACCGGGAGTCGTCCATGAACGCCAGCACGGCGAGCCAGCCGGCCGGCACCGAGAACAGCAGGATCCCGATGACCGTCACGGACTGCGACACCGTCGAGGTGACCCCGGCGGCCTGCGGCTGCTGGAACGGTCGGTCACCCGGTCGCACGGTCGGGTAGGACAGCAGGACGGACACCACGCTGGAGATGCCGAGCCCGATCAGCAGCGCCCCCACGCACACGCCGACCAGCACCGGGAACGCCGCCAGGTCGCCGAAGAGCCACGCGGACAGCCACGACCCGGCCACCACGAGGGGGACCCCAACGACGAGCAACGGGGTGAGCCGCCCGAGCCGGTCGCTCCACCCCGGAGCCCCGGACGCGACGTGCAGCCACACGGCCGTGTTGTCGTACGCGACGTCGTTGTGCGGCAGGAAGCCCGCGATCACCGCCATGAGCGGCAGCGGGACGAGCGCCGTCCAGTGCCAGGGGACGCCGGCGACCCCGAGCGGGACGACGACGATCGGCACGAACAGCAGGATCACGTAGGACGTGCGGTAGCGCGGGTCACGGCCCCAGTACGTCAGTGCGCGGGCCGCGACGGCGGCGACCGGCGTCGAACCCAGGCGGTCGAACCAGCCCAGCGTGCGGTGCGTGCGCGTCGTCGGGCGGTCGTCGACGGTGCTGGTCAGGCGCCCGACGAGTCCCCACCACGCCCATGCGAGCAGACCGACGACCGCGATCGCGATCAGGAGCTCCACCACGCCCCGCCCGACGCGTCCGGCGGCGATGTCGGCCGGTGCTGCCCATGCGGCACCCCACGGCGTCCACCCGGCGACGTCCGCGATGCGCTGGAGCTCGGCGCTCCGCGGGTCGAGCCAGTCCGCGCCGAGCAGCAGGGGGACGGCCGACACGAGCAGCACGACCACGACGAACGCCACGAACCAACCGGCGTCTCGGCCCGGCCGGTGTGCGCCGATCAGCCAGGCGCCGAGCGTGCACCCGACGCGGACGAGCAGCCCGCACGTGGCGACGACGAGCAGCGCCGCGACGACGCCGACCACGCCGCTGCCGGCACCGCGCATCCAGGCAGCCGACTGCGCCACCGCCACGACCGCGACGCCGACGACCGGCACACCGAGCAGTCCGGCCAGGGCGAGCCCGATGGTCAGGTCGCGTCGACTCACCCCGAAGACCGCGAACCGGCGCGGGTCGAGCTGGTCAGCGCCCCCGAGGGCGAACGGGACGAAGGTGAACCCGAGCGTGACGAGCATGCCGACCGGGACGACGACGGCGCGTGCAGCGGCGGGGTCGGCGGTGCGGAGGTCGATGACGGCCATCGCCACCAGCACGGCGACGAGGAGCCCGACGAGGCTGCCGAGGACCACGAGCACGGAGCGTCCCGCACCGCCGCGGACCTCGCCCGCGAGCAGGTCGGCCCTCAGCCGGAGAAGCTGTGCAACCATTCCATGCTCTCTGCGACGACGCGCCCACCGGCGAGCTCGACGAACTTGTCCTCGAGGCTCTTCCGTCCACGGACCGCCGGCATCGTCCCCGACGCCAGCACCTTCCCGCCGACGATGATCGCCACGGAGTCGCACGTGCGCTGGACGAGCTCCATGGAGTGACTCGACAGCACGACGGTGCCGCCGCCCTGTGTGTACCGACGGAGGATCTCGACGATGGTGGCCGAGCTGACCGGGTCGACGGACTCGAACGGTTCGTCGAGCACGAGCACGCGCGGCGAATGGATCAGCGTGGCGGCGAGGGCGATCTTCTTCGCCATGCCGACGGAGTAGTCCGCGACCTGCCGCCCGAGCGCGTCCCCGAGCCCGAAGGCCTCGGCGAGGTCGGCGCTCCGCGCGCGGGCGGTCCTGCCGTCGAGCCCGCGGAGCGTCGCCGAGTAGTAGAGGAGCTGCGCGCCGGTGAGCCGGTCGAACAGGCGCAGCCGGTCGGGCAGCACGCCCATGCTGCGCTTCGCGGCGACGGGGTCTGCCCACACGTCGTGGTCGAGCACGGTCGCGGTGCCGGCGTCCGGACGCAGCAGGCCGGTGAGCATCGAGAGCGTGGTGGTCTTGCCGGCGCCGTTCGGACCGACGACGCCGAAGATCGAACCGCGGCGGATCTCGAGGTCCACGGCGTCGACCGCGAGGGTCTGCCCGTACCGCTTCACCAGGCCGTCCGCGCGGAGCACGACGGGCTGCTGCGGCGCGGACGTGCCGGCTCGCTGGGTGGGCGTCTGCCGCGGGGCGCGCTTCTTCGCGGGGGCGCCGGTCGCCTTCTTGGTGGGTCGCGCCGCGCCGCCGGGCGCGCGCTGGTCCCGCGGACCGTCACCGGGCCTCCCGGCATCGCGCGTCGCGTCGTCGGGACCGCCGGCTGCGTCGCGGACGGGAGGCTCGGCACGACTGCCCGCATCGGCCCCCGCCGTGTCCGTGGCCGCGTCCGTGTCCGGCGTCGGTCTCGTCGCTGCCGACCCCTGGGGTCGCGTCGCGCGCCCGGGGCGTTTCCCCCTGGGCTTCCCCTTCGTGCTCGGAGCGACCACGGCCGGCAGGACCGCCGGCTCGCGGACGGCCGCCGCAGCGTCGTCGTCGGTCATGCCGTCCTGTCCAGGGCGGTCCCCCGCATCGTTCTCCCCCGTGTCGTTCTCCCCGGTGTCGTGCTCGGCCGGGTCGTCCCCCGCCGCGTCGTCGTCCGCCAGGTCCCCGGCGGCCTCTCGGTCAGCCGCTGCCTCGGCGGCGTCGGCCGCGTCGTCGATCTCGGTCGTCTCCGTCATCCAGGCAGCATCCGACGTCGCGTACACGTCCCCGTCGTCCCCAGCAGCCACCACGCGCCAACCGTACCAACGCCGGACCGACATCGACGAAGCGGACTCCCCAGTGTCACGAAATGACCACGATCGACCGCAGAAGGCCGCTCTGGGCAGGACTTTCCGTATGATTCACCGGGGCACGACGGAGTGTTCACCACTTGGAAACCTGCTCGGTTCCGTTCCCGTCCAGCCGCCTGACGTACCGTCCGGCGCGACTCTCGGACAATTCGGATGCACCCGGAGCAGACTCGACGAGGCCCGCCCGTGCCCCAGGGCGCGCGGGCGGACACCGGAAGGGACACCATGACCACGCAGATCGTCATCCTCGCAGCGGGGATGGGCAGCCGCCTCGGGCGCAGCCTGCCGAAGCCGCTCACGGAGCTCCGCGACGGCCGCACCATCATGCAGCAGCAGTTCGACAACATCCGCGCCGCGTTCGGATCGCGCGCCAAGGTGACCGTCGTCGTCGGCTACAAGTCCGAGTACATCATCGAGGCCTTCCCGGAGGCCTCCTTCGTGCACAACGAGTCCTACGACTCCACCAACACGTCGAAGAGCCTGCTCCGTGCGCTCAAGGCCACGGGCAAGGACGGCGTCCTCTGGATGAACGGAGACGTCGTCTTCGACCCGCGTGCGCTCGTCCGTGCCGCCGACATGATGGACCAGAAGCGGTCCTTCGTCAGCGTCAACACCGAGAAGGTCTCCGACGAAGAGGTCAAGTACACCGTCGACGCCGAGGGCTTCATCCAGAAGCTCTCGAAGCAGGTCGTCGGTGGGCTCGGCGAGGCCGTCGGCATCAACTACGTCGCCGCAGCGGACAAGCAGGCCCTGATCCACCAGCTCGGCCGGGTCGACGACCAGGAGTACTTCGAGGGCGGCATCGAGGCAGCCATCGCCGAGGACGGTCTACGCTGGACGCCGATCGACATCTCCGACCTCTACGCGGTCGAGATCGACTTCGCCGAGGACCTCGAGCGCGCGAACGAGCTGTTCGCCTGAGCATCGGTCTCCTCTCGGTGATCCCGGCCGGAAGGACCCCATGACGACAGCGAGTGCGCCGACCGCACCGGTGACCGCCGCTCCGCCGGCGTCACGCGGAGCCGGTCGGCGCTACCGTCATGCGCTCTGGTTGCTGACCAAGCGCGACCTGCGGGTGCGGTACTCGACGTCCGCGCTCGGGTACTTCTGGTCGATCCTCGACCCGCTCGTGATGTCGGGGATCTACTGGTTCGTCTTCACCCAGGTGTTCCACCGCGGGTCAGTCGGCGAAGAGCCGTACATCGTGTTCCTCCTGGCTGCCCTGTTGCCCTGGATGTGGTTCACGGGCAGCGTGTCCGACTCCACGCGGGCGTTCATCAAGGAGTCGAAGCTCATCCGCTCGACCACGATCCCGCGGAGCATCTGGGTCGCCAGGATCGTCGCGTCGAAGGCCATCGAGTTCCTCCTGAGCATCCCGGTGCTGGCGGTCTTCGTGATCGCGACCGGCGCCCACCTGCACTGGCAGGTCGTGCTCTACCCACTGGCGATCGTCCTGCAGTGCGCACTCGTCTACGGCCTCGGGCTCATCGTGGCGCCGCTCGTCGTCTTCTTCCGCGACCTCGAGCGTGCGGTGAAGCTGGTGCTCCGGTTCGCGTTCTACGCCTCCCCCATCATCTACAGCACCCAGGCGCTCCCCGACTCCCTGCACGACCTCGCGGCGGTGAACCCGCTGACGGGCATCTTCGGGATCTACCGTTCGGCGTTCTTCCCGAGCCAGCTCGACTGGTTCGAGGTCCTCGTCTCGGTCGTCATCACGGCGGTCGTGGTCACCGTGGGCCTCGTCGTCTTCCGGCGCAGCGAACACCGCGTCCTCAAGGAGCTGTGATGACCGCCACCCAGTCCAGTCCGTCGGCCACGGCGGCGGCCCCGGTCATCTCCGTCCGCGACGCCGGCATCCGGTTCAAGCGCAACCGGCGGGCCAGCCGCAGCTTCAAGGACCTGTTCGGCGGTCGGACACGACGCAAGCGCGGGGACGAGTTCTGGGCGCTGCGCCACGTCTCGTTCGACGTCCGGCCCGGAGAGGCGATCGGGGTCGTGGGACGCAACGGGCAGGGCAAGTCGACCCTGCTGAAGCTCGTCGCCCAGGTGATGTTGCCGGACGAGGGCCGGGTCCACGTCGGCGCGGGCGTGGCACCGCTCATCGAGATCACCGGCGGGTTCGTCGGCGATCTCTCGGTGCGGGACAACGTCTACCTGACGGCCGGGCTGCACGGCATGACCCGGGCCGAGATCCGCGCCGACTTCGACGAGATCATCGAGTTCGCCGAGATCGGCGACTTCGTCGACACCCCGTACAAGCACCTGTCGAGCGGCATGAAGGTGCGGATCGCGTTCGCCGTGATCTCCCGGCTGGACGAACCGGTGATCCTCGTCGACGAGGTCCTGGCGGTCGGCGACAAGGCGTTCCGCGAGAAGTGCTACAAGCGCATCGAGGAGCTGCTCGCCGGCGGTCGGACGCTGTTCTTCGTGTCCCACAGCGACAAGGACCTCCGACGCTTCTGTGACCGCGGGCTGTACCTGGACAAGGGACGTCTGCAGCTGGACGGCCCGATCGAGGACGCTCTGGCGCGCTACGCGGCGGACTACGGGATCTGAGCGAGGCTGCGGCCTCCCCTCCCCACCACAACCCGCCCACCCCGCACCCCCTCCACAGCCCCACGCCCCCGGGGCTGTTCCCGCGCCCCCACCGTCGGACCCTCCCCCTAACCTCCCCACATGCCCACCACACCAACCGCCTACGCTGTCCCCTTCGCCGTCGACCGCACGGCCGCACCCCGCCGCTACGACCTCGTCAACATCGGGGACGAACCCGTCGACGGCCTCAGCCTGACCCACCTCGGCACCGGGTACTGCCCACCGCTCGTCGTCCGCCGACTCGACCCCGGTCGCAGCCTCGGCATCGCGGTCTTCGGCGCCGCTCCTGACGAGACCGGCGTGGTCATCGTCCGGTGGCGGCGCCCCGACCGCTCCGAGTACCTGTGGCGCATGTCGCTCGTCGGGCCGGGCATGGCACCCTGACGACGTCCGAGCCCGCGGGCGGCGCGCCACTCGCGGCGGGTCAGGCCGTGCCGTGGTCCCGGTCGACCTCGTGCCAGCGCGCGACGAGCCGTTCGACGGCGTCGTGGAAGCGGGCCGTCGCGGCGCCGGGCGTCGTGTCCCCGAAGTACCGCTCCACCCACCGGCGCAGGTCTGCCAGCTGACTCGCGTCGTGTGCCGCAGCGTCCACACGGGCGACCACCTGGTCGGCGTCCGCGGCCAGCAGCCAGTTCGCCGCGGTCAGGTAGCCGCGCTCGTCGACGTCCGCGCCGGCCGCGACCGGGCGCGTGACGATCAGGGGCTTCCCGACGGCGAGCCGGTCGTAGATCATCGCGCTGATGTCCGTGATCGCCACGTCCGCGTCGGCGAGCTGCCAGCCCAGCCCGGGCCCGTCGTCGTACACGTGGTGCGCCGACGGGTCCGCGGTGTTGGCGGCCGCGATCGCTGCGACGATGCGCTCGTGCGCGGCACGGTACGCCGCGTCCACGACGCCGCTGCGCGGGTGCGGGCGGTAGACCAGACGGTGTCGGGGCGACGCGAGCACCCGGTCCGCGATGGTCGTGCCGTGACTCGCGATCGACCCGTAGGCGGCCGCCTCGCGGTCCCCCTCCCAGGTCGGGGCGTAGAGCACGACGGTGCGGTCGTCGGCCGGGTACGGCGGCTTCCCGGCGAAGTGGTCCGCCTGCGGACGCCCGATCGCGATCGCCCGGTGCTCGACGTCGTAGTCCCAGAGCGCTTCGGACAGGCGGTCACGAGCGGCCTCACCGGCGATCAGGGCGTAGTCGTACGCCTTGAACTGGTTCGTCGTCATGTACATCTTGTCGCTCTCGCCGTGGTTGACGAAGACGTGCCACGTGCGCCCGTACCGCATCATCTGGAAGTTGCGGGCGTTCTGGTTCACGTAGAGCACCAGCTTCGGCGCCTGCTCGTCGACGAAGCGTTCCAGGTCGACGACCTGGCGGGCGTAGACCGCGGTGACGGGCGCCTCGTCGAGCAGTGTGAGCATCGTGCCCGGGTTCCGCGAGATGATCGCGACCGGGTGCGTCCGCGAGAGCTCGGCGAGCGGCTCGTACCACTGCCGCACCTGGTACATGTTCACGGGCCCGTCCGCGAAGTACACCGCGACCTCGATGCTCCCCGGTGCCAACCGCTCCTGCGTGGGGAGTCGGCGCGCAAGGGCCTGCCGGCTCGATCGGGATCGCAGGAGCCGTCGGACGAGCCGGACGGCAGTGCGGGCGTCGCTGAGGATCGACATGCTGCGCTGCTCTCTCGTGGTGCGGGTCGGGATCGGGACCGGGTCAGACGACGGGCGGGCGGCCGGCCAGGGTCATCCGGCCGATGGTGAGCCAGCCGATGGGTCGGGCCGGACCGCAGTCGCTCGTCCAGCCCTCACGGACACCGGCGAACCAGACCCGCAGGCGGCGCGGGTGCTGCCACCAGCGCAGGACCTGGATCACGGCCCACGACCCGACGTACACGGAGCGGAGCGGAGCCGGCAGGTTGCGCCGCGCGAGCCAGACGCGGTTCCGGGCGTTCAACCGGATGTACTCGCTGTGCCGGGACGGGTCGATCGCCGGGTGGTGCGCGACGAGGTCCCCGGCGTACCAGGTCCGACGGCCGGCGTCCCAGACGCGCCAGGCGAGCTCGATGCCCTCGTGCGCGTAGAAGTACGGCGCACCCCACCCACCGACGGCGCGGTACACGTCCATGGGCAGCACGACGGCGCCCTCCCACACGGAGAAGACGGGTGACGACTCGGTCGGGTCGCCCTTCCGGATGCGCGGCACCCACCGCAGCGGGTTCGTCGCGCCGGACGGGTCGACCACCCGGGGCTGCACGAGCCCGAGGGACGGGTCCCGCTCGAACAGCGCGACGGCGTCCCGCAGGAACGTCTCCGACGGGATCGAGGCGTCGTCGTCGAGGAAGAACACGTAGTCGCCGTCGACGACCTCGGCGCCCGCGTTCCGCCCAGCTGGGATCCCGACGTTCTCCGGGAGCGCCAGCGACCGGACACCCTCCGGCAGCCCCGTCGGCTGCCAGCCGTTGCCGACGCAGACGACGTCGAGCTCGACGCCCTGCTGGGCGAGCACGCTGTCGAGTCCCCGACGCAGGTCGTCCGGGCGGGTGCCCTGGGACAGGCTCACGACGGCGATGCGCGGACGGTCGCGGTGTGGGACCGCGTGACGCCTGGCGGTGGACGGGGTCACGCGCGGACCCGCTTCGACGAGATGATCGCCAGGAAGTGCCCGGCGGTGGCGATGACCGCCAGCGGCAGGAGCGCCCCGACCAGGACCCGGTCCACCAGCGGGTGGCCGACGACGAGCCCGATCAGCGCGAAGACGAACGCCAGGATGGAGAGCTCGACCGAGTGGTACAGCCGGTGGAACGGCAGGAAGCGGGCGACCTTGCGCAGCGAGGCGAGTCGTCGGCCCGACGGTGCCGTCGAGGCGTCTCGACGGTCGACGAGCTTCTCGAGACCGGAGTTGGCGCGCGCCACGTGGACCATGTCGTTCAACGCCTTGTTCAGCACGATGACCAGGCCGAGCGCGCACCCGATCGTCGTCCACATCCAGTCCGCCCCGTGGATCGGCCACGTCGCGGCACGGACGCCGAGAGCGATGGGGATGAGTCCTTCGGTCGTGTAGTGCCCGACCTTGTCGAGGAAGACCCCGGCGGGTGACCGGGTGCCGCGCCACCGGGCGACCTCGCCGTCCGAGCAGTCGACGAGCATCTGCAGCTGCCCGAGCACGAGCGCCAGTGCGGCGCCCCAGAACCCCGGGATGAGCAGTGCCGCGGCGACCGACCACCCGACCAGGATCATCAGGCCGGTCACCTGGTTCGCGCTGACGCGGGTCTTCAGCAGCACCCAGGTCAGGTACGGCGAGATGTCCCGGAGGTACAGCGACGCGGTCCAGTGCTCGGCGTTGGCGCGCGCTCGGACCTCGTCCGGCTGCGCCACCGCCCGCAGCTCGGCGATGGAGGTGGGGTGGGCGTAGCCGCGTTCGCCACGGTCGTGTTGGGAGTCGCTCACGTGCGTCACCGTCCGGTGTGGGTGGTCAGCTCGGAGGTCCGCGTCAGGAACCCGACGATGAACCCGACCCCCCAGCCGATGTGGATGCAGGGCAGGACGACGAGCAGCCACGCCCGTGTGGCCGCGTCGGAGCGACGGGAGACCGCCAGTGCGCCGACGACGACGAACACCAGGTAGACCGCGGGGACGACGAACCCGAGCAGCGCCCACGCGGCAGCACTGCCGAGTGCTGCGCCGATGACACCGACGATCCCGGCGATGAGCCCGAGGCCGAGCCCCGCCACCATGACCGGAGGCACGAAGTACCGCAGGCCGTTACCCGCCGGGAACCGTCTGGCGAGCTCGCCCCGCCACAGCCCCGTGGCGACGAACTGCCGGATCAGCCGCTTCAGGCTCGGTCGCGGCCGGTAGGTCACGACGAGCTCCGGCGTGAACCAGACGGTGCCGCCGGTGGTCCGCAACCGCCGGTTCAGCTCCCAGTCCTGGCCACGCTTGATGCCCTCGTCGAACAGCCCGACCGCGAACAGACGGTCGCGCCGGAAGACACCGAGGTAGGCGGTCTCGGCCGGTCCGGCCTGTCCGCCGACGTGGTGCGGGGTCCCGCCGAGGCCGACGCGGCTGCCGTAGGCGAGCGCCACCGCTTTCTCGAACGGCGTCCGGCCCTCGGCCCGCATGATCCCGCCGACGTTGTCCGCGCCGGACTCGGTCAGGGTCCTGACGGCGATGCGCGTGTAGTCCGGCGGCAGGACGGAGTGCGCGTCCACCCGGACCACGACGGGGTGCTCCGATGCGCGGATCGCCACGTTGAGGCCGGCGGGCGTGGAGCCCACCGGGTTGTCGACCGCGCGGATGCGGGGGTCGGCGGCGCTCATCTCGGCGACGAGTTCGTTCGTGCCGTCGATGGAGGGACCGAGCGCCAGCACGACCTCGAACGGCCCCGCGTAGTCCTGGTCGAGGAGACTCGCGACGGCAGCGCGCACCTCGGTGACCTCGTTCAGGACGGGCATCACGTACGAGACGCCCGGCAGGCGCTGTCCGTCTGTCTGCATGCGATCCCTCGGGGTCCTGGCGGTGAGCGACCTGCAGCCTATCAATCCCCGGACACCCCCACCTGTCGTCCCCCTGCGCGCCCGATCCCCCGCACCCTCGTCCCCGCTCCCCCTGGCCGAGCGGGCAGAACACCGTGGTCGTGCCCGCCCCGCACGCCGGCATTCCGCCCGCTCGGCGTTGTGAGCGCGAGCGGGCGGAAACGTCGGGTCGGGTCCGTTGGGCACGCGGGCATACCGCCCGCTCGGCGTTGCGAGCGCGAGCGGGCGGAAACGCGAGGTCGAGTCCGCCAGGTACGCGGGCATTTCGCCCGCTCGGCGTTCTGAGCGCGAGCGGGCGCAAGCGCGGGGTCAGGGCAGCCGGGCACGCGGGTGTCCCGCCCGCTCGCGCTGGGTGGGACGGGTGAGCGCGCACAGACGGGAGGCACGGTGCCAGCTGATACCGTGCCTCCCGTCTGTGGTGGGTCGCGTCAGCTCTTGCTGTCGTACGTCCCGAGGGTCACGTCGGCCTGGCGGGTGTCGCCGTTGCGGACGTAGGTGATGGTGGTCTTCGCGCCTCCGGCGAAGAACCGGACCTGCGCGGTGAGGTCGGTCGCGTCGGCGACGGTGGCGTCACCGATCTTGGTGACGACGTCGCCCTTCTGCAGACCGGCACCGGCGGCGGCACCGCCGGACGACACCGACTTGATGAGGGCGCCCATCTGGGTCGCCTTGGCGTCCTCGTTCGCGTCGCCGACCGTCGCGCCGAGCAGGCCGTGCGTGGCGGAGCCCTTGTCGATGATCTCGTTCGCGACGCGCTTGACCAGGTTCGACGGGATCGAGAACCCGACGCCGATGCTGCCGGCCTGCGAGCCGGACGAGTCCGAGGCTCCGGCGCTGGCGATCGCGACGTTGATCCCGATCAGCTTGCCCTTGGAGTCCAGGAGCGCACCACCCGAGTTGCCGGGGTTGATCGACGCGTCGGTCTGGATGACCGGGAGCGAGACGGTCGCGGAGGCGCCGGAGCTCGAGCCGTTGTCGCCGTTGCCCCAGAAGTCGAACGGGCCGTTGCCGTTGTTGCCCTGGCCCTCGTTCGAGTCGCCGCCGGCCTTGGGGTCGCTCGACGTGACCTGGATGCTGCGGTTCAGGGTCGACACGATGCCGTCCGTCACCGTGTTGGAGAGCCCGAGCGGGGCACCGATCGCGACGGCGGTGTCACCGACGTTGAGGTTCGACGAGTCCGCGAAGGCCATCGGCTTCAGGTCGGTGGCGTCGATCTTGATCACCGCGAGGTCGACCGTGGGGTCGGTGCCGACGAGCTTGCCGGAGTAGATCTCGCCGTTCGAGGTCGTCACCTTGATGGTGCCGCCGGAGCTGTCGCCGTCGAGGGTCACCACGTGGGTGTTCGTGACGATGTAGCCGTCCTTGGTGAGGACGACGCCGGAGCCGGTGCCGGCCTCGCTGGACGCGGAGACGTTGATCGTGACGACCGACGGTGTGGCTGCCGCGGCAACAGCGGTGACCACGGTCGCCGAGTTGTAGTCGTTGACCGTCAGGTTGCCGCCGCCGGAGCCCGACGAGCTGACGACGGAGCCGCCGTTGGACGTGGCTGCCACCCAACCGCCGCCGGCAGCGCCGCCGACGAGCGCGCCGACGATGAGGGCTCCGATGAGCGGGAGCACGAGGCGCGACCGGCCCTTCGACGTGGTGGACGTCCCCGCCGCTGCGCCGGACGCGCCGGCCGCGGTGGAGCCGGAGAAGTAGTGGCCGTTGCGCGGAGCGCCGTCCTGGTCGCCGTAGGCACTCGAGGTGGGCGCCTGCGCCGACTGGCCGAACGCGGACTGGCCGGAGCCGTACTGGCTCGACCCGTACTGGCCGTACCCGGACTGGCTGGAGCCGTACTGGCTCGTCGGCTGCTCGTGCGCCGAGGTCGGGGCCTGCGCGGAGCCCTGGGCGTACTCGCCGTAGCGGGGGCGGTCCTGCTGGCCGGACTGGCCCTGCTGGCCGTACTGGTCCTGGCTCTGCTGGCCGTACTGCGACTGCTGGCCGTACCCGGACTGGCCAGAGCCGTACTGGTCCTGCCCGTACTGGCTCTGGCCGTACTGGCTCTGCTGGCCGTACTGCGACTGCTGGCCGTACTGGCCCGAGTCGCCCTGGCCGTACGGCGACTGCTGGCCGGACTGGCCCTGCCCGTACTGCTGGTCCGTCCCGTACTGCTGTCCCGAGCCGTACTGCTGGTCGCTGCCGTACTGCGCCGTGGGGTACGGCGCCGTGTACTGGTCGGTGTCGCCGGCCGAGGAAGCTGGGTGGATCACGTCGGTGTGGTCGGCATCCGTGCTCGCGCCCGGGGCCTCCTGCCCGCTCGCGCTGGTCGGTGCGTCGTTCGGCGTCGACGCGCCGTCGTCGCCCGTCTGCTGCGCGGCATCGTCGGCGGTGACCCCATGGGTCGTGTCGTCCGGACGGATGTCGTCGCCGTGCCCGTTGGGCGTGGTGTCGGTCATGCTGGACGTGCTCCTTTCAAGCTCGTGCAGTCTGTCGCACGAGCCTGGGGAGTCCTGATGACGACCCTGCAAGTGCCTTGAGGCGAGCTTATGCGTCACCTGTGGACGCACTCCCCAGAGGGACGGAGCGGACGCACTAGGTTGGGGACCGTCCAGCGCGAGCGCCCGTCGGAGGGAACCCCATGCGGCACACCGGACCCTGGCTGCGAGCGGCGGAGGGCGCGATGCTCCTCGGCCCCGACGGCGTCCCGGCCCCCACCGTGTTCGCCGAGATGAGCGCCCTGGCAGCGAGCACCGGAGCGCTCAACCTCGGGCAGGGCTTCCCCGACGAGGACGGCCCCGCCGAGGTCCTCGACGCGGCGGTCCAAGCCATCCGCGACGGCGTGAACCAGTACCCGCCGGGGCGTGGGACCCCCGGCCTGCGCCTGGCGATCGCCGAGCATCAACGACACTGGTACGGACTCGAGGTCGATCCCGACCAGGAGGTCCTCGTGACCGCCGGCGCGACCGAAGCGCTCGCGGCCACGCTCCTCGCACTGGTCGAGCCGGGCGACGAGGTGGTCACGTTCGAGCCGTTCTACGACGCCTACGGTGCCCTGATCCGTCTGGCCGGCGCGACCCACGTCACGGTGCCACTCACCGCGCCCGACTTCCTGCCCGACGAGTCCACGCTCCGCGCGGCGTTCTCGGACCGGACGCGCGCCGTCCTCGTCAACACCCCGCACAACCCCACCGGACGAGTGCTGCCGACCGAGGTCCTGCGCGTCGTCGTCGAGCTCGCCGAACGCCACGACGCGGTGATCATCACCGACGAGGTCTACGAGCACCTGACCTTCGACACCGAGAACCCGGAGAACCCGGCGAACGAGACGCACGTGCCGCACGCGCCGCACGTTCCGATCGCCACGCTGCCCGGCGCCCGCGAGCGGACCGTCACGGTGTCGAGCGCCGGGAAGACCTTCAGCACCACCGGCTGGAAGGTCGGCTGGCTCACCGCTCCCCCGGCGCTCGTCACGGCGATCACCACCGTCAAGCAGTACCTGACCTTCGTCAACGGCGCGCCGTTCCAGCCGGCCGTCGCCGTCGGGCTCCGCCTGCCGGATGCGGTCTTCACCGGGATCGCGGCGGACCTCGCAGCCAAGCACGCCGTGCTGGCGGCGGGCCTCACCGCGGCGGGCTTCGGGGTGCACCGGCCAGACGGCGGCTACTTCGTCATCGCGGACACCGCGCCGCTCGGGTACGAGGACGCGCGGGCCTTCTGCCTCGAGCTGCCGCACCGGGCCGGGGTCGTGGGCGTCCCGGTGTCGGCGTTCGTCCGCCCGGACCACGCCGCTGGCTACCGGTCGCTGGTGCGCTTCGCGTTCTGCAAGCGGAAGTCCGTGCTCGAGGACGCGGCCGCGCGGCTCGCGACCCTCAGCGGGGCGTGAGGTCGGCGGCGCCCGCGCCGTCGCCCCGGACCGTCACGTCGTACCGCCGCAGGGCGAGCGAGGGGTTCGTACGCCGCACCGCGTCCGTGACGTCGGTGTCCACCGTGGTGACGAGGAGCCCAGGGGCCGCTCCGAGCGCGGCGACGGCGACACCGGACGGGTCGAGTGCGACCGACGCCCCGATGCCGATCGGCGGCGCCTGGCCGACACCGACCACCCACACGGTGTTCTCGATCGCACGCGCCGTGAGCAGCGTCCGCCAGTGGTGTTCCTTCCCCGGCCCGCGCACCCACTCCGCCGGCACGAGCACGACGTCGGCACCGGCCGGACCCGCGGTGGCCGGACCCGCGGTGGCCGGACCGGCGGCGAGCCGCCGCGTGACCTCCGGGAACCGCAGGTCGTAGCAGGTCTCGAGGCCGACACGCAGACCGCCGAGCTCGAACACCGGCAGCTGCTCGGGGTCCCCCGGCTCGATCCGGTCGGACTCACGTGCGCCGAACGCGTCGTAGAGGTGCACCTTGCGGTACGTGCACACGAGCGCCCCGTCGGGACCGATCGCGACGAGCGTGTTCCGGAACCGCGAGCCATCGGAGCCGGCCTCGGCCACCCCGACCACGAGCGCCACCCCGGTGCTCCGGGCGATCCGTCGGAGCCCGGTGGCGAAGGGCCCGTCGAGCGGCTGCGCTGCCGCGACGAACCGGTCGTCGATGTCCGCCGTGAAGTACGACGTGTACTCGGGCGTGACCAGGAGCTGGGCGCCGCGGGCCGCCGCGTCCTCCGCCGCCGCCCGCACGGTCTCGAGGTTCGCGGCGGGGTCGTCCACGGGGGCGAACTGGGCCGCGGCGATGGTCAGTGTCGTCACGGGGCCAGGCTAACCGCCGCCGTACCGGCGCGCGCCAGCAGCGAACCCGCTACCGCACGTCGAGCACGTCGAACGACCGCCGGAGGATCCCCGTCACGTCAGCGTCGTCACCGGTCGCCCACGCCGTGATCGACACGTCGAAGCACCCCAGCGCCGCCTGCACGACCGTCCGCGCACGTAGATCGACATCAGCACCGCCGAGCCGCTCCCCACCGCCGAGCCGTCGGGCGACCAGCGGCACGAGCACCTCGGCCCACGCATGGTGCTTCTCGAGGTTCCGCGCCCGGAGCGACGGCGTGCTCGTCATCACCCGGACCGACCGCCGAGCCGTCACGGGATCGCCGCCGTCGCCGCGCAGGAGCATCGTCGCGAAGGCCTCGCGCAGCGCGCTCCAGACCGGCTCGTCGGTCGGCCGGTCACGGAAGGCCGCCGCGAGCACCTCACTGTGCCGCGCCGGGTCGCCGATGACGGCGTCCTCCTTCGCCGGGAAGTACCGGTGGAAGCTCCTGGCAGAGATCCCCGCCTCGGCCGCGACCTGCTCGACGGTGACCCGGTCGAACCCGTCGGCGTCGAACCGCGCCATGGCGACGGCAGCGATGCGGGCGCGGACAGCGTCGCGGGTGAGGTCCCGCAGTCCTGGTCGGCTCCCCGCCGTCGTCTCGCTCATGCACCGAGCCTATCGTCGGGCGACCCGCTTCGACAGTTCCCGCCATACTTGACAGCCTCTGCCATATCTGGCGTACAGTGCCACTCGCACGCACATCACCCCTCGGAAGGACGACCATGCAACACCGCACACTCGGACGACAGGGCCTCGTCGTCAGCGCCATCGGCTACGGCGCGATGGGCACGACCTTCGCGTACGGCCCCGGCGACGACACGGAGTCGATCGCCGCGATCCGCCACGCCCACGACCTCGGCGTCACGCACTTCGACACCGCGGAGCTCTACGGCTGGGGCTCGGGCGAGCGACTCCTCGGCGCCGCCCTCGCGCCCATCCGCGACGAGGTCACGATCGCCACCAAGTTCGGCTTCACCGACACCTACGGCCAGGACTCGCGGCCGGACCACATCCGTCAGGTCGTCGACACCAGCCTCCGCAACCTCGGGACCGACTCGATCGACCTGCTCTACCAGCACGTCCACGACCCGCAGGTCCCGATCGAGGACGTCGTCGGCGTCATGCAGGAGTTCGTCGAGGCCGGCAAGGTCCGCTACCTCGGCCTGTCGAACACGGACGCCGAGAACATCCGGCGGGCGAACGCGGTCCACCCGATCTCCGTCCTGCAGACCGAGTACTCGGTCTTCGCGCGCGAGTCCGAGGAGCTCTTCCCCGTCGTCGACGAACTCGGCATCGGACTCGTCGCGTACTCACCACTGGCGCGCGGCTTCCTCAGTGGCGCCGTCCAGCCCCGGTCCGCCTACGCGGAGGACGACATCCGGCAGTGGCTGGAGTGGTGGGCTCCCGAGCACTGGGACGCGAACACCGCGGTCGTCGCCGGCCTGACGGAGCTGGCGGAGGCGAAGGGCATCTCGCTCTCGCAGCTCGCGCTCGCCTGGATCCTCGCGCAGCGCGACGACATCGTGCCGATCCCGGGATCGCGGAGCCCCCGACGTGTCGCCGAGAACGTCGCCGCAGCAGCCGTGTCCTTCACCCCGTCGGAACTCGAGCGGATCACAACGCTCGGGCACGGGGTCCGCGGCAAGCGCGCGACGGGTTGAGCCAGCAGGCCGGGTCGCGTCGCCACCAGGAGACGGACGGGAGGCTCCCCACCAGCTGGTGATCAGCCTCCTGTCCGGAACGGGGTCCGGAACGGGGTCCGGACGGAACGCGCCCAGAACACGAAGAAGCCCCGGTCCGTGAGGACCGGGGCTTCTTGTGTCGCGTTGGTTGCGGGGGCAGGATTTGAACCTACGACCTCTGGGTTATGAGCCCAGCGAGCTACCGAACTGCTCCACCCCGCGGCACGTTTAGAAGCTTACACGGCAACGGGCGGGGTGCCAAATCGGCCACCCCGCCCGTGTCGTCACTTGCTGGAGCTGGCCGACTCCTCGGCCTCGACCGCGGCCCGGATGGCGTCCTGCAGACGCTGGTCAGCCTCGGCGGCAGCGACGAGGTCGTTGTCCGCGTAGGCCTGCTGGCGGTCCTGCAGGGCCGCACTGGCGTCAGCGAGGGCCTTCTGCACGGCGGGGTCGTCCGAGTCGGACGACGAGCCGCCGGTCGAACCGCTGCCGGTCCCGGCGTCCGAGCCGGAGTCAGCCGTCCCGTTGTCCGAGCCGTTGTCCGTCCCGGTGTCGGATCCGCCCGCGGCGGCACCCTGGTCACCTGCGGCAGCGCCGGAGTCACCACCGAACAGCTGGTTGAGGGCCTCGTCGAGGGTGTCCTCGAACGCGATCTTGTCCCCGAAGGCCACCAGGACCTTCTGCAGCAGCGGGTAGGAGCCGCTCGAGGTGGACTGCACGTAGACGGGCTGCACGTAGAGGAACCCACCGCCGACCGGCAGCGTCAGCAGGTTGCCCTGCTTGACGGTGCTGTTGCCGCGCTTCAGGATGTTCAGCTCTTGCGACACCGTGGTGTCCGAGTTGAACAGGTTCTGCACCTGCAGCGGACCGGGGATGTTGTCGGTCTTCGGGATCGTCAGCAACGTGAGCTTGCCGTAGCCGGACGCCCGCTTGCCCTTGCCGGAGCCCCCTGCGTCGGAGTCGACGGCGAGGTACCCGGTCAGCACGTTCCGCGCGTTCGACCCCGTCTGCTGCGGGATGTACGTCGTGTAGAGCGAGTACGCGGTCCCCTGCCCCGGCACCTTCATCGTCAGGTAGTACGGGTCCTGCAGGTTCGCCCGTGCCGCTGACGTCTGGGTGCCCAGTGCGGTCGTCGTCGTGGTGGTGTTCGCCGCCGTCGTGTCGGCGTCGTTCGACCCGCTCGTCGGCTCGGTCGGCGTCGTCCAGGCGTCGTCACCCGAGTAGAACGAGTTGGCGTTGGTCACGTGGTACGTGCCGAGGATCGAGCGCTGCACCTTGAACAGGTCGGTCGGGTACCGGACGTGGTCGAGCAGGTCGGCGCTCATGGCGGAGACCGGCTTCAGCGACGTCGGGAAGACCTTCTGCCAGGTCTTCAGCACCGGGTCCTTCGTGTCCCACGTGTAGAGGGTCACCTTGCCCGTGTAGGCGTCGACCGTGGCCTTCACCGAGTTGCGGATGTAGTTGACCTGGTCCGTGCGGAACGTCGAGGACTCGGTGCCGTTGATGCTGTCGGCGAGGCTCTGGCTCTGCGAGTACGGGTACGCGTCCGAGGTCGAGTAGCCGTCGACGATCCACTGCAGGCGGTGGTTCACGATCGCCGGGTAGGCGTCGCTGTCCAGCGTCAGGTACGGCGCGACCTTCTGGACGCGGGTGATCGGGTTGCGGTCGTACAGGATCTGCGAGTCCTTGTTGACCGCGTTCGAGAGCAGGATCTGCTCCGACTGGAACTTCGCGGCGTAGACCAGCCGGTTGAAGAAGTTGCCGATCGTCGGTCCGCCGTCGCCCTTGTAGGTCGTCGTCGCGTTGCCGCCGTTGTCGTCGTCCGAGCCGGACGGGTAGTCGAGCTCCACGTTCTTGGAGCCCTCGGGTGCACCGACGATGGAGTAGCCGGGCGAGGTCTCGCCGAAGTACACGCGCTGCTGGTAGTCACCGAGGGCGCCGGTGGTCGGGATGCCGGACTCAAGGAACACCGGCTTGCCGTCGCTGGCGCGCTGGTTGCCGTAGGCCGCAGCGACGCCGTAGCCGTGCGTGTAGACGAACGTGCGGTTGTACTGCGTGTTCGCCTTGGCGCTCAGGCCGTCGAGGTCGATGTCGCGGACCGCGATCACGGTGTCCTCGGTCTTGCCCTTGATGTCGTAGCGGTCGACGTCGAGCTCGGACGGGAACTTGTAGTACTGCCGCGACTGCTGCAGCTGGCTGAACGTGTCGGACACGATCTTCGGGTCGATCAGGCGGATGTTCGCCGTGGTCTGGGCGTCCTGCGCCAGGGCACCGGTGGACGGCGACGTGGTGGCGTCGTAGTTCGACTCCTTCACCCCGGACACGTCGTAGGCGTCCCTGGTGGCGTCGATGTTCCGCTGGATGTACGCGGACTCGAACGACCGCTCACTCGGGGCGACCTGCAGGCGCTGGACGATCCACGGGTAGATGCCGCCGATGACGATCGCGGAGACGAGCAGCAGCCCGGTGCCGACGATCGAGATCCGCCAGCGGCCGATGACCGCGGTGACGATGAAGAGCAGTGCGACGATCGCCGCGATGCCCGCCATGATCTCGCGACCGGGGATCGTGGCGTTGACCTCGGTGTACTGCGCACCGGTGATCAGCGAGTTGTTCTTGGTCAGCGCCGCGTACTGGTCGAGCCACAGGCTGACGGCCTGCAGGGCGATGTAGAGCGCGGCCGTGATCGCGAGCTGCACGCGGGCGGCACGGGAGATCCGGACCTCTCGCCCACCGAACCGCATGGCGCCGTAGAGGTAGCACGCGGCGAGCGCGGCGAGCCCGGCGATGAGGACCACCGCGGACGAGTAGGCCACGACCGAGCGCCAGAACGGCAGCTCGAAGACGTAGAAGCCGATGTCCAGTCCGAACTGCGGGTCCTTCTTGCCGAAGGGGGTCCGGTTGAAGTACTCCAGGACCATGCTCCAGCGGGGTGCCGTCGCGAGTCCGGCGAAGATGCCGAGGACGACCGGGATGCCGATCATCACGACCCGGCGGAGCGGCTCGATGACCTGCTGGTAGCGGTCGAGCTGTGACCCGAGCTTGGCGTAGACCGGTCGGAACCGGAACGCGAACAGGATGCTCAGGTAGACCGGCACGGCCATGCCGAGGAAGCCGGCGAAGAACATCACCGCCCCCGCGATCCACCGCGTGGTCAGCACCTGCTGGAAGCCGAGCTGCGCGAACCACGCGTAGTCGGTGTACAGGCTGGCGAAGATGAAGAAGGCGATCACCAGTGCGGCCAGCACGATGATCGTGACCACGATCGGGACACGCGGCGAACGCCGGCCCGCAGTGGACGAGGTGGACGAGGTTGTCGTCACGTGATGTGCTCCAGACGTGTCGGACCGGCCGGCCCGGCGCACCGGGCCGTCAGTCCCACGATCCTATGGGACGCCGCCGACAGTGAAGCTGTACCCGATCTCAGGAAGCGCCCCCGAGCCTCCAGACCGGACTGGAGGCTCGGTGCAGGTCACCGACGCCGGTCCCGTCGACGGGACAGGCGGTCGGGAACCGCCGGTCAGCGACCGCAGGTGGCGAGGCCGGCCGTGCTCTTCCCGCTCGCGATCGTGCCGAGGTCGGAGACCGCCTGGTCCAGGGTCTTCACGGCGTAGACGTCGAGTCCGTCGGGGACGTGACCGACGACCTCGTCGCAGTTCGACGCCGGGGCGAGGAACACGGTCGCTCCCGCCGCCTTCGCGCCGTAGAGCTTCTGGCGGATGCCGCCGATGGGGCCGACCTCGCCGCCGGCGGTGATCGTGCCGGTGCCGGCGACGTGCTTGCCGCCGTTGAGCTTGCCCGGGGTGATCTCGTCGATGATCCCGAGAGCGAACATCATGCCGGCACTCGGGCCGCCGACGTCCTGCAGCTTGATCGACACGTCGAACGGGAAGTCGTACTTCTCCACGACGCCGACCCCGAGCAGGGCCGTGCCGTCCTGGTCGACCGGGGTGGCCCGGACCTGGCGGGTGGCGTCGCCCCGGCGGATCGTGACGGTCGCCGGGCTGGACGTGCCGTGGTCGGCGACGAGCCCGCGCAGCGTGGTGGCGTCCGCGTTCGTCGTGAGGGACTTGCCGTCGAAGGCGGTGATGACGTCGCCCGTGCGGATCTCGCCGTCCGCCGGGGAGCCCTTCGCGACGGTGCCGACCTCGAGCGTGGTGGGGATCCGCTCCCCCTGCTGGATGAGTGCGGCGGCGACGGCTGACTGCTGGGAGTTCGTCATGTCGGCGGCGTCCTGCTTGTCCACCTGCTCGGTCGTCGTGCCGGGTGGGTAGATCGCCGAGGCGGGGACCACGGCCTGCGACTTCGTGAAGAGCGCCCGGATGACGCTCGTCCACGGCGGTCGCTGCGTCGCGGTGCCCTGGACGCTGACGGTCAGCATGTCGAGCGCACCGGCGGTCGGGTAGGTCTGGTGGCCGTCGATCTCGATGAGCTCGACGTCCTTGGCGTCCTTGCCGGTGCCCTGCTTCTGCGTGCCGATGGTGTTGAACACCGGGCCGGGCAGCTCGATGACGTACGGGCTCGGCAGCACGCTCGCCACGATCGCCAGGACGACGGCGCCGACGACGAACGTCCACCCGACGGTCCGACGGCGGGAGCGGCGGCGGGGGGCGGTCGCGAAGATGGTCAACGGGGTCCTTCCGGCGCTGTTCGCCCTGGGCGCACCCGGAGGAGCGATCCCACGGGGCCGTCCCAGGCGCGGCCCCACGAGCAGCGATTAGCGTAGTCGGCATGCCTGATGAACCGCAGCCGGGGCCGGACGACGACTTCCAGGAGATGCTCCGCAAGCTCCTCGCCGGAGAGGGCCAGATCGACCCGTCGCAGCTCGCGGGCGCCGCTGGCCTGCCGAACGACCCGGCCTTCGTGGCCAACCTGATGAGCCAGCTGCAGCGTGCGGCGCAGAGCGGCGGCGACGGCATCGACTTCACGGTGACGGCCGAACGCGCGACGGCGATCGCGAAGGACGGCGCCCACGGCATCGACCCGGCGACCAGCCAGGCGAGCGACCAGGCCTTCCAGGTCGCGGCACTGTGGCTCGACGAGGTCACCACCGTGGCCGAGCTCACCGCCACGCCGAGCCTGTACACCCGCGAGCAGTGGGCGAAGGCGACCGCGCCCGTGTGGACGCAGATCGCCGAACCCGTGGCCGCGAGCATCGCCGGTGCCCTGACCGAGGCGATCGACCAGCGCGCACCCGAGGAGCTCAAGGCGATGCTCGGTGACGTCTCGAAGGCCATGCGCGGGGTGGGTGGAGCACTCTTCGCGATCCAGCTCGGCCAGGTCGTCGGACAGCTCTCGAAGGAGGTCGTGTCGGGCGGCGACGTCGGCGTCCCCCTCCTCGACGAGCAGGTCGCCGCACTCCTGCCGCAGAACGTCGCCGAGTTCGCCGAGGGCCTCGACGTCCCCGTGGACGAGGTCCGCATCTACCTCGCCGTCCGCGAGCTCGCCCACGCGCGGCTGTTCCGCTCGGCGCGCTGGCTGCGGCTGCACATCATCTCCTCGATCACGGAGTACGCCCGCGGCATCCACATCCCGTTCGACCGGGTCGAGGAACTCGCTGCCGACATCGACCCCACGGACCAGGAGCAGCTCCGCGACGCCCTCGCGTCCGGTGCGCTGATCCCGCCGCGCACCCCCGAGCAGGACGCCGCCCTGGCGCGCCTCGAGACGATGCTCGCCCTGGTGGAGGGCTGGGTCGACACCGTCACCGCCGCGGCCACCGCACGCCTGCCCCGGTCCGGTGCGATCGCCGAGACCGTCCGTCGTCGACGGGCAGCCGGCGGACCGGCCGAGTCGGCGTTCGCCACGCTCGTCGGCCTCGAACTCCGCCCCCGTCGCCTGCGCGAGGCCGCAGCGATGTGGCAGCGCGTCACCGACGAGCTCGGCGCCGAGCAGCGGGACGCCCTGTGGGAGCACTTCGACCTGGTGCCGACGTCCGAGGACGTCGACGCCCCGGACGCGCTGGTCGCACGGCTCCGGAACCCCGGGCACACCCAGGAGGACGACGAGTTCGACCGGGCGCTCGAGGACCTGCTGAACGACGCCACCGGCTCGCGGCCGCGTGAGGACGAGTCCGGTGGGATCGACGACGAGCCCGGCGACGGTCCCGACGCGACCGGTCCGGCACCGGACGCCGGCCCGCGCTGACCCGACCGGGAGGCCCGGGTCGGCCCCGGCGCGCGGCCGGCGGTCCGGCGGGTTCTCCACAGATCCCCCGGCGACCGCCCGTCCGCTCCGCGCGTCCGCCACGGTGGACGCATGGGCATCCGCATCGATCCGTCGCTCGAGTTCGTCTGGCGTGACCCGGCGACCGTCCAGCTCGGCGTCGACCCGCCGCGCGCCGTGATCGGGGTGCCGACCACGGCCGAGGAACGCTTCCTCTGCGCCCTCCGGCGGGAGACCAGCCGCGACGCCCTGTCCGGCCTCGCGGCGAGCGTCCGGTGTCGCCCCGAGGTGGCGGCGCAGGTGCTCGGGGCGGCGTCCCCGGCGGTGCTCGACATGCTGCCGGAGCCGCTCACCCGGGTCGAGGTCCACGGCACCGGCGCCCTCGCGTCGACGCTGGACGCCTTCCTGACGGGCGAGGGCATCACCGTCGTCCGCACCACGGCTCCCCGCGGCGGCCCCGTCGCGCTGCCGGACCCGGACCCCCGCATCGCCGTCGTCGTCGCGGACCACGTCGTCGACCCGGCGCTCCGCTCGGCGTGGACGCGCCGCGGCACACCGCACCTGCCGGTCGTCGTGGGCGACGGCCGGGTCCGCGTCGGGCCGCTCGTCGTGCCGGGCAGCGGCCCGTGCCTGCAGTGCCTGGAGTACGCGCACGTCGACGACGACCCCGCGTGGCCCGCGATCGCCGCCCAGGTGTGGGGACGTCCCGCGGCGCCGCTCTCACCGTGGCGCACCGGCGCGGTCGCCGCGGCCGTCGCACGGTCGGTGGTCGAGCTCCTGCCGCGCACCACCGTCGCGCCGGGGACCGACCAGCTCGTGTTCGAGCGGGACGACCTGTCGGTCAGCCGACGACCGGTGCGGCCGCACCCGCGGTGTGCGTGTCGAGGGCTGCCAGGAACCGACTCGGCGCGCGGGCACCCCCGCGCGACGACCCCTGCCGTGACCACATGACGGTCACGCTGCGCCGCGCTCGGGTCAGTCCGACGTAGAACAACCGCCGTTCCTCGTCGACCTCGTCCTCGGTGGTCGCGTGCGAGATCGGCAGCAGGCCCTCCGCGGCACCGACGATCATCACGTTCTGCCACTCCAGGCCCTTGGACGAGTGCAGCGTCGCCAGCGTGACGGCGTCGAGCTCGGGCTCGTGGTGGGTCGCGGCGCGGTCGACCAGGTCCTGCGTGAACTCCTGCATGCTCGTGCCGGCGGGGGCGTCCTCGGCGAGGCCCATGATCGCCTGCAGGGCTTCCCACTGCTCGCGGACCGCGCCGGTGCCCTCGGGAGCGGTGGGGGTCCATCCGCTGACCTGCAGCACCAGGCCGACGCGCCGGGTCAGTTCGTCATCGGTCTGCCGGATCGCCTCGCCGCGCATGTGGTGCACGGCGAGCTTCACCTCCGGCCGGTCGAAGAACCGGGTGCCGCCCTGCACGCGGTACGGGATCCCGGCGCGACCGAGTGCTGCCTCGAGCGCGGCGGACTGTGCGCCGACGCGGAACAGCACCGCGCAGTCACCGTAGGCCGACCCGGCCTGCACGAGCTCGGTGATCTGCCGGGAGACCGTGGCCGCCTCGTCGCCGTCGTGCACGCACGGCAGGACGACGGGCGCCGGGCCGGGCTCGGTCTGCTGCGCCGCGAGGTCGAGCGCACCGGGACGTCCGCGCATCAGGGCGTTGGCGGCGTGCACGACCTCCCGTGTCGAGCGGTAGTTCCGTTCCAGGCGCAGGACGGACCCGCGCGGGAACTCGGAGCCGAAGCCCAGCAGGTACCGACTCGACGCCCCCGCGAACGAGTAGATGGTCTGGCTGGCGTCCCCGACGACGCAGAGGTCCTGCCGGTCGCCGAGCCAGGCGCGGAGCAGGTCGTGCTGCACGGGCGAGACGTCCTGGTACTCGTCGACCACGAAGAACCGGTACTGCTGCCGGACGTAGCTGGCGACCCGCGGTTCGGACTCGACCATCCCGAGCGTCGCGAGCAGCACGTCCTCGAAGTCGAGCTGCCGGCGGTCGTCCTTCAGCCGCTCGTACGCGCGCATCAGGTCGATGACCCGGGACGGCGAGGTCTCGCGGGGCATGGCCCGGTCGGCGGCGGCGGCCTCGTACTCGTCGTAGGTCAGGCGCTGCACCTTGCGCCACTCGACCTCCCCCGCCAGGTCGCGCAGCACGGGCTTGTCGACGCGCATGCCGACGGTGTCCGCCGCGTGGGCGATGATCCGCGCCTTCGACTCGACGATCTTCGGGGCGTGCCCGCCGACCGTGTCCGGCCAGAAGTAGCTCAGCTGCGACATCGCCGCGGCGTGGAACGTGCGTGCCTGCACCGCGCCGGCACCGAGGGCCCGCAGGCGCGAGCGCAGTTCACCGGCGGCGCGGGTCGTGAAGGTCAGCGCGAGGACGTGGTTCGGCGAGTAGGTGCCGGTGGCCACGCCGTACGCGATCCGGTGCGTGATGGCGCGGGTCTTGCCGGTCCCCGCACCCGCGAGCACCGCGACCGGGCCGAGCAGGGTCGTCGCGACCGTGCGCTGCTCAGCGTCGAGGGCGGCGAGCAGCGCTTCGGGCGACGGCGGCTGCACCGGGGGTCGCGGCTGCGGCTCGGCGCTCTGCTGGCCTGGCGTCACGGCAGGTCCAGCGGGGCGCCGTACCACTCCTCGATGATGGCCCGCGCGATGGAGGTCCGACCGGGCAGCATCAGGGTGGTCCCGGCACGTTCGCGGATGTCCTCTCGTGAGAACCACCGGACGTCGAGGATCTCGACACCGTCGGGCCGGACGGTCGACGGGTCGCCGTCGAGTGCCCTGGCGCGGAAGCCGACCATGAGCGACGCCGGGAACGGCCAGGGCTGCGAGCCGAGGTACTCGGGTTCCTCGACGTGCACGCCGGACTCCTCGTGGACCTCGCGGCGGACGGCGTCCTCGAGCGACTCCCCCGGTTCGACGAACCCGGCGAGCAACGAGTAGCGGTCGTCGTCCCACGCCGCGTTCGACCCGAGCAGGATGCGGTCGTCGCGGTCGGTCACGCCGACGATCACCGCGGCGTCGGTGCGCGGGAAGAGCTCGTGGCCCTGGTCGTCGCGGCGGACCCAGCCGCCGGTGACCACCTCGGTGTCGGAGCCGGTGCGGGGCGAGAACCCGTGCACCGCGTGCCAGTTCGCCATCGCCACGGCCTCGACCGCCAGGCCCTGGTCACGAGCGGACAGCTCCGTGCCGAACATGCGCAGGTTCTCCCAGGCGTCCGCGTCCGGTTCGATGCGGCCAGCGGTGTCGGCGTCGACGAGGGCCGCGACGAAGCGGGTGCCCGCCGGGGCGTCGGCCGCGTCGGACAGGGAGCGTCCGAGGTAGATCAACGGCGCGGACTGCAGGACGGACTCGGCGGGGACGAAGCGCAGCGTGCCGTCGGCGTTCCGCAGCATCGCGGCGCCATGCACGGGCAGGAACCGCGTCGAGGGGTCGTCGCGCAGGACCCGTCCGAGGTCGGGGGTGCTGCGGTACTCGGCATCGCGGTCGAGCTCGTTGCGGGCGAGCGGCAGCCGGGCGGCGAACTCCTCGGTCACAGGGTGACTCCTCGGGTCGGGATCGATGCGGCTCGCACTCGGCGAGCCGACGGCGGGCATCCGGTCGGGTCAGCGTGGCGCGCACCGTTCGCGACGCCAGCGGACCTACCCTGTGGGGCATGGCGGGATCCCAGTTCACTCTAGCGGCGTTGGCGACGACGACCGTCCCCGGACTCGAGGTCACGGGCACACGCACGCTCGGCTCGGTCGCCTCCGGCGACTACGAGTCGGCGCTCCTCCACGACTCCGAGGGACGCGAGTCGGTGATCCGGCGACCGCGCAACCAGCGGGCGGAGGCCCGGCAGTCGGCCGACCTCCTCGCGATCCGGGCGCTGAGCGCCGGGATCAGGTCGCGCCTCCCGTTCGCCGTCCCGGAGTACCGCGGACAGGCGCCCGTCGGGTCGACCCGCGCCATCCTCACGACCTACGTCCCCGGCGCGCACCCCGCCCTCGGCACGCTCGCCGAGCGTCCGGAGCTGGCCACCAGCGTCGGACGCGCCATCGCCGCCGTCCACGTGCTGCCCACGAGCTTCGTGACCGACGCCGGTCTGCCGTCCCTGACCCCGTTCGAGGTCCTGCGGTCCGCCGTGTCCGTGATGGACCGTGCGGTCGCGACGAAGCTCGTCCCCGCCGCCCTGCAGGAGCGCTGGGAGGGTGCCGCGCGCGACCAGCAGCTCTGGCAGTTCACCCCGACCGTCGTGCACGGCGCCCTCGGCACCGAGGCCCTGCTCGTCGACGGCGACGACGTCACCGGCGTGCTCGGCTGGGGCGAGCTGCGGCTCGGCGACCCGGCCAAGGACCTGGCCTGGGTGCTCCCCGGCCGGCACGAGGCCTTCGACACCGTCCTCAGCGCGTACGAGGCGAACGGTGGCGGTCGTGACCGCCAGCTCGCCCAGCGGGCGCGGGTGTACCACGAGCTCGAGACCGCGCAGTGGCTGCTGCACGGAGTGCAGGCCAAGAGCACGGAAGTCGTCGACGACGCCGTCGCGATGATGCACCGGCTGGTCGACGCGGTGCACGCCCCTTCGGCGGCCCCGCTGCAGTCGGTCTCGCCGGAGACGATGGAGATCGGTGAGGTCGAGCAGCTGCTGACGTCGACGGAACGTCGGCACGGCTAGACACGGCTGACTCGGTTCGGTCGGTTGACCCGGTCGGTCCGGCTGACACGGTCTGTTCGGCTGGCACGGTCCGTTCGGCTGACACGGCCTGGAGGCCCGGGGCGCGTCCGCCCCGCTGCTCACGTCAGCCCACGGCCCGCTGCCAGGCCCGCTCGAGTCCGGCACGGTCGAGCAGTTCCCGGGGCCGGACCTCGAGGTCGTCGGCCACGAAGTAGAACACGGCGTCGACCTGGTCGATCGGACGTCCGGTGAACTCGGCGTACGCCACCCGGTACAGCGCCAGCTGCAGCTGCCGCTGCTCGAGGTCGGCCGCCCCCGACGGTGCCTTGCCCGTCTTCCAGTCGACGACCTCGATGCGGCCGTCGATCTCGTACACGGCGTCGAGCTTGCAGACGACGCTGTGCCCGAGGAACGGGATGTGGATCTCGCGCTCGACCTCCACCGGCGTCAGCTCCGCCCAGCGCGACCGGGCGAACGTGGCCTGGAAGGCGCCGAGCCGCTGGGCGTCGTCATCGCTGACGACCGCGTCCGTCGGGGTCGTCGGGCCCTCGTCCGGGTCGAGGTCGAGTTCGCCGTCCCAGACGTCGAGGGTCTCGAGCGCACCGCCGGACCGACCGCGGGTCTCGACCCACTGGTGGAACAGCGTTCCGAGACGGGTGGCGCGGTAGGGCCGCTCGGGCATCGGACGCCGGAGTCGCTCGGCCACCGCGTCCGGTGCGGTGAGGTAGTCCTTGAAGCCGGACGCCGGGACACGGTGCGGCACGACGACCCGGTACCTGGCCGACCGTGCAGCCCGGCGTTCGGCGAGCAGCAGGTCGATGTCCGCCGCGTACCGGCCCGAGGCGCCGGGGTTCGCGTTGCGCACCCGGTCGGCGGCTGCCAGCACCCGCGGTGCCCGGTCGCCGAAGGGCACGTGCGGCCAGGACTGCGTGGCACCAGCGTCCCCGAGGGGGTTGGCCTCGTGGGACGTCGTCTCCGGGATCGCCGCGGCCGGCAGCACGTCGGCCTCGACCAGGTCGGCGAGGTACCGGCTGGGCATCATGGGCTTCACGCCACCCGCCCAGAACGAGCCGCTCACCAGGAGCTCGTGCCGTGATCGGGTCAGGGCGACGTAGGTCAGCCGACGTTCCTCGTCCTCGTTGCGGGCCTTGACCTCGTCCTTGAAGGCCTCGATCGCGAGGGTGACGTCCTTCTGCGAGTCGTGCCCGCGCCAGGCCAGGCGCGGGAGCTCGTCGGCGTCGCCGCGGAACTCGTAGGGCAGGCGTCCGAAGCCGATCCAGCCCGAGGAGCCCTCCTGCGGCCGGGCGGGCAGCGCGCCCTCGACCATCCGGGGCACCGCGACGGCGTCCCATTCCAGGCCCTTCGACCCGTGGATGGTCAGGATCTGCACGGTCCCGCCCTCGGGCTCCTCCGACCGAGGACCCATGTCGTCACGGCGTGCGGCGGCGTCGACCCAGCCGAGGAAGGCGCCGAGGTCCGCCCGGTCGTCGGTGCCGACGAACCCGGCGAGTTCGTCCACGAAGGCGTCGAGGTAGGCGCTGCTGCCCTGCTCGTGCGCCGCGACCTCGATGTCGAGGTGCATCTCCTGGATGACGAGCGTCACGAAGTCGACGAGGTCCCCGGCCGCGCGGGAGCGGAGCGCCGCGAGCTGCTGCCCGAGCCGACGCATGCGGTCCCGCCCGGCGTCCGTGATGCCCTGCAGGGCGCCGTGGTCGTCGGGGGCGACGGCGACGAAGTCGAGCGCGTCGACCACCGAGCCGTGCTCCCCCGCCGCGACCGAGGCCCGGAACGCAGCGGTCACGTCGTCGTCGAGGCGCTGCTGGGTGTGGTCCCGCTTGAACAGCCAGCTCGCGAGCGCGTGCAGCGCGGCCACGTCAGCAGCGCCGACGCGCCACCGGGCACCGGCGAGCAGCCGGATGAGGTCGTTGCCGGCGGCCGGGTCGTGGAGCACCCGCAGGCACGCCACCAGGTCCACGATCTCCGGCCGCTGCAGCAGCCCGCCGGTGCCCAGCACGTGGAACGGCACGCCGCGGTGGGTGAACGCCGCGGTGAAGGCGGCCAGGTCCTTCCGCGCCCGCAGCAGGAGCGCCATCGACCCGGACGGGTTGCGCCGCCGGTGGTCCTCGAACCACGCGGCCACCGCGATCGCCTCTTCCGGGAGCGTCTCGGTGAAGACCACGTCGACCGTTCCGGCGTCGGCACCCGGCCGCGGGGACAACCGTTCGACGTCGACCTCGGAGGCCTCGGACAGCGGCGACACGACGGCGTTCGCGGCGGCGAGGACGTCGACCGGGTTGCGCCAGCTCGTCGACAGCGCGAACGTGTGCGCTGTCTGCTCCCCGTCGCCGCCGAAGTCACGCGGGAACCGGGCGAGGTTCGCGGCGCTCGCCCCACGGAAGCCGTAGATCGACTGGTGCGGGTCGCCGACCGCCATCACCGCGTGCTCGCGGAAGAGCCGGGCGAGGAACCGGGTCTGCACGACCGAGGTGTCCTGGTACTCGTCGAGGAGCACGACGCGGAAACGCTGCCGCAGGTCCGACACGACGCGCGGGGCCGCCTCGGCAGCGGCGAGGGCGAGGGCGATCTGGTCGGAGAACTCGACGAAGCCCCGGTCGACCTTCTGCCGCCGGAACTCGGCGACCAGGTCGGTCAGGGGCTCGAGCGCGCCGATGGCCGAGACGGCAGCGGTGACGGCGGCGTAGGGCTTGCCGCGGTTGCCCGGCAGCTCGAGCAGCTCGGAGAACTCGATCGCGAACCGGCGCAGCTGCTCGGGTTCGACGAGGTGCTCCGACGCGGCACCGGCGAGCGCCACGACCGCCGCGGTGATCGTGTCGACGTTCCGGTCGAGTCCGGCGAGGCGGTCGTCCCGTGCCGCCACGACCACACGACGGGCGAGCTGCCACGCCGACGGCTCGGTGAGCACCTGGGACTCGCCGTCACGGCCGACGAGCAGCGCGTTCTCCCGGAAGACGCTGTTCGCGAAGGCGTTGTACGTGGAGACCGTCGGCGCTTCGAAGGCGTCGCCGGGGGCGATCAGGCCGGCGTCCTCGAGCGCGCGGATGCGGTCGTTGATGCGGATCGAGAGCTCGCCGGCGGCCTTGCGGGTGAACGTCAGCCCGAGGACCTGGTCGGGGCGGACCAGGCCGTTCGCGAGCAGCCACACGACGCGCGAGGCCATCGTCTCCGTCTTGCCGCTGCCCGCTCCGGCGACGACGAGCGCCGGTGCCAGGGGCGACTCGATCACGGCCCGCTGCTGCGCGGTCGGACGGGGCCGGCCGAGGGCGTCGGCGATGGTGTCCGCGTCACGCTCGGGCGGCCTGGCCGGCTGCGTCGCGGTGTCGGTGTCGGTCACGACCAGGTCCTCGTTCACCAGGTGACCTCTCCGACGACGTGGATCCGGCACTCGACGCCGGTACGGGCCTTCTCGCAGTGGTCGTCGACGTTGGCGATGAAGGTGCGGTCGGCCATGCCCCGGGCGACCCCGTGCAGGCGCTCGCGGTAGGCCTGGCGCGCGTCGGGGTCGAACGCCTGCTGGGTGCGCTCCGAGTAGGCGTGGCCGCCCTTCGGGTTCTGCACGAACACCAGGCGGGCATCGGCCATCGGGGACCCGGCGGGGACGCCCTCCACCGCGCCGTCCTCGACCGCGAGCTGGTACGCCCCGAGCTGCGGGTGCTCGGGCATGTCGTTCTTCTCGCTCGGCATGCCGCGACCGGTCTTCAGGTCGACGACGCTCACGCGGCCCTCGGGGTCGATCTCGATCCGGTCGATGCTGCCGCGCATCCGGGCGGGGCCGGTGACGAGCGCGAACGAGGTCTCCGCACCGAGCAGCCGACGCCCGACGCTGGCGAAGGTGCGGAGGTAGTCGCTCAGGCCCTCGATCATCCGCCGGGTCCTGGCGCGCTCGCGGTCGGCGATCCACGGCGACTCGAACGTCAGCTCGCCCCAGCGGGACTCCACGCGCTCCCAGAGGGACTCGACGTCGACCTCGGTCGCGTGCTCCATGGCCTCGTGCACGATCGTGCCGATGCCCATCGCCGGGCTCGGGGCACCGCCGCCGAAGGTCTGCACGAACCAGTGCACGGGGCACTCCTCGAACGTGCCGATCCGCGACGGCGACACGGAGACGGTCGGGGCGACGTCCTCTCCGGTGACGGGGTCCGGCTCGGGGTCGGCGGTCAGGTCGACGAGCGGGTCCTCGGTCGTGGGCTCCGCGATGCCGTACCAGTCGTCGGGCGCGGCACCGGGGACGTCCTCGGCTGCCAACCGGGCGAGGGCCGAGGCCGCTTCGTGGTCCCCGCTGGTCACGACACGTCGGCGCAGGGTGCCCGCGAGCCCGCGGAGCGAGAGCGGGTGGGCGGACGGCTGTCGGTCCGGCGGGACGGGAACCAGGCGGACGAACGGCGACGGGCTCTCGTCGTCGTTCGCGATCGTGCCGATGACGACCTGGGTGGTGGCGCGGGACACGGCGCGGGCGAAGAGCCGGAGCTCGTCGGCGACGACGGCTGCGCGGTCGTCCACCGGGGTCTGCTCGAGCCCGTCGGCGGCACGGACCAGGCCGTCCGGGTCGAGCAGGCTGCCGCGCACGCGGGTGTTCGGCCAGACGCCGTCCTGCAGCCCCATCACCACGACGACGTCGCACTCGACGCCGATGGTCGCGGAGGGCGTCAGCACGCGGACCCGTCCGGCCGTCCGGTCGGGTCCGATGCTGTCCTCGGCCAGGTCGGCGCCGAGCAGGTCGTCGACGAACACCCGGGCGGGAGAATCCGGCGTGCGCTCGACGAACCGCTTCGCCGCGGTGAACAGCCCGACGACGGCGTCGAGGTGTCGGTCGGCCTCGGCGGCGCCGACCCCGCCGGCGAGCGACTGCCCGCCCCAGACCTTCGCCAGGCCGCTGCGCTCCCAGAGCCCCCAGAGGATCTCCTCGATGCTCGCGCCGGCCTCGGCGTCCGTCCTGGCCTGCACGAGGCTGCGCGCCAGCCGGGTGGCCCGGCGGGCGAAGGCGGCGTCGACCGTGGCGAGCCGTTCCGGGGCGCCGAGCGCGTCGACGAGCAGGTCGTCGGCGGTCCTGGTGCCCCCGCCCGCGAGTTCCTCCCGCCGCAGGGCGAGCCGGAGTCGGCGCATCGCGAGGGTGTCGAGCCCCCCGAGCGGCCCCGTCGCGAACGCGGTGGCCAGGTCGGCGTCGAGGGGCAGCACCCCGAGTGCGACCCCGGCGGCGTCGAGGAGCGACCGCGCGGCGGAGTCGTCGCGGGGTCGCGTGGGGGCGGCTCCGGCGGTGGCGGGGACCTCGGCCACGGACAGCGCCCGGACGAGTTCCGGGATCGCCGCACCGCTGCGGGTGACGACGACCATCTCGTGCCACGGGACGCCGTCGAGCAGGTGGTGTTCGCGGAGCCGCCGGGCCACCGCCACGACGAGCGCCGAACGGCTGCCGCCCTCGAGGTGCAGGACGGAGTCCCCGCGGCCGTCGGTCCGGCTGGCGACCGCGGTGCGCTGCCGACCCGCCGCCGCCGCGCCCACACGGCCGGTGATGCCCGTGACGAGTGCACGGACGGGGGCGGGGTGCCGGTGCACGGTGCCGAGCACGACGTCCTGCACGCGGTCGACGCCGAGGCGGGACGCCAGCCGACCGAGCACGTCCGGCTCGGCGCCGCGGAAGGCCGAGGCCGCGATGTCCGGGTCGCCGAACGCCACGACCTGCACCCCGGCGCGGGCCAGTGCCCCGAGGAGCGCGACCTCGCCCTCGACGAGTTCCTGGGTGTCGTCCACCACGAGCAGCCGCAGTGCGGCGACGGCCGGCGGGAGCTCGCCTCGGAGCACCGCGGCGGTCGCGAAGGCGACGAGTTCGGCGGCGTCGAGGCTGGTCGTCCGGAACGCCGTGAGCGTGGCGCGGTACTCGTCGACGAGGTCCCCGACGGCACGCCACTCGGGCCGGCCGTGGTCGTCCGCGAGCTCCCGCATGTCGTCCGGCTCGACCCCGGCCGCGACGGCGCGCATCATGACGTCGCGGAGCGCCGTGCGGAAGCCGGCTCGTTCGCGCACCACCGCGGTGATCGGGTCCGGCCAGTGCGGTCCGGTGCCGTCGGCGTCGTGCCCCGCGAGCAGGTCGCCGAGGATCCGGTCCTGCTCACCACCGGTCAGGAGGGTCGGCGCCGGCTGCCCCTGCTGGGCGGCGGCGTGGGTGACGATCTGGAATGCCAGGGAGTTGACGGTGCGGGCCAGGGCGCCGGGGGTCACGCGCTCGACCGTGGCGGCGAGGCGGTCGCGGAGCCCGGTGGCCGCGGTGCGCGAGGACGTCAGCGCGAGCACGGTCGCGTGCCCGTCGGCGCTGACGGCGTCCGGACGACGGAGCCGGGCGGCGACCAGCCGCGCGAGCGTCGAGGTCTTGCCCGTCCCCGGTGCGCCGATGACCGCCGCGTGGACGCCGTCGGGCAGTGCGAGCACCTCGGCCTGCGCGGGGTCGTCGACCAGCGCGCGCGACACCTGCGTCGGCGCGGGAGCTGGCGTCAGCGTGGTCGTGGGCACGTGCGTACGGTACCGAGCGCGACCGACATCTCCCGGGCACCGCGCCACGGCCGGACCGCCCCCTGCCGTGCGCCCGCGGCGAACGTGCGGGACCCGTCGTGAGGTGCTCGGATATGGTGAGCACGTGGACATCAAGATCGGCATCATCAACAGCCCCCGCGAGATCGCCTTCGAGTCGAAGCAGACCGCTGAGGAGATCGAGAAGGCCGTCTCCGAGGCGCTCACCTCCCAGACGCACCTGGCCCTCCAGGACGAGAAGGGCCGCAAGTACGTCGTGGCCGCCGCAGCCCTCGCCTACGTCGAGTTCGGCTCGGAAGAGGCCCGCCGCATCGGCTTCGTCGCCTGACCGAGCTCGCCTGACCCATGGAACTCCTCTTCGCCGTCCTCGGTGGCGTGATCTGCGGTGCCGTCGCGCACCTCGTGCTGCCGTGGCACTCGACGCGCGGACAGCTGCTCGGCCCGGTGGTCGGCGGCATCACGGCCGCCGTCCTCTGGGAGGTCCTGACCTGGGCGGGGTGGCGGTACGACGCCACCTGGATCTGGGTCGTGGCGCTCGTCGGCGCCGGTGCCGTCGCGCTCGCAGCGGAGTGGCTGCTCGGCCGTCGTCGCACCGCCGCTGACGTCGCGTACTACGAGGCTGCCAAGGCCCGCGGGGCGCGCACCGTCTGACGGCCCCGGCACCAGCCGAGCACAGACACAGGCCCCGGCTGTCGGTCAGGCAGTGAGCCCGAGGGCGTCCATCCGCCGTGTGTGTGCCGCGATGAGCTCGGTCCAGACGGGCTCGAGCCGCTCCTGGTCCTCTCGAGCGTGCGACGCCAGGGCCGAACGGGCGACGAGCAGCGTGTCGCCGACCAGCCGTCGGCCCCACATCGCCAGCCGCGACGCCACCTGGGGCTCCTCGTCGATGCGAGCGCTGAGCTCCTCGACCACGGCGGCGGCCTCGCGCGAGTCGAACACCGTACGCAGGCGCTGGCGGACGTCCGCCGGCAACGAGCGCAGCAGGTTGGCGAACAGGTCGTTCAGGATGCCCGCCGTGACGTACCCGGTCAGCATCGACTCGTACCAGTCCGCGCCGCTCGTCCGCTCGAGGAAGCGGTCGATGGCTTCCCGGTGGGGTGCCATCAGCTCGGCGGGGTCCTGCCCCATCTGCGCGATCTCGGCGACGATCGACCGGTGCCGCTCGAGCGCCGTGGTCGCGAGCACGCCGGTGACCAGGCGGCCGGAGAGCGTCGGGGCGCCGGCTCCGGCGCGGCCCATCGTCTCGTAGAGCGAGAGCTGCAGGTAGGCGGCCTGGCCGAGGAAGACGTCGAGCTCCGGGCTGACGTCGTCGAGCTGCAGGCGCTCCACCTGGGAAGCGTTCTTCGGGTTCCGCGATGCCAGCCACGCGGCCGCGAGCTGCGCCGCGCGCTTCCGGTTCCACCACGACACCACGCCACCAGCATAGGGGGAACGACCGGAGGGCTCTGCGCGCCGGTAGACTGCCCGGGACTCCCCGATAGGACAGGGTGACCTTTTTGACTTTCTCAGACCTCAACATCGAGCAGGACATCGTCGATGCCCTGGCCGGCAAGGGCATCATCGAGCCCTTCCCGATCCAGGAGCAGACGATCCCGCTCGCCCTCACCGGCCAGGACATCATCGGCCAGGCCAAGACCGGTACCGGCAAGACCCTCGGGTTCGGCCTCCCCCTCATCCAGCGCCTCGGCGCCGACCCCGCGCACGGCGTCAAGGCCCTCGTCGTGGTCCCGACCCGCGAACTCGCGGTGCAGGTGGCCGAGGACCTCGAACTCGCGACCTCGAACCGCCCGACGACGGTCGCCGCGATCTACGGCGGCAAGGCCTACGAAGGCCAGGTCGAACAGCTCAAGGCCGGCGCGCAGATCGTGGTGGGCACCCCCGGGCGCCTCATCGACCTGCAGCGCCAGCGGCTGCTCGACCTCTCCCACGTGCAGGAGATCGTCCTCGACGAGGCCGACCGCATGCTCGACCTCGGCTTCCTCTCGGACATCGAGCGGATCTTCCAGGCCGTGCCCGAGGTGCGCCACACGATGCTGTTCTCGGCCACGATGCCGGCGCCGATCGTCGCGCTCGCCCGCCGGTTCATGTCGCGTCCGGTGCACATCCGCGCGACGGACCCGGACGAGGGCCTCATGCAGGCCAACATCAAGCACCTCGTCTTCCGGGCGCACTCGCTCGACAAGGACGAGGTCATCGCCCGCATCCTGCAGGCCGAGGGCCGCGGCAAGACCGTGATCTTCACCCGCACCAAGCGTGCGGCGGCGAAGCTGGTCGAGGAGCTGAAGGACCGCGGCTTCAACGCCGCAGCCGTCCACGGCGACCTGAACCAGGAGCAGCGCGAGCGGGCCATGGCCGCGTTCAAGGCCGGCAAGCACGACGTGCTGATCGCGACCGACGTCGCCGCCCGCGGCATCGACGTGGACGACGTCACCCACGTCATCAACCACACGATCCCGGACGACCCCGACACGTACCTGCACCGCGCCGGTCGCACGGGCCGCGCCGGCAAGACGGGCATCGCGGTCACGTTCGTCGACTGGGACGACCTGCACAAGTGGACCCTGATCGACAAGGCCCTCGAGTTCGGCATCCCCGAGCCCGTCGAGACCTACTCGTCGTCGCCGCACCTCTTCGAGGAGCTCGACATCCCCGCCGGCACCAAGGGTCGCCTGCCCGGCACCTCGTCGCACGCCGCGACCGCCGGCGCATCCGCCCAGCGCAGCGGCAGCGCACGGCCGCCCCGGGAACCGCGCGAGTCGCGTGAGTCGAGCGACTCGCGTCCGCGTCGTCGTACCCGCCCAGGAGGCTCTGACCGGCCCGCAGCGTCGGCTCCGGAGTCCAAGCCCGAAGCCCAGAGCACCGGTCCGGACAGCACGGACGGCGAGGCAGCCGCCACCAAGCGGCGTCGCCGCCGCCGCCGTCGCGGTGCCGGTGCAGGGGGCGAGGCGACCGCCTCGTCGCCGCAGCCGGCGTCGGACGGCGAGTAGCGCCTCCCGGCACAAGGGCCCGTCGCTGACGCGACGGGCCCTTCGTCGTCCCCATCCGCTTCGTCGCTGCACGAGGCTCACGCTCCGCGACGGTCCTCACGATGAGGAGTGCACGGCCTGTCGCGGAGGACGAGCCTCGTCGCAGCGCGGCGCAACGCGCCCGTCAGGACAGGCGCGAGCCGGGGCCGACCACGGGCGCGCTGCCGGTGGCCTGCGTGACGATGGCGTCGAACGCGTGCCGGGCCGTGCGGTGTTCACCGAGCCGGTTGGGCTTGCCGGTGCCGTGGTAGTCGCTCGACCCGGTGACGAACAGGCCGTAGCGGTCGGCCCACTCGAGGAGCGTGCGCTTGCCGTGGGCGACGTTCTCGCGGTGGTCGACCTCGACACCGCCGAGGCCGGCGTCGACGAGCTCGCGGAGGTCGTCCTCGTCCATGACGACCCCGCGGGACGACGCCGCGGGGTGCGCGATCACGGGGACGCCCCCGGCAGCGCGGATGAGTTCGACGCCGCGCAGGGGTGAGGGGGCGTCGTGCGGCTCGTAGTACCCGGAGGCCGGGTGCAGGATGCCGCGGAACGCCGCGCTCCTGTCGGACTCGAGCCCGCGGGCGACGAGGGCGTCGGCGATGTGGGGACGGCCGATGGTCGCGCCCCTGCGAGCCTGAGCCAGGACGTCCTCCCACGTGATCGGGTGGTCCTGCCCGATGCGGTCGACCATGCGTCGCGCGCGCGAGAGCCGACCCTCGCGGATGCGTCCGGTCTCCGCGACCAGGCCGGGGTCCGCCGGATCGACGAGGTAGCCGAGGACGTGCACGCTGCGGTAGCCGACGCGGGTGCTGAGCTCGAGGCCCGGGACGAGCGTCAGGGGCAGTTCGCGCACTGCGGCGACGGCTTCGTCCCACCCCGACGTGGTGTCGTGGTCGGTGAGCGCCACGCCGTCGAGTCCGGCGGCGGCGGCGGCCCGGACGAGTGCTGCGGGCGGTTCGGTGCCGTCGGAGACACTCGAGTGCGTGTGCAGGTCGATGAACGGATCAGGCACGTCGCTGATCCTATCCACAGGTCGGCGGACGCTCGGACCGTCGGTCGACCGCGATGCGATGATGGGGGCATGGCCGACACCACTCCCCGCGCGACGAGCAACCGCTCCACCACTCCCGGATCCGCCACGTTCAAGGACTTCATCGGGTCCCAGTGGGCCGAGCACGACCGCCCCGTGCCCGCACAGCGCGAGCAGGCGCCCTTCGCCGCCGCACGGCGGGCCCGGGTCTCCGAACTGCACCCCGGCCGCACGGTCGTCGTGCCCGCCGGCACCGCCAAGGTCCGCTCGAACGACTGCGACTACCCGTTCCGCCCGCACTCCACGTTCGCGCACCTCACCGGCTGGGGCACCGACACCGTCGTCGGCTCCGTGCTCGTGATGACGCCGACCGACGACGGGCACGACGCCACCGTGTACTTCCGCGCCACCGCCGGCCGCGACTCCGAGGAGTTCTACGCCAACCCCGAGATCGGTGAGTTCTGGGTCGGTCCGCGTCCCTCCCTGGACGAGGTCGCGGCGGACCTCGGTCTGGCGACCGCCGACCTCGGGGACCTCCCCGCCGTCCTCGACGCCCTCGACGACACGGCGCTCCTCGTCCGTGACGCCGACGTCGAGCTCACCCGCTCGCTCGACCTGCGCCTCGGCTCGCCCGTCGGTGGCGCCGGCGAGACCGACGGGGTCGCCGCGACGGACGACGTCCTGTCCCGCGACCTCTCCGAACTCCGCCTGGTCAAGGACGCGTACGAGGTCAACGAGCTCCGCAAGGCCGTCGACGCCACCGAGCACGGGTTCGCAGACGTCATCGCCGACTTCGACGCCGTGCTGGCGCACCCCCGCGGCGAGCGCATCGTCGAGGGCACCTTCAACCGCCGCGCACGGGCCGACGGCAACACGGTCGGGTACGACACGATCGCGGCCTCGGGCCACCACGCGTGCATCCTGCACTGGACGCGGAACGACGGCGCCGTGCAGCCCGGTGACCTCATCCTCATCGACGCCGGGGTGGAAGTCGACTCGTTCTACACCGCCGACATCACCCGCACGCTGCCCGTCAGCGGGACGTTCACCCCCGTGCAGCGCATGGTCTACGACGCCGTGCTCGAAGCCGCCGACGCCGCCTTCGCGATCGTGAAGCCCGGCATCACCTTCCGCCAGGTCCACGCCACCGCGATGGAGGTCATCGCGCGGAAGACCGCCGAGTGGGGCTTCCTGCCCGTCTCCGCCGAGGAGTCCCTGCAGCCGGACAACCAGCTCCACCGCCGCTACATGGTGCACGGCACGAGCCACCACCTCGGGCTCGACGTCCACGACTGCGCGAAGGCCCGACGTGAGCTCTACATCGACGGCGTCGTGCAGGAGGGCATGGTCTTCACGATCGAGCCCGGGCTGTACTTCCAGCAGGACGACCTCACCGTGCCCGAGGAGTTCCGCGGCATCGGCGTCCGCATCGAGGACGACGTCCTGGTGACGGCCGACGGGGCCGAGAACCTGTCGGTCGGCATCCCCAGGACCCCCTCGGACGTGGAGGGGTGGATTGCCCGCTCCGGCGCTAGCCTGAACGGGTGAGCACCCCCGAGGTCACCCCGCAGAGCGTCACGATCGACGTCGAGCACTTCGACTCGCCCGACGCCCAGCGGCTGCGTGCCGCCCAGCGCATCGAGATCGACAGCACCTACGGGGGCGACACCGAACCCGGGCGCAAGCCGACCGCCGAGTCCATGGTGGTGTTCTTCGTGGCCCGCGACCAGGACGGCACCCCGCTCGGGTGCGGCGGTCTGCGACTCGTCGACGACGGCATCACGGAGATCAAGCGGATGTACGTCCGACGTGAGTCCCGGGGCGCCGGTGTCGCGACGGACATCCTCCGCCGCCTCGAGGAAGCCGCGCTCGACCTCGGGTCGCCCGCCGTCGTGCTCGAGACCGGTCCTGCGCAGACCCGGGCGATCCGGTTCTACGAGCGGGAGGGCTTCACCCGCATCGCGAACTTCGGCCCCTACGAGGGCGCTCCCCTGTCGGTCTGCTTCTCGAAGCTCCTCTGACACCGGCGGCACACGCCGCGACGACGAACGGCCACGAAAAGTCCACCCCCTGTTCAGCGGGCGACGCTCCGTGGCCGTTCGGTGTTCGTGGTGGTCAGCGTCAGGAACGCTGGTCGTCGTCCTGACGTCGCTCGGGAGCATCGTCCGACGTGGGGGCCGGAGGCGTGGCACCGGGGACCCGCTCGCCGTAGCGGGGTGGCTCGTCCGCACGCGGGGCGGGGGCGGCGGTCGGCGCGGCCGGCTGCTGCGGCGGGCGCTGACCCGGCTGGCTCACCTCGCCGTAGCGCGGGCCGTCGTTGGTGCCGTAGCGCGGCTGCGACTGCGGCTGGGTCCCCGGGGCGGGAGCCGACGGTCCGGGCTGGGACGAGCCTCCTGGCTGGTTGTGCGGTGTGGCGTGCCCACCGTAGGGCGAGCCCTGGTCCGGACCCGGTCGCCACTGCTGCTGCTGCTGCTGGGGGGCCTGCTGCTGGGGCGGACGCCCCTGGAAGGGGGCGCCGGAGGACTGGCCGGGGTTCCACGCGGCGTGCGGGGTGGCCCCGAACTGCCCGAGGATCCGCTGCGCCTGGCCGACGAGCTGCGGGTCGACGATGATCTGGTAGTTCGTGGCGAGCACCTGGTGCACGCTGGTGAAGTCGCGCTGGCGCTTGGTGATCGCGAAGGAGACGACGCCGTAGAGCACGCCGAACGCGGCACCGATCAGGGCGGCGGCGAAGATCAGGCCGCTCGCGGTGGGCGAGAACAGCGTCAGGACGATGCCGAAGAAGAACCCGAGCCAGAGCCCGGAGAGGGCGCCTGCGAGGGCGGCGCGGCCGTAGGTCATCTTGCCGGTGACCCGCTCGACGGTCTTGAGCTCGTTGCCGACGATCGAGAGCTTGTTCACCGGGAAGTCGGACTCGGCGAGCTTCGCGACCACCGCCTGGGCGTCCGGGTAGCTGTCGAAGGTGCCGAGGACGTCGCCGCGGGGCAACGTGGGGAAGACCTGCGCCGTGCGGCCGCGGAAGGGGCTCTGAGTGCTCACACAATGATCTTCCACCGTTCCCCTTGCGATCGCACGAGAGCCGCCAGGGAAGGGCCCGTGCGAACGGCTACGCTGGTCGGGTGAGCGCCACGAAGGTATTCGTCGCCCGCCTGGCCGGGTGCTCCGTCTTCGACCCCGCCGGCGACCGCGTCGGCAAGGTCCGGGACGTCCTGGTCGTCTACCGACGGGCGGACCCCCCGCACGTCGTCGGGCTGATCGTCGAGGTCCCCGGCAAGCGCCGCATCTTCGTGTCGGTCGGCCGCATCACCTCGATCGGTGCCGGGCAGGTCATCACCACCGGCCTCGTGAACATGCGTCGCTTCGTCCAGCGCGGCGGCGAGGTGCGGGTCATCGCGGAGATGCTGGGGCGCAAGGTCCTCATCACCCGTGACCGCATCCGCGCCACCATCGAGGACATCGCGATCGAGGACCGCGGGCAGGGCGACTGGGAAGTGGCGCAGCTGTTCCTGCGCAAGCCCAAGACCACGCCGTCCCCGTTCGGCAAGGGCCCGACCACGTTCGCGACGTGGAACGAGGTCACCGAGGACGAGCTCCCCGGTGAGTCGCAGTCCGCCGAGCACGTCATCGCGGCGTACTCGGACCTCGTCGCCGCCGACCTGGCGTCGACGCTGCTCGACCTGCCCGTCGAACGGCGGCTCGAGGTCGCCGAGGAGCTCCCCGACGACCGGCTCGCCGACGTGCTCGAGGAGATGCCCGACCAGGACCGCGTCGAGATCCTGTCCTCGCTCGAGGACGCCCGCGCCGCCGACGTCCTCGACCAGATGCAGCCCGACGACGCCGCCGACCTGCTCGCCGAGCTCTCGGACGAGCGGAGCGAGGCCCTCCTGCAGCTCATGGAGCCGGAAGAGGCGCAGGACGTCCGCATGCTCCTGGAGTACGAGCCCGACACGGCCGGTGGTCTCATGACGACCGAGCCCGTGATCGTCTCGGCGGACGCCACCGTCGCCGAGGGCCTCGCCCTGATCCGTCGGCACGAGCTCGCGCCTGCCCTCGGCGCGAGCGTCTGCGTGACGCTGCCCCCGTACGAGCCGCCGACCGGTCGGTTCCTCGGGCTCGTGCACTTCCAGCGGATGCTGCGCTACCCGCCGAACGAACGCCTCGGCACGCTCATCGACCAGCAGACCGAACCGGTGCGCGTGGACGCCAGCGCCGCCGAGGTCACGCGCGTCATGGCGACCTACAACCTCGTGTCCGTCCCCGTGGTCGACGACGCCCACCGCCTGGTCGGGGTGGTGACGATCGACGACGTGCTCGACCACGTCCTGCCCGACGACTGGCGAAGTCAGAGCGACGGTGAACCCGCACGGCTGCGGACCCGCAGCCGCAGGACCCCGATGACGACGGGAAGGAGGACGACCCGTGGCACGAACGGATGAGAACCGACGAGAGCGGCCCGACGAACGGCTCGACTCCCCGAAGGGCATGCGCACGCGCGTGCTCCCCACACGCCGGCGCAACGGCCGCGGCGACACCTTCGGTCGCGCGACCGAAGGCATTGCACGTGCAATGGGAACGCCCTGGTTCCTGGTCGGCCTGACGCTCTTCTGCGTGGTGTGGATGGCCTGGAACATCCTCACCCCGAAGGCACTGCAGTTCGACTCGGCAGCGATCGGCTTCACCGCCCTGACGCTCGTGCTCTCGCTGCAGGCCTCGTACGCCGCCCCGCTGATCCTGCTCGCGCAGAACCGGCAGGACGACCGCGACCGCGTGCAGTTCGAGCAGGACCGCCAGCGCGCCGAACGCAACCTCGCCGACACCGAGTACCTGGCGCGCGAGGTCGTGGCACTCCGCCTGGCGATGCGCGACATGGCCTCGAAGGACTTCATCCGCGCCGAGCTCCGGTCCCTGCTCGAGGAGCTGGACCGCCGCGACGCCATCGACGACGGTGACCCGGAGCGCACGGCGGACCTCCGTGGCTGACGCCACGCGCCCCGTGGACGACGAAGCGCTCGGCGCCGCGGTCCTCGTCGCGCTCGGCCGCGTGATCGACCCCGAGATCCGTCGGCCCGTCACGGAGCTCGACATGATCCGTGGTGTCGACGTCCGGCCAGGAGGCACGGTGCGGGTCGACCTGCAGCTCACGATCGTCGGGTGCCCGGCCGCCGACACCATCGAGCGCGACGTCCGCGCCGCCGCCGGCTCCGTCGCGGGCGTGACGACCGTGGACGTCGACGTCTCCGTGATGGACCCCGCCGTTCGCCGCGCCCTGACGGAGCGACTCCGCGAGGGCCGGCCCCAGGGCGTCCAGTTCACGCCGGACTCGCTGACCCGGGTCATCGCGGTCACGAGCGGCAAGGGCGGCGTCGGCAAGTCCACCGTCACGGTCAACCTGGCCGTCGCGCTGGCCCGCCGCGGGATGCGGGTCGGGGTCGTCGACGTCGACGTGCACGGTTTCAGCGTGCCCGGGCTGATGGGCCTGACCGACGAGCACGGCGTCGCCCCCCGCCCCACCCGGGTCGACAGCATGATCCTGCCGCCGGTCGCCCACGACGTGAAGGTCATCTCGATCGGGATGTTCGTCGACGACGCCTCGACCGCGGTGTCATGGCGCGGGCCGATGCTGCACCGCACGGTGAACCAGTTCCTGTCGGACGTGTGGTTCGGCGACCTCGACGTGCTCCTGCTCGACATGCCGCCGGGCACCGGCGACGTTGCCATCTCCGTCGGACAGCTGCTCCCCCACGCCGAGGTCCTCGTCGTGACCACCCCCCAGGCCGCCGCGGCCGACGTCGCCGAGCGCAGCGGCATCGTCGCTCGACAGACCGGCCAGCGGGTCATCGGCGTCATCGAGAACATGTCCGGGCTCGTGCAGCCGGACGGCTCCGTGCTGCACCTCTTCGGCGAGGGCGGTGGGGACGAGACCGCACGGCGGCTGTCCCGCGGGCAGGACGTCCCCGTCCCCGTCCTCGGCAGCGTGCCGCTCTCGGTCCCCCTGCGCGAGGGCGGCGACTCCGGCGTCCCCGTCGTGCTCGGTGCGCCGTCGGACCCGGCTGCGGCCGCACTCGTCGCCGTCGCCGACCGGGTCACGGCGATGGGCCGGGGCCTCGCGGGTCGGAAGCTCGGGCTCTCCCCCTCCTGACCCGGCCCCGTCCGGTCGGCGCTTCCTGTACGTTCCCTCATAGACGCTGCTCCCTGGTCGCGAGCATTATGCAAGGTAATTGCACAATGCTCCTGCGGAATCAGGGCGCAGGAGTTCCACCCTCTCGGCAACGACGCCGGGCGAGGAACAGGAGAACCGCGTGAACAGGACCACCCGGATCAGGATCGGCGCCGTCGGCGCCGCTGTGGCAGCGATCGTCGGCGGGACGATCATCGCCGCACCAGTCACCGCGCAGGCAGCGACGACGTGTGCCACCCCGTGGGCATCGAGCTCCACCTACAACGGCGGCACCTCGGTCAGCGAGAACGGCACGAACTACACCGCCAACTGGTGGACGCAGGGCGACGAGCCAGCGACGCACTCGGGAGCGACCGGCAGCGGACAGCCGTGGACCTCGACGGGCGCGTGCACCGGTGGCAGCACGGGCGGTGGCGGCACCGGTGGTGGCGGCACAGGCGGCGGGACGACGACACCCGGCAACGGGAGCACCGGCACCGCGAGCGGCCTGGTCTTCAGCCCGTACAAGGACGTCACCGTGAACCTCGACTGGAACACGAACGTGATGAACACCGCGGTCACCGGCAGCCGGATCCCGGTCGTCGGGTCCAGCAACAGCCTGGTGTCCACGCGCGAGCCCGGACTCAAGGCCATCACGCTCGCCTTCGCGACCGGCACCTGCGGCAGCGAGAACTGGGGCGGGGTCGCCGCCGACGCCTTCGCGAGTGCCAACATCCCGAAGCTCGACGCAGCCGGGGTGAACTACATCGTCAGCACGGGCGGAGCCGCCGGCCAGTTCAAGTGCTCCGGCACCGCGCTGCAGAGCTTCATCGCCCGCTACGCCAGCCCGCACATGATCGGCGTCGACTTCGACATCGAGAGCGGGCAGTCCGCGGCCGACGTGCAGAACCTCGTGAACGCGGCAGCACTGGCACAGGCGAAGTACCCGGGCCTGCGGTTCTCGTTCACGCTGGCGACCCTCGCGGCGTCGGACGGCTCGTACGGCGGGCTGAACAGCACCGGTGACGTCACCGTGAAGGCGATCAAGGCCTCCACCCTGACGAACTACACCGTCAACCTCATGACGATGGACTTCGGCCGGGCCACCTCGGCGAACTGCGTCATCGTCGGCTCGACCTGCCAGATGGGCCAGTCGACGATCCAGGCCGTCACGAACCTGCAGCACACGTACGGCATCGCCTCCGCGAAGATCGAGGTCACGCCGATGCTCGGTGTGAACGACGCCTCCGACGAGGTCTTCACCCTCGCCGACGTCGACACGGTCTCCACGTACGCGAAGTCGCACGGGCTGGCCGGCGTGCACACCTGGTCGCTCGACCGCGACACTCCCTGCGCCACCCCGACGAGCACCGCGTCGGCGACGTGCAGCTCCGTCAGCGGCACCGCTGCGCTGGCCTGGACCGACCGGTTCCTCGCCGACCTGAAGTAGCGGCCCGGATGCGGACAGGAGGCCCGGTGCCAGCTGGCACCGAGCCTCCTGTCCGTCCTGTGCTCAGGTGACGCGCGTCAGGTGGCCTCGACGTCGAAGGGCGCGGCTTCGCCGGCGGCGAGCGGCACCACCGGGGACGGTGCGCGCACCTTGCTGGCGGTGACCTGCGTCGGGGCGGCGTCGGCCATGCCGGAGCCGGTGGCGGAGTCGATGAGGGCGTCGCGGATGATGCGCCGCGGGTCGTACTGGCGCGGGTCGAGCTTCTGCCAGTCGACGTCGTCGAAGTCCGGACCCATCTCGTCGCGCATGCGGTCCTTCGCGGTGTCGGCGAACCGACGGACGGCCTTGACGAACTCCGCGAGCTTCTGTGCGTACATCGGCAGGCGCTGCGGTCCGAGCAGCAGCACCGCGATGATCCCGATGATCAGGATCTTGTTGAAGTCGATGGACACGCACCGAGCGTAACGCCTGACACCGCACGCTCACCTAGAGTTGTGCACCGAGGAGTGTGCGTGTCAGAGAAAGAGTCGAACTGGAAGTTCGCGGAGGACATCGTCTCCGAGTCCGAGGCGATCGCCCGAGCGCGGGAACACTCCCTGGAGCTGGGCGTCGAGGCGATCTCGCCGGCGATCGGTGCGCAGATCGGTGTCATCGCGGCGGCCTCGCGGGCCACGGGCATCATCGAGATCGGGACCGGTCTGGGCGTCTCCGGGCTGTACCTGCTCGGCGGGGCGCCGAAGGCGACGCTGACGACGATCGACGTCGAGGTGGACCACCAGCAGTACGCGCGTGACGCCTTCATCGCCGCCGGCACCGCCCCCTCACGTGTCCGGCTGATCCCGGGCCGTGCGAACCAGGTGCTCCCCCGGATGAACGAGGCCTCCTACGACGTCGTCCTCGTCGACGCCGACCCCGAACACGTCATCGAGTACGTCGAGCACGGGCTGCGGCTCGCGCGCCTCGGCGGGACGGTGCTCGTCCCCCACGCCCTGTGGCGCGGACGCGTCGCGGACCCGGTGAAGCGCGACCGTGCCACGACGGACTTCCGGCTGCTCCTGACCGAGGTCTCCACGTCCGGAGCGGTCATCAGCAGCCTGTCGCCCGCCGGTGACGGACTGTTGCAGATGACGAAGGTCACCGCGTAGGCGACTGCCGCTCGTCAGCGCGTCGGCGGCTGCGTGCCGTCGGCGTCGCCGTCGAGGTGGCGCAGGTACTGCTCCGGCGCCGTCAGGAAGGCCCGCTGGTTCCGCACCAGGTCCAGGTCGGCCCAGGCGCTGCGCCGGAGCCCCCACTCGCCGACCTCGTGGATCGTCGCGCCGGGGAACGCCGCCAGCACGGGCGAGTGCGTCGACAGGACCACCTGCCCGAGGCCGTCGTCGACGATGGCCTGCAACAGCCCGATGAGCGCCAGGCAGCCCTGGAAGGACAGCGCCGACTCGGGTTCGTCGAGGATCCAGAGGCCGGGCCACTGCGACCGGTCGATGACGAAGTCGAGGAACGACTCCCCGTGGCTGCGCTCGTGGAAGACCGGCTCGGGACGGGCACCGGGGTGCTGCTCGAGGAACGTGAACAGGCCGTGCATGGTCTCTGCCCGCAGGAAGAAGCCGCTCTTCGGCGCCCCGGGCTCGCGGTGCAGCGCGAGGTGCTCCCACAGCGGCGACTCACTCGGCCGGGTGCTGTGGCCGGACTTGGTCGATCCGCCCTCCGGGCCCATGCCGAACGCCAGCGCGATCGCCTCGACGAGCGTGGACTTCCCCGCGCCGTTCTCCCCGACGAAGACCGTCACCGTGTCGAGGTCGAGACCGTGGTCGAGCAGCTGTGCCACCGGAGCGAGCGTCGCTGGCCAGACGTCGCGGGGCATCGGGTCGGCGATGTACTCCTCGACGCGGCGGACAGGGCGGCGGGGTCGGGGCACGGCTCCATCATGGCGGCGACGGACGACAAGAGGCCCGGAACGATGATGTCCCGGGCCTCTTCCGTGGTGCTTGGTGCGTGTGGTGCTTGTGGTGCGTGGTGCTTGTCGTGCCGTGGTGCTGTGGAGCGTCGACTTCTCTAGGCCGAGACGACCTCGGCGAGTGCGTCGTGGAGTTCCTTGGCCTCGGCGTCGTTGACCGAGACGACCAGGCGGCCTCCTCCTTCGAGCGGAACCCGCACGATGATGAGTCGACCCTCCTTAACAGCCTCCATCGGCCCGTCACCGGTCCTCGGCTTCATGGCTGCCATCAGATGTCCCCTTTCGCGCAGTACATGCGCGCCCATTATCCCGTACGGAGGGGTCATCTGCGAAACCGCCCAGGTCGAGGGGCCTGGATCGGGTCGTTCTCGCGGTTCGACTTCCTAGCCTGTGCGCGTGCCGATCATCCGCTCCACGCCTCGTCCGAGCCCTCAGGAGGCCCGTCCAGAGGGGCCCGACGCCGTCCCGGTGGGCCTGCGGATCGCGGCGTCGTTCTCCTGGCGGCTGCTCATCGTCGCCGCCGCACTCGCCGTGGTCGTCGCGCTCGTCGTGGTGCTGCAGGACATCGTCGTGCCGTTCCTCATCGCGCTGCTGCTGTGCGCGCTGCTCGCCCCGATCTCGGCGTTCCTGCAGCGGCACCGCTGGCCGAAGTGGACCGCGGTGCTCTCGAGCCTGGTGGTCCTGGTCCTGGCGATCGGGACCCTCGCGCTCGTCGTCACCGCGCAGATCCGCTACGACCTGCCGTCACTGGAACACCGCCTGCACCGGAGCGTCCTGTCACTGCAGACCCTGCTCGACAGCCAGCCGTTCGGCATCACCGTGCATGACGTGAACTCGTGGGTGTCGAAGGGCACCGACTACCTGCAGGCGCACGCCTCGTCGATCCTGTCCGGGTTCCAGGCCGCCGGGTCCGGCGCGGTGCACGTCCTCGAGGGCCTGTTCATCGTGGTCTTCACGACCCTGTTCGTCCTCATCGACGGTCGCCGCATCTGGGGCTGGGTCGTCCGGCTGTTCCCCCGCCGAGCCCGCGCGCGGATCGGTGTCGCCGGTGACGCCGGCTGGCACACCCTCACCAGCTTCATCCGCGTCCAGCTCATCGTCGCCGTGACCGACGCCCTCGGCGTGGCGATCGGCGCGCTCGCGCTGCAGGTCCCGCTCGCGGTGCCCATCGCCGTGATCGTCTTCCTCGGCGCATTCGTCCCCGTGGTCGGTGCGATCGTCGCCGGGACCGTGGCCGTCGTCGTCGCGCTCGTCTTCAACGGGTGGGTGACCGCGCTGTTCATGCTGGGCATCGTGGTCGTGGTGCAGCAGATCGAGAGCCACGTGCTGCACCCGTTCCTCACCGGCAGCGCGGTGAAGGTGCACCCGCTCGGTGTCGCGCTCGGGGTCGTCGCGGGCACCACGCTCGCCGGGGTCGTCGGGGCGTTCTTCGCGGTGCCGTTCATCGCGACGGTCAACGCGATGGTGCTCGCCGCGGCGCAGTGGCGCCCCGAGGACGGAGTCGGGGACGCAGTCGCGACCACGACCAGCACCTCGGCGGTCGCTACGTCGACGTCGACGTCGACGCCGGCGTCAGGCCGGGCGGACCCCGCGCGGGGCGTCGATCACGGCGGGGTCCAGTCGTAGCCGTCGACCCACCAGCACCAGTCGAGCCACACCCACTGCAGCACCAGGAAGAGCACCACGATGACGACCCGGTACAGCCGCGACCGCGGCAGCGCCACGATCCCGAGCAGCGGTGCGATGGGCAGCAGGATCCGCCATGTGCTCGACTGCGGGAAGAACACGGCGAGCAGGTACACGAGGTAGGCGACTGCCCACAGCCGCAGCTCGAGGCCGAGGCGCCGCGACGCCGGCATGACCACGAACGCGACGAACCCCACCAACACGACCACCAACAGGACGCTGCCAGCCGGCTGGCGGAACCACCACCCGAAGCCCTGCACCCACGGCGCGAAGGGGACCAGGTCCTTCCACCCGATGTACGAGGACCGCCACGCGAGCTCGGTGTCCGTGTACGCCCGCGGCACACCGGTCACGGCCCAGGCGATGGCCGGCCACGCCAGCCCGACGACGCCGGACACCGCGGCGACGACGACCGGCGGAACGAGTTGGCGGACCGTCGGGCGGTGGTCGTGCCGGAGCCAGGCCGGCCGGGCGACCCAGACCACGACGAAGGCGCCCATCAGCAGCGCGAAGGCGAGTCCGGTCGGCCGGGTCATCCCGAGCAGCAGCACCACGGGCAGCATCGTCCAGAAGCGCCGCTCGACCAGCAGCAGCAGGGCGACGAGGAGCAGGAACAGGCCCATCGACTCGGCGTAGGCGACCTGGAACATCGCCGAGACCGGCGCGACGCAGAACAGCACCGTGGCGAAGGTCGCGCGGGTCGGGTCGAGGAAGCGTCCCATCAGCCGTCGGAAGACCAGGGCGGCGCCCCACCCGGCGACGAGCGAGACCGACACGGCGACGAGCTCGAACGACGCCCCGGAGACGGTCATCAGCGCCCGCACCAGGAACGGGTACGCCGGCATGAACGCCCACGCGTTCTCGGTGACGTGGCCGGCGGCGTCGACGGGGAGCGTCGAGGGGTAGCCGGCGGTGGCGATCACGCGGTACCAGGCGCCGTCCCAGATCGACGCGAACGCCAGGTACCGCGGATGCTGCCCGGTGAAGGAGTTCGCCGTCTCCATGGCGGCGTAGACACCCATCATCGCGCCCGTGACGACCCGCGCGAGGACGTACACGACGGTGATGCGGACCCACCACGGCACCAGCCGGTACCGCGCGCGCCACCGGGTGACGGCCGCAGAGGACCCGCGACCGCCGGACGACCGGCGCCCCGCGGGCAGCGTCGGCGAGGACCCGGTGTCCGGGGACCCCGCCCCGGCCGTCGTCAGGCCGTCAGCCACCGGCGGAGACCGTCCTCGACCGCGGTGATCTGCGCGACGGGGACCTGCTCGTCGTCGTGGTGCGCGAAGACGGGCTCGCCCGGGCCGTAGTTGACGGCCGGGACGCCGAGTGCGGAGAACCGGGCGACGTCGGTCCAGCCGTACTTCGGGCGGGGCTCGGGGCCACCGACCGCGGCGACGAAGTCCTGGGCGAGCGGGGCGTCCAGCCCGGGGCGGGCACCGGCTGCCAGGTCGACGATGTCCACCTGGTAGCCGTCGAACAGCTCGCGGATGTGCGCGACGGCCTCGTCCGCGGAGCGCGAGGGGGCGAAGCGGTAGTTGACGTGCACCATCGCCTCGTCGGGGATGATGTTGCCGGCGATACCGCCGCTGATCCCGACGGCGTTCAGGCCCTCGCGGTACTCGAGCCCGTCGACCTCGACCGTGCGGGGCTCGTAGGCCGCCAGCGTTGCGAGGATCGGCGCGGTCTTGTGGATGGCGTTGTCGCCGATCCAGCTGCGCGCACTGTGGGACCGCTTGCCGTACGTGCGGATCTCGGCGCGGAGGTTGCCGTTGCAGCCGCCCTCGATCTGGGCACCCGAGGGCTCCCCGAGGATCGCGAAGTCGGCCGCGAGCAGTTCCGGACGGGTGCGGGCGAGCCGACCGAGGCCGTTCAGCGCGTCCGACACCTCCTCGTGGTCGTACCAGACCCACGTCACGTCGACGGAGGGGTCGGTGAGGTCGTACGCGAGCTTGAGCTGCACGGCACACCCCGCCTTCATGTCCACGGTGCCGCGACCCCAGAGGATCTCGGTGCCGTCCTCGGCGGTGCGGAACTCGGTCGGCAGGTTGCTGTTCAGCGGCACGGTGTCGATGTGCCCGGCGATGACCACCCGGCGGTCCCGCCCGAGGTGCGTCCGCGCCACGATCGCGTCGCCGTCGCGGACGACCTCGAGGTGCGGCAGCGGTGCGAGCACCGCCTCGATCGCGTCCGCGAGTGCGGCTTCGTTGCCCGACACCGACTCGATGTCGCAGATGGCGCGGGTGATGTCGATGGACGAGGCGGTGAGGTCGAGCTGCTCCGGCATGCGCTGAAGCCTACCGCCCGACGCCTCGCTACCCTGGTCCGGTGACCGACACGACCGCTGCCTCCGCCCGCCCGACCCACGCCTGGGGCCACGGCCTCGCGACCGTCACCGCCGACGGCGCGGAACTCGACACCTGGTACCCCGAAACCCACCTCGGCGAGCTCCCCGCCGACGCCGAGTTCCCGCTCGCGCTGCTCGAGCACCTCGGTGAGGACACCCGCCGCGGGGTCCGGATCGAGGCCGTCACCACCGAGGTCACCATCGACGCCGCCCCGACGAGCACCCCGGACGCCTACCTCCGCCTGCACCTGCTCAGCCACCTGCACGTGCGCCCGAACGAGGTCAACCTGGACGGGGTCTTCGCACATCTGCCGATCGTCGCGTGGACCAACGCCGGCCCCGTGCACCCCGACGACCTCGCCCGGCTCCGACCGTCGCTGCAGCGCGCGGGCATCGCCGTCCACGCGATCGACAAGTTCCCCCGGCTCGTCGACTACGTCGTCCCCGACCGGGTGCGCATCGGCGACGCCAACCGGGTCCGGCTCGGCGCGCACCTGGCACCCGGCACCACCGTCATGCACGAGGGCTTCGTGAACTTCAACGCCGGCACCCTCGGCGACGCGATGGTCGAGGGCCGCATCTCGCAGGGCGTCGTCGTCGGAGCCGGCACCGACATCGGCGGCGGCGCGTCGATCATGGGCACGCTCTCCGGCGGTGGCACGCACCGTGTCTCCCTCGGCGAGCGCGCGCTCCTCGGGGCGAACGCCGGCCTCGGCATCTCCCTCGGCGACGACTCCGTGGTCGAGTCCGGCCTCTACGTCACCGCCGGCACGAAGGTCGTCCTCGTCGGCGCGGCCCCGAACCCCGACGGCACCCCGCGCACGGTCAAGGCCGTCGAGCTCTCCGGCACCCCGAACGTCCTGTTCCGCCGCAACAGCCTGACCGGCGCGGTCGAGGCCTTGCAGCGCCAGGGCGAGGGCATCCAGCTCAACACCGCGCTCCACGCGTAGCGGGAGCCGCCCAGAGCACTCCCTGGAGGCCCGGTGCCGGTCCACGAGACCGGCACCGGG
>NZ_JADKRZ010000004.1:139923-395997 GCF_015350905.1 Curtobacterium sp. VKM Ac-2865 | reverse complement strand
GACCGGATCTGCACCCACCAGTTCCCCCTCGAAGCCTTCCAAGAAGCCCTCGACCTCGTCGGCGACTCCGCCGGCGCATCCGTCAAGGTCTCCATCATCCCGAGCATGCACAGCTGAGTCCCGAGCGTGCACGACTGCACCCCGACCATGCACGCCTGACCCTCCCGCCACGGCGGCAGGCGCACACTGAACACCCAAGACGAAGGACAGCGCTGTCATGACCACGATCCACGACCACCCGGAGGACTTCGCCGAGGACCAGCTCGCCGGCTGGCTCGCCCTCTACGCCGACCGCGTGCGCGGTGTCCACGGCGGCGTCGTCGGCCTCCCGACGAAGGGCGCTGAGCCGCAGGTCGCGGTCGTCGTCGGCGGCGGCTCCGGGCACTACCCGGCGTTCTGCGGCGTCGTCGGCCCGGGCTTCGCGACCGGTGCCGTCGTCGGCAACATCTTCACCTCGCCCTCGACCGCCCAGGTCTACGCGGTCGCCAAGGCCGCCGACCAGGGCAAGGGCGTCGTGCTGTCGTTCGGCAACTACGCCGGCGACACGATGAACTTCGGGCTCGCCGCCGAACGGCTCCGCGCCGAGGGCATCGACACCCGCATCGTCGTGGTCACCGACGACATCGCCAGCGCCGACGAGGAGTCCAAGCGCCGCGGCATCGCCGGTGACTTCTCGGTCTTCAAGGCGATGGGCGCGGCCGCCGCCGAGGGCGCGTCCCTCGACGAGGTCGAGCGGGTCGGCACCGCGAGCAACACCGCCACGCGCACGATCGGCGTCGCGTTCTCGGGCTGCACGATGCCAGGGGCCACCGAACCGCTCTTCACCGTGCCGGAGGGACACCTCGGCCTCGGGCTCGGCATCCACGGCGAACCCGGCATCGAGGACGTCCCCCTGCTCAGCGCGACCGACCTGGCGAGCCTGCTCGTCGAGCGACTGCTGGCCGACCGCCCGGACGCAGCCGGCACCCGGGTCGCCCCCATCCTCAACGGCCTCGGCGACACCAAGTACGAGGAGCTGTTCCTGCTCTGGGGCCGGGTGCTCCCGCTCCTCGCCGACGCCGGGATCGAGGTCGTCGAACCCGAGGTCGGCGAACTCGTCACGAGCCTCGACATGGGCGGCTGCTCGCTGACCCTGCAGTGGCTCGACGACGAGCTCGAGCGCCTCTGGCGCGCCGACGCCTACACGCCCGCCTACCGCAAGGTGGCGGCGCCGGTCGACGCGCTCGTGCCGGCCGAGGCCGCTGCTGAAGCCGAAGAAGCGGCGACCGTCGTGCCGGACGCGAGTGGAGCCTCCCGGTCGGCCGCCCAGACCGCGCGCGCCGTTGTCGACGCGGTGGACGCGCTCCTCCGCGACCACGAGGAGCAGCTCGGCCGCATCGACGCGGTCGCCGGGGACGGCGACCACGGCCGTGGCATGGTCAAGGGGATCGGTGCGGCCCGCAAGGCGGTCGATGCACTCGGCCAGGAGGCCGGGGTCGCCTTCGTCCTCGGACGCGCCGGTGACGCGTGGGCCGAGTTCGCGGGCGGCACCTCCGGGGTCCTGTGGGGTGCGGCACTCGAGGCCTTCGGTCGGTCGCTGCGCGACGACCGCGAGACGATCGAGGCCATCGACGTCGTCGAGGCCGCCCAGGCCTTCGCCGACTCGATCGTGCACCTCGGCGGGGCGTCCCGCGGGGACAAGACGATGCTCGACGCGCTGCTGCCCTTCGTGGACGAGCTCCGGTCGTCGGTGGCGTCTGGACGCTCGCTCACCGACGCGTGGCAGGCTGCTGCCGTCGTCGCCGTGTCGGAGGGCGAAGCCACCGCCGACCTCAGGCCGAAGGTCGGGCGTGCCCGGCCGCTGGCGGAGAAGAGCCTGGGGACGCCCGACGCGGGCGCCACCTCGATGGGGATGATCCTCACGCGGGTCGGCGACGTGCTCGCCGCACGCGCTGCTGACAAGGAAGGAACACACGCATGACGTACCGTCTCGTGATCGGCTCGGACGATGCCGGGTTCGACTACAAGGAGGTCCTCAAGCAGGACCTCGAGGCCGACGAGCGCGTCTCGTCGGTGACCGACGTCGGGGTCGACGCGGACGGGCACACCGCGTACCCGCACGTCGCCGTGGACGCCGCCCGGATGGTGGCGAACGGGGAGGCCGACCGCGCGATCCTGTTCTGCGGTACCGGACTCGGCGTCGCGATCGCCGCGAACAAGGTGCCCGGCATCCGGGCCGTCACCGCGCACGACTCGTACAGCGTGGAGCGCTCGATCCTGTCGAACGACGCCCAGGTCCTGTGCATGGGCCAGCGCGTGATCGGCGTGGAGCTCGCCCGGCGCCTGGCGAAGGAGTGGCTCGGCTACGAGTTCGACACCTCGAGCGCCAGCGCCGAGAAGGTCAACGCGATCTGCGAGTACGACGGCAGCGCCCCCGCGGGCGTCGACGCGCAGGCGTAGCCGCACGGATCGCGGCGCTCGCGCGGATCGCGCCCGGCGACATGCATCGCGCCCCGTCACCACGGGGCGCGATGTCCGTCCCGGGGCGCGATGCCCCTCGGGGGCCCGCGTTCACCCCCGCGCGGCCAGCCGGTGCACGACGGCCTTCGTCACCTCGTACAGCTCGCGGTAGTCGCGGTACCCGGCCTCGTACGCCGCGGCCCGGTCGGGGTCCGGCTCGATGACGCTCGCCGGCGGGTTCCACACCGCGATGTCGACCTCGGTGACGAGTGCCGCCGCCAGGAACGCCGACCCGTAGGACGCCCCCACGGTCACCGAGGGGATCGTCTGCGGCAACCCGGTGACGTCCGTGACGATCCGGGGCCACAGCCGCCCGAGCAGGCCCCCGCCGGCCCCGACGAGCTCCCGCACGGGCACCCCGGCCGCCCGCAGCGTCTCGATGTTGTGCCGCACCGCGAACGCCGTCGCCTCGAGCGTCGCCCGGTACAGGTCGCCCCGAGTGTGCCGCACGGTCAGCCCGGCGATCACCCCGCGGGCGTCCGGGTCGGCGATCGGCGTCCGTTCCCCCGCGAAGTACGGCAGCATCAGCAGCCCGTTCGCCCCGACCCCCGAGGCATCCGCCTCCGCGAGCATCGTCGACCAGTCGGCGTCGACGAGACGCCGCAGCCAGTCGGTGACCGCGCCGGAGGTCGCCGTCCCCCCGGACACGCACGGCTGGTCCGGGTGGGTGCCCACCGTCGTCCACATGCCCGGCACGCACGTCGGCTCGGCGGTCGGCGTGATCATGAACATGGTGGTGCCGTACTGCAGCGACATCCGGCCCGGCACCGACGCCCCGACGCTGAGTCCCTCCGCCCACGCGTCGATGGTCCCGGCCGTCACCGGGATGCCGACCGGGAGGCCCGTGGCCGCGGCCGCCTCGCCGGTGACGGCCCCGGCGGCCTCCCCGGACCAGAGCAGTCGGGGCATGGGCAGGCCGGGTGCGACGAGCGCGCACCACTCCGGGATCCACGCGTTCGTGTGGACGTCGTAGAGCGGCGTGCTCTGGCTGGCGGAGTGGTGGTCGAGGACGTACTCGCCGGTGAGCAGCTCGACGACCCGGGACGACGGCATCGTGAACCGCTCGGCCCGCGCCCAGACCTCGGGTTCGTTCCGGGCGACCCAGGCGAGCTTCGCGCCGGCGGCCTGCGTGCTGAGCGCCGAGCCGCACCGGGCACGGACCGCGTCCTCGCCGCCGAGCTCCTCGGTCAGGTCGTCGAGCATGTCGGCGGTGCGGGTGTCGACGCCGTAGAGGATCGCGGGACGCAGCGGCGTGGACGACGCGTCGGTGAGCAGCACGCACGGACCGATGCCGCTCACCCCGACGGACTCGACCCGGGCGTCCGGCACGAGCGCGAGGAGCTGCCGTGTGAGGTCGCAGAACTCGCTCCACCACAGCGCGGAGTCCATCTCGACCAGGCCCTGCTCGGGCCGGTCGACCTCGTGGTGCCGTCCGACCTCGGCCAGGACCGTGCCGTCGAGCCGGACCAGGAGCGCCTTCGTGCTCGACGTCCCGATGTCCAGACCGAGCACCGCCCGCATGCCGTCTCCCTCGCCGCCACCGACCGTCGCCCGGCCAGGGCACGAGTCTACGAAGGGCCGGCACCCGCCCGAGGACACAGCCGACTGTCGGTTGCCCGACCTAGTCTGCTGACCACCCCGCGCTCACCGGCGAGGGGTTCAACCATCCGAGGAGATGGACGATGAAGAAGTCCGCCTGGCTGCCCGCCGTCATCGCACCCGTCGTCGTCGCCGGTGCCATCGCCGCACCGACGCTCGCGAGCGCCGCGAACGACCCCATCGCCGGCACGAACCCGACCGCCGCGGACGTCATCGCCAGCGTCGCGAAGTCCTCTGATGCCCAGTACTCCGGCAAGCTCTCGCAGACCAGCGACCTCGGTCTCCCCGAGCTCCCCGCGGGCTCCGGCGGCTCCTCGCTCGAGGGCGACGCCTCCGACGCCCTCTCCCTCCTGACGTCCTCGCACACCGCCCGCGTCTACGTCGACGGTGCGACGAAGCAGCGCGTCCAGGTCACCCAGCAGCTCGCCGAGCAGGACCTCGTCCGCAACGGCTCCGACGTCTGGACGTGGGACTCGAAGGCCCGCGAAGCCACCCACGTCACACTGCCGGACCACGTCAAGGAGTCCTTCCGCGACGGCACCATGACCCCCGCCGACCTGGCCAAGCAGGCCATCGCCGCGATCCGCCCTAGCACCACGGTCTCGAAGCCCACCACGACCTCGGTCGCCGGACACGACGCCTGGCAGCTCGTCCTCACGCCGAAGTCCTCCGACACCCTCGTGGGCAGCGTCGAGCTCGCCGTCGACAAGCAGACCGGGCTCCCGCTCCGTGCCGCGATCCAGGCCGACGGCCAGTCCGAGCCCGCGGTCCAGGTCGGCTTCACGAGCCTCGACTACGGCGCACCGGCCGCCCGGCTCTTCGACTTCACCCCGCCGTCCGGGGCCAAGGTCACCACGAAGGACCTCTCCGACGCGGCCGACCACGCCGGGTCCCACCGCGGCGCGCACGGCACGGGCGACGACACCCCGACGCTGACCGGCAGCGGCTGGTCGACGATCGCCGAGCTCCCGGCCGGCACCGCCGACCAGGCCTCGCTCGGCTCGGACGCGCAGGGCCTGCTCGGGCAGGTCACGCGGGCCGTGGACGGTGGCCGTGCCATCCAGACCTCGCTGGTGTCCGTCTACCTGACCGACGACGGCCGCGTGCTCGCGGGCGCCGTGCCGGTGTCGAGCCTGGTCGCCGCCGCGAAGTGAGCACGACCGACACCGCCGGCCCGGTGCCGCCGGACGCAGCCACACCGGCGTCCGGCACCGACCTCGCGATCCGCACCACGGCCCTGGCGAAGGTCTTCCGCAAACAGAGGGCAGTCGACGGGATCGACCTCGTCGTCCCGCGCGGCTCGGTGTTCGGGTTCCTCGGACCGAACGGGTCCGGCAAGACGACCACGATCCGCATGCTCCTCGGGCTCTCCTCGGCCACGAGCGGCTCGATCGAGGTGCTCGGCGAGTCGATGCCCGCCGGACTGCACCGGGTGCTGCCGCGGGTGGGGGCGCTGGTCGAGGGACCCGCCTTCTACCCGTACCTGTCCGGCCGGGCGAACCTGTCCCGGTTCGACGCCGCCGACCCGACCTCGGACTCTCGCACCCGCAAGGACCGCGTGGCCCACGCCCTCGAGCGCGTCGGGCTCTCGCACGCGGCCGACAAGAAGGCGCACGCCTACTCGCTCGGCATGAAGCAGCGCCTGGGTCTGGCGAACGCGCTGCTGACCCCACGTGAGCTCCTGGTGCTCGACGAGCCGACGAACGGCCTCGACCCCCAGGGCACGCGCGAGGTCCGCAACCTCATCCGCTCCCTCGCCGACGACGGCACCACGGTGTTCGTGTCGAGCCACCTGCTCGCCGAGATCGAACAGGTCTGCACGCACGCCGCGGTCATGCGCACGGGCAGGATCGTCGCGCAGGGCACGCTCGACGACCTCCGCTCAGCGGGAGCCCGCACGGTCACGGTCCGCACGCCCGACCTCGGGCAGGCCGGCACCGTGCTGATGCGCCTCGGGCTCACCCCGCGCCACGACGGCGGCGCCGACGTCCTGGTGGCGGACTTGCCCGCCGAGGTGCTCCCGGAGACCATCGCCGCCGAGCTCGTCCGCGCCGACGTCCGCGTCCGCGGGCTCACCGTCGGTGGCGGCACGCTCGAGGACCTGTTCGTCGCACTCACCGGAGAGGGATTCGATGTCGCAGCCTGACACGGCCGTCGCACCGCCCGCACCCGCCGTCGAGCACGAGCCGCGCCGTACCCGTCCGTTCGCCCTGCTCGGGTCCGAGCTGGCCCTCGTGTTCCGCCGTCGCCGCACCTGGGCGATGCTCGGGGCGCTCGCGCTCGTGCCGATCCTCATCGCCGTGGCCGTCCGCCTGACCACGGGCGGCGACTCCGGCGGGCCCGCGTTCCTCGGCGACATCACCAACAACGGGCTGTTCGTGTCGTTCACGGCGCTGACGGTGTCCATCCCGCTGTTCCTGCCGCTCACGGTCGGGGTCGTCGCGGGTGACACCGTCGCGGGTGAGGCCAGCCACGGCACCATCCGCTACCTGCTCGTCGCCCCGACCGGGCGCCTGCGGTTCATCCTCGTGAAGTACGCCGGCGCGGTCGCCTTCTGCCTGGCGGCCACGCTCGTGATCGTCCTCGTCGGAGCCGCGATCGGCGCCGCCCTGTTCCCGATCGGCCCCGTGACGCTGCTCTCGGGCACCCAGGTGGACGGATGGTCCTACGCCGGCCGTGCCCTGCTGCTGGCGCTGTACGTCACGCTGTCGATGCTCGGGCTGTCCGCGATCGGGCTGTTCGCCTCGTCGTTGACCAACGTGCCGGTGGGCGCGATGGCGTCGACGGTGGTGCTGGCCGGGGCGTCGCAGGTCCTCGACCAGCTCCCGCAGCTCGACTGGCTGCACCCGTTCCTGTTCTCGCACCAGTGGCTCGGGTTCGGCGACCTGCTGCGCGACCCGATCGCGTTCGACTCGTTCGGCAGCAACGCGCTGCTGCAGCTCGGGTACGTCGCGGTGTTCGGCACCCTGGCGTACGGGCGGTTCGCCACGAAGGACGTCCTGAGCTAGCCGCTGCAGGACGCACTCCGCGCCGGCGCCTCGACGCCCAAGACGCCTAGGACGCCTAGGACGCCTCGGGGTGCGGTACCGCGCGCTCGACGGGGTCGTGCAGGTCGCGGGACTTCTCCGACTTGTACCAATGCAGGCGCGACCCGGTCTCGACCGGCTGCATGCCGACGACGACCTTGCCGCGGGAGTGCATCTCGGCCAGGTCCTCGTACGCGTCGACGATGTACTCGAACGGGTAGTACCCGGAGATGATGAACTGCACCTTGTGCCGCTGCACGAGGTCGCCGAGCCGGGTCAGCATCTCGGACGCCTCCTGGTCGTCGCCGGGTGCGCGGAGGAACCGGATCTCCAGGTCGCGACGCTGCTCGCTCGTGATGAAGCGCTTCTCGCCGACGCCGAGGTCCGCCGCGAGGGCGACGTTCTCGTTGTGCTCGCGGTTGTCGATGAACGCCGTGACCTGGCGGCCGTCGGCGATCTCGCGGATGCGGTCGAGCTCCCCCTCGCCGTACGACACCGGGAGCACGCCGATCTGCCGGAGGGCGTCGTGGTTGCGCGGGCTGCCCAGGCCGATGACGGTCGCACCGGTCTCCTTGGCGAGCTGGCACTCGATGTGCCCGACCCCGCCGGCAGCCGCGCTGATCACGACGGTGTCGTCCGGGCCGAGCTTCAGCGACCGGACGATGGAGAGCGCGGTGCACCCGGCCAGGTACAGGCTGCCGGCGACCTCGAACGTCATGCTCGAGGGCTTCTTCACGACGGCGCCCCGCGGGACGGTCACCCAGGTGGCGTGCGACCCGCCGTGGGGCGCGTGGCCCATCACCTCGTCGTTGACGTGCAGGTCGCGGACCTCGGAGCCGCGCGCGACGACGACGCCGGCGAAGTCCACGCCCTGGCGGGCCGGGAAGTCGAGGTCGATGAATTCCTTGAGCTTGCCCTCGCGGAGGAACCGCTCGATGTGGTTGAGGCCGGCGACCGAGACCTCGACCACCACCTCGCCGGGTCCTGGCTTCGGTCGTTCGATGTCGACGAGCTGGACGACGTCGAAGTCGCCGTACCGGTCGTACTGCACAGCGTTGCCGTGTCGCATGGGGCACTCCTTCGTTTCCTTGCGCTCCGGCTTACACGAGAACGGGGTGGTCGTCCCGGACGCCCGGGGTCCTCACGGGCGCGTTGCGGAGGTCCTGTCGATCGGTTCAGCGTGCATCGGCCGCTCCGGACGGGCCGAACGCCTCAGTGCGCTCCGGCCACGTCGATGATCCGCGCCACCGAGGCCGCGTCGTGGTGCACCGCGATCGTGTCCGAGTCGGCCACGGGTACCCGCACCGGCGTCGACCAGAGGGTGCCGTCCTCGGCGAGGTCGACGATCAGCGCACCGGTGCCCACGTAGGCCGACTCCTCGCCGTACGGACCGATGACGTCGGTGTCGTTCGCGACGCCCGGCGCGACGAGCACCGGCACGCCACCGACCGACCCCGCGGAGTGGTGGTGGTAGTGGCCGGCGAGGACGACCCGCACGTCGGTCCCCCGCACCGCGTCGGCCAGGTCACCCGGGTTCTGCAGCCGCAGGGCAGCGTGCAGGGCGGTCGGGGCGGGCAGCGGCGGGTGGTGCAGCACGACGACCGAGCCGTGGGCTGCTGGATCCCCGGCGAGCGCTGTGCGGAGGTGGTCGAGCGACTCGGCGCTGATCTCCCCGTACCCGGCACCGGGGACGCTCGTGTCGACGGTGACGACCCGACGCCCGGCGACCGTCGACTGCCCGCACACCGGGACCGTCGGCGGCTGGTGCTCGAGCGTGTGCATGAGCGGCGAGCCGCCCTCGCCCAGCACGTGCCCGTTCGCGAGCACCTGCCGGAAGCCCTCGCGCTGGTCGTGGTTGCCCGGCACGACCACGAGTGCGGCACCGTGTCGTGTGGCCCAGTCCCCGACCCGGTCGCGCAGTGCCTGGTACGACGCCCGTGAGCCGTCCTCGGACAGGTCGCCCGACACGACGACGAGCCCCACGCCCTCGACGACCTCGAGCCGGTGCAGCAGGGTCTCGAGCGCCGCGGTGGTGTCGACGGTGCCCTGGTGGAGGGTGCCGTCACCCGTCAGGTGGGTGTCGGACAGGTGCAGGATGCGGAGGGTTCCGGGAACGGGTGGCTGCATGGCGCCAACGCTAGCCGCGGTGCCCGACGCCAGCCGATAGCGTTGTCGGGGTGATCGACCTGCGCTCCGACACCGTGACCCGCCCCACCCCCGCGATGCGCGCCGCGATGCTCGACGCCGAGGTCGGCGACGACGTCTACGGCGAGGACCCGGAGACCACCCGCCTCGAGCAGGACGTCGCCGCGCTGCTCGGACACCCGGCGGGGCTCTTCACCCCGTCCGGCTCGATGGCCAACCAGCTCGGGCTCCGGCTGCTGGTCGGTCCTGGCGAGGAGCTCGTCGCCGACGTGCAGGCGCACGTGGTCCGCGCCGAGCTCGGTGCCGCCGCGGTCTTCTCCGGCATCACGACGCGGACGTGGGCGTCGGAGCACGGCCGGCTCGTGGCCGGTGCCGTGCGGGACATCGCCGAGCCGAACGCCGGCGCCTACTCGGTGTCGACGACCGCCATCGCCCTCGAGAACACGCACAACTTCGGTGGCGGGACGGTGCAGCCGCAGGACGAGGTGCTCGCCGTGCAGACCTTCGCGCGCGAGCACGGCATCGCCCTGCACCTCGACGGCGCGCGCCTGTGGAACGCGCACGTCGCCTCGGGCCGCCCGCTCGCCGAGCTCGCCGACGGCTTCGACACGGTCTCCGTGTGCCTGTCGAAGGGCCTCGGCGCACCCGTCGGGTCGGTGCTGGTCGGCTCCACCGAGCACGTCGCCGCCGCCCGGATCTGGCGCAAGCGCTACGGCGGGGGCATGCGGCAGACGGGCATGATGGCGGCCGCCGGACGGTTCGCCCTGCGGCACCACGTCGAGCGGCTCGCCGACGACCACGCCCACGCGCGGCTGCTCGCCGGCGCGCTCGGGGTCGACCCCGCGACGGTCGACACGAACATCGTCTTCGCCGAGGTCACCGACCCGCCGGCGTTCGTCGCCGAGGCCGCAGCGCGCGGTGTGCGGCTGATGCAGCTCGGCCGGACGAAGATCCGCGTCGTCACGCACCTCGACGTCACCCGCGAGGACGCCGAGGGTGCCGCGGAGGCCCTGTCCACCATCCCGAGATGATGACTGCTCTTGCGCACTTCTGATCGGTTGACGTACCTTCACATCAGAATCACGCAGGACCGCCGCGATCAGGGGTCGCGGTGTCGAGGTCCACGCGTGACCGAGAAGGGGTCTCCTCCATGCTCCACCACCGCATCGTCGCGGGGGCTGTCGCAGCCGCTGCCGCTCTGACGCTCGCCGTCCCGACCGCCGCCTCCGCGGCGACCGCGACGCACCGACCACCGACGCACTCGTCGACGGTCTCCTACACGGCGAGCAACGCCGTGATCCCGAACCCGGAGCGTGGCTTCGACCACACGACGGCGACGCACTACCGCGCGGACGGCACCGGCTACACGCCGCTCGACCTCGCGACGCTGCGCTCGTACCGCGCCGAGGGCGTCACGCAGATCGTGCGCGTGTTCTACATGGAGAAGTTCGTCGACCAGACCCGGCTCGACCCCGCCTGGCTGAAGCTCGTGCAGCGGGACTACGACACCGCGCGCCAGGCCGGCGTCGGCGTCATCACCCGCTTCGCCTACGTCCAGGGCGGCGACTACCCGTACTCGGCACCGTACGGCGACGCCGACCTGCCGACCGTGCTCGGACACATCAAGCAGCTCACGCCGCTCCTCCGCCGCAACGCCGACGTGATCCCGACCCTGCAGGAGGGCTTCATCGGCCTGTGGGGCGAGGGCTACTACACCGACCACTTCGCCAGCGACCCGTCGAACCCCGGCGTCCTGACCGAGGCCGACCAGGCCGCACGCCGTCAGGTGCTGCGCGCAGAACTCGCCGCGCTCCCCACGAGCCGCTCGGTGCAGGTCCGCACGATGGCCACGAAGCAGGCAGCACTCGGTCTGCCGTCCGGCACGGCCGGTGCACTCACGCCGGCCCAGGCCCACGACGGCTCGGCGAAGTCGCGCGTCGGTCACCACAACGACTGCTTCCTGGCCTCGCCCGACGACTTCGGCACGTTCCTGTCCGACCCGCTCTCGCTCGACCAGGACTACCTGGCGGCGGACTCGCGGTACGTGCCCGTCGGTGGTGAGACCTGCACGGTGAACCCGCCGCGGTCCGAGTTCCCGTCGGCTTCCGCTGAGATGGCGAAGTACCACTACAGCTACCTCAACCTGGACTACAACCAGGACGTGCTCGCCACGTGGGGTGACGCCGGGATGACCGAGACCGCCAAGCGTCTGGGCTACCGCTTCACCATGACGAAGAGCACGGTCACCACCGGCCGCACCCCGTCCGTCTCGGTCTCGGTCCGCAACGACGGCTGGGCCGCTCCGTACAACGCCCGCCCCGTGCAGGTCGTCCTGACCAACGGCAAGCGCACCGTCTCGGTGCCGGTGCGCACGGACGTCCGCTCCTGGCAGCCCGGCAAGACCGTCACCGTGTCGGCACCGCTGCGCGGCCTGCCGAAGGGCACCTGGTCCCTCGCGCTGGCCCTGCCGGCAGCCGAGCGGAGCACCGCCGGCAACCCGGACTTCGCGGTCCAGACCGCGAACGTCGGCACCTGGGACGCGAAGACAGGTCGGAACCAGCTCGACCAGACCGTCACCGTCGGTCGCTGACGCCGACCCACCGGACTGGAGGCGCGCCTCCAGTCCGGTGGGACCGTCGCGACACCGGGGCGGCACCTCCGACGCCGACGGGGGGACAACCCCACCACCGAAGCGGGTGACGGCTGTATTCCACCGGCCGCATGTCGGTTCGAGGATGGTCTCATGACCAAGCACGCCTCCTCCGCCACCACCCGTTCCGAGCGCTCCGCCCTGACCTCCGGGCTCGCCGTCCTCGGGATGGGCCTCATCGTCGCCACCCTCACCGGGTGCAGCCTGCTGGAGCCGTACCAGAAGGAACAGCAGCACCACTACGACACGTACTCCGACGCCCCGTCGAAGGCGAACTCGAAGGACATGGCCTGGTTCATGCCGGCCTGGGTCCCCGAGGACGCGAAGGACATCGACGTCCGGCTCGACACCGAGGAGCCCGGGTACGTCATCGCCTTCGACTCCGCCTCGGGCGTCGACACCGCTGCCTGCACGCCCCTCGACGGCCCCCACGGCGGCCCCGCGATGTCCGCCGGGTTCCTGCCCGACAGCCTGCCCACGACCGGCCTGCTCACCTGCGGGGACGGCCGCGCCACGGCCGAGGTCGACGGCCGCTGGTACGGGTGGACCACGAAGGACCCGGTCGCCGCCGACGCGGGCGACACCCTCCGCACCGACTGACGCCCCGCGCGGCGCGGCGCTCCAGCTGTCAGGATGACCGCATGACGGTGAGTGTTCGAGAGGTCGCGGCGCTCGCCGGTGTGTCCCTCGGCACGGTGTCGAACGTGCTGAACCGCCCGGAGAAGGTCGCCCCCGGCACCGTCGTCCGGGTGCAGGCCGCCATCGCCGAGCTCGGCTTCGTGCGGAACGACTCCGCCCGCCAGCTCCGTGCCGGTCGCAGCTCCACGGTCGGGCTCATCGTGCTCGACGGCGGCAACCCGTTCTTCACGGACGTCGCCCGCGGAGCCGAGGACGCCGCGATGTCGAAGGGCCTCGCGGTCCTGATCGGCAACTCGGACGAGTCCACCGACCGGGAACGCACCTACGTCGACCTGTTCGAGGAGCGCCGGGTCGCCGGGCTGCTCATCTCCCCCGCCGGTGACGACCTCTCCCGGCTCGCACGGCTCCGCGACCAGGGCACCGCCGTCGTGCTCGTCGACCGCCGCGCCGACGACGAACCGTTCGCCTCCGTCTCCGTCGACGACGTCGCGGGCGGTCGGATCGCGGTCGAGCACCTGCTCGCGATCGGTCGGCGCCGGATCGCGTACGTCGGCGGTCCGTTCGGCATCCGCCAGGTCGTCGACCGGCACGCGGGTGCCCTCGCCGCGACCACCGCCGCAGGTGCGTCCCTCGAGGTGCTGCCGACGACGTCCCTGTCCGTGCTCGAGGGCCGTCGCGTCGGCGAGGAGCTCCAGCGCCGACCGGCGTCCGAGCGCCCGGACGCCGTGTTCGCCGCGAACGACCTGGTCGCGGTGGGGCTCGAGCAGGCCTTCGTCATGCGCGGGTCCGTCGCCGTGCCGGACGAGATCGCCATCGTCGGCTACGACGACATCGCGTTCGCCGAGGCGGCCGTCGTGCCCCTGACGTCGGTCCGGCAGCCGGCGCAGGACCTCGGCCGACGGGCGATCGACCTGCTGGTGCGGCAGGTCGAGCAGGGGCAGGACATCGAGCTGGAACAGGTGGAGTTCACGCCGGAGCTCGTCGTCCGGCAGTCGACCGTCCGGGACCGCTGACCGGCTGCGTCCGCGCTGCCAGGCGGCGTCGTGCGCTCCGTCTACGATCAGGGGATGGTCCAGCCCCCGCGTCGTGACGGGCCACCGAGCGTCCACCACGTCGCCGCGCGGGCCGGGGTGTCGCTGGCCACGGTCTCCAACGTGCTGAACCACCCGGAGCGGGTCCGCCCGGCCACGGCCGACCGGGTCCACGCCGCGATCGCCGACCTCGGGTACACACCGGACCGCAACGCGAGAGCCCTGGTGTCCGGCAGCAGCAGCGCGATCGGCCTCGTCGTGATGTCGCTCCGCAACTCGCTGTTCAGCGACATGGTCAGCGGTGCCCAGCTCGCCGCCCGCACCCAGGACCGCACCCTGCTCATCACCAGCAGCGAGGACGACCTCAGCGCGCAGGGCGACCACCTGGCGTCCCTCGAGAGCTCCCGTGTCGCGGGGATCCTGCTCGCCACGATGACCGACTCCCGCGACCAGGTGGAACGCACCCGCCGCCACGGCCGACCCGTCGTCTACGTCAACCACGAACCCGCGGAAGTCGACGCCTGCTCCGTCGTCGTGGACAACGAGCAGGCGGGCTTCATCGCCACCGAGCACCTCATCGCCCAGGGGTGTCGACGCATCGGGTTCGTCAGCGCCCGCGGCGAGCTCCAACCCGTGCACCGGCGGCGGGCCGGGGTCCTGCGCGCCGTCGCAGCCCACCCCGGGGTGACCCTGGTCGACGTCGACGCCGGGGACATCGACCCACCGGGAGGCACTGACGCCGGCGCCCGGATCGCACGGATGCGGGCAGACGAACGGCCCGACGGGGTCCTCGGGGTGACCGACCTGCTCGCGATGGCGGTCGTGACCGAGCTCCGAGCCGCGGGCATCCGGGTCCCCGAGGACATCCCGGTGTCCGGCTGCGACCACAACTCGATCGCCTGGGGCGGGGCGGTGCCGCTCACCTCGGTGACGATGCACGGCGCCGAGATGGGTGCCACGGCCGTGGAGCTGCTGCTCGCCGAGCTCACCGACGCCCCCGACACGCACGTGCACCGGACCGTGGTGATCGGCAGCGAGCTGGTCCCCCGCGAGAGCACGATCGGACGCTCGGCTGCGGCGGCGGCTGCCACTGCTGCGGCTGCCCGCGCGGATGCCGCCTGCTCGAGCGACCTGCGGCGCACGGAGCCCTGACCGCGGGCGTTCCTTCCCACATCACCCGCGATGGGGAGCGGTGTGCCGTGCCCGATCTGCACGATCCTTCCCATGACGCCCGCGATGGGAAGCGGTTCCGCGCGTTGGTGGGGGGAACGAACGACTCCCTAAGCGCGATTCGACCTCCCACGCGGGATTCGACCCCTTATGCGCGAATCGACCTCTCCGCGCGAATCGACCTCTCCGCGCGAATCGACCTCCTCGCGCGATTCGACCTCCTCCGCGGGATTCGACCGACACCCCACCCCCGCCGATCTCGCGTCACCGATTGACACGCTTCAATCCTCGTGGTTCCATTCCGATTGAAACGTTCTAACAGCACCAGCCGGGCACCGCGACGATGCGATGTCGGGTCCGTTCCACCCGGGCGTCCCACCACCCGGGCCCTTACGAGGAGGTAAGGATGTCAGCTCGTTCCCTGACCACCCGGCTGCTCGCCATCGGCGGCGCCACGGTCCTCATCGGCGGTCTCGCCGGCTGTTCGTCCGGCGGCTCGGCCGACACCGGCGGCGGCGGCACGGTCCAGATCACCTACCAGGCGGACAACTCCCCGGCGACCGCCGCCACCGCGAAGCCCCTCATCGCCGCGTTCGAGAAGGCCAACCCGGGCGTCACGGTCAAGTTCGACACCCGACCGCAGGGCACCGAGGGCGACAACCTCGTGAAGACCCAGCTGTCGACCGGCGAGATGGCCGACGTCTTCAACTACAACTCCGGGTCGCTCATGCAGGCGCTCAACCCGGACAACACCCTCGTGGACCTGTCCGACCAGAGCTGGACGAAGGACGTCGACAAGCAGTTCACGAAGGTCGTCAGCACCGACAAGGGCGTGTACGGCGCCCCGATCGGCACGAGCTTCGGCGGCGCGGTCATGTACAACAAGAAGGTCTACGCCGACCTCGGGCTGAAGGTCCCCACCACGTGGGACGAGTTCATCAGCAACAGCGAGGCGATCAAGGACGCCGGCAAGGTCACCCCGGTCATCCAGACCTACGGCGACACCTGGACCAGCCAGCTGTTCGTGCTCGGCGACTTCGCCAACATCACGGCGCAGCAGGCGAACTGGGCGTCGAAGTACACCGCCAACAAGGAGTCCTACGCGAAGGACCCGGCCCTGGCGGGCTTCGACCACCTCGCCGAGGTCAAGGAGAAGGGCCTGCTGAACCAGGACTTCGCCTCGGCCACCCAGGCGAACGGCCTGAAGATGCTCGCCGACGGCACCGGGGCGCAGTACCCCATGCTGACCAACGCGATCTCCACCCTGCAGCAGGACAGCCCGGACGCGGTCGACGACATCGGCGCCTTCGCCCTGCCGGCCGAGGACGCCGACGACACCACCCTGACGATCTGGGAGCCGAACGGCCTGTACATCCCGAAGACGACCGAGGGCGACAAGCTCGCCGCGGCGAAGAAGTTCATCGCCTTCGTCAACTCGTCGAAGGGCTGCGCTATCCAGAACGACACCGGCACACCCGGTGGCCCGTACGTCATCTCGACGTGCACCCTGCCGGACGACGTGCCGGCGATGCTCGGAGACCTCCAGCAGTACATCGACGACAGCAAGGCCACGCCGGCCCTCGAGTTCCTCTCCCCGATCAAGGGCCCGAACCTCGAGAAGATCTGCGTGCAGGTCGGCTCCGGCATCTCGACCGCGGCCGTCGGCGCCAAGCAGTACGACCAGGACGTCGTGCAGCAGGCCCAGCAGCTCGGCATCAAGGGCTGGTGAGGACGTGACCGCGACGCTCACGACGGCGGTGGCCCCGCCGCAGACGACGAAGGCAGGACCGGGTCCGGCCCGCAGCAGGATGCGGTCGTTCTACCCCGCGTGGTTCTTCATCCCCGCGATCGCGCTCTACGTCGTGTTCTTCGCGGTCCCGACGTTCGCCGGCTTCTGGTTCGCCCTGACGCGCTGGACGCTGTTCGACCAGACCTTCATCGGCTTCGACAACTTCGTCCGGTTCTTCCAGGACCCGCAGCTCGTCTCCGGGTTCATCCACACGTTCGAGTACGGGTTCGTGACGAGCGCGGCGAAGGTGGTCCTCGGACTCGCCCTCGCCCTGCTCCTCACGTCCCCGGTGCTCGGCCGCGGCTACCTCCGGGCGGTCGTGTTCTTCCCGGTGCTCGTGTCGACGATCGGCATCGGCATCACGTTCAAGGCCCTGCTCGACCCCTTCCACGGGATCGTGAACGGGATCCTCGGTTCGGTCGGCCTCCCCACCCCGGGGTGGCTGACCGACCCGGCCCTCGCCCTGTGGAGCGTCGCCGCCGTGGACGTCTGGAAGGGCGTCGGCATCGCGACGCTCATCTTCATCGCGGGCATCGTCGCGATCCCGCAGGAGTACTTCGAGGCCGCGCGCGTCGACGGTGCGAGCGCGTGGACCATCTTCAGGAACATCACCCTGCCGTTGTCCCGGCCGGCCATGGGCACCGTCATCATCCTGTCGCTCATCGGCGGCCTGCGGTCCTTCGACCTCATCTGGGCGATGACCGGCGGCGGCCCCGGCTTCACGAGCGACGTCATCGCGAGCGTGATCTACAAGCAGTACCAGGCGGGCTTCTACGGCCTGTCGACCGCCGGCAACGTCGTGCTCTTCGTCGTCGTCACGGCGATCATGGTGCCGGTGTCGTGGCTGCTGAACCGGCAGGAGCCGGAGCTGTGAGCGCCGTCACCGCCTCCCGCCCGGCCACGGCAGCGCGCCGCCGCCACCCCGGCACCGTCCGACGGTGGGTCATCGGCATCGTCGCCATCGTGGTGTCGTTCGTCGTCTTCCTGGTGCCGTTCGTCTTCGTGCTGCTGCAGGCGGCGAAGTCCCCGGCCGAGGCGAACCAGCTCGGCTTCACCCTGCCGACCGACTGGCAGCTGTGGCAGAACCTGCGGGCGGTGTTCCAGAGCGGCGAGTCCGGCATCGTCCGGGCGTTCGTGAACAGCGCCGTGCTGACCGTCGGCAGCGTGCTCATCATGGTGGTCTTCTCCGCGATGGTCGGCTACGTGCTGCAGCGCCGCCCGGGCCGATGGAACGGGCTCATCAACTTCTTCGTCCTCGCCGGACTCATCGTCCCGCCGGCGATCGTCCCGACGATCTGGGTGCTGCAGGGACTCAACCTGTTCAAGACGATGGGCGGGATGATCCTCATCGAGGCCACGTTCGGCCTGTCGTTCTGCATCCTGCTCTTCCGGGCCTTCGTCGCGACGATCCCGAAGGAGCTCGACGAGGCCGCCGTGCTCGACGGCGCCGGCCCGATCCGCCTGTTCTTCGGGGTCGTCCTGCCGCTGCTCAAGCCGGTGATCATCACGGTCGTGCTCGTGCAGTCCGTCGCGGTGTTCAACGACTTCGCGAACCCGCTGTACTTCCTGCCCGGGTCCGAGAACGCCACGGTCCAGCAGACGCTCTACGCGTTCCAGAGCCAGTCCGTCAGCCAGCTGAACCTGCTGTTCACCGACGTGCTGCTCATCACGATCCCCCCGCTGATCCTCTACGTCTTCTTCCAACGCCAGATCGTCGCCGGCATGACCAGCGGCGCCGTCAAGGGCTGACGCTCCCCAACGACCAACGACGCGGCCGTCGACGACGACGACCGCCGGAAGGACACCATGACCACCTGGACCGCACCGTTCATCGCGGCAGACTCCGACGCCGACTCCGGCAGCGCCCCGATCCTCCGTCGGGAGTTCACCCTCGACGCCGGCCACGGTGCCGTGACGGCAGCGAGCCTCGACGTCAGCGCCCTCGGCGTCGTCGAGGCCTGGCTCGGCGGCACCCGCGTCTCGGACCACCTGCTCGAACCCGGCTGGACGAGCTACGAGTGGCGCATCCGCGTCGTCTCGCACGACGTCACCGAGCACCTGACCGCCGAGCCGGGCAGCGCCGCCGTGCTCGCCCTGGTCCTCGGTCGCGGCTGGGCAGCCGGTCGGCTGGCGTGGGGCGGTGGCGGCGGCTGGTACACGGACGAGCGCGCCGGGTTCGCCGAGCTGCACGTCACCTTCGCCGACGGCCACGTGCAGACCGTCGCGACGGACACCGACTGGCAGGCGCTGCCGAGCCCGATCACGGACGACCAGCTCTACGACGGCCAGGACGTCGACGCCCGGGTCGACGACACGACGTGGAAGCACCCCGGCTACCTCGAGCACACGGGCGGCGTCCACACCGTGTCGATCGGTGACCGCGAGCTCGTCGCCGACACCGTGCCGCCCGTCCGACCGCTGGCGGAGATCGCCCCGGTCGACGTCTGGACGAGCCCGTCCGGCGCGACGCTCGTCGACTTCGGCGTGAACCTGGTCGGCTGGGTGCGGGTCACGGCGAGCGGCCCCGCCGGCACCGTCCTGACGCTCCGGCACGCCGAGGTGCTGGAGCACGACGAGCTCGGCACCCGCCCGCTGCGCACCGCGAAGGCGACGGACCACCTCACCCTCAGCGGCAGCGGCGCCGATGCCCCGGACGTGTTCGAGCCCCGCTTCACCTTCCACGGGTTCCGCTACGCCGAGGTCGACGGGTGGCCGGGTTCGCTCGACGATCTCCGCGCGGCCGTGACCGCCGTGCAGGTCGGCAGCGACCTGACCCGCACGGGCACGTTCACCTCGAGCCACGAGCTGCTCAACACCTTCCACGAGAACGTCGTGCGGGGCATGCAGGGCAACTTCCTCAGCGTCCCGACCGACTGCCCGCAGCGCGACGAGCGCCTCGGGTGGACGGGCGACATCGCGGCGTTCGCCCCGACGGCGTCGTACCTGTTCGACACCAGGGCGTTCCTCGGCGACTGGCTCCGTGACGTGTGGCTCGAGCAGCAGCACGCCGACGGGGTCATCCCCTTCGTGGTGCCGGACGTGCTGAAGTACTCCCCCGCCGAGGACTTCGGCGTCCCCGACGCCACCGCGATCTGGTCGGACGCCGGGGTCTGGGTGCCCTGGACGCTGTACCAGGCGTACGGCGACACCGCGGTGCTCGAGGAGCAGTTCGACTCGATGACGGCGCACCTGCGCCGGATCCGCGACCACCTCTCGCCACAGGGCCTCTGGGACACGGTCTTCCAGTTCGGCGACTGGCTCGACCCCGACGCCCCGCCGGAGGACGCCGCGAAGGCGAAGGCCGACCCCGGTGTCGTCGCGACGGTCTGCGCGTTCCGGTCGGCGACGCTCGTCGCCGAGGCGGGCGCCCTGCTGCCCGGCCACGAGGCGGAGACGACCGAGGCCCGGCAGATGGCTGCGAGCCTCCAGGCCGCGTTCCGGGAGCACTACGTGACGGACGGACGGATCCGGTCGGACTGCACCACGGTCTACGCGCTCGCGATCGTGTTCGGGATCCTCTCCGACGAGGACACCCGGGCGGCCGGCGACCGGCTCGCCGAGCTGGCGGCCGAGTCCGGGTACCGGATCTCGACGGGCTTCGCGGGGACGCCGTTCATCACGGACGCACTGACGCAGACCGGGCACCTCGACGACGCGTACCGGCTGCTGCTGCAGACGGAGTGCCCGTCGTGGCTGTACCCGGTGACGATGGGGGCGACGACGGTGTGGGAGCGCTGGGACTCGATGCTGCCCGACGGCACGATCAACCCGGGCGAGATGACCTCGTTCAACCACTACGCCCTCGGAGCCGTGGCGGACTGGATGCACCGGGTGGTCGGTGGCCTCGCGCCGCTGACGCCCGGGTACGAGACCGTGCTGGTCGCGCCGCAGCCCGGCGGTGGCCTGACCTGGGCGGAGACGACGCTCGACACCGCGCACGGGCACGTCGCCGTGCGGTGGGAGCTCGTCGACGGGGAACTCCTGGTGCGGGTGAGCGTGCCCGAGGGCGTCACCGCGGTGGTGCGCCTGCCCGGGCTCGCGGAGCAGCGGCTGGCGGGCGGGACGCACGAGCTGCGGGCGCCCGCGGCGGTCCCGGTGCCCTGATGACCCGGCCACAGCAGCACGAACCAGTCGCACACGAGGAAGTGACACGATGACATCAACCCCGAGCTTCGCCGGCATCGCCGAGCAGCTGACACGCCAGCAGATCGAACTGCCGTCATGGGCCTTCGGCAACTCCGGCACCCGCTTCAAGGTGTTCACCACGCCGGGCACCCCGCGCGACCCGTACGAGAAGATCGCCGACGCGGCGCAGGTGCACCGGTACACCGGGCTCGCACCGACGGTCGCGCTGCACATCCCGTGGGACCTGGTCGACGACTTCGCCGACCTGCGACGTCACGCCGAGGAGCACGGCGTGCGGCTCGGGACGATCAACTCGAACACGTTCCAGGACGACGACTACAAGTTCGGCGCACTGACCCACACGGACGCCGTCGTCCGGCAGAAGGCCATCGACCACCACCTGCGCTGCATCGACGTGATGGACGCCACGGGCAGCCGCGACCTGAAGATCTGGCTCGCCGAGGGCTCGAACTACCCCGGCCAGGCCGACATGCGCGAACGCCAGGACCGCCTGCACGAGTCGCTCAGCACGATCTACGACCGCCTCAGCGACGACCAGCGCCTGGTGCTCGAGTACAAGTTCTTCGAACCGGCGTTCTACCACACGGACGTGCCGGACTGGGGCACCAGCTACGTGCAGACGAGCGCCCTCGGCCCGAAGGCGATGGTCTGCCTCGACACCGGACACCACGCCCCCGGCACGAACATCGAGTTCATCGTGATGCAGCTGCTGCGCCTCGGGAAGCTCGGGTCCTTCGACTTCAACTCGCGCTTCTACGCCGACGACGACCTCATCGTGGGCGCCGCCGACCCGTTCCAGCTGTTCCGCATCCTGGTCGAGGTCATCCGCGGCGGCGGGTACGACAACGCCGACGTCGCGTTCATGCTCGACCAGTGCCACAACGTCGAGGACAAGATCCCCGGCCAGATCCGCTCGGTGCTCAACGTGCAGGAGATGACGGCCCGCGCACTGCTGCTCGACCGCGTGGCGCTGACCGCGGCACAGGAGGCGCACGACGTCCTCGGCGCCAACGAGGTCTTCATGGACGCCTTCCAGACCGACGTCCGGAAGGACCTGGCGGCCTGGCGGGAGTCGCGCGGGCTGCCGGCCAACCCGATGCGCGCCTACCTCGACTCCGGGTACCAGCAGTCGATCGCAGCCGACCGCGTCGGTGGCGTGCAGGCCGGCTGGGGTGCGTGAGATGACGGACCTGGAGGCACGGGTGGACCCCGCAACGCACGGCACCGACGCAGACGCGACGGTCGCCGCACTCATCGCGCGGTCGAACGCGCTCGGCTCGGACCCGCGGACCACGAACTACGCGGGTGGGAACACGTCTGCGACGGGCACCGACACCGACCCCGTCACGGGCGAGCCGGTGGAGCTGCTCTGGGTGAAGGGCTCCGGGGGCGACCTCGGCACGCTCACCCCGGCGGGCCTCGCCGTGCTGCGACTCGACCGGGTCCGGGCGCTGCAGCACGTCTACCGGGGCGTCGAGCGCGAGGACGAGATGGTCGCCGCGTTCGACCACTGCCTGTTCGGGAAGGGCGGTGCTGCCCCGTCGATCGACACCGCGATGCACGCCCTCGTGCAGGCTCCGCACGTCGACCACCTGCACCCGGACGCCGGCATCGCGATCGCGACGGCGGCGGACGGTCCGGCGCTGACCGAGCGCGTCTTCGGCGGGAAGGTCGTCTGGGTGCCCTGGCGTCGACCCGGGTTCCAGCTCGGGCTCGACATCGCCGCCGTCGAGCGCGACCACCCCGAGGCGATCGGCGCGATCCTGGGCGGCCACGGCATCACGGCGTGGGGCGCCACGAGCGACGAGGCCGAGGCGAACTCCCGGTGGGTCATCGACACCGCCGAGCAGTACATCGCCGCGAACGGGAAGCCCGAGCCGTTCGGCCCCGTGCGCCCCGGGTACGCGGCCCTGCCGACCGACGAACGTCGTGCACGTGCCGCTGCCCTCGCCCCGACGATCCGCGGCATCGCCGGGCACGACAAGCCGGTCGTGGGGCACTTCACCGACAGCGACGTCGTGCTCGACTTCCTGGCGAGCGAGGAGGCGCCGCGCCTGGCAGCCCTCGGCACGAGCTGCCCGGACCACTTCCTGCGCACGAAGGTCAAGCCGCTGCTCCTCGACCTGCCCGCCAGTGCCACGGTCGAGGACGCGGTCGAGCGTCTGCACGAACTGCACGAGCAGTACCGCGCGGACTACCAGGCCTACTACGACCGGCACGCCGACGCGACGAGCCCGGCGATCCGCGGCGTGGACCCGCTCATCGTGCTCGTGCCCGGTGTGGGGATGTTCTCCTACGGCAGGGACGCCCAGACCGCCCGGGTCGCGGGCGAGTTCTACACCAACGCGATCAACGTCATGCGGGGCGCCGAGTCGCTCAGCACCTACGCCCCGATCGACGAGGCCGAGAAGTTCCGCATCGAGTACTGGGCGCTCGAGGAGGCGAAGCTCCAGCGGATGCCGGCCCCGAAGGTGCTCGCGACGCGGATCGCCCTGGTGACCGGGGCCGCGTCGGGCATCGGCAAGGCGATCGCGAAGCGCCTGGCGGCCGACGGCGCCGCGGTCGTCATCGCGGACCTCGACCTCGGGAAGGCCCAGGCCGCCGCCGCGGAGATCGGCGACACCGACCGAGCGATCGGCATCGCCGCCGACGTGACGAGCGCCGCGGCCATCGAGCGGGCCGTCCAGCAGACCCTCCTGCACTTCGGCGGCCTGGACCTCGTCGTGAACAACGCCGGGCTCTCGCTGTCCAAGAGCCTGCTCGACACGACCGAACAGGACTGGGACCTGCAGCACGACGTCATGGCGAAGGGCTCGTTCCTGGTGTCGAAGGCGGCCGCGAAGGTGCTCATCGAGCAGGGCCTCGGCGGCGACATCGTGTACATCTCGTCGAAGAACGCCGTGTTCGCGGGACCGAACAACATCGCCTACTCCGCCACGAAGGCCGACCAGGCGCACCAGGTCCGGCTGCTCGCGGCCGAGCTCGGCGAGCACGGCATCCGGGTGAACGGCATCAACCCCGACGGCGTCGTCCGCGGCTCCGGCATCTTCGCGAGCGGCTGGGGGGCGAACCGCGCGGCGACCTACGGCATCGACGAGCAGGACCTCGGAGCGTTCTACGCCCAGCGCACGATCCTCAAGCGCGAGGTCGTGCCCGAGAACGTCGCCAACGCCGTCGCGGCCATCTGCACGGCGGACTTCTCGCACACCACCGGGCTGCACGTGCCCGTCGACGCCGGCGTGGCCGCCGCGTTCCTCCGGTGACGCGATGACCACGGGCGGCAGCGTCGCGGCGGTGGACCTCGGCGCGACGAGCGGACGGGTCGTGGTCGGCCACGTGGACGCCGACGGGGTGCGGATGGAGCAGGTCGCCCGGTTCCCGAACGGCCCCGTCACCCGGACCGAGGGCGGCCGGGACACCCTGCACTGGGACGTCGAGGAGCTGTCCCCGCAGATGACGCTCGGCCTGCGCGAGGCCTTCCGCCGCCACCCGGGCCTCGCCAGCATCGGGATCGACTCATGGGCGGTCGACTACGGGCTGCTCCGCGACGGACGGCTCCTCGGACCGCCGGTGCACTACCGCGACGACCGGCACGCGCGGGGCGTCGGGATCGTTCACGCCGCGATGGACGCCGCCGAGCTCTACGCCCGCAACGGCCTGCAGCAGCTGCCCTTCAACACGCTGTTCCAGCTCGCGGCCGACCCCGCCCGCGGACGGGCCGACCGGGCGCTGCTCATCCCCGACCTGCTCGGCTTCCGGCTCACCGGGGTCGAGGCCGCCGAGCGCACGAACGCCTCCACCACAGGCCTGCTCAACGCGACCACCCGTGGGTGGGACCCGGCGCTGCTGGCCGCCGCGGGCCTCCCGTCCGGACTCCTGGCGCCGCTCCGCGACCCGGGTGACCGGCTCGGTCCCCTGCTGCCGTCCGTGGCGGCCGCCGTCGGAGGCACCGCTCCCGTCACGCTCGTCGGCTCGCACGACACCGCCAGCGCGGTCGTCGCGGTCCCCGCGACCGAGCCCGACTTCGCCTACATCTCCTCGGGGACCTGGTCGCTCGTCGGCGTCGAGCTCGATGCTCCGGTCCTCACGGACGCGGCCCGGGCGGCGAACTGCACGAACGAGGGCGGCGTCGACGGCCGGGTCCGGTTCCTGAAGAACGTGTCCGGCCTGTGGCTGCTCTCGGAGAGCGTCCGGACGTGGGAGCGGGACGACTCCACGATCGACCTGGAGGCCCTGCTCGCCTCCGCCGCGGCCGTCACCACCGCGGTCCCCGTCTTCGACCCGGCGGACCCGTCGTTCACGCCGCCGGGTGACATGCCGGCACGCATCGCCGCCTGGTGCGCCGAGCGCGGGCTGGCGGCCCCTGCGGACCGCGCCGAGGTCGTGCGGTCGATCCTGGAGTCCCTCGCCGCGGCGTACGCCGACACGCTGCGGACGATCAGCGCGGTGACGGGCAAGGACATCCGACAGGTGCACGTCGTCGGCGGTGGCTCGCAGAACCGTCTGCTCTGCCAGTTGACGGCCGACCGGACGGGGCTGCCCGTGCTGGCCGGGCCCGTCGAGGCCACGGCGCTCGGCAACCTGCTGGTCCAAGCGCGGGCCGTCGGGCTCGCCGGTCTCGGTGGGGCGTCGCTCGAAGCCCTCCGAGCGGTGGTCGCCCGGACCGTCGAACCCGTCCGGTACAGTCCGCGACCAGAGCACCGAGCACATCGATCGACCACGAGACAGAGGACGTCCGCATGACCTCCACCGACGACCAGCACCGCGTCGACCCCGCCACGGGCGCACCGGCAGCGACCCCGGGCACCCCGTCGACCGCGCGGACGCGGATGAAGCGGCAGCTGCCGACCGTGCGCGACCTGGCGCCGCTCATGCAGTTCCGGAAGCCTGACCTGAACGCCCGCCGTCGTCGGCTCGACCAGGCGCTGACGATCTGGGACCTCCGGGCGATCGCCGAACGACGGACCCCGCGGGCCGCGTTCGACTACACCGAGGGCGCTGCCGAGGCGGAGATCTCGCTCGCCCGCGCACGACAGGCGTTCGAGGACATCGAGTTCACGCCGGCGGTGCTGCGCGACGTGTCGACCGTGCGCACCGACTGGGACGTCCTCGGCGGCCCGGTGGCGTACCCGTTCGGCATCGCGCCGACCGGCTTCACCCGGATGATGCAGACCGAGGGCGAGCGTGCCGGGGCCCGGGCAGCCGGCCGCGCGGGCATCCCCTTCGCCCTGTCCACGATGGGCACCACCGCGATCGAGGACGTCCGCGACGCCAACCCGCACGGGCGCAACTGGTTCCAGCTCTACATGTGGAAGGACCGCGAGAAGTCGATGGCGCTGGTGTCCCGCGCCGAGGCCGCCGGGTTCGACACGCTCCTCGTCACCGTCGACGTGCCTGTCGCGGGAGCGCGGCTCCGCGACAAGCGCAACGGGTTCTCGATCCCGCCGCAGCTCGGCGTGAAGACCATCGTCAACGCGATCCCGCGCCCGTGGTGGTGGTTCGACTTCCTGACGACCGAGCCCCTGGCGTTCGCCTCGCTCGACCGCTGGTCCGGCACCGTCGGCGAGCTCCTCGACCACATGTTCGACCCGACCGTCACGTACGAGGACCTCGCCTGGATCCGCACGCAGTGGAAGGGCAGGATCGTCGTGAAGGGCGTGCAGTCCCTGGCCGACGCCAAGCGCCTGGCCGCCATGGGGGTCGACGGCATCACCCTGTCGAACCACGGCGGACGTCAGCTCGACCGCGCACCCGTCCCGTTCCACCTGCTGCCGACCGTCGTGCGCGAGGTGGGGAAGGACACCGAGGTGCACCTCGACACGGGCATCATGTCCGGCGCTGACATCGTCGCGGCCGTCGCACTCGGCGCCCGGTACACGATGGTCGGCCGGGCCTACCTCTACGGACTCATGGCCGGTGGCGAGGCCGGCGTCGACCGGATGATCCAGATCCTGTCCGAACAGATCGAGCGGACCATGCGGCTGCTCGGGGTCGCGTCCCTCGAGGAGCTCGAGCGCGGCCACGTCACCCAGCTGCAGCGCCTGGCACCGATTCCCCGCTGAGCCGGGTCAGGGCGGGGCGCCCTGGCGGTGGCGCTGGCGGGACGACGGTTTCCGGATCTGGCGGTGACGGATCTGGTTCTCGGAGCCCGAGGATCGCGAACCAGATCCGTCATCGCCGCGGACGAGAACCGGTGGTCAGGACGCTGCGTCGCCGGGCAGGGTCCAGGCGGCTCCGGCGGTGGGCTGCGGCGTCCCGGGCGCCGAGCCCGCGGGGGCCGAGGTGATCGGGCGACGACGCAGCTCCTCGAGTGAGGAGTCCAGGTTCCGGAGCGCCCGGCGGGTCTCCCAGACGGAGTAGACGCAGAGCGCGGCGAACAGCACGAGGAACAGCCACCAGACCGGGCTCACCGTGACCGCAAGGCTGACGCACACCGCGGCGAACACGACGAACATGACCGGCACCGCCCACCGGTTGCGGCGGTACCGGACCCGGTAGCGCTCGAGCTCCGGGATCCACGTCGCGGTGTCGGCGTCGGCCGGGACGGCGCCGGTGCGGATCGTGCGCTGCATCGCCGTCACGGCATCGGCGCCGCCGGCCTTCCGACGACGGACGGCGATCACGATGCCGAACACGACGGTCATGCCCGTCGCGTAGAACAACGCGCCGATCAGCCGCGCGAGCACGTCCTCGCGCGACGGGTCCCCGACCAGTCCGAACAGGAAGTACAGTCCGCCGACCACGACGAACAGGATCGGCAGGAGTGCCGGGAGCGGCAGACGCCGGATGCGGTCCATGTGAGTTCCTCTCAGTCGAGGACAGCTTGCCCGCGCCGGGTCGGGGGTGCCTGGGAAGCTGGGCCACAATCGGGGCCGGTAGGGTCAGCGCAGCGAGAAGGGGGCTCCATGGCCGGGGCGAGCATCAGCGTGCAGGACTTCGTGATGCGGTTCGGGGACCGTGCCGTGGTGGACGGTCTGTCGTTCGACGTCGCACCCGGAGAGACCTTCGGGCTCCTCGGCAGCAACGGCTCGGGCAAGACGACGACGATCCGCGCGCTCCTCGGCATCACCGCGCCGACGTCGGGCACGCTGACGATCGACGGACACCCCTACCGCCCGGCCACCGGCGGGATCGGGTACCTGCCCGAGGAGCGCGGGCTCTACCGCAAGGAGTCCGTCCTCGACGTGATGACCTACTTCGCAGCCCTCCGCGGGATGCCGCGCCCTGCCGCGACCGCGTGGTCGATGGACTACCTCGCCCGGGTCGGCCTGGCGGACAAGGCCAGGCTCCGGGTCGACAAGCTCTCCGGTGGGCAACAGCAGAAGGTGCAGCTCGGGATCACGATCATGGACCGCCCGCGGCTGCTCATCCTCGACGAGCCGACGAAGGGCCTCGACCCGGTGAACCGCCGGCTCCTCCTCGACCTGGTCGACGAGCGGAAGGCCGACGGTGCGACCGTCGTCCTCGTCACCCACCACATGGACGAGGTCGAGCGGCTCTGCGACCGCATCCTGCTCCTCAAGGACGGTGACGCGGCGGCCTACGGCACGATCCCCGAGGTGCAGGACGCCTTCGGCGGTGCCGTCGCCAAGGTCTCGCTGAGCGGTCCGGTCCCCCGCTCCCCCCTGTACAAGCTCGCGCGGCACGAGGGCCACGTCGCCTACCTCGTCCCCTCGACGAGCGCGGCCGCGGACGGGTCGGACATCCTCGCCGCGCTGGTGGGCGCCGGCGTGCACGTCACCGGCTTCGAGATGCGCCGGATCCCTCTCGACGAGATCTTCGTCCAGGTCTACGGCCACGACGCCCTCGCCGACGAGACCGCCAGGAGCACACGATGAGCCGCATCGGTACCGTCATCCGGTTCGAGTTCACCCGCGCGGTCAAGAAGCCGGCGTTCTGGATCGGCACGCTCGCGCTGCCCCTGGTGGTCGTCCTCGTGTCGCTGCTGGTCGGCGTCGGACAGGCGGCCGGCACCGACTCCGCGCTCTCGCGGTCCTCGGCGACGAAGACCCCGTTCCACTACGTCGACCAGTCGGGGCTCGTCTCCGAGTCCGTCGCCGCGCGATGGGGCGGCACCCCGTCGGACGACGAGTCCGGGGACCGTGCGGACGTCGTCGCGGGTCGGCTCGACGCCCTCGTCGTGTTCCCCGAGAAGCCCTCGACCCAGTCGATCCGGGTCACCGCGAAGGACCGCGGGCTGTTCGAGAACACCGCGTACTCGTCCCTCGCGCAGCGGGTCCTCGAGCAGAGCGTGGCCGCGGGCGTCGACGACCCGGAGGCCGTCGAGCTCCTGCGCTCACCGCCGACGACGGACGTGACGGCGTACGCCGACGGCCGCGTCGCCCCGGGGTGGCTGTCGATCGTGCCACCGCTGCTGTACGTCGCCGCGTTCTTCGGGCTCGTCATCCTGCTCGCCGCCCGCATGGTGACGGTCGTGGTGGAGGAGAAGGAGAACCGGATCTCCGAGATGATCCTGACCACGGTGACGGCCGGCGACCTCATCCGCGGCAAGGTCGTGGCGATGCTCCTCGTCTGCCTGGTGCAGATCGGCGTCTTCATGGTGCCGGGGCTGCTGTCGCTCGTGGTCGTCGTGCCCCTGCTCGCCGGTCGGATCGGGCACGTGACGATCGACCCGTGGCGGATGCTCGTCGGAGCGCTGCTGCTCGTCGGCGGGGTGCTGCTGGCCTCGGCGCTGTTCGTCGCCGTCGGCGCAGCCGTCCCCTCGATCAAGGACGCCTCCGCACTGCAGTCCACGGCGATCTTCGCGCTGGTGATCCCGGTGTACGCGGCGTTCTTCGTGATGACGAGCCCGACCAGCCCGGTCGTGGCGTTCTTCACGTACTTCCCCACCTTCACCCCGATCACCGCGATGGTCAGGAACGCCGTGGGGGCGCTGTCCCCGCTGGAGTCCGTCATCTGCATCGTCGAGGTCTTCGGCGTCGCGCTCCTGCTGCTCTGGTTCGCGCAGTACCTGTTCCGGCACTCCGTCGCCCAGTACGGCTCGAAGGTGACGCTCCGCCAGATCGCGTCCTGGCGACGGTCCTGACCGGTCGCCGCACCAGCGCCACCCGATGACGGACGGGAGGCCCGGTGCCAGCTGGCACCGGGCCTCCAGGCCGTCACGTGGTGACCCCGAGGGCTACTGGTCGCTGCCCGCGATCTGCCGCAGGGCGTCCAGGTGGCCGCGCCAGGCGGCGCGTCCGTCGCCGGTGAGCGTCAGCGAGGTCCGTGGAGTCCTGCCGACGAACGCCTTGCCGACGGCGACGTAGCCGGCGGACTCGAGCGCGGTGACCTGCTTGCTCAGGGCGGAGTCGGTGATCTCGACGGCGTCACGGACCTCGCGGAACCCGAGCGTGCCGGCACGGTCGAGCGCGGCGACGATCGAGAACCGCACGGCGTTCTGCAGCAGGTCGTCGAGCCGGTGCCGGGGGTGGGCGCCCTGCTCGAGCGTCACGAGCGGGACTCCCATGCGGCGCAGGCGAGTGCGACGACGAGGACCAGGCCGGACGTGATGCCGGACCACAGCACCGAGCCGTGGACCCAGCCGACGACGGCGATCGCGGCGCAGTACGTGAGCGCCCAGCTCGCGATGTAGACGGTCCAGCGTCGGCTGCTGGCGAAGGCCGAGCGGCCGCGGATCGCGAGCATGAAGCCGATCAGCAGCGCGAAGAGCGCCGCGAGCGTGCCGACGTAGACCGCAGCGAACGCGGTGCCCGTCGTCAGGCCCATCGCCAGCGTGCCGAGCGAGGTGGCGACCCCGAGGGCCGTGATGAACGTGACGTAGGGCCAGCGCACGGCGTCGTGCGCGCGGCGGCTGATGCGGTCCGCCCGGTCGAGCATCGCGCGAGCGTCCGCCGGGTCGATGCGGCCGGTGGTGGTGGTGTCGGTCATGGTGTTCCCTCCCGTTGCCACCAGTCTGGCAAGTACTTTCCGGTTTGGCAAGTACTTTCCAGTTGGGGCCTGCTCGGAGGAACGAGTGGTCAGACCGGGAGGATCGGGGACGTCGGCACGGAGCCGAGGTCCCACGCCGGCACGTGGCGGCGACGCCAGCCCTCGCGGAGCGCCCGCACGGCGTGGTCGAACTCCGTCAGGGTGTCGAGGTGCGGCCGGACGAGCATCTGGATCTGCAGCCCCTCGTAGACCGCGAGCAGCTGCGTCGCGGCGCGTTCGGCCGGGACGACGATCGCCTCGATGCCGGTGTCGAGGTCCCGCTGCAGCCCGACGGTGAGCATGACGACGTAGTCCTGGTAGCGCTTCCGGAACAGCTCGGCGAAGCTCGTCCCGGCCCCGGCCATGTTGATGACGCCCGCCAGCACGCGGACGCGGCCCGGGTCGGCGACGTCCTCGGCGAGCGTCTGGCGGACGTGCTCGATCGTGCACATGGGGCTCTGGCGACGGGTCGAACCGCGCATGGACGTCCAGCGGTCGTACGTCACGAGCAGCAGCGCGTCCCACGTCGGGAACGCCCGGGAGACGGCATCGAGCGGGAGTCCGGCGACGTCGGCCACGACCGCGGCGTCGACGTCGTTGAACGGGTGCAGTCGGTACGCCCGGATCGCGGCACGGACGAGGCGCTCGGCGATGGTCTGTTCTGGCAACGGCCGCTCGGCGTCGAGCGTCCCGTCGGAGAGTCCCTCGGTGAGTGTCTGCACCCGACCATCACACCGCATCCCGGGGGTGCCGTCGTGTCCCAGTGCGGGGGGTGTTGTGCCTCAGGTGTCGGGCAGGCTGAGCTTCGACCCGCGGGGGTCACGGTTCCGGGTGGGCGCGGCGGGCGGTGGGTCGTACGGGGGCGTCGCCTCGGCTCGGCGACGGGCGGCGTCGGCGCGACCCGTGGCGAGCAGGGCGGTGATGGCACTCGAGGACTGCATGAGGGCGAGCACCGGCGGCATCAGCAGCAGCACGAGGTGGTCGGTGGACCCCTCGCCGACGACGAGCAGACCCACCCAGGCGATGAGTCAGCCGACGGGGAGCCACCGCGTCCGGTCGAACACGACGACGCCGGCGCCGACCGACCCCTCGACCTGTCGGAGCACCAGGTCCCGGTCCTCGGGGAGCATCGCCGGCGGTCGCGGCCCGAACTGCTGGCTGATGCGCTCGGAGCGTCGCCAGTCGCCGGTCAGGGCCGCGGGCTCGAGGGTGGCCGGGGTCGACGCCGTCCGCAGGAACGTGGCGGCGAGGCAGCCCACGGCGGCGGCGAAGGCCGCGATCGCGACGAGGGCGAGGCCGAGCGGTGCCTCGAGCACGGAGTGCCAGAGCAGCTGCGCGACGACGCCGAACGTGCCGAGCGCCGTGGCGACGGTGCCGCAGACACGGGTCCGGCGGCGGACGCGCGCGGGGTCGAGGAACTCGGTGCGGCGTGCGCGGTACACGCGCCACCCGGTGACGACGGCTGCCTCGGTCATGCGGCCATCATGCCCTGCGGGTGGCCGGTCGCCTCGGCGGCATGCTCGGTCGTCGGTCGTCGGTCGTCGGTCGTCGGCCGCTGGTCACGTCGGCGGCTTGCTCCGTCGTCAGCCGACGGTGACCGGGGCGGCGGACGGGCGGGTGCGCTGCCGCATCCAGACGAAGAACCCGGTGAGGGTGAAGACGCCGTAGACCACGTACATCAGCCCCGAGGCGTAGTACCCCGCCGAGAACAGCAGTGGCACCCCGACCAGGTCGACCGCGACCCAGACCAGCCAGAACTCGACCCACCCCTTCGCCATGCCGTACGTCGCGAGCAGGGACCCGACGAAGATCCACGCGTCGGACCAGACGGGCTCGTAGGACCCGAGCGCACGGAACACGGGGGTGAGCAGGGCCGTGCCGCCGACGAGCGCGACCACCAGCAGCGCGCGGGTCCGCCAGGAGGCCCAGCGCGGGTCGATCACGGTGACCGACTCGGCAGGGCGGTGCGTCCACCGGTACCAGCCGTAGACGCTGACGATGATGAACATCACCTGGCGGCCGGCCTGCCCGAGCAGGTTGACGGGGTTCGGGGTGTCGAAGAGCGCCCCCATGAAGACCGTGAAGAGCAGGGCGTTCCCCAGGATGCCGACGGGCCAGGCCCAGATGCGACGACGCATCCCGCCGAGCGCGCTGAGCAGCCCGAAGACGTTGCCGATCACCTCGCGCCAGAGCACCGTCTGGTCCCCGATGACGATCTGCGCGTCGAACAGCCAGCGCACGATGCCCATGGTCCCCTCCTCGTTCCCGGTCGATCCAACCGTGTCGGCCTGCCAGGCATTCCTCAGGATGAGCTGTCCGATCGGGGTACAAGCCAGTCGGCAGTCCTGGGGACCGAAATCACCCCCGTTTTGGGTCCATTCAGACGCATGATCTCCGTTGTCAGCACTTTGGGGGACCGGTAGCGTCGATGTCAGACGGAACCCAGCCCGCCCGAGCCGCCTTGCGCTCCGGAGCTCGGCGGTTCCGCTCGGCACCGGTCAGCCGCGACCCACGTACCACGGGGTCGATGACACCGTCCCGCCTGCACGCAACCCGAACCACCGTGCCGGCGGCCTCAGCGCTCCCCGAAGAGCGCAGGAACGGATCCACCATGCAGAAGATCGTCACGGGTGCCGTCGCCGGCGCCGCCGGCATCGCCCTCCTCCTCGGCGGGGCTGGCAGCTTCGCACTCTGGAACGCCAATGCCTCGAGCGCCGCGGCGTCCATCGCCTCGGGCAACCTGACCCTCACGGCTGCGAACGACGGCGTGTGGACCGACCTGACCAACGGCCGCTCGGCCACGATCAACCCGGCGTCCGTGCTCATGGTCCCCGGCAACAAGTACCAGTTCACGCAGACCCTGAACATCGCCGCGACCGGCCAGGACCTCAAGGCGAACCTGACCTACGCCACCCAGAGCATCACCGGTGACTCCGGCCTGATCGCGGCGACGACGAAGACCCTCGCGGTCACGTCGTCGAGCGACTCGGTGGTGCAGTCGACCTCGTCCGCCAACACCTTCGTGGTCTCCCCCGCTGCCGGGACGTCGGCCGTGAAGGTCGTCTTCACGATCGAGCTGCCCCAGTCCGCCACCACAGGCCAGAACGGCACCGTCAACGTCGGTGCGCTCGCCTTCACGCTGACGCAGACCGCGATCGGCTCCTGACCACCGGCGCGGTCGGTCCCTGATCCGTCGACCGCGCCGGTTCCACCACCACGACCACGTTCACCGGGGGGTGACGGAGATGAGCAGTCCGACCGCGTCGCGACGTCGCCACCGTGCGCCGTCGCGTCACCGCTGGGTGTGGGTCACCGCGCTCGCCCTGGCGGTCGCCGTGGTCGCGTCGGTGCTCGGCACCGGCGGGACCTACGCGCTGTGGAACGCCTCGGCGAGCACGAAGTCCTCGGTCGTGCGCTCCGGCACCGCGACGCTGACGGTGAGCCCCCTGTCCCCGATGTACCAGACGGCGATCGGCCCGGGCTCGAGCACGACGGGCACGTTCACCGTGCGGAACACCGGTACCGTCCCGCTCTCGATGCGGGTGGCCATCACCGCGACGAAGGTGTCCTACGCCGACACCACCGACGACGTCGTGCTCGGCGCGCAGACACTCCGGCTCGCGTCGGTCGGCTCGGCGTCCGAGTGCCACGCCGGCATGTCCGGCGCGACGGGTCCGCTCGCCACCTTCGACACCGGCAGCGGCTACTACACGTTGCCCCCGGGCGCCTCCGGCATGGGCTGCATCGAGATCGTGCTGGCGATGGACGCGCCGCAGAGCGTTTCGGGTGCCGTGACCGACTTCACGCTGACCGTCACCGGCACGCAGGTCGCGCCGTGAGCCGCCGGGTGCGCGTGCTCCTCGCCGCGATGCTGAGCCTGGCGCTGGTCGTCGGCGGTTCGAGTGCCGCGTGGGCGCTGTGGACCGCGTCGGCGAAGGCGACGTCGAGCACGACGATCGGCAAGCTCGCCGCCGGGATCAAGGGCGCGGAGGACATGACGACGACGTTCTCCAGCACGGTGTCCTCGCTGACGAAGCCCCTGACGCTGATGAACTCGCAGAACCTGCGGGGGACCACGACGACCTCCGTGATGGTCACGAGCGACAGCTCGTCCGAGCTCGCGCAGGCCATCGACGTCGTCGCATGGCCGGTCCCCTCGACGGCGGACTGCACCGACGGCGCGGCCGTCGGCAGCGGATCGGTCACCGGGACCTGGGCATCGCTGCCGAGCATGACCTCGACGCTCGCCGGCCACACGGAAGCGGTGTGGTGCACCAGGAGCACACCCCGGGCGTCCGCCCCGGCCTCGGCGACGGCCAACGTCATCGTCACCCTCACGACGAGCTGGGGGCCATGGGTCTCCGCGCCGGTCCGGGGTGGGTTCTACCTCAACACCTCGGCGGCGACCGCGGCCGCTCCCGCCCTGACCTGCACCGACCACGGTGGCAACTACGTCGACGTGACCTGGCCCGCATCCTCCCGCCCGACCGACACCTGGTACGGCGCCTACGTCGGCGACACGATGGTCGGGCAGCGGTCACAGGACTACTCCGGCGCCATCCAGCTCGCGCCGACCGACTTCCCCGCGTCGATCCCGCCCGGCACCTCGACCGTCGTCGTGAAGGTCGTCGACAGCACCGGCGCCCCCACCTCGACGGTCGCCGGCAGTGGACCCGTGACCCTGTTCACGCAGAACGACGGAGCGGCGATCCGATGCGGCGCATGACCCTGACTCGACGTGCGGCCCCGAGCCGACGTCCGACCCCGCGCACCGGTTGGCGGGCGGCACTGCACGCGGTCGTGCTCGGCCTGAGCACCGGACTGCTGCTCGCGGTCGTCGGGGTGGCCCTCGTGGTCATCGTGATCCCGAAGGCCACCGGGTCCACGCCGCTGACCGTCCTGACGCAGTCGATGGAACCGACGCTGCCCCCGGGCACGCTGCTCGTCGTGCGGCCCACCCCGGTCGACGCCATCCGGGTCGGCGACGTCGTGACGTACCAGATCGAGTCAGGTCGGCCCGCGGTCGTCAGCCACCGCGTCGTCTCGATCGCGACCGCCTCCGACGGCACCAGGAGCTTCGTGCTGCGCGGAGACAACAACGCCGTCGCGGACGCGGCAGCTGTCGTGCCCGGCCAGGTGCGCGGTGTCGTCTGGTACAGCGTCCCCGGGATCGGCTGGGTCAACCAGCTCGTCAACGGGTCGCGGAGCTGGCTCGTCCCGATGATCGCCGGGGTGCTCCTCACCTACGGCGCGGTGATGATCATCGCCGGCACGGTCTCGGCGGCGCGCCGTCGTCGCCGACGTGCTCGACGGTCAGGGCCGCGCCACGTCGCCGGCCCTCGGCGGACGGGTCAGCCGCACGGGACGGTGTCCTCCGCCGGGTGACCCGCCTCGGCGAGCGCCACCCGGGCGTCCTCGAACGACGAGTACGGCACGTGCTCCCCGCGGACGTCCCGGTAGTCGGTCAGGCCAGGGCCTGCCCAGTAGACGACCCCGTCGTCACCGACCGCGGCGAGCGCCGTCCGGATCGCGGCCGCGGGGTCTGGTTCCTCGACGATCAGGGCGTCCGAGTCGACCGAGCGCGCCCCGGCCAGGATCGCGGCCCGGATCGGTGCCGGGTCCTCGAAGCGCGGGTGGTGGTCGGCGACCACCACGACGTCGGCCGCGGTCGAAGCGACGACCCCCATGCCGTGCCGCTTCGTCGGGTCACGGTCCCCGTCGGCACCGAGGACGATCGCCACGCGGGCGGGTGCGACGGCGCAGACGGCCTCCAGGCTCTTCGCGAAGGCGTCGGGCGTGTGGGCGAAGTCGACGAACACCCGTGGACCGGTCGGTGCCGAGGCGTCGGACATCCGCCCGGGGACGACGACGTCGAGCCGGTCGCCCACCGCGGCGCGGAGCACCTCGGGGCCCACCCCGGCGCGGATCAACATGGCCATCGCGAGGCCGGCGTCGGCCGCCATGTGCCGACCGAGCAGCGGCACCTCGGTGGCGATGTCCGTGCCGTCCGGCCCCGTCAGGCGGAACCGCGTACCGTCCAGACGCTGGTCGAGCACGGCCACCCGCCAGGTCGCCTCCTGCTCGGGCAGCGACGTGATCGTCTCGACCGGGACGCCCGCGTCGCGGACGATCGTCCGGCCCGCGGCGCTGTCCACCGAGACCACGCCGCGACGCGCGTGCTCCGGCGTGAACAGCGCCGCCTTCGCGCGGAGGTACGTGTCCATGTCCACGTAGTCGTCGAGGTGGTCGTGGCTGAGGTTCGTGAACCCGGCGACGTCGAACCGCACGCCGTCGAGCCGATGTCGGCTGAGGCCCTGCGCGCTGGCCTCGACGGCGATGCCCATGACCCCCTGCTCGGCGGCCCTGGCCAGGAAGGCGTGCAGCTCCGGCGCTTCCGGGGTGGTCAGGCGCGCGGCGACCGCGGCGTCCCGGATCCGGCGTTCCGCGGTCGACGTGAGCGCGGTGGGCCAACCGAGGCGGCGCATGAGCGCGTCGAGCACGTACACGGTCGAGGTCTTGCCGTTCGTGCCCGTCACCCCGAGCATCGGGACGCCGAGGTCGCCCGTGCCGTACACCGCGCGGGCAGCGGCGCCGAGGACCGTCCGGACGTCGGCCACCACGACGACCGGCAGCCCGCTCGCCGTCGCGGTCGGCTCCCCTGCCGCGTCGGTCAGGACGGCGACTGCCCCGGCACGACGGGCAGCTCTGACGTGGTCGGCGCCGTGCTGGTGGCGTCCGGGCAGGGCCGCGAACAGCCCGCCGGGGCGGACGTCCCCGGTGCTCACCGTCATCCCGGTGACGCGGGAGCCGCTGTCGGGCTCGGCGGCTCCGACCGCGGCCGCGACGGAGCGCAGGCTGACCGGGCTGAGGTGCTCGGGGTCGAACGCGTGGGGCACTGGGACGTTCCTCGTCGTCGGGTCGGCGTGCCCGGGCCGGGCGACGCTGTTCGTCCATGGAACGCCGCACCGTCCGCGTCCCGGTCCAGTCGCACGTACCCCGCCCCTGTGGGAACCGCACGTCTAGGCTCTGGGGACGTGACGGACGGTGTGGCACGGGCCCAGGCGCTGCTCGACGACGCCGCCCGACGACTGCGCACCGCGGACGTCCGGGACGAGGCCCTCGGCGAGTACGTCCGACCGAAGGCGGTGCTCGGCATCCGCCGCGAGCCGACCATGCGGCCGCTCGGTCGGGTCTGGCGGGTCGGGGCGCTGCTGATCGGGTCGTCGCTGGAGACCGGCGGCCGGGTCTGGGCGACGGGCACCATCACCCGGGTCACCGACCCCGGGCGGGCGCAGTTCGTGTCCGTGTCCGCCGAGACCCGTCGGGCCTACCGGGCGGCGGCCGTCCGTGGTCGCTTCGACGCGGGCGACACGGTGAACCACGGCGCGACGCCGATCCCTCTCGACGACACGCTCGTCGACGCCGACGGGGTCCTGTCCGTGCGGGACGACGAGCCGTTCGTCCGGTGGTCGCCGACCTCCGGCGCTGCCGTCCCCCTCGTCGACTACCTGACCGACCGTGTCGCGCTGCTGGTCGACCCGCCCGCGGGCGCGACCGACTGACCGGCTCCGGCCGGGCCGCGCCGCCGATCCGCTGAGATCGCAGTTCGTGTCGGGTCCGGCGCGCACGAGGCGACACGAAGTGCGATCTCAGCGGCACGCGCGGCACGCGGGCACGCGGGCACGCGGGCGGACCGCGTAGCGTCCGCGAGGTGACCGACTCGCCACGCCGCCGTCTCGTGCTCCCCGGCCAGTACGGCCCGCTGTTCGACGATGGTGGCCCCGCGCTCGTCGTCGAGGCCCGCGAGTTCTTCACCGCCCGGCCCGTGCACCGGGCCAAGGCACACCTGTGGTTGAGCGCCCTCCGACACCGGGTGCGCGAGCTCGGCGACCGGGCAGAACACGTGCAGGTCCTCCGACTGGAGGATGTGCTCGCCGGACGGGACGACCTCGAGGTCGTGGACCCCCCGTCGCGCCCCCTCCGCCGGCAGGTGCGGGACCACGACGTGACGGTGCTGCCGAGCCGCGGGTTCGTCACCTCCGAGGACGACTTCGCCGCCTGGGCCCGCGGCCGGGGCGGACGCTTCCTCATGGAGTCCTTCTACGAACAGGTGCGCCGCCGCGAGGGCTGGCTGATGGACGGCACCGCCCCGGTCGGTGGGGTCTTCAGCCACGACGCCGACAACCGGCAGCCCCCGCCGCGCGGTGCGACCACCCTCGGGCTGCCCGGACCGTGGACCCCGACCGAGGACGAGGTCGACGACGAGGTGCGCGAGGACCTCGACCGGTGGGAGCGCGACGGTCTGGCGCAGTTCGTCGGCCGGGACGACCGCCGCCGCTTCGCCGTCACGGCGGACGAGGCCACGGCGGCGCTCGACGACTTCCTCGAGGTGCGGCTCGGCGACTTCGGACCGTTCGAGGACGCGGTCCTGACCAACGACCGGACGATGGCGCACTCGCTGCTGAGCGTGCCGCTGAACCTCGGCGTGCTCGACCCGAGGGACGCCGTCACGGCAGCGGTCCGCGCGTACGAGACCGGCGGCGCTCCCATCGGCAGCGTCGAGGGGTTCGTCCGCCAGATCGCGGGCTGGCGCGACTACGTCTGGCACCTCTACTGGTGGCTCGGGGACGAGTACGGCGCCGATGCGTCGGCACTCGGGACGCGGCGGGACGGAACACCGACGGACGCGCAGCCTCGTGGGGCCTCGCTCCCCCGGTGGTGGCGGGAGCTCGACGCGTCCGAGGTCGACGCCGTCTGCCTGTCCACCGCGCTCGACGACGCCAGGGACCACGGCTGGCTGCACCACATCCAGCGGTTGATGGTCCTCGGCAACTACTCGCTCCAGCGCGGCTGGGACCCGGTGGAGCTGACCGAGTGGTTCACCGACGTCTTCGTCGACGGCACCGACTGGGTGATGCCGGCCAACATCGTCGGGATGTCGCAGCACGCGGACGGCGGAGTCGTCGCCACGAAGCCGTACGCGGCGGGCGGGCGCTACATCGACAAGATGACCGACCACTGCGGCGGGTGCCGCTTCGACCCGACGAAACGGCTCGGCGAGGACGCCTGCCCGTTCACGGCCGGGTACTGGGCCTTCCTCGACCGCGCGGAACCGGCGCTCCGCGCCAACACCCGGATGACGCGGCCGCTCCAGCAGCTCCGGCAGATGCCGGACCGCGAGCAGGTCGTCGCCCAGGAGGCCGCCCGGCGCATGCCGTGACGGCGCACGGTCGCGACCACCCACCGGACGGGAGGCTCGCGGTGCGCTGGCACCGAGCCTCCCGTCCGGTGGTCCGCGCGACCAGAGCGGTCAGGGCGCCGCTGGCGCCTCCGTGGTCATCCAGAACGGCGACCAGTGGTAGCCGTCCGGGTCGTCGAACTGCCGCTGGTACATGAACGGGTACTCGTCGGTGTCGCCGACCCGCCCACCGGCCGCTGCCGCACGCTCGACCAGGTCGTCGACCGCCTGACGGCTGTCGAGGTCGAACGAGACCGTGACCTTCGACGGGGTGTCCGGTCCGCCCACGAGGTCCTCGGAGCCGCCGACGCTGGCGTACATCTCGCGGCTGGTGAGCATGACGTACTGCTCCGGGGCGATGGCGAAGCACGAGGCCTGGTCACCTGACATCTCGGCGTTGGGCGTCCAGCCGAGCGCCCGGTAGAACGCCGTCGCGCGCTCGACGCTCTCGACGGGACAGGTGATGAAGAGGCTCATGCGGTGATCGTCCTCGTGTCCTCCGTGCTGGTCAAGGGTCCCGTGCGCTCTCGTCTGCTCCACGTGGCAGGCTCTGGAGACATGGGCGCACGGAGCAGGACGATCAGCATCCTGATGGGGCTCCAGGCAGTCGGCGCGCTGCTGGTGGTCCTGCTGGGCGAGCGCACCGTGCGGGCCGTCACCGTGACGCTCGCGGGCCAGCCGAGGAGCACCTTCTCGCACGTGGACCTCGGCGTCGCGATGGTCGTCGTGCTCGCGGTGTCGGCCGTGGCGTGGGCGCTGTCGGCGCGGTGGTCCGGCACACTCGACCCGCTGCTGACCACGCCGATCACCCTGTTCGTCATCGCGCAGCTCAACGGCATCCGGGACGTCGGTGCACTGGTCGGCGTCTACGCGCTCGCGTCGGCCGGGGTGCTGTTCGCGGTGGTCCAGCAGCGCGACGAGCAGGCGACCGGCGGGTCCCGCGTGGCGCTCGGACTCGGGTCGGCGGTCGGCATCGTGCCGTGGGGCATCGTGGCGTTCCACCAGGTGGGCGCCGGGATCGTCGGTCACCCGCTGCCGGGGATCGTGGTCGTGGTCACGCTGGTGGCACTCGTCGCGGCGGTCGCCGAGTTCGTGGCGACGTGGCGCCGGCGGCTCGTCGCGGCGTCGGTGCTCCGCGCTGCGGGGTTCTCGCTCGTCGCGTGGCTCGTCGTGGCGGCGCTCTGACCCTGCCAGCGCGGGTCGTCACCCGACACGGCCCCGATAGGGTCGGAGCGTGGCACCGATCAACGACGACTTCAGCGACCGCTTCGACCTGCGCGAGTTCACCCCCGGCACCGACGCCGACGGGGCGCCCGACGCCCGCACCGCTCCGTGGATGGAGGCCGTGGGCATGGGCTTCCACGAGGGCACCCTGTCGCCCGAGTCCGCCGCGCGCATGGCGGCGAACTTCGTCGAGGACGGGGAGACCTTCCTCGGCGTGTACCTCCGCGAGCCCTTCCCCGGCTCCGTCGACGAGACCTGGCCCGCCGGCACCTTCACCTGGCTCCGCAAGGGCCTGAGCTGGGGCGACGGTGCCGCCGTCGACACGCAGGCCATCACCGGGGTCACGGTCCGACCGACCGAGCGTCGCCGCGGGATCCTCCGCGCGATGATGACGCACGCCCTGACCCGCGGTGTCGAGCAGGGCTACGCGCTCGCCTCGCTCACCGCCTCCGAGGGCACGATCTACCGGCGCTTCGGCTTCGGCTGCGCGATCCGCGAGCGGGCCGTCAGCGTGCGACGGAACCGGGCGCTGCCGTTCCTGGCGCCGACCTCGGGCACCGTGACCGTCGTGCCGCTCACCTGGCTGGCGGACGGCGTCGGTCGCGGGGTCTTCGACCGCTTCCACGAGCGCACGCCCGGCTCGATGGTCCGGAACTCCGGCACGTGGCCGGTCGTCTTCGGTGAGCTGACCGGCGACGGCGAGAAGGCGAAGGACGTCCGCGCCGCCGTGCACCGGGCCGAGGGCACCGACGAGATCGACGGCTACGTCACCTGGAAGGTCAAGGACAGCGGCGGCGAGACCACGGTCGAGATCGTGGACATCGTGTACACGGACGACTCCGCGTACCTCTCGATGTGGGAGTTCCTGCTCTCGATCGACCTCAACGACGTGGTGCAGTACAAGCGCTCGCGGCTGGACGACCCGATCGTGGCCGTGCTCGGCGACAACCGGGCGTACGACGTCGACCACGAGGAAGACCACGTCTGGCTGCGCGTGCTCGACGTCGCGGCGACGCTGTCCTCGCGGCCGTACGCGGTCGACGGCTCGGTGTCGCTCGCGGTGTCCGACACGATGGGGTTCGCCACCGGCACGTACCGGCTCGACGTGGTGTCCGGCTCGGGCACGGTGACGCGGCTGTCCTCGGACGTCCTCGACACGGTCGACGGGGCGGCGGTCGACGTCGCGCTCGACGTGGCCGACCTCGGTGCGCTGCTGATCGGGTCGGTGTCCCCGGTGACGCTCGCCGCCGCCGGCCTGCTCCGGGCGTCGGACGACGCGGCGCTCCGGCTGCGCGCGATGCTGCTGCCCCCGCGGACGCCACACGGCATCACGTACTTCTGAGGCAGGGGCGGCGCGGGGGCGCGTGCGCGGGCGCGGGCTCGCACCGTGCGCGTTCTCCCGGCCGGTGCGAGGTCGTACACCCCGTGCGTGCCGACAGCGCCGCACGGGGAGTACGACCTCGCACGGAACGTGCCCGACCAGACCCGAGCGGGGCGCGCGCCGACGCGACGGCCCGCCTACCCCCGCCGCCGAACCCGGGGGTCGACCACGCTGTAGACCACGTCGACGACCACGTTCGCGGCGACCACCAGGAACGCCGCGAACAGCGTGAAGCCGACGACCACCTGCAGGTCGAGGGTGTGCACCGCGTCGATGAGCAACGCCCCGAGGCCCTGCATCGAGAACACCTTCTCGGTGATGACCGCCCCGCCGAGCAACGACCCGAGGTCGAGCCCGAACAGCGTCACCACGGGCAGGATCGCCGTCCGTAGCCCGTGCCGCACGACGACCTGGCGCTCGCGGAGCCCCTTCGCGCGAGCCGTCCGGACGAAGTCCTGCGACATCGACTCGAGCATCTCGCCCCGGGTCAAGCGGGCGTAGATCGCGGCGCTGATGAACGCGAGCACGCACCACGGCAGCACCAGGTGGGTGAACCAGCCGACCGGGTCCTCGGTGAAGGGCACGTAGCCGCTGGTCGGGAGCACCCCGAGCACGAACCCGAACAGCAGGATCGCGAGCAGCCCGACCAGGTACGACGGCGCGGACACCCCGGCGACCGCGATGCCCATCACGGTGCGGTCGAGCAGGGACCCACGGCGCAGCGCCGAGGCCGCTCCCCCGGCGACACCGGCGACGAGCCACAGCAGGGCCGCACCGACGGCGATCGAGGCCGTGACCGGCAGCCGCGTCAGGATGAGCGAGGTGACGCTGTCGTGCAGCTGGAACGAGTACCCGAAGCACGGTGCCGCGCAGTGGATGACCGAGGCACCGGTGCCGAAGGTCCGACCCGTGAAGATCCCGCCGAGGTACGCGCCGAACTGCGCGATCCAGGGCTTGTCCGTGCCGAGGAACGCCTGCACCTCGCGGAGTCGGTCCGGCGTGCAGGGCTTGTCGCAGATGGCGCGCGCGGGGTTCGTGGGCAGCAGCATGAACAGCGCGTACGTCACCGCGGCGACGACGAGCAGCACCACCACGGCGCCGAGCACGCGGAACAGGACGAAGCGGAACGCGGTCATCGGGTGCCTCCGCGCGGGTCGAGGGCGTCGCGCAGGGCGTCACCGAGCACGTTGAACGCCAGGGTCACGAGGAACAGCGCGATGCCGGGGAACAGCAGGTACATCGGGTCGGTCTGCACCCAGCCGATCGCGTCGCCGATGCTGCGACCCCACGACGGTGTCGGCGGAGTGACCCCGACCGCGAGGAACGACAGCGCCGCCTCGGCACCGATCATCGACGGGATCGAGATCGTCGCGTAGACGGTGATCGTCGCGGCGAGGTTCGGCAGCAGCTGCGTCCGGATGACGTGCCACCGCCCGGCACCGAGCGCGGTCGAGGCGACGACGTAGTTCCGCGACCGCAGCGACAGCGTCTGTCCGCGGATGACCCGCGCGACGGCCGGCCACCCGAAGAACCCGATCACCAGCACGACGAGCAGCGGCTTCGGGAACGACGTCGGCACGATGGCAGTGAGCGCGATCATGAACACGAGCGACGGGAACCCGAACATCACGTCGACGACCCGGCTCAGCACACGGTCGTACCAGCCCCCGAAGAACCCGGTCGTGACGCCCACGAGCACGCCGATGACGATCGACATCGCGGTCGCCGCCAGACCGATGCCGAGCGAGGTCCGCGCGCCGTACGTGACGATCGCGAACAGGTCGCGCCCGGTCAGCGGTTCGACGCCGAACCAGTGCGTGCCGCTGACCCCGCCGAGCGCACCACGCGGTGCCCCGAAGGAGTTGAGCGCCCCGATGTGGTAGCTGTACGGGTCCTGCCCGCTGATGCCCGCGATCACGGGTGCGAGCACGGCGACGAGCAGGAAGACCGCGATGACGACCGCGCTCGTGACGGCCCAGCGGTCCTGCCGGACACGGCGGACGACCGCGCGGAACCCGGTCGAGCGACCGGACGCGGCGACGGGCCGCTCCACGACGTTCGCGGTCACGATCCGACCTCCACGAGACGACGCCACGCGGCACGGCGGGCGGCCTGACGTGCCGGGTCGGCCACGGGGGCGGCGGCGAGCAGCATGCGCGTGTAGTCCTCCTGCGGGTCGTCGAGCACGGTCTCGGTGCGGCCCCGTTCGACGACCAGACCGTCGTGGAGCACGACGACCTCGTCCGCGAGCTGGCGCACCACCGCGAGGTCGTGGCTGATGAGCAGCATGCCGAACCCGAAGTCGTCCTGCAGTGCCGAGAGCAGGTCGAGCACGGCCGCCTGCACCGTCACGTCGAGCGCGGAGGTCGGTTCGTCGGCGACGACGAGCGCCGGGCGCAGGGCGAGGGCACGAGCGACTGCGACACGCTGACGCTGCCCGCCGGACAGCTCGTGCGGGAACCGTTCCGCCCACGTCGGGTCGACCTGCACGGCCTCGAGCAGGTCGCGCACGCGCGTGCTCCGCTCGGCAGGTGTGGATCCGTGGACCAGCAGCGGCTCGGCGATGCTCCACCCGATGGTCTGCCGCGGGTTCAACGACGACGCCGGGTCCTGGAACACGATGCCGACACGGCTCCGGATCTCCCGCAGGCGCCATCCGCGTGCGGTCCGGAGGTCACTGCCGTCCACCTCGACGCTGCCGGCGACCACCGGCACGAGGCCGGCGAGCGCACGCCCGATGGTCGACTTGCCGGACCCCGACTCCCCCACGAGCCCGAGGGTGTCCCCGGCCCGCAGCTCCAGGTCGATGCCCGAGACGGTCGGGAGGCCGCGCCGGTCGTACCGCACGCTCACCTCGCGCAGGCGCGCCACCACCGGCCGGGAGGCTCGGCTCGCCTCCGCCTCGCGACTCCCGCCGTCGCCGAGACTCGGCCCGACGGACACTTCGCGGCCTGCGCGGCCCGCATCCTGTCCGGTGGGGCGAGACTCGGCCGGGCCCGTGGTGGGCCGGGCGGGCGGGGCGGACGTACCCCGAGCCTCCAGGCTGGGGACGGCGGCGAGCAGGGCTCGCGTGTAGGCGGCCTGCGGGGCCGCGAAGACGTCGGCGACTGTGCCGTGTTCCACCGGCCCGCCGCGGCGCATGACGAGCACCTCGTCGGCGACGTCCGCGACCACGCCCATGTCGTGGGTGATGAGCAGGACGGCGAGGTCGCGCTCACGGCAGAGCTGTCGCAACAGGTCGAGGATGCCCGCCTGGACGGTGACGTCGAGGGCGGTCGTCGGTTCGTCCGCGATGAGCGCGACGGGGTCCCCGGCGAGCGCCATCGCGATCATCGCGCGCTGCAGCTGCCCGCCGGAGAGCTCGTGCGGGTACGCCCGTCGGATGCGTGCCGGGTCGTCGAGGCCCGCGGAGCGCAGCAGCTCGTCGATGCGTGCGGACACCCCGGCGCGGTCGAGACCGCTGGGGTGGGCACGGACCGCCTCGGCGATCTGCGTGCCGATCGACAGCACGGGGGTGAACGAGTTCATCGGCTCCTGGAAGACCACGCCGATGCCGGCGCCGCGGACGGCGCGCAGCGACTCGACGGACGCGTCGACGAGCTCCTCGCCGCGGAAGCGGACGTTGCCCGAGACGCGGGCCTGGGGCGGCAGGAGCCCGAGCACGCTCATGGCGCTGACGGACTTGCCCGAGCCGGACTCCCCGACCAGGGCGAGCACGCGGCCGGGCGTCAGCGCGAAGGAGACGTCACGCACGACGGGCTCCGCGTCGCCGAACGCGACGCGGAGCCCCTCGACCTGCAGGATCGGGTCGTTCACTGGGCGAGCGCGACCTTGAGGTAGTTCGGGTACGCGGGGAAGTCCGCGACGCGGAAGTCCTGCACGTTCGACCCGGCGAGGAACGACTGCTCGGCGTAGGTCAGCGGCACGACGGGAGCGTCGGCCATGATCTTCCGGTCCGCCTCGGCCCAGAGCTTGCGTGCGGCCTGCTGGTCGATCGTGCCGGTCGCCTTCGCGATCAGCGCGTCGACCTCGGGGTTGCTGTACTTCGAGACGTTGTAGCGGCCGCCACCGATCTCCGACGACGCGAAGAGCGGCTGGATGTTGGCGTTCGCGCTCGGGAAGTCGGGCTGCCAGCTGAACAGTGCCAGGTCGAAGTCGGTGCCGTCCGTCGTCGCCGTGTAGAACGAGTCGATGTCGAGCGGCTTGAGCGTGACCGCGATGCCGGCGCGCTTGAGCCCGGCCTGGATCGCCTGCGCCTCGGCGAGGTTCGCGGGGTCGTTCTGCGTCGCGAGCGTGAGCTTCAGGTCGGTGGCTCCGGCCTTCTGCAGCAGCTGCTTCGCCTTCGCCACGTCACCGCTCGCTCCCGGCTCGTACAGGTCGTAGCTCTGGCGCCCGGCGATCCCCGGTGTGATGAGCGTCGACGCGTAGCTGCCGGCGAGGGCTCCACCCGATGCGATCCGGTACGACTTGCGGTCCACCGCGTACTGCAGGGCCTGACGCACCTGGAGCTCCTTCAGCGAACCCTTCTGCGTGTTGATCGCCAGGTACTGCAGCGGGCCGGCCTTCGACGTCGCGAGGCGGTCCTGCGCGGACGGGTTCGCGCGGACCTGGTTCAGCTCGGCTGCGCCGAGGTAGGTGGCCCCGAACGAGTCCTTGGCGTCGCCGTTGTCGGCGATGAGGGTCTGCGTGACCGTGGAGGGGTCCTGCGACTCCTTGAGGACGACCTTCGACGGACCGGCGGTGCGCACGGTGTCGGTCTTCGCGCTCCACTGCTTGTTCCGCACCAGGGTGATCTGCGACCCCTGCTGGTTGGACTCCACCTGGTACGGGCCGCTGGCGACGGGCTTGGCGTCGTACGCACCGGTGTCCGTGCCGTCGCCCTCGGGGACCGGGGCGAACGCGGGCATCGACACGATCCACGGCCAGTCACCGTAGGCCGCGGTGAGCTTGAAGACGATCGTGGAGTCGTCCGGCGTCTCGATGCTGTCGAGCGTCTTGCCGTCGAACGGCCCCCGGTAGGCGTCGCCACCGACCAGCAGCGACTTGTGGTAGCTCAGACCACCGGGCAGGGTCGGCGCGAACGAGCGCTCGATGCCCCACTTGATGTCCTTCGTGGTGATGGCCGAGCCGTCCTGGAACTCCAGCCCCTTCTTGAGGTGGTACGTCCAGGTCTTGCCGCCGTCACTGGAGTCGCCGGTGTTCGTCGCCAGGTCCGGGACCACCTTCGCGGCCTTGCCCGGCTGGACGTCCCAGGCCGTCAACCGGCGGAGCACCAGGCCGAGCGTCGTGATGTTGAGGTTCTGACTGGTCGCCGGGTCGAGGTGCACCGACGTCGCCGTGGTCAGGATGTTGAGCGTCCCGCCCTTGCTCGTGCCCGAGGACGCGTCGTCCGAGGCGCCGCCGCCCGAGCAGCCGGTGAGGACCAGGGCTGCGGCTGCGGCGACGGCCGCGGTGGTGGTCAGGCGGTTCGAGCGTCTCATGACGTGGTGCTCCTCGAGGGGTCGGTGCTGCGGGGCCGCGGCCGGTCCAGGCTGGGCGGCGTCCATCCTGGCACCGCCCCCATGCGCACGGAGACAGCCGATGACGCACGACGCAACAAAGCGATGTGCCGGGTGGACCGGTCGTTCCCCTCGCGCTTCCCTTCGCGCTTCCCTTCGCGCTTCCCTTCGCGCTTCCCCTCGCGCGTCCCCGAGCGGTGTCCGGGATCAGCCGGTGAGCGCGGGATCGACCGGGTCGGCGACGGAGACCGGCGCCACCCGGTGGACGACGGCGGACGCGTCGGCGATCCCGAGGCCGGTGAACAGGGCGGCCCAGAGGTCCCGGAGCTGCCGCTCGGTGACCTCGAGGGAGCGAGCACCCGTCCGTGTCCGCAGCACGCCGAACGTGGACGCCAGGACGAGGTCCGTCGCCCGGGCGACCTCGGGGTCGTCGACCGAAAGCCCCCTGGCCACCGCGAAGTGCCCCTGTGCGTAGGTGCTCCACGAGAACGTCGTGGGGAGCTCCTGCCCGGATTCCCCGAGCTCCTGGCTGAGCCGGATCGCGCTGGCGGCGACCGGGCAGCGGAGGGCGTCGAGGCACGACGACAACAGCATCGTCACGAGGTGCGCGAGTCCGGTCGGCTCCTGCACCGCGCTCGCCATCTCCGCCCAGCGCGCCTGCTGCTGGCCGACGACCGTCACCGCGAGGTCGAGCTTCGACGGGAACAGGTGGTAGCCGACCGCTGACTTCGGACGGTTCATCGCTGCCGCGACGCTTGCGAACGAGGTGCCGTCGTAGCCGTGCTCCGCGAACTCGGCAGCGGCGGCCTCGACGATCTGCTGGCGCGTCCGTGCCTTGGCGGCCTGGCGCTGGTTCATAGGGCTCCTCGAGCGACGACTCGGGGTGGTCGTGCCCGTCGATCCTACGAGCGCCGGACAGTGCGTGCCGGCGGACCCGTTCTGAGCGGTTCATCAGACGATCGTCTGGTGAAACCCGGCGGGTTCGGATGTTCGCCGGTCAGGTTGCTCTCACCTCCGCCGCAGCCACCTCGTGCCCCGACCGAGCTGCTGCGGCTCCGTCGACCTGGAAGGCTCCCCGTGCAGATCTCCCGCCGCACCGCGCTCGTCGGCATCGCTGCCGCCGTGCCGCTCGCCTCGGCCGCCCTGGCCACCCCCGCCGTCGCGGCGCCGCCCGCGGCGAGCTCCGGCCCCGCGTCCTCCGGCACTGGCGTGCTCGGCGTGCAGCGGTGGCTCAACACGACCTTCGGCCACGTCCCCGGCTGGGTCCACGTCACCGAGGACGGACAGACCGGCGCCGCCACGGTGACCGGACTCGCCCAGGGCGCCCAGTCCCTCCTCGGGATCACACCCGTGGTCCCGGCTGTCGGCCCGGCGACCCGGCAGGGGCTCGAGCAGCACGGCGACGTCGGCGGCGAGACCGGTCCGGACGCCGGCACCTGGTGTCGTCTCGCGCAGGCAGGGCTCATCTGCGCGGGCTTCTCGACCGTCACGATGACCGGGTCCTGGGACGCAGCCACCGTCGCCGCGGTCCAGGCACTGCGCGGTGCGCTCGGTGCGGCGCCGGCCGGCCCCACGATGTCACCCCACCTGTTCGGCTCGCTGCTGACCACCGACGCGGTCCGACTCGGTCCTGGCGGCTCCCCGACGGTCCGCACGGTGCAGCAGTACCTCAACCGGACGTACGCGGAAGCGACGGGTGGTGCCTACGGCAGCACGAGCGGACTGGTCGACGCCAGCACCTCGCAGGCGGTGGTCCGGGCGATCCAGATCGCCGCGTCAGCCGGGGCGGTGGACGGCGCCTGGGGGCCCGGGACCGCAGCGAGCCTGCGTGCCGCGACGGCGAGCGTGGTCGGCGTCGGGGCGAGCGGGCCGTGGGTCCAGCTGGTCAAGGCACTCCTGGTCCTGAACCGTGAACGCATCCCGTTCGACGACGTCTACACGGCAGCCGACGCCCGGGTGGTCCGGGCGTTCCAGCAGTTCCAGGCGTTCCCCGCCACGGAGCAGACCGGCACGTGCGACTTCGGCACGTGGGCAGCCCTCGCCGCGAGCAGCGGGGACGCAGGACGTGCGACGACCGGCGCGGACCTGGCGTCCCGGCTGGACGCCACGCACGCCGCGGCCCTGACGTCCGCGGGTGTGTGCATCGTCGGCCGGTACCTCACGAACGACCAGTCGGCCGGTGTGCGCGACAAGGCCATGACGGTCGAGGAGCTGCGGGTGCTGGCCTCGGCCGGGCTCGACCTGTGGCCGGTCTTCGAGGAGGGCGGCACCGAGGAGTCCTGGTTCACCGTCGAGCAAGGTGTCACCGATGCCCATCGAGCACACGACGCGGCCAGGCGGCTCGGGCTCCCGAAGCAGACCACGCTGTACTTCGCCGTGGACTTCGACGCGACTCCCGCCCAGACGTCGTCGGCGGTGCTCCCGTACTTCCGGGGCGTCGCCCGGGGGCTGCGGGACCGTGGAGACCAGTACAAGGCAGGTGTCTACGGCTCGCGGCAGGTCTGCACCACGGTGAGCTCCGCCGGCCTGGCGCACTGGTCGTTCGTCGGCGGGCTCTCGACCGGGTGGGCCGGCAACCAGCTGGTGCCGCTGCCGTCGAACTGGTCCTTCAACCAGGTGCAGGCCCGGACCGTGGGGACCGGCGACGCAGCGACCGAGATCGACGCGAACGTGGTGTCCGGACGCGACCCCGGCGTGACCGCCGCCAGGCTGGGGCGCTGACGCGATGCTGTCGACACCGTCCGGCGACGCCGCCCGCCTCGCGCCCGTCCCGCACCAGGTCCTCTACGTCTTCGCCGACTTCCCGGAGGCCGTCCAGGTCGACTGCTCGTGCAGCCACCCCGGTGACCACGTCGAGATGTACCCCTTCACGGAGGAGATCCTCCGCCCGCTCGTCGACCGGCTCGTCCAGCACGTCCGCCATCTGCGCCGCCGCCGGCGCGTCCGGCTCTTCCGACGCCTGACCGAAGGAGACCCCAACGCATGAACAGCACACCGTCCCGCCGCCACCGACACCGCCTGACGGCCGCGTTCGCCGTCGCGGCCGGCCTGCTCGTGACCGGCCCACTGCTCCCTGCGAGCCCCGCGGTCGCCGTGCCCATCAGCGCCTCACCCGCCACCGGACCGACAGGCTCCACGATGACCGCCACGAACGACACCACCAGCGTCCGGATGTCCTCCGCGACACTGGACACGGTCGGTTCCCTGGTGCTGCGGCGCCTCGTGCTCGCCGACCCGGTGGCCGCGTCGAAGTGGTCGAGCGGCAAGCCCATCGCGGACCCCGCCCGTGAGCAGGCCGTCGTGGACCAGGCGGTCGGCCTGGCTCGGCAGCAGGGTGTCGACCCGGAACTCGTCAGCCGGGTCGTCCGCGCGCAGATCACGGCGAGCAAGGTCGTCCAGCGGGGACTCGTCGACCGCTGGACGCACGACCCCCGGTCCGCCCCGACCACGGCACCGGACCTGTCGACCATCCGACCGCAGCTCGACGCGATCGACACCGAGCTCGTCACCGCGATCGGGGCCGTCCAGACCGAGGCCCAGGACCCGCGCTGCGCCCATGTCGTCGACGCCGAACGGAAGCGTCTCGCCGTGGGGCTCGACTCCCTGCACCGCAAGGGCGTCCACGTGGCGTGGAGCGGCTTCTGCGCTGCCCCGGGCGACTGACACCCGCGGGACGTCAGCGGTCGAAGAGCCCGCCGAGGAAGTCGTTGCCGAGGTTCGACGCCTGCTCGCCGAGCCCGGATGCCTGCTCGCTGAATCCGGACACGTGCTCGCCCACACCGCCGAGGAGCTGCTCCCCCTCGGCCGCGAAGCCCTCGACGCCACCGCCGAGGTCGGCGAGCCCGACGTCCCCGATGCCGGACGCGATGCCCTCGAAGTCCACGCCCAGGTCGGCGGCCCCAGCCAGGACCGGGGCTGCGGCGGCGCTGACCACCGCGCCGCCGGCGACGGCGACCGCGATCCCGCCGAGTGCCATCGCTCCGGCGCCCACCGCTGCGCCACCGGCCATGGCACCCATGCGGCCGCGGTTGCCCGCGCCGGTGGCGTTCCCGCCGCCGAGGACCCGACGGATGAGTCCGGGGCGTCCGACCTCGCCGCGCGTCATCGCACGGGCCATCGGGCCCGCCGAGTCGTCCGCGACGCGCTCGTGCGGCGGCAGCTCGGCGTTCATGCGCTGCAGGATCTGCTGACGCTGCTCGGGCGTGAGTCGAGCGAAGGCATCGTGGTGGACCTGCTCGAGCTGCTCCGGCGACGAGGTGCGCAGGAGGTAGTCGTACTTCGCGAGGGCGACCTTGTCGTGGTCGGCGGGGCCGGTACCGCGCGGCCGGCCGTGCTGCTGGGGCTGCTGGCCGTACTGCTGCTGCTGCTGCGTCGGCTGGCCGTGGTGCTGGCCGTGCTGCTGCGGCGGGCGCTGCTGGCCAGTGCGGTCGTCCCCGGTGAGCTTGTCCGCTGCGCTCCGCACGACGCTGCGCCAGTCCGTGCCGCCGGACTGCTGCCCGCTCGGCTGCTGCCCACCGGAGCGCTCCCCCTGCCCACGCTGCTGCAACTGCTTGTCGATGACCTTCGAGGCCATGCCGATGATCCGAGAGAGGTTCGCCATGCACTGACCTTTGCGTCCTCACATGTGAGCGCTCAGCACCAGAGCAGTGCAGCGCCCCCAGAACCCATCCGGATCCCCTGGGAGGAACACTGACGCCTTGGTGATACTCCAGTATCGGTAGGCTGACGTCTGGAGCAGCGCGATCGCCGGACCGCTGCCCCAGGGCGAACGAGTGAAGCCCGGAACTGCGCAAACAGTTCCGGGCTTCGATTCGCTCTCCGAGTGGAAAGCCAGGGGAAACGACACTTCCCCGAGTCACCGCTCGGGTAGAAGTGTAGCCGAGCCCGCTCGGCTCCACACCCCTGGCCGACTGCTCCTCGTGTCCACCGGCGGCGACACCAGGAGGTCCTCGATGTCACACGACGACGAGCGCCGGCCCAGGCGTCAGGTCCCGTGGTTGGGGATCGCGAGCTTGCTCGTGACCCTCGCCCGCTTCCTGCACGACCTGTACCGCAGAGGTCAGTGACCGGGTGCTCCGCGCCGCAGCCAGCGGCGCGGAGCACTCCTGGTCAGCCCAGGAGCTGAGCGGCTCGGAGGGCGAAGTAGCCGCTCGTGGCCACCCCGAGGATGACTGCCGCGAGTGAGACGCCGAACCCGGTCACCCGGGATCCCGTGAGTTGACCAGCGCGAGCGAGTCCGACCGCGCCGAACACGATCCCGAGGATGCCGGGGATCGCGAAGAGGTTGAAGATGAACGCGACGAGCGCGAGCACAAGACCGGCGTAGCCGAAAGGGTTGGCAGCACGGGTCGCTCGGTCCTTCGCGGCACGCGCCTTCCGGCCGCGCAGGACCGGCTCACCCTGGTGCACCGTGCGGTACTCGGACGGGGCCGGCGGTCGGGGATCGTCCTGGAGACGGGCACCACCACCGCCGTGTGGTGCGGCGAACTGCGGCTCGGTCCGGGGGGCGAGTTGCCCCCAGCGAGCCCCGTCCCACCATCGCGTCTGGCTCGGGTCCTGCGGGTCCGGGTACCACCCGGCGATCGGCAGCGTCACGGCGCTCCCCTCCTTGCGTCGGGTCGAGCGTAGGGACGAACCGTCGGCACCAGGAGCCCCCAGTGCTGGTGCCGTGTGCGGCGAGGCCTCACATCAGCCCAGGGTGCGCTCGAGGAACCCGTTCCGGAAGCGCCCCGCCGGATCGAGCGACCGCGCCAGCTCCGCGAAGGCCGCCAGCTGCGGGTAGGCCTCGTGCAGGCGGGCAGGTGAGGCCGCGGAGACCTTCCCCCAGTGCGGCCGCGGGTCGAACGGCGCGAGCACGTCCTCGATCCGGAGCACGGCCGCTGCGACAGCGGACGGGTCCCGTCGGAAGGTGAAGTGCAGCCCGACCGACTGCCGACCGGTGGAGGGCGCGAGCCAGGCGGTGTCGGCCGCGACGGTCCGGACCTCGGCCGCGATGAGCAGCGGGGCGAAGAAGTCGGCGAGCGGACGCAGTGCCCGGAGCGCCGGCACCGCGAACTCCGCGGGGATCAGGTACTCGGCCTGGATCTCCGCGCCCGTGGACGGCGAGAACGTCGAGCGGAAGTGCGGCAGGCGCTCGGACCAGGGTCCGGGCACGCCGCCCTGTTCGGTCACGCTGGCTGCGTCGTTCTCGCCCGGGTGCACGGCCTCGGTGGCACGGCGGGCACCGAGTGCGACGAGGTCGACGCTCGGTGCGGGCTCGTCCACGCGGTGCTTCGTCCACACCTGGCGGGCGCCGCGGTCGTCGAACGCCGTGAACATCGACACCGAGTAGGCGTCGGCCATCACCGCGTCGAAGTGCTCCTCGACGGCGTCCCACGGCAGGTCGAGGTGCACGGTCGTGGCGACCTCGAACGTCGGCTCGATCGCGAGCTCCAGCGCCGTGACGACGCCGAGCGCCCCGAGCGCCACACGATGGGCATCAAGGGACCCGGACCCGGAACCAGCGGACACGTGCTCGAGCTCCCCCGACGCCCGGACCACGTCCAACCCGACCACCGCCTGCGCCAGCGAGGGGTTCCGCACACCGGAGCCATGTGTGCCCGTGGCGACGGCCCCGGCCGTGGAGATGTGCGGCAGGGACGCGAGGTTCCCGAGGGCCCAGCCACGAGCCTCCAGGCCGGCCGCGACCTGCGCGTGCGTCATGCCGGCGGCGACCCGCACCGTCCGTCGCTCGGTGTCGATGTCCAGCGACGGTGGCATCTCGGTCAGCGTCACCTGGACGGCGTCGGTGTCGGCGACCTCGTTGAACGAGTGCGTCGACCCGAGCGCCGTCAGGCGCGGTGTCGACGTGACCAGGCGCTGGACCTCGCCCACCGAGGTCGGGCGCAGCAGCGCCGACGCCCGGTAGGTGACGTTGCCCGCCCAGTTGGTCCGCTGCTTCGCGATCACGTCGGTCATCGTACGGCCGCTCAGAAGCCGCGGTCGAGACGGTGCCAGGTCTGCTGCCCACGCACCTCGTCGCGGAAGCCGCGCGAGGTGGTGTGCTCGTCGATGACCAGGAACTCGGTGCCGAGCATCGTCGCGAGGTCCTCGACCACCTGCAGCTCCACGGCCGTCGTCATGACGGTGTGGTGCGCGGCGCCGGCGGTGAGCCAGGCCTCGGCGGCGACGGGGAACGACGGACGGGGCTCCCAGACGGCACGGCCGACGGGCAGCTTCGGCAGCGCCTCGGTCGGCGGGACCACGTCGACGACGTTCGCGGTGAGGCGGAAGCCGTCGCGGGTGTCGGAGAGCGCGACGACGACGGCCTCACCGGAGTCGGCCGTGAACACCAGGCGCACCGGGTCGTCCTTGCCGCCGATGCCGAGCGGGTGGATCTCGAGTGTCGGACGCGTCGAGGTCAGCGTCGGGGACACCTCGAGCATGTGGGCGCCGAGGATCTTCTCCGCACCCGGGGTGAGGTCGTAGGTGTAGTCCTCCATGAGCGACGCACCACCGGCGAGCCCGGCGCCGGCGACGTTCATCGCGCGGACCAGCACGGCGGTCTTCCAGTCACCCTCGGCGCCGAAGCCGTAGCCGTCGGCCATCAGGCGCTGCACGGCGAGGCCGGGGAGCTGCTTGAGCGTGCCGAGGTCCTCGAAGTTCGTGGTGAACGCGGCGGACCCGTTCTGCTGCAGGAGTGCGCGGAGCCCGAGCTCGATGGCGGCGCCGTCGCGGAGGGCGCCGTGGCGGTCACCGTCGCCGCGCAGCGACGGGTCGACGTCGTACGCCGACTCGTAGGACGCGACGAGCGCGTCCACCGCCGCCGTGTCGGCTTCCGCCGCGTCGACCGCTGCGGCCAGCTCGTTGACGGCCCAGGTGTTCACCTGCACGCCGAGCTCGATCTCCGCCTCGGTCTTGTCGCCCTCGGTGACGGCGACGTAGCGCATGTTGTCGCCGAACCGCGTCAGCTTGAGCGAGCGGATCGCGGCCGCACCGGCTGCGGCCCGCACCCAGTTCGACACGCGCTGCTGGACGCGCTCGTCGGACACGTGGCCGATGGCCGTCGCGTGCCGGACACCCATGCGGGCCAGGGCGTAGCCGAACTCACGGTCGCCGTGGGCGGCCTGGTTCAGGTTCATGAAGTCGAAGTCGATCTCCGACCACGGCAGCGCCACGTTCGCCTGCGTGTGCAGGTGCAGCAGCGGCTTGGTCAGGGCGTTCAGGCCGCCGATCCACATCTTCGCGGGGCTGAAGGTGTGCATCCACGCGGTGACGCCGATGACCTTGTCGTCGGCGCTGGCCTCGATGAGGGCGCGGCGGATGCCGTCGGCGTCCTTGAGCACGGGCTTCCACACGAGCTTCACCGGCAGCGCGCCGGCGAGCGTCTCGTGCACGGCGCGGCTCTGGGCCTCGACCTGGCGGAGGGTCTCCTCGCCGTACAGGCCCTGCGAACCGGTGAGGAACCAGACCTCGTACCCGTCGAGCGTGGCCTGGGGGTCGACGGCGTCCGTCGTGGTGGGGGTGTCCAGCGTCATCGCATGGCTCCTTCGGGGTTCTGTCCGTAGACGTTCTGGTAGCGATCGAAGAGTCGATCGATGTCTGCTTCAGCGATCGGGACGACCTCGCCGCCCTGCTTTGCGATGTGCACCGTGCGCGCCACGTCCTCGGCCATCACGGCGGCCTTGACGGCGTCCTTCGCGTCCTTGCCGATCGTGAACACGCCGTGGTTCTGCATGAGGACCGCGCGGGAGCGGTGTCCCGAGAGCGTCTCGACGATGCCGTGGCCGATCGAGTCGTCGCCGATGATCGCGAAGGGACCGACCGGGATCGGTCCGCCGAACTCGTCCGCCATCGCGGTGATCACGCACGGGATCGCCTCGGCGCGGGCAGCCCACGCGGTCGCGTAGGTGGAGTGCGTGTGCACGACGCCGCCGACCTCGGGCATGTTCCGGTAGACGTAGGCGTGCGCAGCGGTGTCGCTCGACGGGCCGTGGGCGTTGCCCCAGCCCTCCGCGGGGACGCCGTCGAGGGTGCAGACGACCTGGTTCTCGGGGGTCAGGTCGTCGCTGGAGACCCCGCTCGGCTTGATCACGAAGAGGTCGGTGCCGGGCACACGCTCGGAGACGTTGCCGCCGGTCCAGATCACCAGGCCGTAGCGGACCAGCTCGCCGTGCAGGGAGGCGACGCGCGCACGCGTGGCGGCCACGGCCTCCTGGGTGGCGCTGTCGTGGGCGCTTGCTTCCGTCATCGGGTCGGCTCCTTCACTGCCGGGAGGCTCGGGTCGGCTCCGGCCGTCGTCTCCGGTTCGTCGGTCGTTGCGTCGCGCATGGTGGCGGCGTCGTGGGTGGTGGCGACTTCGTCGCGGGTGGTGGCGGCGACCGCCGCTGCCTGCAGGGGCAGGCCGGCGCGGAAACGCTCGAGGTAGGTGCGGAACCCGGCGACGTCGTGCTCGTCGGGGTCGGCCACGTGCACGGCGTCCCCGCCGAACACGCGCTCGGCCAGGTGGGTCGTGAGGTCGGTGTCGCCGGCGTGCTCGAGGTACGCGGCGAGCACCGCGATGCCCCAGGCGCCGCCCTCGCCGGCGGTCTCCTCGAGGGCGACGGGCACGCGGAGCGCGGCGGCGAGCAGGCGCTGCGGGGTGCCCGGCGTCCGGAAGAGCCCGCCGTGCGCGGTCATCCGGTCGACGCGGACGTCCTCCTCGGCCAGCACGTCCATGCCGATCGCGAGCGTGGCGAAGGCGCCCTGCACCTCGGCGCGGACCAGGTTGCCGAGCGTGAAGGCACTGCCGGCGCCGCGGACCAGGAGCGGCCGGCCGGCCTCGACGTGGGTGACGGGCTCGCCCGCCAGGTAGTTGTAGGAGAGCAGCCCGCCGGCGTCCGGGTCGGCCTGCTCGGCCTCGGCGAGGAGCGTGGCGTACACGTGGTCGATGTCGAGCGGGGTGCCGGCGGCCTCGGCGAAGCGGCCGAACACGCGGGCCCACGCGGCGATCTCGCTCGCCCCGTTGTTGCAGTGCACCATCGCCACGGCGTCGCCGGCGGGCGTGGTGACGACGTCGAGCTCCTCGTGCGCCTGCGCCATCGCCCGCTCGAGCACGACCATCGCGAAGATGCTCGTGCCGACGCTGACGTTGCCGGTGCGGGGGGCGACGGCGTTCGTCGCGACCATGCCGGTGCCGGCGTCGCCCTCGGGCGGGCAGAGCGGGACGCCGGGTTCGAGGGCGCCGGTCGGGTCGAGCCACGCGGCGCCCTCGGGCGTGAGCGCGCCAGCGTCCTGGCCGGCGACGAGCACCTCGGGGAACAGGGCGCGGATGCCCGTGCTCGTGCCTGTGTCTGCGCCTGCGCCTGCGCCTGCGCCTGCGCCGAGCATCTCGTCCGCCGTCTCGAGCATGGCGGCGTCGTAGTCGCGGGTCGCCGGGTCGATCGGGAACATCCCGCTCGCGTCACCGACCCCGAGGACGTCGTGCCCGGTCAGGCGGTGGTGGACGTACCCGGCGAGGGTGGTGACCCGGGCGACCTCGGCGACGTGGGGCTCCTCGTCGAGGACGGCCTGGTACAGGTGCGCGACGGACCAGCGCAGCGGGATGTTGAACCCGAGGCGCTCGCTCAGGGCCTCGGCAGCGGGGCCGGTCGAGGTGTTGCGCCACGTGCGGAACGGCACGAGCAGCTCCCCCGCGGCGTCGAACGCCAGGTAGCCGTGCATCATCGCGGAGACGCCGAGCGCACGGAAGGTGGTCGGTCGCACGCCGTACTGCGACTCGACGTCGGCGACGAGGGCGGCGTACGCGGCACGGAGTCCGGTCTCGACGTCCTCGAGCGAGTAGGTCCAGCGGCCGTCGACGAAGGCGTTCTCCCACTCGTGGTCGCCGCTCGCGAGGGGGACGTGGTCCTCGTCGATGAGCACGGCCTTGATGCGGGTCGATCCGAGCTCGATCCCGAGGGTCGCGCGACCGTCCTCGATGCGCTGTCGGCGGTCGTCGCCCATGCTGTCCTCCCGAGACATCGTCGTCCGTGCACGCTGCGATGCGTGAGCGCTCACATCCTGGCACGTGAGCGCTCACTCTCGCAACGCGGCCGCGTGTCCGGGCCTCGGGTACCGATGACGCCCGTCCCGACCCCGGTGAGATCGCACTTCGTGTCGACTCGACCACGGCGAAGGCGACACGAAGTGCGATCTCACCGCGGGGCGGGAGCGACGCGCAGCGAGACGGGGGCGACGCGCGGCGAGACGGGGGCGTGTCGACGCAGACGGGGGTGTGTCAGGCGCCGATCGTGCTGCCGCGGATCACGAGCGACGGGGTCACGACGGCGGAGGCGGTGGACGAGCCCTCGATCAGGTCGAGCAGCGCCTGGCCCGCGACCCGGCCGAGCTCCTCGAGCCGCAGGTCGACCGTGGTCAGCGGCGGACGGCTCGCAAGCGCCATCACGTCCCAGTCGTCGAAGCCGGTGACGGCGACGTCCTCGGGCACGGACCTCCCGAGCTCGCGCAACCGGTCGCACACGCCCCGTGCGATCTGGTCCGACCCGCAGACGACCGCGTCAACCTCGACTGTCCCACGCGCGAGCACGTCGACGGCCTGCCGCCCCCAGCGCTCCGACCACTCCCCGAACAGCGGCGGCGACACGAGTGTCGACCCGAGCGCCTCGGACGCCCCGGTCGCACGGCGCGACGCGGAGCGGTGCCACGCGGGGCCGGTCACGATCGCCACGCGTCGGCGCCCGAGCGTCAGCAGGTGGGAGGCGACGAGCCCGGCGCCGTGCTCGTCGTCGAGCGTGACCGAGACGTCGTCGGGGTCGGTGGACGGGGTGAACGCGTAGACGACGGGCATGGACACGTCGATCGGTGGGCGCGGGTCGGCGGACCGGCCGGTCACGATGATGCCGTCGACCCCGCGGGCGGCTAGGGAGCGGAGGTAGTGCTCCTCGCGGACGTGGTCGTCGCGGGTGTCGCAGAGCAGGACGGCCATCCGCCCGGCGGAGAGGACGTCCTCGGCACCGAGCAGCACGGGGATCGAGAAGCGGCCGAACGAGTCGGTCGTGATCATGCCGACCGTGTACGACCGCCCGGAGGACAGCGCCCGACCCCGGGCGTCCCCGACGAACCCGAGCTTGGCCGCGGCGTCACGGACCCGGGCGCGGGTCTCCTCGCGGAGCTGGCCGGTGTCGTTGAGGGCCTTCGACGCGGTGCCGATCGACACCCCGGCGAGCGCGGCGACGTCGGTGATCCGCACCGGAGCACCGCCGGGGCGACCGGAGCGGCCGGTTCGTCCGATCGTCACGGCAATCCCCTTTCCGGTCGTCGAGCGTGATCACGATCCTAGGACGGACGACTGCAACAGCCCTTGCACCGGAGCTGATCGTGTCGTAGCGTCTCGACCCAGAAACCGTTTTCCGACACCGTCGTCACCAGGAGCTGTCATGACCACCACGCTCGCCACCGACAGCCGCGTGCGCACCGCGACCCCGGTCCTCCCGACCGCCGCCGCGCACCTGACGGTCCGCCCACTCGCGAACGGGACCCCAGCCGGAACCGAGCACGACAACGGCACCGGCACCGCTTCCGGCACCCCTCGCATCACCGGCGGCTTCTGGCACCTCCGCCAGGAACGCAACGGCCGCGACGCCGTCCGCGACGGGTACCGCCAGCTCGACACCGCCGGCAACTTCCGGAACCTCCGCATCGCCGCGGGGACGGAGCAGGGCGAGGTCGTCGGCCCGATCTTCATGGACTCGGACGTGTACAAGTGGCTCGAGGCCGTCGCCTGGGAGCTCGGCCGTGAACCCGCTGACGACCTCCGCGACCTGCAGCGTGAGGTCACCGCGCTCGTCGCCGCGGCCCAGGCCGAGGACGGCTACCTCGACTCCGTGCAGCAGGTGCGCGGCAACGGGGAGCGGTACACGGACCTCAAGTGGAGCCACGAGATGTACTGCGCCGGCCACCTCATGCAGGCAGCGGTCGCGCAGTCCCGGGCGACGGGTGACACCGGCCTGCTCGAGGTCGCCGTCAAGAACGCGGACCACCTCGTGCGGACCTTCGGCGACGGCACCGCGCCGGACGGCACGCCCAGGAAGCACGACATCGACGGCCACCCGGTCGTCGAGATGGGCCTGGTCGAGCTGTACCGGGAGACCGGCACCCGCGCCTACCTCGACCTGGCGCACTGGTTCGTCGACGCCCGCGGGCAGGGCATCATCGAGCGCGCCGGCGGTGAGCCCACCTACTTCTCCGACCGTGTCCCCGCGCGCACCGCCACCACGGTCGAGGGCCACGCCGTCCGCGCCGTGTACCTGGCCGCGGGTGCCGTCGACGTCGCGATCGAGACCGGCGACACCGAACTCCTGGCCGCGAGCGAGCACCAGTTCGCCGACATGATGGCGACGAAGGCGTTCATCACGGGTGGCCTCGGCGCCCGCTGGGACTGGGAGGCCTTCGGCGACCCGTACGAGCTCCCGACCGACCGCGGCTACGCCGAGACCTGCGCGGCGATCGGCGGCGTGCAGTGGGCATGGCGGCTGCTCCTGGCGACGGGGAAGCCCGAGTACGCCGACGCCATCGAGCGCCTGCTCTACAACGCGTTCCTGCCCGGGGTCAGCCTGGCGGGAACGGAGTACTTCTACGTCAACCCGCTGCAGCACCGCGACGCCGCCCTGGCCGACGAGAACCGCTCCCCCGCCCACGGCCGCCGCGGCTGGTTCGACTGCGCGTGCTGCCCGCCGAACATCATGCGCACGTTCTCGAGCCTGGACGGCTACCTCGCCACGGCGACCGACGGCGGGCTCCAGGTGCACCAGTACGCGACCGCCGACCTGGGCCCCGTGTCCGTCGAGACGGGGTACCCGCACGACGGCCACGTCCTGGTCACGGTGACCCAGGACGGCCCGCTCGCGCTGGGCCTGCGGATCCCGGCGTGGTCGGACACGACGACGGTCACCGTCGACGGCACCGAGGCCCACCCGGCCGCCGGCTCCCTGCACACGATCGACCGCGAGTGGCACGCCGGCGACACCGTCGAGCTCACCTTCGACACCACGCCCCACCGGTTCGTGGCGGACGCCCGCATCGACGCCGCCCGCGGACAGGTCGCGATCGAGCGCGGTCCCCTCGTCTACGCCGTCGAGCAGCCCGACCAGGACGGCTTCACGGTCGACGACCTGACGGTCGACGCCGACGCGGTGATCACCGAGGACCCCCGCGAGGACCTCCTCGACGGCATCGTCACGCTGCGCGTCCCGGCCCACGCCCCGACGCGGCACGAGCAGGCAGCGTGGCCGTACCGCCGTCTCGACACGGCGACCCGGTCGGGAGGCTCGGCTGCAGTCGTCGACGCGACCAGCGTCGACGACGGAACCGGTGACGGCGGGGCCGCACCGAGCCTCTCCCCGTCGGCACGGCCGGACCGCCGCTGGCGCGTCGCTCCGGAACCGGCTCCGTGGGCCCAGGCCGTGGACGCAGTCGCGATCCCGTACTACGCCTGGGCGAACCGCGGCGCGGTCCCCATGCGCGTCTGGTTGCCGCTCGCCCGCTGAGCGGCCCGGTGCGAGGCTGCCCACACGGTGCCCGGCCACGAGCCCGCACCAGGTGCGCAACCTCGCACCACGGCACAGAAGCCGCACTGGGAACGAACCCGGCGTCAGGCGCTCCGGCGCACCACGAGCTGCGGCTGGATGAGCGTGTCGTCGAGCGGCCGGCCCTCGACGAGCGACCGCACCGAGGCGAGCACCCGCTCCCCCATCGCCATGAAGTCCTGCCGCACGGTGGTGAGCGGCGGGGTGAAGTGCGCGGCCTCGGGGATGTCGTCGAACCCGAGCACGGCGATGTCGTCCGGCACCCGGAGCCCGTCGTCCGCGAAGGCGTGCAGCACCCCGAGCGCCATCTGGTCGTTCCCGCAGAAGACCGCGTCCACCGCCGTCGCGTCGATCATCCGCCCGGCCGCGAAGCCGCTCGCCGGGGTCCAGTCGCCGTCGAGCACGACCGGTTCGAGCCCGGCCTCGTGCATGAGCCGCGTGTAGGTGGTCCGACGCACCTCGGACTCCTGCGAGACGGACGGCCCCGAGATGTGCACGATGCGCCGGTGCCCGCGGTCGAACAGGTGCCGCATCGCCAGGGTCGTGCCGACGACCTGGTCGATCGCCACGGCCGCGACGCTCGGCAGGAGCTGTTCGGCGCGCGACGCGGCCGGGATCGCGTCCCCCTGCATCGCGTTCGAGACCACGACGGGCACGGTCACCGGAACGGTCAGCGACGCGAGGGCGTCGAGCACCCGGTTGTCGGCGGCGACGAGGACGACCGCGGCGACGTCCTGTGCGAGCAGGCTGACGAGCGCGCCGGACAGGTCGGCCGGTCGCGGGTCGTCCGGCAGCGTGGAGAGCAGCACGTGGTAGCCGGCCGTGCGGGCCGCGCGTTCGAACCCGATCGCGGTGCTCGACGGTCCGTAGAGCGCGTCGCCCGCTGTCACCAGTCCGAGGGCCTTGCTCCGACCGCCGGCGAGAGCGCGGGCAGCCGCACGCGGGCGGTACCCGAGGTCCCCGATGGCGGTCGTGACCCGGGAGCGGAAGTGGTCGCGGACCGTCGGGTCCCCGTTGATCACGCGGGAGACGGTCTGGTGGGAGACCCCGGCACGCTCTGCGACGTCGAAGATGGTGGGGGCCTTGCGCCCCTTGCCGTTCGTCGTCGATGCGGTGGTCACGTGCACACCGTACCGCTCGGTGGGAGAACCGCACGGTCCGCACGAAACGGCTGACCGAGTTGACACCACGTCGCACAAAGCCCAGGATGTGAGCGCTCACTCAGAGCATCACACTCCGACAGCGGCACAGCAGCCGAGGTCACACAGCTCACGTCGACGTCGACGTGGCGGGAACAGAGGTACTTCGATGATGAAGCGCAGGATCGTCGCGGGCGTCGCAGCCCTCGGCATCGCCATCGCACTCGCCGGCTGCTCGGCCGGCGGCCGTGGTTCCGACGCCGGCAGCGGCAGCGGCAGCACCGACAACAAGGGCGCCCTGGTGGGCGTCGCCATGCCGACCAAGGTCTCCGAGCGGTGGATCAAGGACGGCAACGCCGTCAAGTCCGACCTCGAGAAGGCCGGCTACAAGGTCGACCTGGAGTACGGGGACAACAAGGTCCAGCAGCAGGCCCAGCAGGTCAGCAACATGATCACCAAGGGCGCGAAGGTCCTGATCATCGCGTCGATCGACGGTGGCGCGCTCTCCGACCAGCTCGACGCCGCCGCCAAGGCCGGCATCAAGGTGATCTCCTACGACCGCCTGCTCACGGGCAACAAGAACGTCGACTACTACGTGTCGTTCGACAACGAGAAGGTCGGCGTCGACCAGGCCACCAGCCTGCTCACCGGCCTGGGCGTCCTGGACGCCGACGGCAAGAAGACCGGCAAGAAGGGCCCCTTCAACATCGAGGTGTTCGCCGGCTCGCTCGACGACAACAACGCGGGCTTCTTCTTCAACGGCGCCATGGAGACCCTCAAGCCGTACATCGCGGACGGCACGCTGAAGATCCAGTCCGGCCAGGACTCGCTCTCGCAGGCCGCCACGCAGCAGTGGGACCCGGCGACCGCCAAGGCCCGCATGCAGAACCTCATCGCCAAGTCCTACTCCGGCGGCGAGACCCTGAACGGCGTGCTCTCGCCCTACGACGGCATCTCGATCGGCATCATCTCGGCCCTGCAGGGCGCGGGCTACGGCGGCAGCGACCGTCCGCTCCCGACCGTCACCGGTCAGGACGCCGAGGCCGCTTCGGTCAAGTCGATCATCGCCGGTCAGCAGTACTCGACCATCTACAAGGACACGCGCAAGCTCGCCAAGCAGTCGGTCACCATGGCCGAGGACCTGCTCACCGGCAAGAAGCCCGAGGTCAACGACACCAAGAGCTACGACAACAAGGTGAAGGTCGTCCCGACCTTCCTCTTCCAGCCGACGGTCGTCACGAAGGACAACTACAAGGAAGTCCTCGTCGACTCCGGCTACTACTCCGAGGCCGACCTCAAGTAGGTCGCCCCACCTGCGGACAGGAGGCGCGGTGCCAGCCCGCACCGCGCCTCCGCTCCGCCCCCCACTTCCGGACGGGAGGCGCGGTGCCAGACCGCGCCGTGCCTCCCGCCCGTCTCACCGCGCGCGTCGCGCGCACAACGGAAGGCAGTCCACATGGCGGACACCATCCTCGAGATGCGGGACATCACCAAGACGTTCCCCGGGGTCAAGGCCCTGCAGGGTGTCTCGATCGAGGTCGAGCGCGGACAGGTCCACGCGATCTGTGGCGAGAACGGCGCCGGCAAGTCGACCCTGATGAAGGTCCTGTCGGGCGTCTACCCGCACGGCTCGTTCGAGGGCGAGATCCTGCTCGACGGCCAGCCGGTGAAGTTCGGGTCGATCAACGACTCCGAGGCCGCCGGTGTGGTCATCATCCACCAGGAGCTCGCACTGAGCCCGTTCCTGTCGATCGCCGAGAACATCTTCCTCGGCAACGAGCGCGCCACCGGCGGGCTCATCGACTGGAACAAGACGAACCTCGAGGCCGCGGCGCTGCTGAAGCGCGTCGGGCTCAAGGACAACCCGGTCACCAAGATCGTCGACATCGGTGTCGGCAAGCAGCAGCTCGTCGAGATCGCGAAGGCGCTCTCGAAGGAGGTGAAGCTCCTCATCCTCGACGAGCCCACCGCCGCGCTGAACGACGACGACTCCGAGCACCTGCTCGAGCTGATCCGGTCGCTGCAGGCCGAGGGCATGACGGCGATCATCATCAGCCACAAGCTCAACGAGATCAAGGCGATCTCGGACAAGGTCACGATCATCCGTGACGGCAAGACCATCGAGACGCTCGACATGCACGCCGACGACGTCTCGGAGGACCGCATCATCCGCGCGATGGTCGGTCGCGACCTGTCGAACCGGTACCCGGAGCACGAGCCGAAGATCGGCGAGGAGCTCCTGCGCATCGAGGACTGGACCGTGCACCACCCGCTCGACGGGTCCCGTGAGATCATCCACCAGGCGAACCTGGCGGTCCGCGAGGGCGAGATCGTCGGCATCGCCGGGCTGATGGGCGCCGGACGGACCGAGCTCGCGATGAGCGTGTTCGGTCAGTCGTACGGCACCGGCATCTCCGGCACCGTCTACAAGCGGGGCACGCCGATCAAGACGCACACGGTGTCGCAGGCGATCGACAACGGCATCGCCTACGCCACCGAGGACCGCAAGCGCTACGGGCTGAACCTGCTCGACGACATCAAGCGGAACGTCTCCGGCTCGGCGCTCGGCAAGCTCGCCACGTGGGGCTTCGTGAACGGCTCCGAGGAGACCACGGTCGCCAGGCAGTTCCTGAAGAACATGAACATCAAGGCACCGTCGGTCAACGCGGTGACCGGCAAGCTCTCCGGCGGCAACCAGCAGAAGGTCGTCCTGTCGAAGTGGATGTACGCCGACCCCGACGTGCTCATCCTCGACGAGCCGACCCGCGGCATCGACGTCGGTGCCAAGTACGAGATCTACACGATCATCAACGCGCTCGCGGACCAGGGGAAGGGGATCATCGTGATCTCCTCCGAACTCCCTGAGCTGCTCGGCATCTGCGACCGCATCTACACGCTCTCCGAGGGCACCATCACGGCCGACGTCCCGCGCTCCGAGGCGACGCCCGAAGTCCTCATGCAGTACATGACCCAGGAACGGGAGACCCCAGTCAATGAACGCGCTCAAGTCCGCCGCTAGTTACCTCACCGGGCAGCTCCGACAGATCGGCCTGTTCATCGCGCTGATCGTCATCGTCGTCTTCTTCCAGGTGACGACGAACGGCATCACGCTCGCCCCGATCAACGTCTCGAACCTGATCGTCCAGAACAGCTACATCCTGATCCTGGCGATCGGCATGGTGATGGTCATCATCGCCGGGCACATCGACCTGTCCGTCGGGTCCATCGTCGCCTTCACCGGCGCCATGGCCGGCGTCATGATCACGCAGTGGCACGTGCCGTGGCCCATCGCCGTGGTGCTGTGCCTGGTGCTCGGTGGCCTGGTCGGCGCCTGGCAGGGCTTCTGGATCGCCTACTTCGGGATCCCGGCGTTCATCGTGACGCTGGCCGGCATGCTCGCCTTCCGCGGTGCCGCGCAGATCGTCCTGCAGAACCAGCAGATCTCGCCGTTCCCGACCGGCTTCCGTGCCCTCGGGTCCGGCTTCCTGCCGACGTTCGGCAGCTCGGGCTACGAGCCGCTCACGATGATCCTCGGCTTCGCCGCCGCGGTCGTCATGGTCGTGGTGTCGCTCCGTGGTCGCGCCACCCGCAAGAAGTACCAGCTCGAGAGCGAGCCGTTCGTCTGGTTCATCGTGAAGCTCGCCTTCGGTGCGCTGCTGGTCGTCTACGTCGCCCTGCTGCTCGCCAGCTACAGCGGCACGCCGATCGTCCTCGTCATCCTCGGTCTGCTCGTGGTCGTCTACTCGGTGGTCATGCGCAGCGCGGTCTTCGGTCGCCACGTGTACGCCATCGGTGGCAACGCCCTGGCCGCACAGCTCTCCGGCGTGAAGACGAAGCGGGTCACCTTCCTGCTCTTCGTCAACATGGGCGTCATCGCGGCCCTGGCCGGCGTGGTGTTCACCGGTCAGCTCAACCTGGCGGCGCCGGGTGCTGGCAACGGCTTCGAGCTCGACGCCATCGCGGCGGTGTTCATCGGTGGTGCAGCCGTCACCGGTGGCATCGGCACGGTGCCGGGCGCGATCATCGGTGGTCTCATCATCGGTCTGCTGAACAACGGCATGTCGATCCTCGGTGTAGGCACCGAGTTCCAGTCCCTCATCAAGGGCCTGGTGCTGCTCGCCGCCGTCGCGTTCGACGTGTTCAACAAGCGCCGGGCGGCATCCGCCCGCAAGTAGGGCGCGCTGCCCGGCCCAGCCGGCCCGCACAGGCCACGAGGCTCGTGCTGAGCGACAGAGCTCGCATCCCCGGATGCGAGTGACGTCGCACAGCACGAGCCTCGTTGCGTCGGGTCAGCGGGACAGGACGGCCCACCCGGCGGCCGGGAGGCTCAGGGTTCCGTCGCGCAGGTCGCCGCCGCCCGCCTCCACCTGGGTCGCGTCGGCTGCGGGAACCTCGACCGGGCCGTCGGACAGGTTCAGGGCGGTCACCACCGCGTCGTCCCCGGTCGCCGTCCGCAGCACGACGACGGTGTTCTCCAGGTGCACGACGTCGGTGTGTGCCCGGTGCAGCCAGGGGTGCCGGCGGCGGAGGGCGATGAGCGCCTCGTAGGTGTGCGTCAGCGCGGTCGGCTCCGGGGGCGTCGGCGGGAACTCCGGACGGACGGCGTCGTCGCCACCGAGGCGCTCCTCCTTCTCCCCCGTCCACCCGTACTCGTCGCCGGCCCAGACGCTCGGGGTCCCGGCGACCGTGAACAGCACCGCGGCCGCGTGGGGCGCGAACCGCTCCCCCACCGCACTCGCGATGCGGGTCACGTCGTGGTTGCCGATGAACGTGCTCGAGGCCGACGTCGCGAGCAGCGCGTCGTGGCGTTCGATCGCGTGCGCCAGCTCGAAGCAGTTGCGGTCCGCGATGCCGTGCCAGACCGCTTGCCACAGCTCGTACTGCGTGGTCGAGTCCATCGTCGACGCGGTGACGATCGCCGCGGTGTCGCCGTGGATGACCTCGCCGGTGAACCACGCGTCCCGGAACCGCTCCCGTACGCGGGGCAGCACCCGCGCCCAGAACTCCGAGGGGACCGCATAGGCCGCGTCGAGCCGCCACCCGTCCACGCCGCGCTCCAGCCAGTGCAGCATCACGTCGACGACGAGGTCCTCGGTCGCCTGCGACGTGTGGTCGAGCGCGACCAGGATGTCGTGGCCCTCGAACAGCCCGACCGGCACCGGGTCGCCGGGGTTCCAGCCGGACCAGTCGATGCCGAACAGCGGCGCGGACTCCGCCGCGGGACCGTCGGTCTCGAGCGCCCGGAACGCGGGGTGCTCACGGCCGACGTGGTTGAAGACGCCGTCGAGCACCACGCGGACGCCGCGGTCGTGCGCCGCGGTCACGAGCGCGTCGAAGTCGCCGTCGTCACCGAGCCGTGGGTCGATCCGCAGGTGGTCCACCGTGTCGTACCCGTGCGTGCTGCTCGCGAAGACCGGGCCGAGGAGCAGCCCGTTCAGCCCGAGGTCGACGACGTGGTCGAGCCAGCCGGTGATGCGGTCGAGCCGGTGCTCCACCGGGCGGTCGCCGACGGGCGTGTCCGGGCGGACCTCGGCGCCGACGAAGCCGAGCGGGTAGACGTGCCACCACAGCACGTGTTCGACCCAGGCGGGCTCGGACGGTCGGGCGGGGGCGCTGTCGGGAGTCACTGCTCCGATGCTGCCACCTCGGCGTCGGCTGGGTACGGGAGTGCGCTTCCGGACGATGATGGACGCATGGGACGAGCGATCCGCACCGAGGACGACGCACGCCGGGTCTCGGCCGCGCAGGCGGAGCGCACCTGTGCGTCCTGCGGGCGTCGGATGCCGGACTCGGCGGCGCCCGACGCGAAGTGGTGCTCGGACGCCTGCCGCCGGCACAAGCTCGACGACACCGACCGGACGCTCGAGCGCACCATCGACGAGCTGTTGGACGCCCGGGCGCTGACCTCGAGCATCTGCCCCTCCGACGCTGCGCGGGCCATCGGCGGCGAGGACTGGCGCGACCTCATGGAACCCGCTCGCCGGGCCGCTCGGCGGATGGTCGCCAGGGGCGAGGTCGAGATCACCCAGGGCGGGAACGTCGTCGACCCGTCGACCGCCAAGGGCCCGATCCGCATCCGCCGTCCCCGCTGAGGGAACACCCGCGGGGCGACAGGTGTTGGCTTCCTTCGATGACTCCCGACGGAACCACCACACAGTCCACCGCCCAGCGCACCGCCCTCGTCGTGGGTGCCAGCGGCATCACCGGCTCGGCCCTCGTGCAGCGCCTGACCCAGGACGGCTGGGAGGTGAGCGCGCTCTCCCGCCGAGCAGGGACCCGCGACGGCGTCCGTGGCATCGCCGCCGACCTCCGCGACCCCGAGGGGCTCCGCAGCGCACTCGCTGACGAACGACCCACGCACGTGTTCTTCACCGCCTGGCAGCGTCAGGCGACCGAGGCCGAGAACATCGCCGTGAACAGTGCGATGGTGCGCGACCTGCTCGCCGCCCTCGAGAACGCGCCGCTCGCACACGTCGCGCTGGTGACCGGGCTGAAGCACTACCTCGGCCCGTTCGAGGCCTACGCCGCCGGCGAGATGCCCGACACCCCCTTCCACGAGGAGGAGCCGCGGCTCGACACCCCGAACTTCTACTACGCGCAGGAGGACGAGCTCTTCGCCGCCGCCGAGCGCCAGGGCTTCACCTGGTCCGTGCACCGCTCCCACACGGTGATCGGCCACGCCGTCGGAAACGCCATGAACATGGGCCTGACGATCGCGGTGCAGGCGACACTGGCGAAGGAGCTCGACCTGGACTTCGTCTTCCCCGGCAGCGAGGCGCAGTGGAACGGCCTGACCGACATGACCGACGCCGGACTGCTCGCCGAGCACATGGTGTGGGCGGCGACCTCGCCCGAGGGTGCCGACGAGCCGTTCAACATCGTCAACGGCGACGTCTTCCGCTGGCGCTGGATGTGGCCGCGCCTCGCCGCGCACCTCGGGGTCGACCCGGCGCGCGTCGTCGGGTTCTCCGGGGAGGCCCGACCGCTCGAGCAGCAGATGGCCCCGCACGAGGCCGCGTGGGCCGGCATCGCCGAGCGCCATGGACTCGTCGAGCCGGACATCACCCGCGTGGCGTCGTGGTGGCACACCGACGCCGACCTGGGTCGGGCCATGGAGGTCGTCACCGACATGGGCAAGAGCCGCGACGCCGGGTTCACGGGCTACCGACGCACCGAGCAGGCCTTCGCCGACCTGTTCGCGCGCTACCGCGCCGACCGCCTGATCCCCTGACGCGCCGACACCTGTCCCGCCGCAGTGAACGGGGTACAGAGGCGTCCGTAGTGTCGGAGGCACACCGCCGGGACCACCGGTGATGCCCCCACCGGAAGGAATCACCATGTCGCTCGGAGACAAGGCCAAGGACGCCACCCAGAAGATCGTCGGCAAGGTCGAGGAGACCGTCGGCGAGCACACTGACGACCAGGAACTGCACGCCCAGGGCAAGAAGGACCAGCACATGGGCGAGGCGCGCATGGAGACCGAGAAGGCGAAGGACGCCGTCGACGGCAAGTGAGCACCTGCTCCTGAACACCTGAACGGCTCGGCATCCACGGATGCCGAGCCGTTCGTGCGTTCAGGACGTCCGTTCAGAAGGCGTAGCGGATGCGGCAGGACGGCAGGTGCTCGCCGACCAGCTCGCGGAACCGCTCGACGAGCTGGCCCTTCATGCCGGAGCGGTACCGGACGTTGACGGCACCGTTCTGGGACACCTTCTGCTCCTGCAGGTCGGGACGCCAGAGCAGGTCCTCGGCCTTCGGGTGCCAGCCGAGGTTGACCTGGTGCAGGGGCTCGTTGTGCGTGAGGAAGATGACCTCCGACGCGAGCTGCGCCTTCGCCCGCGGGGACAGCACGTCGTCGACCTGACGCAGGAGCTCGGCCCAGTCCGACTCCCATGTCGGGGTGAGGATCACGGGCGAGAAGTTGAGGTGGACCTCGTACCCGGCGTCGACAAAGTCGTTGACCGCCGCGATCCGCTCGGCGATCGGGGAGGTCCGGATGTCGGTGACCTTCGCGGTCTCGTGCGGCATGAGCGAGAACCGGATGCGCGTGCGCCCCATCGGGTCCCAGTCGAGCAGGTCGCGGTTGACGTACTTCGTGGCGAACGACGCCTTGGCCGTCGGGGTCATCCGGAACAGGTCGCAGAGGTCGCGCACGTTGTCGCTGATCATCGCGTCCACCGAGCAGTCGCTGTTCTCGCCGATGTCGTAGACCCAGGCGTCCGGGTCGCACTGGTTCGGTTCGGTCTTCTCCCCCTGCTTGTGGATGTTCCGCGCGACGTGCTTGGTGATCTGCTCGATGTTCGCGAACACCGTGACGGGGTTGCTGTAGCCCTTGCGGCGCGGCACGTAGCAGTACGCGCACGCCATCGCGCAGCCGTTGGCCGTCGACGGCGCGATGAAGTCCGCCGAGCGACCGTTCGGCCGGGTGACGAGCGACTTCTTCACGCCGAGCACCAGCGCCTCGGTCTTGATCCGCACCCAGCGCGAGACGTTGCGCTCGTCGCCGTGGACCTCGGGGATGTTCCAGTGCGACTCGACGGGGACGACCTCGGCGTCGGGCCACCTGGCGACGACCTCGGCCCCACGGGGCAGCTCGAGCGCAGCGGGTTCGGCGTAGATGCGGTGGACGTCGAGCATCGGGCGCACGCGGGGTTCGGTCATCGTCCCCTGTCTACCGGGCACCACCGACGGTGCAGAATCAGAGGCATGAGCGAGCCGGACGACCACTTCTTCGTCGTCGACGGACGTCGCTGGCGCCGTACCGACCCGGTCATCCCCGAGGAGACCGCTGCGGCGCTCCGGTCACACCTCGGTCGTGGGCGGAACGCGGTCAAGCAGGCGAAGCGCTCGGGCGACGACGCTGCGCTCGAGGCCGCCCGGCACCGGAACGGCCTCGCCAAGCACGGCCTCGGCGAACGCGGTCCGGCGTGGTGGGAGCGCCCGGAGGCCGACCGTGTCGCCGATGCCGAGCGCGCCCGCGACGAGCTCGACGCCCTCGACGCCCTCGACGACTGACCGCTGCCCATGACGACCACGATCCGCCCGCCGAAGCTCGACCGTGTGCTCAACGTGATCGTGATGGGCCCGGTGTTCATGGGCACAGGGGTCGCGATCGCCCTCGCTGCGACGTCCCCGGACGCGTCGGCGCGGGTGTTCCTCGCCGTCCGCGGCGCGGTCTTCGTCGCGACGGGGATCTGGCTCACGAGCCGCCTGCCGCGGGTATCGGTCCAGCTCCTGGACGACGAACTCCGCTACGACGGCTTCCTCGTCTCGTGGACGCTCCCCCGCGAGGGCATCACCGCCGTGCTCGATGACGCCTGGGTGGAGTGGCGAGACCCCGCCGGGCGGGAACGCCGTCGTCAGATCGGGCTGCTCACGCGTGCCTGGGAGGACGACGGCACGAAGTTCGCGCCGTACTGGCGCTGGCGTCGGGAGGCTCTGCTGCAGGTCAGGGAGTGGGCAACGGGTCCGGGCCACTGACCCCGGCGCACAGTCCTTCCCATCACGCCCGCGATGGGGAGCTGGATCGCGCGCGGGGTGGGCAGGGCGGGCAGGGCCGCCGCAGCCGACCGGTCAGGCCTCGGTGTGGCCGAGGTCGGGCTCGATGCGCAGGTGCACCGTGCGCGATGCCGAGGCGTGCAGCTCGAACACGACGACCTCGTTGTGACCCGCACGCAGGACCGGCCCCGGCACCGCCAGGGTCTGCTGCGGCCCGCGCGACCAGTACCGCCCGAGGCAGAACCCGTTCACCCAGGCGACGCCCTTCCGGAAGCCGTCGAGTGCCAGGTACCGGTCGGACACCGTGTCGAGCTCGAACGACCCGAGCGCCACGACGGGCCCGGCGAGGACGTCGGCAGCGGCTGCAGACCCGACGGGCTCCAGCGCCCGCAGCACGTCGAGCGCCCCGGTCGGCATCGGGTCGAGCGCGAGCGGGGACGCCGTCCACCGGGACAGCGGGACACCGTCCACGGCCACGCCGCCGATCAGTCCCTTGGGCTCGCCGATCCGCGTGCCGTAGTCGACACGGCCCTGGTCCTCGACGAGGAGCTCGAGCGTGCCGGTCACCGGCGGGAGCGCGATCGCGCGGTCGTGGTGCTCGCGCTCGAGGACGCCGACGGAGCGGCCATCGACGCTGACGAGGACGCGGTCGCGGACCTCTCCCCCGACGGTGAGCACACCACCAGTGGGCAGGTCGACCTCGGTGCGGTACAGCACGAAGCCCGAGGCGGCACCGAGCTCGTCGAACGTCGGGGTGGTCTCGTGCGTGGTCCAGGACGTGAGCTGCGGGAGCAGCGTGCGCAGGGCGGTGGACCGGTCGAGTCGGACGGCGAGGTCCGTGGCGGGGGCGAGCCGAGCCTCCTGGCCGTCGGTGAGCCGGCCGGAACCACCCGGTTCCATCGAGGCCGGCAACGGCGGCACGGGCGCGTAGCGCTCGATCACCGAGCGGAACGCGTGGAACTTCGCGGTGGGGCGGCCGGCCTCGTCGAGCGGGGCGTCGTAGTCGTAGGACGTCGCGATCGGCCGGTACACGCCCTTGTCGTTCGCGCCGTTCGTGAAGCCGAAGTTCGTGCCGCCGTGGAACATGTAGACGTTGACGGAGCCGCCGGCGGCGAGCAGGACGTCGAGGTCGGCGGCGCTGTCGGCAGCCGAGGTGGTGTGGTGGTGCTCGCCCCAGCTGTCGAACCAGCCGTCCCAGAACTCCGAGCACATCAGCGGCCCGGTGGGCTGCGCCTGCCGGAGCCGGGCCAGACGCGACTCGGACCGGGAACCGAACGACCCGGTCTTGTGCAGCGAGGGCAGCGAGCCGTCCTCGAGCATGGTGCCCATCGGCTGGTCGACGCTCGTGAACGGGACGGTGAGCCCGATCGCTCGGTGCATGGCCTCGAGCTTGGTCAGGTAGACGGGGTCGGAGCCGTACGCGCCGTACTCGTTCTCCACCTGCACGAGGACGATCGGCCCGCCCGGACCGTCCGCTCCGCCGGCGTCGATCTGCCGCGGGACGAGGATCGGCGCGAGGGCGTCGAGGTACCGCGACACGGCGGCGAGGAACTGCGGCTCGTCGCGGCGGATGCCCACGGTGCCGTCGGTGAACAGCCAGTACGGCAGCCCGCCGTTGGTCCACTCGGCACAGATGTACGGGCCGGGGCGGACGATGGCGTGCATGCCCGAGGCTTCGACGAGGTCGAGGAACCGGCCGAGGTCGAGTCCGTCGGTGAAGTCGAACTGCCCGGGCGAGGCCTCGTGTGCGTTCCAGGCGACGTAGGTCTCGATGGTGTTGAGGCCCATCAGCTTTGCCTTGCGGATGCGGTCGGCCCACAGGTCCGGGTGCACGCGGAAGTAGTGGATCGCGCCGGAGAGGACCCGGTGCGGCTCGCCGTCGAGCAGGAAGTCGGTGTCGCCGATCGCGAAGCGCATGGGCAGAGCCTTTCGTCAGAGCGGGGCCGCGCGGACTGGTGTCCGCACGGCCCCGAGGGTGGTGGTGCTGGTGCTACTTGGTCGAGACCGTGAAGCCCTGCTGCTTGCCGTACTTCACGAGCGAGTCCTGCCAGGCCTGGAGTCCGGACTCCAGCGAGGTGCCCTTCTCGTAGGACTGCCCGACGGTGTCGGCGTAGACGCTGTTCGCGTACACCTGGTACGGCAGGTAAGTGAAGTCGTTGTCGGACGACTTCGACGCGTCGACCAGGACCTCGTTGATCTTCTGGCCGCCGAAGTACTCCGGCTCCTCGTTGAGGAAGGCCGAGGACTCCAGGTCAGCGGTGGTGGACGGGAAGCCGCCGGACTCCATGAAGATCTTCGTGGAGGCCTTCGACGAGTTCAGCCACTTGAGGAAGCCGGCTGCGAGGGCCGGGTTCTTCGTCTGCTTCATGACGACCTCGGCGCTGCCGCCGTTGTTCGCGGTGACGGCCTTCGAGCCGTCGTAGGTCGGCATCGGGGCGACGCGCCAGTCACCCTTGGCGTCGGCGACGCTCGCCTCGAGGTTGCCCGGCATCCACGCGCCCGTGATGAGCGTGGCGATCTGGCCGTTGCCGAGCTGCTTGTACCAGTCGTCGGTCCAGCCGACGGTCTTGGCGAGCAGCTTCTTCTCGACGAGTTCGTTCCAGGTCGAGGTCCACTTCTCGGTGCCCTTGTCCTGCAGGTTGACCGTGACCTTGTCGCCCTTCGTGGTGAACGGCGTGCCACCGGCCTGGGCGATCATGCTGGTCGTGAAGCCGGCGTCGCCGGAGTCCGCCGCGATGTACGCGTCGGGGTCGGACTGGTGCAGCTTCTCGGCCGCGGTGACGTACTCGTCCCACGTCTTCGGGACGGTGATGCCGTTCGCGTCGAAGACCTTCTTGTTGTAGAACAGCGCCATGGGGCCGGAGTCCTGGGGCAGGCCGTAGACCTTGTCCCCGTTCGTCACGGAGCTCCAGGTGCTGGCGGCGAACTTGCTCTCCAGCCCGTCGAAGCCGTAGCTCGACAGGTCGAGGAGCGACTCGGACAGCGAGAACTGCGGGATGGCGTAGTACTCGACCTGCGCGACGTCGGGGGCACCCGAGCCGGCCTTGATCGTGTTCTGCAGCTTCGTGTACTGGTCGGCACCGGTGCCGGCGTTGACGAGCTTGACGTCCACCTTGGGGTACTGCTTCTCGAACGCGGCGACCTGGGCCTTCGCGGACGGGGTCCAGGACCAGTAGGTCAGCGTGCCGCCCTTGGCGAGCGCAGAGTCGATGTCCGAGGCGGAGCCGCCGGAGGACGAGCCGCCGGACGAGCAGGCCGCCAGGGCGATGGCGGCGGTGACGCCGATGGCGAGGGCGCTGAGTCCGCGCCGGGCCTTCGTGTTCATGGGGTGCCTTTCACTTCTTCGTGTTGGGGATGCTGCGGTGCTGCTGTGGAGCGGTCGGGCGGGAGGCGCGTGGCGGGGTCGCCCCGAGCCTCCTGGCCGTGGATCAGGCCTTGACGGACCCGGCCGCGAGGCCGGACTGCCAGAAGCGCTGCAGGAAGAGGAACGCGACCACGATCGGGATGATCGTGAGCAGCGAACCGGTGACGACGAGGTTGTAGATCGGCTGCGCACCGGAACCGGTGGCCTGCGCGTTCCACTGGTTGAGGCCGACGGTGAGCGGGTACCACTTCGGGTCGCTCAGCATGATGAGCGGCAGGAAGTAGTTGTTCCACGTCGCGACGACGGTGAAGAGCAGCACGGTGACGACACCGGGTGCGAGCAGGCGGAGCGCGATCGTGAAGAAGATCCGGAACTCCCCCGCGCCGTCCATGCGGGCGGCTTCGAGGAGCTCGGACGGGATCGCGTCGACCGCGTACGTCCACACCAGGTACATGCCGAACGGGCTGATCAGCGAGGGCAGGATGATCGCCCACGGGGTGTTCGTCAGGCCGACCTGCGAGAAGAGCAGGAAGGTCGGGACCGCCAGGGCCGTGCCGGGCACCGCGATGGCGCCGAGGACGATCGCGAACACGGCGCGGCGGCCGGGGAACGCGAACTTGGCCATGCCGTAGCCGGCGACGGTCGCCAGGAGCGTCGCTCCACCGGCACCGACGACCACGTAGAGCAGCGTGTTGCCGAACCACTGCAGGAAGATGCCGTCGTTGTAAGTGACCGTGTCGACGATGTTCTGCCAGAGGTTGAAGTCTCCGCCGAACCAGAGGCCGAACGTGGACAGCAGCGACGACTGCGTCTTCGTGCTGTTCACGAGCAGGTAGAACAGCGGCGCGAACGAGTAGACGACGAAGACGATCATCACGGCGGTCAGGAGACCGGAGCGCTTCGGCTTGCGGCCGTCGACGGGCTGCTTCGCCTTCCTGGAGGCTCGTCCCGCGCCGCCACGGCCGTCGCGGAGCGTCGTGGTCGCCTCGGTCACCGTGGCGGGTCCGGCAGGACCGGTGGCGGGGTGCTGCAGGGTGCTCATCGGTTCTCCTGTCGGGTGCCGCGGACCTGCACGACGTAGGCGATCACGGCGGTGATGACGCCCATCACGATGGCGACGGTGGCGGAGTAGTTGAACTGCTGGCCGCTGAAGGACAGCGAGTAGGCGTACATGTTCGGCGTGAAGGAGCTGCCGATGACGTTCGGGGCGAGGGTCTTCAGCAGGTTCGGCTCGTTGAAGAGCTGGAAGCTGCCGATGATCGAGAAGATCGTGGCGATGACCATCGGGCCGCGGAGCGCCGGGAGCTTGATCGAGAAGACCGTGCGCAGGGGCCCGGCACCGTCGAGCTCGGCGGCCTCGTACAGCTCGCCGGGGACGGTGCGGAGGGCCGCGTAGAAGATCAGCATGTTGTAGCCGAGGAACTCCCACGTGACGACGTTGCCGATCGACGTGAGGACCCAGGTCGGGCTGAACGGCTGCAGCAGGTCGATGCCGAGCGCGTCGTTCGCCGCACCGGTCAGGCCGAACTGGTTGCCGTAGATGAAGCCCCAGATGAGCGCTGCGACGACACCGGGGACCGCGTAGGGCAGGAACACCGCGATGCGGAAGAACGACGTTCCCCAGAGCCGCGCGCTGTCGAGCGTCAGGGCGGCGACGAGCGCGAGCCCGAGCATGATCGGGACCTGGATGACCAGGAACACGACGACCCGACCGAAGCCGGACCAGAACTGCGAGTCCTGGAAGAGCTGCAGGTAGTTGGCGAACCAGACGAACTGGTTGCCGCCGACGAGTTGGTCGCGGAACAGGCTGAGCCAGAGCGCGTACCCGATCGGCACGATGAGCATGAGGACCAGGACGACGACGAACGGGCCCACGAAGAGCCACCCGGTGAACCGGCCCCTGGGCTTCGGCCGCCGTCGCGGTGGCGCTGCCGGCGACCCGGCCGGGGCCGTGCGCGCTGCGAGCGTGCTCATGTGACTCCTTCGTCTGCTGCGTTCGGGGACGCGGCTGGTGCGTGCGTGGGACGCGGTTGCTGCGTTCGGGCACGCGTCTGCTGCGTTCGGGGACGTCGATGTTGACGTCAACATCGAACGAGCCGACGATAGCATGGCAACGTCAACATGCGTTACCGTTCGGAGCGGTCGGCTCCCTGTCCGGCTGTCCCCCGGGCGTTCCGCCCGGCCACGCCCGACGAAGGAGCGACGTGACGACCGACCTGTCCGCCACCGGCCGTCGCGCCCCGTCGATGGCTGCCGTCGCCGACGCCGCCGGCGTCTCGATGCAGACGGTGTCGCGGGTCGCGCGGGGCTTCGACAACGTCAGTCCCGACACCCGCGAGCGCGTCCAGCAGGCGATGGCCTCGCTCGGGTACCGGCCGAACCGGGCCGCGCGGGCACTGCGTTCCGGGCGCTTCCGCACGATCGGCGTGATCATGTTCACGCTCGCGTCCTTCGGCAACATGCGCACGCTCGAGGCCATCGCCGACGCCGCTGGCGCCGCCGACTTCACGATCACGCTGCTGCCGATGGCGTCCCGCACGGAAGAGGGCGTCCGATCGGCCTTCTCCCGCCTGCACGAGCAGGCCGTCGACGGCGTGGTGATCATCATCGAGTCCCACGTCATCGACACCGCCGAGGTCGCCCTGCCCGACGGCGTCCCGATGGTGGTCGTCGACTCCACCGGCACGACCGAACACCCGGCGATCGACACCGACCAGACCGACGGCGCCCGGCTCGCCACGCAGCACCTGCTCGACCTCGGCCACGACACCGTGTGGCACGTCGCCGGCCCCTCGTCGTCGTACTCGGCGGCACGGCGACTCGCTGCGTGGCAGACCACGCTCGAGCGTGCCGGCCGGGTCGTGCCACCGGTGTTCCGCGGGGACTGGAACACGTCCTCCGGCTACCGCGCCGGCCTCGAGATCGCCCGGCGCCCGGAGATCACCGCGGTGTTCGCCGCGAACGACCAGACCGCCCTCGGGATCCTCCGCGCGTGCCACGAGCTCGGGCGCACCGTGCCGGAGTCCCTCAGCGTGGTGGGCTTCGACGACTCGCCGGAGTCCGACTCGTTCTGGCCGCCGCTGACCACGGTGCACCAGTCCTTCGACGAGGTCGGTCGCCGCGCGGTCTCGACCCTGCTCGCCCAGATCGAGGGAGCACCGGTCGTCGCCACGACGGACCTGGTCCCGGTGCGCCTGGTCGAGCGCGCGAGCACGGCGCCCCCGCCGCGGTAGCGCGGCGGGCGCGTGGGCTGGCGCGTGGTGCGAGGTTGCGCACCCCGTGCGCGCCCGTGTCCCCGCACGGGGCGATCAACATCGCACCGACCGAGGGACCCCGCACCGTGCGGGCCGGCTCACCGGCCCGCACCACGTGCCGGACGGGAGGCTCGTGGCGGCCCGGCACCGAGCCTCCAGGCCGCCCCGTGGTGCGTTCCTTACCCTCACGCCCGCGCTGGAATGCGGAAACGCGCGTGGTGGGTCGGAAGTTCCAACCCCTTACGCGCGATTCGACCTCCTTCGCACGGATTGACCCGCACCGCACCGGACCGCACCAGACCGCGCGCCTGCGCTGGAAAGCGGAATCGCGCGTAGGCAGTCGGGATTCCCGACCACCTACGCGCGATTCGACCACCTACGCGTGATGCGACGATCAGCCGATCGACAGCGCCGTCCAGCTCACCGGGGGGAGCTCGATCGTGACGGTGTCACCCTCGCGGCGAGCCGACTCGTTCGTGCGCAGACCGACGCGCGACGTGTTCGTCAGGTCGTTGACCGCGTGCAGGTCGTCGTCCCAGACACCCTCGGCGTGGACGTCACCCGTGACGTCGAGCCCGGACAGGTCGATGGTGACCGTCGTGCTCTCCGAGGGGTGGCGGTTGACCAGGAACACCGCGGCCTTGCCGTCCTCGATCGTGGCGGCGGAGTCCACGACCGGGACCTCGCCGTACGTGCCGCCGTCGACGGTGTCACCCGACGCGATGACCTGCAGCGAGGTGCCGTGTGCGAGCCGCGACGTCAGCGAGAACGGGAAGAAGGTGGTCTGGCGCCAGGCCTCGCCACCGGGCTCGGTCATGATCGGGCCGATCACGTTGACGAGCTGCGCGATCGACGCCGACGCGACGCGGTCCGCGTGCCGCAGCAGCGAGATGAGCAGGCCACCGACCACGACGGCGTCCGCCACCGTGTAGATGTCCTCGAGCAGACGCGGGGCCACGGGCCACTCGTCGAGCGTGAACTCCTTCTGCTGCTCGTTCCACTTCGAGATCGACCAGACGTTCCACTCGTCGAACGAGATGTCGATGCGCTTGTCGGACTTCTTGTGCGCCTTGACGTGGTCGGCCGCGGTGGTGACCGTGTCGATGAAGCGGTCCATGTTGACGCCGGACGCCAGGAAGGTCGGCATGTCGGTGCCTTCTTCGTAGTAGGCGTGGGCCGAGATGTAGTCGACGTCGTCGTAGGCGTGCTCGAGGACCGTGCGCTCCCACTCGCCGAACGTCGGCATCGACGCACCCGAGGAACCGCAGATGACGAGCTCCAGGTCGGGCTGGATCTGCCGCATGCCCTTGGCGGTCATCGCCGCGAGCTTGCCGTAGTCGTCGGCGTTCTTGTGGCCGAGCTGCCAGGGGCCGTCCATCTCGTTGCCGAGGCACCACATGGTGATGCCGAAGGGCTCCTCGCGGCCGTTCGCGCGTCGCTGGTCGGCGAGCGCGGTGCCGCTGCGGATGTTGGCGTACTCGAGCAGTTCGATGGCGGCGTCGGTGCCACGGGTGCCGAGGTTGACGGCGAGCATCATCTCGGATCCGACCGAGTCGAGCCACTGCTGGAACTCGTGCAGGCCGACCTCGTTCGTCTCGGTGGAGTGCCACGCGAGGTCGAGGCGGCGGGGACGCTGGTCGACCGGGCCGACGCCGTCCTCCCACTTGTAGCCGGAGACGAAGTTGCCGCCGGGGTAGCGGATGGTGGTGACGCCGAGCTCCTTGACGAGTTCGATGACGTCCTTGCGGAAGCCGTGCTCGTCGGCGCTCTCGTGAGCGGGCTCGTGGATGCCGTCGTAGACGTGGCGACCGAGGTGCTCGACGAACCCACCGAAGATGCGGCGGCGCACCGGCCCCACGGTGAACGCGGCGTCGAGGACGAGGTGTGTGCGGGGCATGGATCTCCTTCGATCATCTGCTGGCTCGTGGGCTCCGGGCGCACTGCACCCGGTGCGGCAGGTCGCGCTCGGTCCCGAGTCGTTCCAGAGAGTGAGCGCTCACCTGTCCCGTAACGCTACCGGTATCCATGTCGTGACGAAAGGGGTGGCGCGCCGCGGACAGCGAGGCTAATGTGAGCGCTCACGGAGCACTGACCCACGTGTTCCGCAGCCCGGCCCACGATGGAGTGATGCCATGCCGATCCGACCCGTACCACCCGTCTCGCAGTCACGGGGCGCCGGTTTCACCCGGCGGAGCCTCCTGGCTGCCGGAGCGGCGGCAGCGACCGTCCTCCCCCTCGCTGCGTGCTCGAGCCCGCTCTCCGCCGGCCTCGCCGGAAGCGCGCTCAACCCGGAGACGCTCGTCTTCTGGAACCTCTTCGGCGGCGGCGACGGTCTCCGTATGCAGGAGATGGAAGCCGGCTACGCCAAGCAGCACGGCGGCTCCAGCTCCCTGCAGGCCACGACGTTCGCCTGGGGCAACCCGTACTACTCGAAGGTCACACTCGCCACCGTCGGGAACAAGCCGCCGGACGTCGCGATTGCCCACCTGACCCGGGCGAAGCCGCTCTGGGACGGCGACCTGCTCGACCCGATCACGTCCGAGGACCTGGCCGGGGTCGGGCTCAGCGCCAGCGACTTCAACCAGAAGGCCTGGACCGCGCAGAAGACCGACGGCAAGAACATCGCCATCCCGCTCGACACGCACCCGTTCGTGCTGTTCTACAACGTCGACGTCTGCCAGAAGGCCGGCCTGATCGACGGCGACGGCAACCTCAAGGACCTGACCGGCATCGACGCCTTCGAGAGCGCCCTCGCCGCGGTCTCGAAGGTCACCGGCGGCACGGCCCTGAACGTGGCGAACGTCAGCGAGATCGCGACCCCGTGGCGCTTCTTCTGGACGATGTACAACCAGATCGAGGGCGCGACGCCGTTCATCAGCGACGGCGGCGCGAAGCTCACGGTCAACGAGGACGCCTACTCGAAGGTCACCGAGATGACCCAGAAGTGGGTCAAGAGCGGCTGGCTCAACAAGGGCCTCGACTACGCCACCGCGCAGACGCTGATGTTCACCGGCAAGGCCGGCTTCTTCATGCAGGGCGAGTGGGAGATCAGCACCGCGCAGTCGATCAAGGGGCTGAAGTTCGGCATGGCGCCGATCCCGCAGCTCTTCGACAAGCCGGCGGCCCAGGCCGACTCGCACACCTTCATCCTGCCGCGGAAGGACCGCACGCCGGAGCAGAAGAAGGCCGCGATGCTCTTCATCAAGCAGATGCTCGAGCAGAGCCTCACGTGGGCGCAGGGCGGTCACGTGCCGGCGTACATGCCGACGTTCGACAGCAGCGCGTACAAGAAGCTCACGCCCCAGTCGAACTACGCCTCGGCCGCCGCGTCCGCCGTGTTCGACGACGCCGCCTGGTACGGCGGGTCCGGCTCCACCTTCGAGAACACCGTCGGCGCCCAGCTCGCGCTCGTGCAGCAGGGCAGCAGCTCCCCCGCCGCCGCCATGAGCGCGATCAAGTCCCAGCTCTCGACCTACCTCAACACGCCGAGCCCGCTGTGATCGGCCCGACGACCACCACGAACGCCGTGAACACCCTGCGAAAGGCACGATGACGTGACCACAGCACCTGTCCTCGACCGGCCCACGGACGCGGCGAGCGCGCCCCGCAAGCTGCGCACCTACCGCACCAGCCTGACCCGCGGCCAGGGCCGCAGCGGCTGGCTCTTCCTGGCCCCGTTCGGCCTGTTCTACATCGCCTTCCTGCTCGGCCCGACGGTCTGGATGATCGTCACGAGCTTCTTCAACACCTCGACGGTCCGCACCGGGCTCGGCTCCTTCGCCGGGTTCGCGAACTACGCGGAGATGCTCGGACGCGACGACTTCTGGTCGTCCCTCTGGCACACCCTGCAGTTCACGCTCTACACGACCCCGCCGCTGGTGATCCTGGCGTTCGTGTTCGCCGTGCTGACGAACCGGATGAACAAGGGCCAGTGGTTCTTCCGCCTGGCCTTCTTCCTGCCGTTCATCCTGCCGTCGGCGACGATCTCGCTGATCTGGGTGTTCATCTTCACGCCGAGCACCGGCCTCTTCGCGAGCATCCAGACGCTGCTCGGCATGACCCCAGGCGCCGGCATGCTGGCGAGCCCGAACACGGCGATGATCGGTGTCGCCATCGCCACCGTCTGGTGGACGCTCGGGTTCAACTTCGTGCTCTACCTGGCCGGCCTGCAGGAGATCCCCCGCGAGCTGTACGAAGCGGCTGCGGTCGACGGCGCCTCGAACTGGCAGCAGATCAAGTCGATCACCCTGCCGCTGCTCGGCCGCACCACGACCCTGGTCATCCTGCTGCAGATCATCGCGTCCCTGAAGATCTTCGACCAGGTCTACCTGATGACGAACGGCGGTCCGGGCATCTCGACCCAGGTCTCGCTGCAGCTCATCACCGGCGTCGGCTTCACCGACAACCGGCTGGGTGCCGCCTCGGCCGCGTCCGTCCTCCTGTTCATCGTGATCGTCGCGATCGCCGTCATCCGGCAGATCGTCGAGCGGGTCGCCGCCAAGCGTGAGATCGGAGCCTGAGATGACCACCACCGAGAGCATCACCACGGACCGCCCCAAGTACCGGTCCGGCGTCTCGTCAGCCGCCCCCACCAGTGCCGCCAAGATCGGTGTCAGCGGCCGCGGCTTCACGATCGCGTCGGGCATCATCCTGACGGTCTTCGCGATCATCTGGCTCATCCCGAGTGTCTTCGCCCTGAAGACCTCGCTGTCCGACAACGGCGTCGCGGCGCTCGGCGCCAACTCGATCCTGTCGAACTGGAACCCGACGCTGCACTCCTACGCGGCGCTGTTCCAGGCCGGCGACATCTGGAACTGGTACCTCGCCAGCGCCATCACGAGCATCGTCACCGCGCTGCTGACCGTGCTGTTCGCCTCGATGGCCGCGTTCGCGCTGTCCCGCCTGGTGTTCCGCGGTCGGAACGTCGCGTTCCTGCTCATCATCCTCGGCATCATGATCCCGACCCAGGTCCTGATCATCCCGATCTTCCAGGAGCTCAACGCCGTCGGCCTGCTGAACACCTACTGGTCGGTCATCTTCCCGCAGGTGCCCGCCGTGATCGCGGTGTTCATCTTCAAGCAGTTCTTCGACGGCATCCCCCGCGAGCTCGAGGAAGCGGCCCGCATCGACGGCGCCGGCATCTGGAAGGTCTACTGGTCGGTCATCCTGCCGCTGTCGCGTCCGGTGATCGCTGCGGTCACGATCCTGACCTTCGTCGGGGTGTGGAACAACCTGCTGCTGCCGCTGTTCGTGCTGTCGAACCCGGACCTCATGACGATCCCGGTCGGGCTCGCCACGGTCCAGGGCAGCTTCGGCCAGCGGTACGCCGACATCCAGGCGGGTGCGCTGCTCGCGGCGCTGCCGCTGATCATCCTCTACCTGATCTTCCAGCGGCAGATCGTGGAGGGCGTGACCGGTTCCGGCCTGAAGGGCTGACGCCACCACACGACGGACGGGAGGCTCGGTGCCAGCTGGCACCGAGCCTCCCGTCCGTCGTGTGGTGCGGTGGAACCGCGCGTGGTGGGTCAGATCGCGCGTGGTGCGTGGATCCGCGCGTAGTCGGTCGGTTCTTCGGACCTGCAACGCGCGGAACCACATCCCACCGCACGTGATGTGGGAAGGAACGACCAGGCGCCCGGCTCAGGGAACGGGCGTCACCGTCCACGTGCCGTTCGTCTGGATCGCCATGACACCGGGCAGGTCGACGTCGAACTGCTCCGCGAAGGCCTCGGTGTTGCCGAAGATCTTCGGCTGGTCGGACGTCGTGAAGACCCGTCCGCTGAAGGAGTCGTCGGCGTTCGCGGGCGTGAAGTCGACGGACACGTGCGGCACGTCGTCGCCGAGGAACAGTACTGCCGGACCGGTGCCGGACTGCGCTCCCGAGACCGACGGGATGTCGTTCCAGCTGCGCATCGTCACCGACCAGGGGCCCTGCGCGTCGACGATGACTGTCTGGTCCGGGGCGTCGTCCCGCATGACCGCCGTCAGGAACGAGCCCTTCAAGGGTGCGGTGGCGCGCCCGAACGGGGACATCCGCCCCGGTGCGGTGACCGTTGCGGTGCCCGTGCACGCCGAGCAGTCCAGCTCGATGACGACCGCGAACGCTCCCTCGGTGTGGAAGGCGACGTTCGACGGCCCGGTCGCCGACGCGGAGGCCGAGACGCCGGAGGCCACCGTACCCGCATTGACCGTGTCCGGCAGCGCCTGCGCGATGGGCGGTGTCGTCGCCGTCGGCGTGGGGGTGGCCGTGGCCGTGGGCGTGCGCGTCGGTTCCGTGGTCGGCGCGGTCCGTGACGCTGCGGGCTCGGGCGGTGCCGAGTCGTCCATCTCCTGCGCACATCCGGTCAGCAGCAGCACCGCTGCCATGACCGTGCTGACCAATGCTGTTCCCCGTACCGACCCCATGCGACCACCCTGGCACGTCGACCGGCGCGCGGGGTCGGACGGGCGCCGACGAGTCAGGCGTCGACGCGGGTCTTCGTCTCGTGCTTCCAGAACCCGGAGAACGTGATGCGGTCCTTCGGCAGGCCGGCGCGATGCAGGTGTCGGCGTCCCTCCGTCGCGAGCGTGGACTCCCCCACGACGAACGCGTAGCCGCGGTCGTCCGCCAGGGTGTGGCGGCGGAGCTCCTCGAGCGCAGCCGTGCCGGGCACCGCGTGCGGGTCCTCGTGCTCGCGGACGACCCAGGTCACGGTGACACCCGCCGGGGCGTCGAGCTGCCGGACGTCGGCTGCCGTCGGGACCTCCTGGATGATGCGACCGACGGTGTCGCGCGGCATCGAGCCGGCGATGCCGATGACGCCGGGCAGGCCGGTCTCCTCGGCGACGACGAGCACCTCGCTGGCGTCGGGCGGGCAGTCGAAGATGCGCCCCTGGTCGAGCACGGCGAGCTCGTCGCCGGGCTGCGCGCCGCAGGCCCAGATCGCGGCGCGACCCTCGGGAGCGCCGTCGTCAGCCGTGTGCACGACGAAGTCGATGTCCAGCTCGCCGACGTCCTGGCGGAAGGCAGCGACCGTGTAGTTCGCGCAGTGCGGGCGGACGGCCTCGGGGATCGCGAGGAAGGGCGGCCACCACTTCGCCCCGTCGAGCTCGGGCAGTTCGAAGGCGTCCTGGTGCGGCAGCTGCACGAACAGGCGGAACCAGTGGTCGTAGCCGAGGTGCTCGAACTCGTGTAGGTCGAGCCCGGTGACCGTGACGCGGTGCATCGACGGGGTCACACGTGCTGAGCGGACGACCTGGGCGCGGAAGAGCCTCGGGTTCGTGGGCATGAGCCGCGGGGTCTTCGCCATGAGGCAAGGCTAACCTGAGTCCCCGGTCATGCAAGGAGTGTCGGATACGCTCTCGTGCCGTGGAGCTCCCCCGATCCGGCAGCCGTCGTGCCGCCCTGCTGACCGCCGTGGTCGTCGGGGTCATGGTGCTCGCGGGCTGCACCGGCGGGACCACCGTCACCGGACCCACCAGCAGCACGGACGCCCGCCGCGGACCCGCTGCTGACGCCTGGTCGTTCAAGGACGCGACCGGCACCACCATCGCACTCGACCACCGGCCGGAGCGCATCGTCGTGGTGGACGACCTCGCCGTCTCCTTCCTGCAGTACGGCCTGCACCCGGTCGGGACGTTCGGCGACGTCCCCCTGTCGGAGGATGCCCGGTTCGACGAGCTCGACACCACGGGCATCACCGAGGTCGGCACCGACGACGGCGACGTCGACCTCACCCGGCTAGCCGGACTCGAGCCGGACCTCGTCGTGACGTCGGTCTACCCGACGGACGGCTCCGTGGGCGTGGACGACCTGGGAACCGGGTTCGCCAGCCGCACCCGTCAGGACCAGATCGGGAAGATCGCGCCCGTCCTCCGCGTCGAGTGGGGCGGGAAGGGCCTCGACGCCGTCCGGCAGGTCACCCGGCTGGCGGAGGCACTCGGCGCTGCCCGGTCGACCGTGGACACCGCGGAGCGCGCGTTCGACCGCGCTCGTTCAGCACTGTCGGACGCCGCCGACGACCGGGACCTACGGGTCGTCTCGTTGTACGCCGACGCCGACGGGGTGTACGTCACCCGTCCCGCCGACGAGCCGACCCTGCAGCTGTACGACAGCCTCGGCGTGGACGTCGTCGACCCGGGTCCGAAGGGCTTCTACTGGGGCGTGTACAGCTGGGCGAACGCGGGCAAGGTCGACGGCGACGTGCTCCTGCTCTCGCCGGAGGGGTACCAGGCCCGGCAGCTGCTGGCGCAACCGACCTTCGCCGACGACCCGGCCCTCGTCGCCGGGCAGGTGCACAGCTGGCCGGTGCCGGGGCTCGACTACGCGTCGCAGGCCCGCGCGATGACGGAGCTCGCCGGCTGGCTCGAGGACAGCCGGACGGTGTCCCAGCGCGCTGACGGCTGACCGCCCGCAGGCGTCAGGCGTCGGGCGTCAGGCGTCAGGCGTCGAGCGGCAGCAGGGGCGCCCAGAAGGCGTCAGGGCCGTCGCCGACGACCGCGTCGGACTCGAAGCGGAAGCCGTACCCGCGCACGAACTCGGCGGCGGCGGCGATCTCGCTCTGGGCGTCGTCCTGGTCGGCCTGGAAGAGGTACTCGCCGTGCCCCATGCGGACGCCGCTGTCGCTGATGACGCTCAGGTCCCAGCGTCCCTCCTCGGCGCGCTCGATCCGGACGACGGCGGCCTGTGCGGCGGTGAAGTCAGACATGACGGCGAAGCTACGCGTGGCCGCTGAGCGCTCCTCAGAGGCGCGCGTTCCTGGTGGCACGGTGCGCGGCCCGCACGGTGCGCGGCTCGCCGGCCGGTGCGAGGTCAACCACCCGGTGCGGTCCGGTGACGGCGCACGGGGTTGTCGACCTCGCACCAGGCAGAGCCGGGTCAACGGCCGAGCGCGGTGACCGCCACTCGCGTCGCCGTGGCCACCAGGGCGTCGTCGGGCTCCGCGCCGGCAGCGCCCTTGCTCGTCATCACGACCACCACGATCGGCGCCCGGCCCGTCGGGTACACGACACCGATGTCGTTGCGGACGCCGTACGACCCCGTCCCGGTCTTGTCGGCGACCGACCACGCCGGATCGACCCCAGCCCGGATCGTCGCGTCGCCCGTGGTGTTGCGGAGCATGGTCTCGCGCACCATCCTCCGATCGGACGGTTCGAGTGCCGAACCGAGGAGGACCGCGCGCACGTCGGCCGCGAACTGCGCCGGCGTGGTGGTGTCCCGCGCATCGCCCGGAGTGGCCTCGTTCAGGTCGGGCTCGACGCGGTCGACGTTCGTCGTCCGGTCGCCGAGGTCGCGGAGGAACCGCTGCACCTCGCCCGGCCCACCGACCCGCTCCACGAGCAGGTTCGCCGCCGTGTTGTCGCTGAAGCGGAGCATCGCGTCCAGGAGCGCCCGCACGGTCATCCCGGTGGCGACGGACTGACTCGTCACGGGGGCGTACGCCAGCAGGTCCGCACGGTCGTAGTGCACCACGGTGTCGAGGTCGGCGTCCGAGGACCGCGCGAGCAGTGCCGCCGCGATGAAGACCTTGTTCGCCGAGGCGAAGGCGAAGCGCTCCCCCGCACGCCAGGCGACCTGCCTGCCGGTGCCGGTGTCGATCGCCGTCACGCCGAGCCGAGCGCCGTGGTCGCGCTCGAGCGCGCGGAAGGCGCGGTCCGTCGCAGGCGACGAGGTCGTGTCGGGCGACGCGGCGGACGTCACGCTCGTCGGCCCCCTGCCCGACGCGGCGGACGACACCGGGGCAGACGGCCCCGCACCGGCGCACCCGGCGAGCGCGAGCGCCCCCACGAGCAGCACGGCCGCAGCGGACACCGTCGACGTCGATCGCATCCCGCCATCCTCCCCTGCGCCGTGCACAGTTCCCCACCTGACGTCCCACCGCCACCCGGTCACGTCGAGTGCGCGACCCGCGTCAACCGCGCGACAGCCGCTCCACCGTGGCGTGCGCGCCGTCGCGGACGAGTCCGTCGAGGGCGTCGCGGTACGCGGCGACGAACCGCTCGTCGTCGACGAGGTCCCCGAACACCTGCCGGTTCGCGATGAAGGCGAGCGGGTCCTCGCGCTGGGTCAGGGCGATGCGGTGCAGGGACTCGGCCAGGCGGTCGACGATCTCGATCGGCTCCCCCGACTCGTCGGTGCCCTCGGCGTACCGGGCCCACGACGCGACGATCCCGGCCGACAGGGCGACAGGTCCACCCGATCGGAGGTTGTCGCGCACGACCGGCAGCAGCCACTTCGGGATCCGGTCGCTCGACTCGGCGCAGAGCCGGGCCAGGGTGTCGCGGACCTCGGGGTTCTGGAAGCGCTCGATGAGGGTCGCCTTGTAGTCGTCGAGGTCGATGCCGGGTACCGGCTGCAGCGTCGGGGTCGCCTCCTCGTCCATGTACCGACGGAGGAAGGTCGCGATGGCCGGGTCCTGCGTGGCCTCGTGCGCGTAGCGGTTGCCGGAGAGGTACCCGAAGTAGCACAGGCCCTGGTGCGACGCGTTGAGGAGCCGCAGCTTCATCAGCTCGTACGGCTCCACGTCCGCGACGAGCTGCACGTCGACGTCCTCGTAGGCCGGGCGTCCGGCGGGGTGGTCGTCCTCGAGCACCCACTGGAAGAAGGGCTCGGCGACGACGGGCCAGGCGTCCTCGATGCCGAGGTCGTCGCGCACCGCGGCTCGGTCCTCGTCGGTGGTGACGGGGGTGATCCGGTCGACCATCGAGTTCGGGAACGCCACGTGCTCGTCCATCCACTCGGCGAAACGGGGGTCCTGCAGCCGGGCGAAGGCGGTGAACATCGCCCGGGCGACGTGCCCGTTGCCCTGGATGTTGTCGCACGACATCACGGTGAACGGCTCGAGCCCGCGGTCTCGTCGGCGACGGAGGGCCGCCACCACCAGGCCGAAGACGGTGCGCGGCGGGGTGTCCCCGTCGACGTCGGCGACCACGCCCGGGTCGTCCTCGACGAAGGCGCCGGTGACGTGGTCGAAGTTGTACCCGCCCTCGGTGATGGTCAGGCTGACGATCTTCGTCTCCGGCGACGCCATCTTCTCGACCACGGCGTCCGGGTCGTCGACGGCGAGCAGGTAGTCGACGATGCTGCCGATGACCCGGGCCTCGCGGGTGCCGTCCGCGTGCTTGAGGACGAGCGTGTAGAGCCCGTCCTGCGTCCGCATCGTCTCGGCCATGCGGCGGTCCTGCTCGAGCACACCGACCCCGCAGATGCCGTACTACCGGGCTTCGCCGCGCTGCAGGAGCCGGTCGATGACCATCGCCTGGTGCGCCCGGTGGAAGCCGCCGACACCGAAGTGGACGATGCCGGCCGTGATCCCGGTGCGGTCGTAGGTCGGGACGGCGACCCCCGCGGCGGCGATCTCGTCGAGGGTGGCCGTGGACAGGGAGACGGACATCGGTACTCCTTCGTACGGGTCGGTCGACCGGTCACGCTGGCCGTTCGGTCAGTCTTCCACGCGAGTCCGGGGGACAAGACTGAGCGTCCGCTCCGCCACGGTGCACTGAGTGCATCGTTGCACCTAGTGTTGCTTCCGTGACCCTGTCGATCGACCGCCGTGCTGCCCTCAAGGCGAAGCACCGTGCGGCGATCCTGCAGGCGGCCCGCGACCTGGTGGACGAACGCGGCGGACGTGGCTTCAGCGTGGACGAGCTCGCCGCCCGCGCCGACGTCGCCCGACGCACGGTGTTCAACCACTTCTCCTCGCTCGACGAGATCCTGCTGACGGTCTGCGAAGAGGTGCTGTCGGTGATCATCGACCGCTTCCTCGGTGACATCGCCAACACCCCCGTCGGTGACGGCTCCCGTTCCTCGATGTTCGACGAGCTCGAGTCCGCAGCACGGGGAGCCGACCTGGCGAGCGCCATCGCCCGGATGGCCACGATCCTCGGGGAACCGGACGACGAGACCGACGCCAAGGCGGCGATCCTCACCCAGACGGCCTTCGCCCGGGTGACCGACCGCCTCCGGGTGGAGGTCATCCGACGGCACCCCGCAGCCGACGAACTCGACGCGGCCCTGCTCGTCGACTCGCTCATGAGCGGCATCGTCGTCATCGCCGAACACTGGCTCTCGACGACCGGGCCCCGACTCGACCAGGACGCCCTCGACGACTGGGACGCCCTGCTCGCACGACTCGTGCACAGCGTCCGCAGCGGGTACCTGCCCGCGCACTGACATCACCACCAGGGGTCCACCGGCGTACCCCACTCCGCACGCACCACCCACTACGAAAGGAACGGGGCACCCCATGGCCGGTCTGCTCTACCGCCTCGGACGATTCGCCGCCCGACGGCACTGGCTCGTGATCATCACCTGGATCGTGATCATGGGGATCGCGGGCGGGACGTACGCCCTGTTCGCCGGGACCATCTCCTCGTCGATCACCATCCCGAACACCAAGACCAGCCAGGTGCAGGACCAGCTCGCGGACAAGTTCCCGAGTGCCAACGGCGGGAACGGCACGCTCGTCTTCGAGACGACGGACGGCAAGGCCTTCACGAGCGCGCAGAAGAGCGGGGTCGACGACTTCCTGAAGGACCTCGAGGACCTCAACGGCGTCAAGGGTGCGACGTCGGGGTTCAGCACGCAGGACCAGCTCGACGACCAGCGCCAGAAGATCGTCGACGGCCGCAAGGAGATCAGCGACGGCCGCGCACAGATCAAGGACGGCCAGGCCCAGCTCGACGCCCAGAAGGCCCAGCTCGAGTCCGGCAAGCAGCAGATCGCCGACGCGCAGGCCAAGCTCGACGCCCAGAAGCAGCAGCTCTCCGCAGCGTCGGCCTCCGGTGCAGCAGCGACCGGCGCAGCAGCCTCCGGCGCCGCCGCCCAGGCACAGGCCGCGCAGGCGCAGCTGACGCAGGCCCAGGCGCAGATCGACGCCCAGCAGGCCCAGATCACGTCCGGTGAGCAGCAGCTCACCGAGGCGCAGCAGAAGATCGACGAGAACACCACCAAGCTCGACGACAGCGCGAAGCAGCTCGAGCAGGGGTCCGACCTGCTCGACCTGTCGAAGGACATCCGCTTCGTCTCCTCGAACGGCAGCGCCGCGATCGGCACCGTGCAGTTCACGAAGTCGACGTACGAGGTGCCGCAGAGCACCAAGACCGCGATCTCCGACAAGGCCGATGCCGCGGAGATCGACGGCGTCCGCGTGTACGTGTCGAACGACATCGCCCAGGGGGTCCCGTCGATCCTCGGCCCGGGCGAGATCGCGGGCGTGATCGTCGCCGCGATCGTGCTGTTCCTGATGCTCCGGACGATCGTCGGTGCCGCAGTGCCGCTCGTCAGTGCCGTGCTCGGCATCGGGGTGGCGTCGCTCGCAGCCCTGTCGTTCTCCAGCCTCGTCGAGTTCATCTCGGTCACGCCGGTGCTGGGGGTGATGCTGGGCCTGGCGGTCGGCATCGACTACTCGCTGTTCATCCTCAACCGACACCGGACCCAGCTGAAGCAGGGCATGGGCGTGCACGAGTCGATCGGGCTCGCCAACGGCACGTCCGGCAATGCCGTCGTGTTCGCCGGCGCGACGGTCATCGTCGCCCTGCTCGCGCTCAACATCACCGGCATCCCGTTCCTCGGCCTGATGGGCACGGTGGGCGCCGTCGCGGTGTTCTTCGCCATCCTCATCGCCACGTCCTTCACCCCGGCGCTGCTGTCGATCATCGGCATGCGGATCCTCCGGGGGAAGGAGCGCACGCGCATCGGCAACACCGGCTCGACCCGCGTCCCGAACAAGCCCATGTCGACCTGGCGCGCGGTCATCACGCTCGTCGCCGGCATCGCGGTGCTCGGCACGATCGCGCTCCCGGCCACGCAGATGCGGCTCGGTCTGCCCTCGGGGTCGTCGGAGGCCGTCGACTCCAGCCAGTACAAGGCGTACAAGACGCTCAGCAAGGAGTTCGGCGCCGGACAGAACGGCCCACTGCTCGTCGTGGCCACCCTGCCGAAGGCGATCGACGAGGGCGACGTCACCGCGACCGAGGTCACCATCGGCCAGGCGATCGCGAAGAACAGCGACGTCGACGCCGTGCTGCCGATCGGCGCCTCGAAGGCCCGCGACATCATCGCGTTCCAGGTGAAGCCCTCCGGCGGCCCGGACAGCATCTCGACGGAGGACCTCGTCAAGGACCTCCGGACGCAGAACGTGAACGTCGACGACGGGAAGGCCACGCTCGGCGTCGCAGGCAACGCGTCCGCGAACATCGACGTCTCCGAGAAGCTCTCGAGCGTGCTGCCGCTGTACCTGGCGGTCGTCGTCGGGCTGTCGCTCATCATCCTGATCGTCGTGTTCCGGTCCTTCCTGGTCCCGATCACGGCCACGGCGGGCTTCATCCTGTCGGTCCTCGCGGCCTTCGGTGGCCTGACCGCGATCTACCAGTGGGGGTGGTTCGGCAGCGTCTTCGGCGTGCACGACCCCGCGCCGATCCTGAGCTTCCTGCCCATCATCGAGATCGGCATCCTGTTCGGCCTGGCGATGGACTACCAGCTGTTCCTGGTGTCGGGCATGCGCGAGGCCTACGCCCACGGCGCGAGCGCGAAGGTGGCCGTCCAGCGCGGTCTGCACGCCGGTCGCGCGGTGGTCACGGCAGCGGCGATCATCATGATCTCCGTGTTCGCCGGGTTCATCTTCTCGGACTCCTCCACCATCAAGCCGATCGGGTTCGGCCTGGCGTTCGGTGTGCTCGTCGACGCGTTCGTCGTCCGCATGCTGCTCATCCCGGCCGCGATGCACCTGCTCGGCAAGAGTGCCTGGTGGTTCCCGAAGTGGCTCGACCGCATCGTGCCGGACGTCGACGTCGAGGGCGCCAAGCTCGAGCGGTCGCACCCGGGTGACCGGAACGCCGACCTCCAGCGGAACAGCGAGCCCGAGCCCGCGCGAGTCGGAGCCGTGCACGCGCACGAGGACACCCGCACCGGCACCCACGCCCTGCCGGTGGAGCCGGACGCGAACCCCCACGAGTCCGGCCACGAGCCGGCCCACCGCGCGGAGTAGCCCCGACCCCATCCCACCCCGAGATCGCAGTCCGTGTCGCCTCCCCCGTTCCGGAGGCGACACGGACTGCGATCTCACGTGGTGGGGGCGGCGGGGACGCGGGGACGCGGGCCGACCGCCGGGCGCGCCACGAGCCTCCCGACCGGTCACGACACCCCGTTCACGTCCGCCGACCGGTCACGGCCCGTCGACCCGGCCGTCGCGGAGCGACGGGGCGTGACCACTGGATGCGTTGCTGCCGGTGCGTCCCGACCAGTCACGGCCTGGAGGCCCGGCTCAGCTCCGCCCCGCCCCCACCCTGAGATCGCAGTCCGTGTCGCCTCCCCTGTTCCGGAGGCGACACGGACTGCGATCTCACGTGGCGGGGTGGGGGCGGCGCAAGGCGTGGCGCAGGTCCTTCGCGCACGAACGGTATCGTGGGGGCATGGCCTCCACCGAGCTCGACCCTCTCGCCCTCGACCGGCAGCTCTGCTTCGCACTCGCCGCGACGAGCCGCAGCGTGATCGGGCTCTACCGCGACCTGCTCGACCCCCTGGGCCTGACGCACCCGCAGTACCTCGTCATGCTCGCCCTGTGGGAGCACGACCCGCGGTCCGTGCGTGCGATCGCGGCGGAACTCCGACTCGACTCGGCCACGTTGAGCCCACTCCTGAAGCGCCTCGAGGCCGCCGGGTACCTCCGCCGCACCCGCAACGCCTCCGACGAACGGCAGCTCGAGGTGTCGCTGACCACAGCGGGACGAGCCCTCCGCGACCGCGCCCGCGCCGTTCCCGTCGCGGTGGCAGACCGGCTCGGCTGGCCCGTCGCCCGGCTCGAGGCACTCAAGGACGAGCTCACCGCCCTGCTCGACGTCGTCGACACGGTCTGAACCGACACGGTCTGGACCCACACGGCGCGGATCGTTCGTGCGACAATGATGAGTGGACGAACGAAAGGCAGGACCATGGGTCGCTTCAGCGGGTGGTACCAGCGGTGGAACACGACGCTCATCGAGAAGATGGGCCCGTCGCAGATCGGCGCGGGCCACGACGAGGGCGTGGACGACCGCTCCGTCGACCGCGGCTGCCCCATCTGCCACAAGCCGCTCTCCCGCCACCAGGTGATCCGCCCCGAGGGCCAGGTCCGCTCCTCCACCCTCGTCTGCCCCCGCGACTGAGAAGAACCTCCGAGCCGCGCGACCCGTGGAATTGCACAGCACAACAGCACGTTGACCTGCACGTGAAGCTCTTCGAACCCACCTCCTTCGGCGCCATGCGCCTGTCGAACCGCATCGTCATGGCCCCGCTCACGCGCACCCGCGCCGGCGAGCACGGCATCCCGAACGACCTGCTGGTCGAGCACTACCGTCAGCGCGCCGGCCTCGGCATGATCATCACCGAGGGCACCTGGCCCGTCCAGGAAGGCCGCTCCTACCCCGGACAGCCCGGCATCGAGACCGACGACCAGATCGCCGGCTGGCGCCGCGTCGCCGACGCCGTGCACGCCGAGGGCGGCACCATCGTGATGCAGCTCATGCACGGTGGCCGCGTCTCGCACCCCGAGATCTCGCAGACCCCGCGCATCGTCGGCCCGAGCGCCGTCGCCGCCCCCGGCCAGACGCACCTGGCCGACGGCTCCAAGGCCGACATGCCCGTCCCCCACGAGCTGACCACCGACGAGGTCGCCGAGGTCGTGCAGCAGTTCGCGCAGTCCGCCCGCAACGCCATCGCCGCGGGGCTCGACGGCGTCGAGGTCCACGGCGCCAACGGCTACCTGGTCCACGAGTTCATGTCCCCGGTGTCGAACACCCGCACCGACCAGTACGGCGGCTCCCCCGAGAACCGCGCGCGCTTCGCGGTCGAGGTCGCCACGGCCGTCGCCGAGGCCGTCGGTGCCGACCGCACCGGCATCCGCCTGTCGCCCGAGCACGGCATCCAGGGCGTCCTCGAGGACGACGCCACCGAGACCCGCGCCGTGTACACCGCGGTCGCCGAGGGCCTCGCGCCGCTCGGACTCGCCTTCGTCGACGTCCTGCACGCCGAGCCGACGGGTGACCTCGTGCAGCACATCCGCCGCACCGCGGGCGCGCCGTTCATCGTGAACTCGGGCTTCTCCTCGCTCACCACGCGTGACGAGGCCGTCGTGCTGGTCGACACCGACCAGGCAGACGCCGTCGCCGTCGGTCGCGCGGCCATCGCGAACCCGGACCTCGCCTACCGCTGGGAGCAGGACACGGAGCTCAACGAGCCCCGCCCGGAGCTCTTCTACGGCCAGGGCGCCGAGGGCTACACCGACTACCCGACGCTCGCCGACGTGCGCGCGTCCTCCGTCGCGTAGTCAGCACCACTGACGGACTGGAGGCTCCCTGCCAGCTGGCAGGGAGCCTCCAGTCGTTCCGTCAGCGGATCAGAGGTCGACGCTGGCGAGCGTGAGCCCACCGTCGTGCAGGCGGACCTGCACTCCGGAGATGTCGGCGCGCGGGATGTCCGTCGTCGCCGCCAGTCCGCGGGCGTCCTGCCCTGCGGCCGTCCACGTGCCGACGGTCTGCGTCCTGCCGTCCGTCCGGACCACCACGAGGTCGTACATCACCGACCCGTCCGCGGCCCAGTCCTTGCCGCCGTACGAGCAGCCCCAGTCGAAGCGCGTCCCCCACGACGCGCCCTGCACCGCGAGGTCGACCGCGAAGCCCTGCCGTCCCGACATCGCGTACTGGTCGGCTCCGGGAACGGCGCTCGTCGTCGGGCCGGCCTGCACGGTGCCGCGGTCGGCAGCGGTCCCGACCGCGAGGCCGCCGAGCACGGCGACCACGACGGCGATGCCCGCGGTGGCCGCGACCCAGACCCGACGACGGTGCCGACGGTGGCGGACGCGGTGCGCGACGGAGGCGAGGGTGCTCTCGGAGGCCGGGACGTCCCTCCAGTCCGCGTCCGCGATCTCGACCGCCTGGTCGGCCGGGAGCTTCGCGAGCAGACCGGGCAGACCGGCGAGCTCGGCGACGGCGGCCGAGCAGCGGTCGCACGTGGCGAGGTGCTGCTCGTACTCGAGCCGCTCGTCCTGGGGCAGCGCGCCGACCACGTACGCGGCGTCCCACTCGGCGTAGGGGTCCTCGGTCATCGGGTCACGCCTCGTTCCTGCAGTGCGAGCCGGAGTGCCCGCAGCCCGTAGTGCAGCCGTGACTTCGCGGTGCCCTCGGGGATGTCGTGTCGCCGGGCGATCTCCGGGACGGTGTGGCCGAGCCAGTAGGCGTCGACCACGACCCGCTGGTGCTCGGGCGACAGGGACGTGAGCGCGTCCGCGACCACGATGCGGTCGAGGACGGCGTCGGTCCGGTCGGCCTCGACGCGGTCCACGGGTTCCTCACTGCCGTACTCGCGCCGGTTCCTGGCGGAGCGGGCGTCGTCGACGACCAGGTTCCGCGCCACGGTGAACAGCCACGCGCGGACGCTGTCCGGCGGCCGTTCGAGCACCGCCGGGCGCTGCCACGCACGCACCATCGTCTCCTGGACCACGTCGTCGACGGTCGAGCCGTCCCGCGTCAGGTGCCGGACGTACCGGGTGAGCGCGTCGCCGTGCTCACGGTGGAGCGTCACGAGCAGTTCGTCGGCGGACCGGCTCGCCACGGTCACCGCGCCAGGTCGAGGGAGAACTCCACGGAGCCCTTCCCGTCCACGGTCACGAAGCCGAGCGAGGGTGCCGTCACGCCGTAGTCGGCGAAGGTGACCGGCACGGAACCGGCGACCTGCACGGTGCCGTCCTTGCCGACGGCGACCTGGGCGTCGGCGGTCACGGGCTTCTGGACCCCGTGCAGGTCCATCGTCCCGGTCAGCGAGACGTCCTGCGTGGTGCCGGCCAGCGCCTTCGACACGTCGACCGGCTTCGTCACCGTGAAGGTGGCGGTCGGGAACTGGTCGGTCTCGAGGGCCTTCGACCGGAAGTAGGCGTCACGGGCCGCCTCGGGCGTGCTGATCTTGGCGACCTGCACGGTCACGGTGGCCTTCCGGAGCTGCCCGCCGTCGACGGTGGCATCTGCCTCGACCTGCTTCGTCCGTCCGACCACGTTCACATCCTGCCCCTGCAGGACCTCGTGCACCCGGTAGCCGGCGTACGACGTGTCGCGGCTCGTCCAGGTGCCGTCCGCGTCGGAGGCGTCGAGGGTGGCGGACGAGCTCGGCGCGAGGCTCGGTGCGGCGGCGGCCTGTCCGTTGACGACGTTCGCGTAGATGAGCGGGCCGCCGATCAGGGCGGCGGCGCCGACCACGACGACGCCGGTGGTGATGCCGATGATGACCTTGGTGCGTGTACGAAGTCCCATACCCGGACGACGAGACAGGGCGGCGGATCGTTCACCGCTGGTCCCGTGGACTGGGGTATCCGGGTGGACCACCACCAAGGACGCCGGTTCCGAAGCATGCACACACCGTCACTGGAAGACCGGAACACGCATGCTCACCACCGCCCCTCGCCCCGCCCTGGACCGCCCGACGACGCCGGACCCCGACGACCTGCTCGTGCTCCGGGCCGCCGGCGGGGACGAGCGGGCGTTCGGCGAGCTCATGCGTCGGCACTCGGCACTGCTCCACGGCGTGGTGCACGGCATCCTCCGGAGCTCCAGCGACGCCGACGACGTCGTGCAGGAGACCTTCATCGCCGCGTGGACCCGGCTCGACAGCGTGCTCGACGGCGCAGCGATCGTCGGGTGGCTCGTCACGACCGCGCGGCGACGCAGCTACGACCGCCTGCGCGGCGCCGGCCGCCAGCGACCGGGCGACCTGCAGGACACGATCCGGGCCGCCGTGGAGCACGCCCCGGACGCCGTCGCCGAACGGGCGTCGCTCGTCGCGGAGGCACGGCGCGTGCTCGACCGGATGCCCGCCGTGCAGCGACGGTGCTGGGAGCTGCGGCACCTGCGCGGCAGCAGCTACGACGAGATCGGGATGGAGCTCGGCGTGCCGAAGTCGACGGTCAGGGGCCTGCTCGCACGGGCCCGTCTGGTGCTCGAGACCGACCTCGCGCTCTGGCGGTGACCGGCACCGACGGCCGGTGGGCGCCTGCGGTACGCTCCGCAGGCAACGTCGTTGCTGGTCCCGTCCTCACGCATCTGCGCGGCGCCTCTCCCCCCCCGGTGCGTAGAGGCGACAGCATCCCGACCCACCGCGATCCTCTTCCGCGTCCGACCGAGTCCGACGCCGTCCTGACCCAGTACTGGGCGCACGTCTCGGCACACGTCCGCTTCGTCCTCGACACCCACCCCGTCGGCAGTTCGGACGACGTGCGCGCGGTCGCGTCGGCGTACCTGGAGTCCGCCGCGACCGTGGTCCCCGCCGCGTTGCGACGCGAGCTCGACGAGCACGGGGCACCGCGCACGGTCCGCCGTGCCGTCGCGTTCATCCAGGCGAACCTGCTCGACCACCTGACGGCCGTCGAGGTCGCCACCGCCGCGGGTTCCTCCCCGCGGGCGCTCCAGCTCGCGTTCCGCCGCGCACTCGACCTGACGCCGATGGAGTACGTGCGCGATGCACGGCTCTCCGGTGCCCACGCGCAGCTGCTGGTCGACAGCCGGACCTCCGTCGGACAGATCGCGTCGAAGTGGGGGTTCTCGAACCAGGGTCGGTTCGCAGCGGCCTACCGCGAGCGGTACGGCGAGACGCCCACCCAGACACGTGGTCGCCTCGACCACGCGGACCGGGACGGAGGCTCGGAGGTCGCGTCCGACACGGAGGCGCTGACGGCCTGACGGCCTGACGGCCTGCCGGCCTGACGGCCTGCCGCGGTGCGGGGCCATGTGCGCCTGCTGTCCGCGATCCGCCGTCCGTCGCTCAGCGGCGCGTTCCGGGTCCCCGGGTGGTGACCTGGTCGGTGGTGGCCTCCTCGTGCCGGAGCACCGCGTCGACCGGGCGGTCCTCGGCGACGGTGTGCACCGTGAGCGTCACGCGTTCGACCGGCACGATCCGCTTCGACACGACGACCTGCTCCTGGTGGAGGACCACCACGATCGGTTCCCGGGTCGGTGCCGGGCTGTCCGCGGGCAGGGCCGGGCCGTCGGCGACGGGCTCGCGGGTGAGCCGGACCTCCTCGCGGCGGACGTCGACGGTGATCGTCCGCTGCTCGGTGACGATGTACCGCTCGAGCCGGACCCGCTCGGTCGCGTGCACCTCGGTGCCGACCAGGAGGTGTTCCTCGTGGCGGACCACGGCGACCTCCGGGGCGTCGTCACCGGAAGTGGGCTGTGGGACGTGACGGTCGGTCATGGGCTGCTCCGATGCGCTGCGAGGTGGTGCGAGGACGCGCGACGGCCCCGCTCGTAGGAGCGGGGCCGACGCACGGTGTTGGTGATCAGCGAGCGCGGTGGGCGCTGCTGGTCGACGACTGACCGGCCTGCTTCGCCGTGGCAGCAGCCTGCTTGGCCTGCTCGGTGACGGACGGGGCGTTCTGCGCGTGCTGCTGGATCTTCGGCGCCTCGGCCTCGGCCTTCGTCAGGATCGACTCCCAGCGCTGCTGCATCGGCTTGATGAGCCCGCCACCAGCACCGACGATGATGACGCCGGCGACGATCGCGAGCACGGCGATGAGGATCGGGGTCGTGACCGTCGTGGCGATGCCGACCTGGTTCAGCGCGGCCGTCGCCCCGAGGAACAGGATGAACACGGCGGCGACGTTGGCGAGGACCTTTCCGTAGGACAGGCCGCCGAGGGTGTTCTGGATCAGGCCCTTCACACCGGCGGCGATCGCGGCGGCGATCACGATGATGATGATCGCGACGATGATCTTCGGCAGGAAGCCGATGATGGCCGCGAGCAGGTCGCTGACCGGGTTCTGTCCGAAGACACCGAACGCGAACTGGAGCACGAACAGCACCAGCGTGTAGTAGATGATCTTCGACACGATGTCGGAGGCGTCGAGCTTCGAGTTCGCGAGCGCCTTCTTGATGCCGCCGCGCTCGACGGCACGGTCGAAGCCGACCTTCGTCAGCAGCCGCGACAGGCCCTTCTCGATGAGCTTCGCGACGATGAGGCCGACGACGAGGATGAGCAGGAACAGGAGTGCGAGCGGGACGAACGCGATGACCGCGGCGAGTCCGTTCTGCAGGGCAGCGGGGAAGTTCATGGGGGTGGCCTCTCGGGCGCAGGGCGCATGGCGCGGGGCGTCGCGTGCGGGTGCAGCGATCGGGTGGTGCAGCGTGCAGGGAGGCGGGCGACCGGCCGGAGGGTGCCGGCCGGTCGCCCGCGGTCAGTGCCTAGGAGCGGGCGTCGCGGTCGACGGCCGACGTGTCGGTCGTCGTCGTGCCCTCAGTGCCGGGCTCGACGAGCTCGATCTCCTCGTGCGCGACGTCCTCGTTGACCGTCTGCTGCTCGGTGACGGTCTCGGTGCCGAGGCTGACGCGCTCGACGGGGACGGTCTCCTTGGCGGTGACGACGCGCTCCTCGGTGAGGACGACTTCGTGCTCCTCCTCGCTGAGGTCCGGGCCGGCCAGGGCGTCGGCGGCGTTCGCGTCGGTGATCGGCTCGCGGGAGAGCGTGACCTCCTCGTGGCTGACCGGCACGTTCGTCGTGACGTTCTCGGTGACGACGTGCTTCCGCAGGCGGGCGCGACCGGCCTCGACACGCTCGGTGCCGACGTGGAGACGCTCCTCCGAGCGGGTCATGGCGTCGTCCGTGGTCGGGCCGGAGGTGTCGTGCCCCTGGGTGCCGTGCTCGTTCGTGCCGTGCTCGTCGGTGCGCTGGTCGGTCGTGTGCTGGGCGTCGGTGCGCTGGGGGTCGGTGCGCTGTGCGTCCACGCCGCGGTCGGCGTCCTGGTCGTACAGCGGGGACTCGGCCGGGGCGCCGTGGGTGGCGACGTCGCCGTTGCCGTAGTACGAGTACAGCGCCTGCTCTTCAGACGGGTCGAGCTCGCCGTCGGCGTCGACGCGGGGTGCGTCCTTGACGAAGGCCTTGTCGTGCGTGACGTGCACAGCGCTGCCGTCGAAGGTCGCGTCGTCGAGCGGCGCGAACGACTCCGAGGTGCCGAACAGCCCGGTGCGGATGGTGACCCAGGTCGGGGCCTGGGTGTCGTTGTCGACGTAGACCTGTCCGACGGTGCCGATCTTGGCGTCGTCGCTGCCGTACACGTCGGCGCCGACGAGCTGGTTGACGGTGCTGCTGTCGATCATGGTGGTGCTCCTGTTCCCCGGCATGGTGCACCGGGTTCGGTGTGAGGAGAGACGAGGCGGCCGCTCGGGTGGAGCTCGATGACGCTGTGGGGCAGAGAACGCGGACGGGTCTCCGCGTGCCGCCACTGGTACCACCTCGGGTGACTTACGGTGTAAGCCGAGTCGGAGCTTACAACGTAAGTCGGGCTATCGTGGAGGACTGCGTCCGGTGGACTTCCGGGAGCACACCGCAGCCGGTGGACGGCAGATCTGTGAGGCACTCCCGTGGCGGAACGCACGAAGTCGACCCGGTCCGGTTCCGGCGGTCCGCGGCTCAGCCGTGACCTGATCATCGCGGCGGCGCTGACCCAGATCGACGAGTCGGGTCCCTCCGGCCTGTCGATGCGCTCCCTCGCCCAGCAGCTCGGGGTCGAGGCCATGTCCCTCTACCGGTACGTGCACGGCAAGGAAGACCTGCTCGAGGGCGTCGTCGCCTCGCTCATGAGCGAGCTCACCGCCCGGCTCGACGAGGCCGAGGGCGACCACTGGCAGGCGTTCCTGCAGACCGTCGCGCACGAGGTCCGCCGGATCGCCACCGACCACCCGAAGGCCTTCCCGCTCGTGGCGACCCGGCACCCCGCCGCACCGTGGCTCCGCCCACCGCTCCGCAGCGTCGAGGTCGTGAACACCTTCCTCAGCGCCATGACGACGGCGGGGTTCTCCGACACCCGAGCCGTCGACGCCTACCGGGCGTTCAGCAGCTTCCTGCTCGGACAGCTCCTGCTGCAGTCCGTGGTCCGGGGCGCCGAGGCCGGCCCGGCCGAGGAACCGCTCGACGAGGGTGGTGCCGAGGTCCCCCAGGGCGACGGCAGCATGTCCCTCGACGTCGCCCCCGAGGTCCGGCGACTCCGGGGACTGCTCAGCGAGGACCGCAGCGACGAGGAGTTCGAGGTCTCCCTCGAGGCCCTGCTCGACCGCCTGGACCGCGACGTCTCCCAGTAGCTGCGACCCACTCGTGCCGGGGCGCGTAGCGTCCGCACCATGAGCGACGACAGCACAGGACAGGCAGCACCCGACGGCTCGACCGATGTCAGCGACGAGGAGCGGCAGCGGACCGCCGACCTCGGCGACGGGTCGAGCACCGGCAACGCGACCGAGGACCCGGACCAGGACAGCGACGTCGACTCCGGCGGCGAGCCCGCGGCCCCGGAGAACGACCAGGCCTGAACCTGTCGTTCTGACGGCAGCACGACGAAAGGCCCCGGCGATGCCGGGGCCTTTCGTCTGTTCGGTGTTCCCTGCTGGCGATGCCAGCCCTGTGCGCTCGAAGGGACTCGAACCCCCAACCTTCTGATCCGTAGTCAGATGCTCTATCCATTGAGCTACGAGCGCATGGCTGCCGAAGCGGCCGTGGAAGACTCTACAACAGGTGCGGCCCCCGCGCCAATCGAGCCGGGCTCGACGCCGAGGTCGGCGTGTCGCCCGGCTCGGGGACCGGTCAGACGACGCTGGGCTCCTCGCCGAACACCTCGGCCAGGAACACCTGGAGCGCCTGCCACGAGCGGCGGTCGGCGCGCTCCTGGTACTGCGCGCCGTGGTCAGGAGCGTCGGTGCCGGGGACGGCGAAGGCGTGCATCGCCCCGGCGTACGTGACGACCTGCCAGTCGACCTCGGGCGCCCCGCGCATCTCGTCCTGCCACGCCTGCAGGGTCTCGTCGGGCACGACGGGGTCGGCCGCGCCGGTGAGCACGAGCAGCTTCGTGCGGATCTGGGCCGCGTCGGAGGGGTCGTGGGCGATCAGGCCGCCGTGGAACGACACCGCGCCGGCCAGGTCGGCACCGGTGCGCGCGAGTTCGAGCGCCGCCGAGCCGCCGAAGCAGTAGCCCATCACGACGATCCGGGAGTGGTCGACGTCAGGGTCCTCGCGGAGCCGGTCGAGACCCGCCTGCACCCGGGCCCGCATGAGCGGCAGGTCCTGGTAGAACGAGCCGGCGACCTCGGCCGCGGTGTCGTCGCCGGGGCGGACGCCCTCGCCGTAGACGTCGGCGCCCAAGGCCACGTAGCCCAGTCGCGCGAGCATCGTGACGCGGGCCTCGACGTGCTCGTTCACCCCGTGCCAGTCGTGGATGACGAGCACCGCCGGGCGGGGGCCGGACACGGCGTGGTCCTTCGCGAGGACGCCGGCGAGGGCCGTCCCCTCGTGGTCGTAGCGGACGGGCTCGACACGGATGTCGGCACCTGCGGGTTCGGGGACTGTGGCGAGGACGTCGTCGGTCGTGGTCATGCCACGGACGCTACGCGCCGCCGCCACGGTGCCAGCCGAGCGACGGGGCCGCCCGACCCCGTCAGCAGTCGATGTTGTCCCAGCCCTCGGGCCCCTCGGACCCGGCGGCGTAGTCGTCGAGCGGCGCCGTGCCGGCCTTCCACGCCGTGACGAAGGGCTCGACGACCTTCCAGCCCTGCACGGCGCTGTCCCCGCGGACGGAGAGCGTCGCGTCGCCCTCGAGCACCCCGGCGAGCACCTCGCCGTACGCACTGAGCCGACCGGGGTTGAACGTCGTCTCGAGCACGGTGTGGTCGATCGTGTACGGGTCGCCGGGACCGTTGACGTTGAGCTCGAGGTCCATCTTGTCCGGGGCGATCCAGATGCGCAGCCGGTCGGGCCGCTGCACCCCGGTGAGCCCGTCGGGCACGTGCGGGGAGTCCTTGAACGTGATGACGATCTCGCGGCGCTGGGCACCGAGCGCCTTGCCGGACCGCAGGGTGAAGGGCACGCCCGCCCAGCGCCAGTTCGCGATCTCGAGCCGGATCTGCGCGAGGGTCTCGGTGCCGATGGACGGGTCGACGCCGTCCTCGTCGACGTAGGACGGCAGGGTCCGGTCGCCCACGGTCCCCGCCGTGTACCGCGCTCGGCGTCCGGCGGTGAGCGGGTCGCCGCCCCACGGCCGCACGGCGCGGAGCACGAGCTCCTTCTGGGTGCGCAGGTCGTCGGCGTCGATCGAGGCGGGGGCCTCCATCGCCACGACGGCCATCACCTGCAGCAGGTGGCTCTGGATCATGTCGACGAGGGCGCCGGCCTTGTCGTAGTAGCGCGCGCGGCCCTCGAGCCCGAGGGTCTCGTCGTAGACGATGTCGACGCGCTCGACGTGGACCGACGACAGCAGCGGCTCGATGATGCGGTTCGCGAAGCGCAGCCCGAGCAGGTTCAGCACCGTGGACCGGCCGAGGAAGTGGTCGACGCGGTGGATGCGCGACTCGGGCAGGAACGAGTGCAGCAGGTCGTTGAGGTGCTCGGCGCTCTCGGCGTCGGTGCCGAAGGGCTTCTCGAGCGCCAGGCGGGTGCCGGCCGGCAGGTCGAGGTCCTTGAGGACCGCGCAGCTCTTCTCGGTGACGGCGGGCGGCAGTGCGAAGTAGACCGCCGGGTCGTGGTGGCAGTCCGCGAGCAGGGCCTTCAGGTCGTCGGCGCTCGTGACGTCGGCCTTGCGGTAGCTCGAGGCGTCGACGACGTCCTGCAGCCGCTTCGACAGCGTCGCGTCGCCCGAGGCGCCCTCGTCCTCCTCGTTCTTCGACGCCTGTGCGTCTTCGAACGCGTCGTGCACCAGCCGCTTCCAGTCGGCGTCCGCGATGTCCTCGACACCGGCCCCGACGAGCTGGATCTCCCAGTCCTCCTTGACCTCCAGCAGGGTCGCGAGGCCCGGCAGCAGCAGTCGCTTGGACAGGTCCCCGCTCGCGCCGAGGATGAGCAGTGTGGTCTGGAGGCTCGCCATGCCCCAGACCGTACCCACCGGTTCCGGTGCGTGGTCGGCTGGTTCCAATACTGTGGGCCCGACGGCGCGAGGGAGCACCATGACGAATGACGAGACCGGACCACGCCTGCGCGTGGTCGTGGTGGGCACCGGGATGATCGCCGCGGTGCACGTCCGTGCCGCCAGGGCCGCCGGGGCCGAGGTGCTCGGGGTCCTCGGGCGGAACCCGGCGCGGTCCGCCCAGGTCGCCGCACAGCTCGACGTGCCGACCGGCTACGCCTCGCTCGACGACGTCATCGCGGACCGGCCCGACGTCGTGCACGTGTGCACGCCGAACGACCAGCACCACCCCCAGGCGCTCGCGGTCATCCGCGCTGGGATCAACGTCGTGTGCGAGAAGCCCCTCGCGGTGTCGAGCGAGCAGGCCCTCGAACTCGAACACGCTGCGCGGCAGGCCGGGGTCGTCGCGACGGTGCCGTTCGTCTACCGCTTCCACCCGATGGTGCGGGAGGTCCGGGCGAAGATCGCCGACGGCGACCTCGGCCGCGTGCTCGCGGTGCACGGCCACTACCTGCAGGACTGGATGCTCGACGAGGACTCGTCGTCGTGGCGGGTCGACGCCGGCGCCGGCGGGATGTCCCGGGCGTTCGCCGACATCGGTTCGCACTGGTGCGACCTCGTCGAGTTCGTCACCGGCGAGCGCTTCACGTCCGTCAGCGCCGTCACCGACATCGTCTTCCCGACCCGTCCGGCCGCGTCGGGTCCGTCCTTCTCCGGCTCCCCCGACCCGGACCCGATCGCCGACACGAGCACCCGGGCCGAGGTCACGACCGAGGACACCGCCGTCGCCACCTTCCGCACCGCCACCGGCCGCATCGGCAACGTCGTGATCTCGCAGGTGTCCGCGGGCCGAAAGAACCGCCTGTGGTTCGAGGTCGACGGCACCCGCGGCTCGGCGGCGTTCGACCAGGAGCGCCCCGAGTCCGCCTGGTTCGGCAACGAGCGCGGCGCCCAGATCCTGGTCCGCGACCCGTCGCAGGGGTCCGTCGACCAGCGCCGTCTGGCGGTCGTGCCGTCCGGGCACCCGCAGGGCTACCTCGACGCCTTCGCCGCGTTCGTCGCCGACACGTACACGGCGGTCCGGACGGGCGTCACCCCCGACGGGCTGCCGACGTTCGCCGACGGGGCACGGTCCGCGCAGATCATCGACGCCGTGGTCGCCAGCGCCGGCGACGACACCTGGAAGGCGATCGCGTGAAGCTCGGGATGCTCACCGCCTGCCTGCCCGGCTGGTCGCTCGACCGGATCGCGGACTTCGCTCAGGAGCAGGGCTACGAGCGACTCGAGGTCGCCGTCTGGCCGGGCACCGGTGGCAGGGACTTCGAGGCAGCGCACCTGCCCGTCGCGACCCTCACCGACGAGGACGCGGCCGCCACTCGGGCGCTGCTCGACCGCACCGGGCTCGAGATCAGCGCCCTCGCCTACTACGAGAACAACCTGCACCAGGACCCCGCTCGTCGCGAGGACGTCCGCACGCACCTGAAGCACGCGATCGACGCCGCGCAGACGCTCGGGGTCCCCTACGTCGGCACGTTCATCGGCCGTGACGTGACGAAGTCCGTGCGCGAGAACATGGCCGAGGGCGACCGGGTCCTGCCCGAACTCGTCGACTACGCCGGCGAGCGCGGCGTGCAGCTGATCATCGAGAACTGCGTGATGGAGGGCTGGCACCCCGACGGCTACCCCGGCAACATCGCCTACTCCCCCGAGCTCTGGGGCTGGGTCACCGGGCTCGGCTTCGGCCTGAACTGGGACCCCTCGCACCTGACCTGGATCGGCATCGACCCCGTCGAGACGATCCTGCCGTTCGCCGAGCACATCGTGCACGCGCAGGCGAAGGACCTGGAGCTCTTCCCCGAGCGCCGCAACGCCTACGGGTTCTTCGGCAAGGTCGACAAGGGCGAGGATCCCTGGGACATGGGCTGGTGGCGGTTCCGCGTGCCGGGTCGTGGCGTCGTCGACTGGCCGCACGTCGTCGACCGCCTCTACGAGGCCGGCTTCACCGGCACCCTCTCGGTCGAGCACGAGGACCCGCTCTGGGGCGGCACCGACGAGAAGGTCCTCGAGGGGCTGCGCATCGCGCACAGCACCCTCCGTCCGCTGATCGCGGAAGAGCGGTAGCCGGACAGGAGGCCCGGTGCCGGTGACCGACGTCGGTCACCTGCACCGAGCCTCCCTTCCGGCACTGCGTGTGAACAACGCGTGACGGCGCAGCCGTCGCTCTGGCGCGTCGGCTGTGAAGCCTCATAGGTTCGTCGGCGATGAACGCACACTCCTCTCTCCGAACGCGCGCTGCCCGTACCGGTCTCGCACTCGCCACCGCCGGTGTCCTCGTCGCCCTGTCCGTCCCGTCGGTGGCCTCCGCTGCCGAGGGCGACACGACGATCGACGTCTACGACGTGAACGACTTCCACGGCCGCATCGCCCAGTCCCTGAGCGCACCGCCCCGCTCCGGCGACGCCGCCGGTGCCGCGGTGCTCGCCGGTGCCCTCGACCAGCTCCGGGGTGACGACCCCTCGACCTCCGCGTTCGTGAGCGCCGGCGACAACATCGGCGCCTCCACGTTCGAGTCCTTCATCCAGCAGGACCAGCCCACGATCGACGTCCTCAACGCGATGGACCTCTCCGTGAGCGCGATCGGCAACCACGAGCTCGACAAGGGCCGCGCCGACCTGCAGGACCGCGTGATCGGGTCGGACGACGCCCGCAACGCGAAGTGGGACTACATCTCCGCCAACATCCTCGACCGGGCGACCGGCGAGCCCGCGTTCGACCCGTACTCGGTCCAGGAGATCAGCGGCAAGCGCGTCGGCTTCATCGGCGCGACCGTCGACCTCACCGGACTCGTCAGCCCCGACGGCATCGCATCGCTCGAGATGGCCGACATCACCGACTCGGTCAACGCCGTCGCGACCGACCTGCTCGACGGCGACGCGGCGAACGGCGAGGCCGACGTCCTGGTGCTCATCGTCCACGACGGCGCCGAGACCGCCGCCGCCAGCGACCTCGACGGCGACAGCGCCTTCGCGCGGGCCGTGCACGGCGTGACCCCCGACGTGTCCGCGATCCTCTCCGGGCACACGCACCAGACCTACGTCCACGACGTGGTCCCGGACGGCGGCACGGTCCCCCGCCCGGTGATCCAGACCGGGTCGTACGGCTTCAACCTCGGGCACCTCGAGCTCACCGTCGCCGCCGACGGCAGCGTCACCGCGACGGGTGAGAACATCCGCCTGGTCGACGGCACCTTCGCCCCCGATGCCGGCGTGGCCGCGACGGTCTCCGCCGCGGTGACCCAGGCGGACGTCCTCGGCGCCGTGGAGCTCGGCACCACCGACGTCGACATGCGCCGCGCGGTGCAGACCGACGGCAGCGAGAACCGTGGTGGCGAGTCCACGCTCGGCAACTTCGTCGCCGAGGTGCAGCGCACCGCAACCGCGGACCGCCAAGGATCCCAGATCGCGTTCATGAACCCCGGTGGGCTCCGTGCCGACCTGCTCGGTGGCACCGTCACCTACAAGGAGGCCGCCCTCGTCCAGCCGTTCGCGAACACCCTCGTCGTGCTCGACCTGACCGGCGCGCAGGTCAAGCAGGCGCTCGAGCAGCAGTGGCAGCCCCCGTCGGCGACCGGTCGTCCGTTCCTGAAGCTCGGCGTGTCCGACGGCTTCGCGTACAGCTACGACCCCGCCGCCGCCAAGGGCTCCCGCATCACGTCGATGACCCTCGACGGCGCCGCGATCGACCCGGCCGCGACGTACAAGGTCACGGTGAACTCGTTCCTGGCATCGGGTGGCGACAACTTCACCGCCTTCGCGGGCGCCGCCGCCAAGCAGGACAGCGGCAAGGTCGACCTCGAGGCGCAGGTCGAGTACTTCGAGGCGAACCCCGACGTGACCGTGGCCGACGACCAGCGCGCGGTCGGTGTCACGATCACCCCGACCCCGGCCGGTGGCTTCCAGCCCGGTGACCGCGTCTCGCTGACGCTCTCCTCGCTGCTGTTCAGCAACGCGACCGACCAGCCTGCCTCGGTGCAGGTCAGTGCGGGCGACCAGGTGCTCGCCACGGCGGACATCGACCCGACGATCGTCGACACCACCGACGAGCAGGGTCGTGCGACGCTGGCGTTCGACGTGCCGACGGCCGTGGCGCCGACGACCCGCGCAGCTGCCGCCGCCGTCACGACCGACGAGCCCCTCGTGGTGACCGTCGGCGCGACGCGGATCGTCCTGCCGGTCACGATCCCGCTCGCCGTCGCCGTCGACCCGACCGACCCGGGCACGCCGACCGACCCGGGCACGCCAGGGACGGACCCGACGGTGCCGGGCGCACCGGGGACCGACCCGGGCACCCCGGGCACCTCGCCCGTGCTCGACGGCGGGAACGGCGTCGGTGGGGACGCCGCGGGTGCCCCGACCGCGAACGACGGGTCGCTGGCCTACACCGGCGCTGACCTGACGGCGCCCGCGGTCGCCGCGGGGCTGCTGCTCCTCGCCGGCATCACCGCGATGGTCATCGCCCGCCGCCGACGCCTGCAGCGCTGACCTGACAGGGGTGTCTCGCCGGCCCGGACTGCTCCGGCGCTCGGCGAGACACCCCCGTTTCGCATCTCCCCCGCGTCCGCACGTCCCTCCCATCCCCGCGAGACACCCCCGTCAGCGCGAGACACCGGCGTCTCAGATCCCCGAACTCCTGCGGCCGCGCGCGAGACACCCCCGTCAGCGCGGGACACCGGCGTCTCGGCTCCCCGAACTCCTTCGGCCGCGCGCGAGACACCCCCGTCAGCGCGAGACACCGGCCACCGCTCGAGACGCCGCCGAAGACTGCGGCGTCTCGACCCTCGGGAGGCGTCTCACGCAGACACCGGTGTCTCGAAGTGACACGGGGGCGTCTCACCTCCACGATCACGACCCCGCCACGACCAACACCAGCAGCGCAAGCCCGAGCATGCCCCGAGCTGGCCCCGAGCCGGACCCGCAGCGGAGCACCCGTGTGACGACGACCCCTCCCGCGCAGGGACCCCCGACGCGTGCCGGACATGCACTGTGTTTTCGGGGGTTCGGCGGGTAATCTCAGGCTTGTCGCACAGCGACGCGCCGCGCCGGGTCGCCTCTCACGTCGGACGGTGGTTCCGCCCGACAAGACTCCGCGGCGCGGGTGTCCTCCGTCTCCAGGGAAACGACGGAGGACACCCTTCCACTTCCTGGTCGTGACGGATCCGGTTCGTCATCGCCGAGGTCCACGAACCGGATCCGTCATCGCCGAATCCGAGAAGTCGGTCCCGGCAGCACGGCAGTGCGGCAGCACGAAGAATGCCTCCTCAGCGGAACAGCTGCTCGCCGATGTACGACCCCTTCCGGGGCGCCGGCGGCACCGCGAACACCGCGGACCCGATGTGGGCGACGTAGTCGTTCAACCGGTCGACCGCGCCCAGGCGTCGCTGGATCCGCGTGAAGTGGTCCGGGTCGTTGACGTACGCGGCGAAGAGCAGCCCGGCGTCGAGCTGGCCGTACTGGTTCAGCCCGTCCGTGTAGTTGTACGGGCGCCGGAGGATCTTCACCCCGTCGTTGTTCTCGTGCGCCGCGAGTGCCACGTGCGACGTGGCGTCGATCTTCGTCGCGCCGGACGCGCCCGCAACCCGCGCGTGGAAGTCCGGCGTCGTGTGCTCCGAGCCTCCGGACAGGGGTGCGCCCTCGATCTTCGTCCGCCCGAACACCCGCTGCTGGTCGCTGACGACGTCGGCGTCCCAGATCTCGATGTTCATCTGGATCTTCCGGAGGACCTGGTAGGTCCCACCTGCCATCCACCCCGCGGAACGGTCGAGCCACACGAAGCGGTCGTAGTCCTCGTCGGTGGTGATGTTGCGGGTGCCGTCCTTGAAGCCCATCAGGTTGCGCGGGGTCGTCTGCGACGGGCCGGCCGAGGCACGGCCGAACCCCATCACGGTCCACCGCACGGTCGCGGTGCCCCGGGCGATGCGGGCCAGGTCGCGGACCGCGTGGTACGCCACCTGGGGGTCGTCGGCACAGGCCTGCAGGGACAGGTCGCCGCCGCTCAGCTCGTCCTGCAGCCGGTCGCTCGGCAGTGCGGGGATGTCCGCGAGCTTCGCCGGACGCTGCGACGCCAGCCCGAAGCGCTCGTCGAAGACCCCGGGGCCGAGGCCGACCGTCACCGTGAGCGACGCCGGGCCGAGGTCGAGCGCCTCGCCGGTGTCCGCCCCGACGCCGTCGCCGTGTGCGGGCTCGACGGAGCCCACGGTCGCGCCGGCCTGGAGCTGCGCGATCGACGCCGACCACCGGGCGAGCAGCACCTGCAGGTCCGTCGCGACCGAGGTCGACAGGTCGAAGGTCATGACGACGCAGTACCGCTGCGGCACCGTGCGGATCCCGCCCTGCGGCTGCCGCGCTGCCGTCGCGTAGAACGGGTGGCTGGTCGACAGGTCGATGGACTCGTCGCCGTTCGCGGCAGCCGGGAACGGGTTCACCCCGGTGGCCGCGGCGGCTCCGGCGATGCCCGCAGCCGCCCCGACCCCGGCACCCGCTGCTGCGAGCCCGACGCCGAGCAGACCCCGGCGGGAGACGCCCTCGCTCACGCGGTGGCGACCTTCTCGGCCAGGCGGGACAGCGGGTCCTGCAGTGCCTGCACCCGCTGCGAGATCGCGTTGGCGTGCTCGGACTTCGTCGCGTCGGTCCAGCTGTCGAAGCCGCCGAGGTCGTCCGCGTTCCGGAAGCCGTCCATCATCGTGTTCGTCGTGTCGAACTGCGTCGCGATCTGCTTCGTCAGCGTCGGGTCCGTCTTCGTCAGGCCCGGCTTGAGGTAGGCGAAGGCCTGCCGTGCGCCCTCGACGTTGGCGGCGAGGTCGACGAGGTCGATGTGGCTGTAGGCCTCTTCCTCACCGGTGATCTTGTTCGACTGCACCTCCTCGAGCAGGCCGGCGGCGCCGTTGGCGAGGTCCTCCGGCTTGTAGTCCAGGGTCGGCACGAGCTTCGCGAGGAGTTCCACGTTCGTCGTCAGGTCGCCGGCCAGGTCCTTCGTCGACGCGGTGATCGCGCCCTTCTCGAACAGGTCGCGCTCGACGGCGTGGAACCCGCTCCACCCGACGGCCGGGTCGAGGTTCGACGCCCGCATGTCGATCAGGTAGTCGAGGTTGCCGGCGTTGTCCGTGGCCTTGAAGCCCTTCTTCACGAAGCCGTCGACGTCGCTCTCGACGTGCTCGTAGTACGGCCGCGCTTCGGCGTAGTCCTGCTTGGCGGCGTCGAGGTCACCGGCGTCGACGTCGGTCTGCAGCTGCTTCACGGCGGTCACCATGTCGCTGACCTGCGCGTCGACGTACTTCGAGTACCCGGTGGCACCGTCCGCCAGCAGCGACGCTGCACTGCTGCCCTTGGTCGACGCGACCTTGCCGGTGACGGTGAGGTCCGTCATCTCCTGCTCGGCGCCGGGGCAGTACACCTGGTACTTCCCGCCGCCGAGGGTGCTCGTGAAGGACACCGCTGCGAGGCCCGGCGCGAGGTTCTCCTTCTCGCCGAAGATCCGCTGGTCCTGCAGCAGCTCGACCTCGGTGATGGCGGTGGACGACTCGTTCTTCACGGTGAAGGTCACCGGCCCCGCCGGCACCTTCGTGGTGGACACGGCGCAGGCGTCGGAGCCGTCGTTCGTCAGGGTGATCGACACCCGGGCGACCTTGCCGGAGTCGGTGGCGTCGTCCGTCGCGGACGACGAGGTGGACGCGCACCCGGTGAGGGCGAGTGCGGTCACGGCGCCGAGGGCGCCCAGGGTGATCAGGGGTCGTGCGGTCTGCTTACCGAACGGCATGGGCGGTGCTCCTTGTCGGGTCCCCGGCGGGCGGGCCGCGGGCGGGGACGGGTGGTGCTGGGCGGTGGGGAACGGGGGTCGCCAGGCGACGACGGTCACGGAGTGCGAGGGCGAGCTGGGTCGCGGCCGCGATCCCGAGGGCGATCGGCAGCCAGGCACCCCAGAGCGCCAGTTCCGCCGACCGGGTGTCGGCCGCGGTGACGGCCGTGGCACTCGCGCGGACGCGGGACGTCGGCACCGCGTACACGCTGCGGTCGAGCGTCGTGGTGCGAGCGAACGGGAGGCCCCCACCGGTCAGCGTGAGCACGGACCGTTCCGAGCTGGTCGCGTCCAGGACCCCACCCCCGACGGCCCAGAGGGTGACGGTCTGCGACGTGGACCAGCGGGCCCGGAACGGGCCCGGGTTCGTCGACGGGGAGATGCCGACGGGGACGCGGCCGAACAGGCCGACCAGGTCGTCGAGCGTCAGGCTCGACGGCTCACCGCTGGTACCACCGCTCGTGGTGGAGCGCCAGCGGTCCGCGGTCGCACCGGCGCGGGTCACGCTGCGGTGGGTCGACGCCGGGAGGTCGACCCGAGCCTCCTGGCCGTGGCCCCGGCTGTTCAGCACGGCGGTCGCTCCGTGGACCTCGGCCGAGACGGACGTGGCGTCGCCGTTGACCGGGACGGTCGAGGGCAGGTGGGCACCGCCGGTCGGGACGGCGACGGCGAGGGCCGCTGCCGCGACGGCGAGCACGGCGGCGACGCCGATGCGCAGGGCCGGGACACGCCGCGGAGCCGGACGCCACACGCGCGGCCAGAGCGAGAGCGCCAGGACGGGGACGACGTAGCAGGACCAGGCGAGCACCTCGATCACACGCGGGTCCGGCGGGATGCCGAGCACGCCGGTGACGAGGGCGCCCTGCACCGAGCCGTTCGGGGCGAGCCAGCTGAGGTCGACGGTGCGCTGCTGACCGATGACGACCCAGCCGGCCTCGTGCGCGCGGCGGAGGACCGTCAGGACCAGGCCGGCGGCGACGAACACCAGGAAGACGCCGGTGCCGGTGAAGAACTTCGCGAGGTTCAGCCGCACGCCACCGGTGTAGATACCGTAGCCGACGACGACCGCCGCGGCGATGCCGACCACCGCGCCGAGGGCCGCGAGCCCGGTGTCGCTCGACGCCTGGAACGTGGCGAGCAGGAAGACGGAGGTCTCGAAGCCCTCCTTGAGGACGGCGAGGAAGGCCATGCCGGCCAGGGCCCACGCGGTGCCGCGGCCGAGGGCGGCGGTGGCGCTGGCCTCGAGGTCCTTGCTCAGCGTGCGCGCGTGGGTGCGCATCCAGACGATCATGCCGGTGACGAAGACGACGGCGACGATGCCGATGACCGCCTCCATGCCCTCCTGCTGGGCCTGCGGCAGCGCCTGCTCGACGGCCTGCAGCCCGACGCCGACCCCGATGCTCATGAGCACGGCGACGCCGACCCCGAGCCACATCGGCGCGAGCGGCACCCGGTTGCGGCGCAGGAACGCGGCGATGATGCCGACGATGAGCGTGGCTTCGAGGCCTTCACGGAGACCGATGACGAGTGTGGCGAGCATGACGAAGGCAAGGCTAGCCTTACCTCACTGCTCCCGTCGAGCGGGTCGGCGTGGGGTTTGATGGTTCTCATGAACCTGCTCTCGGTCGACGGCCTCGCCGCGGTGACGAACGTGCTCGACCTCGCCGGGGTCTTCGCGTCGGCGCTGCTGGGCGGCGCGGTGGCCCGGTCGATGGACTTCGACCTGTTCGGGTTCCTCGTCGTCGGGTTCGTCTCGGGCCTCGGCGGCGGCATGCTCCGCGACGTCCTGCTGCAGAACGGCCCGCCCGTCGCCCTGACCGACCCCCTCTACGTGCCGGTCGCCGTGGCCGGTGCCCTCGTCGCGTTCCTCGTGTCGTTCTCCGAGCGCGGGTGGGACCGGCTCTTCACCTTCCTCGACGCTGCCGTCATCGGGTTCTGGGCGGTGGTCGGGGTCCAGCGCACCTTCGACGCCGGGCTGGAGTGGCCCGCCGCGATCATCATGGGCACGATCACCGCGGTGGGCGGTGGGGTCGGGCGCGACCTGCTGCTGCGGCGCGTGCCGGCGGTGTTCGGCGGCAACGCCCTGTACGCCTCCGTCGCGGTCGCCGCGTCAGCCGTGATGGTCGGTGCGTCCGCGCTCGGGTCCCCGACGATCGGCATCGTCGCCGCCGTCGTGCTCTCGCTGCTGCTCCGCTGGGGGGCCGTGCGGTGGGGCTGGGGCCTGCCGAACGGCCGCGACTGGCAGCCGCAGTCCACGCTGGCCTCGCTGCTCCGCCGCGGGCGCGGGCTCCGACCGGACGCTGTGCGACTGTTGCGTCGTCCAGGACGGCGCACCGGGACGGGGCGTCCCCGACCGGACGGGTCGACGCCGACCCAGGAACCATGACCGCTTGTCAGGTACGGCGGGATCGGCGTACGATCGATACCGCCGGGGATCGAGTTCTCCGGCGCACCTCGCCTCGGTCACGCAGCCGTGGTCGAGTACCGGCACGACCCGAACGTGGCGGTACCGACTGGGACACGTCGTCCGGGGTGTGCAGCCGATGGGGGCTCCACCGCGCCGCGCGCGATCAGACGCGCGGTGCGGCAGGTCCCCGGGGTAGCACCGCTCATGCCATGGTGGACGTGTTCCACCAGCAGATCCGCCCGGCCGGACCTCCGGGCTCCGTCGAACCAGGACCACATGAGCGACGAGGACACCCCCGCCACCACCAGGACCCCGCGTGCCGAGGTCCGGGCACGGTTGCTCGCAGCCGGTGCCGACGCGATCGCCGAACACGGGGTGCACGAGGCCCGGCTCGACGACGTCGCCGCCCGTGCCGGGTTCAGCAAGGGCGCGGTCTACTCGAACTTCTCCTCGAAGGAGGACCTCGTCGCGCAGGTGATGCAGCGCGCGACGAACCTGGTGCTCGGCGCGCTGGACGACCTGGTCGACGCCGACATCCCGGCGGCGGACATCGGTGACGTCGTCCGCGCCGCGTTCGGCCAGCACGACCAGAGCGCCCAGTTCGCGCTGCTGTCGGAGTTCCGCGGCTACGCCCTGCGGCACCCGGAGTCGATGCCCGAGTTCGTCCGTCAGCGCCGGGTGCTGCAGGACGGCGTCGCACGACTGGTGCGGCTGTGGTTCGGCGCGCACCCGGGGATCGACCCGGGGATGCCGCTCGACACCCTCTCGACGCTGCTCATCGCCGCGAACGTCGGCACCGTGTTCGACGCCCCGGCGCTCGACGACGCGAACCCGGGCGAGCTCGTCGCCACCCTCGTCGAGGCGGTCATCCGGCGCCGCTGACGCGGGGTCCGGCCGCGGCGCCGGGCGGTCGCGCCGGGCGGTCGCGTTGGGCGGGTGCGTCGGGCGGTCGTGCCGGGCGGTCGTGCCGGGCAGTCGTGCGCCGGACGGGTGCGAGCGCGGTGCCGGGCGGTGGCGCGCCGAACGGGCGCGGCCTCGCACCGTGCGCGCTCCCTCGGCCCGTGCGAAGTTGACCACCCCGTGCCGTCCGACAGCGGCGCACCACGTGGGCAAGCTCGCACCACGCGCAAATGCCCGCGCCGGACTGTCCGGGCGGATGGTTTCCACTTCGCTCCGTGACGGATCCGGTTCTCGGCCCCCGTGTTCCGCGAACCAGATTCGTCATCATCGCAAACAGGAACCGGCGCCCGACGCCGGTGAACGCTGCGGCCCGACGTTACCCAGCTGCGGAGGCGCGACCTCGCACCGTGCGCGCTCCCCCAGCCCGTGCGAGGTTGACCACGCCGTGCAGGCCGACAGCGGCGCACCACGTGGTCGAGCTCGCACCACGCGCAAGTGCCCGCGCGGGACTGTCCGGGCGGACGGTTTCCACTTCGCTCCGTGACGGATCCGGTTCTCGATCCCCGAGTTCTGCGAACCAGATTCGTCATCGTCGCGAACACGAACCGGCGTCCGACGCTGATCCACGCTGCGGCCCGACGTCATCCCGCCGCGGAGGCGCGACCGCGCACCGTGCGCGCTCCCCCAGCCCGTGCGAGGTCGACCACGCCGTGCGGGCTGACAGCGGCGCACCACGTGGTCGAGCTCGCACCACGTGGTCGAGCTCGCACCAGTCGCGGGTGCCCCGCGCGGGTCACCCGGGCGGACGGTTTCCACTTCGCTCCGTGACGGATCCGGTTCTCGGCCCCCGAGTTCTGCGGACCAGATTCGTCATCATCGCGAACGAGAACCGGCGCCCGGCAGTAGCGGGCACGCCCCCGCTGCCGCCGCCGCTAGGCGGTGCGGCCTCGGCGCCGCCGCTAGGCGGTGCGGCGCCGGCGACCCTCGTGCGACCAGGTCGACGCGGGCGTCAGGCTCGGCGGGAGCAGGCGCGACCGGACCCGCTGCGGGAGCCGGACCGATGCGTCGAGGGCGACCCGGGCCTCCCGGAGGGTGGCGACGAGCGCTGCCCCGTCGACCGCACCCGACGGCGCGTAGCGCTCCTGGTCGACGGCGTCGACGACCCGCTCGAGGAGGGGCAGCACCGACGCGGGAACGCTGGACCGCAGGCGTCCGAGGACCGACCGAGCTGTCCGTGCCGCAGCCGAGGCGTCGCCGGCGTCAGCGGCCCCTGGTGCGTAGCCGTGGTCGGCGACGTCGTCGACCAGCTCGCGCCACGCGGTCACCGCCGGCGCCCGCCCCGCGGCGACGGCACCGAGGCGCGAGCGTCGACGCGCCGCTCGGACGAGCCCGGGGGCGAGCAGGACAGCGGCGGCGATGAGGATGCCGAGCACGATGCCCCACGGGCCGCTCCCCCCGGAGCCCGGAGCGCCGGACGCACCGGCCTCGGCCGAGGCGCTCGGGGTGGGGCTCGCCGAGGACGACGGCGTGGCCTGGTCGCTCGGCGCGGGCAGCGGAGTCTCCGGGGTGGCCGCGGTCGGGCTGGCGGAGGGCTGCGGTGCGGTGCTGGCAGCCTCGTCGGAGTCCGGCGTCGGCTCGAAGGCGACCCAGCCGGCGCCCTTGATGTAGAGCTCGGGCCACGAGTGCAGCTGCCGGTTCGACACCGTGTACTCGCCGTCGACCGCGGTGCCGCCGGCCCGGTACCCGACCGCGATGCGCGAGGGGATGCCGAGCGTCCGGGCCATCACGGCCATCGCGGAGGAGAAGTGCACGCAGTACCCCTGGCGGACCTGCAGGAACTTCGCGACGACGTCCATGCTGTCGCCGTCGTAGCCCTGCTCGACCGGGGCCGTCTCGGAGTACGTGAACAGGTCGCTGCGGAACCACTGCTCGAGCGAACGGGCCTTGTCGTAGTCGGTCAGTCCGCCCCCCGCCACCCGGGCCGCGGTCGTCCTGATGCTCTTCGGCAGGTCCTTCGGCAACGTCCGGTCCGAGCGGAGCTCGCCGCCCGACGGGGTGGGCCATCCGCGGCCCTCGAACCCCGCGAGCCGACCCGAGGCGTTCACGGCGTCGAGGTAGGCGTTCGCGAAGGTCGAGGCGCCGTACACCTCGTACGTGGCGCCCCTGCGGGTCGAGGGACCGGTCGAGCGCACCGTGTTCGAGCCGTTCATCCACCGCCACTGGTCGAGCTCGAGGTTCGTCGACTTCGACTCGATCGACACCGCGCCCGAGGGCACCGGCAGGTAGTTGCTCGACAGGCCCGTGATCTGCACGGTGACGTCGCCGCGGCTGGCGAGCCGGGGGTTCACACCGACCGCCCACTGCTGCTGGTCGGCGGTCGGGGCGTTGCTGACGTCGGTCGCCGTCGGCACCCAGTCGCCCGTGCCGAACTCGTCGAGGTCGGCGAGCTTGAGGTACTCCGGCTGCCCGTCCGAGGTGCGGTACCGGAAGACCTCGAGCTCGTTCGGCCGGCGGAGGTCCTGGCCGAGGTTGAGGAGCGTTCCGGGGCGACCGGGCAGGATCGGCGACTGGATCGCCCCGGTGACCCCGGACAGCCAGCTCGCGTTCAACGGCACGACGGACGGCAGGCCGACGGCGACGACGAGGGCGACCGCACCGACCACCGTCGCCGGGAGCGCCCGCTGCACCGGACGGACCGACAGCCAGAGCAGGGCGAGGAACGCCAGTCCGACGGCGACCACGAGGCCGGTGCCCGCCGGGGTGCCCGTGACGACGCCCGGCACGATGAGGATCACGAGGGCCGGCGCGGCGGCGAGGGCGGCTGCGGGAGCGATCGTCGCCAGGAACAGCGACGCGGCTGCCACCCAGGCGATCGCGACGGTGACGACCAGGCGGATCGGGTCGGTCTGTGGCAGCGGCGCGGGGTTCAGCCGGATCGCGGCGATGGTCTGCCCGAGGGCGCCGTCGCCGTCCAGCCAGCCGAGCGGTTGGATGTCGTTGACCAGGGCGGCCGCGCACGACGTCGCGATGAGCGTCGAGACGAGCGCGATGAAGCGGACGCCGGCGGGTCGTCGACGCACGGCGAGCATCACGCCGACGAGCACGACGACGATCACCAGCGCGGATGTCCACCACGCGACGCCCTGCACGAGCGGTCGGAAGGCCAGCGCCGCGATCATCACCGGCACGGGCGCCAGTGCGACGACGGCAGCGGCGGGGGCCGGGCGGTCGTCGGCGCGGTCGAGGATCGCACGCACGTCGACGCGTCGGTCGGAGCCCCGGGCGTCCGGGCGTCCGCCGGGTCGGACGTCCTGCGCGGTCATCGGTTCGCCCCGGTCCGCGTCACCGGCACGACGAGGGTGCGCCACCCGCCACGGTCGAGGATCCCGCGGACCACCGGGTCCGGCGGCACGATCGTGGCGAGGATGCCGCGGCTGGACCCGTTCGTCGAGGCGACGAGCGCCGATGCCTGCTCGACCGTGCAGTGCCCGGTCACGACGGCCGTCATGCCGTGGACGTCACGGCCACGGACGTCGGGCAGCACGTCGGTGACGGCGCGGGCGTCGCTGCGGACCCGGACGTCGGCGAGCCCGACGAGCACGTCGGTGAGCCCGCCGGCGTCCCCGGTGTGGCGGGTCACGGTGTCGTCGGTGACGAGCACGACGCGGGAGGTCCTGGCGGCGAGCGCCCGTGCGACGCTGGCCGCGACGACGACGGCGTGCTCGAAGGCGGCGTCCCCGCCCAGGTCCGACAGCTCGGCGAGTTCGTCGCGGCCGAGGTCCTGGTACGAGGAGCGCCGGAGGTCGAGCGCGATGACGGCCTCGGGTGGCTGCGCCTGGGCCGTCTGGCGGACGTGCAGCTCGCCACGACGGGCACTCTGCGCCCAGTGCACGCGGCGGATGGGGTCACCCGGACGGTACGGCCGGAGTTCGCTGTCGTCCGCCGAGCCGCCCTGGCCGACGCGGCCCTCGTCCGCGGACACGGCACCGGCGAGTGCGCCGGTGTCCATCGCGGACAGCGCCGTCGACGCGGGCACGACCACCACCTCCTCTGCCGGGACGACCGGGCGGTCGATGCGGAGCAGGCCGAACGGGTCCTCGACGCGGATCGTCACCGGGCCGACCAGGCTGCGGCCGCGGTGCATCGCGAGGGCCTCGACGTCGAACACGGCGGGCGGGACGGACGGGCCGACCTGCACGTAGGCCTCGGCGTCGGACACGCTCGCGAAGGCGTCCTCGAGCTGTTCGCGCACCAGGAGCGTGGAGCGCGGGCCGATCGGGACCGACGTGCCGCGCAGGGTGATCCGTTCGCGGTACACCTCACCCACCTGCACCGTCGCCCGCGGCGCGGTCCGGCTCCCCCGGAGCGGTGCCGCCACCAGGAACGCCATCGCCACACCGAGCACCACGAGGACGAGCAGCAGGATCCCCGCGGACACCGCGACGCTGGTGGTCGCGACGAGTCCGCCGCCGATCAGCCCGATGCCGACCGCGATGACGGTCCAGCCGCGGGCGGTGGGCCGTGGGAACGGGGTGCGCCGGAGCATCGACGCCCCGCGACGCGTCCACCGCGCGAGCACCGACTGTGCGGCACCCGCACGACGGGCGAGCGGTGAGGACGCCTGGGTCATCAGGACCGGACGGGCGCCGCGGTGAAGGGCACGGACGTCTCGGAGACGATGCGCACGACGATCTCGCGGGCGGTGTCCTCGGTCGAGCCGCCGAGGCCGCGGGCGACGGGGACGAGCCGGTGGGCCAGCACGACCGGGGCCAGCTCGGCGACGTCGTCCGGCGTGACGAACGGCCGGCCGAGCAGCGCCGCGTGGGCCCTGGCGGCCTGGGCGAGGTGGAGCGTGGCCCGCGGGCTCGCGCCGAGCACCAGGTCCGGGTGGGTGCGCGTGGCCCGGGTGATCTCGATGATGTAGGCCTCGACGTCCGGGGAGATGTGGACCGCGTGCACCGCCGCCGTCATCGCGCGGAGCGTGCCGACGTCGACGATGGGCCGGACGGACTCGAGGGGGTCGCTGCCGCCGCGGTTGGAGAGCATCCGCCGTTCGGCGTCGACGCTCGGGTACCCCATCGCGATGCGCGCCATGAAGCGGTCGCGCTGGGCCTCCGGCAGCGGGTAGGTGCCCTCCATGTCGACGGGGTTCTGCGTCGCCACGATCATGAACGGCGAGTCGAGCTGCCGCGTGACGCCGTCGACCGTGACCTGGGACTCGGCCATGGCCTCGAGCAGGGCGGACTGGGTCTTCGGGCTCGTGCGGTTGATCTCGTCGCCGATGACGACGTTCGCGAAGACCGGGCCGGGCGAGAACCGGAAGGTGCCGGACGACTGGTCGAAGATGTTCACCCCGGTGACGTCGGACGGCAGCATGTCCGAGGTGAACTGGATGCGGTTCACGGACCCGCCGACCGAGGCGCCGAGCGCCTTCGCCAGCACGGTCTTGCCGACGCCGGGGACGTCCTCGACAAGCAGGTGGCCCTGCGCGAGCATCACCGTCAGCGCCGTGCGGATCGCGTCCGTCTTGCCGTCGACGACGGTGGCGACGGCTGACATGATCGCGGCACCGGCGTCACGCACCCGGTCGACGGGGAAGGCGAGGTCGGGGGCTTCCGGCACGCAGGTCTCCTCGGAGTTGGGGATGTCCGCGCATGCTACATCGGCCCGGTGACAGGGACCGGGGGATGTGTCACCGACCTGCGGATCACGGACGGGCGCCGGACTGGAGGCCCGGATCACGTGCGCAGACCGGCTGCGGTGCGCCGCGCCTCCAGTCCGGTGTGCGCACTCCGTGCGCCCTCAGCGCGGCAGCGCCATCGTGTTCAGGGACCACATCGCGACACCGTGCAGCCCGAGCTGCCGCGCCAGCGCCGTCCGGGCGGCGTAGGACCGGGCGTCCGACCAGTGCAGGACGCGCCCGTCGTCGAGCCGTGCCGACCACTCGCCGTCTCGGTCGGACCACCGCGCGCGCTCCCCCGCTGCCCGTGCGGCGGCGGACGGTGTGAGCTGCGCGTCCGCGTCGTCGCCGCCCCAGCCGTAGCCGTACCCGGCGACGCCGAGGTCGACCGTCGAGGACCGCACCCCCTGCCGCTCCGCCGCACGCACCACCGTCGTCGCCCACGGCAGCGCACCGACCGTGCCCGGGCCGCTCCACGGGCCGTGCTGGTCGTAGGTCATGAGCACGAAGCGGTCGACGTGCTCCGTCAGCCCGCGGAGGTCGTAGCCGGTGTCGTGGAACCCGGCCGCGTCGGTCGAGGCCATCACGGCCATCGACACCGACGCCTCCGACCCGAGCTGCTCGTGCACCGCGGACCGCACCGCCGCGGCGAACGCGACCAGCCCCGGTCGGTCACGGGCCCGCAGCGACTCGAGGTCGATCTGCACGCCGTCCATGCCGGTGCGTGCCGCGAGACGCGCGACGTCGCCGGCGACCCGCTCCCGGTTCACCGCCGAGCCGAGCAGTGCCGTCCCGATGCGCGGCGAGAAGTCCCCGATCGCCGAGGAGTAGTTGCTGACCAGGAGCTCGGTGGCGGCCCCGCGTCGGGTCGCCGTCCGGGCCAGTGCGGCGATGCCCTCCGGTGGGGCGTTCAGCGCGCGGCCGTCCTCGGCGATCGTGACGCCGTCGATGCCGATCGTGGCGACGTGCGGCGCCGCGGCCGACACCCGCGCGGTGGCAGGCCCGCCGGGTTCGGTGTAGGCCTCGACCGCCAGCGTGTGACCGGTCCGCGCGTGGGCGACCACGGCTCCGCCGAGCACGACGGCGACGAGGACGACGGCGGAGGACAGCAGGACGGCGCGGCGGGACACGTCGTCACGGTAGCGGTGTCGATCGTCCGTGTGTCGGTCGCCTGGCGCGACGTCGGTCGCCTGGCGTGATGTCAGTCGCCTGTGCGTCGTGGATGTGCGGCGACTACCGTCAGTGCCAGGTGACCCAGGACCCCGGCCGCCGGAACGATCTCATCGTCCGCAGCCCGACCGGAAGCCCCCATGCAGTCACCGCGCACCCGCACTCGCAGCCACGCCGTCCCCGTCGGGACCGTGACGGCCCTGCTGTGCTGCGGTCGCTCCGCATGGTCCGTGCCGAGGTGCACGCGATGAGCCTCCACGACGGCATCCTCTGGACCGAGACCTCCAACGGCCGCTGGGAAGGTTCCTCCGGGGCGGACCTGGTCGGCGTCGTCTCGTGGTCGGACCGCTACTCCGTGCACTCCACGGGCGGCGAGGTCAACGGGCAGCACAGCACGCTCGACAGCGCGAAGGCGCAGCTCGAGGGCTGGATGCGCTGGATCGACTCGACCGCGGGCTGATCCGCCCGTCCGCGACATGGAAACGCCCCCGTCGACGTGACGGGGGCGTTTCTGCGAGTGCGGAGACGGAGGGATTTGAACCCTCGGTCCCCTAAAGGGGACTCCACCTTAGCAGGGTGGTGCACTCGGCCGGACTATGCGACGTCTCCATGCGCCCTCGCGGACGCACACACCACCATACAGGAGGACACGGGGCCGCTCGACCCCACGTGCCGAGCCGGAATCCGCACCGGCACGACCGGTCCCCCGAAGTGGGGACGCATTGGTCTTGTCGGGGCGTACCCCGGTCGTTAGTCTCGTCCAGACGCGGCATCACATTCCGGGGCTCGTCCCCGTCGTCGCGACACAGCACGCAGCAGCACTCCTCGACCCGGCACGGCTCCCCCGATGTCCGGCAGCCGTCGTGGAGTGACCGGAGCGGGGACGTGGCCCAGGCCGCGTCCCCGCTTCCGCGTTCCGGGGCGGGTGCTCACTCGCTACGAGCCGAAGGCCTTCGAGCAGGTCTGCTGCGCGGCCGACTGCCCCTGCAGGCCGTCGAGCGTGTCGGCGGTGGCGGGAGCGGACGGCGTGCCGGAAGCCGCCGGGGTCCCGGGTGCTGCTGGGGCCGGTGCCGCTGGGGTCTGCGCGGCCGGGCTCTGGGTGCTCGGGGTCTGCGCGCTCGGGGTCTGCGCCGCGGGTGCCCCTGCCGCTGGACTCGGGGTGGCGGGGGCCGACTCGGAGCCGATCCCCGTGCTGCCCGCCCCGAGCGAGAACGACTCGTCCGCCTTGATGCGGGTGAAGAGCTCGTCGGCCAGCTCCGTCGTGGGCTGCACCTTGCCCTCGTAGACGCCCGTGCCGCCGGTCGTCCCCGGGTACTGCACGAAGTTCACCTGGTCGAGCGGCAGGTCCTGCAGCGCCCGACCCATCCCGACCAGGGTGCGCGGGTCGTTCAGGCTCTCGGACAGCTGCATGTTCGACGCCGCGGCGCGAGCCAGTTTGTACAGCGTCGGTGGCGAGGTCAGCGTGCTGTTCGCCTTCACCGTGCGGAGCAGCGATGACAGGAAGACCTGCTGGCTCGAGATCCGTCCGAGGTCCGACCCGTCGCCGACTCCGTGTCGCGTGCGGAGGAACTCGAGCGCCTGCGACCCCTGCAGCGTCGTCGTCCCCGCCGGAAGGTCGAGGCCGGTGTAGCGGTCGTGGATCGGCGAGGCGACGCAGACCGGCACGCCGCCGATCGCGTTCGACATCTCGATGACGCCGTTGAACGACACGGCCGCCGAGTACTGCACGTCGAGGCCGGTGAGTCCCTGCACGGTCTGCACCACGCAGTTCAGCCCACCCTCGCCCCACGCCTCGTTGATCGGTTCGGCAGCCATGGCCGGCGTCGAACCGGACCCGTCGGGCTTCGCGCACGCCGGGATCGGCGTGACCAGGTCACGAGGGATGCTGACGGCGGTGGCGTTCGTGTGGTCCGCGGACACGTGCAGCAGGATGTTGACGTCGTTGAGGGTCGCGTCGCGCTCCCCGTACTGGGTGCCCTGCTCGGGGTCGTTGTCGGTCCCGACGACGAGCATCGTGAACCCGCCCTCGAAGGCACTGAGCGTCGGACCGGCCTGCTGCTGCGGCCGGGGTGCCGCGGACTGTCCCTGGATGCGCACACCCTCGCCGAAGTCGTCGGTGACCTGCTTCGCCGCGATCGCGGTGACGGACGCCGTGCTGACGAGCGCGACGGCCACCACGCCGGAGAGCACCTTGACGGCGGTGCCGAGCGGCCGGTGTCGACGGAGGCGTCCGTGTCGGGCGATCCCGTCCACCCGGTTCAGGCGGTGGGATCGGTCGCGGACGTCGTTCACGGGCACTCCTGTCGTCGGCGGACTCGGCAACCGGGACAGCCTGCCACAGGCCCGTCTTGCGGTTCCGTGTGCGCCGACGGCGGCCGGTCGCCCCAGGTCATCCGCCGGCGGCCACCGCGCAGGTCTTCTGCGCCGCCGTCTGCCCGGTCACGCCGGACATCTCGCGCGGTGTCGCCGAGGGGGTCGACGGCGCACGGGGAGCCGTCGCTGTGCGCTCCGAGGGCGCTGGTGCCGCTGCGGGGGCGTCCGTCCCGACCGCGGGAGCCTCCTCGGTCGCACCGCGTCCGGTGGCGCCGGCGTCGAGGCTGAACGGACGATCAGCACGGACCGCGCGGATCAGCCGGTCGGCGGTCGCCCGGTCGGGGACGACCTTGCCGGGGAAGGCGGGGTCGTCGACGCTGCCCGGGTACTGCACGAAGGTGATGTCGCCGAGGTCGATGCCCTCGAACGCGCGGGCGATGTCGACCATCGTCGAGGGCTTTGCGAGCGAGGTGGACAGGGTGATGTTCTGCGACGCGGCCTTCGCCAGGCCGTACAGCTTCGCGGGGTCGCCGAGCGTGCCCTCGTGCTTGACCTTGCGGAGCAGCGAGGACAGGAACTGCTGCAGGCTCGAGATCCGGGAGAGGTCGCTGCCGTCGCCGACACCGTGCCGGTCGCGGAGGAACGCGAGGGCGGTCTTCCCCGAGACGGTGTGCTCCCCCGCCGCGAGCTGCAGCCCGGTGTAGGGGTCGTCGACTGCGTCCGTCACGCACACGGGCACCCCGCCGACGGCGTCCGACATCCGGATCACCCCGGCGAAGCTGACCTGGGCCGCGTAGGGCACGTCCATCCCGGTGGCGTGCTCGATCGTCGAGACGACGCAGTCCATCCCGCCGCGGCCGTACGCCTGGTTGAGCGGGGTGTCCTGCACCGCTGGCGCACCGCTGCACGCCGGCTGGTCGAGGACCAGGTCCCGCGGGAAGCTGATCGCGACCGCGTGGGTGTGGTCGGCCGAGACGTGCAGCAGCACGTTCGAGTCGTTGAGCGTGGCGCCGCGGTCGCCGTAGGCGGTCCCCTGGGACGGGTCGTTGTCTGCGCCGATCGCCAGCACGTTGAAGGCCCCCTCGGTCGATGCCGCGCCACTGCCGACGTCGACCGCGCGCTGCTGGAACCCGTGGCCCACGTCGTACGCCGCGTAGGCGGAGAGCGACGTGGCACTCATCACGGCGACCGCCGCCGCGATGCCGACACCGCTGACGAGTCGACTGATGCCGAGGTCGCGGCGACCTCGGCCGTGCCGTGCTCCGCTGACGCGGAACCCGGGGCCGGAGACGACGGACGGACGGCGTCTCGGGTCGAGGACGTCGTCGAAGGCGGACTGTGGACCGTCGGGATCGGTCACGGGCGGGCTCCCTCCGAGCAGCCCCGGGCACGGGCCGCTCGCCGGGGGACGATACCCGAGCGGGTGCGTGCTGCCGGGGACCCGGGGCGGCTCGGCGTGCCTCGTTCGGGGGCCACCGCGAGCGCGAGCGGATCAGCGCCCGCGATGCCCCCACCACCGCGTCACCGGGTCGGCATCACGACGTCATGCGGACTCCGCCGATCGGAAGCGGTCGGGCAGGGCGATCAGGCACTCCCCGAGCGCGCGGACGGCCCTGGCGCAGTCGTCGAGGTCGTCCTGCACGGCCGCGGCCCGCGCCCGCTCGACCAGGTCGAGACGATGGCGTCGGTCGACCACGGCGTCGATGCCGTTCGCTGCGGCGACGTCGTCCGTGAAGAACATGTCGAGCACCGGGCGCTGTGCCGCCAGCCAGTCGGCACTGACCGTGGCGCCGGACCGCCGGAGCAACCAGGAGCCGATCTCGACGAAGGCCCCTGCCTCGGTCATGCAGTCGCGGATCCAGAACGGGTCGAAGCGCTCGGCCGACCGTGCACCGGGCATCTGCGGTGCCGCGAGCATCGTGCACCCGAGCCGGATGCGCTCCTGCATCTGGTCGAGTGACCAGTGCGCGATGACCACGCCGACGTACCGCTGCACCGACACGAGCCGGAGCGACTCGAGCGGCACCAGGGCTTCGCGCACCGGCGTCCGGGAGACCCGCATGTCGTCGGCGATGGCGTCGAGGCGCAGGCGCTGCCCCCGCCGGTACTCCCCGCGGAGGATCCGGTCGAGCAGCCAGGTGAAGACCGCGTCCCGCAGCAGGCTGCGCCGCACCCCGAGCGGGTCGGGGCCGCCGAGTCCCGACATCGCTGCCCGGTCCGTCTGCGGCCCCACCGGTCGCGGCTGCGGGGTGGGTGCCGTCACAGTGTCGTCGTACCCCATGGAGCCACCTTCACGCACGGCGGCCACCGCCAGGGGTGGTCCGTCGTGATCGGTGGACGAGTCCGCCGATCGTCGCCCTGTGGAGGGCACGGTGCCCGTCTTGCATCACTGCACTCCCGCCGTCCAGGACCCCCGTCGGGGGTCGATGGAGAGAGCGTTGCAGGATCGATCGTCAGTCGCTAAACATTCCGGATATCGCCGGTCAGCGCTTCGACTCCTCCTTCTTCGCGATGACCGAGAGCGGCTGGGTGACGTCCTCGAGGCCCTTCCGGGCAGCGTCCACGCCGAAGATCAACGCCACGATGCCGCCGAGGATCATGATCCCCGCGCCGAGCAGGTAGCCCCAGAAGAGCGGCTCCCGGGACGACCCGTCACCGATGAGCGCGCCGTAGATCGTCGGCGCGATCGCCCCGAAGACCTGCGCCAGCGCGAAGAAGTACGAGATGGCCTGCGACCGGAGCTCGAGCGGGAAGATCTCGCTCACGGTCAGGTACGCGCTCGACGCCCCGGCCGAGGCGAAGAAGAACGAGATGCACCAGAAGACGACCTGCACGGTGGCGCTGATCGCGTCGGCCTGGAACAGGAAGGCGGACACCGCGAGGACCAGGCCGGAGATCAGGTACGTGCTGAAGATCATCTGCCGGCGACCCCACGTGTCGAACAGCCGTCCGAGCACGAGCGGCCCGAGCAGGTTGCCGATCGCGAACGGGAAGAAGTAGACCGCGGTCTCCGAGGTCTTCAGCCCGAAGAAGTTCGTCAGCACGAGTGCGTACGTGAAGAAGATCGCGTTGTAGAGGAACGCCTGCGTGATCATCATCGTCGCGCCGACGAGGGTGCGCTTCGGGTACTGCATGATCAACACCTTCGCGACGGTCCGCAGCGAGACCTTGTCCATCGGCGTGACCGTCATCGCCTTGGACTCGTCGACCTTCTCCAACGGCTTGCCGGACTCCCGCTCGACCTCGGCCTCGATCCGCGCGACGGTGGCCTCGGCCTCCTCCTGCCGCCCGTGGGTCATCAGCCAGCGTGGGCTCTCGGGGATGTGCCGACGCAGGAAGATGATCGCGATGCCGAGCACCGGGCCGAGGAAGAACCCGATGCGCCAGCCGATGTTCTCCGCGAAGTACGCGGTGTCGAGCAGGTAGATGTTGGCGAAGGCGCCGAGGGCAGCGCCGCCCCAGTAGGTGCCGTTGATCGCGATGTCGACGTGCCCGCGGTACTTCGCCGGGATCAGCTCGTCGATCGCGGAGTTGATGGCGGCGTACTCGCCGCCGATGCCGAGTCCGGCGATGAACCGGAAGACGGCCAGGAACCAGAAGTCCTGCGCGAAGCCCGCGATGCCGGAACCGATCAGGTAGATCGCCAGGGTCAGGATGAACAGCTTGCGGCGACCGAGTCGGTCGGACATGCGTCCGAAGACCAACGCGCCGAACACCTGCCCGAACAGGTAGATGGTCCCGAGCGTCGTCACCTCCTGCGTCGACAGGCCGAGGTCCGCCTGGAAGCCCGCGTTGGAGACGATCTGGATCTCGAGCCCGTCGAGGACCCAGGAGATGCCGAGCCCCACCACGATGCTCCAGTGGAACCGTGTCCACGGCAGTCGGTCCATCCGTGCCGGGACCAGGCTCCTGACCTGGCCGTCCTGCAGTCCGCTCGCGCTCGTCATCGCGGTTGCTCCTCACCCGCCGGGCCCCCGCGGTCCGGCACAGATGGAGAACGTACGCCCGGATCGCCGATCCGGTCCACGGCCGTGTGTCGCCGTGCGACGACACACGGCGGGCACCGCAAGTAGCGTGGCAGCGTGCCGCTCCAGAACTCGACCGACCGCATCCTGACCACCCACACCGGGTCGCTCCCCCGGACGCCGGAACTCAGCGCCCTGCTGGTGGCGCGCGACCAGGCCAAGCCCTACGACGAGGCTGCGCTCCGCGAGGAGACGGCCGCCGTCCTCGCCCGCACCGTCGACGCCCAGCTCGACGCCGGGCTCGACGTGGTGAACGACGGCGAGGTCCCCCGCGTGGGCTTCTCGACCTACATCCGCGAGCGCCTCACCGGCTTCGGCGGGACCGGGCACCGCAAGCCGACGCTCGACTCGGTCAAGTTCCCGGGGTACGCCGCGTTCCAGGCGAAGCAGATCGACGAGGGCGCCGAGTTCGCCCGGGTCTGGGACACGCCCCTCGCCCAGGGCCTGCTGGAGTACGACCAGGAACGCGCCGGCATCCGCGAGGACCTCGACGGGTTCGAACGCGAGCTCGCCAGGAACGCAGCCGCCGGGCGGACCCCCGCCGGCACCTTCATCTCCGCCGCGACGCCCGGCATCGTCGCGACGACACTGCTGCTCGACGAGGCCAACCCGCACTACGCCGACCACGGCGAGTACGTCTTCGCCCTGGCCGAGCAGCTCCGCGTGGAGTACGAGGAGATCGTCTCCCGCGGGCACATCCTCCAACTGGACGCTCCTGACCTGGCGATGGAACGGGTCATCCACTTCGGCGACGCCAGCACCGAGGAGTTCCTCCAAGCGGTCGACCTGCACGTCGACGCCCTGAACCACGCGCTCCGCAACATCCCGAAGGAGCAGACCCGCCTGCACGTCTGCTACGGCAACTGGCAGGGCCCGCACCAGGACGACGTGCCCGTCGACGTGCTGCTGCCGCACCTGTACCGCGCCCAGGTCGGGTCCTTCAGCATCCCGTTCGGCAACCCGCGCCACGCGCACGAGTTCCCCGCGTTCCGCGACCTGCCGCTGCCCGACGGCGCAGTCCTGGTGCCCGGTGTCATCGACGTGACGACGAACTACCTGGAGCACCCGCAGCTCGTCGCGAACCGCATCGTCGAGGCAGCCGAGGCCGTCGGCGACCCGACCCGCATCGTCGCCGGGACCGACTGCGGGCTCGCCACGTTCGCCAGCTACGAGTTCGTCGCGACGGACGTCGCGTGGGCGAAGCTCCGCGCGCTCACCGAGGGTGCCGAGATCGCGAGCAAGCGGCTCTTCGGCTGACGCCGACGACGGACGGGAGGCTCGTGGCGGCCCCGCGACGAGCCTCCAGTCCGTCGGCACTCGCCCTGGGCGAACAGGTGGGCCGGTTCGTCGGCGGTCAGGCGTAGCGTCGACGACGTGACCCGACCCACCATGAGAACGGTCGGCGAGCTCCGCACCTCTGGTCACGTCCAGAAGACGGTCCGCGCCGAGATCCGCGACAACCTGCTCACCGCCCTCCGAGAGGGCTCCGATCCCTGGCCCGGCCTGCACGGCTTCGCGACCACCGTCGTCCCCCAGCTCGAGCGCGCCCTGATCGCCGGACACGACGTCGTCCTGCTCGGCGAACGCGGCCAGGGCAAGACCCGCCTGCTCCGTACGCTGCAGGGCCTGCTCGACGAGTGGACCCCGGTGATCGCCGGGTCCGAGCTCGGCGAGCACCCGTTCGAGCCGATCACCACGGCCAGCATCCGCCGTGCCGAGGAGCTCGGGGACGCCCTCCCCATCGACTGGTGGCACCGCGACGGCCGCTACGTCGAGAAGCTCGCGACCCCGGACACCTCCGTGGCCGACCTGATCGGCGACGTCGACCCGATGAAGGTGGCCGAGGGGCGCAGCCTCGGTGACCCCGAGACCATCCACTTCGGGCTGATCCCCCGGGCGCACCGCGGCATCGTCGCCATCAACGAGCTGCCCGACCTCGCCGAGCGCATCCAGGTCGCGATGCTCAACGTGATGGAGGAACGCGACGTGCAGATCCGCGGCTACGTGCTGCGGCTGCCGCTCGACGTCCTGGTCGTGGCGAGCGCGAACCCCGAGGACTACACCAACCGCGGTCGGATCATCACGCCGCTGAAGGACCGCTTCGGCGCCGAGATCCGCACGCACTACCCGATCGAGCTCGAGGACGAGATCGCCGTCATCCGGCAGGAAGCCGAGCTCACGGCCGAGGTGCCGGACGCCCTCATCGAGATCCTCGCCCGCTTCACCCGGGCGCTCAGGGCCTCGAGCGCGGTCGACCAGCGCAGCGGCGTCAGCGCCCGCTTCTCCATCGCCGGCGCCGAGACGGTCTCGGCAGCGGCCGTGCACCGGGCAGCGCGTCAGGGCGAGTCGGAACCCGTCGCCCGTCCGATCGACCTCGAGACCGCGGTCGACGTCCTCGGCGGCAAGATCGAGTTCGAGTCGGGGGAAGAGGACCGTGCCGACGAGGTCCTCGAGCACCTGCTCCGCACCGCCACCGCGGAGACCGTCCGGTCGCGGCTGCGCGGGCTCGACCTCGCGCAGCTCATCGAGGCCCTCGACGGCGGCACGATGGTGACCACCGGCGAGCAGGTCTCGGCTCGCGCGTTCCTCGAGGGGCTGCCGTCCCTCGGCGAGTCCGACCTGTACGACCGCATCTGCGAACGACTCGGCGCCACGAACGACGGCGAGCGGGCCGGGGCGATCGAGCTCGCGCTCGAGGGCCTGTTCCTCGCGCGGAAGATCAGCAAGGAGTCCGGCGGGGGCGAAGCCGTCTATGGCTAGTCGGCAGAACCGCCGGCTGTCACGGGACACCCGGTACGGGCGGTACGAGGGCGGCCCAGACCCGCTCGCGCCGCCCGCCGACGTGTCCGAGGCGCTCGACGCCATCGGACAGGACGTCATGGCCGGGTACTCCCCGGAGCGCGCGATGCGGGAGTTCCTGCGCCGCGGCGGTCGTGACCAGCGCGGCCTCGACGACCTCGCTCGTCGCGTGGCCGAGAAGCGCCGCGAGCTGACGAGCAGGAACAACCTCGACGGCACGCTGCAGCAGATCCGTCAGCTCCTCGACGAGGCCGTCCTGGCCGAGCGCGGCGAGCTGGCCCGCAACGTCGACATCGAGGACGGGGACCGGGCACTGGCCGAGATGCAGCTCGACAGCCTGCCGCCGTCGCCTGCGGCCGCCGTGACCGAGCTCTCCGGCTACGACTGGACGAGCCCCGCGGCCCGTCAGAAGTACGAGGAGATCAAGGACCTGCTCGGGCGGGAGATGCTCGACCAGCGCTTCGCCGGCATGAAGCAGGCGCTCGAGGACGCCAGCGACGACGACCGCGCCGAGGTCAGCGCGATGATGCAGGACCTCAACCAGCTGCTCGATGACCACCGCGCCGGCACCGACTCGCAGGAGCAGTTCGACGAGTTCATGGCGAAGCACGGGGAGTACTTCCCGTCCGACCCGAAGAACGTCGACGAGCTCCTCGACGACCTCGCCGCCCGGTCCGCAGCCGCCCAGCGGATGCGGAACTCGATGACGCAGGAGCAGCGCGACGAGCTCGACGCCCTCGCGCAACAGGCCTTCGGCAGCCCCGACCTGATGGGGGCGCTGTCGCAGCTCGACGGCAACCTCCGTGCCCTCCGCCCCGGCGAGGACTGGGGTGGTTCCGAGCGGATGGACGGCGAGCAGGGGCTCGGGCTCGGTGACGGCACCGGCGCGTTCCAGGACATCTCCGACCTCGACGCCCTCGCCGAGCAGCTGGCGCAGTCCAGCCCAGGCTCCGACCTGGACGACCTGGACCTCGAGTCCCTGGCCCGACAGCTCGGGTCCGACGCCGCGGTCGACGCCCGCACCCTGCAGCAGCTCGAGAAGGCCCTGCAGAACTCGGGCACCATGCGCCGCGGTGCCGACGGCCAGTACAAGCTCACCCCGAAGGCCATGCGGCAGCTCGGCAAGAGCCTGCTCAAGGACGTCGCCCAGAAGATGTCGGGGCGGCAGGGCGCACGGGACCTCCGCCGGTCCGGAGCCTCGGGCGAACCGTCCGGCGCGACGCGTCAGTGGGCGTTCGGGGACACCGAGCCGTGGGACATCCCCCGCACCATCACGAACGCCGTCACCCGCACGGCAGCGTCAGGCCGTGACGGCGCCGCCGTGCGGCTGACGATCGACGACGTCGAGGTCCAGGAGACCGAGGCCCGCACGCAGGCCTGCGTGGCACTGCTCGTCGACACCTCGTTCTCGATGGCGATGGAGGACCGCTGGGTCCCGATGAAGCGCACCGCCCTGGCGTTGCACACGCTCATCTCGACCCGGTTCCGCGGCGACGACCTGCAGCTGATCGCCTTCGGTCGCGAGGCCGAGGTGATGGACGTCGAACAGCTCGTCGGGCTCGACGCCGAGTGGGACAAGGGCACGAACCTGCACCACGCGCTGCTGCTCGCCAACCGGCACTTCCGGAAGCACCCGACGGCACAGCCGGTGCTGCTCATCGTCACCGACGGCGAGCCGACCTCGCACCTCGAGCCGAACGGGCAGGTGTACTTCAGCTACCCACCCGACCCGATGACGATCGCGCTGAGCGTCCGGGAGCTCGAGAACGCCCATCGGCTCGGCGCCCAGACGACGTTCTTCCGCCTCGGCGACGACCCGGGGCTCGCCCGGTTCATCGACGGCATGGCCCGGCGCGTCGACGGCACGGTCACGGCACCGGAGAACGACGACCTCGGCGTGGCCGTGGTCGGCTCGTACCTCGGGTCCCGGAGCGGTGGTGCGCTCTTCCGCGACGACGACTGGAGTGGTGGCGGCGCGTTCGGCCGCTTCGGCTGAGCGTCGGACGTGACGGACTGGAGGCTCGTCGCCAGCTGGCACCGAGCCTCCAGTCCGGCTGTGGTCTAGAACAACGGCCAGGGCACCGCCGGGCCGTACCCGGCCGGTGGTGGGAAGCGGCCGACGGCCGCCAGCGCGGCGCAGCGCGCCTCGAGGTTGTCGATCTCGTCCACGGTCAGGTGCTCGGTGAGCTGCTCGCCCAGGTCACCGTGCAGGGCCGTGACGACCCGTTCGAGTCCAGCGAGCTCGTCCGCGTCGAGTGCCTCGTCGACCCATCCCCAGAGCACCGTGCGGAGCTTGTGCTCGACGTGGAAGGTGAGCCCGTGGTCGACGCCGTGGCGGTGGCCGTCCGGCATCGCGAGGACGTGTCCGCCCTTGCGGTCCGCGTTGTTGACGACGACGTCGAAGACGGCCATGCGCCGGAGCGCCGCGGTGTCCTCGTGCACCAGGGTGACGGGCCGGTCGTGCTCGTCGATGGCCTCGAGCACGGTCTTCATGCCCGACGCCTCTGCCTGGTCCGTCGGGACCACGTCGACGGCGTCCTGTTCGGGGTCGACGTCCTGCCACCGCTGGACCATGCCGAGCCCGAGCGGTCCGGTGCCGAGCCAGGTCGGCGGGACCACACGCCAGCCGAAGGCCTCCGACACCAGGAACGCGGCGTACTCACGACCAGCCAGGGTGCCGTCCGGGAAGTCCCAGAGCGGCTTCTCGCCGGCGATGGGCTTGTAGACGACCTCGTGGCCGTCGAGCTCCGCGAGGAACGTGGCGTTCGAGGCCTCGCGGATGCGGGCCGTGAGCGACATGCCGGACGGTTCCGGCGCCTCGCTCATGCCTCGCCGGGCAGCCGTCCCGCGGCCACCACTTCGCGTGTCCGTTCGACGAAGGCACGGGCAGTCCCGACCGGGATCTTCACCTGGAGCAGTTCGGCGGGTTCGGGCATCTCGACGACGGCCTCGATCTCGCCGTCCTCGCCGGGCTCCTCGGTGATCTCGACCTCGTCCTCGATCGGGTAGGCCTCGATGACGACCTGCGCCGTCGCCGGGTCGAACCCCAGGCTCAGGGCGCCGGCGCGGAACTCTGGCTCAACGGGCTGGTCGAGCGGGTCCACGTCGTGGAGCTCACGCGGGACGGTGGGCGGGACGCTGAAGCGGTTCTCCTCCACCGTGGCGACCTCGTCGAGGAGCTCGTCGAGCTTCTCGGCCAGGACAGCGGACTGTTCCTTCTCGAGGGCGACACTCACCACCCGGCGGCCGTCGCGCGCCTGCAGGTAGAAGCTCCGCTCACCGGGGCGCCCGATGGTGCCGACGACGAGACGATCCGGCCAGTCGAATCCGTGGACGATGGTGGGCATACCGGCATTGTAGGAGCGCCAGCCTGCGCCCGTTCAGGGTCTGGCAGTACCCGTCTCCGAACGGGACCGTCGTCGCAGCTCCAGGGGGCGTCCGCGGCGCCGTCCTCGCGACCCCGTCAGGCTGGTGCGGCGCCGTCTTCGGGCGCCGGGTTCCCTGCCCCGCCGCCGATCGCCGCGTCGCCCGTCGGGGCGGGTGCCTTCGCGAGCCAGGACAGGTCACCGGATTCGGTGTTCGTCGCGACGACCTCGGGCCGGTGCTCGCCGTAGCGGACGACGGACACCGACGCGGGCCCGACCGTGATCCGCTGGAACAGGTCGAGGTGCATGCCGAGGGCGTCGGCGAGGACGGACTTGATGATGTCGCCGTGGCTCACCGCGACCCAGACCGCGTTCGGTCCGTGCTCGGCCTCGACCTGCGCGTCGAGCCGTCGGATCGCCGCGACGGCACGCGACTGCATGGTCTGCATCGACTCTCCGCCGGGGAACACCACCGCGCTCGGGTTCGCCTGCACCACGCGCCACAGCGGTTCCTTCGCCAGGTCGCTGATCTTGCGGTTCTGCCAGTCGCCGTAGTCCGCCTCGATGATGCCGCGCTCGACGAACTGCTGCGGCTCCCCCTGCTGGAACGCCGTGATCGCCCTGGCCGTCTGCCGGCACCGCTCGAGCGGGCTGGACACCACCGCTGCCAGGGGCACCGCGCCGATGCGCTCCGCCATCGTGGCCGCCTGCCGCTTGCCGACCGAGTCGAGCGCGACGCCCGCGGTCCGTCCTGCCAGGAGCCCGGTCGCGTTGGCGATGGTGCGTCCGTGCCGGACGAGGAGGACGGTGGCCATGCGCACGATCCTATTCACGCTGGGCCGGGTCGGATTCGCTCGACGGGGCCCCGCATGGTCATACTGATCCTGATGGACGCACTGCTCCGGTTGTTCCGCCGGTACCCCTCAGCGGGACGGTTCCTGGTCGTGGGAGGCATCGGCTTCCTGCTCACGATGGCCATCAACTACGGCCTGAAGCTCTTCGTCATCCCGCAGCACCCCGTCAGCGCACTCGTCATCGGCACCGTCGTGGCGACCGTCGTGTCGTACTGGCTCAACAAGAAGTGGTCGTTCGGCGACCGCGGGGGTCGGCACACCGGGCTCGAGATGCTCTACTTCGTGATCGTCAGCGCCATCGGCATCGCGCTGAACTCGGCACCGCTGTACCTGTCGCGGTACGCCTTCGGCCTCGAGGTCCCCCACGTGAGCCGTGCGACGCAGGAGATCGCGGACTTCGTCAGCGGGCCCGTCATCGGGACCGCGATCGCGATGGTGTTCCGCTACTGGGCGATGAGCCGCTGGGTGTTCGTCCGTCGCGCCGACGTCTGAGTCGTCCCCGACGGCGTTCTCCACAGGTCCGAGGATCGCTGCCGTGATGCGGTGCCGGTGACGTACCGTTGCCTCATGGCCACGAACGTCTCGCTCTTCCCCGTCGGTGGTGTCCGACCTGTCGGCTCCGACGGACTGACCGACGACGAACGTGTCGCGCTCGCCGACCGGTACCGCGCCACGGCAGCACGGAAGACGCTCGCGGCATCGGAGAAGGACGCGCTCGACCGCTGGTACGCCAGCCGTGCCGACCGGTAGCCCGGTCGAGTGGAGCAACGCGGGACCAGGGCACCGCTCTGCCCTGCAGTCCTTCACCTGCGCGGAGCCGGCGCGAGCTGTCTGGCGTACTGGGTCCACGATCTGCTCGGAGACGACGCGTCCCGGTCGCCGCACGGTGGCACGATGGTGCCATGACCACGGAACCGGCTCTGGTCCCCGAGCTCCTCGTGACGGACCTCGATGCGAGCCTCCGGTTCTGGATCGACCTGTGCGGCTTCACCGTGGCGTACGACCGCCCCGACGAGCGGTTCGCCTTCCTGACGCTCGGGTCCGCGCACCTGATGCTCGAACAGGTCGGCATCGGGCGGAACTGGCTCGTCGGGCCCCTCGCCGTGCCGTTCGGTCGCGGGATGAACCTCCAGGTCACCGTGACCGACAGCGACGCGATCGCCACCCGGCTCGTCGATGCGGGTGTGGCCCTCTTCATGCAGCCCGAGACGAAGTGGTACCGGACGGGTGACACCGAAGCCGGGGTCCGGCAGTTCCTCGTCGCCGACCCCGACGGCTACCTCATCCGATTCCAGTCCTCCACGGGGCATCGCGACGCCTGACACGGCAAGATGGTCGGATGCTCGTCTCGATCGTCTACATGAGTCGCGCTGCCGACGACTTCGGTGACGACGACCTCGCGGAACTCCTCAAGGGTTCGCGGCTCCGGAACGAGGCCATGGGCGTCTCCGGTCTCCTCGTCGCCAAGGGCGGCCGGTTCATGCAGCTGCTCGAAGGTCCGGCCTGGAGCGTCGACGACCGCTTCGCCGCGATCTCCCGCGATGCCCGGCACCTGGAGATCACGTCACTCATCCGCGAGGACATCGAACGGCGCCGGTTCGACGGCTGGTCGATGGCCTTCCGCGGGCTCGACGACGAGGACCTGCACGCGGTCGAGGGCTTCAGCCCGTTCCTCTCCGGTGCGACGGACTTCCCGCGGTCCTTCGACCGCACGAGCGCCGCGTGGCTGCTCAAGTGGTTCCGGGACCGCGAGCTCCACGACGTCTGACCCGGGGCTCCCTGGCGGACAGTCAGCGAGTGCGGGTGTCGGAGTGAGCGAACGCGCGGCTCCGTTCGAAGGCGTCGACCGTCGCCGTTCCGGTGTCGAGGGCAGCGATCGTCGAACGGAGTGCGCTGATCGGCATGCTGAGCCACAACGACGATCCGACGCAACGGATGAAACCGTGGGCTTCGTACCAGGACGCGCGGCACTCGTCCGAGGCCTCGACCACGAAGTGCTTGGCTGGAACGACGCTTGCTGCGACCAGAGCCGCACGGCTCGCTTCGAGCAGGAGTTGCGTCCCGTGCCCTCGGCCCTGGTGCGCCCGGTGTACGGCCAGCCGTTGGAGCTGAACGGCTCGGAGCTCCTGGCGCCCTCCCGCCACCTCGATCGACCCGTGGTTCAGCGCGTAGACCGCGACCACGGCGCCGACGGAGTTCAGGGCGACGTGCACGGCGGTCCGACCTGCTCGGTCGTCCTTGCGCGCCCGTTCACGGACCCAGCAGTTCATCCACTCGTCACCACAGTCGAGCAGTTGGAGGCGATGTGTGTGACTGAGCCGTTCGATCGACACCCAGGGCTTCATGCCCGGTCCCGCCGGCGCAACACCGCCGCTGCGAACCGGGCGTTCACCGAGTCGTCGTCAGAAGCTGACGCGAGGACGGCGAACTGGTCGTCCGTCACGTACCGGATGTTCGACGGTGGCAGGTCGGGAACCGGCCCGTCGCCCGCCAGGAGCTTCGAGTAGAAGGAGCGCATCGCGTCCGTCGTGATCGCGTTGTTCCTGTCCGGGACGTAGACCGAGCGCCACGGTTCCTCGGCGTGTGTGAGCTCCACGAGGGCGTCGGACTCGAGCCGCCCGTAGTACTGCACCACGCTCCGGAGGACCGCGAGGGCGTAGTCGTCGAGGACAGCGCCTCCGCCAGGACCGACCATCGCGGACGTGACACGGTAGTGCCCCTTGTGGAGCGGCCACAGGTCCACGGCGACCGGCCCGTGCTTCCAGGCCTGGATGACCCCGTCGAACATCGGACGCTTGGTCTGCGTGACGTGCCAGGCCTGGCAGTAGTAGACGAGCTTCTGCAACTTGTAGGCGTCCGCGGATCCCCCGAGCTCGTCGAGGACCAGGGCCGCGACTCCCGGTGCGGTGGTCATGGTGCTCCCTTCCGCTGACGACCCTACGCGGACCAGGACACCAGTACCAGGATTTGGTATGCAGTATGTGGATGGATCAGCGCGCCGAGCCGTTCCACACCCCGACGTCACCGACGCTCCACCGCGGCGTGTAGGTGGTCGTCGCCGACATCGTGCCGCGTCGTCCGGTGCTGCTCTCCCGGTACAGCCACCCGTACGCGACGGCCTCCGGCTCGACGTCCGACCGGATGAGCGCGCAGTACCGGGCGCTCCCCCGGTCGTTCAGCGCCGCGGTGAGCGCCGCCCGGTCCACGACGCAACCCTCGGGGACGGACGCGTCGCGCGTCGCCCTGACGTCCTGCGCCCGGCCGTCCTCCCCGTGCCGACCGGTCCAGGCGAACAGGTCCCAGTCGTCCTCGGTGATCGTCGCGTCCGTCGGGATCGCCACGTCGACCACGGCCACGTAGGGTTCGCCCTCCGTCAGCGTGTTCGCGTCCACGATGCCGGCGTGCCCCCACGCGTCCGCCTGCGCCTCGGTCGCGCGGTCGAGCGAGCGGAACGTCATGGTCACGTCGACGTCGACGTCACGGCTGATCGACCCGGTCAGCGCCGTCCCCGGCGCCTCGTTCATCGTCGCGCGGGTGACGAGGACGAACACCGTGAGCCCGACGGCCAGCACCAGGACGACCGCCGCGACGCCGACCAGGCACCCGAGCGGGCCACGGAGACGGCCCCGGCGCGCCCGGCCACCGCCACCAGCAGCAGCACGACGACCGGCCCCAGGCCGACCGGCACGACGCCAGGCCCCGGACGCCGGGGACGAACCACTCACGCGAACACCTCGTCGACGACCCGCAGCAGACGTTCCCGGTGCGCCCGCTCGACGACCGCGTGGACGAGCACCCGCCACATCGTCGCCACCACCGGCAGCAGGTCCGCACGCCCGGAGCGCACGTTCGACACGAGCTGCACCCCGGTGAAGTACGGCACGACGGTCCCGCCGAGGGCTTCGGGCGACAGGTCCGTGGTGACCTCGCCCCTGGCGACTGCAAGCCGGAACTCGTCGACCACACCCGCGATCCACTGCTCGTAGAAGCTCGCCGTCTGCCGGGCCAGGACACCGTGCTCCAGGGAGATCCGGATGCCGGCACGGACGACGACGTCGCGCATCAGCAGGTCGGCGATCCCGCGTGACGCCCGCACCAGCGTCCCGATCGGCGACGGGTCACCCGCGCTCATCGCCGCGAACGTCCGGGCGTTCTGCTCGTCGATCACGGCGAGCGCCACCGCGTGCTTGGTCGGGAAGGTCCGGTGCAACGCCCCCTGGCTGACGCCCGCGGCCCGCGCGATGCCGGCGATGCTCGCCGTCGCGTAGCCGTCGCGGTCGAACTCCCGCGCAGCCGCCTCGACGATCACGTCGCGTCGTCCTGTCCCACCCACGTCACGCACGGCTCAACGCTACCGGGCGGGAACGGGGGAGAACCCGGTGTCGCCCGGACCACGGGCACTGCCACGCTTGTCCCCATGAGCACACTCGCCGCCCGACCGCTCCCCCGGGCACGTCGGACCTTCGTCCTCGGCCTCGTCGACCCCCGGACCTGGCGCGACTTCGCCTTCCACATGGCGGCGCTGCCGCTGGCGATCGCCGGCTTCACCTGGTCCGTCCTCACGCTCTCGGCCGGCATCCCGTTCGCGGTCCTCTGGGTGGGACTCCCCGTGACGGCGTTCCTGGTGGTCGGGAACACCTGGTTCGGGGCCGCGTTCCGTCGGGTCGCTCGTGGGCTCCTCGGCGTGGACGTGCAGACGCCGCCCGCGCCGCGCGGTCGCCCCGGGGTCGTCGGGTGGACGACGGCACGACTCCGCCACGCACCGAGCTGGCGTGCGCTCGCCTTCGGCCTCGTCGCGTTCGTCACGTCGGTCATCGCCTTCGTCGTCACGATCACCGTCCTCGTGACCGCCGTCGGCCTGACCACCAACTGGGTCTGGTCGCACTGGCTCACGCCGATGACCGACGAGGACGGCGTGCTCCACTCCGGCATCCAGGTCGGCACCGTCTTCGTCGACACCCCCCTCATGCAGGCGGTCGCCACGGTCGTCGGGCTCCTGCTGCTGGTGTTCGTGTGGCCGCCGGTCAACCGTGGGCTCGCCGCAGGACAGGGCGCCCTGGTCCGCAGCCTGCTCGGCAGCACCACCGGTGAGCGCCGGGTCGCCGAGCTCACCCGGTCGCGCGACGACAGCGTCCGGGGTGCCGACGACACGCTCCGTCGCGTCGAGCGCGACCTGCACGACGGCACGCAGGCACGGCTGGTCGCCCTGGCGATGACGCTCGGGGACGCGCAGGACCGCCTGCAGGACGGGGAGGACCCCGCCTCGGTCGGTCGCCTGGTCGAGCACGCCCGGCGGTCGACGCAGGAGACGATCACCGAGCTCCGCGAGATCGCGCGCGGCATCCACCCCGCGGCGCTCGACGAAGGCCTGGAGGCTGCGATCGCCTCCGCCGTGTCCCGCACCACCCTGCCGGTGCAGGTCCGCCACGACCGCACCCTCCGGCCGTCGGCCGTCGTGGAGAGCGCCGCCTACTTCACCGTGGTTGAGCTGCTGACGAACGTCGTCAAGCACGCCAGGGCGACGCGCGCGCAGGTCGTGGTGTCGCGGGACGGCGCGGACATGCTCGTCACGGTCGAGGACGACGGCGTCGGCGGGGCGCACGTCTCCCTCGACCCGCAGACCGGCGGGACGGGTCTCGCCGGCGTGGCCGACCGCCTGCGCACCGTCGACGGGACGCTGACCATCGACAGCCCCGCCGGTGGTCCGACCCGCATCGCGATGCGCTTCCCCGGGGTCCCCGCGTGAGGATCCTCGTCGCCGACGACAACGTCATCCTGCGCGAGGGACTGGTGTCACTGCTCGGGTCCCGCGGACACGAGGTGTCGGCGGTCGCGTCAGGCGACGCGGCGGTCGCCGCCGTGCGGTCTGATCCACCCGAGGTGGTCGTGATGGACATCCGGATGCCGCCGACCCACACGGACGAGGGGGTCCACGCCGCGATCGCGATCAAGGCAGCAGCGCCGGAGGTCGGTGTCCTGCTCTTCTCCCAGTACGCCGAGGCTCGCTGGGCCCGCATGCTGCTCGACGTCGCCCCGGCCGGTGTCGGCTACCTGCTCAAGGAGCGGGTCGCCGACATCCGTCCGTTCCTGGACTCGGTGCAGCGCGTGGCGGCTGGCGGCCTCGTGCTCGACCCCGAGGTCGCGGCGCTGCTCATCGACCGCCGCACCGACCGGTTCGCGGCGCTGACCGCCCGTGAGCGCGAGGTGCTGGAGCTCATGGCCGAGGGCCGGACGAACGCCGCGATCGCCGATCGGCTGTTCCTGGCCCCCGGCACGGTCGAGAAGCACGTGACGACCCTGTTCAGCAAGCTCAGCCTGGCCCCGGCGGCGGGCGACCACCGCCGGGTGCTGGCCGTGCTGGACCACCTCGCCGCGCGACCGTGATGCGCGCGGGTGCGGCTCAGGCCTGGTCGGCGCGGAGGAACTCGGCGACCGGGGTGCTGCCGGTGTTGAACCGGTAGGTGCTGCCGGCGGTGCCACCGGTCTCGAGCACGTCGGCGATCACGTGCGCGACGTCGCCGCGGGACACGTTCGACGCCTCGCCGTCCCAGTCGACCTGGCCGGTGGGCTCGTCGTCGGTCAGGGTGCTCGGCGCGACGATGGTCCACTCGAGTCCGGAGTCGCGCACGACCGCGTCGGCGACCATCTTGGACTGGGCGTAGGCGAAGAAGTCGTTGTCCTGGGGAACGCCGTGGTCGAGCACCGAGCCGGACCACGACACCATGACGTACCGCTCGACGCCCGCGCGCGCAGCTGCCTGCACCGACAGCACGGCGGCGTCACGATCGATGGCCCAGGTCCGGTCCACCGATCCTCCGCCGGCGCCCGCTGACCACACGACGGCGTCCTGACCGCGCACCAGGTCCTCGAACCCGGCGATCGTCTGCTCCTGGATGTCCGCCACCTTGGGGTCGCCCCCGTGGGCGCGGGCCTCGTCGGCCTGCTCGGCCTTCCGGATGACGGACGTGACGTGGTGGCCCCGGTCGCTGAGGATGCGCGTCGCGAGGAGTGCGACCTTGCCGTGGCCGCCGAAGATGATGATGTCGCTCATGGCCTCGACGCTACGCGGGGCGCCTCAGCAGCAGGTGACCGCAGCACGGCTCGACCGCCCCGGAGACAGGAATCGCGTCACCGCGCCGAACCCGAATCGGCACGGCGACGCGATCACCGTACGTCACCGTGCCGAACCCGAATCGGCCCGGTGACGCCTTCGCAGAGGCCGGTACCAACGGCATCTGACGACCTGAGTAGCAAACCATCCGGAGGCAGGCCGCGAAAGGCCCCCAAACGGGAACGCGCGTTCTCTGGCTAGTGGCTTCGTTTCCCGTCCGGACCCCACGACCGGTCGCCGTCGTGCGCGGTCAGACCGGACGGCGACTGCCACCTGGCGGAGGGTGTGGGATTCGAACCCACGAGACATCTCTGCCCACCTGTTTTCAAGACAGGCTCCATCGGCCACTCGGACAACCCTCCACGACCCGACCACGTGGCGAGACGTGACCGGGTCCCTGGAAGTGTACCGGGCCTCCCGGCTGCGGAGCGTGTGGAACGCAGCAGACGAACGCTAGCGGGGCAGCGTGTCGAGCGCGGCCGCCAGGCCGTCGTCTGTGACGCCCCCGGTGATCTCGCTCGCGGCGTCGACGACGTCGTCCGGGGCCTGCCCCATCGCGACCCCGCGGCCGGACGTGGACGCCCACCGCAGCATGTCGATGTCGTTGCGGCCGTCACCGGCGGCGAACACCCGGGAGCGCGGGATGTCGAACCACTCGCGGACGCGTTCCATCGCGGTGGCCTTCGTCACGCCCTCGGGAGCGATGTCGAGCCACGCGGTCCAGCCGACGTTGTACGAGACCTTGTGCAGGCCCATGCGGTCGACGATCTGCAGGAACTCCTCGAGCCCGTGCTCGGGGGAGATCACCACGACGCGGGTGGCCTGCACGCCGAGCAGCTGCTCGAAGGGCACGTGGTCCCCGTGCTTCGTCATGGCGTCGTCGGGGAACTGCCCGGAGAGCAGGTAGCGGCCGTCGGGCGACTCGACGCCGTACGCGCCGTTCGCCAGGGCGCCCCGGATGGTCTGCAGGACGTCGGTCGGGTCGAAGGTCTCGACGTGGACGCGCACGTACCCGTCGATCGCTCCGGGGGCAGTGGAACGGCGGAGCGTGACGGCGCCGTTGGCGCAGACCAGGTACTCGGGCTGGATGCCGATCTTCTCGAGCACGGGCACGGTCATGCCCTCACTGCGACCGGTGGAGAGCATGACCTCGTGCCCGGCGGCCGCTGCGGCCCGGATGGCGTCGACGGTGGCCTGGGTGACGACGCCGTCCTCGCGCATCACGGTGCCGTCGATGTCGAGGGCGACGAGCCAGCGCTTGACGCGCGTGGCGGAGGCCGACCCGTGGGACGACGACGATCCGGGTGTGCTGGTCATCGGGGTTCGATCACCTCGACGCCGCCGAGGTACGGGCGCAGGACCTCGGGGATGACGACCGTGCCGTCCGCCTGCTGGTGGGTCTCGAGGATCGCGACGAGCCAGCGCGTGGTGGCCAGCGTGCCGTTGAGCGTGGCGACCGGGGCCGTCTTGCCGCTCTCGGTGCGGTAGCGGATGTCGAGGCGACGGGCCTGGAACGTGGTGCAGTTCGACGTCGAGGTGAGCTCGCGGAAGGTGCCCTGCGTCGGGACCCAGGCCTCGAGGTCGTACTTGCGCGCAGCACTCGTGCCGAGGTCGCCGGCGGCGGTCTCGATCACGCGGTAGTGCAGCCCGAGGTCCTGCAGCATCGACTCCTGGTACGCCATGAGCTTGGCGTGCTCGGCGTCGGCCTGGTCCGGGTGGACGTAGGAGAACATCTCGAGCTTGTTGAACTGGTGCACGCGGAGGATCCCGCGGTTGTCGCGGCCCGCCGACCCGGCTTCGCGCCGGTAGCAGGTCGACCAGCCGGCGTAGCGGAGCGCCTGGTCGTCCTCGTCCGGGAACGCCAGGATCTCGTCGGCGTGGTACCCGGCCAGGGCCACCTCGCTCGTGCCGGTCAGGTAGAGGTCGTCGGCTTCGAGTCGGTAGACCTCGGCCGCGTGCTCGCCGAGGAAGCCGGTGCCGGCCATCGTCTCCGGGCGCACGAGCGTGGGCGTGATGAGCGGGACGAACCCGTGCTGGACCGCGCGGTCGAGCCCGAGCGACATCAGCGCGATCTCGAGCCGGGCACCGAGGCCCTTGAGGAAGTAGAACCGCGAGCCGGAGACCTTCACGCCGCGGGCGATGTCGATGATGTCGAGCGCCTCACCGAGGTCGGCGTGGTCCTTCGGCTCGAAGGCGAACTCGGGCTTGGTGCCGACGGTGCGGAGCGTGACGAAGTCGTCCTCACCGCCCGCCGGGACACCGGGCAGGACGACGTTGGGGATCGCGCGGACGACCCGGTTGAAGGTCTCCTCGGCGGCGGTCGCGGTGGCCTGTGCCTCTTTCACGCCGGCGGCGAGCGCCTGGGCCTGCTGCACGAGCGCGGCCTTCTCGTCCTTCGGGGCCTTGGCGACGGTCTTGCCGAACGCGTTCTGTTCGGCACGCAGGGCCTCGTACGACGTGATCGCGCTCCGCCTGGCGGCGTCCGCGGCGACGGCCTGGTCGACGACGTCGACGGAGGCGCCGCGCGCAGCCTGTGAGGCCTTGATGACATCGGGTTCGTCGCGCAGCAGCTGTGGGTCGATCACCGGTCCATCCTAGCCAGGGCCGCCTGCGGCCCGGAGCGGAGTCCCCGTCCAGTCCGGTGCGCACTCCCCAGGGCTCGCCGGTACCGTTGTCGCATGCCTTCGCCCTCGGAGACCGCGCCCACACGCCCGGACGCCCTCGCCTCAGAGCGGCAGACCGCCGCCGTCATCTACAACCCGGTCAAGGTCGACCTGCCGAAGCTCAAACAGACGGTGGAGCAGCACCAGCGTGAAGCGGGCTGGAACGAGACCCTGTGGTTCGAGACCTCGGAGGAGGACCCGGGCGGCGGGATGACCCGCGAGGCCCTCGAGGCCGGCGCCGACGTCATCGCTGCCGCCGGTGGTGACGGCACCGTGCGCGCCGTGGCCGAGGTCGTGCACGACTCCGACGCGGCCCTGGCCCTGCTGCCGAGCGGCACGGGCAACCTGCTCGCGCGGAACATCCCCGCGCCGGTCGACGACCTGCGCGCGAGCGTCCACACGATCTTCCACGGTGAGGAACGCGCCATCGACTTCGGCACCGTGCGGGTCGAGCGCCCGGGCGGCGACCGCGAGGAGTTCGGCTTCCTGGTGATGGCCGGCCTCGGGCTCGACGCCCGGATGCTCGCGAACACGAAGCCCGAGCTGAAGAAGAAGGTCGGCTGGCTCGCCTACGTCGACTCGCTGGTCCGCTCGCTGCGGGACGCCGACGCGTTCGAGTTCCGCTACCGCCTGGACGGCGAGGGCAACCGCTCGGTGCGCGCCCACTCCCTGATCGTCGGCAACTGCGGCATGCTCCAGGCCGGCGCGACGCTGCTCCCCGACGCCGAGATCGACGACGGTGTGTTCGACATCGTCGTCATGCGACCCCGCGGGTTCTTCGGCTGGGTCCGGATCGCCGCCCGCATGCTGTGGGAGAACGCGATCCTGCGCTCGTTCCGCCGGTCCGCCCTCGGCCAGACGGTGATCGGCAAGCGCATCACCACCCGTGCCCGTGAGGAACGCCCGCTGCGCTACCTGCGCGGCGAGGAGTTCACCGCGCGGCTCGAACGTCCGGACGAGTTCGAGATCGACGGTGACCCGGTGGGCGAGGTCGTGGCCTTCCGTGCCTCGATCGACGCCGGCGGGCTGCGCGTCAAGGTCGCCGGGCCCGAGGACCAGACCCGCGCGACGCGGCAGGTGCGGGGCGCGCACCGCCGCTGAGTGCGGGCGGGCGTCAGCGCTCAGCACCGGCGCTGAGCGCGGGCGGGCGGGCGTCAGCGCACGTCGGGCACGCCGGAGACGATCGCCTGCAGCCACTCACGCGCCTCGACGAAGGCGGCGTCCGAGTAGCGCAGGGACACCTCGGTCTCCTGGCGGTCCGCCCGCGGGTACGACCCGAGGAACGTCACGCGGGGGCTGAACCGGCGCAGACCGAGCAGGGCGTCGGCGACCCGTTCGTCGCGCACGTGACCGTCGAGGTCGATGACGAACCGGTAGCGACCGAGCTCGTCGCCGATCGGCCGCGAGGACAGCAGCCCCATGTTGATGCCCCTGGTGGCGAACTGCTCGAGCATGTCGACGAGGGCGCCGGGGTGGTCGGCGGGCAGCTCGACGATGACGCTCGTCTTGTCCGAGCCGGTGCGCTCGGGGATCGAGAGGGTCTTCGACACCAGCACGAACCGGGTCACCGCGCTGCTGTTGTCGCCGATCGACTCCGCGAGCACGGCCAGGTCGTGGTGGTCGGTGATGCCGGGCGGGGCCACGGCGGCGTCGGCGGTCGGCACGGCATCGAGGAGGGCGACCGCGGCGGCGACGTTCGAGGACGCCGGGATGTGGCCGTGCCCGGGGACGTTGGCCTCGAGCCAGCGGTGCGTCTGGGCGTAGGCGACGGGGTGCGCGTTCACCGTGCGGACGTCGGCGAGCGCGGTGCCGTGCCGGGCGACGAGCACGAAGTCCACGGGGACCAGGTACTCCCCCACGATCCGCACACCCGGGATCCGGGCGAGGGCGTCCTGCGTGGCGCTGACCCCGCCGTCGACGCTGTTCTCGATCGCGATCACGGCGCCGACCGAGCGGCCGGACATCACGTCGTCGAGTGCCTCGCCGACGTTGTTGACGCTGCGCCAGGGCTTGCCGGCCGCGGCGTCGACGAGCTTCAGGGCCGCCTCGGTGAACGTGCCGGCCGGTCCGAGGTAGCTGTACGTGTCGGACTCGACCTCGGGCTGGCTCATGCCGCCGAGCCTATTGCACCGGCTCGACCCGCCCCGCGGCGGCCCGGGCCCGCTCAGTCGGTCGCGGTGCCCGTCAGCCGGGCCTCGCAGATCGCGGTGTCGTCCTCGTCGCGCGGGTACGTCAGCGCGGCGAACCGAGCGTCGGGGTCGAGCGTCGTCAGGAGGGACTTCGCGATCCCGTCGAGCTGCACGACCTGCTCGTCGGACAGGGCGTCGATGACGAACCGTCGCGCCGTGCGGACGTGGTCCGGGGCGGCCTCGACGATGGTCGCGTACCCCGCGTCGGTCAGCCGGACGTCGGTCGCCCGGCGGTCGTCCACGGACGGGCACCGCGACACCAGCCCGCGCTTCTCGAGTCGGGACACCACGTGCGACAGCCGCGGCAGCGAGGCGTTCGTGGCCGAGGCGAGCGCGGACATCCGGAGCGTGCGGGTGTCGGTCTCCGAGAGCATCGCGATGACCATGTAGTCGAAGTGCGTCAGGTCGGCATCCCGCTGGAGCTGCTGGTCGAGCGCTGCCGGCAGGAGCTCCATGACGGCGACGAGCTTCATCCAGGCACGCAGCTGCTCGCGCGTCAGCCAGGGGGTCTCGTCGGTCATGACCCCATCCTACGAAATGGTTGTCGTTTCAACTACTGATTCGGGCAGATCTCCGTGATGTCACTGAGCCGACGACGAGCGCGGCGACGACCACGACGAGCAGGACGCCCTCGACGAGCAGCAGTCGACCGGTGTAGTCGAACGGCACGACGGTGGGGTTCTTCGCCCCGTGGGCCTTCGCCGCGATCTCCGGCACGACCACCAGGACGAGCACGCTGCCGAGCACGACCGCGGTCTGCACGACGACGAGCACCCAGACGCGCAGGGCCCGACCGGCAAGTCGCAGCCCGAGGCCGACGAGCACCACGAACGGCGACAGGATCGCGTCGTGCAGGATCACCGCGGCGATGAGCCAGACCGCGAGGCCACCGATGCGGTTCGGCTTGACGGTGGTCACGAGGACGTAGGCGCCGAAGGCCAGCACCAGCACGCCGAGGACGACGAGCACGATCCGCGTGGCCCTCACGAGCGCACCTCGATCCGCTCGATCCACTTGGTCTGCAGCACGCCGGGCCGCCCGGGAGCGATGATCCGCGCCGGGAACCCGTGGTCCAGGTCGAGCGTCGCACCGTTCAGCTCGAGCGCGACGAGTGTCGTCGGGTCGGCCGCGTACTCCGGCCCCATGTCCATGATCCGGTAGCCGCCGTGGCGTTCCAGGCTCGTCACGCGGACGTCCGAGGACGGCTCCGCCTGCACGGCCGCGAGCAGGTCACGCATTCGGATGCCCTTCCACCTGGCCATCTGACTCCAGCCCTCGACACAGGAGATCGGCAGCGACACCTCGGTCATGCCGAGCGCGACGAGCTCCGCCCGCGAGAACGTCCGCGTCACGGCCGGCCCCACCACCGTGAGGGTCCAGTCGGCGGCCGTCGCGGTGGCGAGCACCCCGGCGGCACGCGCGGTGCGGTTCACCGGCAGACCGGCCGGACCGAGTCCGCGCTGGCGGGGTGCGAAGACGTTGAACGGTTCCCCGAGCCGCGAGGACTGCCCCACGGTCAGGACCACGACGCCGGCAGTGGCCGCCGCGACCCCGGCGAAGAAGCCGCGTCGGGCGACGCGCTCACGTCGACTCCCGTCGACGAGGCTCGTGCTGGGCGACACAGCACGCGGTCCGGCAGGCGCGTCCTGTCGCGCACCGCGAGCCTCGGGCGACGGACGGGAGGCTCGGGGCGGCTCCGCCACGCCGGTCGCGGGGGCAGCGGGGGCGCCGTCGACCCAGCGCAGGACGCGACCCACGACGCCCCGGGGGTACGGGGCGGACGCGGGGCGAGCCTCCAGGCCGGTGTACGGGGGCAGCTCGCTGCCCACCGTGTCGTCGCGGACGAAGCGACCCTCGGCGTCGTAGGAGTCCTTCGCACGCCAGTAGCGGACGATGACCGGCAGCTTCGTGGCGATGTGGATCACGAGCGAGCCGATGAGCACGTACGACAGCGCGTAGTGCACCTGGCGGAACGGGAACGGCCACGGGTACCACTGGTACGTGTTCACCAGACCGGTGCCGACCTGCACGATCGCCGCGGAGACGAACACCGCGATGGAGAGCCGTTCGAGCAGGTGCAGCACGCCACGCACGGGCGGGTCCTGCAGCAGCGCCGGCATCACCGTGTTGAGCTTGGCGAACAGGAGCGGGATGATCGCGATCCCCGCCGTGATGTGCAGGCCCTGCGTGAACTGGTAGAGCTGGGTCGGCCGGGTCGGGAACCGCATCCACGGCAGGGGGTCCTGCAGGAAGTGGCTGAACAGGCCGGTGCCGAAGCAGATCACGAACGCGATGCCGAGCAGGCGTCCGAAGACCACCGCGGAGCGCGCGTTCCGGTTCGGGGACGCCAGCACCGCGCGGCTGTCGCCCAGCAGACGGCGGAGCATCGGTAGCCTCGACGGATCATGCGACTTCGTCACGGCCATCTGCTCTCGACCGTGCTCGCCGTCGTCGGCGTGCTGGCCCTGGCGGGCGTCATCGCCGTCGGCGTCACGCATCTGGGGTTCCTCCGGTCCGGTCATCGAACGTCATTCGTTGCGTGGACCCTGATCGCTTGGACGGTCTTCGTCATCGCGGTCATCGCACTGCGGTTCGTCCCGGCCCGCCTGGTCACCATCATCGTCCTCGCGGGTGCACTCGTGGTGGGGATCGCCGCGATGGCCGGGCCGCCGAACACGAGCACCGACTCGGCGCGGTACTCGTGGGACGGCATCGTGCAGCATGCCGGGGTCTCCCCCTACGCGCACACCCCCCAGTCCGAGGCGCTGGCACACCTGCGGCCCGACTGGCTGTTCCCGGACAAGGTCGACGGCACGTGCGAGAACCTGAAACCGCGGCTGCACGGGCTCGGTGACGGCGCCGACGGCCACTGCGTCGCGATCAACCGCGTGGACGTCCCCACGATCTACCCGCCGTTCGCCGAGATGTGGTTCGCGCTGGTCCGCTCGGTCGTTCCCGCCACGGCGCAGTACTGGCCGTTCCAGCTCGCCGGGCTCGTCGTCTCGCTCGGCATCACCGTCGGGCTGCTCCTGGTGCTCCGCCGCACCGGCCGTCCGCTCTGGTGGGCCGCGATCTGGGCCTGGTCCCCGCTCGTCGCCGCCGAAGCGGTCACGAACTCCCACGTCGACGTCGTCGGGGCCGCGCTGGCCACCGGCGGTGCCGTGCTCGTCGCGTTCGGACGGCCGATCTGGGGCGGGATCATGCTCGGCGCGGCGACGTGCACGAAGCTCATCCCGGCGCTCGTGTACCCGGCGCTCCTCGGGCGATGGCGGGCGTGGTGGTCGATCCCGGTCGGCATCGCGGTGTTCGGGCTGCTCTACGTGCCCTACATCGCGTCGACGGGGACGAAGGTCCTCGGGTACCTGCCCGGCTACCTGACCGAGGAGGGCTACGAGGACGGGTCCCGGTTCGCCCTCGTGTCGCTGGTCGTCCCCGGTGACGCGGGCACCGTCGTGGTCGGGCTGGCCGTGCTCGTCGCCGCGGTGCTGGCCTGGCGGCTGTCCGACCCGAGCCGGCCGTGGTCCGGCGAGGTGCTCATGATCGGCGTGACGTTCCTCGCCGTGACCCCGCGCTACCCCTGGTACGCGCTGCTGCTCATCCCGTTCGTGGCGCTGTCCGGCCGGTGGGAGTGGTCCGCGCTCGCGCTCGCGATCGCCGTGCGCGGGGCTTGGCCGAACGTCGACGCCTACCGCTGGTGGCTCGGCGGCGCGGTGCTCGTCATCGTCGTCGTCACCCTGATCCGCACCGAGCGGTCGGACTGGGTGCGGTGGCGGGACCGGCTGGTCCCCGGGCGGGACCGGCGGCTGCACGTATCATCGCTGCCATGACCGCCCGCGCGCTCCCGTCGACGGGGCTCCTCCCCGTTCCGGCTGCCGGAGCTGCGCCTGGGTCCTCGGTGTTGCCTGCGTCCGGGCTGCTCCGCCGCGTGCGTGCCGAGTCCTCGATCCCGCCGCGACCCCTGGGCGACGACGGCCTCGTCGACCGTTTCGGCCGCCGCGCCGTCGACCTGCGGGTGTCACTGACCGAGCGCTGCAACCTCCGCTGCACCTACTGCATGCCGGCCGAGGGGCTGCCCGTCATCCCGACCGACGCGCTGATGACCGCGGCCGAGATCGAGCGGCTCGTGCGCCTGGGCGCCGACCACCTCGGCGTCCGGAAGGTCCGCTTCACCGGGGGCGAGCCGCTCCTCCGCGCCGACCTCGTCGACGTCATCGCCCGGTGCGCCGCACTCGGTGTCGAGCTCTCGCTGACGACGAACGCGATCGGGCTGGCCTCGCGCGCCACCGACCTCTGTGCCGCCGGACTCGAGCGGGTGAACGTCTCGCTCGACACCGTCGACCCGGACGTCTTCGCCACGGTGACCCGGCGTCCGTTCCTCGCCCGGGTCCTCGACGGCATCGCGGCCGCTGCGGACGCCGGTCTCGGGGTCAAGGTCAACGCGGTGCTGCTCCGCGGCGTGAACGACCACCTGGCGCCGGAGCTCCTCGCCTGGTGCCTGGAGCGCGGCCACGAGCTCCGCTTCATCGAGCAGATGCCGCTCGACCCCGGGCATGCCTGGGACGGCACCTCGATGGTCACCGCTGCCGAGACCCGCGAGCTCCTCAGCGACCAGTACGTGCTCACGCCGGACACCGCACCACGTGACGGCGCCCCGGCCGAGCGCTTCCGGGTCGTCTCGCGGGCGACCGGGCAGGACCTCGGCACGGTCGGCATCATCGCCAGCGTCACCGAGTCGTTCTGCGCCGACTGCACCCGCACGCGCCTGACCGCCGAGGGCCACGTCCGCAGCTGCCTGTTCTCCGACGAGGAGGCCGACCTGCTCGGGCCGATGCGCTCCGGTGCCTCGGACGCCGAGGTCCTCGACGCCTGGCGACTCGCGATGTGGGCGAAGCCGCGCGACCACGGCGACGACCAGGACGGCATGGTGCACCCGGCGCGCGGCATGTCCGCGATCGGAGGATGACGATGACCACGATCCGGTTCTTCGCCGCCGCACGGGCTGCGGTCGGCACGGACGAGCTGCGCTCCGACGCCCCGACGCTCGCCGAGGCGCTGGGCAGCGTGCCGGCCGTCGACCCCGAGCGGTGGGCGGCCCTGCAGGAGCGGTGCTCGTACCTGGTCGACGGCGTCACCACCCGCGACCGGGCGACCGCGCTCGCCGGGGTCGGGCTGGTCGACGTGATGCCGCCCTTCGCCGGCGGCTGAGACCCGGGGTGGGGGCGCGCGCTCCTTCCCATGACGCCCGCGATGGGAAGCGGTTTCGCGCGTTGCGGGTCGGAACTTCCCACTCGCTACGCGCGGGACAACCCCCTACGCGCGGAAGGGCCTCCTCCGCGCGAAACGACCCGCGCGCGCCCGACCCGCCCGGCCCCGCGCCTACGGGCTGACGGACAGGACGATGAACGCGGCGAAGATCACCAGGTGCACCCCGCCCTGCAGCCGTGTCGCACGACCAGGCAGCACCGTGAGCACCGCGGCGACGATCGTCAGCGCGAGCAGCACGATCTGCGCCGACCCCAGCCCGAGCAGCAGCACCCCGTCGGTGAAGAACGACGCGACGGCGATCGCCGGGATCGTCAGGCCGATCGACGCCATCGCGGAGCCCATCGCCAGGTTCAGGCTCGTCTGGATGCGGTTGCGCGCGGCTGCCTTCGACGCGGCGATGCCCTCGGGCAGCAGGATCAGCAGCGCGATGACGACACCGACGAACGACGGCGGGAAGCCGACCGCGGCCACGCCGGCCTCGATCGCGGGCGACTCCACCTTCGCGAGCCCGACCACGGCGACGAGCGCCAGCAGCAGCAGCCCGAGCGAGGTCAACGTCGCGCGGCTGGTGGGTCGCTCGGCGTGGGCGTCCTCGGACTCGGTCAGCACGCCGCCCGCCCGGTTGACGGGCAGGAAGAAGTCCCGGTGCGCGACGGTCTGCGTGACGACGAACAGGCCGTAGAGCGCCAGGGACGCCAGCGCCACGAACACGAGCTGCGCCATGGTGAACGACGAGTCGTCGGTGCCGGTGGTGAACGTCGGGAGCACGAGCGTCAGCACGGCCAGCGCCGCGACGGTCATGGTGGCCGCCGAGGCACCCTCCTGGTTGAAGCGCACGGTGTTGTGCCGCAGCGTCCCGATCAGGATCGCGAGCCCGACGAGCCCGTTCATCGTGATCATCACCGCGGAGAACACGGTGTCCCGCGCGAGTGTCTCGGCCTTCGGTCCGCCGGAGCTCGACAACGTGATGATGAGCGCGACCTCGATCACGGTGACCGCGACGGCGAGCACGAGCGACCCGAACGGCTCCCCCACGCGGTGCGCGACCACTTCAGCGTGGTGCACCGCGGCGAGGATCGTCCCGGCGAGCACCACCGCGACGACGACGACCGCGACCGTGCCGAGGTCGTGCATGACGAACGCCGGCACGAGCACGAGGGCGGCGATGATCGGCGTGCCGACCGGCCAGGCCCGGAGGATCCTCGAGGTCATCGGGCAATCCTGCCACCGACGCGGCCAGCTCACCGACGCGTCCGGCTCACCGACGTGGGGCGTAGACGTCCACCTCGTCCGGCGGAACCGCGATGCGCACCGCGTCCCCGCTCACCAGTCCGAGTCGGGCTGCCCGGGCCACGGTCACGTCGGCGACGAGCTCGCCAGCCCGGACACGGACCAGTCCGTCCCGCGGCTCGACCGTGCGCACCCGGCGCGCCAGCCCGGCACCGTCCCGCGTGACGACGGCGGCCGTCGGGTGGTACGCGGCCAGGACCACCCGCCCGGGAGGCTCGGTGCCGGTCCCCGACACCAGCTCGCCTCCGTCGTCGAGCGCGATCCCGGTCGCCGTGGCCGTCCCCGGGACGAGCGCGAGCCCGGAGAACGCGGCGCCGAAGGCACTGGTCGGGCGGCCGAGGACCTCGGCGGTGGTGCCGGTCTCGACCACCCGGCCGTGCTCGAGCACCACCACGCGGGACGCGAGGGCGACGACCTCGATCGGGTCGTGCGTGACCAGGACCGTCGGCCGGCCGGCGGTCGCCGTGACGAGGGCTGCCCGGACGTGCTCGCGGGCCTCGACGTCGAGTGCCGAGGTCGGCTCGTCGAGCAGCAGCACCGCCGGGTCCGCGGCGAGGGCCCGTGCGATCGCGACCCGCTGCGCCTGCCCGCCCGACAGGGAGCCGGGGTCGCGCGGTGCCAGGGCGAGCGCGTCGACGACCGTCAGGGCCGCGTCGGCGCGGAGCCGGGCCTCCCGTCCATGCACACCGGAGGCACGCGGACCGTAGGCGACGTTGCCAGCGACAGACAGGTGTGGGAACAGGTCCGGGCGCTGTGCGACCAGGCCGACCCGGCGGCGGTGCGAGGGCACGCGGTGCCGGCCGTCGTCGACGGTGCGGCCGCCGATGGACACCGCGCCGGCGTCGAGGCGGACCAGCCCGGCGACGGCCTCGACGACGGAGGACTTGCCGGCGCCGTTCGGCCCGATCAGGGCGACGCATTCGTCGAGACCGACCTCGAGTGTGACGTCGACGTCGCGGCCCCGCAGGACGACGTGGGCGTGCAGGCCGCTCATGCCGTCACCGGCCGGAGACCGGAGCGGACCGAGGTCGCGCCGATGACGACGACCGCGACCACCACGAGGACGAGCGCCAGGGCGATCGCGGTGTCCGGGTCGACCTCGCGCTGCAGGTAGATCTCGAGCGGCAGGGTCCGCGTGACGCCCTGCAGGCTGCCGGCGAAGGTCAGGGTCGCGCCGAACTCCCCGAGGGCCCGGGCGAAGCAGAGCACCAGGCCCGAGGCGATGCCCGGGAGTGCCCGCGGGAGCGTGACGGTGAGCAGGACGCGGGTCGGATCCGCGCCGAGCGTGGCGGCGACGCGCTCGTACCGGTCGCCGCTGGTGCGGAGGGCACCCTCGACCGACGTGACCAGGAACGGCATCGCGACGAACGTCTGCGCCATCACGACCGCCGCGGTGGTGAACGCGATGCGGACGCCGTGCGCGTCGAGGAAGCTGCCGACGGGTCCGAGCCGACCGAAGGCCGCGAGGAGCGCGAGCCCGCCGACGACGGGCGGGAGCACGAGCGGCAGCAGGACGACCGCACGGGCCACGCCGACCCAGCGGGAGCGGACGCGGGAGAACACGACGGCGAGCGGCAGGCCGAGGACGAACGCGATGCCCGTCGCGGCAGCGGCGGTGCCGAGGCTCAGGCCGAGAGCGGTCAGCGACGCGGGGGACGTGACGAGCGCGGCGAAGGAGCCCCAGTGCACCCGGCCGACCATCGCGAGGACGGGCACGACGACGAACAGGCCGCCGAGGACCGCGGGGACGGGGAGCCACCAGGGGGTCTTCACGGGGTGGGTCGCCGTGCGCTCACGGGGCGCCGAACCCTGCGTCAGCCAGGACCTTCTGTCCATCCTCCGATCGGACGTACGCGCTGAACGACCGGGCGAGATCGGCGTTCGCAGCTCCGTGCACCACGCCGATCGGGTAGGTGTTGACGACCTTCCGCGCCGCGTCGAACGTGACCCCGTCGACCTTGCCGCCCGCGCCGCGGACGTCCGTGACGTAGACCAGACCGGCGTCGGCCTGACCGGACTCGACCTTGCCGAGCACGTCGGTGACCGACTGCTCCTCGCTGACCGGGCGGAGCGTCACGTCAGCGGCCTGCTCCACCTTCTGCGTCGCCGCACCGCAGGGCACGGGCGCGGCGCACGTGACGACCTGCAGGCCGGGTGCGGTCAGGTCGTCGAGGTCGTCGATGCGCTTCGGGTTGCCGGGCGCGACGGCGATCTGCAGGGTGTTCGTCGCGAAGGCCGGTGCGCTGCCGTCGATCAGGTCGGCGGCGGTGAGCTTCTGCATGTTCGGCTCGTCGGCGCTCGCGAAGACGTCGGCGGGGGCACCGTTCTGGATCTGTGTGACGAGGTCGCTCGAGCCGGCGAAGGAGAACGTCACCGTCGTGCCGGGGTGCGCATGCTCGTAGTCCTTCCCGAGCGTGGTGAAGGTCTGCTGCAGGCTCGCGGCGGCGAAGACGGTGATCGAGCCCGTCGGGCCAGCGGTCGCCTGGCTCGTGCTGCTGGGCGTACTCGTGCCGCTCGCCGTGCCGCTCGCCTGGCCGGTGCTGCAGCCGGTGAGCAGCACCAGCGCTGCAGCTGCGACGGTGATCGTGGTCGTGGTCTTGCTGCGCACAGTGCGTCTCCCTCGGACGCAGGCGCGTCTCCTGGACACCAACCTAGCCGCAGATGCGACTCAGGTGGTGGGGAGCCCCTCGCGCTCCCATGCCTGCATGCCCCCGTCGAGCACCACCGCGGTGCGGCCGGACGCGGTCGCCTCGGTGGCCCACGCGACGGCGCGGGGGCCGCGGGCGCACACCACGACGACGACGCGCCCGTCGTCGGCCGGCAGGTCCTCCGGCGGCACGGCACCCGGCACGACACCCTGCGCGCGCTCCTCCGGCGTCCGGACGTCGACGACGAGCACGTCGTCCGCCGGGTCCGCGATCCGGGCGGCGAGGGCGGACGCGGCGATCACGGGCAGCACGGTGTCGTCGGCGGGGGCGTGCTGCGCCGGACGGTGCGACGCGGCCCCCCGGCGGAGCGGGCTCTCGGTCCAGCGCCACCGCCGGGCGTCGACGCTGAGCACCCGGCCGAGCAGGGGCTCGCCGAGTCCGGCGACCAGGGCGGTGACCTGCGCGGCCATCACGGAGCCGACCGCACCGCAGAGCGCGGGCAGGACACCGTCGAGCGCGCACGAGCCCTCGTCCGGCTGCACGTCCGGGTGCAGGTCGTGGAAGTCGACGACCCGGTCGTCGAACACGGTGACCTGCCCGTCGTACCCGAGGGCGCTCCCCCAGACGAACGGGACGTGCCCGGCCGCACAGGCGTCCGAGACGGCCCGGGTGACCAGCAGCGAGTCGGCGGCGTCGACGACCACGTCGTGCCCCGCGACGAGCCCGGCGTGGAAGCGCTCCACGACGGCGTCGACGCGGCACTCGGGGTCGACGGCAGCGGCACGCTCGGCGGCGACCTGCGCCTTGGGACGGCCGACGTCCGCCGCGGTGAAGAGCGTCTGCCGCGCGAGGTTCGACGGGTCGACGACGTCCGGGTCGACGATCGTCAGCCGGGCGATCCCGCTGCCAGCCAGGTACGCCACGACCGGGGCGCCGAGGCCACCGGCGCCGAGGACGAGGACCCGCGCCGCCGCGAGCCGCTCGAGCGTGCGGTCACCGCCGGCGTCGAGCGCGGCGGTGCGGGAGCCGAGGCGGCGGCGGGCCGGGGTGAGCGGGGCGGTGGCCGGGGCCGCGTGGTCAGGGGTCGGGGCGGTGTCGTCAGTCGTCGTCATCGGGGGTCTCCACGGTCACCATCGTGGCCTTGACCGAGGCGACGGCCACGGACCCGACCTCGAGCCCGAGGTCCCGGACGGCCTCGGCGCTCATGAGCGAGACGACCCGGTGCGGCCCGCACTGCAGCTCGACCTGCGCCATCACGGTGTCCGTGACGACCTCGGTCACGATCCCCACGAAGCGGTTGCGCGCCGAGCTCCTGACGGACGACGCGGGGTCGGGCAGCGCGCCGCCGTGGGCCTTCGCGTGCACGGCGAGTTCGCGCCCGTCGAGCACCACACGACCGGCATCGTCCGAAAGACGCGAGAAGGTGCCGGCGTCCACGAGCCGCCGGACCGTGTCGTCACTCACCCCGAGGTACCGCGCCGCGTCCTTGACCCGCAACCGACTCATCCCCGGATGCTAGCGGCTCTGCCCCACTCGACGCCCGCAGGTCCGACCCGTCGGATGCTGTGAGGGCTCCGAACCACAATGTGACATTCTCAGGAGCACGGGGCAGATCATCGGGTCGTCGCCCAGGGGCCGTCGATACCGTCGGCCCCGTGAGTTCCCCCCGTACCGGCACCATCGGCGTGCCCCGTCAGGTGTCCGCCCCCGCGGTGCGGACCCGGCTGCGTGGCGTGTCCGGCGCCGTCGGCCTCGCCGTCGTGCGGACCCCGGAACTCACCATCGGTGCCCTGGCCGTCCTCATCACGGCCGCCTTCTCGTGGGTGCCGTCGCTCTGGTACGACGAAGCCGCCACGGTCACGAGCGCCCAGCGGTCCTGGGCCCAGCTCTGGGCCGAGCTCCACTCGGTCGACGCCGTCCACGGCCTCTACTACGCCCTCATGCATGCGTGGTTCTGGCTCGTCGGCTACACGCCGTTCACCCTCCGCTTCCCGAGCGCACTCGCGATCGGCGTCGCCGCGGCCCTGGTCGTGGCACTCGGGCGCCGCCTGGGTGGCCGGCGACTCGGCATCGTCGCCGGTCTCGTCTTCCTCGCGCTGCCCCGTGTGCAGTGGGCCGGGTCCGAGGGCCGTCCCTACGCCACGATCACCACGCTGTCGGTCTGCCTGACCCTGGTCGGCCTCACCGCCATGCGTCGCACGCGGTCGCGCCACCACGCCACCCGCTGGTGGATCGCCTACGGGGCACTCGCCCTGGTCGCGGTCACGTTCAACGTCTACCTGTCGCTCGCCGTCGTCGCGCACGCCGTCGTCCTGCTCTGGACCCTGCTCGCCCGCCGGTCCGAGCTCCGGCGGGCCGACCTGTCCGTCCGCGCCCAGCTCGCACCGCCACTCGTGCCCGGGCGGGCGCTCGTGCGGTGGGCGATCGCGTCCGGTGCCGCAGCGTTCATCGCCTCCCCGTTCGTGCTCGCGGTGGTGTCGCAGTCCCGGCAGGTCGGGTGGATCGGCCCCGTCGGCGACCGCACCCTCGCGCAGGTCTTCGCCACGGCCTGGTTCGGCGCGGACGACGCCACGGCCGCCGTCGCCTGGACGCTGATGGTCGTCGGCGTCGTGGCCGCGGTCGTGCAGGCCCGTCGCCCCTCCCCCACCGTCCGGGCGCTCTTCCGGATGCAGGCCGTGCGGGTCGCACTCCCGCTCATGGTCGTGCCCACCGCGGCACTCGTCGGGGCGACGGCGCTCGGTGAACACCTGTACTCGCCGAAGTACGCCAGCCTGAGCCTGCCCTTCGTCGCGATCCTCATCGCCCTCGCCGTCACGCTCCTCCGCCCGCGGGCGTGGGTCGCGGGGGCCGTGGCGTTCCTGCTCGTCCTGTCCATCCCCGCGGCCGTCGCCGTGAAGCAGCCGATGGCGAAGCAGGACTCGACCTGGGCCAAGGCAGCATCGATCATCGCCGCCGCGCGGGACGCCCGCCCCGACGCCGACGAAGGAGTCGTGTTCGGCAGTGTCTACGGGCACCCCGGCACCACGGCCGACATCATACGGGTCTCCTACCCGTGGGCGTTCACCGGCATGACCGACCTGGGCGTGCGGAAGAACGGCGCCGAGACCGGTGTGCTGTGGAACCAGACCGGCGACGTCGCCACGACGGTGCCGGCACGCCTGGGCGACATCGACACCGTCTGGTTCGTCGGCGGGACCTCCCGCAACAAGGAGCCGAAGACCACCGAGGTGCTCGAACGACACGGCTTCGTCGCCGAGCAGCGCTGGAAGACCGGCACGGTCATCATGACGGAGTACGTGCGCGTCCGCTGACCTCCGAGGGCGTGGACGCTCGGTGTGCCATGCTGCCGTCATGCAGCACGACGTCCGCCCGATCGAGCCCGCCGACGCCGAACGGCTCGGCGACCTCCTCGCTCGGAACCGCGACTGGCTCGCTCCGTGGGACCCGGCCCGCCCCGAGACCTTCTTCACGGTGGACGGGCAGCGCGCCGAGATCCAGTCGGCGGTCCGGCGGCGACAGCAGGGCGTGATGATGCCGCTCGTCATCACCACCGACGGGGTGGTCGTCGGACGGATCAACCTCAACTCGATCGTGATGGGGGCGTTCTGCTCCGCGACGCTCGGCTACTGGGTGTCCGAGGACGCCGCGGGCAACGGCGCAGCGACCGCGGCGGTCGGACTCGCGACCCGGATGGCCTTCGACCGGCTCGGGCTGCACCGTGTCGAGGCGGGCACGCTCCCCCACAACGAGCGGTCGCAGCGGGTCCTCGCGAACAACGGCTTCGAGCGCTACGGCTACGCGCCGCGCTACCTCCGGATCGCCGGCGAGTGGCAGGACCACGTCCTGTTCCAGCGCCTGGCCGACTGAGCCCACCGGCAGCGCCCGGACGGCACGAGGCTCGTGCTGGGCGACTGTCCTCGCGGACCGAGGCCCGAGAACGGTCGCCAGGGACGAGCCTCGTCCCGCTCGAGGCGGGCGAGAGCGCGCGAGCGCGAGAGCGGTCAGTGCACCACGCGCGCGCCGTGCACCGGCCCGGTGGCACGCACCGCGACGAGCCCGGCGGCGCTCAGCGCGACCTGGACCTCGAGCGCGGCGTCGATGTCGGCGACCAGGAACGCGACCGTCGGCCCGCTGCCGGACACCAGCCCCGCGAGGGCGCCCGAGCGCTCCCCGACCTCGAGCGTGGCGGCGAGCCCGGGCTGCAGGTGCATCGCCGGGGCCTGCAGGTCGTTGTGCAGGCAGTCGGCGAGCAGGTCCGGGTCGCCGGCACGGAGGGCCTGCAACACGTTCGACTCGACGACCGGCGTCGACGGCGCCGGCGCGATGTCGGCACGGTAGCGCTCGCGGTGTTCGTCGAGCGCGCGGTACACGGCGGGTGTGGACAGGCCGTCGTCGCTGAGCGCGAGCACCCACTGGAACTCGCCCTTGGCCAGCGCGGGGCTCAGCTCGTCGCCGCGCCCGGTGCCCACCGCGGTGCCGCCGGCGAAGGCGAACGGCACGTCCGCGCCGAGCTCGGCCGCCAGCCGCAGGAGTTCGTCGCGACCCAGGGCCGTGCCCCAGAGCGTGTCGACCGCCAGGAGCGTCGCCGCGGCGTCCGCCGAGCCACCGCCCATGCCGCCCGCGACGGGCACCCGCTTGTCGATCGTCAGCCGCACACCGCCGGAGTACCCGGCGGTCTCCGCGACGAGCCGCGCGGCCCGGATCGCCAGGTTCGTGCCGTCGACCGGCACGCCCGTGGTGTCGACCGAGCCGGTGAAGGTCACGGTGAAGTCGTCGGCCGGTTCCGCGACGACGTCCTCGAACAGGGACACCGCCTGGTACGCCGTCGCCACGTCGTGGTAGCCGTCGTCCTGCAGGGCACCGACGGACAGGAACACGTTGATCTTGCCGGGAGCGCGCGTCCGAACGCGGGTCGGTGCCGCCAGCGAGGTCATGTGCCCAACCTATCCCGCTCCGCTCCCGCTGCCCTCCGCCCGCTCACGAGGCAGCAGCTCACGAGGCAGCCGCGAAGCCCCGCACCAGGTCCGCCAGGATGTCGTCGGGGTGCTCCAGGCCGATCGACAGCCGGATGAGCCCCTCGCCCACACCCGCGGAGGCCCGCTCCGACGGGGTCATCTGCACGTGGGTCGTCGACGCCGGGTGCACGACGAGCGACCGGACGTCACCGATGTTCGACACGTGGTCGAACAGCTGCAGTGCCGCGACGAAGCGACGACCTGCCTCGACGCCGCCGGCCAGGTCGAACGCGAGCACCGCAGAGGGACCGGCAGGGACGTACCGCTGCTGCAGGTGGTGCCACGGGGAGCTCGGCAGCCCGGCGTAGTGCACGTGCTCGACCTGCGCGTGGGCTTCCAGCCACGCGGCCACCGTGGCGGCGTTCTGCACGTGCCGGTCCATGCGGAGCGACAGCGTCTGGATGCCCTGCAGCACCAGGAAGGCGGTGAACGGGGCGATCGCGGGCCCGAGGTCCGCCGACAGCTTCGACCGGGTGCGCTGGATGAAGGCACGCCGTCCGAACTTCTCGGCGAAGTTCGTGCCCGAGAACCCCGAGTGCTCGGTCGTCGTGAGCTGCGGGTACTTCGCCGGGTACGCGGCCCAGTCGAAGTTCCCGCTGTCGACGATGAGCCCGGCGATGGCGCTGCCGTGGCCGGCCAGGTACTTCGTCGCCGAGTGCACGACGATGTCCGCCCCGTGCTCGATCGGCCGGACCAGGTACGGCGTCGCGATGGTGTTGTCGACGATCAGCGGGACGCCGGCGTCGTGCGCGACCCCGGCCACCCCGGCGAAGTCGAGGACGTCGCCACGCGGGTTCGGGATCGACTCCCCGAAGAACGCGCGGGTCTCCGGCCGCACCGCCGCGGCCCACTCCGACAGGTCGGTGGGGTCCTGCACGAAGGTGAACGCGATGCCGAGGTCCTTCAGCGTGGACGCGAACAGCGTGTAGGTCGCGCCGTACAGCGACGCACTCGACACGATGTGGTCCCCGGCGCGAGCGAGCCCGAGCACCGCGAGCGACGTCGCTGCCTGCCCGGAGGCGAGCGCCAGGGCAGCCACCCCGCCCTCGAGGTCGGCGATCCGACGCTCCAGTGCCGCGGCCGACGGGTTGTTCACCCGCGAGTAGGTGTGCCCCGGCGCGTTCAGCAGGAACCGGTCGGCGGCGTCCTCACCCGACGGGTAGACGAAGGCCGCGGTCTGGGCGATGGGCGGCACGTTCCCGCCGAAGCCCGGGTCGGACTTGAAGCCGGCCCGGATCTGCCGGGTCTCGAAGGCCCAGTCGTCCTCGACCGCCATCAGGACACCAGCCCCGAACCGACGGTCGACGACACGGCGTCGTCCGGCACCGACGCCCGCACGAGCGGGATGACCTGCTCGCCGAAGCGCTCCATCTCCTCGAGCTGCGGCGAGAACTGCAGCAGCAGCGTGTCGACGCCCGCGTCCTCGTACTCGCGGATCCGCGCCGCGACCTGCTCGGGCGTCCCGACGAACTGCGGCCGCAGCCCCCGGTTCGACACCGAGTAGTCCTCGAGCGAGGGCACGTGCTCGAGCTGCGACTTCGAGATGAAGTCCTGGTACGACTCGTACGCCTTGCCGTGCTGCACGTCGGTGATCCGCGCAAGCTCGGCCTGCGCCTCTGCTTCGGTCTCGCGGACGATCGCGTACGCGGCCATGCCGAACGCCTCGAACGGCGGCAGCCCCGCGTCCTCGCGACGCCGACGCATCTCGGCGATCTTCGACCGGAGCTCCTCGACGGTGCCGCCGTGCGTGACGTAGGCGTCGGCGTAGTGCGTGATGCTCGCCTTGCCGGCCTCGCTCTCGCCGCCGGCGTAGATGCGCGGGGTGACGCGCGGCTTCGGCTCCAGGTGGGCGTTCTCGACGTCGTAGTACTCGCCGTGGAACGAGTACGGCGTCTCGCGCCACAGCCCCTTCATGACCTCGACGAACTCCGCCGTCCGCTTGTAGCGGTCGTCGTGCTCGGAGAAGATGCCGCCGTACTGCCGCGCCTCTTCGGCCCACCACGCGCTCACCACGTTGAACGTGAAGCGGCCGCCGGAGATGTCGTCGATCGTCGCCGCCTGCTTCGCCGTCACGGCCGGCAGGTGGTACCCCGGCCGCATCGCCGCCATGATCTCGAGCCGGTCGGTCGTCGCCGCGATGGCCGCCGCGAGCGCCCAGGCCTCCAGGCTCGGGGCAGCCACGCCCTTGATGTCGTTGAGGTTGAGCTCCGGCACGAGCGTCAGGTCGAAACCGATCCGCTCGGCGCGCTGCGCCAGGCGCTTCACGTAGTCGAAGGTGACCGGCATCTGCTCGTCGTCGACGTTGCGCAGCCAGCCGCCGAAGAGCGGGGTCCAGTATCCGAATCGCACGGTGGTGGGTTCCTCAGGTGGTGAGCGGAGACGGACGGGAGGCTCGGTGCCGGTGGCGAGCCGGGCCTCCCGTCCGGTGGGTGGTCAGGTCAGGCGCGCGCCGGTGCGGTCGCGTACTCCGCGTCCAACAGGCCGCCCAGGTACCGGGCGATGGAGCGCGGGCCGGAGGCCGGCGCCGACTCCTCGACCGCGGGGTTGTAGTTCGTGTTCGTGTTGATGTCGTAGACGACGGTGCGGCCGTCGGTCGTCTCCATGAACTCGACGCCCGCGATCGTGACGCGCTGGTCGGCCAGGAACGTGCGGAGCTGCTGCACGAGCGGGTGGGCCGCCGTGATCTCGGTCCGGACGCTGAAGGCCGGCGGGGCACCCGCGGTCTCGGTGCCCGGGACGTCGCAGACGGCTCCCGCGATGGCCTGTGGGACCTCGCACGCGTCGGCGGGGCAGAGCTCGAAGCTGCCCGCGCTGGTGTCGACGCGGACGGCGTAGACGAACTCGCCGCCGACGAACTCGACGCGGGTGATGAAGGGCTCGCGCGCCGTCAGGTACTCCTGCAGCAGGGTGATGCCGTCGACGGGGGCCTCGAACTCGGGGCTGTCGACGTAGGCGTCGAACTCGGCGAGCGAGTCGAACCGGCGGACGCCGAGGCCCTTGCCGCCCTGGTTGTGCTTCGTGATGAAGGGGACGTCCTGGCCGTCGGTGAACGTCCTGGCGGCCTGCTTGAGCGTCGTCGTGCCGAACACGGCCGTGGTGCGGGGGACGTCGAAGCCGGCCTGCTGCAGGAGCCCGTGCTGGGCGACCTTCGAGACCTCGAGCTCGAGCACGTGGCTGCCGCCGACGACCTGCCGACCGGCACGTTCGAGCCAGCCGAGCACCGCGCGGGTGTACTCCTTGCTGTGCTCGTGCCCGCGGGTGTGCGAGCTCGCCGACATCCTCGACCAGTAGACGCCGGGCTCGGGTTCGGCGGCGAGGTCGATCTGCCCCTCGGTCAGCAGGATCTCCTCGACCGGGACGCCCTCGGCCTCGAAGGCGGCGGCGAGCGGCGGGAACCACTCGGGGTTCTCGTGGATGACGTACACGCGCGGAGTGGTCACGCGTCCACCCTAGGCACGGTCGGTCGGCGGGTGCCAGGTGTGTGACGTGCGGTGTCGATCCGACGACTCGTACTGGTGTTTCAGTATGCTGGCTCGTCATGCGCCTCGTGTTCATCGACGAATCCGCGAGGGACGATGCCTACTACTTCTTCGGTGCACTGATCGTCGATGCCGAAGCAGTCCGCTCGATCGAGCGGACCTTCGACGAGATCGCAGCGCTCGTGGCTGCCAACGTCCCCGGGTTCGTCCCCTCGACGGAGTTCCACGCAGTGGACCTCTTCCACGGGAAGGGCGCATGGTGCAGTGTCCCGCTCGGCTGGCGGATCAAGACTGCTCGCCTGTTGGCGAAGGCGCTCCAACGGTCATCCGCGGCCTTCGTCCTGCGAGGCGTCGACCTCCGAGCCCATCGAGCGAGGTACGGCTCCGCTGCCTACCCGGCGCATCTCCTGACACTGGCGCAGGTCCTGGAAGAGGTGGACGATCGTCTGCGTCTGTTGGACCAGCCGGAAGAGCTCGGTCTGGTCCTCGCTGACGAGCACCACTCCGCTGCGAACGCGCGGCGGAGTCTGCGCGACTTCAAGGTCGCGAGCGTCCCCGGGTACACGAACCGTGCTCTGACACGCATCGCCGACACGCTGTACTTCGGTCCCTCGCACGAGAGCCGGATGCTGCAGGCCGCGGACTTCGCGACGTTCTTCCTCAACCGCGACCGCACGATCGCGGAGTCTGACCCACGCGCTGCCAAGGCCGTGGCAGACGTCGTCCGGCGCATCCGCTCGATCACGATCAGGGAGTACGTCTGGTGCCCGGAGCCGCAGAGGACGACACAACGCCCCGCTGGTGGGCGGGGCGCTGGCGAGGTGCGGGAGGCTCGAGGCGTCCTGCGAGACCGAGGATAGCGCACGACCACCGACGTCCGCAGCGAGCGTCGGCGTCGGCCGCTCGGACTGGGCGGCTACTCGCTGAAGACCTGGGCGCCGACGACGCCCAGCAGTTCCAGCTTCTGGGCGTCCTCGCTGCCGGCGGGTGCTGTGAAGAGCAGGAGCGCCTGCGCCTGGTTCGACGTGTGCAGCACCTGGCAGTCGACGGTGATCCGCCCGAGTTCCGGATGCACGAAGGTCTTGTGGTCCTCCCACCGGCTGGCCACCTCGTGCAGGGCCCAGAGCGCGCGGAAGGCCTCGCTCTGCGCGTCGAGGTCGGCGATGAGCGCCGCTGCCCGACGATCACCGGGGCCCGCTGCGCCGACCGCGGCACGGAGGGCGGCGACCTGTGCCCGCGCGAGGCGCTCGTGCTGCTCCGGTGCGTACCGGGCGGGTTCGGTGTCGGTCATGAACCAGCGCCACGGCTGGTAGCGCGCGTTGCCGGTCAGACCGACGCTGCTGCCCAGGAGCGCAGCGCCGAGGCGGTTCTCCACGAGGGTCTCGCCGAGGTCGCTGACGACGATGGCGGGGGTGTCCTCGAGCCGGTCGAGCACCCGGAGGATCGCCGGGTCGACGTGGTCGGACCGGTGGACGCGGACCGGGGCGTTGTGGCCGGCGAGCCGCAGCAGGTGGTCACGTTCGTCGAGGCTGCACCGGAGCGCCCGGGCGATCGCGACGACCATCTGCTCGGACGGCTGCGGACCACGCTGCTGTTCGAGGCGGGTGTAGTAGTCGGCCGACATGCCGGCGAGGGCGGCCACTTCCTCGCGGCGGAGCCCGGGCGTCCGTCGACGGGCGCCGGTACCGAGCCCGACGTCCTCCGGGCGCAGGAGCTCGCGACGACGGCGGAGGAAGTCGGCGAGTTCGGGACGGTCCATGCGGACCAGTCTGCTGCGCGGCGCCCTTCGGAGCCAGGGACCGGCGGTCCCCCGATGTCCGGGCTCTGGATGACCGGTCGACGCCCGGGCATCGTGGTCGACATGGACATCACGAACTCGACCGTCTTCATCTCCGGCGCGACCTCGGGCATCGGCCTCGGGCTCGCCCTCCGACTACAGCAGGCCGGCAGCACCGTCGTCATCGGCGGGCGCCGGCAGTCGCTGCTCGACTCCCTCGCCGCCGAGCACGGGTTCGGCACCGTGCAGCTCGACGTCGATGACGCGGCCTCCATCACCGCGGCTGCCGCCTCCGTCACCGAGGCCTACCCGGCGCTCGACACCATCGTCACGATGTCGGGGATCATGCGCCAGGAGGACCTGCGGTCGTCGGCGCACCTCGCGGACGCCGAGGCGACCGTCACGACGAACTTCCTCGGAACCGTGCGGCTCGTCGACGCCTTCCTGCCGCACCTGCTCGCGCAGCCCGCGTCCACCGTCATGACGGTCTCGTCCGGGCTCGCCTTCACGCCGCTCGCCGCGACCCCGACCTACAACGCGATGAAGGCCGCCGTGCACTCGTACACGCTGTCGCTCCGGCAGCAGCTCGTCGGCTCCCCGGTGTCCGTCCTCGAGCTCGTGCCGCCGGCGGTCGCGACCGACATCCAGGGCGAGGGCGTGGACTTCGGCGGGATGCCCCTGTCGGCGTACCTCGACGAGGTCGTCGCGCTGCTGTCCGCCGGGGCGTCGCCGGAGGTCCTCGTGCAGAACGTGCTGCCGCTCCGGTGGGCCGAGCGCGACGGGACGCAGCAGCAGCTGATCGAGATGCTCGCCGCGCACTGAGGATGGTCGGGCGGCGGGCCGTCGCTCGGTGCGAGCTTGACCACCCCGTGCGCGGCTGTGCGCCCGCACGGGGTGGTCACCCTCGCACGGGCCGAGGGAGCGCGCACCGTGCGGCGTGCTGATCAGCCCTCGGACGGGCGCTGCCGTCCTCGGCGTCTCCGCAGGATGCGCTCCGTCATGCCGAAGCCCACCACGACCACGACCGCCAGCAGGCACAGCAGCGGTGGGACGTCTGCAGCCGTCCGGAGCAGGACGTGCCCGAGCGCGGCGACGATGGCGGAGGTGAGGAGCTCGGTGCGGGTCGAGACGCTGGCGGGAGCGTCGTCCTCGGGGTCGTCGTGACCACCCAGCGTGGCGAAGTTCGCGCCCCAGAGGACGATCCCGAGGGCCAGGAGCACCGAGACCCAAGCGACGTCGCTCTCCGGTGACACCAGGAGCCGCGACACCGCGATCCCGCCGACGACCAGCCCGGCGAGCACGAACAGCAGCGTGATGGTGATCGTCAGGCGGTTCGGGCGGTGCACGTCGAGAGCTTAGCGGCGGGTCGCGGGACCCCTGTCGCACGCTTCACTCGTACGACATGCAGAATATGATTCGACAGGCCGGACGATGCTCGGCAGGATGGACACATGGGGAACGTGCACCACGAGGAACACATCGGGACGTCGATGGCCTTCCGCCTGATCGGTATCGGCATGGTCCTGAGCAGTGTGGCGATCGCGGTGGTGCTGGTCACCGCACCGTCCAGTGCCGCTACCGAGCCGAACACCGTCGACCTCGTCGTCACCATCGGCACCATCGTCGTCATCGGCGTCTTCGGTGTCGCAATGGCGGTCGCGCGGATGTCCGTCGTGGTCGACGACGCCCTCGTCATCCGCATGACACCGTTCTGGTACCGCCGCACGGTGGACCCGGTGGACATCGTTGAAGCGCGCCCCGTGGAGCTGCGCGGCTCAGAGTGGGGTGGTTGGGGCATCCGCACCGGCATGGGGACGGGGACCGGCGTCCTCATGGACAACGGCCCAGGAGTCCGTCTCCGGATCCGGGGCAAGCGGGACCTGTCGTTCCGCTGCGAGAACCCACACGCGGTCATCGCCGCGCTCCACGCGAACGGAGCCGCCGCGGGAGCCGTCGCCAGCGGAGCGGACGAGCGCTAGGCCGCCGCGAGGACCGTCCGGCCGAGGCGCACGAACTCGTCGACGCCGAGCTCCTCACCGCGCGCGGTCGGCGCGATGCTGGCGGCCTCGAGCATCTCCGAGGCACTGGCACTGCTGCCGAACAGCCCGGAGAGCGCCTGCCGGAGCATCTTGCGACGCTGCTGGAAGGCGGCGTCGACCAGGGCGAACACCTGCGCACGCAGCGCTTCGTCCCCGGGTGGGTCGTGTCGCACGAACCCGACGAGGACACTGTCGACGTTCGGCACCGGCCAGAACACCTGGCGGCTGACCTGCCCGGCGATCCGCCACGAGCCGTACCAGGCGGCCTTGACGCTCGGCGAGCCGTAGACCTTGCTGCCCGGGTCGGCGGCGAGGCGGTACCCGACCTCGGCCTGCACCATGACGAGCGAGCGCTCGATCGACGGGAAGGTCGCGAGCAGGTGCAGCAGCACGGGCACGGAGATGTTGTACGGCAGGTTCGCGACCAGGTGCGTGGGCGCCACCTGCAGGTCGTCGGCAGACAGCCGGAGGGCGTCCTGGTGGACCACGGTCAGCTGCGCCGCAGGCTGCATCGACGACACCGTCGTGGCCAGTCGGGAAGCGAGCCGGGCGTCGATCTCCACCGCGGTGACCGGCGCGCCGGTCTCGGTGAGCCCGAGCGTCAGCGATCCGAGGCCCGGTCCGACCTCGAGCACCTGCGACGTCGCCGTCACGCCGCCCGCGGCGACGATGCGCCGGACGGTGTTGGCGTCGTGCACGAAGTTCTGCCCGAGCTTCTTGGTCGGGGTGACGTCGAGCTGGGTGGCGAGGTCGCGGATCTCGGCGGGACCGAGCAGCGCGCTCATTCGTCCACCGTCACCGGCTCGGCATCCCAGGCGCCGTAGACGAGCTCGGTGTTCGACGCGATCTGCGCCGCGAGCATCGAGGCATCGGTGCCGAGTGTCTCGGCCATGGAGCGGAGGGTGAGCGGGATCAGGTAGGGCGCGTTCGGCCGGCCGCGGAACGGCGTGGGCGTCAGGTAGGGCGCGTCGGTCTCGACCATGACGAGGTGCCGAGGGGCGACGTGCAGGGCGTCACGGAGGAGCTGCGCGTTCTTGAACGTCACCGTGCCCGCGAACGACATGTACCAGCCTCGTTCGGCGCAGAGCCGGGCGAGGTCGGGGCCGCCGGAGAAGCAGTGGAAGACGGTCTTCTCCGGGGCGCCGACGCGGTCGAGGACCTCGACCACGGCGTCGTGGGCGTCGCGGTCGTGGATCGTCAGCGCGAGGTCGTGCTCCTTGGCGATCCGGATGTGCTCCTCGAACGACCGGACCTGGGCGTCGCGGCCGTCGTCACCGGTGCGGAAGAAGTCGAGCCCGGTCTCACCGATCGCCCGGACCCGGGGCAGCGCGGCGAGCTCGGCGATGCCGGCGAGGTGCTCGTCGAGGAGTCCCTGGGCGTCGAGGGCGGGTGCTTCGTTGGGGTGCAGCGCGACGGCGGCGAGGACGCGCGGCTCGCGAGCAGCGATCGAGGCCGACCACTGCGAGGTCGCGAGGTCGGTGCCGACCTGCACGACACCGCGGACGCCGACGCTCGACGCGCGGTCGAGGTGCTCCCGGTAGTCGAGGGCGTTGTCCCCGCCGTCGGCGATCTCCATGTGGGTGTGGTTGTCGTACACCGGCACCACGAGCGCCTGCGGCAGCGGCGGGTAGGAGAGGTCCCGTTTCGGGTCCGCCGCGTCGCCGCGCGTGCGGAGGTGCGCGTCGCTCACGCTGCGCCCTGTTCCGCCTGCTCGATGCGCGGGAAGAGGCCGGACTCCAGCGGCGTGACCTGGTCGGCGCCCTGCCAGTCGAAGGCGCGGTCGACCCGCTGCTCGTCGATCGTGCCACCGGCGCCGATCGAGGCCCACAGCTTCGCGGTGGCCTTCGGCATCACCGGGGAGACCAGCACGGCGACGGTCCCGAGCCCGCGCAGTGCGGTCGTCAGCACGGTGCCGAGGCGCTCCCGCTGGGCATCGTCCTTCGCCAGCGCCCACGGCTGCTGCTCGGTGATGTACCCGTTCAGCGCGTCGACGAGCTCCCACGTCGTGGCGATGGCGTCGTGCGGCGCGAAGGCCTCGATCGCCGCGTCCGCACGCTCGGTAACGGACCGCGCCAGGTCGTCGACCGCGACGTCGGACGGGGACAGCGCACCCCGCGACGGCACGGCGCCGTCGAAGTACTTCTGCAGCATCGCGAGGATGCGCGACGCCAGGTTGCCGAACCCGTTCGCGAGTTCGGCCTGGTAGCGGGCGGAGATGTCCTCCCACGAGAAGTTGCCGTCCTGCCCGAAGGTGATGGCACGGAGGAAGTAGTAGCGGAAGGCGTCAGAACCGAACGTGTCGGTGATCTCCGAGGGCGCGATGCCGGTGAGCTTCGACTTCGACATCTTCTCGCCGCCGACGAGCAGCCACCCGTGGCCGAACACGCGCTTCGGGACCGGGAGCCCGGCGGCCATGAGCATCGCGGGCCAGATCACCGCGTGGAACCGGGCGATGTCCTTGCCGACGATGTGCACGCTCGGCCACAGGCGCCGGAAGGCCTCGTCGTCGTCGCTGCCGTACCCGAGCGCCGTGACGTAGTTGAGCAGGGCGTCGAACCACACGTAGAGCACGTGGTCGTGGTCCCACGGGATCTTGATGCCCCAGTCGAAGCTCGACCGCGAGATGGAGAGGTCGCGCAGGCCCTGCTTGACGAAGGAGACGATCTCGTTGCGGACGCTCTCGGGCTGGATGAACTCGGGGTTCGACTCGTAGAGGTCGAGCAGGCGCTGCTCGAAGTCGGACATCCGGAAGAAGTAGTTGCGCTCGGACAGGACCTCCACCGGGATCGAGTGGATCGCGCAGACCTGCTGGCCCTCGTACGCACCGGTGCCGGGGACCAGGTCGCTCGGCTGCTTGTACTCCTCACACCCCACGCAGTAGAAGCCCTCGAACTCGCCGGCGTAGATGTAGCCGTCGTCGTGGAGCTTCTGCAGGAACGCGGTCACGCCACGCTCGTGGCGGGCGTCGGTGGTGCGGATGAAGTCGTCGTTGGCGACGTCGACGGTGTCCAGCAGCGGCTTCCAGGCGTCGGTGACCAGGCGGTCGGCCCACTCCTGCGGGGAGACGTCGTTCGCCGAGGCGGTACGCAGGATCTTCTGCCCGTGCTCGTCGGTGCCCGTGAGCAGCCAGGTGTCGTCGCCACGCTGGCGGTGCCACCGCGCGAGGACGTCAGCGGCGACCTCGGTGTAGGCGTGCCCGATGTGGGGCACGTCGTTCACGTAGAAGATCGGCGTGGTGATGCTGAACGAGGAGCCGTCGGACATGCGGACCATCCTACGGGCGCGCCCAGACCTGATGACGCGCCGGGCAGCGGTCTGTGGAGAACCGGGCCGGGAGGCTCGTGGCGGGCCCGCACCGGGCCTCCCGTCCGGCCCTGGTCGCGACTACCGCGCGGCGAGCGCGCCTTCGTACAGGTCCCGCTTGGAGAGCCCTGTCGCGTCCGCGACGGCCGCGGAGGCCTCCTTCATGCGGGTGCCGGCGGCGACGCGCTCGAGGACCAGGCGGACGCCGTCCTCGATCGAGACGACGTCGTCCGAGGCGGACGCTCCGGCGACGACGACGCAGATCTCCCCGCGGACGCCGTCGGCTGCCCAGGCGGCGAGCCCGGCGAGGGAGTCCCGCTTGACCTCTTCGTAGAGCTTCGTGAGTTCCCGGCACACGACACCGCGGCGGTCGTCGCCGAACGCGGCGGCCATGTCGGCGAGGGTGTCGGCGAGCCGGTGCGGCGACTCGAAGAAGACCATCGTCCGCTGCTCCCCCGCCAGGGCCTCGAAGACCCGGCGGCGCTCCCCCTGCTTGCGCGTCGGGAAGCCCTCGAAGGTGAAGCGGTCGGTCGGCAGGCCCGACACGGCGAGCGCCATGAGCACCGCGGACGGCCCCGGGAGCGCGGTCACAGTCACTCCGGCGGCGGCCGCAGCCTCGACCAGGGGGAAGCCCGGGTCGCTGATCGCGGGCATGCCGGCGTCGGTCAGGACGACCACGTCGGCGTCCCTGGCGAGCTCGACGACCTCGGCTGCGCGGGCTCGTTCGTTGTGCTCGTGCAGCGGGATGAGCCGCGGACGGTTCTCGATCCCGAGGGCCCGCATCAGGTGGATCGCGGTGCGGGTGTCCTCCGCGGCCACGATCGTGGCGTTCGAGAGGGTCTCGACGAGCCGGCGCGACGCGTCGCCGAGGTTGCCGATGGGAGTTGCTGCGAGCACGATCACAGCCCCATTGTCGTCGCAGCGAGCCCGCGCGCCGCATCCGTAGGATCGTGCGGGTGACCACGGACCTGGCCGACGCGCCCCTCTCTGCGCCCGACGTACCCCGCGGGTCACGTCTCGACGACTGGTGGGGACGGCTGCTGTCGGTCGGCTGGCGGCTCGCCGCGTGGCGCTGGGGCGGCCCGATCGTGGTCACCGTCGTCGCCGCGCTGCTGCGCCTGGTCGACCTGGGGCGCCCGCACGCGTTGGTGTTCGACGAGACCTACTACGTCAAGGACGGCTGGTCAATCGTCCACCTGGGCTACGAGGGCACCTGGCCGGCGAATCCGACCGATCAGACGAGCCCGACGACCGATCAGCGGTTCACCAGCGGGCAGACCGACATCTTCACGAGCGCCGCGGAGTTCATCGCGCACCCGCCGCTCGGCAAGTACCTCATCGGGCTCGGCATGCTGCTGTTCGGCCCCGACAACTCCTTCGGCTGGCGCTTCGCCGTCGCGGTGCTCGGCATCGCGACGGTGTTCCTCGTCGCCGTGATCGCCAGGTCGCTGTTCCGGTCGACGCTCGTCGGGACGCTCGCTGGCGGGTTCATGGCGGTGGACGGCCAGGCGATCGTGATGTCGCGCGTCACGCTGCTCGACGGCATCGTGACGTTCTTCGTGCTGCTCGGGTTCGGCGCACTGCTGCTCGACCGGCGGTGGACGGAACGGCGGCTCGACCGCTGGGTGGCCGGCCGTGTCGCTGCCGGCCGCGACACGCTCTGGGGGCCGGTGCTCTTGTGGCGGCCGTGGCTGCTCGCGATGGGCCTGGCACTCGGGCTGGCGACGAGCACGAAGTGGACGGGGATGTACTTCCTGGCGTTCTTCGCCGTGTACTCCGTGCTCGTCGACATGATGCTGCGGAAGCGGGCGGGCATCGAGTTCTGGTCCTCGAGCGCGTTCCTGCAGCAGGCCCCCGTGTCGTTCCTGCTCACCGTGCCGATCGCCGCCGTCACCTACGTCGCGTCGTGGACCGGCTGGTTCGTGTCGAAGGACGGCTGGGACCGCCAGTGGATCGCGTCCGGAGGGCAGCGGTGGACGGGCGTGCTGTCGTGGGTGCCGGACAGCGTGCAGAACTGGTGGCACTACCAGTCGGAGATCTACGGCTTCAACATCGGCCTGCACACGCCGCACTCGTACCAGGCGAACCCGCTGCTCTGGATGCTGATGCAGCGCCCCACGTCGATGTACTACGTCGGCACGAACGCCGGGGAGTCGGGCTGCGCCGTGGACCGCTGCGGGGCCGCGATCACGGGCATCGCGAACCCGTTCATCTGGTACCCGTCGGTGGCCGCCGTGATCGCACTGCTCGTGTGGTTCGTGCTGCGCCGTCGGTGGGAGTACGGCTTCGTCGCGATGGGCGTCGGCGCCGGCTACCTGCCGTGGCTGCTCTACGTCGACCGGACGGTCTTCCAGTTCTACACGATCGCGTTCGAGCCCTACATGGTCATGGCCATCGCCGCCGTGATCGGGGTGCTGCTCGGGTCACGCGATGACCCACGACCCCGTCGCACCAGGGCCATCGTGTGGATCGGGGTGTACCTCGTGGTGGTGCTGCTCGCCTCGGCGTACTGGTACCCGATGTGGACGGCGATGCAGGTGCCGTGGGACTTCGTCCGGTCGCACTACTGGCTGCCGAGCTGGTTGTAGGCGGGGGCGCGCTGGTCGCCCGGGGGGTCCGGTCCGGACCATCCACCGGACGGGAGGCTCGGTGCCAGGCCGCCACGGGCCTCCAGCCCGGCGGGTGCCGGTCAGGGCTGGGCGTGCAGCGCGCGCTCGAGGGTCGCGCGGTCGAGCGGGTCACCGAGCATGCCGTCAGGACCCGTCGGGGGCAGGACGCCGTCGATGACGACCTTGGCGTAGCGACGCCAGGCGTCCGGGTCGTGCGCCCGCGTGGCGTCGGCGACCGAACCGATCATCGTGGTGAGCATCGGCAGGTCACGGTAGTCGAAGCCGTCGCGGACCACGCCGGCGTCCCGCGCACGACCGATGATCGCGGTGACCTGGCGTTCGAGACGGTCGCGCTCCTGCACGATCGACGGACGCGCCTTGCCGGCACGGATGATCGCGTCGGCGAGGGCGCGGTCCCTGGCGCGGAACTCGAACACGCCCATCAGGTACAGGCGGAGTGCCTCGCGCGGGTCGATCTCCTCGGCGGCACGTTCGGCTGCGGTGTTCATCGCCTCGAACTTGGTGGCGAGGAGGGCCTCGATCAGGGAGTCCTTGTCGGCGAACCGGCGGTAGACGGTGCCGACGCCGACGCCGGCTTCGTGCGCGATGTCGTTCAGCGTGACCGAGAGCCCGCGTTCCGCGAAGCACTTGCGCGCCGTCTGCAGGATCAGCTCGCGGTTGCGTGCCGCGTCGGCTCTGAGGGGCCGCTCGAGGTCGGCGTGCTGGTCGGTGGTGCTCACGTCCCTGACCGTAGTTGAACTTTCTGGGAACAAGCGGATGCACTCCGTCCGTTTTGGTCTACAGTAGGCGGAACCGGATGCCTGGCATCCGGTTCCACCACATCACTACAGTGCCCGACGGCGCGCGCTGCGAACACCCTCCACCCCTTCTCGAAGGAGGCCTGCTGTGACGGCAGAACAGACCGCGCCCGCACCCACCGGTTCGGCGCCCGCGACATCCGGTGCCACCGCACCGCGCAAGGACCACCGCTGGATCACCCTGGCGGTCATCGCCCTCGCGCAGCTCATGGTCGTGCTCGACGCGACGATCGTGAACATCGCGCTCCCCTCGGCACAGCAGGACCTCGGGTTCGGCACGGACCAGCGGCAGTGGGTCGTCACGGCGTACTCGCTCGCGTTCGGCTCCCTGCTGCTGCTCGGTGGTCGCCTGGGTGACCTCTTCGGCCGCAAGAACACCTTCATCATCGGGCTCGTCGGGTTCGCCGTCGCCTCGGTGCTCGGCGGACTCGCCGACTCGTTCGGGCTGCTCGTCGCCGCCCGCGCCCTGCAGGGTGCCTTCGGTGCGCTGCTGGCCCCGTCCGCGCTCGGCATGCTGACCACGACGTTCCGCGACCCGAAGGAACGCGGTCGTGCGTTCGGCATCTTCGGCTCGATCGCGGGTTCCGGCGCGGCCATCGGCCTGCTGCTCGGCGGCGTCCTGACCGAGTACACCTCGTGGCGCTGGTGCCTCTACGTCAACGTGGTCTTCGCGGTCCTCGGGGTCATCGGCGCGCTGGTGTTCATGGTGAAGCCCCCGAAGGCCAACCGTCCGCGCATCGACGTCCTCGGTGTCATCACGATCACCCTCGGGCTGGTCGGCGTCGTCTACGGGTTCTCGAACGCGGAGACCAACGGCTGGGACGACCCCGTCACGATCGCGATGCTCGCCGTCGGTGTCGTGCTGATCGCGGCCTTCGTGTTCATCGAGACCCGCGTCGCACACCCGCTGCTGCCCCTGCGCGTCGTGCTCGACCGTGACCGCGGCGGTTCGTTCGTCGCCATCGGCCTCGTGGCGATCGGCATGTTCGGGATCTTCCTGTTCCTGACCTACTACCTCGAGCAGACCCTCGGCTTCTCGGCGCTCCAGACCGGCCTGGCGTTCCTGCCGATGCCGCTGTCGATCATGATCTCGGCCACGCAGATCGGCGGCCGTCTGCTGCCCCGCGTCGGTCCGAAGGTCCTGATCTTCGCCGGTGGCCTCGTCGCCGCGACCGGGCTCCTGCTGCTCCTCCGCACCGACCTGGACAGCTCCTACGCGGGCACCGTCCTGCCGGCGCTGGTCGTCATCGGGCTCGGCATGGGCACGATCTTCTCGTCCGCGATGAACACCGCGACGACCGGTGTGGCCCGCGCCGACGCCGGTGTCGCCTCGGCCACGGTGAACACCATGCAGCAGATCGGTGGCTCGATCGGCACCGCGCTGCTGTCGACGATCTTCGCCGACGTCGTGAAGAACAGCCTCTCCGGGCTGTCCGCCGCCCCGACGAAGCTGCAGCAGGCCCAGGCCACGCTCGACGGCTACCACGCGGCGTTCGGCATCTCGGCCGGTGTGCTCGTGCTCGTCGCGATCGCCAGCGGACTGCTCATCAACCGACAGAGCGTCCGCCTCGAGAAGCTCGCGCACCTCAGCGCGAACGCCACGGGCAGCGTCCCGGTCGCGGCGCACTAGCGGTCGCACCACCTGCACGGCGGACAGCCCGCTCGACTCCGGTCGGGCGGGCTGTCCGTGTGTGTGGGGCGTCAGGGCTCCCCGATGCGACGCGCCCTGCCCCTGCTCGCAACTCGCCGCCCGCCCGACTCGGAACGACACCATCGCTGTCGTACGACCTCGACGTTGTCGTTCCGAGTCCGAGTCGGAGCGGGGACAGAAGCGCCCGTCGGCCACTCCCCCACAGCCGATCCCACCGCGCCTGCATTGCGCAGTGTTGCTGATCCACGGGGGCACGTCAGGGGTCCGCATTATCGTCGGACCCATGCCCCCCGTCCTGACCTCGCCGCTCGTGTCGACGCAGTGGCTCGCCGACCACCTCGGGGCGGACGAGCTCGTCGTGCTCGACGCCTCGGTGCACACCGCGGGGGTCGGGAACACCACGACCTGGAGCGCCGCGCAGGACTCCTACGAGCAGCGCGGGCACGTCCCGGGTGCTCGCTACGCCGACCTCGTCACCGACTTCTCCACGCCCGACGCCGACCTGCCCTTCACGCGGCCGTCGGCGGAGCACTTCGAGCGCGCCGCCCGGGCCCTCGGCATCACGAACACCTCCACGGTCGTGGTCTACGACGACAGCGTGGGCGAGTGGTCCGCCCGCCTGTGGTGGATCTTCCGCTCGTTCGGCTTCGACGACGTCGCCGTGCTCGACGGCGGGTTCGTGAAGTGGCGGGACGAAGGCCGCCCGGTGCGCATCGGCAGCCTCAGGAACCGCCCCGTCGACGCAGCCGATGCCTTCTTCGCGGGTGAGGAACGCCCGCTCTGGGCCGACCGCAGCCGTGTCGAACGCGCGGTCGACGGCTCGCAGCCCGCGGCCCTGGTGCTGGCGGCCGACGACAGCGTCCTCGGCACCGAGCACCCCCCACTGGTCCCGGGGACGACCCCGATCACGCTCGGGCACGTCATCGACCAGGACTCCAACGCGCTCCGACGCCGCGCAGCACTCGCGGACGTCTTCGCTCCCGTGCTCGGCGCGGACGAGATCGTCACCTACTGCGGCGTCGGCAGTGCCGCGTGCATGGACGCCCTGGCGCTGACGGTCCTGGGGCACGACCACGTGCAGGTGTACGACGGGTCGCTGGCCGACTGGTGGCGCCGCGAACCGGAGCCCATCGCGTCCTGACGGGCTCGGCGCCCCGGCACGGCGCACGGTGGACAGAACACCGCGGGCACGGCGCACCCACCGCGCGGCCGGACCACCCCGCACCACTAGGTTGGGCGGCATGAGCACCAGACGCGCAGTGGTCCTCGGCGGCACCGGCGGCATCGGCTCCGCCGTCGTCCGCGAGCTCCGAGGCAGCTCCGGCCGAGGCGGCGACGACTGGCACGTCGACGTCGTCGCACGCCACGGCGGGCCGGCAGCCGACGCCCTGACGGCCACGGGCGCCACGTTCGTCCCCGGGGACCGCCGCGACACGACCGTGCTCCGCGAGCTCCTCCGCCCCGGCGCCGACCTGCTCGTCGACACCGTCGGGCTCACCCGCGACGATGCCGCCCAGCTCCTCCCCTACCTGCCCGACGTCGGCTCGACGGTGTTCGTGTCGTCGAAGGCGGTCTACGTCGACGAGCAGGGCCGCCACGCGAACTCGCCCGAACGCCCCGTGTTCGGCGGCGCCGTGACCGAGATCCAGCCGACGGTGGCCGCCGCGGACGCCGACCCCACCAGCCGCGAGGGCTACGGCGCCTCGAAGGTGGCCGCCGAACAGCTGCTGCTCGACCACGGCTTCCCCGTCACCGTGCTCCGACCGTCGAAGGTGTACGGCCCGGGCATCGGCCGACCACGCGAGTGGTTCGTCGGCCGACGGGTGCTGGACGGCCGCGAGCGCGTCCTGCTGGCTGACCACGGCCGTGGCGTCGACCACACCACGGCGGCGAGCGGCATCGCCTCGCTCGTGCGCCTGGTCGCGGACGCGCCGGACCGTCGCATCCTCAACGTCGCCGACGAGACCGCTCCGAGCGTCCTGGAGATCGTCCGGACGGTCGCGGCGCACCTGGACCACCGTTTCGACGAGGTCCTGCTCGACGCCGACGCCCCGGCCTTCGTCGGCGTCACCCCGTGGTCGTCGCCGTCGCCGTTCGTCCTCGACACGACGGCGGCCCGCTCCCTCGGTTGGCAGCCACCGCGCTTCGAGCAGGCCGTCGGACCGGAGCTCGACTGGCTCATGGAGACCGCACAGCGCACCCCGGCCGACGGTGACGTCCCGTGGGCGTCCGACCCGTTCTGGGACCGCATGTTCGACTACGGCCCCGAGGACGCCGCCCTCGTCCTGCTCTCCATGGGCTCGGACTGACCCGCGTGGCCCGGTCCGAGGTCCTGTTCGTCGGCGGACGCTCCGGCGTGGGCAAGTCGACCGCGGCCGAGGCGCTCCACGACCTCCTGAGCGCTGCGGACGTCCGGCACGCCGTCATCGAGGGCGACGTCCTCGACCTGGCGCACCCGGCTCCGCACGTCGAGCACCCCGAGGCGCGGCTCGCCGAGCGGAACCTCGCTGCGATCTGGGCGAACTACCGGGAGCTCGGGCACCACCGGCTCGTCTACACGAACACCGTGTCGGTGCTCGAGGCGGACCGGCTCGCCGCCGCCATGGGCGACGACCCGCGCGTGGTCGCCGTGCTCCTGCGCGCCGGGGACGACACGACGGCGTCCCGCCTCGAGCATCGTGCCGGCGGTCGGCTCGCGGAGGACCAGCTGGCCCACAGCACCAGGACGGCCGGGAGGCTCGACACGGCTTCCCCGGACCGGGTCACCCGGATCGACACGGACACCATGGCCCCCACCGACGTCGCGCGTCGGCTCGCGTCCCTGACCGGGTGGCTCCCCGACTGAGGCTGTGGACGACGGCGTTCTCTCCCCACTTCGTCACGCCGCCGGGCCCGTTCAGCGGGGAGCGGGCACGCTGGATGGATGAACGACAACCGGCTCGGCACCGCCGTCAGCCCCTACCTCCGCCTCCACGCCGACAACCCGGTGGACTGGCGCGAGTGGGGGCCCGACGCCTTCGCCGAGGCACGCGCCCGCGACGTCCCGGTCCTGGTGTCCATCGGGTACGCCACGTGTCACTGGTGCCACGTCATGGCGCGGGAGAGCTTCGCCGACCCCGAGATCGCCGAGCTGCTCCGGCAGGACTTCGTGGCGGTCAAGGTCGACCGTGAAGAACGTCCCGACGTCGACGCCAGCACGATGGCGGCGGCCGCGGCGTTCACCGACCAGCTCGGGTGGCCGCTGACCGCGTTCATGACCCCGGACGCCCACGTGTTCTTCGCGGGGACCTACTACCCGCCGACCCCCGTGGGCGCGCACCCGGCGTTCCGCCAGGTCCTCGGCGCGGTGCTCGACGCCTGGCGCGACCGCCGGCCCGAGGTGCACGCGAACGCGTCGGCGATCGCGACCGCGATCCGGCAGGGGACGGCAGAGGCGACCGACGACGCTGGTGACGGGCGGGGCGGGGACGAGCCGAGCCTCCCGTCGGTCGACGTGATCCGCGGGGTCGTGGACGCGCTCGCCCAGGGTGAGGACGCCGTCCATGGTGGGTTCGGCGGCGCACCGAAGTTCCCCTCCGCGCCGTTGCTCGAGTTCCTGGCCGACGTCGCTGCGGACGGCGACGACGTCGCGGTGGGACTGCTCGAGCGGTCGCTCCTGGTGATCGCACGATCGGAGCTCACCGACGCCGACGGCGGCGTCTTCCGGTACGCGACCAAGCGCGACTGGAGCGTGCCGCACTACGAGCGGATGCTCTACGACAACGCGGGGCTCCTCGCGATCGCCCCGCGAGACCAGGCGCGGGGCATCGCCGACTTCCTGCGTGACACCCTCCGGCGAGGGGACGGCGCCTTCGTCGCAGCACAGGACAGCGAGTCGACGATCGACGGTCGCCGGGTCGAGGGCGAGTGGTACCGACTGCCACTCGGCGCGCGCGCGCAGTTCGACCCGCCGCCGCTCGACGACCAGGTCCTGACGGGGTGGAACGGCCTGGCGATCCGGGGCCTGGCGATCGCGGGTGCCCGGCACGGGGACGACGAGATGCTCGAGCTCGCCCGCGCCGCAGCGGACGCCGTGCTCGACACCCACGTGCAGGACGGCCACGTGGTGGTCAGGTCGAGCACGCCTCGGGGTGTCTCGACCGCGCCGCCGACGATCGAGGACGTCGGGCTGCTCGCGGAGGGGCTCCTCGAACTCGCGCTCGTGACGGGCGAGCTCCGGTACGCGACGGCCGCACGCTCCCTGGTGGACGACGGGCTGGCGGGGGCACTCGACGTCGACCCGGTGCTCGCGGCCTCGGGCACCGCGACCGGGGAACAGCCGCAGACCGCACTCCGGTCGGGCACCATCGCGCTCGCGAACGCCAGCGCGCTGCTCGGTGCGCTGACCGGCGACGACCGTCACCGATCCGCCGCAGGTCGTCTGGTCGCCGACCGCGCTCGCACCGGTACCACCCGTCCACTGGGCCACGCGGACGCCCTCGGGGTGGCACTCAGCCTGCAGCGGCCGTCGCAGGAGATCGCCGTGGTCGCGTCGGATGCTCAGGCGCTCCGCGAGTTCCGGACGCTCGCGGCCACCGCTCGACGCCCCGGTTCCGTGGTCGTCACCGTCACGCCGGAGCAGGCTCGGGCCTGGTCGGACGCCGGGTTCTCCCTGCTCGACGGCCGTGACGCGCTCGACCCCGCGGCGTACGTCTGCCACGACCACGTGTGCGCCCTGCCCGCACGCTCGACCGAGGAACTGACCGCGCAGCTCGCGTCGAGCTGACCGCGGGCGGTATCCTGGAATGCTCATGTCTCCCACGCCGCTCGTCATCACCTACCCGCCCGAGCTGCCGGTCTCGCAGCGGCGGGACGACATCGCCGCGGCGATCCGCGACAACCAGGTCGTGATCGTCGCCGGTGCAACGGGGTCCGGCAAGACGACGCAGCTGCCGAAGATCTGCCTCGAACTCGGTCGCGAGCACATCGGGCACACCCAGCCGCGCCGGATCGCCGCCCGCACGATCGCCGAGCGCGTGTCCGAGGAACTCGGCGGCGAACTCGGCGACCTGGTCGGGTACCAGGTCCGCTTCACCGACAAGGTCAGCGCGAACACCCGGGTCAAGCTGATGACCGACGGGATCCTGCTCAACGAGATCCACTTCGACCGCGACCTGAAGCGCTACGACACGATCATCATCGACGAGGCCCACGAGCGCTCGCTGACGATCGACTTCCTGCTCGGGTACCTGAAGCGGCTGCTCGTCCGGCGGCCGGACCTCAAGCTCATCATCACGAGCGCGACGATCGATCCGCAGTCCTTCTCGGCGCACTTCGACGACGCCCCCATCATCGAGGTCTCCGGGCGCACGTACCCGGTGGAGATCCGGTACCGCCCGCTCGTCGCCGACCAGCCCGACCCCGACGACGCCGAAGCCGACGACGAGACCGACTCGCGGACGGCCGACGCCGGCAGCAGCGCCGACGACCGCGACCAGCTCACCGGCATCACCGACGCGCTCGACGAACTCGCGCGCGAAGCACCCGGCGACGTCCTCGTGTTCCTGTCCGGCGAGAACGAGATCCGCGACGCCCAGGACGCCATCGAGGGCAAGCACTACCCCGGCACCGAGGTCCTGCCGCTGTACGGGCGGTTGTCCGCGGCCGACCAGCACCGGGTCTTCCAGCGCAGCGCGACCCCGGGCGTCCGGCGCCGCGTCGTCCTGGCCACGAACGTCGCCGAGACCTCGCTCACCGTCCCCGGCATCAAGTACGTCATCGACACCGGCACGGCCCGCATCTCCCGGTACTCCCCGCGCGCCAAGGTGCAGCGCCTGCCGATCGAGGCCATCTCGCAGGCCAGCGCGAACCAGCGCTCGGGCCGTGCGGGCCGCACCAGTGCGGGCATCGCGATCCGGCTCTACTCGGAGGACGACTTCGACCGCCGCTCCGAGTTCACCGACCCGGAGATCCTGCGGACGAACCTGGCGGCCGTGATCCTGCAGATGATCAGCCTCGGCTTCGGCGACATCGAGGCCTTCCCGTTCCTGCAGCCGCCGGACTCCCGCGGCGTCAAGGACGGCCTCGACCTGCTCCGCGAACTCCGCGCGGTGGACGCCGCCGGTGCGATCACGAAGTCCGGACAACAGCTCACCCGCCTGCCGATCGACCCGCGGCTCGGTCGGATGGTGCTCGAAGCCGGCAAGCAGGGCGTCGGACGCGAGGTCATCGCGATCGTCTCGGCACTGAGCATCCAGGACCCCCGCGAACGACCGCTCGAGAAGCGCGCCCACGCCGACCAGCTGCACGCCCGGTTCGCCGACCCGACCAGTGACTTCCTCACCCTGCTCGGCCTCTGGAACCACATCCAGGACAAGCAGGACGAGCTGTCCTCCAGCGCGTTCCGTCGGCTGTGCAAGGCCGAGTTCCTCAACTACCTGCGGATCCGCGAGTGGCAGGACCTGTACCGGCAGCTGTCCCGCGCCGCCAAGCAGGTCGGCGTCCACGTGGACAACGACCGCAGGGACGACCCCGACGCCGTCCACCGCTCGCTCCTGGCAGGGCTCCTCAGTCAGATCGGGCTGCGCGACCGCGAGAAGCGGGACTACCTCGGCTCCCGCAACACCCGGTTCGTGCTGTTCCCCGGCAGCGTGCTCGCGAAGAAGCAGCCCGACGCCGTGATGGCCGCCGAGCTCGTCGAGACCAGCCGGCTGTTCGCCCGGACGGCGGCACGCATCGACCCGCTGTGGACCGAACAGCTCGCCGGCGACCTGCTCAGGCGCACGTACGGCGAACCGCACTGGGAGAAGAAGCAGGGCGCAGCCGTCGCGTACGAGCGCGTGACCCTGTTCGGCGTGCCCATCGTGCAGCGACGACGGGTGCAGTACGTCCGCATCGACCCCGTGCACTCGCGGGAGCTCTTCATCCGGCACGCCCTGGTGGAGGGCGAGTGGGACTCACAACAGGCCTTCGACCGGGCCAACCGCGCGCTCCGCAAGGAACTCGAACAGCTCGAGGAACGCACGCGGCGCCGCGACATCCTGCTCGACGACGAGACCGTCTACGAGTACTACCACGCCCGCATCCCGGCCGAGATCGCGACCACCCGCGACTTCGAGGGCTGGTGGCGGCGGACGCGCCGGGACCAACCCGATCTGCTGACCATGCGGCGCGAAGACCTGCTCGACGAGTCCGCGGCCTCCGCTGCCGAGGACGACGCCGAGTACCCCACGCAGTGGCGGTCCGGTGACAACCGACTGGCGGTCCGGTACCGCTTCGAGCCCGGCGCCGAGGACGACGGCGTCAGCGTGCAGGTCCCGCTCGCGCTGCTCCCCCGGATGCGCGAGGAGGGCTTCGACTGGCAGGTCCGCGGGCTCCGCAAGGAACTCGTCACCGCGCTGATCAAGACCCTGCCGAAGCAGATCCGCAAGAACGTCGTCCCCGCAGCGGACTGGGCGGAGAAGATCGTCGACGAACTCCCCGAGGACGCTCCGACGACCCCGACCGAGAGCTTCCGCGCCACCCTCGCCAAGACCATCCAGCGCATGACGTACGTGCCGGTCACCGAGCAGGACTTCGACATGACACGGGTCCCCGCGCACCTGCTGCCGACCTACGCCGTCGTCGACGAGCGCGGCCGTCGGGTCGAGGCCGGCAAGGACCTCATCGCACTGCAGACCAAGCTCAAGGAGCGCACGCAGGAGAGCGTCGCGCGTGCCACGCAGCAGGGCGGTCGACGGGCAGGAGCCGCGCGGGTCGCGGATGCCGCTCCCGCAGGTCGGCTCGAGCGCTCGGGGCTCGTGGCCTGGCCCGACACGGACCTGCCCGAGCTGCTCGACACCAAGCAGGCCGGCGGGGTCATCCGCGCCTACCCGGCCCTGGTCGAAGAGGGCTCCGGACCCAAGGCCACGGTCGGCGTGCAGCTGTTGGCGACCCCGGCCGACCGGGCGGTGCGCATGCCCGCCGGTGTCCGTCGACTCGTGATGCTCGCGGTGCCGTCGCCCGTGTCGTACATCCAGTCGCACCTGACGTCGCAGGAGAAGCTCGCGCTGGCGGCCAGCCCGTACCCGTCGACGGCCGCGCTGTTCGACGACGTGCTCGCGGCCGTGGTGGACGCCGGCATCCGCGCCGCGCACCCCGACGGCCTGCTCTACACGCGCGCGTCGTTCGAGGCCGTCCGCGACTCGGTGTCCGCCGGCGTCGTGGACACGATGTTCGCCGCCGTGTCCGAGGTCGCCGCGGTCCTCGCTGCCCAGCGGAAGGCCGAACGCGCGATGAAGCAGGCGACGTCCATGGCACTGCTCCCCGCGCTGAACGACATGCGGCAGCAGCTCGAGCGCCTGGTGTTCCCGGGCTTCGTCGCGGTGGCGGGGCTCGACCGCCTCCGCCGCATCCGGGTGTACCTGCAGGGCGTCGAGGCCCGTGTCACGAAGCTCCTGCAGAACCCCGGGCGCGACGCCACCTGGATGCGCGAGGTCTCGGTCGCCACCGGCCGGTACGAGGACGCGGGCGGCACCTTCCCGCCGGTCGTCGGGGCACACCCCGAGCTCGTCCACGCCCGGTGGATGCTCGAGGAGTTCCGGCTCAGCCTCTTCGCGCAGGAACTCGGGACCGCCGAGACGGTGTCGCTGCAACGGATCACGAAGGCCCTGTCCTCCGCCAGCGCCTGAGGACTACTCTCACCGGCATGATCGGCACCTTCGACGTCCTCGTCCTCGACTGCGCGGACACCCGTGCACTCGCCCGGTTCTACGCGGAGCTCCTCGGCGGCGAGGTCGTGGCCTTCGACGAGGACTGGGCCGAGGTCGTGCTGCCGATCGAGGGCAGCAGGCCGCTGCTCGCGTTCCAGCAGGTCGAGCACTACCGGGCTCCCGAGTGGCCCGCGCAGGACGTGCCGCAGCAGATGCACATCGACGTGAAGGTCGACGACCTCGACGTGGGCGAAGCAGCGGTCCTCGCGATCGGGGCGACCGTCACCGGGAAGGCGAAGGACGACGCCGGCATCGAGAGCTTCCGCGTGTACCTCGACCCCGCCGGTCACCCCTTCTGCCTCATCCAGCCAGGCGACTGATCCCGGAGACCGTCCAGGCCCCAGTGGCATCGTCGCTGGCATGAGCACCACCGAGATCGACACCCGGTTCACCGAGCGCGTGGTCAAGCGCGCCGTCCAGAACGTCCGCGAAGGCGGCAAGCCCTTCGCCTGCCTGGTCGTCCGCGACGGCAAGGTCCTGGTGGAAGCCGCGAACCAGGTCGCGCAGTCCGGCGACGTGACGGCGCATGCTGAGATCTCCGCGATCCGTCTCGCCGCGGAGATGGGCATCACCGACCTCAGCGGCACGGACGTCTACGTCACCGCCTACCCGTGCCCGATGTGCCTCGGCGCGCTGTACTACGCCCAGCCGGACCGGGTCGTGTTCGCCGCGTCGCGCGAGCAGGAGTCGGAGCACTACGAGGACGGCAACCGCCTGATGACCCTCGACACGTTCTACGACGAGTACGCCAAGCCCGTCGACGAGCGCGCCCTGCCCGCGGAACAGGGGCCGAGTGAGGACGCCACCCTGCCGTTCCGCGAGTGGTCTGCCCGCCAGGACTGACCGTCCGGGCACCGCCCGCACTCAGCGGAGCGTGCCCGCCCGCTCCGCGAGCCGCTCGACGACGTCGGCGGCGATCTCCCCGAACGACGCGGTCGGTTCGCCGTCCGTCCACCGTTCGAACGCCGCGTCGAGCGCCAGCACCCCGAACTCCCCGCCGAGCCGCGCCCCGAGCACGTCGACGCCCTGCTGCGCGAACGCCGACGTCATGGCGGCGCTGATGCCGGCTCGCTTCAGCAGTTCGCGCTCGCGCAGCTCGGGGTGCCGCGCGACGATCGTCCGTCGCTGCGTCGCCTGGCGGTGCCGCTCGGCCGTGAACGCCAGCTCCCCCGCCCGGGTGAACGCCGCGGTCAGGTACTCGGCGACGGACAGCCCCGTCGGCAGCTCCGCGACGGCGGCGACGAGCAGGTCGGAGAGCGTGTCCTCGGTCCCGAAGACCACCTCGCGCTTGTCCGCGAAGTGCCGGAAGAACGTGCTGCGCGTCAGGCCCGCGCGGTCGGCGATCTGCGCCACGGTCGTCTCGTCGTACCCGGGGTCGACGAACAGGTCGAGCGCAGCGGACTCCAGCCGCTCGCGACCTCCTGATGCCCATCGACCCATGATGTTCATCTTACTGATGAGACTGCGTCCCATCATGTGTACAGTGATGGCACGCAGTCCCATCACCTCGTCAGGAGCAGCACATGCGCGTCTTCGTCGCCGGAGCATCCGGTTGGATCGGTTCAGCCGTCGTCCCCGAACTCCTCGCCCACGGACACCAGGTCGTCGGGCTCGCCCGATCTGACCGGTCCGCCGACGTCATCACCACCGCGGGGGCCGAGGTCGTGCGCGGCACGCTCGAGGACCTCGACGTCCTCCGCACGACCGCCACCACGAGTGACGGCGTCGTCCACCTCGGCTTCTCCCTCGACAGCGGCGGGTTCGACGAGGGCATCCGCATCGACGCCGCCGCGACCGACGCCCTCATCGGAGCCCTGGCCGGCAGCTACAAGCCGTTCATCGCGACGAGCGGGACGTCGGTCCTGCCCGGACAGGTCTCGACCGAACGCGACGCCCCAGACCTCACCAACCCGGTCGCCGGGCGCTTCCGGATCGCGGAGACGGTGCTCGCCGCAGGAGCGCAGGGCGTCCGCTCAGCCGTGGTCGGGATGCCCCGCTCGGTGCACGGCGACGGCGACCGGTTCGGCTTCGTCCCGATCATGATCGCCGCCGCACGTGAGCACGGCGTCTCCGGGTACCTCGGTGACGGCACCCAGCGCTGGCCCGCGGTGCACGTCCGCGACGCGGCCCGGCTCTACCGCCTGGCACTCGACGGCGCACCGGCCGGCACCCGACTGCACGCCGTCGGCGACGAGGGCGTCCGGATGCTCGACATCGCCGAGGCGATCGGACGACACCTCGCACTGCCGGTCGAGCCGGTCGACCCGGAGGTCTACGGCTTCCTCGGTGGCGTCTTCGCCATGGACCAGCCGTCCGCCGCACCCGTCGCGCACGAGCTCCTCGGCTGGTCGGCCGAGGAGCCCGGCCTGCTGGAGGACATCGAGGCAGGACACTACTTCCGCTGACAGGTCCGCCCGGTCGGAGGATGTGGTGGCTGGCCCACCACCGGACGGGAGGCTCGGGACCAGCCCGCCCCGAGCCTCCCGTCCGGCAGTGGGCCGGGCCACCCCTGGATCAGCCGCCGGCGCGCGCCTCCAACGCTTCTTCGAACTCCCGCCGCATGGCGTCGCCGCCCCGGCGACGCCAGTCGCGGACGACCGAGCCCCACCCGGAGACGGGGGCGCGACCGAGCAGGACGTCGTTGACCGCACTCGTGGCGAACGTGCCGATGGCCGGTCCCTTCGTGGAGTTCGTCGGCGAGTACAGCCCGTAGGTCGGGTTGGTGATCCCGTCCTCCAGCCAGGACGACAGCGACTCGTAGACGACGTCCGTCATCTGCGGGGCGCCCGCGTAGAACAGCGGGAGCGGGCACTCCGTGAAGTACTGCAGCGGGAACTCGCCGAGCGCGGTCTCGCTGTTGCCCGTCTTCGTGAGCACCGGAGCGCCGTCGCGGTACTCGAAGTCGCGACCCTCGATGCCGAACTTGCGGTAGAGCCAGGCCTCGGTGCCGAACGGCGACGCGCACCAGTCCAGCACGCCGAGCAGCATGCGGATGCGCTCCTCCGAGCCGGCGGCGAGCGCGGTGATGGCGTTGTTCGGGTCGCCGAGCCACGGCTTGGGCGTCGCGCCGCCGGGTCCGACGAACGGGGCCATCGTCATGCGGAACCCGCTGCCGGGCTCAGCTTGTTGGAGTAGGCCGGGGATCGCGCTGTAGCTGTCCTGCAGCATGAGGGCCGAGCCCTGCACGAACCAGACCTTGCCGTTGTAGGCGGTGACGCTGTCCGGGTGGACGAGGCCCTCGGCCAGGAACTTCCGCGAGGCCTCGAGCATGTCCTGGTAGGCCTCCACCTCGTACATGTGGCGGAGGCGGCCGCCCTCCTCCTCCCACTGGTTGGGGACGCCGAACATCGAGGCGAGGATGTTCGTCGGCACGGAGCCGAGGGCCCAGCGGTTGCGCTGCGGCTCCGAGACCTCGCGGCAGAGCGCGACGAACTCGTCGAGGCTCCCGAACGCCGGGTCCACGCCGAGGTCCTCGAACAGGTCCTGCCGGCGGTGCAGCACCCCGGTCGTGAGGGGCCCGCGCGGGACGGGCACGCCGTAGATCCCGCCGGAGAACACGGTGCCGCGCCACGACGCCGTGGGCAGGTTCGCCAGGTACGGGTAGTCGCGGATGCCGCTGCCGGACAGGATCCCGGTGAGGTCGGCCGCCTTCGCCTCGAGGAACTGCGGCAGGTACGAGAACGTGCCGAAGACGGTGAAGACGTCGCCGAGGGTGTCGCCGGCGACCTGCGTGGCGAACTTGTTCCCCCAGTCGGCGTTCGGGGTGATCGTGAGGTCGAGGTCGACGCCCATCCGCTCGTCGAGGCCCTGCCAGTAGGGGTTGCTGCCCTTCGAGGGCGGGACCGGCGAGTTCGTCGGGACGCTGCCGTGCAGCGCCGAGCCGTCGCCGGGCACCCTGGCCGTCGGCACCAGGGTCGACGGGATCCGTCGGAACGCGGACGGCATCAGGGCGCTGGTCTTGGGCAGCACCGGCTCCGGTCCGCCGGCCCACGGCACGTAGTCCGGCAGCGTGACGGCCCGGTTGATCGCCTTCACGTCGGTCGAGCGGGTCACGGTGTCGCAACCGGCCAGGAGGCTCGTGGCCGCGATCCCGAGACCGCCCGCGATGAGTCCGCGGCGGCTGATGCCGCGTGGTGCGTTGGTCGTCATGGGTCAGCCCTTCACGGCGCCGGTCAGGACGCCCTTGGCGAAGTGGCGCTGCAGGAACGGGTAGAGGACGAGGATCGGGACGATCGAGACGACGAGGATCGCCATCTGGATCGACGCCTGCGGGGGCAGGGCGTCGGAGCTCGTCCCGAGGTCGGACCCGCCGAGCTGCGCGTTGTTGATGACGTACGTCCGCAGCACGAGCTGCAGGGGCCACTTCGCGGTGTCGTTGATGTAGAGCAGCGCGTTGAAGAACGCGTTCCAGTAGCCGACCGCGTAGAACAGGCCGATCACGGCGAGGACGGCCTTGGACAGCGGCAGCACGATGCGCAGGAACACGCCGAAGTCCCCCGCGCCGTCGATCCGGGCGCTCTCGATGAGCTCCCGCGGGATCGCCATGAAGAACGACCGCATCACGATGACGTTGAACGCGCTGAGCGCGGTCGGCAGGATGAGCGCCCAGTACGAGTCGAGCAGGCCGAACTGCTTGACGACGAGGTAGTTCGGGATGAGCCCCGGCGCGAACAGCAGGCTGACGAGCACCAGGCTGAGCACGACACCGTGCCCGTAGGAGCCCGGGCGGCTGAGCGCGTACGCGAGCATCGCGGTGACGAACAGGCTGATGAGCGTGCCGACGACGGTGATGCCGACGCTGACCAGGAGCGCTCGGGTGACCACGCCGCCGGCGAAGATGCTCTCGTAGGCGCTGAAGTCGAGCCCCTGCGGCCACATCACGAAGCCGCCTGCGCCGTTGACCTGGCTCGAGGGCGCGACGCTCGTCGAGACGATGCCGAGGAAGGGCAGCAGGACGACCAGGCAGATCACGAGCAGGACGAAGCCCGTCAGCATCCGGCTGGGCAGCGGCGGCGCGTCCAGCGGCCGGTGCTTCCTGGCCTTCCCCGCCGGCACGGTGACACTGCGCGTGGCGCTCATCGGGACTCCTTCTGGTAGACGCCCGCTTCGCCGAAGACGTGCGCGAGCTTGTTGGCGCCGAGGACGAGCAGCACACCGACGACGCCCTTGACGAGACCGACGGCGGCGGCGACGCCCCACTGCCCGCCGAGCACGCCGTTGTTGTAGACGTAGGTGTCGAGGACCTCGCTCGCGGTCCGCCCGACGGCGGCCTGCTGGAGGAGGATCTGCTCGAACCCGACGGTCAGGGAGTCCCCCAGGCGGAGGATGAGCAGCAGGATGATGATCCCCCGCATGCCGGGCAGCGTCACGTGCCAGAGCTGCCTCCACCGGCTGGCGCCGTCCATCCGCGCGGCCTCGTACAGGCTCGAGTCGATCTGCGAGAGCACGGCCAGGAACAGGATCGTCGCCCAGCCCGTGTCCTTCCAGATCACCTGGCTGGTGAGCAGCGCGATGAAGCCGTTCGGGTTGCCGAGGAAGTCGATCGCGTCGCCACCGGCGGCCCGGATGGCGTTGTTCACCAGGCCGGAGCCGCCGAGGATCTGCTGGAACACCGCGACGACGATCACCCACGACAGGAAGTGCGGCAGGTAGAGCACCGACTGCACGACCTGCTTGATCCGTTCGGACAGCAGCGAGTTGAGCATGATCGCGAGCACGATCGGCGCCGGGAACACGAACACGACCTGTACGAGGGTGATGACGAGCGTGTTCCGCAGTGCGCCGAGGAACTCCGGGTCGCCGTTCACGATCACCGCGAAGTTGTCGAACCCGACCCACGGGCTGCGCCCCAGGGGCACGAACGGCAGGTACTCCTGGAAGGCGATGAGGTTGCCGAGCAGTGGCAGGTAGTGGAAGCCGAGCAGGAGCGCGACGCCCGGCAGTCCCATCAGCAGCAGGACCCGGTCGCGGCGGATGCGCTCCCACGTGCTCCGTCGTCCCGGTGCGCGGGGTGGCGATGCCGTCCCCCCGGTCGTCCCTGCCGTGCGGCGCACGCGGTCGTCGAGCTTCGTCACTCCGGGCCTCCTCCGTTGGATTCCTGAGGCGACCCTGTCGGGTGGGGCAACTGGTTGGCAACCCGTTGCCACGATGTTCCATCGTTGTAACGCGTTGGCGCGGTCCAGTGATCGCTCACCTTGCGACCACCGGTCCTGACCGCCGCCGCGCTACGGTTGCTCCATGCGAGCGACCGTGCGGGACGTGGCAGCCCTCGCCGGGGTCTCCCCGAAGACCGTCTCCAACGTCATCAACGGCGGCGTGGTCGTGCGGCCCGACACCCGCGAACGCGTCGAACAGGCGCTGGCGCAGCTCGACTACGTCCCGAACCTGTCCGCCCGCGGGCTGCGCAACGGCCGATCGGGTGCGATCGCGCTGACCCTGCCCGAGATGAGCAGTGCCTACTCCGCCGAACTCGCCCGGTGGTTCGTGGAGCTCGCCCGCGAGCGCGACTGGGTCGTCCAGCTCGACCAGACCGCCGCCGACCCCGAGCGGGAACGCCAGCTCGTGTCCCGCGCCCGGGCACATCTGGTGGACGGGCTGGTCCTCAACCCGGTGTCGCTCAGCGCCAGCGTGCTCGCGTCGACCGCTGGACTGCCGCCGACGGTGGTCATCGGTGAGGTCGAGCCGGAGCACGTCGACCAGGTCCACGTCGACAGCAGCGCCGCGGCCCACGAGGTCACGACCTACCTGCTCGACCACGGCCACCGCCGGATCGCGGTGGTCGGGGCACCCGAGCCGGGTGCCGACGGCTCGCAGGTCACCGCCACGAGCGAGCGACGGGTCAACGGGCACGAGGCCGCCCTCCGCACCGCTGGTCTCACCCCGGACCCGACGCTCCGGGTGCCGCTGCCCGGGTGGTCCACGGCCGACGCCGCCGGGGCCTTCGGTGTCTGGCTGGACACGCACCCACTGCCCGACGCGGTCTTCGCGTTCACGGACTCGATTGCGTTCGGCGTGCTGCACGTCCTGGCGGCGCGGGGCGTCCGCGTGCCGGAGCAGGTCAGCGTGGTCGGGTTCGACGACGTCGACGGTGCGGCGTTCGCGATCCCCGCCCTGACCACGGTGTCGTTCGACCGACGGGCCTTCGCGGACGCCGCCCTCGACCTGCTGACGGCACGGATCGCGGACCGCGACGCTCCCCCGTCGACCGTCGTGATCCCGCACCGGATCGTCGAGCGCGCGAGCGTCGCCCGGCGCTGACGGGGCGGCTGCGGCTGCGGCTGCGGCTGCGGCTGCGGCCACACGGCCATGAGCCTCGCGCCCCGCGACACGACTCGCGCTGCGGAAGGCGAGTTCTGTCGCGCAACACGAGCCTCGTCGCGTCTACCCACCGGGCACGGGCGTACTGCGGCAGGCAACCCCGCGTCAGCGCCGCGCGACTGCCTCGAGCACGGCGTCACGGGCCCGGGCGTCGCCGAGGATCCGGAAGTGCCCACCGACGGGCACCCGCACGTTCGTGGCCCCGGCGAGCGCACTGCCCCCGGGGATGAGCGTGTCGAACACCCCGTACACCGAGGTGATCCGCCGGTTCGCGTCGAGCTCCCGCGCCAGCCCGGCGAGCACGGGGTCTGCCGCCCGGAAGGCCCGCAGGTGCGGCACGGGCGCGAGGTTCGCGTACACGGAGCCGCCGAACGGGGTCGACACCGCGACCATCCGGTCGAGTCGCCCGTCGTGGTCGAGGTGCGCCATCGCGTACTTGCCGATCAGCCCGCCCTTGCTGTGCGTGACGAGCAGCACGTTGCGCAGGTCGAGCTCCTCGATGGAGGACATCACCTCTGCCGCCGAGATCGGGACCGGTCGGAGGTTGTGCCGCAACGACGCGAGCACGTGCACCGGGTGTCCCCGGTCGTGCAGGGCGTCCATGAGCGGCCGCATGAAGTGCCAGGTCTCGTAGACCCCCGGGATCACGACGACCGGCTGACCGTCACCGTCGAGGTAGTCGTCGGCGGTGGTCGGCCCGAGGCTCTGCACCTGCCAGCGGATCGCGTAGCACCAGTCGAGGACGGCCCACCACGCCCGTCGCACCAGTCCCACCCGGACGGGAGGCTCGGCTCGGCCCGTGTGGACCTGCCCACCTCCGTCACCGCTCACCGGGTCACCCACCGGGTCACCTACCGAGCCAGTCACCGGCTCGCCTCCAGCGCCTGCATCCGTCGGAACTCGTCGACGAGCTCCGCGAAGGCGCCCGGTTCGTGCTCCTGCACGTGGTGCGCCCCACGGAGTTCGGCGAGCGCCCCACGCTGGGCGACCTGCGCGAGCCGGGCGGTCCAGGCGCTCCTGGCGATCGGGTCCCGGTGGCCGCGCACGACGAGGACCGGCACGCGGAGGCGTCCGACGGCCTCGCGCATCGGGTACCGCATCATCGGGCGGAGCTGCCACCGGTACTGGCGGAGGCTCCGCAGGTAGTCCGTCACGAGGACCACGTTCATCCGCGCCGTCTCGAAGAACCCGTCGACGCCGAGCGACAGTGCCTGCTGCAGCAGGGTCCTCCGGTGGTCGTCGATGACCGGTCCGACGATGACCACGGAGTCGACCTCCTCCGGATGGCGGATGGCGGCTTCGACGACGACCTGCGCCCCCATCGACTGGCCGACCAGGATGCTCTCGTGCACGCCGCGGGAGCGGACTGCCCGCATGACGAGGTCCGCGAGCTCGGCGATCTCCAGCCGACGTCCGGCGCCGGGCAGGCCACCGAAGCCGGGCAGGTCGACCGTGATGGTGCGGTGTTCGCGGGCCAGGGCGATCTGCGACCGGTCGAACGACCGGTGCGACATGCCGATGCCGTGCACCAGCACCACGGTCGGCATGAGGGCATCGTGACGGCGGCCGGCCGGCGCGATCGTCCGGAGCCGGACGGGCATCCCGTCCACCGAGACCGTCTCCACCAGTGCGCGCACACCTCGACAGTACGCAGTCGTGGCTCGCAGTCGCCGGCGTGGACGTCGCGGGGGTGTCGCCACGTCGGCCGGCGCACTAGCCTCCGACCATGCGCAAGGTGACAGCAGGGCTGTTCACGTCGGTCGACGGCGTGGTGCAGGACCCCTTCCGGTTCCAGTACGACAGCTTCGACGACGAGCTCGGGGCGGGCATGACCACGTTCATGAGCCGCACCGACACCGTGCTCCTCGGCCGGAACAGCTACACCGAGTGGTCCGAGTGGTGGCCGGCCCACCCCGAGGACCCGTTCGGGCAGTGGATCAACCCGATCGAGAAGCACGTGGCCTCGACCACGCTCGGCGACGACCTGACGTGGGAGAACAGCTCCCGGATCCAGGGCGACGTGCACGACTTCGTGCGCGAGTTGAAGGAGCGGGACGGCGGCGACATCGCGGTCTGCGGCAGCGTCACGCTCGTCCGGAGCCTGCTCTTCGCGGGGCTCCTCGACGAACTGCAGCTCATGGTGCACCCGGTCGTCGCCGGCAGCGGGCGGAAGCTCTTCGAACCGACCGACCCGGCCACGCGCCTGCGGCTGGTCGAGAGCACCGTGACGAGCCACGGCAACGTCCTGAGCACCTACGCGCCGCGAGCCGACTGACGGCGGCGAGCCGGTCCTCCGATCGGTCGACCGAAGGGGTGGACCGGAGGATGGCGGAACCGGCGTACCGTTGTGGTTGCCGTTGACCGCATCACCCCGGAGCTCACCATGCCGCAGGACCCCCGCCCGCACGTCGTCATCGTCGGCGGTGGGTTCGCCGGGATCGCCGCCATGCGCGAGCTCGCCGACGCCCCGGTGCGCGTCACCCTCGTCGACCGCCACGTCTACAACATGTTCCAGCCCCTCATGTACCAGGTGGCGACCGGCGGCCTGAACGCCGGGGACGTGACCTACTTCCTCCGCAGCCTCCGCGCCCGGCAGGACAACGCCGACTTCCGCCACGGACTCCTGACGAACGTCCGACCGGACGAGAAGATCGCCGAGATGTCCGACGGGGAGGACCTGCACTACGACCACCTGGTCCTCGCCAACGGCGTCAACACGAGCTACTTCGGCACCCCGGGCGCCTACGAGTACGCCTACTCGATGTACTCCCGTTCGCAGGCCCTGCGCATCCGTGACGAGCTGTTCACCCGGCTCGAGGAGGCCGCCGCCAACCAGGGCCCCGACGAGATCAAGATCGTCATCGTCGGCGGTGGCGCGACCGGCGTCGAGATGGCCGGCGCGCTCGCCGAACTGCGCGACCAGGCACTCGAGGGCGCGTACCCGGAGATCCTCCGCGGCAACATCACCATCACGCTCGTGCACCGGAGCGGTGAGCTGCTGAAGCCCTTCGCGCCGCGGCTCCGTCGGTACGCGGCGAAGGTGCTGCGCAAGCGCGGGGTCATCCTCCGCCTGGACACCGGCGTCTCCGAGGTCCGCCGCGACGGCGTCATGACCGCAGACGGCGAGTTCATCCCCGCGTCGCAGGTCATCTGGGCCACGGGCGTCGCCGCGCACAAGGAGGTGGCGAACTGGGGCATGCCGCAGACGCACGGCGGGCGCATCCAGGTCAACGACGACCTCAGCGTGAAGGGGGTCGAGGGCATCTGGGCCGCCGGTGACATCGCCGCGCAGGACGACGCCCTCGCACAGCTCGCCCAGCCGGCACTGCAGGGCGGCAAGCACATCGCCAAGCAGATCGTCCGCACGCTCGAGGGCAAGCCGACCGAGCACCTCAAGTACCACGACAAGGGCACGATGGCCACGATCGGGACGAACGCCGCGGTGGCGCAGCTCCGGGGCGGCATCACGATGGTCGGACCCGTCGCCTGGGCCGCCTGGGTCGCGGTGCACATCGCGTCGCTGCTCGGCAACGGCAACCGCCTGTCGACGCTGTCCCACTTCTTCGTGCGCTACCTGTGGTTCATGCGGAAGCGCTCGATCCCGATCGTCGGGGACGTCCGCCCGGTGCGGCCGAACGGCGACCGCGAGCCCGAGCCCTGGCAGATGCAGAAGGCCGAGTAGCCGCGAGTACCCGCCCGAGGTACGACAGCGCACGACAGGGTCGCTGTCGTACGACCTCGGGGTTGTCGTTCGGCATCGGAGCACGCGGCACCCCAGCGAGCGCACGACAACCTCGCTGTCGTACGACCTCCACGTTGTCGTGTGGAGTCGGAAGCGCCGTGCGCTCCCGGCCACGCACCGGACGGGAGGCTCGGTGCCATGCCGGCACGAGCCTCCCGTCCGGTGGCGCGCAGCCGAGTCTCGCCCAGGCGGACACCGTGCGTCACGAACGCCGCGCACGCTGTCCGGTGGGCCGAGTCTCGGCCCGGCCGCCGCGCCCGGCTACCGCGCCGCGGCGGCGGCGTAGGCACCCGCCGCGATGTCCTCGACGAGCGTAGGGCCCGTGGGCTGCCACCCGAGGAGCTCCTGCGTCGCGGCGGACGACCCCGACATCTCCATCGCGAAGAACTGGCCGATGAACCCGAAGTGCGCGACGGCATCGGCCGGGTCGACCGAGGTGACCGGCAGCCCGAGGGCCTCGCCGATGGCCTCGGCGATCACCCGCGTCGGGATCGCCGTCTCGGACGAGGCGTGCATGCGCGTGCCCGCCGGTGCCTGCTCGAGGCCGAGGCGGACGAGCCGCGCGGCGTCGGACCGGTGCACGGCGGACCAGGAGTTGGTGCCCTCCCCGACGTAGGCGGACACCCCGTGCTGCTTCGCGGCGGCGGTGATCAGCGCGATGAAGCCGTGGTCGCCCATGCCGTGCACGGTCGGGGCGAAGCGGGCCGCGACGGTCCGGACGCCCTGGTCGACGAAGTCGAAGGCACGGTTCTCACTGCCGCCGCGCATCGCCTCGGGTCCACTGAACGGCGACACGTCGGTCTCGACGGCCGGTCGGTCCTGCGCGAGCCCGGCGATGCCCGAGGCCACCACGAACGGGCGGTCGGTGCCGACGAGCGCGGTGCCGATGGTCTCGACCGCGGCACGCTCGGCGGCGTTCGACGCGGCCGGGTTCGACCAGTCGTGCTTGTTGGCGAGGTGGACGACCGCGTCGGCGTCCACTGCTCCGCGGCGGATCGCGTCGAGGTCGTCGAGGTCGCCGCGGAGCGGGGTGGCCCCGGCAGCGGTGACGGCAGCAGCGGCGGCGTCCGAACGGACGAGTCCGGTGACGCGGTGGCCGGCGGCGACGAGGTCGTCGACGGTGGCAGAGCCGATCCAGCCGGAGGCTCCGGTGACGAACACGTGCATGGTGAGTCCTTCCAGGACGAACGAGTCGAACGAGTCGAATCAGGATGCGTCAGCAACCGATGTCACTGACTGACATCACCGTAGCATCCGATGTCATGCACTGTCATCAGTAGACTCTCCCCATGGCACGTTGGCAACCCGGCACCCGCGAGCGACTGCAGGCCGTGTCCCTGCGCCTCTTCGCCGAGCAGGGGTTCGAGCGCACCACCGTCGCCGAGATCGCGGCGGCGGCCGAGGTCACGGAGCGCACCTTCTTCCGGCACTTCGCCGACAAGCGCGAGGTCCTGTTCGCTGGACAGGAGGACTTCGTCGCGATGTTCCTCGACCCCGTCCGGACCGCACCCGCCGACACCCCCACGATCGAGCTCGTCAGCCGGGCACTCGAGGGCACGGCGGCGTTCTTCCCGGACGAGCGCCGTGCGTGGTCGCGGCGACGCCAGCCGATCATCGACTCCGAGCCGTCCCTCCGCGAGCGCGAACTCGGCAAGCTGGCGACGCTCACGGTCCGGATCGGCGAGGCCCTCCGGGAGCGTGGCGTCGAGGAACCCGGAGCCACGCTCGCGGCCGAGACCGCCGTCACGGTGTTCCACCTGTCGTTCCAGCAGTGGATCGCCCCGGACGAGGACCGCTCGCTCCAGGCCATCGCCCGCGAGCGCCTCGACGCCCTGACCGCCCTCGTGACCCCGTCGCAGAACGGACGTACAGGTCGATCTTGAGGTCGCTCATGGGCGGACGGAGCATCCTGGCAGGTCAGGAACCCGACCCCTGACGAGGAGGCGACTTGTCGACGAGCACGCTCGCGCAGGCCACGACCACTGGCACGACCGCGGCCCCGACCGCCGCTGACGCCGCTGCCGCGACCGGCACCACCGCCGGCACGACGTCCAGCACCACCGCAGTCCCCGCCGGCCCCCTCGCACACCGTGCCACGGCGCTCGACGGGCTACGGACCGTCGCGATCCTCATCGTCATGCTCTACCACCTGCACGTGGCGGGCTTCGAGGGCGGCTTCATCGGCGTCCAGGTCTTCTTCGTGCTCTCCGGCTTCCTCATCACGTCGCTGCTCCTCGGCGAGCAGCGCCGCACCGGCCGCATCCGCCTCGGCAGCTTCTGGGTGAAGCGCCTGCTCAGGCTGTACCCGGCCCTCCTGGTGATGGTCGCCGCAGGCATCGCGCTCTGGTCATGGGTCGGTGACTACAAGGGCGCGTCGTTCTCCGCCGGCGAGGCCGCCCTCATCGCCCTGACCTACACCGGCAACCTCTTCCGCTCGTTCTGGGACACCACGCAGGGCGTGTTCGGGCACACGTGGAGCCTGTCGATGGAGGAGCAGTTCTACCTCGTCTGGCCGCCCGTGCTCGTGCTCCTGTTCGCGGTCAGGGCCCACCGGCGGGCGCTCACCGTGGGGCTCGGCGTCGTGGTCGTCGGCGCGTCGATCGCGTCGTGGGCGAGCTACCGCACCCCGGGCGGCGGAGCGACCCCGGACGTCTACTTCTCCCCCGTGCTCGGCCTGGTCCCGCTGGCGACGGGCTGCCTGCTCGCGCTGCTCCTCGACGACGAGCGGGTCCGCGCGTGGGCGGCCGGGGTCGCCGGACACGTGGGCACCTGGGTCGGGCTCGGGCTCCTGGCGACCGTGCAGGTCGCGATCGGGGACGACTGGGGTCAGCACGCGTGGACGTTCGGCCTGCTGCTCCCCGCCACCGGCGTCGTCTCCGCGCTGCTGATCGGCGGTCTGGTCTCCGTCCGGACCCCGGTCTCGGTGGCGCTCTCGTGGCGCCCGGTGGCCTGGTTCGGTCGCCGCGTCTCGTACGCCGCGTACCTCTGGCACCCGCTGGTCATCGCTCTGCTCGGCACCGTGGTGTCCGGCATCGCCGGCGACTTCGCCTGGATCTGGCTGCTCGGCACCGCGATCCTGGTCGCCGTCGGTGCGGCCTACGCCGTCGAGGTGCCGATAGAACGGCTCCGCCGCCGCTTCCGGGAGGCTCGGCGTCTGCTGGCAGCGGAGCGTTCCGCCGCGCGGGTGGCCGAGTGACCCAGCACGTGGCCGGGTCGTCCACGGACGTCCTGGTGGTGGGCGGTGGCCCGGTCGGCGTCTTCCTCGCGGCGCTGCTCGCACAGTCGGGCGTCGCGGTGCAGGTGTGGGAGCGGCGGGACACCACCCCGACGGGGTCGCGGGCCATCGGCATCCACGCTCCGTCCCTCGACGCCTTCGCGGCAATCGGTGCCGACGTGCCGGTCCTGGCCGAGGCCACCCTGGTGCGCCGCGGAGTCGCCCGGAGCCGCGGCCGGACCCTCGGCACGCTGTCCTTCGCGCGGGCGTCGGACACGCACCCGTACGTCGCCACGCTCGACCAGCACCGCACCGAGGGCATCCTGCGCGACCGCCTGGCGGTCTGGTCCCCGGACGCCCTCCGCACGGGCACGAGCGTGACCGCCCTGCACCGTCACGCAGACCACGTCGACGTCGAGGGCACCGGCCCGGGCGGCGCACCGATCGCACTGCGAGCCGGGTTCGTCGTCGGTGCCGACGGCGCGCGCAGCACCGTCCGGGACCTGCTCGGGATCGACACCGTCGGGCGGGACTACCCCGACCGCTACGTGATGGGCGACTTCGCCGACCCCGAACCCGCGTCCGCCCGCTCGACGGCGTTGGTCGACGTCGGACCGGACGGCGTCGTGGAGTCGTTCCCGCTGCCCGACGGCCGCCGTCGCTACGTGACGCTCGTCGGCCGCGGGGCCCCTGCCGACGACGAGGTCGACGCCGCCACGCTCGCCAGGACCGTCCGCGAGCGCACGGGAGCCGCCGTCGACCCCGACACCTGCTCGATGCTCAGCGGCTTCCGGGTCCGTCGCCGCGAGGCGCTCCGCGTGGGGATCGGACGCGTCGTCCTGATCGGGGACGCCGCGCACGAGATCAGCCCGATCGGCGGGCAGGGCATGAACCTCGGCTGGCTCGACGCCGCCGAGCTGGCTCCCCTGCTGACGGCCGGGGTCCGCACGGGCAGCGCCGGTCCATGGCCCGCCTACGCCCGCCGCCGACAGGCGGTCGCCCGTCGTGCCGCGCGCCAGGCCGAGGCCAACATGGCGGTCGGTGGCCGTGCGGTGGGGCCGGCCGTGCTGGCTCGTGAGGCGCTGTTGCGGACGGCACTGGGCCTCCCGACCGGTGACCTGCTCGCCCGCCTGTACGCGATGCGGTGGGCCTGAGGCCCTCAGGCGACGAGCCGCGCCCCCGCGAGCCCCAGCTCCACCACGAGCACCAGTGACGACACGATGACCAGGCGGAACAGCACGCGGGTCGGTGGACCGGTGAGCACGAGACGGACGCCGACGGCGGCGAGCACGACGACAACGACCGTGCCGGTGAGCGCGAGCACGACGCCGAGGCCGCGCACCGGGTCGTCCCCGCCGAGCTGACCGACCAGGACGAGTCCGGCGGCGACCACGAGCGACGCGAAGGCGACGACCCCGGCGGCGTGCAGACCGAGCCGGTGGGGGAAGCCGCGGACACCGGTGGCGGCGTCGTCGACCAGGTCGGGCAGGACGTTCGTGCAGTGGATCGCGACGCCGAACACCGCGCCGGTCGCGATCGCCCACGCGGCGGGGAGCTGCGCGTCGGCACCGGCGGACACGGCGACGACGGGCAGCAACCCGAACGCGACGACGAACGGTGCCACCGACCAGACGGAGCGCTTCAGGCCGGCGTCGTAGACCCACCCCGCGGCCACCAGCACCAGGTGCGCGGCGGCGGCGACCGGACCGAGGAACAGGGAGAGGACGACGGCGGCGCCCGCGGTGACGAACGCGGCGTTCCGGACCGTCTCCTTCGCGATGAGGCCCCGGGCGACGGGCTTGTCCGAGCGGCCGACGGCACGGTCGCGGTCGGCGTCGATCCAGTCGTTCGCCAGGCCGATCGACAGCTGTCCGGCGACGACCGTCAGCGCGACGAGCACCACGAGCCACACCGGATGGCCGACCGCGGCGGCGATGACGGCGGCGAGCACCGTGACCGTGACCGTCGGCCCGGGGTGCGACGAGGCGAAGAGCAGGCGCGCCGGTGACGTCATCGGACCAGCTTACGGACGGGGTGTTGACATCACTGGCTAATGGTCGTAGCTTATGGCTACTGGCATTAGCCAGACAGCAGCCAGGAGGCCATCATGCTCGACCACATCACCACCGCCGACGGGACCATCGCGTTCGACGTCACCGGCTCCGGCCCGCTCGTGGTCCTCGCCCACGGCATGGGCGACAGCCGCCACGCGTACCGGTTCGTCGTCCCGCAGCTCGTCGCCGCCGGCTACCGGGTCGCGAACGTCGACATCCGCGGCTGCGGCGACTCGAGCGCCACATGGCCGTCGTACCAGCGCACGGACATCGCCCGCGACCTCGTCGCCGTGGTCCGTCACCTCGGCGGACCGGCGGTCGTGGTGGGGCAGTCGATCAGCGGCGGAGCGGCCACCATCGCCGCGGCGACCGCCCCCGACGTGGTCGTCGGCATCGTCGAGCTCGCCCCGTTCACCCGGAAGCAGGGCGTCGACCTCGTCGGGCTCCTGCGCAACAAGCACCACCGCGCCGGCACGCTCCAGCTCGCGAAGGTCATGACGACCGGCAGCCTGGCCGGCTGGATGGCCTACCTCGACATCGCGGTCCCGACGAAGCCCGCCGACTGGGTCCAGGAACGCGCCCGCATCGAGACCACCCTGCAGCAGCCGGAGCGCATGGCCGCACTCCGCGCCATGACGAAGACCTCTCCCGCCGACGCCGGCGCCCACCTGGCCGACGTGCGCTGCCCCGTGCTCGTCGTCGAGGGCAGCGCCGACCCCGACTGGGCAGACCCCCGCGCCGAGGGGCTGCGGGTCGTCGGCGACCTGGTCGAGGGCCTCGGGGAGGTCGCGGTCATCGAGGGCGCCGGGCACTACCCCCACACCGAGACGCCCGACCAGGTCGTGGCCCTGCTGCTGCCGTTCCTCCGCCGGACCGTGGGTGCCGGCGCTGCGGGTGCTGCGGGTGCTGCGGGTGCCGTGGGGCCTCGTGCCTAGGGCCGGGCTCGACCCCGCGACCGTCACCGAGGCCGCCGCGACGCTCGCCGACGAGATCGGCCTCGCACAGCTCAGCATGAGCGTCGTCGCCGAACGACTCGGCGTGAAGTCCCCCTCGCTCTACAAGCACGTCGACGGGCTGCCCGACCTGACTCGGCGCGTCGCGGTCCTCGCGGCGAACGAGCTCGGCGACGAACTCCGCGAGGCCATGCAGGGACTGGCCGGCGTGGACGCCCTCGCCGCCGCGGCACAGACCGTGCGGCGCTACGTGCAACGACACCCCGGCCGGTACGCCGCGACCGTCGGCACCCGTCCGACCGGGCCCGACGACCCCCTGGCCGCGGCGCTCGAGCGCAGCCTGGCGTCCTTCGCCGCCGCCCTCCGCGGGTACCGGCTCGACCCGGCGGACGAGGTGCACGCGATCCGCATGCTGCGCAGCGTGCTGCACGGGTTCGCCACGATCGAGGCCTCGGACGGCTTCCGCATGGGCACCGACGTCGACACGAGCTTCACCTGGATGATCGACTTCGTCGACCGGGGGCTGCGCGCGTCCACCGAGCGGTGACGGCGGACGGCGCGCCGTGCTCGCCCTGGTGCGAGGTTGCACACCCGGTGCGCGCTCAACGGGGCGCACGGTGTGGGCAGCCTCGCACCGGCTGACGAGACTCGCACGGTGCAGCGCTCGGGTCAGCCCGCCAGGAGCGCAGCCACCGCCTCGACGCGGGCCCGGCGGTGCGCAGCCCGGAGCCGACCCCCGCGGTCGAGCAGCACCAGGCCGTGCAGCGCCGCCCACAGCACCTCCGCGAGGACGTCGGGGTCACGGTCGCCAGCGATCACGCTCGTCGCCGCCAGGAGTTCGGCGTACCCGTCGGTCAGCTGGGGCGGGGTCTCCTCGGCGCCGAAGTGCAGGCCGGTGGCGCGGATGAACATGGCGTCGTAGAGCGATGGGTTCGCCGCCGCCCAGTCGACGTACGCGTGCGCGACGACGCCCACCGGGTCCGCGTCGGCGTCCCCGACATCGACCCGGGCGTGGTGGATGGCCGCGGCGAGCTCGGCGAAGCCCTCGAGCGCCACGGCCTCGACCAGGGCGTCCAGCGACGCGAAGTGCTTGTAGATGACCGGCTGGCTGTACTCGATCTCGGTCGCCAGACGGCGGGTGGTGACGGCTTCCCAGCCCTCCTGCTCCGCGAGTGACCGAGCCGACGCGACGATCAGGTCACGCTGCGCCGAGCGCTCGCGCTGCCGCCGGTCGGTCGTTGCCATGCGGCGATGGTAGCAGCAGCACGAATAGTTAGCACTGCTATTGAAGGCTTCGGCAAGCAGGGTCAGCGTTGCTACTACTTAGCACCGCTAACCCCAAGAGGAGCGGGACATGACCACTCACGAAGCACTCGCCGAGACGTACCTGACCATGCTCAACACGCACGACCCCGAGCTCGTCGACGCCTTCGTCGCCGAGGACTACCGCAACCACAACGTCGTCGTCGCCGACGGCCGTGCCGCGAACCGCACCTTCTGGGCCGCGTTCTTCCACGGTCTACCCGACGTCACGGTCACGATGGAGGACCTCGTCGTCGCGGGCGACCGCGTGGTCGGCCGCTTCGTCTACCGGGGCACGCACACCGGCGACCTGCTCGGCATCCCGGCGACGGGCCTGCCGGTCGAGATGCGGAGCATCGACATCTGGCGCGTCGAGGACGGCCTGTTCGCGGAGCACTGGGACGAGCTCAACCTGATGGAGGTCTTCCAGCAGGTCGGTGCCCTCCCGGCACTCGGCGGGGACCAGGGGTCCCGCGCATGACCGCCCTCATCCAGGTCGCCACCCTGCTCGCGGTCATGGGCACCGGGGTCGTCTACGGCACCGACGTCTTCTGCGCCATCGCCCAACGTCCGGCGCTCGCCCGCGTCAGCGACGCCGCCCTCACCGCGGTGATGGGCAACCTGCACCGCTACGCCGACGTCCGCATGCGCGTTCCCGGTGTCGTCGCACTCCTCTTCGCCCTGGTCGCGACCGTGCTCGCCGCGCTGTCCGGCCACGCGGCGGCGGGCTTCCTGGCGGGTGGCGCGTTCGTCCTGCTCGTGGTGTGGATGGTCGTCTACGTCCGTGTCAGCGCGCCGATCAACGCCCGGCTCACCGCAGCGGTCGACGCCCACGAGACCCCCGCCGACGCACGGTCGCTGCAGGACCGGTGGGACCGGGTCATCGTGCTGCGCGCGACCCTGCAGGGTGTCGCCCTGCTCGCGTTCGGCGTGGCGCTCGTCGCGCTCTGACCACGGCCGCCCGGACCCACCGGCTGGTGCGAGCTTGCCCACCCCGTGCGACGTTCTGACATCGCACGGGGTGGGCGACCTCGCACCGGGCCGCACAAGCGCGGGCACCGGGCACCGGGCACCGGGCCTCAGCCGCGCGACCGCCCCCGACGGATCCGCCGCGTCAGCAGCAAGCCGCCAGCGGCCAGGAGCGCCGCGGCGAGCATCCCCATCGGCACCAGGTCCGCGCCGGTGAACGCGAGCGCTCCGCCCGGTCGCTCGCCACCGGCTCCGGACCCGGCGTCTGCCGGGCTGCCACCGGCGCCGTCAGCGGCACCACCGCCTCCAGGCCCGGGCGCCCCCGCACCCGACGTGGGCCCGGTACCGGGAGTTCCGCTCGCCGGAGCCGTCGGCACCGGCACCGCCGTCACCGTGAATGCGGCTCGAGCGACGACGGCACCGTCCACCGACGCCGTCACCCCCACCCGCCCGGAGGCCGTGGTCGCCACCGGCAGGTCAGCCGAGAACGCGCCGTCTGCGTCCGACCGCACGGTCACCCCGCCGACGTCGGGCTGCGTCGCGAGCACCACGTCACTGGAGGCGGGGAACCCGGTGCCGGTGACGGTCTGCGTCCCGCCGGCCTCGACCCGCGGGTCGGCGACCTGCAGCGTCGGCGTCGCCGCAGCCGCGGTGGAGAACCGCACGACCGTGCTCGTCGTCACGGACCGCTCGGCGACCGGCACCGTCAGGGTGCGCGCGTCGGCGTCGTAGGTCCAGCCGGCCTGCGGGACGGCACGACCGTCGACGGTCACCGTGGTCGGCCGGTCGGTGGCGGTGAAGGTCGCGGTCCAGCTGCGGTCCCGCACCTGGCCGGCGAAGGAACCGTCCGCCGGGGCGATGTCGAGCTGCCCGCCGGCGGGCTGCTGCGTGTACCGCACCGCGGTGGAGGCACTGCCCGCCGCCGCCTTGCTCGTCGCGTCCGCCGTCGTGGTGGCGTCCAGGGCGGCGGTCGCGCCGGTCGCGCCCGTCCCGGTGTCCTCACCGGCGTCCTCGTGCAGGGCGAACGAGCCGTTCGCACCGGTCGCGACGCGGAGGGTCACGGCGTCGAGCGGTCCGGACCCGTCGTTCGTCACGTGGTGCGTCCGGGTCGGGACGATCCCGCCGCTCTTCACGAACACCGGCATGGCGTCGAGTCCGGTCGTCACCTGCGCGGTCGTGCCGCCCTGGTACGTCGTCCCGGTGAACCAGTCGGTCCAGGAGCTGCCGGCCGGGAACCACACCGAGCGCGTGGCCTTCCCGGACGTGTCGTTCGCGGTCGTGACCGGGGCGACGAGGACGTCCGGACCGTACAGGTACTCCGAGCCGGCCATGGCGTACGACTGCTGCGCCTCGGGGTACTGCAGGTAGAGCGGCTGCAGGATCGGGGTGCCGGTGGCGGTCGCCTGGGCGGCGAGCGTGTACGTCAGCGGGAGCAGGTCCTCGCGGAGGTTCAGGAACTGCTTCGCGGAGGCGTTCGCCGCGGCGGGGTACTGCCACGGGAGCCGGTCGCTGTGGTTGCTGTGCAGGCGGTCGATCGGTTGGAAGGTCCCGAGCTGCACCCAGCGGGCGTAGAGGTCCTCCGGCAGCTGGGTCGTCCCGGGTTCGGCCCCCGTGATGCCGTACTGGGCACCGTTGTGCCCGCCGATGTCGTGGCTGATCGACGCCAGGCCGGTCGCCGCAGACTCACCCGGGGTGTACCCGACCTCTGCGAGCAGCATGTCCCACGACGACGTGGTGTCGCCGGTGAAGTGCACGGTGGTGCGCTTGTCCGCCCACGGCCCGGTCGGCACGGGCTGCGGGTTGCCGTAGCCGCCCGCGGTCAGCGACCCGTACGCCCGCGAGAACGCGAGTCCGCGGCCGCCGAGCGCCTCGTTCGTGGCCTTCGCGTACTGCTGGTTGATGAAGGCGTCGGGGGTGACGCCGTTCGCCGAGTACTTCGAGACCTCGCTGCAGCACCAGTCGAGCCACCACATGTCGACGCCCTTCGGCTGCATCGCCGTGTGCAGGTCGAAGTAGGCCTTGAGCTGGTCGGGGTCGGACCAGTCGAACAGCCAGCGGTCACCGTCGCCCTTCGTGAGCTTGCCCTTCGCCGTGGCCTGCGCCTGGGCGAACCGGGGGTCGCTGCCCGAGATCGACGGGTGGATGTTGAGCGTGTTGTGGATGCCCTCGGCGTGCCAGTCGGCGAGCAGGCTCGTCATGTCCGGGATCCTGGCCGGGTCGACCGACCAGCCGTCCCACTTGCTGTCGCCCTCGTTCGTCGGGCTGCCGACCTTGTAGTCCGTGTCGATCGCCATGACGTCGACGGGGACCTGCTCGTCCTTGAACTGCTTCGCGATGGCGAGGTAGTCCGCCTGCGAGCGGTCGTAGTACTCGGAGTACCAGACGCCGTAGGCCCAGCGGGGCAGCAGCTTCGTCGGGCCGGTCAGCACGGCGAGCTCCTGCAGCGCATGGCGGTAGTCGGTGCCGTAGCCGAAGACGTAGCCGTCCTGGTACTGCTTGCCGCCGTGGTCGCTCGCGGGCGTGACGGTGTCCGTCGCCTGGTCGTACCCGGCCGAGGCGCTGTCGTCGAGGAGCGACCACCCGTCCTGGTACAGCAGGCCCGGGTTCGTCTTCACGGACCCGTTGGCGGTGTCGAGGTCACGACGGTAGCCACCGAGCGGGGCGTGCGCGGCGAGGACCGGCGACGCGGTGTCGACCGCCGCGACCGTGTCGAAGTTCACGTTGCAGTTCGCCGCGACGGTCGGGCAGCCGAGCACGACGTCGTTCGCCCCGGCGGCGAGGTGCACCGGCACCTGCACGGTGTTCCAGTAGTCCCACCCGCTCGTCGGCGGCAGTGTGGCTGTCGTGGTGGCCTGTCCGGTCGGGGCCGCGGTCAGGGTCGGCGTGGCGGTACCGCCGTTGGCGTAGCGGACCTGCAGCGTGTAGTCACCTGCCGCCGGCACACCGGTGACGTGGGTGGTCATCGCCGCGCCCGCACGCTCGAACCCGGCGACGAAGCCGTCACCGGCGGAGCCGTTGTGGTTCGTCGCTGCGGTGGCCGGGGCTGTGAGCGTCGAGTCCTCGGCCTGGCAGACCGCGCCGAACGCGCAGTCCTGCCCGGCGACGGTCGTGGTCGGGGCCGGGTACGCGGCACCCGTCGCCACGAGGGCCAGGCTGTCGACGTTGACCTGGCCGGAGTCACCCGCGGCGCGCTCGATGCGCACCGTGTGGGTGCCGGCGGGCAGGTCGACCGCTGTGGCGGCCGTGGTCTTCCAGTCGTCCCAGTTCGCACCGGGGGCCAGGCTGATCGTCCTCGCGGCGCCGCCGTCCACGGTGACGCTGAGCGTGCGGGTGGTGACCTTGCCGTCGCCGCCCTGCGAGTTCGCGTAGCGGAGGGCCAGGTCGTACGACCCGGCCGTCGCTGCGGTCGTCGCGAAGGTCATCGCATTGCCGACGGACTCGAAGCCCGCGGCGAACCCGGCACCGGTGAAGCCCGCGTGGTCGGTCGCAAGGGACAGCCCGGTGAGCCCGAGGGCCTCGGCCTCACACAGCGAGCCGATCGTGCACGACGGGGTCGGCGTGGACACCCACGGCGTCCCGGAGACCCGCTGCCCGGACGGCAGGGTCAGGCTGGTCTGCAGGGTGTCCTGCGTGAAGGCCCCGGAACCCTCCTTGTACCGGACGGTCATCGAGCCGGTGTCGAGCGTCAGCCAGCCGTCGCGCTCGGTCGTCGTGAACCTCGTCGGGGCGAAGTCGTCGCGGCCGATCACGTTGAAGGTGCTGCCGTCGGTGAACCTGCTGTCGCCGGCGTACTCCGTGCGGATCAGCGTCGGGGACAGGACCTCGAAGCGGGCCTGCCCGGACTGGACGGTGCGAGCGGCGGCGGCATCGGCCGTGGCGGGGAGCGCGGCCAGGCCGAGCAGGCCCAACACGGTCGTGCCGACGACGGCGGCGGCGAGGGCGCGCTGCCGCCCCCGGGATCGGACGGAGAAGGGACGCAACAGGGAACTCCTCGTGGACGACGTCGTCCATCGGGCCGGGGTCGGCCGGGGGTGCGGAGTGCCCTGATCGGCGCTCCGTTTACAACGCTGTAAACCATAGGACTCCCAGCACGCTCAGGGAAGGGGCACTGCGGCGATCGACCACAGCGATACGATCGGCATCGCGGGAACGGAAGTGGCGGATGACGGACATGGGCTCTCGGCACCGAGCCGGACAACGGCCTCGACACGACGTCGAGTCGCTCGTGGACGCCCTGGCGGCGCGGATGGACGGCGACACGGCGTCGGTGCGCGCCGCCGTGCTCAGCGTCCTGCACAGCCGCGAACAGCAGCACCTCGCCGAGATGGAGCTCCGCCGCGGCATCTTCGACCTCGCCGACCTCGGGGTCTCCCAGCGGGACATCGCCCGGCTCGCCGGCATCTCGCAGCCCGAGGTCTCCCGACGCCTGACCCGGCGAGCGCTCACGGCGTCCAGGCCGTCCCCGCGCGAGGTCATCTCCCAGCGCCAGGCCGGCCTGATCGACTCCGACACGATGGTGCGCGAGCTCTCGACGATGGCCATGACCCATCGGACACCGGCGCGCGACTCCGGCTACGACAGCGCCGCGGCCCAGACCGGCACCGCGAAGGAGCTCGCCGCGGCGTTCCAGGACGGCCTGATCAGCGAGGGCGAGTACGAGACGGTCCGCCGGGCGATCGCCGGGCGCCAGGGCCGGTTCACCCGCCCGTGAGCGACGTCGACACGAACGACCGCCCACTCCGCGACCGCACCGCCGACGACCTCGCCGCGTTCCTCCGGCAGGCCTGCCTCGACGACCCCTGGTCGGACGAGCCCGGCGCGAGCAGCCGACTCCGGTACGCCCCGGACGGCTTCCTGTACACGGCCGAGCGGCTGCGCCTGCACGAGGAACTGCTCGCCGCCCACACCGACCGGACACCGGCGCCGAGCGACGACGGCACCCTGGCGGTCGTCGTCACCGCTGGCCCGCCCGGGGCCGGCAAGTCGACCGCGCTGACCCGGATGCCCGAGCTCGACGACTACCGCCACGTCGACGCCGACGACTTCAAGGACGCCCTGCTCGAACGGGCCGCGGCGGACGGACTGCTCGATGCGTGGACCAGCCGCGTGCTCGTCGACGGCCGCCCGGTGCAGCCGCGGGAGCTCGCCGGCTTCGTGCACGCCGAGTCGACGGCCGTCGCGGACACCCTGCGCCGTCGGTCCCTCCGCGACGGCGAGAACGTCGTCGTGCACGGCACCCTGTCGAGTGTCGACTACCTCGACGACCTGTTGTCCGAGCTCGACGACGCCGGCTACGACCGCCTGAAGATCGTGGACGTGGAGGTCCCCTTCGACGCCGCGCTCGAACAGGCCACCGAGCGCTGGTGGCAGGTCCGCGAGCTCGGGTCGGACCCCCTCGGCGGGCGCTTCGTCCCCGAGGCAGCCATCCGCCGCTACTACCCGGACGGCACGGGCTCGCTGTGCCGGTCGAACGCGTCCGAGCTCGAGCGCCGCGCCACCGACCTCGGCTGGCACGTCACGGTCGAGCGGATCGGCTGACCTCCGGCGCAGGTGGACCCCCCGAACTGGGGCGAACTCGGCCCCACGGGCCGGCCTACGGTGAGGGCCGCGCGGGCACCCGCGCCCCGACGAGAGGTCCGACCGTGACCAGCAACGCAGCAACGCCCCGCTCCACCTCCGGTTCGACCTGGACGCAGAAGGGCGCGCTGCTCTTCGGTGTGGTCTTCCTCATCGTCGGCATCGCCGGCTTCATCCCGGGCCTGACCATGGACATGGGCACGATGTCCTTCGCCGGCCACGGCTCGATGGCCCTGCTGCTCGGCCTGTTCCAGGTCTCGATCCTGCACAACATCGTGCACCTGCTCTTCGGCATCGTCGGGCTCGTCGCGTCCCGCACCGCCAGTGGCTCGCGCCTCTACCTGCTCGTCGGCGGCATCGTCTACGCCGTCCTGTTCGTCTTCGGCCTGTTCACCGCCGGCATGACGAGCGGTGCGAACTTCGTGCCGCTGAACAGCGCCGACAACGTGCTGCACGCGTTCCTCGCCGTCGCGATGATCGTGCTCGGCCTGCTCCTGCCCCGTGTCGGGACGACCCGCACGCGCTGACCCGAGCACCACGCCGCGAAGGGCACGTCGATCCGTCGACGTGCCCTTCCGCGTCCCCGGCGGCCCGCCGTCCGGCGTCCGGCGTCCGCACGTCAACTGCCGCTGAGATCGCACTCCGTGTCGGCTCCGAGCGCGCCGACCCGACACGAAGTGCGATCTCACCGCCCGCGAACCGCCCGCGGAGCGCCGCGAAGCGCCCGCGCGCCGCCTCAGCGCCCGCGGACCGCCGCCGCGCCCGGCTCGGGCACCGCGTCCGCCCCGACGGCGACGGCCGTGCGGCGCCGCCGCCCGAGCACCCCCGACGCCAGCGCGATCCCCACCAGGATCACGACGCCCCCGACCGGCTCGTTCCACCGCACGCGCTCCCCCAGCACGAGCACGCCGAGCACCACCCCGACCACCGGTGTCAGGTACGTCACGGTGGACGCGCGCGCCGCACCCCATGCCTGCACGAGCCCGGTGTTCCACATGTAGGCCAGCCCCGTGCCGAGGCAACCGAGTGCGAGCATCGCAGCCACGATCCTCCAGTCCAGGTGCATCGCGCCGGTCGCCGTGACGGGCGCGACCACGAGCAGCAGCGCCGCGCCCAGCGTCAGCTGGACCGTCGTCAGGGTGACCGCGTCGTACCCGCTGCCGGCGACGAACCGGCGCATGTAGGCCAGACCGAACCCGTAGCAGGCGGTCATGCCGAGCAGTGCGAGCTGCCCGGGCACCGTGGCGAGCACGGCCGGGTCGCCGATCAGGCCCCACGGACCGACGAGGACCAGGACCCCCAGGATCCCCACCACCACACCCACGAGCTGTCGCCCCCGCAGCCGCTCGGCCGGCAGCAGCAGTGGCAGCGCGAGCAGCACCATGATCGGCGTGGTCGCGTTGTAGATGCTCGCCAGACCACTCGGCACGCTCTGCTCCGCCCACGCCACCAGGCTCGACGGCACCGCGTTGAGGAACACCGCGAGCACGAGCAGGTGGCCCCAGAGCTTCAGCGACCGCGGCCACCTCCGCCGCGTCACGACCATGATCACCAGCAGCGTCAGCGCCCCGAGCAGCACGCGTCCGAGCGCGACCTGCTGCGGCGAGAGGCCCTCGAGCCCGATCTTCATGAAGAGGAAGCTCGAGCCCCAGGTGAGTGCGACCAGGACGAACAGGAAGGCGTTCATGCCGCTAGTGTCGAGCCACCGCTCGGCATGAGGCAAACGCATCCCCCTCATGCACCCATGAGGGAGACGCATGAACCTCACCATCGCCCAGCTCCGCGCCCTGGTCGCCACCGTCGACCGCGGCTCGTTCACCGCAGCCGCCGCCGCCCTCGGCGTCGGGCAGTCCGCCGTCTCGCATGCGGTCTCCGCGCTCGAGCGCGAGGTCGGCGGCCCCGTCGTGCGCCGCGGCGGCACCGCGGCACCGACACCCCTCGGTGAACGCCTGCTTGGTCACGCCCGCAGCGTGCTCGCCTCCGTCGACGCCCTGGAGGCCGTGGTCCGGCCCGGCACAGCGCGCGGCACCGTGCGCCTCGCCGCCGTCCCCACCGTCTGCCAGGGCCTGCTGCCGCGGCTCAGGGAGCTGTGGGCGGTGACCCTGCCCGACGTCGACGTCCAGGTCTACGAGGGGGACGACGACGAGATGCCCGAGTGGCTCGAGGCCGGCACGGTCGACGCCGCCGTGCTCGTCGACCCGACCGTGGTGCCCGAGGGTGGGGTCGTCGTGGCGACGGACGAGATGGCCGCCGTGGTCCGCCGCGACCACCCGCTCGCCGACGCGACCGCGCTGACGCTCGACGACCTGCACGAGGACGGACTCGTGGCGGGGGGCGGCGGGTGCGAATACCAGATCCAGCGGATGCACGAGATCGCCGGGCAGCCCTTCCGGTACGCCCACCGGGTGCGGGAGATGAGCACGATGTTCGGGATGATCCAACGGGGCGAGGGCGTCTCGATCGTGCCGACGCTCGGCCGCGTGATGCTGCCGGCCGACCTCGTCATGGTGCCGACGCTCCCCCGGCTCGAGCGGACGCTGGTGTTGAGCGGGCCGTCCTCACGGGCGTGGCACCCGTTGGCGCGGGCGTTGGTCGACGCGGTCTGACGGGGCTCGGGCGGCGCGCGGGGCGCGACCGGGCGGCTCCGGGGTGCGTCCGGGGTGCGTCCCGAATGCGTCCGGGCTTCTCCGGGTTGGATGGGGTGATGCCCGAGACCTACGTCAAGACCTTCACCGACCCGAACGAGGCCGCCGCCGAGGCCGCCGGGCTGGAGTGGCTCGCCGAGGCCGAGGACGCCGGCGGCACCCGCATCGCCCGGGTGCTCGGTCGTCCGCGACCGACGGTCCTGGAGCTCGAGTTCGTCTCCGACACCGCACCGACGGCGGCCCAGGCGGAACGCTTCGGCCGGTCGTTGGCACACACGCACGCCGCCGGGGCCGCGCACTGGGGAGCGCCGTCGCCCGGGTTCCCGGCGAACGGGCCGATGCGGATGGGCCGCTCCCGTACGCCGTTCGTCCCCGTGTCCGATGCGCCGGCGACCTGGGGCGAGTTCTTCGCCGAGTACCGGATCCGCGACTACGTGTCGCGCATCGTCGACGCCGGCGGGTACGACGGGTCCGAAGCCGCCGTGTTCGAGCGCGTGTGTGCACGACTCGAGGACGGATCGCTCGGCTCCCCCCAACCGGCGCTCGTCGGGGACGGTCCGGCGCGACTGCACGGCGACCTCTGGGCGGGCAACGTGCTCTGGCCGCGGGACAGCTCCGAGCCCACGGGCGCCGTGCTCATCGACGCGAACCCGCACGGTGGCCACGCGGAGACGGACCTGGCGCTGCTGGCACTGTTCGGGCTGCCCCGACTCGAGACGGTCGTGGCGGCCTACGACGCCGAGTCCCGCCTGGCGCCCGGGTGGCAGGAGCGCGTCGAGCTGCACCAGCTCGCGCCGCTGCTGCTGCACGTGGTGCTGTTCGGCGGCTCGTACACCGACGCGGCGCTCCGGGCAGCGCGCCGCTACGCCTGACGCGCTCCCGCACCGTGCGCCGCAGCTCAGGTCGTCGGAGCCGCGGAGAGGTCGTACATCGTGACACCGTCGACCGTCTGCGCCTCGTAGTGCGCAGCCACCCAGGCGGCGATGCGCTCGGCCGCGTCGCTGCCCGAGGTGTTCGACGACCCCGACGAGCCCGACGAGCCGATGAACCAGTGGACCTCGCCGTCGGCGACGAGGTCACGGAACTGCGCGAGCGTCGGAGCCGGGTCCGTGCCGTTGTACCCGCCCACGGCCATGACCGGGTCACCGGTCGCGAGCTGGTACCCGGCTGCGCCGTTCGAACCCACCGTCGCCGCCACCCAGGTGAAGTCGTCGGTGTCCTTCGTCAGCGCGGCGACGACCTCGGAGGAGACCTCAGTGGACCCGCCGATGACACTCGCGCCACCGCCACCGCCACCGCCACCCGGTCCGCCCTGACCGCCCCCGGTGCCCGCGCCCGGCGCCGTGCCGCGCTGTCCGGCAGCACCACCGCCGGGCGCCGACCCACCCTGACCGCCTCCGGGCGCTCCACCGGCACCACCACCGGGGCCGCCACCGCCGGGGCGACCTCCGCCCAGGCCGCCTGACGAGACACTCGGTCCCGCCGACGGCAGGGCACCGGTGTGCCCGACGGTGACGGTCTGCACCGAGAACGCCGTCGGTCCGAGCAACGCGGCGACGAGGACCGTCGCGACCGTGGCGACCTCCACCCCGCGGCCGCGCCGGGGCAGCAGCACGAGGACGGTCGCCGCGACCCCGGCGGCGAGCACCACCCACCGGGTCCAGGGCTGCCAGGAGGACGCCTCGGAGAGCAGGCGGAACGACCACGCCGTGGTGAGCGCGACCATCACGGCCGCGATGACCCGCCACCACACCGACGCCCGTCGTTCCCACAGCAACCCGGCACCGATGCCGACGACGCCAGCGATGTACGGCGCGAGCGCCACCGTGTAGTACGGGTGGAAGATCCCGCCCATGAAGCTGAAGACCAGGCCCGTGACGAGCAGCGACGCCACGAGCACCAGCACCGTCGCGAGCCGTCCGTCCGTGCGCTTCCGGACGCCCACCGCGACGATCGCCACGATGGACAGCACGAGCGCCGTCGGCAGCAGCCAGGTGACCTGCGTCGCGAAGTCCGAGCCGAACAGGCGGGTCAGCCCGGTCGACCCCCACGACCCGGCACCCGTGGCGCCGCCCGGGACGACGCTGCCGGTCTCGTCCCCCGTGACGCGGCCGAGTCCGTTGTAGCCGAACGTCAGCTCGAGGAAGCTGTTCGTCTGCGAGCCCCCGATGTACGGGCGGGAGGACTCCGGCACGAGCTCGACGATCGCCACCCACCACCCGGCCGAGACCACGAGTGCGACCGCGGCGGCGAGGAGATGCCCGACCCGGCGCAGGACCGGCCGCGGCGACGCCCAGAGGTACACGCCGACGAGCGGAGGCAGGACCAGGAAGGCCTGCAGCTGCTTCGTGAGGAACCCGAGGCCGACGAGCACGCCGGCCCAGACGACCCAGCGCATCCGTCCCGACTCGACGCCGCGCAGCGTGAGGGCGATCGCCCCGACGGTCAGGAGCGTGAGCAGCGCGTCCGGGTTGTCGTACCGGGACATCAGGGTCGCGACCGGCGTCGTGGCGAGCGCGGCACCGGCGAGCAGGGCCGCCCCCGCGGAGAACCGCCGCCGGACGATCCGGTACAGGATCGCGACCGTGGCCACGCCCATGAGCGCCTCGGGGACCAGGATCGCCCACGAGTTCAGCCCGAACAGCCGCACCGAGATGCCGATCACCCAGAGGAACGCCGGCGGTTTGTCGACCGTGATCGCGTTCGCGGCGTCGGATGACCCGTAGAAGAAGGCCTCCCAGCTCTGGCTTCCGGCCTGCACCGCGGCGGAGTAGAACGCGTTCGCCCACCCGTTCACGGACAGGTTCACCACGTACAGCAGGCCCGTCGCCAGGAGCAGCCCGAGGAAGGCCGGGCGCTCCCACCGGGCCGCGGTGGTGTCGCCGCGCAGCAGGGAACGGAGTCGGGCGCGCGCCGCGCCGCGTCGTGTGGATCCCGGGCGGACCGCACCCGGTGTCGTCGTCGCTGTCATGCCACGACGGTGCCGAGCGTCGGTGGGTCCCGCGTCGCCATCGCCTGTGGAGCGGGTAAGGAAGCGTCTTAGGGATCGCATAGGGAGCGCAGAGAACCGGCCCGGTTCCGCCCGTCACGCTCCTGCCATGACCACGTACCCGATCCCCGTGTCCGACCGACGCGACCATGCGCACCCCGCGCCGGCCGCCGCGCGTCGCAAGCCGCTCGCCCGGCTCCTCCTCGGCGAGCGCGAGGACGCCCGCTGGCTCCGGCCGGCGTTCTGGGCGCTCCTCGTCCTCACCACCGTCGTGTACCTCTGGGACCTCAGCTCCTCCGGGTACGCGAACTCGTTCTACGCCGCTGCCGTGCAGGCCGGCACGAAGTCGTGGGAGGCGTTCTTCTTCGGCTCGCTCGACTCGTCGAACTTCATCACGGTGGACAAGCCACCGGCCTCGCTCTGGGTGATGGTGCTCTCTGCTCGGCTGCTCGGGTTCTCCAGCTTCAGCCTCCTGCTCCCCCAGGCGCTCATGGCCGTCGGGTCGGTCGCGCTCGTGTGGGGCACGGTCCGCCGGACGCTCGCCCGCCTCGGCACCACGACCGCGTACGTCGGCGCGCTCCTCGCCGGCTTCGTCGTCGCTGCCACCCCGGCGGCGGCGCTGATGTTCCGCTTCGACAACCCGGACGCGCTCCTCGTGCTCCTCATGACCGCCGGCGCGTACTGCACGGTGCGGGCGCTCCCGACGGGCAGCTGGCGGTGGATCGCGCTCGCCGGCGTCGCGCTCGGCTTCGCGTTCCTGACGAAGATGCTCCAGGGACTCCTCGTGCTGCCGGCCTTCGGGCTCGTCTACCTCATCGCCGCGCGCACCACGTGGCCGAAGCGGGTCGTCGGACTGCTCGTCGCCGCGGGCTCGCTCGTGGTCGGTGCCGGCTGGTGGGTCCTCGCCGTGGCGCTCTGGCCCGCGTCTGCCCGTCCGTACATCGGCGGGTCGACGAACAACACCGTGCTCGACCTGGTGTTCGGCTACAACGGCCTCGGCCGGATCTTCGGCGGCTCGGGCAACGGCGGCGGCGGCGGTGGCATGACGGGCGGCACCGCGGGCTCGTCGTTCGGCGGCTCGACCGGGCTGAACCGGCTGTTCTCGTCCGAGATGGGACTGGAGATCTCCTGGCTCCTGCCCGCGGCGCTCCTGGCGCTCGTGCTCGGCCTGGTCGTCGTCGGCCGCCGGAAGCTCGACGACCCGGTCCGCGCCGGCCTGGTCCTGTGGGGCGGCTGGCTGCTGGTCACGGGGCTCGTGTTCTCCTACATGTCCGGCACGATCCACCCGTACTACACGGTCGCGCTCGCACCGGCCATCGCGGGTCTCGTGGGCACAGGAGGCGCCCTGCTCTGGGACGCCCGGCACCGGATGACCGGCCGCCTGGGACTCGCGGGCATGATCGGCGTCACGGCCGCCTGGGGCTGGTGCCTGCTCGACGAGGACCCGACGTGGCTGCCGTGGCTCCGTTGGGTGATGCTCGCCGGCGGCCTGCTGTCCGCGGCCGCGATCGTCGTCGGCAGCGTCCCGTCGCTCCGCGAGCTCGTCACCGTCGGTGTCCTCGCCGGCACGCTCTTCGGCCTCACCGGCACCACCGCCTACGCGCTGGCCACCACCACCGTCGCGCACTCCGGCTCCATCCCCAGCGTCGGTCCGGCGGGATCGTCCGGCGGCGGGATGGGCGGGGGTGGCATGCCGGGAGGCTCTGGAGGCCCCGGCGGATCGGCCGGCGGACCGCAGACCGACGGCTCCGACAGCGACGGCGACTCCCAGCAGGGTCCCGGCGGCCAGCCGCCGACCGGCACGATGCAGGAGATGCCGGACGGCACGACCGGCGAGGCGCCCGGGAACGGGACGTCCGACGCAGAGTCGGGGACGAGCCTCCCGTCCGACAGCGGTGCGCGCTCGGCGGACGGTGGCGGCATGGGCGGCGCGAGCGCGTCGACGTCCTCGGCGCTCACGAAGCTGCTCGCCGCGACCGACACGACGTGGGCCGCGGCCGTCAACGGGTCGCAGTCCGCGGCGCAGCTGGAGCTCGACAGCGACACCGCCGTGATGGCGATCGGCGGTTGGTCGAGCGACCCGACGCCGACGCTCGCCGAGTTCAAGGCCGTCGTCGCGGCCGGCGACGTGTCGTACTACATCGCCTCCGGCAACGGCGGCGGCATGGGCGGTGGGTCCTCCACGGCGAGCGCCATCCAGGAGTGGGTCGCGGCGAACTACGACGCCACCACGGTCGGCGGGCAGACCGTCTACGACCTGACGAGTGGGAAGTAGGCTCGGCGCGATGTCCGACCGACCGCTGCAGCGCACCGACGGGTCGCCCGTCCGGGCCCTCGTCGTGGACGACGAGCACGCGCTCGCCGATGCCGTCCGCCTCGCGTTCGAGGCGGACGGCTGGTCGGTGCGCACCGTCCACCGGGGCCGCGACGTGCTGTTCGCGGCGCGGGACCACCAGCCGGACGTCATCGTGCTCGACGTCATGTTGCCCGACATCGACGGGTTCGAGGTCCTCGACCGACTCCGCGATGCCCGCGACGCGGTCCGGGTGCTGTTCCTGACCGCGCGGGACTCGTCCGAGGACCGGCTCGTGGGCCTGACGCGCGGTGGTGACGACTACCTCACCAAGCCGTTCGGCGTCGCGGAGCTCATCGCCCGGGCACGGATCCTCGCCAGGACGTCGCCCCGGGTCTCCACCGCGAGCGGCAGCACGGCGATCGTCGTCGGCGACCTGGAGCTCGACGAGGACGCCCGGACGGTGACGCGCGGCGGGGAGGCGATCGAGCTGACCCCGACCGAGTTCGAGCTGCTGCGGTACCTGGCGCGGAACGCGAACCGGGTGCTGCCGCGGGAGAACATCCTGGCGAACGTGTGGGGCATGGACTTCGGGTCGTCGTCGAACCTCGTCGACATGTACGTGTCGTACCTGCGGAGGAAGGTCGACCTCGGGCGGTCGCCGCTCGTGCACACGGTGCGTGGGGCCGGGTACGTGCTGCGGCCGGTGTCGTGAGGGTGCTCAGGGTGCAGCGGCGGGGCCGGGCACCGTCGCTCCGGTGGCGGATCGTCGGGGCGGTGGCGCTGCTGCTCGTGCTGACGAACGTCGTCGTCGGCGTCGTCACGGTCGTGGCGTACCGCGGGTACCTGGTGGGTCGGCTGGACGCGGAACTCTCCACGGCGGCGGACCGGACGCTCGGGCCCGGAGACGGACGGCAGCCACCACCTGGGGCTGGCTCTGGGTCGTCCGGCTCCGGGTCGCAACCGGACCCGGACAACGCCTTCATCGGGGCACCGGGGCAGGCTGCCGGGACGATCGTCGGGATCTACCGGGAGGGCTCAGCGGTCCTCGCCGGCTACACCGACGCCGCGGGCGTGCAGCACCGGCTGTCCACGGCCCAGCAGCGGACGCTCGCCACCGTCGACGCCGACCACGGGCCGGTCACGATCACGCTCGGGTCGCTCGGCACCTACCGGGCGCAGGCGATCGACTCCGGCAGCGACGTCTTCGTCACCGCGCTCCCCCTCGGCGACCTGCGGGCCTCGGTCGTCCGGCTCGTGGCGGTCATCGGCAGCGTGACGCTCGTCGGGTTGGCCGTCGCGGTGTGGGCGGGCGCGATGCTCGTCCGGCGGTCGTTGCGGCCGCTCGAGCACGTCGCCGCCGTGGCGTCGAGCGTCACCGGACTCGACCTGGAGCGCGGCGACACCGCGATCCCCGTGCGCGTGGCCCCCGCTGACCTCGTGCGGAACCGCGAGGTCGGGGCCGTCGGCACCGCCCTGAACCGCCTGCTCGGCCACGTGTCCAACGCGCTGACTGCCCGCCGCGACGCCGAGGCCGGCATGCGGACCTTCATCGCCGACGCCTCGCACGAACTCCGGACCCCGATCGCGACCGTCCGCGCGTACGCCGAGCTCTCGTCGTCCTCGACGGACGTCGACGCCATCCACCGCAACGTCGACCGGATCGGGCAGGAGTCCATCCGGATGGGTGCGCTCGTCGAGGAGCTGCTGCTCCTCGCCCGACTCGACGCGGCCGCCGCCCCGGCCCGCGCACACGCCCCAGTCGACCTGACCGCGCTCGTGGTCGAGGCCACGATGGACGCGCGGACGACCGCTCCGTCGCACCGGTGGACGCTGCAGGTCGACGACGACCCCGTCACGGTGTCCGGTGACGTCGCCCAGCTCCGCCGCGTGGTGACGAACCTGCTCGCCAACGCCTGGACGCACACCCCGGCGGAGACGGCGGTCGTCGTGTCGGTGCAGCGCGTGCCGGGCTCCGACCCCGCGGTCGTGCGGCTCGTGGTGGCGAACGACGGGCCGCCGATCCCCGCCCCGGCGCTGCCGTCGCTGTTCGACCGCTTCACCCGGGGCGAGGCGTCCCGCTCCCGGGAGCACGGCACGAGCGGCCTCGGACTGGCGATCGTGCGCGCGGTCGTCGAGGCCCACGGCGGTTCCGTGCGGGCGGCGTCAGAGCCAGGCCGCACGGCGTTCACGGTGACCCTGCCCGCGTAGCCGGGGCGGCGCCGGTCCCCTGGACCGCCGGACGGGAGGGTCGTTGCGGGCCCGCACCGAGCCTCCCGTCCATCTCGCCGTCGTCTGCCTGCCGGTTCTTACCGTGACCACAGGAGCGTGCTGCCGTCCCCATCGCCGCGCTGCCGAACCTGAGCAGCATGACGGAGACGAACCAGCCCCTCGACATCGACATCGACATCGTCGTCCCCTGCCACGACGAGCAGGACACCCTCGCGGCGCATGTCCGACGCCTGCACCAGTTCTGTCGCACCTCGCTGCAGCACACCTGGCGCATCACCATCGCCGACAACGCCTCGACCGACGACACCGCCCGCATCGCCGACGACCTCGCCGCGATGCTCGACGGGGTCCACGCCGTGCACCTGCCGGAGAAGGGACGAGGACGCGCGCTGAAGGCCGTGTGGAGCGCGTCCTCGGCCCGCGTGCTGGTCTACCTCGACGAGGACCTGTCCACCGACCTCGCTGCGCTCGAGCCCCTCGTCGCGCCGCTGCTGTCCGGGCACTCCGACATGGCCATCGGCACCCGTCTGGCCGGGGCCTCCCGGGTCGTCCGCGGCGGCAAACGGGAGTTCATCTCCCGCTCGTACAACCTGCTGCTCCGGAGCACGATGGGGGTGTCCTTCAGCGACGCCCAGTGCGGCTTCAAGGCCGTGACCAGCGCGGCGGCGGAACACCTGCTGCCCCTCTGCGAGGACGACGCGTGGTTCTTCGACACCGAGCTGCTCGTCCTCGCCGAACACGCGGGGCTGCGCATCCACGAGATCCCGGTGGACTGGGTGGACGACGTGGACTCGTCGGTGCACATCGCCTCGACCGCGACCGAGGACCTCAAGGGGATGTGGCGGGTCTCCCGCGGTCTCGCGACCGGCAGGATCCCGATCAGACCGGTCTACGAGGCGATCGGACGGCGGCCGTTCGCGACCCCGCACGTCGGCATCCTCGGGCAGGTCCTGCGGTTCGGCGCGATCGGCGTCGCGTCGACCATCGCCTTCGCGCTGCTGTACGCGCTGCTCCGTCCCGCCCTCGGCGCCCAGACGGCGGACTTCCTGGCGCTGCTCGTGACGGCGGTCGGCAACACGGCCCTGAACCGTCGCTTCACCTTCGGCATGCGCGGTCGCGCCGGCGCTGGCCGACACCAGATGCAGGGGCTGGTCGTGTTCGGGATCGCCTGGGCGATCACGTCCGGGTCGCTCGTCCTCCTGCACGCCTCCACGCCGGACGCGTCGCACGGGGCGGAGATCGCCGTCCTGACCGGTGCGAACCTGATCGCCACGCTGGTGCGCTTCGTGCTGTTCAAGGCCTGGGTGTTCCGCGCCCGGCGCCGCCCGTCCGTCGTCCCGCGTGGGACTGCCCCCGCGGAGGCGGCCACCGAGGCGCTCCCGGTGGTGCACGGCGGCACGGCGCGCTGACCCCGGTGCCCTCGCTCCGGGCGCGACGTGGGACGCACGCGGTCACCGTCCACTCCGTAGGCTCATGCCGGTGACCGACCTGCAGATCGCGCTGAACGGCGACACCGACCACCCCGCGATGCCCCGGACCGCCGAGGAGATCGCCGCGGACGCCGCCGCCTGCGTCGCCGCCGGAGCGACGCTCCTGCACCTGCACGCGTTCGACGACGACGGGCACGAGTCCCTCGCGGCGGGCCCGGTCGGCCGGATGCTCGACGCCGTCCGACGCTCGTGCCCGGGCATCCCCGTCAACGTCACGACCTTCGCCGAGATCGTCCCCGACCCGCGGGAGCGGATGGCGCTGATCAGCGAGTGGACCGTCCTGCCCGACCTCGTCGCGGCGAACCAGGGCGAGGAGGGCGTCGACGACGTCACGGCACTGCTGGCCGGTCGTGGCGTCGGGGTCGAGGCCTGCGTGCTGTCGCTGTCCGACGTGGACCGGTTCCTCCGCGCGGGGAACGCCTCCCGCTTCGTCCGACTCGTGATCGAGCCGCTCGAGGACGACCCGGCGGACGCCGTCGCCCTCGACGCCGAGATGGAGGCCCTGGTCGCCGCAGCGGGCATCGACCTGCCGCAGCTGCACCACGGCGTCGGGATCGCGTCCTGGTCGGTGAGTCGCCGGGCGATCGCACGGGGGCACGCCATCCGGACGGGGATCGAGGACACCGCGGTGCTCGAGGACGGCAGCCCGGCACTGTCGAACGTCGCGCTCACCAGGGCGGCAGCGGCGCTGATCGGCCACTGACCGGCGGTGTCAGACCCGAACGCGCCCGACACGGACGTCGCACCGTGCGCGCTGCTCCGTTCCGTGAGCGGTTGTCCACCCCGTGCGGCCGCGCAACCTCGCACCATGTGGTCAAGGTCGCACCGGGCACGCCCGCGCCAGGCACCGCTCGCACCAGCCACCGCCCGGCCCGCGTGAGTACCGTGGCGATCCCGAGACACGGACCGTACGTCCGCCGCTCACCATCTGCGAAGGAGCAGCGCATGACCGACACCACCGCATCCGACAGCAACGCGCACGACAGCACGCCGGACCCCGAGGGCACCGAGAAGCCCGGCGGTCTCGGCAAGGACGGCACCATCCCCGACCACCCCGAGGGCGTCGCCGTGGGGTTCACCGAGGACGGCTCGCACTTCAACCAGGAAGAGGACGAAGGCGCCGAGTAGCCCTGGCGACACCGCACCACCGGAACCGGTCCGAACCGCGCACATCCGCGGCTCGGACCGGTTCCTGCTGTCCCACGCCGAACGGCACCAGCCGCACGAGGCCCACCGGCACCGAGCCCCACCAGCCACGACGCGCCACCGCCCGCCCGACGGTGTTGCGCCCGCGGTATACCAGCCCGTAGCATCGCCTCACCGCACCACCCCCACAGGGCCCGACTGCCACCCACCGGTCTGCCCGCGGCGAGCGCTCCACCGTTGCAGCCTCCGTCGTCCGCTGCTGGCACCCGCTCCACTGGACACGCTCGTGAACCCCTCCCCCTTCGGTCTCTACGACCCTGCCCGCGAATCCTCCGCCTGTGGCGTCGGCTTCATCACCCGTCTCGACGGGACGCCGAGCCACGACGTCATCCGCAAGGGCGACGAGGCGCTCTGTGCGATCCCGCACCGCGGTGGCAAGTCCTCCGAGGGTGTCGGGGACGGCGCGGGCGTCAGCATCGACCTGTCGGTGGAGTTCTTCAGCGCGCTCACCGGCGAGCCGCTCCGGGCCGGCCACTTCGGCGTCGCGAACTGCTTCGTCCCCACCGACCCGACCGAGCGCGCCGCGGCGGAAGAGACCGTCGCGGACGCCATCGCGACGCAGGGCTTCGAGCTCCTCCTGGTCCGCGACGTCCCCGTCGACCACACGGTCGCGCGCCCCGAGGCCGAGCAGTACCAGCTCCCCGTCGTGCAGTGGGTCTTCCGCGCCCCCGAGTCCTGGCCCCGCGCCGAGGTCGACGCCGCCGCGAACCGTGCCCTGCTCGCGATCGAGGCCGTCTCCTACGGTCAGGCCGCCGAGCAGCACCTCGAGCACGCCGCCCTGTCGCCGCTGTCGCTGAGCGCCCGCACGCAGGTGCTCAAGGGCCGCCTGAACTCCGGCGAGGTCATCGGGTACTTCACCGACCTCCGCGACCCGCGGCACTCGGTCCGCACGCTGTACTTCCACACCCGCTTCTCGACGAACACCGAGCCGCACCCGACGATGGCGCAGCCGTTCCGCCTGATGGCGCACAACGGCGAGCTCAACACCGACCGGAAGAACCGGCTGTCCGACGAGGCGCTGGCGCGTGCCCGCACCCGGAGCATCGTGCGCCCGCCCGGCCAGTCCGACTCGAGCCGCCTCGACCAGACGCTGCAGAGCCGGGTGTTCGACGACGGGCTCGAGATCGTCGAGGCCGTGGTGACGCTCATGCCGCCGGCGTGGGAGAACGACCGCTCGCTGACGCCCGACGTCCGGGCGATGCTGGAGTACTTCTCGCTGTACGAGGAGAAGAACGACGGCCCCGCCGCGGTCATCTTCAGCGACGGCGACGTCGTGGGTGCCCGGCTCGACCGCCTCGGGCTGCGGCCGCTGCGCACCGTGCAGACCTCGGAGTACCTCATGGTCTCGTCGGAGTCCGGCCAGGTGACGTTCCCCGACGACGAGGTCGTGCACCGCGGCCGGATCGAGGCCGGCGGCATGCTCGTCGTCGACCACCGCACCGGCAGCCTGATGCGCACGGGCGAGGTGCTGGCGATGCTCGCTGCCCGCCGCGACTACGAGACCCTCCTCGACGCAGCGCGGGTGAACCTCGACGACCTGCCCGCGCCGGACTACGACCGCACCACGACCACCCTCGGCTACGACGGCGACCTGTCGCTGCAGGGCCGCTACGTGGCGTACTCGCTGAACCAGGAGAGCTTCCGGTTCATGCTCGACCCGATGCTGCAGAACGGCTCGGAGCGGATCTCGGCGATGGGCTACGGCAACGCCATCAACGCGCTCAGCGACACCGAGGGCGGCATGGCGAAGTACTTCTCGCAGCGCTTCGCCCAGGTCACGAACCCCCCGCTGGACTCGATCCGCGAGGCCGACGGCATGAGCATGCGCGTGACCCTCGGCAGCAAGCCCGACGGCACCGGCAGTGCCACCAACCCAGGCAGCGCCACCAACCCCGGCAACGCCACCGGTCCTGGCAGCGCCACCGGCACGCCCACCCGGCAGCTCGTCGTGGAGTCGCCGGTCCTCGGCCACCTCGACATGGTCCGCCTGCGCGACCAGGACGTCGTGCCGCTCGAGCGCTTCGACATGCTCTACACGCCCGTCCGCGACGACGAGCAGGGCAACGCCGACGCGATGCGCGCCGCCGTGCTCCAGCTCGCCGAGGACGTCGTCCGCTTCGCCGAGCACACCGGCGGCATCGCGGTCGTCTCGGACCGCGAGGTGTCCTCCACGCGCGCTCCCCTGCCCGTGATCCTGGCGGTCGCCGCCGTGAACCAGCGGCTCATCGAGACCGGGCTGCGGCTGCGGGTCTCCGTGGTCGCCGAGTCCGGCCAGCTGCCGTCGTCGCACCACGTCGCGACGGCGCTCGGCTTCGGGGCCGCGGCGGTCTACAGCCTCTCCGCCCGCCTGCGTGCCGAGGAGAAGTACCCGGCAGCGCCCGCACCGGCCGGTGAGCTGACCGCGACGGACCTCGCGCTGAAGCAGTTCCGGAAGGCCGCAGAGAAGGCCCTCGCGAAGACGATGGGCCGCGTCGGCCTGTGCACGGCCGAGAGCTACATCGGCGGCGAGTTCTTCGAACCGAACTACCTCGACACCCGCGACGACCTGTTCGCCCGCGTCTTCCCGCACATGCAGGCCCCGGTCGGCGGGGTCGGCTTCACCCGCATCGCGCAGGCGGCGACCGACTGGCACGAGCGCGCCGTCGCCGTGCAGGGCGACACCCAGGTGCCGCTGCTCGGCCTGTTCAAGGAGCGCTCGGACGGCGCCGGGCACTCGTTCGGCGTGGCATCGGTCCGCGGCTTCGGCGGCATGACCGAGGAGCGGCCGTCCTTCGAGCGCGCCGGCGACTCCGAGGCACTCCGCCTGCTCACGCTCGGCCAGCTCGACGACGCCTTCGGCATCACCGACGCCGCGTACCGCAACACCGGCTACGACCGGCTCAGCACGGCCGAGATCGACGCGTTCCGCATCACGCCCGGCTACCGCACGTTCCTGCAGACCACACACGAGGAGCGCTCCCGCCGCCCGAGCGCCCTCCGCGACGTGCTCGCGCTCCCCGCCGACGTCACGGGCATCGACACGGCAGAGGACTTCGCCCGCGAGCTCGGCCGGTTCTCGCTGACCGGCAACAGCAGCGTCACGGTGCGTGGGCTGCTCGGCTCACGTCCGTCTGCTGACGACAGCCGGTCGGGAGGCCCGGCTCGGTTCCGCCTGGAGCTCACGTCCACGGCGTCGCTGGGTGCGCTGCGCCACCAGGCCCTCGCGGACGGGCTCGGCCTGCTCTTCCCCGGCCAGGTGGACGTCGACTCCGTCGACGCCGACCAGGTGACGCTCCGCGCCACCGGCTCCGCCGTGGACCTGCTCGGGCTGCTCGAGAGCGCCCCGGCGAGCGTCGAGCTCGACGAGGTCCAGCCGGCACACGAGATCACCAGGACCCTGGCGTCCGGGGCGATGAGCCACGGCGCACTCGTCGCGACCGCGCACGAGGCCGTCGCGCACGGCACGAACATGGTCGGTGGGATGTCGAACAGCGGCGAGGGCGGCGAGCACCACACCCGTTACGGCACCATCCGCGGCTCGCGCATCAAGCAGTTCGCCTCCGGCCGGTTCGGCATCTGGGCGGGCTACCTCGCCGACCCGATGCTCGAGGAGCTGGAGATCAAGATCGGCCAGGGCGCGAAGCCGGGCGAGGGCGGCCAGCTGCCCGCGGCGAAGGTCACGGTCGACATCGCCGCGGCACGTGGTGGCACCCCGGGCGTCGAGCTCATCTCGCCGCCGCCGCACCACGACACGTACTCGATCGAGGACCTCGCGCAGCTCATCCACGACTGCAAGGCCGCCCGGGTGCGCGTGATCGTGAAGCTGGTGTCCTCCGAGGGCATCGGCACGATCGCCGTGGGCGTCGCGAAGGCCGGCGCGGACGTCATCAACGTCGCCGGGAACACCGGCGGCACGGGCGCCGCAGCCGTCACGAGCCTGAAGTACGCCGGCCGTTCCGCGGAGATCGGCGTGGCCGAGGTGCACCAGGCCCTCGTCGCGAACGGCCTGCGCCAGAAGGTCGTCCTCCGCTGCTCGGGCGCGCACCAGACCGGCAGCGACGTCGTCACCTCGGCGCTGCTCGGCGGCGACTCGTTCGAGTTCGGCACCACCGCGCTGATGATGCTCGGCTGCGTGATGGCGAAGAACTGCAACGTGAAGTGCCCGGCAGGCCTGACCACGAACGCCGAGGCGTTCGAGGGCGACCCCCGCGCGCTCGCGCAGTACCTGCTGAACATCGCCCACGACGTCCGGCAGATCCTCGCCCGCCTCGGTCTGCGCTCCCTGCGCGAGGCCCGTGGCCGCACCGACCTGCTCCAGCTCCTCGACCACCCGGCGAGCGTCGGGCGGCTCGACGTGCGGGCGCTGCTCACGCAGGTGCCCGAGAAGGTCGTCACCGACCCGGAGTACCTGGAGAAGGACTACGCCACCGACGACGCGCTCATCGAGCGGGTCCGCGAGGCCCTGCTCGTGCGGCACGAGCACAGCGTGACGATCGACGGTGTGCTCCTCGGCAACGCGGACAAGTCCGTCGGCGGCCAGCTCGGCATCGACCTGGAGCGCGTCCTCAACCACGAGCTCGGGGCCGACGCGCTGCAGGGTGCCCCCGCAGTGTCGACCGACGACCGCGGACGTCGGCGGCTCGTCGACGGTGCCGTGACGATCCGCACGAGCGGGTCCGCCGGGCAGTCCTACGGCGTCTTCAACAACGACGGCGTGACGCTCGACCACACCGGCACCGCGAACGACGGCGTCGGCAAGAGCCAGAGCGGCGGGCGGATCGTCGTCCGCGCCCCCGGTGGCGGCAGCTCCGAGCGCGGCGGCAACGTCCTGGTCGGCAACTTCGCCCTGTTCGGCGCGACGGGCGGCAGGACCTTCGTGCAGGGTGAGGCCGGCGACCGGTTCGCCGTCCGGAACTCCGGCGCGACCGCCGTGGTCGAGGGCGTCGGCGACTTCGGCTGCGAGTACATGACCGGCGGCGCCGTGTTCAACCTCGGCGGCTTCGGCAAGGGCCTCGGCAACGGCATGTCCGGCGGCTTCCTGTACCAGTACGACCCGTCCGGCCGGGTGGCCGAGCGCGCGAGCACCGACTCGCTGCTCGTCTTCCCGGTGCTCGACACCGCACGCGGCGCCTTCCACGAGGACGCCGCCCGGCTGCTCCTGGAGTGGCACCTCGAGGCGACGGGCTCCGAGCTCGCCGCCCGGCTGCTCGCGGACTGGGCGACCACGCGGACGCACGTCTTCGTCGGCATGCCCCGGGCGCTCCTGCTCACGCAGGACGCCGACGCGATCCTGGCCGGCTCGACGCGGAACGAGCTGCTCGACGAGCTCGCCGTCTCGACCGCGACCGACAAGCTCCGCGCGTTCAAGCTCGACTACCGCGACCGCCGCACGGTGCTCGGCGGCCGTGCCCCCGCGCTCGGCGACCAAGGCGGCGACATGTTCTCGCTCCTGTCGTCGTACACGGTGCTCGGCGTCGCCCAGGACCTGGCGCTCGAGCGGGTCCCCGGTGCCGTCGGTCCGGCCGACCCCCGCGTGCTCGAGGCCGTGCGGAACCTGGTGCTCACCGAGGACTTCTTCGTCAAGCAGCGGGTCGTGAAGTACCTCCGCGGCACGCTCGAGCGGTTCGCGGACGACCAGCTCGCGACCCTCATCGCCGTCAAGCGCCTCGACGACCACAAGCGTGCGCTCACGCAGCGGAACAACCGCAGCATGGACGCTCCCGGCACCACGGGCTGGATCATGCACCAGAACGCCAAGAACGACGGCCGGCTGCACGAGGCCCGCTTCGATGAGCTCCTCGCCACCGCGGCACTCGAGGACATCGCCCGTCGTGCCCCGCAGGCCCCGGCCGAGGCGGTGACCGCGTGAGCGTCCTGCCCCCGACCGGGCAGCTGATCCCGGTCGACGCCCCGTTCTCCGCCGCGCAGGAGTCCTGGCTCGCCGGGTTCATCGCGGGCATCGCCGCCGCCGGCACCACCACGGCCCCGAGCACGCCGACCACCACCGTCGACGTGCTGTTCGGCACGCAGACCGGCAACGCCGAGTTCCTCGCCGACCAGCTCGTGGCCGGTGCGACCGCCCGCGGGCTCGGCGGCCGGGCCCGTGCGCTCGACGACGTCACGCCGGAGGAGCTCGCCGGGATGTCGCACGTGCTCGTCGTCACCTCGACGTACGGCGAGGGCGAGATGCCCGACAACGCCGGCCTGTTCTGGGACGCAGTCCAGGCGAGCACCGTGCCCCGCCTCGACGGCCTGCAGTACGCCGTCCTCGGCCTCGGCGACACGAGCTACGACGAGTTCTGCCAGGCGGCGAAGCTCCTCGACACCCGGTTCGAGCAGCTCGGCGCCACCCGGGTCCACGAGCGGGTCGACTGCGACGTCGACTTCGAGGACCCCGCCGCCCTCTGGACCGCCGCCGTCCTCGACCGCATCGCCACGGAGACCGGGGCGACGGCCGGGACCGGCGCGACCGGTCCGGCGACCACGGGCACGACCGCAGCCGACGGGGCGGCGGCGACCCGGGCCTCCCGTCCGGGTTCGCAGTGGTCCAAGCGCAACCCGTACCCGGCGCGCCTGGTGGAGAACCGCCTGCTCTCCGACCCGCGGAGCGCCAAGGAGATCCGGCACTACGAGTTCGACCTCGGTGACAGCGGCATCACGTACGCGGCCGGCGACGCGCTGGCCGTGGTGCCCGTGAACGACGACGCCCTGGTCGACCACCTGCTCGAGCACCTCGGTGCCACGGGTGACGAGCTGTTCGACGGGCGCTCCGTGCGCGAACTGCTCCGCACCGACCGCGAGGTCCGGGCGCCGTCGAAGGACCTGATCGCCGACCTCGTGCAGCGGTCCCCGGCCAGCGAGCTCGCGGCCGTGGTGGCGCACGGCGACAAGCAGGAGCTCGACCGGTGGCTGTGGGGACGGGACGTGCTCGACCTGCTCCGCGACGCCGGCGACACGGCGCCGGGGCTCGACGAGCTGCTGCCGTTCCTCCGCCCGCTGCAGGCACGCCAGTACTCGATCTCGTCCAGCCCGCTCGCGCACCCGGACCGGATCCACCTGACCGTGGCGTCCGTGCGGTACGGCGACGACCACCGGAAGCACTCCGGGGTGGCGTCGACGCACCTGGCCGACCGTGTCCAGGTCGGCGACGAGGTCGGCGTGTACCTGCAGCCGAACGCGGCCTTCGGCGTGCCGGCGGACGGCGACGCCCCGTTGATCATGGTCGGACCGGGGACGGGCATCGCGCCCTTCCGCGGGTTCCTGCACGAGCGTGCCGCGAGCGGTGCGACGGGTCGCAACTGGCTGTTCTTCGGTGACCAGCACCGCGACACGGACTTCGTCTACGCGGACGAGCTCACCGCGCTGCAGGCTGACGGCGTGCTGACGCGTCTCGACCTGGCGTTCTCGCGCGACCAGGCGGAGAAGGTCTACGTGCAGACCCGGATGCGCGAGCAGTCACGGGAGCTGTACGCGTGGCTCGAGGACGGCGCGACCTTCACGGTGTGCGGCGACGCGTCCCGGATGGCGAAGGACGTCGAGGCCGCGCTGCTCGACGTCATCGCGACGGAACGCGGGCGGGGTGCCGACGACGCGGTCGACTACCTGGCCGACCTGCGCCGGGCGAAGCGGTACGTGCGCGACGTCTACTGATCGCCGTCGCGAGCACGAGGTGGTCGCCGCCCCCGGGTTCGGAACCCGAATCCTCTGCCGGGGACGGCGACCTCATCGCTCGATGCGCGCGGGAACCCCCTGATCCAGGTCTCCCGAGGCCCACGCGGCGCCCTGAGCCGGCGCAGGTCCGTGCATCGGGCGATGGACCATACGGTACGCGATGGTCCTGACGCGGTGGAACCCGTTGACGAAGAAAGTTCATGATGTTATACGTGCACGGGGCCGGACCGGTTGACGGGTCAGGCGTCGTCGGAGCCTGGTGCGACCGCTCGCGACCACGGTGAGTCGTCGGCGACGGTGGTGTCGGCCGGCTCGGGCGTGAGCACGAGTCCGGACCCGGACGACGCCGATGCGTAGAGCTGCTCGAGCCACGAGCGGTTGATCGAGGGCGTACGGCCGCCGGCGAAGCTGAAGTGCAGGCTCGCGTTCGGGTGCAGCCAGATGCTGCTGCGACCGTCCCCGTGCGTGACGTCGTCCTTCCACGAGAACACGAAGCGGTGGTCACGCCGCAGCAGGTTGACGATGACGATCTGCAGGTGCGTCAGGGCCCGGTCGTCGATGTGCAGGTCGAGTGCCTCGCCGGCGTAGATGAGCTGTCCCATGGCTCTGTCTACTCTCCTGTGCGTGCGGCCGCTGCCGGGTGTCCGCGGCGAGGGCCGGGCCGGACGGGATCGGGTGGGGTTGGGTTGGGCGGCTCCTGCGGTGGCGGGCGGATTCAGCGGGGGCGCGCTCAGCCGCGGGCCGCTGGGCGCCGGTTCCGAAATCGCGCGGTGACGGATCGGGTTCGCGATCCTCGGGCTTCGCCGACCGGATCCGTCAGCGCGCGATCGAGACACGGCTTGCCAGGCCGGCGGGCCGGCGGGCCGGCGGGCAGGCGGGGCAGCGGGGCAGCGGGGCTGGCAGGCGGGGCGGCGGGGCTGGCAGGCGGGCGGATCGGGGTCGGGGTCGGGCGCGTTCGGCTGGGGCGACCGCAGCGTGAGCGGGCGTGCTTGCGCATCAGCCGCCGGGCGGCGGATTCGAACTCGCGTGGTGACGAATCCGGTTCGCGATCCTCGGGCTTCGCCGACCAGATTCGTCAGCCCGCGAACGGGATACAGCCTGTCGGGTGGTGCAGCACCGGGCAGGGCCGGGCGGGGTCGGCCCTGCCCGGCGGGCGCATTGAGCCCTGGGCCGCCGGGCACCGGGCACCGGGCACCGGGCACCGGGCACCGGGCGGGATTGGAAATCGCGCGGTGACGGATCCGGTTCGCGATCCTCGGGCTTCGCCGACCGAATTCGTCAGCGCGCGCACGGGACACGGCCGGCGGGTCGGAGGGCGGGCGGGTCGGCGGGCGGGCGGGGTCGGCTTGGGCGGCCGCTGCATGAGCGTGCGCCCATGAGCCGCCGGGCGCCGGTTCCGAAATCGCGCGGTGATGGATCGGGTTCGCGATCCTCGGGCTTCGCCGACCGGATTCGTCAGCGCGCGAACGGAAGACGGCCTGCCGGGTGGTGCGGGCCAGGCCGGGCCGGGTCGAGCCGGTTTGGTCGAGCAGGAGGTCGGCGCGGCGGCTTGGGCGGCCGCCGCGGTGGCTGACCCATGCGGAAGGCACACTCGGGCGTGGTGCGCCGGCCGTGGGCCGCCGGGCACCGGGCGCCGAGCCCCAGGCGCCGGATCCGACATCGCGGGGTGACGGATCGGGTTCGCGATCCTCGGGCTTCGCCGACCGGATTCGTCAGCGCGCGATCAGGAAATGGCAGGGCCGGGCGGGGTGCGCGCGTCAATCGAGCGCGGCGCCCCATCCGGTGACCTGCGCGTCGAACCAGGCCGCGTCGCGGTTCCGCTCCCAGCCGTGCCCGGTCGGCTCGCTCACCGCCAGGGTCACCACGCCGGGGTGCTGCGCCGCGAACTGCTCGCTGAGCCGGAACGGCACGGTCGGGTCCCCCGGCGAGTGCACGACGAGCGTCGGCGGCAGGTGGTCGAGCGGCGGCGCGGACGGGTCGAGCACCCACGACAGCGCCCGGACGTCGACCGGCGACCGCAGTCCGACGAGCCGGCAGGTCCCCGGCGTGGCCATGCTGCCGAGCGCCAGGCGGACGACGACATCGGGCAGCCCGGAGCGTGCGGCTGCCGTCTGCACCGTCGTCGCCCAGTCGAGCGCGGGGGCGACCAGCACGAGCCCGACGATGCGTGCGCGGTGCGCCGAGTGCACAAGGAGTTCGCGGGTGATCGTCGCGCCCATCGACCAGCCGACCAGGACCAGCCGTTCTGCGCTGTGGGCGACGGCGTGGTCGAGGGCGGCCTCGACGTCGGGCCACTCGCGCGCTCCGAGGTGGGAGGCTCGAGCGTCCGACGGGGCCTCGCCGTCCCCGCGGAAGGACGGCACCAGCGAGGTCCAGCCGAGCGCGGTCGCCGCGGGGACGGTCCGGAGCGCGGTGACGCGGGTGGTGCGGATGCCGTGCACGTGGACGGCCCAGGTCCGGGACGCGGTGGTCCCGTCGTCGGCTGGCGGCGAGACCTGCCACGCGGGTGCCGGGCCCAGCGCCGTCGGGACGGCGACCTCGTTCCATGGGGTGCCGAGCACCGAGGGGTGGCGGAGCGCGTGGCCCGTCCAGCGGACCTCGGTGGGTGGCGCCCCGACGGTGTCGAGCACGGCGCGGCGGACGGTGCCCCGCGCCTCGTCGACGTCGAGCACCGGCCCGACCACGGTGTGCCCGACGACTGTGCGCCCGACGACAGCGTGCCCGACGACGCCGGCACCGGCGTCTCCGCCCTCGCCCTCGCCCTCGCCGTGCCACAGCCCGAACGTCCCCGCACTCAGCGTCTCGTCCGAGAGCGGCAGCGTGATCGACGACGCGTCCACGGCGAGCACCGGCGTCCACCGCTCCTGCCCGGGCAGCACGACCCGCCCCACGACCCGCCGGACGACGACGAGCAGGCCCAGCAGCACGACCACGACCAGGAGCACGACGAGCACCGCCACCACCACGCCCCCGCTCATCCGACCAGGCTCCGCGACAGCACTGACTCCGCCGACCGCACCTGCCCGGCCTCGGACGGCGTCAGCGTCTGCCCCTGCACCTCGGCGTCACGGATCGCGATCACCAGGTCGTAGGCCCGCACCCGTGGGTCCCCGCGCCGGCCCCGGTCGCGCAGGCCGTGCCGCCGGGCGATGCGCTCCAGCCGTCGACCGTGACGGACGTACTCGGCGTCACGGCTCCACCGCCGCATGGTCAGGGACGCCATGGCGGCCACGACGAGCACGATCCCGACGTAGAAGGGGGGGTCGAACAGGAAGCGCAGCACGACCCGGGTCGGTTCGTCGAACAGCTGGAAGTGGTCGGCCGCCATCGAGAGCAGCTGGTCGACGCTCGCCACCAGCACGAGCACGAGCCCGACCCGGAACACCACGAGCGCACCGGGACTCCGCAGGACGCCGCGCACCAGGGTCGACGCCGCGAGTGCCCCCACGACGCACATGTAGATCGTCCCGTACAGCCAGGTCGGGGTCTGGTGCAGCTCGTCGATGAGGAACGTGAACACCGTGCCGCCGCGGTCCTGGATGAACAGGAACGGCACCGTGAACGCCGCGAGCATCACGACGATCGAGCGCGGCCGCGCGAGCAGGGGCCGCTCGGGCAGGTCCTGGGTGCTCGCGCGGAGCATCAGCCAGAACGCGGTGGCGGCGAGCAGGTTCTGCGCGAGGTTGATGACGTTCGTGCCGCCGAGCAGCGCGTCGAGGTCCCGCTGGGGCACCACGCTGCCGAGCGTCAGGAGCCCGAGCGCGCCGACCCCCGTGGCCGCCCACGTGGCGCGGCCGCGGGGGTTCCGCCACACGTGCCGGGCTCGCAGCAGGAAGATCAGTGCCGCGCACCAGAAGGTGGCGGCGTGCAGGACGACCACTACCCGTAGGTCCGTTCGTCGGCGTCGACGGTACCGGCGAGCAGCACCTGCGCGAGGTCGTACGCGAACGCCTCGGCGAAGTGCTCGTCCGCACCACCGGCACCGACCAGGTCCGGTCGGTCATCGAGGGACCGCTGGCACACGTGTCCGCCGGAGACCCAGGTGTCGAAGCCGAGCTGCGTCGACGGCGGGGCGCCGGTGTCACCGCGGACCAGGTGCCCGAGCTCGTGCAGCACACAGTGCATCCGGTAGAGCGGCGGTGCAGTGGTCGGCACGAGGACCATCGCCTCGTGGTCGTGCTGCGCCACGAGGGCGGTCAGGCCGCCCCAGCTCGGTCCGTCGACGTCGACGACCCGGACGGGTTTGCCGACCCGTCCGGCGACGGCGTCGACGACGTCGGACAGGCGCGGGGCTGGCGGGAGCGACGCGACGAGGTCGCGGACCTGGTCGTGCATCGTCATCCCCTCGCAGTCGTCATGACAACGATACGGGAGGACCGGGGTACGCCCGTCCCGCGGCTCAGGCCGCGGGGGTGGTCGCCTCGTAGTGCCGCGCGCCGCCGAGCACGCCGGCGAACCGGAACGGGGCCGCCGTCACGCGGGGACGGGCGACGTCCTGGCTCGTCGCCGCGCCGTCGGCGTGCAGGGCGCGGTACGCGTCGACGGTCAGCGGCACACGGGCCTCGAGGTCGGCGCGGACGGCACCCTGGCGACGGTGGTCGCGGTACCCGGGGCGCACGACGCCGGTGATGAGCTCGCCGACGCTGCCCGAGCCGTAGCTGAACATCCCGATGCGGGTGCCGTCGAGGTCGTCGTCGAGGTCGAGCACCGCCGCGAGCGCGATCCAGAGCGACGCCGTGTAGGTGTTCCCGACCTGCCGGTTGTACGTGAAGCCGGTCTGCAGCTCGGTCTCGTCGAACGGCACGCCCACGTGCTGGGTGAGCTTGCGGTGGGCCTTGAGCGCCATCTTCGTGAAGGGCTGGTGGTGCACGAAGCGGTCGATCGTGTCGTAGGCCGGGCCCCCGCGCGCAGCGAGGTCGTCCCACGCGCCGATGAACGCGTCGACGTAGGCGCTGACGGACAGCCGCCCGTCGACCAGCGCGGTGGAGCGGTCGTTCGGCCGCCAGAAGTCGTCGACGTCCGCGGTGAACAGCCCGGACAGCGGCTCGATCTCGATCAGGTCGGGGTCGGCGGACACCAGGACCGCGACCGCGCCGGCGCCCTGCGTGGGCTCGGCGGCGGTGTCGACGTCGTAGCGGGCGACGTCGGCGGCGATGACGAGCACGCGCTCGTCGGGGTTCCGCGCGATGATGCCGAGCGCGAGCTGGAGCGCCGCGGCGCCGCCGTAGCAGGCCTGCTTCAGCTCGACGACGCGGACGGCCTGCGGCAGGCCGAGCAGCCCGTGCACGAAGACGCCGGCGGCCTTGGACTGGTCGATGCCGGACTCGGTGGCGAACAGCACCGTGCGGATCCCGTCGGAGCCGTGCCGGTCGATGACCTGCTTGGCCGCGGCGGCGCCCATCGTGACGATGTCCTCGTCGGGCGCCGGCACGCTGAAGGCGTCCTGCCCGATGCCGACGTGGTACTTCGCGGGGTCGACGCCGAGCCGCTCGGCCAGGTCGTCCAGTTCGAGCACGTGGTGCCCCGTCGCGACCGCCAGGTCGTGGATGCCGATGGCGCTCATGCTGCGTCGCCGCCCTTCGTCGTTCCGGCACGTTCCATGGCGACGTGCGCCGCCATGAGTTCACCGGGGTTGGTCTGCGCGGCGAGCAGGGACAGCTCGCCGCAGAGCACGGTCGCGGCGCAGAGGCCGGCGAGTCGCCGTGCGTTGAGGCCGGGCTCGCGGTCCTCGCGGCAGCCGAGGCGCACCAGGGCGTCCTCGACGACGGGCAGGTCGTTGCCCTTGCCGTTGCCGACCGTGCCGACGATGAGGTGCGGCAGCGAGCAGGAGAAGTACAGGTCGTCGCCGCGGGCCTCGGCGAAGGTGATGCCCTGCGAGCCCTCGACGATGTTCGCGGCGTCCTGCCCGGTCGCCAGGTAGAAGCCGAGCAGCATGTTGGCGTAGTGGGCGTTCGCGGAGCGCAGGGCCCCGGCGATCGTCGACCCGACCAGGTTCTTCGCGGTGTTCAGCTCCACGATGCGCTCGGTCGAGGACTTCAGGAAGCGCTCGACGACCATGCCGGGCAGGACGATCTCCGCGATCGTGTGCCGCCCGCGCCCGCGGATGCCGTTCACCGCCGTGGCCTTCTTGTCGGAGCAGAAGTTGCCCGAGATCGACACGTACGACAGGTCCGGCTCCCACGCCAGGATCGTCGGCAGCAGCGTGTCCGCGGCCTGCGTCACCATGTTGTGGCCGGAGGCGTCGCCCGTGGTGAACGCGAAACGCAGGAACAGCAGGTCCCCGACGATCTCCGGGTGCACCTCGATGAGCTTGGCGAACCGGCTCTGCCCGACGACGACCTGCTCGAGCTCGGCCTGGCGCGCCAGGATCCGTCCCGTGGCCATGTGTGCGGCGGCAGCGCTCGACGCCCGGACGACGACCGACCGGGTCATCCGCTCGTCGACGACCGTCGCGACGATGCCGCCCTCGACCATGCGCGAGATGCGGGCACCGCGGCCGACGGACGGCCACAGCGGCGACTCGTACGTGGCGAGGGGCACCTCGTGCTCGCCCTCGACCGCGTTCCCGCTGACCCGGATCGGACCGACCCAGCGGGTCGGGATCGGGGTCTGCGTGGTGGTCTTGTCAGCGGTGCGCATCGAGGGGGCCTTCCGGGGGTTGCACGGCGATGGTGAGGTGCCGGATGTCGTGGGCCTCCCACTCGCGGAGGATGCTCGGGATGTCGCCGTCCGCGGGGACGAGCGCGATGCCGCAGTCGCCGCCGCCGGCGCCGGACGGCTTGGCCGCCCCGCCGGCGCGCTCGACGACGTCGCAGAGCGTGGTCAGGCGGTCGGTCTCGATGCTCGAGCCGACGGAGTCGCCGAGTCGCTGCATGAGTCCGCGGGCCCGGCGGAGCGCGTCGAGTGTGCGCTCGGCGTCGCCGGTCTGGAGGCCCGTGGTCAGGTCGTCGACGCAGCTCCGGCTGTCGTCGAGGAACGTCGCGTAGCCGCCGTTGCGGTGCCGACGCACGGCGCCGACGAGCTTCGTGGTGGACGCCGGCGAACCGGTCCAGCCGACGAGCAGCCGCAGGTCCTCGGGCTCGGGCAGGCGTTCGACGTCGAAGCCCTCCCACGCGGCGGCGTCGTGCAGGATCTCCGACACGGTGCGGGACTCGAGGTGCTCGGCGAGACGCTCGCGGTCCGGGGCGCTGTAGCGGAGCCACCCGCCGAACGTGCTCGCGGCGAGGTCGCCGCCGGACGCGCGGGGGTTCACCCGGATGGTGGCGAGCAGGGCCGTCTGGAAGCGCTGGCGCTGGGTCAGCCCGAGGCCGTAGAAGCGGTCGAGGGCACCGACGGTCGCGACGGTCACGGCGGCGGACGACCCGAGGCCGAACTTGCGGCCGCTGGCGTCGTCGAGCTGGCTCATGATGCGCAGGTCGTGGAAGCGCGGCTCGATCCCGAGCTCGGCGCGGAGCTTCTCGACGAGGTCGATCGTCGCCATCACGTAGTCGTAGGGGTGGTGCTCGCGGTCGAGCGCCAGGCCGTCCTCGGCCCGGGTCCACGTCAGCGGCAGGTGTCCGTACTCCTCGGAGTGCACGCTGCCGGCGCCGTGGCCCTCGGCGACGGTGGCCGTGATGGCGCGGTCGAGGGCGATGAGCACGGACGGCTGCCCGGGCTCGACGACGGCGTACTCTCCGGCGACGAACAACTTGCCGTGGGCGCGGAACTCGATCACTCGGCGGTCTCCTTCTGGACGGGCTGGCTCCCCGTTCCTTCGGAGCGGACCACGCGCGCGGCGGGTCCTGTGCCGGACTCGATGACGTCGCCCAGGTGCCCGAGCGCGGACGCCACGGCACCGCGGTCCTCGGGCTTCGTGAGCACGACGACGTTGGGCCCGGCGTCGGCGGTGGCGTAGGCCTCGAGGCCGGATGCGCGCAGCTCGGCGACGGCGTCGAACACCGCGACGCTGCGGGCGGTGAGGTAGCGGATGGGCGGGAACGAGCCCTCGATCGTGGCGTGCATGCGGAGCGCGTTGCTCTCGGTGAGCTCGCCGACGCGGGTGAAGTCCCCGGCCGCGCAGGCGTCGAGCATGTCGGTCACGGTCGTGGTCGTCGACGTGACCCAGGCCGGGTAGAACGGCGACGTCGCGATGGTGCGGCGCATGGCCTCGCGCGAGCCGATCTCCTTCGGGCCGGAGTTGATCGTCACGACGACCATCGCCATCGGCGGCGCCGGGATCGTCTCGGCGAACGAGCCCTGGTCATCGCCCGCGTGCCAGACGGACACCCCGCCGGGGATCGACCGCGTGGCCGACCCCGACCCGCGCCGGGCGAGCCGGGACAGGTCGCGCTCGGACAGGTCGAGGCCGTAGGCCGCCGCGGCCGCCGTGGCGAGTGCCGCGAAGCCGGAGGCGCTCGAGGCCAGGCCGGCACCCGTCGGCACCGTGTTCGTCGACTCGACCGACGCGCGTGCGTCGCTCCCCGCCAGCTGCCGGACCAGGTCGAGGAACCGCTCGACGCGCGTCAGGGGACCGTCGTCGACGACGCGACCGTTCAGGACGAACGCATCACGGGCCTCCTGTCCGCTCTGCAGGGTGACGGAGGTCGTCGTCGGGAAGACGTCGAGGCCCATCGAGACGCTGCCCGTCGCGGGCAGCGCGAGGTCGGCGTCCGCCTTGCCCCAGTACTTCACGAGGGCGATGTTGGGGTGCGCGACGGCGGTGGTGGTCATCAGGCACGGTCTCCGATCCGAGTGGTCCAGGTGGCGGTGGCACCGGCGGCACGGAGCGCCTCGGCGATCCGGACCGCGTGGTCGCCGTCGGCGGCGAGGGTGAGGACGCAGCCACCCCGTCCGCCGCCGGTCAGCTTGGCGCCGAGGGCGTCCGCGCTGCGGGCGGCACCGACCAGGCGGTCGAGGTCGTCGCTCGACACGTCGAGGGTGGTCAGCAGTGCGTGCGCGGCGTCCATCGTGGCACCCAGCGCCTGGGCATCACCGTCCACCAGTGTCCCCCGTGCGCGTCGGGCCAGGTCGCCGATCTGTCCGATCACCGCATCGACCTCGGCGGGTGCCCGGTCGTGGTGCTCGCGGACGGCGGCGACGGCGTCACGGGTGTGGCCGGGGACGCCGGTGTCGGCGACCACGAAGACGAACTCCCCGGTGACGTCGACGGGCTCGATACGGCCGTCCTCGAACCACACGGGCACGTCGGCGACCACCCCGCGGGCGTCGAGTCCGGACGGCCGACCGTGGGCCACGCGTTCGCACTCCTGGATCAGGTCGTGGTGGGTCTGGGCGTCGAGCGTCACCCCGAGGGCGTCGGCGACGGCGGCCGTGACCGCAGCGGCGACCGCGGCGCTCGAACCCATGCCGCGGGCGGTCGGCACGTCGCTGTCGACCCGCACGTGGAAGTGCTGGTCCGTGACGCCGAGGTGCCGCAGGGTGGCGGTGACCGCCGTGACCGTGGGCATGACCGCGGCGGGGGCGAGGTCGAGCGGGCCGGTGTGCACGGCGGACTCGAGCCCGTGGCCGTCGCGGTCCGGGGTGGGCGTGACCGTGGCGGTGACCCGGACGTCGTTGACCGGGAGCACGAGGGCGGGTGCGCCGTACACCACGGCGTGCTCGCCGATCAGGATCGTCTTGCCGTGGGACGTCGACGAGCCGACTCGCGGGGTCGTTGTTCGTGCCGAGGCTGAGTGGTTGCTGGTCATCAGTGGTCCCGTCAGCCTAACGGCCTCGCTGCGCGCTCGCTCAGCAGGCGCTCGGAAAGGTTGTGCGCAACTCGGTTGTGTGCCACGGTGGAGTCATGCCCGTGACCGACGAGATGGTGTGCTTCTCCCTCTACGCAGCGACCCGCGCCACCACGCAGGCCTACCGCTCCATGCTCGAGCCCTGGGGGCTGACCTACCCGCAGTACCTCGTCCTCGTCACCCTGTGGGTGGAGGGCGACCAGACCGTCTCGGGTCTCGGCGAGCACCTGCAGCTCGACTCCGGCACCCTGTCGCCGCTGCTGCGCCGCATGGAGCAGTCGGACCTGGTACGCCGTGAGCGCCGCAGTGCCGACGAGCGCGTCGTCACCGTCACCACCGGCGAGCGCGGGCGTGCCCTGCGGGGTGAGCTCGCCGACATCCCCGGGCGGATCGCCGCCGGCACCGGGCTGCCCGACGAACGCGCCGCCGCCGAGCTCATCCAGACCCTGCACCGCCTCACCGAGACGATGCACGCCGCCGCAGCGCCCACCACGGCGCCGGCGGACCACTGACCCCACGAAGGAAAGGAACCTCCACCATGGACGTCCTCTACACCGCAGAAGCGATCTCCACCGGCGAGGGCCGGAACGGCCACGTCGCCACCAGCGACGGCCGCGTCGACCTCGACATGGCGATCCCGAAGGACATGGGCGGCTCCGGCAACGGCGCCAACCCCGAGCAGCTCTTCGCCGCCGGCTACGCCGCCTGCTTCCACTCCGCACTGCAGGGCGTGGCCCGCTCGCAGAAGGTCAAGGTCACCGACTCGTCCGTCGGCGGTCGCGTGCAGATCGGCCCGAACGGCCAGGGCGGCTTCCAGCTCGCCGTCATGCTCGAGGTCGTCATCCCCGGCATGGACCACGACCAGGCCCAGGCCCTCGCGGACGCCGCCCACCAGGTGTGCCCGTACTCGAACGCGACGCGCGGCAACATCGACGTCACCATCACCGTCTCGGAGGACTGACCCATGCCCGACTCCACCATGCGCGCCGTCGTCCACCAGACCTTCGCCGAGCCCGCCGACGTCCTGACCGTCGAGCAGCGCCCGGTCCCGCAGCCCGCCGCCGGCCAGGTCCTGGTCCGCACGGTCCTCTCCCCCATCCACAACCACGACCTGTGGACCGTCCGCGGCACGTACGGCTTCAAGCCCGAGCTGCCCGCACAGTCCGGCACCGAGGCGCTCGGCGTCGTCGAGGCCCTCGGCGAGGGCGTCACGAACCTCTCCGTCGGCCAGCGCGTCGCCGGCGGGACCTTCGGCGTCTGGGCCGAGTACTACGTCGCCGACGCGGCCGGGCTCATCCCCGTGCCCGAGGCGATGACCGACGAGTCAGCAGCCCAGCTCGTCTCGATGCCGTTCAGCGCCATCAGCCTGCTGCACTCGCTCGACCTGCACGAGGGCGACTGGCTCATCCAGAACGCCGCGAACGGCGCCGTCGGCCGCATGGTCGCGCAGCTCGCCGCCGCGCGGGGCATCAACGTCGTCGGGCTCGTGCGTCGCGCAGCCGGTGTCGACGAGCTCCGCGAGCAGGGCATCGAGCGCATCGTCGCCACCGACGCCGAGGACTGGCAGGACCAGGTCACGGCCATCACCGGCGGCGCCCCGATCGTCGCGGGCGTCGAGTCCGTCGGCGGGAAGGCCGCGGCCGACATCGTCTCGACCCTCGGCGAGAACGGCACGCTCGTCGTGTTCGGCGCCATGGCGTCGCCGACGATGGAGATCCCGTCCGGCGCCGTGATCTTCAAGCAGGTCACCGTCAAGGGCTTCTGGGGCAGTGTCGTGTCGCGGACCATGCCCGCCGACACGAAGCAGCAGCTCTTCGGCGAGCTCATCCAGCGCGTGCTGGACGGCTCGCTGACGCTCCCCGTCGCCGAGACCTTCGTCTTCGAGGACGTCCGCGACGCGGTCCGCGCCTCGGACACCGCCGGTCGCGTCGGCAAGGTGCTCCTGCGCCCGTAGCGTCTGGGACCCCGGACGGGAGGCCCGGTGCCAGCTGGCACCGGGCCTCCCGTCGTTCCCGGGGTGCGTGGTGCACCGCGTTCGCGCCTGTTCCTTCCCACACCGCCCGCGATGGCAGGTCGAAACGCGCGTTGGAGGTCGTTCCTTCCGACCTCCAACGCGCGGGATGACTCGCTCCGGGCGGTGTGACCTACTCGGCGTCGGGCTGCTGGTCGCGCAGGACGTCCCCGAGGGTCGACATCTCCGCCCCGTGGTCCGTGTACCGCCGGACTGTGCGTCGCGCGGCCGTGCGGGCGGCGCCGCTCAGGCGTTCGTTGCGGCGCGCGGCGTCGGCGACCCGGCCCGCGTGCCCCGCCGTCGAGAGCAGCACGTTCGCCAGCGCGCGGCCGGGGCCCGGGTCGGGGACGCCGCCGACGGACCACGCTGCCCGGACCTGGTCGTCCGGTGTCACCCCGCGGCGGGTGCCCATCCGGCGCCAGTCGGAGAGGACGCCCTCGGTTCGGTCGGCGGCTCGGTCGGCCTCGTCCACACGGCTGTGGTCCTGGGGCGCCGACGCTGCCGACTCGGCGCGGTCCCGCGCGGCGGAGTCGTCACCGCCGGCAGCGGCGATGCGGGCGGCGTGTGCGGCTGCGGCGGCAGCGATGACCTCGGACCTGTCCATCCGACGACCGTACCGCCGACGCCCGACGCCCGCTTCCCGACGCGAGCGTCCCGGTCCTGCTGCGTCCGCGTCTTCGGTTGCCGGGGTGGAGGCGAGACGCCGGCGTGTGGCTGCGAGACACCGGCGTCTGCGCGAGACACCGCCTTCGCCTCGAGACGCCGCCACTTTTCACTGCGTCTCGACGACCTCGAGGCGTCTCACCGAGACACCGGCGTCTCGCACGGCCGGGTACGTCAGACACCGGCGTCTCGGCACACCCGGGTACGTCAGACACCGGCGTCTCGGCACACCCGGGTACGTCAGACACCGGCGTCTCGCCAGGACACCGGCGTCTCGCCGACGCCGGGCGGTCAGGCGGTCAGGCCGCCAGGTGCGCGGCCAGGACGTCCTCGACCCTCGTCCACGGGTGAGGGCCGTAGCGGTCGTTGTCCACGTGGTGGAGCTCGGCCTCACCGCTGAACATGCTCACGAAGTACTGCATCCCCTGCCACGCCGGGAAGGGCTCGTCCGGGTCCTTCGACAGGCGCCGCCCGACCTTCGCCATGCCGGAGAGCGTCGTCGCCGTGCCCGCCCACTGCAGCCGGAAGGGCGTCCCGGTCAGGCGCGACATGGTGTCGGCGACGGAGCGGGCGGTGACCTGGTCCCCCGCGACCTCGACGACGCGCGGTGCGTCCGGGTCCAGGGCTGCCGCGGCGGTCACGCGCGCGACGTCGTCCTTCGTGGTGAAGTCGAGGACCTGGTCGGCTGACGACCAGAACAGCACGCGGCGGCGGTCGAACAGGATCATGGGCGCCTGTCCGGTGAGCATGTCGGCGAACGCGCCGTTGAGGATCGACGTGGCGCGGATCGGTGCCGCGTCGAGGGTGGCGGCGAACTCGCGGCGCAGCTCGAAGTTCCGGTTCGTCCCCGGGGTGATGGACCGGTAGTCGGCGGAGTAGTCGGACGGGATGAAGCGCGGCACGCCGGCCTCGACCGCGGCAGCGAGCAAGGCCGTCTGCGCGTCGACGATCACCGAGCGCGTGCCGCTGACCGCGGAGACGACGACCTCGACACCCGTGAGCGCCGCCACGAGGGCCGCTCGGTCGGTGTAGGCCGCGGTGACGACCTCGACGCGGTCGTCGCCGCCGTACTGCTCGGTGGCGGAGGAGCTGCCAGGGCGCGTGAGCACGCGCACCCGGGTGTCGAGGTCGAGGAGCGAGCCGACGATGCGGCCCCCGAGGTCTCCGGTGGCGCCGGCGACGAGCACGGTTGTTGTCATGTCCTCGACACTACGGACGCAGCAGACCTGGGGCACAGGGCACGAGCCTCCAGGCCGCACGACACGGCGTGGCGCGACGCGGGGACGTCAGCCCGCGAGTCGGCGCAGTCCCTCGTCGATCGACACGCTGGGCTCCCATCGGAGGTCCTGCCGGGTGCGTCGCTGGTCGAACCAGTGCGACGTCGACAGCTGCTCGGCCAGGAACCGTGTCATCGGCGGCTCGTCCTCACCCGGGCGGACGCGCCACACGGCCTCGACGAGGGACCCGGCGGCACGGGCGACGCCCGCGGGCACGTGCCACCGCGGGGCCGGCACGCCGGACGCCCGGCAGATGCCGTCGAGCAGGTCCGCGACCGGCCGGGGCTCCCCGTTCGTCACGACGTAGGCGTTGCCGTGCACCTCGTCGGCGTCGGCTCGGTCGAGCGCGGCGACCATCGCGGAGGCGGCGTTGTCGACGTAGCAGGAGTCGATGAGCGCGGCACCGCTGTCGAGCAGCGGGAGTCGTCCTCGTGCGGCTCGGTCGACGATCCGGCCGACGAGCTGCGTGTCGCCGGGCCCCCACACCAGGTGCGGGCGGACGGCCACGACGGCGAACCCGGGCGCGTCCGCGGCGAGGGCGAGCAGTTCCGCGGCGGCCTTCGTGCGGGCGTAGTCACCCCGCGCCTGCGCCGGGGAGGCCGGTGCGGCACCGTCGCCGGAGATCGACGACCCGGTGTGGGCGACCGAGGGCGACGACACGAACACGAACCGGGACACCCCAGCAGCCCGCGCCGCGGCCAGGAGCGTCCGCGTGCCCTCGACGTTCACCCGCTCGAAGTCGGCCGGGTCACCCGCGAGCGAGACCTTGGCGGCGAGGTGCACGACGGCCTCGACCCCGTCCACCGCATGCGCGACCGCAGCCGCGTCGGTCATCGTCCCGAGCACGTCCGAGACCCCGGACGCCGCTGGGACACCCGCGCCGGCCCGCCCGGACGGCCGACGCTGGAACGTGCGGACCTCGTGGCCGGCGTCCCGCACCGCGCTCGCGACGGCCTGCCCGAGGAACCCGCTGGCCCCCGTGACGAGGACCTTCACGGTCGCACCATCCGCCCGCCGCTGAGCACCGACGTCGCCCAGCGCGCCAGACGCGTGCGGTCGACCTTCGAGTTGTGCCGGATGTCGGTCGGCAGCACCGGCACGACGAGCACTGCGGCGACGGACACCCCCGCTGCCGCACGCACGGCCGCGGCGAGCTCCGACGAGGCCAGGCTCGGCTTCCGCGCTGCCGGTACGGTCTCGACGACCGCGACGACCTGCTGGGTGCCGCTGGGTCCGATGCCGGCGACGCCGACCCGTCCCACGCCCTGCACGCGCTCGATGCGCTGTTCCGGCCCGACGGGCGTCAGCACCCCCGACGGCGTGGTGATGACGTGCTGCAGCCGCCCCTCGACCCAGAGCTGCCCGGAGGCGTCGAGGTGGCCCACGTCACCCGTGCGGTGGCCGCGCGGGTCGGTCAGCCCGAGGCGCGACGCACGGTTCGTCCGCCACAGCCGGTCGTACGCCTGGCGCACATGCGGGGCCGCGACGACGATCTCGCCCGTGACGTCGGGCTCGTCGGTGAGCTCGCCCGACGGGACCCCGGACGCCGACAGCGGCGCGATGCGCACCTGCACGGACGCCGCAGGACGCCCCACGCAGACCCCTCCGGCACCAGCGCCAGCGCCGTCACCCACGGCGGCCGAAGCAGCCGCCCGGATCGCGGGCAGGTCGACGTCGGTCATGAGCAGCCCCTCGGTCATGCCGTAGGGGGTGTGCGCGCTGGCGTTCGGCATCAGCCGGGTCGCCGCGGTCAGCAGCGCCGCCGACACGGGAGCGCCCGCCGACAGGAACAACCGCACGCGGCCGAGCGCCGCCCGCTCGGTGGCGTCCAACGCCGACGCGGTGGCGACCACGTTCGCGAGCGCCGCCGGGGACAGGAACACCACGGTCGCGTCCGCAGCCGACACCGACGCGGCCACAGCCGAGGCGGTGAGCGTGCGCGGGGCGGTGACGTTCATGTCCGGCGCGACGGACCGGGCGCCGAGCGCGGGCCCGAGCAGCGCGAACGGTGCGAAGCCGGCGACGAGCCCCGTGCCGACCCCGATGCCGTACTGCGCCGAGAGCACGTCGCGGACGGCCCCGAGCTGCGCGTGCGTGTAGACAACGCCCTTCGCGGGACCGGTCGACCCGGACGTGAAGAGCACGGCCGCCGGGGTGTCCGACGGCGGGGCGTCCGGCAGCGCGGTGCCGCCGGCGAGACGACGGGCACCACGGCGTGCGACCCCGGCGAGCGTGTGCTCGACCCGGAGCGCCGCACGCGCGGGAGCCGGCAGCGCGAGCGTCGCGATCCGCCGACCGGGCCACCCGAGCGCCCGGGCGGCCGCCAGACCGGGCAGCGCCCCGATCACCCAGTCCGGCCGTGCGCCCTTCACGGCGCGTGTGAGGCCGCGCAGGCCGAGTCCGGCGTCCGCCACGACCACGGTCGCGCCGATGCGGATGCAGGCGTACAGGGCAGCGGTCAGGTCGGCACCCGGCGTCACGAGCAGCGAGACGCGGTCCCCCGGCTGGACGCCGACGTCGAGCAGCCCCGCTGCGACCTCGTCGACGCGTCGCGACAGCAGGCGCCAGCTGATCGTCCGGGTGCCGCCCGGCGTCGCCATCTCGACGAGGGCCGCGTCGTCCGAGTCGCGGAGCACGTCGAGCGCCGCCCAGAGCGGACGTGCGTCCCCAGCAGGAGCGGCCGGGAGGCTCGGCTCGTCCCCGGTGGGCACGTGGCCGTCCGGCAGACGGTCCCCCAACCAGTCGAACATCGTGCCGGCGACGTCGGCATCCTCCGGGAGGAGGTGGCCGGCACCCTCGAAGCGGTGTACGTCGGCGTGCGGGAGCCGGTCGGCCAGGTCGTCGAGGTACCGCTCCAGGAACACCGGGTCGCGCGGCCCCCAGAGCAGCAGCGCGGGGACGTCGAGCGCGGCCACGCCGGACGCGATCCGGTCGAGCTCACGGGCGCTCGGGTGCGCGGCGTCGACGGGGATGTCCGCGACGAAGCCGCCGATGCCACCACGCCGGGCAGCGCCGCGGTACGGGGCACGGAAGCCGTCCGCGACGGCCCGGTCGAGCTTCGGGTGCGCGATCGCCAGCGTCGTCTCGAGGAAGGCGGGCGTGACGACGGTGCCGCGGCCGAGGACCTGCGGGCGGAGCGCCAGGCGCAGCGGCGCCGGGACCGGGGCGTCGTCGGGCTGGTGCACAGCGGTGTTGCACGTCGTCACACCGACCACGAGGTCCGGGTGGTCGACGGCCCAGCCGAGGGAGACGACTCCGCCCCAGTCGTGACCGAGGGTGACCACGGGCCCGGTCAGCCCGAGCTCGTCCGTCAGTGCACCGAGGTCCGCGACGCGCTGCGGCAGGCCGCGGAGGACCCCGGTGCGCTCCGAGAAGCCCATGTCGAGCTGGTCGACGGCGACCACGCGCCAGGCCGGCCCGCCGGCGGCTGCGACGTCGAGCGAGGTGCGGAGCACCGACCGCCACAGGTAGGACCACGTCGGGTTGCCGTGCACGCACAGCAGCGTGCCGACCGGTTCCACGCCGAGCGCGGCCAGGGACCCGGCCGTGTCGAGGAGGTGCCAGGTGCGCTCGGAGTGATCCGAGCCTCCCGACCGGACCGCGCGGTCTGTCGGCACCGTGACCAGGCGCGACCACGCGGGGTCGAGGCCGGGCAGCGAGGGCGGCTGCGTCGCCGGAGCGGTGCTCGCGGCGACGCGGGGCAGCCCCGATGTCACCAGCGGAGTTCCATCATCGCCGTGTTGATGCCGGAGCCGACCCCGCCGAGGAAGACGCGGTCGCCGGGGCGGATGCGTCCGCTCGCGACCTCGTCCGCCAGGGTGATCGGGATCGACGCCGGGCCGACGTTGCCGAAGCGCTCGTACGTGGTGGGGACCTTGTCGCGCGGGACGCCGATGGCCTCGACGAAGGCGTTGGTGTGCACGTCGGAGACCTGGTGCAGGACGTAGCGGTCCATGTCCGCCCAGTCGAAGTGGGCGCGGGCCTCGTTCCAGGCCGCGACGACGAGCTCCATGCCGCCCTTGAGCAGCATCTTGGCGTCCGTGAACATGCCGTCGACGCTGCCGACGCACAGGTCGTACCACTGGGTCGCCGCACGGGTGACGCCGCCGACGATCCGGTGTCCACCCGGGTGCATGTCCGCCGGGCCGAGCACGGCGGCGGCAGCGCCGGAGCCGAGCGTCAGGCTGGCGAACTCGCTCATGAAGTCCTTGCGGTTCCGGCCGCCCTGGTTCAGGCGCTCGATCGTGTTGAGCTGCACCTGGTCGGCGTCCTCGCCGTCGACCACGAGTGCGTACTTGATCTGCCCGGAGTCGATCATGCCCGCGGCGACGCTCATGGCGTTGACGAACCCGAGGCAGGCGTTCGCGATGTCGAAGTTGATCGCCGACGACGGCAGTCCGAGCCCGTGGTGCAGACGCACGGCGACCGAGGGCTCGAGGTGCGGACGGGTGACCGACGTGTTGATGAGCAGGCCGACGTCCTCCGGCTTGATGCCCGCCTCGGCCATGGCACGGCGTCCGGCGTCGATGGCGGCGTCCTGGAACGACTGCCCCTCACCCCAGTTGCGACGCTCCTTGACACCGGCCACGCGCTCGAGCAGCCCCATCGGCAGACGCAGGCGTCGGAGCACCCCGCGGAGCTTCTCCTCGATGTCCGCCGAGGTCGTCACCCGCTCGGCCACCGTGGTCGCGACCGAGAGCAGCGCGACGTTGTCGTGCCTCGCCGTCGCGTTGCCGGGCCGCTCGGTTTCAGTGGTCGTCGACTCGTCGACCGGCCGTTCCGTCATGATCGTCACCGATACATACTTCCGCATCCGGCCTGGATGCGCGATCCGGATGCGCTCGGTGGTCCGTTTCCCGGGAGTGAAGCATTGCGTTCGTTATTGATATTTCGTATGCTGATGCTCACACCCGAGGATCGGAGATCGCATGCCCCCGCTGAACAAGACCACCACCGCCGCCGCGCTCCTGCTGGCCTTCGCGCCGTTGGCCGTGCCCGACATGGCCGCCGCGACGGAGGCCACGGTCGAAGCGACTTCCACCGAGGACGGCACGGCGCCGGTGTCGGCTGGCGAGGCATCAGAAGCGGCGGCGGCGCTTCCGGAGCCCGTCGACGAGACCGCCCCGGCGCCGGGACCGACGGCGCCTGTGCCAGTGCCGGAGCCGCCGACAGAGCCTGAGCCATCAGCAGCACCGAAGGGGCCCGCTCCCACTCCCACGCCCACGCCCACGCCCACGCCGAGCGTCGCTCCGGATGCGGCGCACGAGTCCGCCGAGATCGCTCCCAGCGCGACCGACGTGACGCTGGTCGCGGAGGGCGGAGGTACCTTCAGAGCACTACCGGGGCAGCAAGTCGACGACTTCTCATCGTTGAACCTCAAGAACCGCGGGTCTGTTGCTATCCCCTCTCGGGTGCTGGACCTCACGTGGACGATCACCGGCCCCGCCACCTTCCCGGCGCGCCTTCCCTACGCGGTCTCCAACTCCGGCACCGCCAACGTGGTGGGCTGCACGTACAGCGCCGACCGCAAGACGAACACGTGCACCAACGCGAACCCGCACCCGTTGAACCTGGGCGGGGCGAACTACGCGCACATCCGTGTGCCCTTCAAGGTCGACGCTTCAGCCATGCCAGGGGACACGATCACGCTCGTCGGCTCCGTCGCGCCCAACCCCGGATCCGACCTCGAGAACACCAGCGACCAGACCTCCACGACACTGGTGATCACCGTCGACCTCACCCCTGCGGTCATCGACGTGCCCGCAGGGAAGGTCGGCCCGAAGCCGGTCATCCACGGGCGGGGCGTCCCTGGTGGGACCATCGACCTGACCGTCGGCGACCAGCAGCTCGTCACCGTGCCGGTCGAGGACGACGGCACATGGAGGTTCCCCGTGACCGAGGCCCTCGCTGAGGGGCCGGTCACGGTCACGGCCATCCAGCACCGCAACGACATGACGGCGAAGCCGACCACCGCGACCCTCGACGTCGACGCCACTGCGCCGAGCGCCCCGACCGTCGACGACCCCGGAACGCTCGCCGACCCCACCGGTCCGATCACGGGCAGCGCCGACCCCGGCTCCACGGTCATCATCCGCGACGAGGACGGCAACGAGCTCGGGCGCGGGGTCGCGAAGGACGACGGGTCGTTCTCCGTCGAGCTGGACGCACCGCTGCCCGAGGGGTCGACCGACCTCGAGGTCGTCGCTGCGGACGCCGTCGGCAACGAGTCCGAGGCGACCAGCGCGACCGCGATCGTCGCCGACACGACCCCGCCAGCAGCACCCGAACTCGACCGTCAGGACCTGGCGACGCCCACGGGCCCGGTCACCGGCACCGCCGAGCCCGGCTCCGTCGTCGTCATCCGCGACGAGGACGGCAACGAGCTCGGTCGTGACATCGCGAACGACGACGGCGACTTCGCAGTCGATCTCGACGTGCCGCTCGACGAGGGCGACCATGACCTGGTCGCGGTGGCGAAGGACGACGCCGGCAACGAATCCGCCCCGACGCCGGTGACGGTCACCGCTCCGGACGTGACGGCACCCGACGCCCCGATCAGCACGACGCCTGAGTACCTGGCCGACGGCAGCGGTCCCTTCACCGGGTCTGCTGAGCCCGGCTCCACCGTCATCATCCGCGACGAGGACGGCAACGAGCTCGGCCGCGACGAAGCGAACGGCGACGGTCAGTTCGAGATCGTGCTCGACCAGCCGCTCTCCGACGGCGCGCATGAGCTCGAGATCGTCGCGCAGGACACGGCCGGGAACGTCTCGAACCCGACGCCGATCACGGTCGACGTGGACGACGCCGCTCCGAACCCGCCGGTCGTGACGAGCCCGTCGGACCTGTCCGACGGGAAGGGCCCCATCACCGGGACCGCCGAGCCCGGGACAGTCGTCATCATTCGCGACGAGGACGGCAACGAGATCGGCCGCGACACCGCGAAGGAGAACGGCGACTGGACCGTCGAACTCGACGAGCCCCTCGCCGACGGGTCCCACGACCTCGAGGTCATCGCCTCCGACAAGGCCGGGAACGTCTCCACGCCGACCCCGACCACGGTCGACGTCGACACGATCGCGCCCGACGCGCCGGTCGTGACCAGCCCGTCGGACCTGTCCGACGGGAAGGGCCCCATCACCGGGACCGCCGAGCCCGGCGCGACCGTGGTCATCCGCGACGAAGAGGGCAACGAGCTCGGCCGCGACACCGCGAAGGAGAACGGCGACTGGTCCGTCGAACTCGACGAGCCACTCAAGGACGGCAAGCACGACCTCGAGATCGTCGCCGAGGACACGGCCGGCAACACCTCCGACCCGACGAAGACCACTGTCGACGTCGACACCGAGGCCCCCGACGCCCCGAAGGTGACCAGCCCGGCTGACCTCGCGGACGGGAAGGGTCCGATCACCGGGACCGCCGAGCCCGGGACGGCGATCGTCATCCGAGATGAGAACGGCGACGTCATCGGCAGCGACACCGCCGACGAGAACGGCAACTGGACCGTCGAACTCGAGGAGCCACTGAAGGACGGGTCCCACGACCTGGAGATCGTGGCTTCCGACAAGGCCGGCAACACCTCCGACCCGACGGACACCACGGTGGACGTGGACACCAAGGCGCCCGACGCCCCCATCGTGACCAGCCCGTCCGACCTGTCCGACGGGAAGGGCCCGATCACGGGTACCGCTGAAGCCGGCGCGGTCGTCGTCGTCCGCGACGAAGACGGCAACGTCATCGGGCAGGACGAAGCCGACGAGAACGGCAACTGGACCATCGAACTCGACGAACCCCTCACCGACGGCAAGCACGACCTCGAGGTCGTCGCCTCCGACAAGGCCGGCAACACTTCCGACCCGACGGACACCACCGTCGACGTCGACACGAAGGCACCCGACGCACCGAAGGTCACCAGCCCGACCGACCTCGCCGACGGGAAGGGCCCCATCACCGGCACCGCCGAGCCCGGCGCGACCGTCATCATCCGCGACGAAGACGGCAACGTCATCGGACAGGACGAAGCCGACGAGAACGGCAACTGGACCGTCGAACTCGACGAGCCGCTGAAGGACGGGTCCCACCACCTCGAGGTCGTCGCCTCCGACAAGGCCGGGAACAGCTCCACGCCGACGGACACCACCGTCGACGTCGACACGAAGGCACCCGACGCACCGAA
>NZ_JADKRZ010000004.1:0-139823 GCF_015350905.1 Curtobacterium sp. VKM Ac-2865 | reverse complement strand
CGAACTCGAGGAGCCGCTCGACGAGGGCAAGCACGACCTCGAGATCGTTGCGTCCGACAAGGCCGGGAACAGCTCCAAGCCGACGGACACCACGGTCGACGTGGACACGAAGGCACCGGAGGCGCCGAAGGTCACGAGCCCCTCGGACCTCGCGGACGGCTCCGGCCCCATCACCGGAACTGCCGAGCCCGGGACCGTCGTCGTCATCCGCGACGAGAACGGGGACGTCATCGGCAGCGACACCGCCGACGAGAACGGCAACTGGACCGTCGAACTCGACGAGCCACTCGACGAGGGCAAGCACGACCTCGAGGTCGTGGCGTCCGACAAGGCCGGCAACGCCTCGGACCCGACGAAGACGACCGTCGACATCGACACCAAGGCGCCCGACTCCCCCAAGGTCACGAGCCCCTCGGACCTCGCGGACGGCTCCGGCCCCATCACCGGGACTGCCGAACCGGGGACCGTCGTCGTCATCCGCGACGAGAACGGCGACGTCATCGGCAGCGACACCGCTGACGAGAACGGCAAGTGGTCCGTCGAACTCGACGCGCCCCTGAAGGACGGGTCCCACGACCTGGAGATCGTCGCGTCCGACAAGGCCGGCAACACCTCCAAGCCGACCGACACCACCGTCGACATCGACACCAAGGCACCCGACTCCCCCAAGGTCACCAGCCCCTCGGACCTGTCCGACGGCAACGGCCCCATCACCGGGACCGCCGAGCCCGGCACCGTCGTCATCATCCGCGACGAGGACGGCAACGAGCTCGGCCGTGACACCGCGAACGAGAACGGCGACTGGACCGTTGAACTCGACGAGCCACTCAAGGACGGGTCCCACGACCTCGAGATCATCGCCGAGGACACTGCCGGCAACACCTCCGACCCGACGAAGACCACGGTCGACGTCGACACCACTGCCCCGGCAGCCCCCAAGCTGGAGCACTTCGACGACATCGTCGACGGAACGGGCATCGTCCGCGGTACCGCTGAGCCAGGCTCGACCGTCATCGTCACCGACGAGGACGGGCGTGAGATCGGCCGCGGCGTGGCCGACGAGGACGGACGCTTCGCGTTCCGCACGACGGTACCGCTCGACCCCGGGGCGCACCTGCTCACCGTGGTCGCCGTCGACGAGACCGGCAACACCTCCGAGGCCAGCAGCATGCTCGTGACCCTGGTCCCCGAGCCTGTCGCCGAGGACGGAGACCACGAGAACGGGCCGGGTCTGGGTGACGGCTCGCAGACGATCCCCGGCTCCACCCCGTCGATCGGTCTGGTCGACGGAGCGCTCCCGAGCGGCGCCGCGACCGTCTCCCCCACGACGAACGCGTCGCGGATCGGCGCGCAGGACCGCGAGCTGGCGTTCACGGGCGCTGAGCTCGGAGGGTGGCTGTCCACCGCCCTCGCTGCGCTCGGACTCGGCTTCGTCCTGCGGCTGCTCGGCCGCCGTCGACGCGATCGCGTCAGCGAGCGCTGAGGCACGCACACGACCGGGAGGCCCGGATCGCGTTCCCCATGTCGGGTCGCGAGCCGGGCCTCCCGTCGTTCCGGAACGACCCGGTGTGTCCTCGAACGCAGCGTCTGGATCGCCCGCCAGCGCCGCGGGCGAGTCCGCTACGATCCCGGACGAGGGGGGACGTGCACACCAGGACCACCAGGATCGCTGCCGTCGCGGCGGCACTCGCACTCACCACGACCGTGAGCGGGTGCTCGCTGCTGCGGGGCGGCGAGGACGCACTGCCGGCACCGTCGCGGTCGACCAGCGCGACGCCCACGCCGACGCCGAGCGTGACCGCCGACACCGATGCGGCTGGTCAGACCGAAGCCGACCTGCTCCGGGAGTCCGCCTCGCCTCGACCGCCGACGGCCGCCCCGACCGAGGAACCGCGACCCGCTCCGACCATGTCGTCGATCGCGCCCGGGACCGTCGTCAGCGAGGGGGACGTCGCATCGCCGAAGGGCAGCGTGCACTTCCACTTCCGGGTGGTGGCCGACCAGGACGACCGGTTCGCCGTGCAGTACTCGGGCTTCACCTCGACGCTGCCCGTCCCGGTGTCGGCGTCGTTCCTCCGCGTCACGCCCGCGGTCGGGGACGGCATGAGCCACACGGGCGACGGCGACCACCAGCTCGGCGGCGCGACGACCATCCCCGGACCGACGGTCTCCGTGCCGATGGCGCAGGCCGGCCACGACCCGTCCTTCCTCGGCGCACTCGTGACGTACTCGTCCGCCACCACGGACGCCGCCGTGCCGGTCGAGATCGGCCCGGGCAAGGTGCTCGCCGTGACGCCGTTGTCGTGGTCGGTCCCGGCGAGGACGACGAACGTGCACCCGACGGACGGCGGCGCCGCGGCGAACGCCACGGGCACGGTGCCGTCGACGACCGACAGCGGGGCGCCGGCGTCCTACGTCGTCGCTCCGGATGACCTCATCGGTGACGTGGCCGCGCGGTTCGGCCTGTCCGTGCAGGACCTCGTCTGGCTGAACCCGTCACTGACGGTGTTCGGCGACCAGCAGTACCTCTACGAGGGCACGACGATGAACCTCGACCCGCTCCGCCGCTGACCCGGACGCGAACCCGGCCACGGGCCGCGGTGAGATCGCACTTCGTGTCGCCTCCGCGCGCCGCGACCCGACACAGAGTGCGATCTCAGCGGGGCGGTGCGCCGCGCACCCCCGCGGGCCGGGGCGGCGGCGCCGGGCGGTCGCGGCATTCCGCTCGCGTCCGCCGAACGGGCGCGACTCGTCGGTCGGGTGCCCCGCGCACGACGGGACGTCGCCTCTCGGCGCACCGCACACGGTGTGTCGCGACCACCCACCGGACGGGAGGCTCGGTGCCGGCCCGCACCGAACCTCCCGTCCGGCGGGACCCGGCCACAGGACCCGGTGAGATCGCAGTCCGTGTCGCGTCCGCGCGCCGCGACCCGACACGAAGTGCGATCTCACCGCGGGAGGATGGGCCATGCAGCCCGGCTGCGCCGGGCGGTCGCGACACCCCGCTCGCGTCGGCCGAGCGGGCGCGACTCGTCGGTCGGGCGCCCCGGACGACGGAAGGTGACCGCTCGGCGCATCGCACGCGGTGTGTCGCGACCACCCACCGGACGGGAGGCTCGGTGCCGGCCCGCACCGAGCCTCCCGTCCGGCACGACCGGCCACGGGACCCGGTGAGATCGCAGTCCGTGTCGCCTCCGCGCGCCGCGACCCGACACGGAGTGCGATCTCAGCGGGGGAACCGCACCGGCGGCGCCGGGCGGTCGCGACATCCCGTTCGCGTCCGCCGAGCGGTCGCGGCTCGTCGCTCGCGCGTCCGGCGCGCGACGGGACGTGGCCTCTCGGCGCACCGCACGCGGTGTGTCGCACCCACCCACCGGACGGGAGGCTCGGTGCCGGCCCGCACCGAGCCTCCCGTCCGGCGGGACCCGGCCGCAGGACCCGGTGAGGTCGCACTTCGTGTCGCGTCCGCGCGCCGGGACCCGACACGGAGTGCGATCTCAGCGCCGATCGGGAGGCGGGAAGCGGGACGGGGCAGGCGCCCGGACACGACGACACCCCGCCGCCAGAGGGCGACGGGGTGTCGAGGTGCGCCGGGTGCTACTTGCGGAGCTCCAGGTACTTGGCGATGAGCGCCTTGGTCGAGGAGTCCTGGGTCTCGAGGACCGACTGGTCGCCGTCGACCGCGGGGGCGATCTGCAGGGCGAGCTGCTTGCCGAGCTCCACACCCCACTGGTCGAAGGAGTCGATGCCCCAGATGGTGCCCTCGGTGAAGACGATGTGCTCGTACAACGCGATGAGCTGGCCGACGACGCTCGGGGTCAGGGCCGGCGCCAGGATCGACGTCGACGGCTTGTTGCCCGTGAAGGTGCGGGCAGCGATGATCGCCTCGTCGGTGGCGCCCTCGGCACGGACCTCGTCAGCGGTCTTGCCGAACGCCAGCGCCTTGGTCTGCGCGAAGAAGTTCGCGAGGAACAGGTTGTGGACGTCCTGGCCGGGCTCGACCGCCTTGCCGTCGCCGGTCTCGTCCTTGAGCGGACGGGCCGGGTTGGCGACGGCGATGAAGTCGGCCGGGATCAGGCGCGTGCCCTGGTGGATGAGCTGGTAGAACGCGTGCTGGCCGTTCGTGCCGGGCTCGCCCCAGAAGACCTCGCCGGTGTCCGTCGTGACGGGGGTGCCGTCCCAGCGGACGCGCTTGCCGTTCGACTCCATGGTGAGCTGCTGCAGGTACGCGGCGAAGCGGTGCAGGTACTGCGTGTACGGCAGCACCGCGTGGCTCTGGGCACCGAGGAAGTTCGAGTACCAGACGTTGAGCAGGCCCATCAGGACGGGGACGTTCGACGCGAGTGGGGTGGTGCGCATGTGCTCGTCGATGGTGTGGAAGCCGGCGAGGAAGTCCTGCCAGTTCTCCTTGCCGATCGCGACGATGACCGAGGTGCCGATGGCGGAGTCGACGGAGTAGCGGCCGCCCACCCAGTCCCAGAAGCCGAACGCGTTCTCGGGGTCGATGCCGAACGCTGCGACCTTGTCGAGCGCGGTGGAGACGGCGACGAAGTGCTTGGCCACCGCGGCGGTCTTGTCGTCGTCCGACGCGTCCGTCAGCTCGAGCCGCTCCCACAGCCACTGGCGGGCCAGGCGGGCGTTCGTCAGGGTCTCGAGGGTGCCGAAGGTCTTCGACGCGACGATGAACAGCGTGGTCTCGGGGTCGAGATCTGCCGTCTTCTCGTAGATGTCGGTCGGGTCGATGTTCGACACGAAGCGGGCTTCGATGCCGGCCTGCACGTAGGGCTTGAGGGCCTCGTACACCATGACCGGGCCGAGGTCCGAGCCACCGATGCCGATGTTCACGACGGTCTCGATGCGCTTGCCGGTGACGCCCTTCCAGGCGCCCGAGCGGACCTGCTCGGCGAACGCGTAGACCTTGTCGAGCGTGGCGTGCACGTCGGCGTCGACGTCCTGGCCGTCGACGACGAAGGGCTTGGCCGGGACGAGCTCGCCCGTGGCCGGACGGCGCAGTGCCGTGTGCAGGACGGCACGGTCCTCGGTCACGTTGATGTGCTCGCCGGAGATCATCGCCTGGTAGCGCTCGGCGACGCCGGTGTCCTCAGCGAGCTGCAGCAGCGCGTCGAGGATCTCCTTGGTCACCAGGCCCTTCGACAGGTCGACGGTGAGGTCACCTGCCTGGAAGGTGTACGACTCGGCACGGCCGGGGTCGGTGTCGAACCACCCTCGCAGGTCCGGGGAGAAGCCGTCGGCGATGCCGGCGAGCGTCTTCCAGCCTTCGGTCGTCGTGGGGTCGACGGGTGTGGATTCGGTCACGGGGTCCTCCTGAACGCCAGAACTGAGTGGTCCGCGGACCACCGCAACGCTGCGACGCGGGCCGCATCCGAGCGTAGTGCGCCGGGCGCGGGCGCGCGCACAGCCCGGTTGGCCTGTGGACAGCCGCTCGCCTGTGCACAGGGCCGGGCAACGGACGGGAGGCTCCGGTCAGGTGACCGGCGCAGGTCACGTGAGCAGGGCCTCCAGGGTGTCCGCCAGCGGACCGTCCGCCGCCGCCCGCCAGGACCGGCCGGCCCACAGGTGCAGGGCGTGCGCGTCGCCCTCGGCGGCGGCTGCGGTGCGGATCGGCCGGGTCAGGTGGTGCAGCGCCGGGTAGCCGAGCGGTGCGTCCTCGTGGTCGCGGACGAAGCGGTTGACGAGTGCGCGTGCCGGTCGTCCGGTGAAGGCGCGGGTGAGTGCCGTGCGGTCGAAGACCGGGTCGACGAGGGCTTCGCGGTGGGTGGTTCCGGTGCCGGCCTCGTCGGTGCGGAGGACGAGCGTGCCGACCATCGCGGCGGAGGCGCCGGCGAGCCGGACGGCCTCGACGTCGTCCGCGCCGCCGATGCCACCGGCGGCGACCACGGGCAGGTCGACCCGGGCCAGGACCGCGCGCACCAGGTCCGGCAGGGGCTCCCACACGGGTGACTGCTCGGGGTCGAGGACCGCGGAGTGTCCGCCGGCTGCCTCGCCCTGCGCGACCAGGACGTCGATCCCCCGGTCGGCTGCGGCTGCGGCGTCGACCGGGTTGGTGACCGACTGCACCGTCACCGTCCCCCGGCTGCGGAGGTCCGCGACGGTCTGGGCCGACGGCAGCCCGAACGTGAAGGACACGACGGGCACCGGGTCGTCGAGGAGGAGCGCGAGCTTGTCGGCCCAGGCGTCGTCGTCCTCGCGCTTGTCGGGCAGGTCGGGGACGCCGAGGGACGTGCGGTAGCGGTCGTAGTCGGCGTCGCTGATCGGGACCGGGTTCGGCACGAAGACGTTGACGCCGAACCGGTCGGTGCGCGTCCGGACCTCGGCGATCTCGGCGGCGAGCTCCTCGGCGGTGCGGTACCCGGCGGCCAGGGACGCGAACTGGCCGGACCGCGCCGCGGCGATCACGAGGGTCGGGGTCGACGGTCCGCCCGCCATCGGTGCGACGTGCAGGGGTGACCGGAGGACCTCGGGGAGTTGGTTCACCCCTCGATCCTGCCCTGGCGGACCGTGCTCCTGCCCTGGCGGACCCGTGCGACACGCCGACGGGTGTGACGGCTCGTCAGGATCGGGCCGTGCCGGACACTTCTGGTGTGAGAGGGGGCAACCGTGGATGACGACACCCAAGCCGACGCAGCACTGACGCGTCGGCTCGCGGACGGGGACCGCACGGCACTCGCCGACGCGTTCGACCGCTTCGCACCCACCCTGACCCGCTACGCATGGGCCCAGGCAGAACGCCGACAAGACGTCGAAGAACTCGTGCAGGACACCTTCCTCACGCTCTGGCAGAAAGCCGCCACCATCGACCTCGCCACCAGCGCACTGCTGCCCTGGCTCCTCGTCGTCTGCCGCAACCACGCCCGCAACCAAGCCCGCCGCCTCGCCAAGGGCGCCGGCGACGAACTCCCCGACGACCTCCCAGCACCCGCCGACGCGGACGAGGCCCGCGAACGCCTCCGCTGGGTCCGCGACGAGATCGCAGCCCTCGCACCCATCGACCGACGGATCTGCGAACTCTGCCTCCTCGAAGGCCACTCCTACGCCGAAGCCGCACAGATCCTCGGCCTCAGCGTCGGCGCCGTCACCCAACGCGTGTCCCGGTCCCGAGCCCGACTGAAGAAGGCGGTGATGCACGATGAACACTGAACCCCCCACCGGAGACGACCTGCACCGCATGCTCGTCACGATGAAACAGTCCGTGCTCGACCGCGCCGACGACCGGACACCCGCACCCCGCCGACGTGGACGTCGCGCCGGGATCGTCATCGGCGTCATCGCGCTGCTCGGCCTCGGCGCCACCGGCGGCGGCGTCGCACTCGGCATGATCCCGCAGCCCTTCGCAGCAGCACCAGCACCGGTCGCCACGCCCAGCCCCACCGAACCAGCAGCACCGAGCACACCCGCCGCGGCACCCGTCGAGGAGACACCAGACCCCACACCGTCCGCCACCGGCACACCCACGAAGGGCGCGTTCGCACTCGACGACCCCTCCACGTGGACCATCTCCGGCAGCGAGATGGGTCCGGTGGCGATCGGCGGGCCGACGGCGGGCGAGACGGACGACCTCGAGACGGCCTGGCGCCGTGCCGCTGATGCTGACGTCTGCTCCGACGAGTTCGGGAGTGGCTGGGCACGAGACGGCGCGCCGGCCCTGCTCGTCTGGTCACAGGGCGGCAAGGTCATCGGCGTGGACCTGAGCGTCCCGAGTGCGAACCCGGCCCTCGAGCCGATCGGTCCGACCACCAGCAAGGGGATCGGCGTCGGATCGACCCTCGACGAACTGCGTGCCGCCTACCCTGGCGCCGCCGAGGACACAGCCCGCAGCAACTACTACGACACTCCCCCAGCGCAGAACGCGGGGACGTCGTGGCAGATCGACACCGGATCCGGTCCGGCGTGGTTGAAGTTGAGTGCCGACGGAGTGCATGTCGAGTCCGTCGAGATCGGGGCCTACGCCCAGGCGTCGTGCGACTGAGACCCTCGGGTCAGCTCTCCGGCAGGTGCTCCTTCGGGAGCTTCCGGAGCTTCGCACGGCGCTTGCGGCGCTCGGGGATCATCGAGCGCATCTCCTCGAGCTTGCCGAAGCAGAGCAGCCGGTCGCCCGGTTCGAGGGTGACCGTGCCGCGGGGGTTCGGGATCACCGTCGAGCCGCGGTGCAGCGTGAGCACGGTGATGTCACGGTCGCCGAGCCCCGACTCGTGGATCGTCTTGCCGACCAGGTCCGCGTTCGTGTGCACGAGGAGCTCAGCGACGCCGTAGCCCGTCGACACCGACAGGCGCTGGCGGACGTCGATCTCGGGGAACGCGACCTGGTTCGCGATGAAGTCGATGACCGCCCCGGCGATGTCCAGACCGGTGGCGCGCTCGATGCCCTCGAGCCCCGGGGACGAGTTGACCTCCATCACCAGGGGGCCGTCGTTGCCCTCGAGCATGTCCACGCCGGCGACGCGGAGCCCCATGATCTGCGCGGAGCGGACCGCTGCCTCCTCGTACTCCGGGGTGAGCGTGACCTGCTCGACGGTCCCGCCGCGGTGCACGTTCGACCGGAACTCGTCGCCGCTCGCGCTCCGGCGCATGGCGGCCACGACCCGGTCGCCGACGACGAGCGCGCGGATGTCCTTCCCGCGGCTCTCCGCGATGAAACGCTGGATCAGCACGTTCTGCTTCGTCGAGTGCAACGTCTCGACGATCGACTCGGCGACCTTGGCCTCCGGCGCCAGGATCACGCCGATGCCCTGGGTGCCCTCGAGCAGCTTGATGACGACGGGCGCTCCCCCGACCCGCTCGATGGCGCCGCGGACGTCGGCCCGACCAGCGACGAACGTCGTCGCGGGCATGCCGATGTCGTGCCGCGAGAGGATCTGGTTCGCCCGGAGCTTGTCGCGCGAGTTCGTGATGCCGTTGGCGGTGTTCGGCGTGTACACGTCCATCTGCTCGAACTGCCGGACCACCGCGGTGCCGTAGTACGTGATCGAGTTGCCGATGCGCGGCAGGACGGCGTCGTAGTCGGACAGCAGCTTGCCGCGGTACTGCAAGTCGGGCGCGTCCCCGGTCAGGTCGATCGCGAAGCGCAGGGTGTTGAGCACCTTGACCTCGTGGCCGCGGTCGAGCGCCGCCGCACGGAGTCGCTGCGTCGAGTACGCCTGCGGGGCACGCGACAGGATGGCGAGTTTCATCGGGAGGCTCCGCGGGTTCGGGGGTGGCGACGGCGACGCTCCATGCTGGCAGACGATCCGCCTCGCGCGCGTGCCCGTCGGCCGCGAGAGACGCACAGCGGGTGTCGTCCTGCCAGGATGGGCGCATGGCCGACGACCCGAAGCCCCGACGGCGCACGCCGATCGTCTCGGGCTGGCGCGAGTGGGCCGCGCTGCCGGACCTCGACATCCAGTGGATCAAGGTCAAGCTCGACACGGGCGCGCGGACCTCGGCACTGCACGCGTTCGACCTCGAGGAGCTGCCGGGCGACCGGGTGCGGTTCTCGGTGCACCCGTGGCAGGACTCCGACGCCGACCAGGCGACCGTCGAGTGCGACGTCCATGACCGCCGCGTCGTCCGGAGCTCGTCCGGTCACGCGCAGGAGCGCATCGTCGTCCTGACCGCGATCGAGCTCGCCGGCCGCACGGTGGAGGCCGAGGTCACGCTCAGCAACCGCGACCAGATGGGCTTCCGGATGCTCGTCGGCCGCGAGGCCCTGCGGCAGGGCTTCGTCGTCGACCCGGCACGGTCGTTCCAGGCCGGCCGGGCGCCGAAGGAGATCCGCCGCCGCAACCGCGGACGCCTCTGACCGGCGACTGCGCACGGATCCGACACGTCGTGTCAGGATCGCGGCGCGCTCGACACTTCTGTAGTGAGAGGGGGCAACCGTGGATGACGACCCAACCGCTGACGCAGCACTGATGCGTCGGCTCGCGGACGGGGACCGTGCGGCACTGGCCGACGCGTTCGACCGCTTCGCACCCACCCTGACCCGCTCCGCGTGGGCACAGGCAGACACCCCTGACGACGCCCGAGCGCTGGTGCAGGACACGTTCCTGACCCTGTGGCAGCAAGCCGCCACGATCGGCCTCGTCACCGGCGCACTGCTGCCGTGGCTGCTGGTCGTGTGCCGGGACCACGCCAGGGGCCAGGCGCGACGAACGGCGGAGCACGAGAGCCTGCCGGGCGCTGACCCCCTGCACTGGGTCCGCGACGAGATCGCGGCCCTGGCGCCCACCGACCGGCAGCTCGTGGACCTGTGCCTGGTCGACGGGCACTCCTACGCCGAAGCCGCCCGCCTGCTCGGCCTGCGCGCACAACCGGTCACGAAGCGCTCGTCCCGAACCCGACAGGAGAAGGCGGTGATGCACGATGAACACTGAACCCCCCACCGGAGACGACCTGCAGCGCATGCTCGTCACGATGAAGCAGTCCGTGCTCGACCGCGCCGAGGAACGCCGTCCGGCGCCTCGTCGACGTGGCCGTCGTGCCGGGATCGTCATCGGCGTCATCGCCCTCCTCGGCCTCGGCGCCACCGGTGGCGGCGTCGCACTCGGGATGATCCCGCAGCCGTTCGCAGCCGCACCAGCACCGGTCTCCACGCCGAGCCCGACGGAGCCGGCCGCGCCGAGCACCCCCGCGGCCGCACCGGTCGAGGAGACCCCCGACCCGACCCGGACACCGACCACGCCCCCGACGCCGGCCCCGGTCGTGGCCAGGATCCCGTCTGACTGCACTGGGCTCGTCGCCCCGTCGGAGGCGGCGCGGCTCTTCGGACGGACTCCGCTGCAGGACCCGTCCGGCACGGCACACCTGCGCACCGCTGCTCCGCTCACGACGAGCCTGTCGTGCGTGTGGCGCGACCCTCGGGCCGACGTGTCCGGCCTGTCGATCGACGTCGGGACCGGGACTGCGGAGCAGGTCAGCGCCTACGAGGCGACCCTCGTCGGCCAGGGCTACGCGTGCACCGACCGCGGTGCAGCGCGCGTCTGCACGCAGACGCGGCGGGCGGACCCGTACCCGGTCGACACCACGGCCACGTGGTACCTCCGCGGCACGACCTGGTTCGAGATCGGCCAGACGAACTTCCCCACGACCAACTTGCTCGGCGCCGTCGAGCAGCAGATCTGGGGATGACCGACGACGGGCGGGAAGCGGCCATTGGGGGGCGCTTCCCGCCCGTCGACGATGCTGTCGCCGGGTTCGACACGCCGTTGGGGGCAGCCGCTCGTCAGGATCGCGCAGTGCCGGACACTTCTGGTGTGAGAGGGGGCAACCGTGGATGACGACACCCAAGCCGACGCAACACTGACGCGTCGGCTCGCGGACGGGGACCGCACGGCACTCGCCGACGCGTTCGACCGCTTCGCACCCACCCTGACCCGCTACGCATGGGCACAGGCAGAACGCCGACAAGACGTCGAAGAACTCGTGCAGGACACCTTCCTCACGCTCTGGCAGAAAGCCGCCACCATCGACCTCGCCACCAGCGCACTCCTGCCCTGGCTCCTCGTCGTCTGCCGCAACCACGCCCGCAACCAAGCCCGACGCCTCGCCAAGGGCGCCGGCGACGAACTCCCCGACGACCTCCCCGCCCGCGCCGACGCCGACGAGGCCCGCGAACGTCTCCGCTGGGTCCGCGACGAGATCGCAGCCCTCGCACCCATCGACCGACGGATCTGCGAACTCTGCCTCCTCGAAGGCCACTCCTACGCCGAAGCCGCACAGATCCTCGGCCTCAGCATCGGCGCCGTCACCCAACGCGTGTCCCGGTCCCGAGCCCGACTGAAGAAGGCGGTGATGCACGATGAACACTGAACCCCCCACCGGAGACGACCTGCACCGCATGCTCGTCACGATGAAACAGTCCGTGCTCGACCGCGCCGAAGACCGGCAGCCGGCACCCCGCCGACGTGGCCGCCGCACCGGGATCGTCATCGGCGTCATCGCGCTCCTCGGCCTCGGCGCCACCAGCGGCGGTGTCGCCCTCGGGATGATCCCGCAGCCCTTCGCCGCCGAACCCGCACCCACCACCTCACCGAGCCCGACCGAACCAGCAGCACCGAGCACACCCGCCGCGGCACCCGTCGAGGAGACACCCGACCCAACCCCGACGCCGTCAGCAACGTCGACGAAGCGCGCGTTCGCGCTGGACGACCCCTCCACGTGGACCATCTCCGGGGCAGAAGTGGGGCCCGTGGCCTTCGGCGGCGACGTCGCTGCCGAGACGGACGACCTCGGACCGCTCTACACCGCCGCCCCGCCGGAGACGTGCCCGAACCCGAACGTGACGTTCTTCGAGGCGCAGGACGAACCGACCATCACGATCAGTCAGGACGCCGGGAAGATCGTCGGCATCACCATCGATGGTCTGGCCGGGGGACGCTCCAGCGAGGACGCCCACGCGGCCTCACCGACGACCGCGGAGGGTGCCGGCATCGGGACCACCATCGACGAGCTGCGCGCGATGTACCCGCAACTCGAGGAGACCGGTACCTACGGCGATCCGGGCGGGACGTTCTCACTCTGGAGCGTCCAGCGCGACGGCCGGTACGTCACGTTCGAGCTCGGCAACGACGGGGTGCACGTCGGCTCCGTGTGGGTCGGTCCGAACGCCATGCCGCCGTACGAGTACTGCGGTTGAGGACGACTGCTCGGCGGCCAGGCCGCCGAGCAGTCACCGCCGACGGACCCTCAGCGCAGCCGCTCGACCATCGGGCACGCGAACGGGTCCGCCGCCGCCAGCCCGACCTCGTTGAGGTAGCGCACGACGATCGCGTACGACTGCACGAGCGTCGTCTCGGTGAACGGCACGCCCTGGGTCTTGCAGTAGTCGCGCACGATGACCCGCGCAGCACGCAGGTTCGGTCGGGCCATGTTCGGGAACAGGTGGTGCTCGACCTGGTGGTTGAGGCCGCCCATGAAGTACTCGACCCAGCGACCCCCGGTGATGTCACGGGAGGTCAGGACCTGGCGCGAGAAGAAGTCGACGCGGCGGCCCGGCTCGATGATCGGCATGCCCTTGTGGTTCGGCGCGAAGGCGATGCCCATGCAGAAGCCGAACACGGCGAGCTGCACGCCGAGGAACGCGAACGCCATGCCGAGCGGCAGGAACCAGAAGACGACGCCGAGGTAGAGCGCGAAGCGGAGCGCGAACACCGAGGCCTCGGACCAGCGGCCCTTGACCGGACCGCGGCTCGTGTAGGTGCGGATCGACTGCCAGTGCAGGTTGACGCCCTCGATGAGCAGCATCGGGAAGAACGCCCAGCCCTGCACCCGCACGAGGACACGCAGGAAGCCGGTGCGGCTGGCGGCGTCCTCGGGGCGGAAGGAGATCGCGTCGAAGGAGATGTCCGGGTCCTTGCCGACCGTGTTCGGGTTGGCGTGGTGCCTGGTGTGCTTGCCTGTCCACCAGGCGTAGCTGATCCCGGTCAGGAGCGTGCCGCCGTAGCGGGCGGCACGGTCGTTCCAGGTGTGTGACGCGAAGACCTGACGGTGGGCGGCCTCGTGTGCCAGGAACGCGAACTGGGTGAAGAGCAGGCCGAGCACGCCGGCGATGACGAGCTGCCACCAGGAGTCGCCGAGCACGGCGAACGCGGCTCCGGCGAGCGCCAGCAGGGCGACGAGGACGACGATGAGACCCCAGTACCAGCCGGTGCGTCGGCCGAGCAGGCCTTCGTCCTTGATCCGGGCGAGCAACGCCGTGTAGCTCGACGTGCCGCTGGTGCCGGGACGTGGTCCGGTCGTGATGATCTCGCTCATGTGGTCCTCCGGTTGGGCTGTCCCGTAGCCGGGGTCCTGGGCCACTGCGGTCGATCGTAGCGGAGCCACATGGCTTCAGGTCAGGACAGCGTCAAGCGGCGTTCGATGACCGCGCGGGCCACGTCGACGAGCGGTTCGCGGGTGGTCCGGGCGTGCTGCCGGAGCATCGTGAACGCCTCTCCCATGTCCACGTGGTGCGTGTGCGCGACGAAGCCCTTGGCCTGCTCGATGACGACGCGGCTGTCCAGCGCGCGCTGCAGCTGCGTCTGGGCGACGCTCGCCTGCTCGAGCGTCCGCTGCTGCAGGATGCTGATCGTCGCCACGTCGGTGAGGGCCTGGGCCGCGAGGGCGTCGTCCGGGCTGAGCGCCCCCTCGTGCTCGCGGAACAGGTTGAGTGAGCCGAGGACGGTGTCGCGCAGCCGCATCGGGACCGCGTGCACGGACGCGAACCCGGACTCCTCGGCAGCCGCGGCGAAGGCCGGCCAGCGGCGTCGCATCTCCGCCGGGTCCTCGGCGGAGACCGGTCGACCGGTCTCGAAGCACTCCACGCAGGGCCCCTCGCCGGCGTTCAGCTGGAGCAGCCCGACGAAGCTCGACTGCTCACTGGTCGACGCGAGCACCTCGAGTTCGTGGTCCTGGTTGAGCAGCAGGATGCCCGCGGCCGAGGCGTCGAAGATCTCCACCGCGCGGTCGACGAGGGTCTGCAGCAGGTCGACGACGTCGTAGTCGTCGACGAGTGTGTCCGTGAGTGCGACGAAGGTGTCGACGAGACGGTGCTCGCGGGTCGTTGTCACGATGCGTGCTCCCTGGCGGTCGGCGACGGACGTTCCATGCTGGACGGTACTCGGTCCCGGTGCCGGACCGACAGCGTGTCCCGTCCGCACCTGCCGGACTGGAGGCTCGGCTCGGCGCCGCCACGGGCCTCCAGTCAGGCAGGCGGTCCGGTCAGGAGCGCGCGCAGCGCGTCGTCCAGTGGGCCGGCGACGGCGTCCTCCGCGGCGGAGGCGAGGGGCTCGACCCGGGTCGCGGTCCGCATCATCGTCATGCCGAGCACGACCGACAGGGCGATCTCGGCGCGGATGAGCAGGTCGTCCGTGACCTGGTCCCCGACCGCCTCGGCCAGACGCTCGGCGTAGCGACGGAGGGTCTCCCGACGGATCGTGTCGACGCCCTCGTCGCCCGAGGTCCGCAGCAGCAGCATGAGCTGCATCGAGTCCTCGTCGGTGGGCGAGCGGAGGACGTGTCCGATGAGCCCGCGGAGCGCGCGGTCGAGGTGCCCGGTGGCGTCCTCCCCCGGGTCGAGGTCGCGCACGGCGCGGTCCAGGCAGGCGCGGAACAGCCCTTCCTTCGACACGAAGTAGCGGTTGATCAGCGCGACGTTGACCCCGGCGTCCGCGGCGATGTCCCGCACGGTCGTGGCGCGGTAGCCGTCGAACGCGAACCGGCGCCTGGCGGCCTGCACGAGGAGCAGCCGGGTGGCGGTGGCGTCCTTGCTCATGCTCGAAGCGTAGCGGTCCGCAGGCGGATGTAAGCGGTTGTTGACTTCGGGCGTGAACCGCGTACCCTCGTCGAGTCAGCAACTGTTTACATCGACCAGACGGAGCACGATGACCGAGACCATGGCGAGCCCCCGCACCGGCTCCCACCCGACCACGGACGGTCGCCGCCCGAACAGCACGGCGATCATCGTCTACCTGTCCCTCGGCGGCCTGTCGTTCGCGGTGCTGCAGTCCCTCGTCGCACCGGCACTGTCGACGATCGGCAAGGACCTCGGCGCCTCGACGAGCGCCACGAGCTGGGTGCTCACGGCGTACCTGCTGTCCGCGTCGGTGCTCACGCCGATCCTCGGTCGGCTCGGGGACATGATCGGCAAGCGCAAGGTGCTCATCGTGGTGCTCACGATCCTGCTCGTCGGCGCCGTGCTCGCCGCGCTCGCGCCGAACCTCGGCACCCTCATCGTCGGCCGGGCACTGCAGGGCGCCGCCGGAGCCGTGATGCCGCTCTCGATCGGCATCGTCCGCGACGAGCTGCCGAAGGAGAAGGTCAGCGTCACCATCGGCCTGCTGTCGGCGATCTTCGGCATCGGCGCTGGCGTAGGCATCGTCGCCGCCGGGCCGATCGTCGAGCACCTGTCGTGGCACTGGCTGTTCTGGCTGCCCGCCGTGCTCGTCGTGATCGCCCTGCTCGGCGCCGTCTTCGGCATGCCGGAGTCCCCGGTGCGCAAGCCCGGCCGGCTCGACATGCTCGGCACGGGCGTGCTCGCCGTGTCCCTCGTCGCGATCCTGCTCGCCGTCAGCGAGGGCGAGACCTGGGGCTGGGGCGACGCCAAGACCATCGGGCTGCTGGCCCTCGGCGCCGTGGCACTCGTGGCGTTCGTGCTCGTCGAGCTCCGCGTCGCCGAACCGCTGATCGACGTCCGGCTCTTCGCCGTGCGCGGGGTGTGGACCGCCCACGTGGTCGCCCTGGTGTTCGGCTTCGCGATGTTCGGCACGTTCGTGCTCGTCCCGACCCTGCTGCAGCTGCCGAGCGCCCTCGGCTACGGCTTCGGCAAGGACGTCACCCAGGCCGGGCTCTTCCTGCTGCCGACCGTCGTCATGATGGTCATCGCCGGACCGATCGCCGGCATCCTGGTGCGGCGTATCGGCCCGAAGCCGCCGATGCTGCTCGGCGGGATCTCGATCGTCGTCGCGTTCCTGCTGCCCGCGATCGCGCACGGCGAGCTCTGGCAGGTCGTCGTCTCCGGCGTCTTCACCGGCATCGGCATCGGTCTGGCCCTGGCCGCGTGCTCGAACGCCATCATCGAGAGCGTCCCCGCGAACCAGACCGGCGAGGCCATCAGCGCCAACACCGTCGTCCGGACGATCGGCTCGAGCGTCGGCACCGCCGTCATCGCCGCGCTCATCACCTCGCACAGCACCGCGCAGGGGCTCCCCACCGACGACGCCTTCACGATCGGCTTCTGGGCGTGCACCGGGGTGGCCGTGCTGGCGGTCCTCGCGGCCGTCGCGGCTCCGTCGCTGCGGGCCCGTCGTGCCGCGGCGGTCGCCGCCGGGGTCGACGACCTCGACGGCGTCACGCGGTAGCGGACGCGCGGCTCGGCGGCCGCTCGGCTCGAGCGCTCGTCCTGGTGCGAGCGGTCACGACACCCCGACGGGGTTCCGCGAACGGGCGGGAGCCGTCAGCTCCGCGTGCTCGGAATGACAGCCGGTGACCGCTCGGCGGATGGAAGCGGGGCGTCGTGACCGGTCGGCGACGCGCACGGGAGGCTCGTGGCGGAGTCGACCCGTGCCTCCCGTCCGGGGCCGGCCGGGGCGGACGTTCGTATGGGGCGATGACGGATGCGGTCGGCGGAACGCGAGTCGAGCCGACCAGATCCGTCAGCGCGCCGACCGGGAACCCGCATACAGAGCGGAGCGGCGACGGGGCGACGCAACCGGAACAGGGCGCTGACGGATCCGGTCCGCGGAACGCGGGGCGAGCCGACCAGATCCGCCAGCGCGCGGATCGGGAAACCGCCTACCGAGCGGAGCCGAGACGGGGCGGCGCAACCGGAACAGGGCGATGACGAATCCGGTCGGTGGAACGCGGGGCGAGCCGACCAGATCCGTCAGCGCGCCGATCGGGAACCCGCCTACCGAGCGGAGCCGAGACGGGGCGGGGCGGGGCGGTCAGGTCAGATCAGGCGCTGCGGCGGTCCCGGCCGAAGACGGTCGCGAGCGCCGTCGTCAGCGCGGCGACGAACCCGCCCGTGCCCTGCGGTCGTGCCGGACGCGTGGGCGCCTGGAACGCGACGTCGTGCAGGTTGTTGCGCTTGGAGCCGTCCCAGTTCGCGAACAGGTAGGCGCCGCCCAGCACGGAGAGGCTGCGGACCGGGGCTCGGCGCCACTCGCCCGCGCGGACGACGTAGCCGGAGTGCCCGGATCTGATGTTGTGGATCACGGTGTCCACGTCGATGACGCCGGTCGTGGTGATGACGGCGGTGATGCCCGTTCGGTCGCGGGCGACGTACTCGATGATGTGTTCTGTCATGTCGCTCGGGTCAGGAGGTTGCGTCTCGCGCCCGGACACGTCGGTTCGGTCCGCGCGAGGCTCGGCCGGAACCGTCGTCGCTTCCGTCGTCAGGATACGTCCGGCGCACCACGGTCGTGTGGCCAGTGTCCGCAGAACGGTGGTCGCTGCCCCTGGAACGGCGGTCGGGGTTCACGCGACCCAGACGACGGTGCCGTTGTAGCCGTGCAGCACTGCGGCGACACCCGCACGGAGTGCCCGGCCGGCCCGCTCCTCGGTGAAGCTGGCGGGGTCGTGGTGGCTCGCGGCGCCGAGTCCCTCACCGCGGTACCCGGCGCCGGTCCAGTCGGCGGCGGTCACGTTGGAGGTGGGCTCGGCGATCTCGGCCCCGAGGACCAGGAACTGCTGGTGCAGCGCGCTCGCGGACATGGCTGCCACGGGGTCGACCATGTCGTTGCCGACGCTGATGACCAGGTCGGGGTGCTTGCCGAGCGCGGTGGCGACGGCGTCGAGCACGTTCTCGCTCCCCCGGGGCTGCACGCGGGTGACGGTGACGCCCTCGGTGTCGGCCCAGGCGTCCACGGCTCCGATCAACGCCTGCGTCGGCGCGGACGCTGCGGTCTCACCGTCGCCGTCCGCGTCGACGTCACCCGCGGACAGCAGGACGACGCGGTAACCCGACGGCGGGTGCACGCCCTTCCACGAGCCGGGCGACGGACTGACGGTGGACTCGGGCGCCGGCGGGTGGCTCGCGTCCCAGAACCCGGCGTCGAGCGTGCCGGCGGTGGCGCTCGCGCGGGACTCGGACGTGCCATCGGACGCGGACGCGCACCCGGCGAGGAGCAGACCCCCGGCGCCGAGCACCGCGACGGCCGCCAGCAGGGACGTCGTGCGGGAAGCGAGGCTGGTCACGAGGGGCTCCAAGGGCGTTCGGCGGGCGGATCGCGACCATGGAACCACGGCCAGGGGACCGCTTCGCCCGCCGTGTGCACCTGTCCGAGCGCTGTCCAGCTGCTGGTCACCTGCCGTTTCCCTGCCGGTCGCCAGGGGTCGAGATCGTCTGGCCGGTGATCCCCGGTACCCCCAGCACGGCGTCCCGACGCCGCTCCCCCCGAACCACCCCGATCCTGGCCCGCGTGGCCGCCACCGTCGTCGGCGCACTCGTCCTGCTCGGCACCGTCCTGGTCGCGCTCGTCGGCGGTGCCGCACCCGCGTCGGCGCACGGCTTCAGCTCGGTCGTGTACGCCCACGTGACCTCGGAGGACAGCGGGGTCGTGCGGGCACGGCTGGGTCTGGAGTACGACCTGATGCTCGTCTCCGTCGGCACCAGCGAGCACGCCGACGCGTTCTACCGACAGGGCCAGGCGGCGTGGGACGACGGGGACTTCCCCGCCATGACCCGGGTCGCCGAACAACACCGGGACACGATGGCCGACTACGTCCTCGACCGGTTCTCCGTGACCTCCGGTGGGCGCGAGTGCCGCGGCACCCTGCAGCAGCCGATGCACGTCGACATGCAGGACGAGGTGCCGTACGCCGAGGTCGTCGCGGACTTCCGCTGCCCGACGTCGTCCCACACGGCGGCCGGGCACGTCGTGACGTCGAAGCTGTTCCCGGACTCCGAGACCTTCGTGAAGGACACGAAGACGATCGTCACCTACGCCGTCGACTCGCAGGAGGGCTCCGCGACGCTCGACGCCGACCGGCCCTCGTTCTCGACCGAGCAGTCCGCCGGTGCACGGTTCTGGGAGTTCTTCACCCTGGGGGCCGAGCACCTGCTGACCGGGATCGACCACATCCTGTTCCTCGTCGCGCTCATCGCGGGGTCGCGGCGCCTGCGCGAGGTGGTCTTCACCGCCTCGGCGTTCACGATCGCCCACTCGATCACGTTCATCCTGGCGGCCCTCGGGGTCGTCAGCCCGCCGTCGATCGTGGTCGAGCCGCTCATCGCCCTGTCGATCGCGGCCGTCGCCGGCTGGTACCTGTGGCGGCTGTTCCGGCGGCGGTCGCACGCGGACGAGCTGATCGTGCCCGACGGGGGCCGGTTCGCCCTCGACCGCGCCGGGTGGACGCGGCTGGCGGTCGTGTTCGCGTTCGGGCTCATCCACGGACTCGGGTTCGCCGGCGCACTCGGCATCCACGAGGCGTTCTCGTGGCAGCTGCTCGTGTCGTTGCTCATCTTCAACGTCGGCATCGAGGCGGTGCAGCTCGCGATCATCGTCATCGTGTTCCCACCGCTGTCGCTCCTGCGCCGCAAGGCCCACCGGGCGTCGCTCTGGGTCACCGGGATCGTGACCGCCGGGGTGTTCGTGATGGGGATGATCTGGTTCGTCGAGCGCCTCGCCGCGGGCTGACCAGCTGAGTCGATTCCAAGCCGGAACGAATGGTCACACAGCGTTCACCAAGGCGTTTCCTGGCGAATGCAGAGTCTTCCGTGAACGACACCCCTGTCCACGAGAACGGACCCTCATGAGTCTCCTGTCTGGCGCCAGCACCCGGCGCAGATCCACCACCCTCCGCGTCGGCGGCGCAGTCCTCGGGGCGGCGCTCCTCGCGGGTGCCTCCTTCATGGGCACCGGCACGGCCACAGCGGCCACGAACACGCCGACCACGAACATCTCGACCGGCGGCCCGATCCACATCCTGCTCGGCGTCGGCGCGACCGAGAGCCAGCGCATCGCGTCCTGGTACTTCCCGACCAACGTCGCCCAGTCGGTCGAGATCCAGAAGACCGACTCGATGACCGGCGGCGTCTTCACCGCCGCGAAGACCACCATCCCGGCGTCGGCGACCGCGAACACCGCGGCCGACAGCAGCACCGTCGACAGCAGCACGCGGTCGATCGCGGGCATCACCAACGAGGCCGGCTACGTCAACGCGCACGCGGTCATCGACGGTCTCGAGCCGAACCAGACGTACACGTACCACGTCGGTGCCGCGGACGGCTCCGCCTGGTCGACGCCGTACACGTTCACCACGAAGAGCTTCACCGGTGACTTCGACTTCCTGTTCTTCGGTGACCCGCAGATCGGGTCGTCGGGCTTCACCGACGACGACGGCGCCGGCTGGGCCGACACCCTGAAGTACGCCACGACCAAGGAGAAGAACGCCGAGCTCCTCGTCTCCGGCGGCGACCAGGTCGAGAACGCCAACAACGAGTACCAGTGGGGTGCGTTCGCCGACAGCAGCGACGTGCTGAAGCGCTACCCGTGGGCCTCGACCATCGGCAACCACGACGTGGGCGGCAAGTCGTACGAGCAGCACAACCAGCTGCCGAACTCGCTCAAGGTGCCGGACTTCTACCCGGGCGGCAACACCGCCGCGAACTCGGGTGGCGACTACTGGTACATGTACAAGGGCGTCCTGTTCATCGACATCAACTCGAACGCCTACGCCGGCGGTTCGGACGCAGCGCACGTCAACTACGTCCGCGACGTGATCACCCGCCACGGTGACGACGCGAAGTGGACCGCGCTGGTCTACCACCACTCGATCTACTCCCCGGCCGACCACGCGAACGACAAGGACAACCAGCAGCGCCGGTTCGACTTCACGCGGGCGTTCTCGGACATGGGCGTCGACATCGTCCTGCAGGGTCACGACCACTCGTACTCGCGCAGCTACGCGATCAAGAACGGCAAGAAGGCCAACCCGGCCGAGCAGCCGGGCGCTGACGAGGTCTTCGCCGGCCCCGGTGGCGTCATCTACCTGACCGCGAACTCGGCGTCGGGCTCGAAGTACTACGACCTGACCACCCCGGACTCGACGCAGGGCGGCTACGGAGCCGACCCGCTCGACCCGACCGGCAAGCGGCACTTCGCCAACTCGGTGGAGAACCAGGAGCACGTCCGCACCTACGTCAAGGTCGGCGTCACGGACGACAACCTCGCCGTCACCACGGTCCGCGCCAGCGACTGCACCACGCTGAACTCGGCCGTCCAGCACGGCAAGGTCGACGACTGCGGCGTCACGCTGAAGCCGACCGCGTCGGCCGACCCGGCACCCATCGGCTCGAACGTGGACCAGTTCACGCTCAAGGCGACCCTGCCGGCGACCACCACCGCGCTCGCCCTCTCCGCGCCGAAGCAGGCGTACGGCACGACCAAGCCGGTCACCGTCACCGCGACGATCGGCGGCGGCGTCGGCGACAAGAGCGGCACCGTGACCTTCTCGGAGGCCGGCAAGGCGCTCGGCACCGCTCCGGTGTCCAAGAGCACGGCGACGTTCGCGCTGCCGAAGACCCTCAAGGTCGGCTCGCACAGCATCACCGCGTCGTTCACCAGCGACTCGACCTACTCCGGCGGCAACTCGGCGACGACCCGTCCCGCCACCGTCACGGTCGACAAGGCCGCGTCGACGACGGCCCTCACCTACTCCGGCACCCGGGCGGACGTGCGGGTCACCTCGCGCGGCATCGTGGTGAACGGTGAGGTGCGGATCTACGACGGCACCAAGCACATCAAGACCGTGCAGGTCAGCCGCAACGTGGCCGCGACCCGGTTCACGCTGACGAAGGGCTCGCACGACCTGCGCGCCGTCTTCAGCGGCAACTCGATCATCGCCGGCAGCACCAGCCCGACCCTGACCGCCAAGGTCAAGTGAGCTGACACGCACACAGGAAGGCCCCGTGACCTCGGTCGCGGGGCCTTCCGCCGTTCCCCCACGCCGTGCGACCCTGGGACCCACCGCCCGAGGAGCCCGCATGGAGCACGTCGACACCATCGTGATCGGGGCCGGTATCGCCGGCCTCACCGCCGCGCGGCTGCTGGTGGGGGCTGGTCGCCGCGTCGTCGTGCTCGAGGCCCGCGACCGCGTCGGCGGCCGCGTGCACACCGACCGCTCGGACGGGCGCGTGACCGACCTCGGCGCGTCCTGGATCCACGGCGTCGAGGACAGCCGCGTCGCCGACGCCGTCACCGCGCTCGGCATGCCCGTCATCGAGTTCACCGTCGGCGGGTACCAGCCCGACGGTCGCCCCATCGCCTACTTCGGCGCCGACGGTCGACGCCTCGACGCGGACGCCACCGCGCGGTTCGTCGCGGACGTCCGCACTGTCGACGCCGCACTCGGACCGGTCGTCGCCGGGTCGGCCCCCGACGCCACCTACCGCGACGTCACCGAGGTCGCACTCGCCGCACAGGGCTGGCCGGACGGACGCACCGCCCGCGTCCGGGAGTACCTGGAGCACCGCAGCGAGGAGCAGTACGGCGTCCGGATCGAGGACCTCGCCGCGCACGGCCTCGACGACGACGTCGTCGCGGGTGACGAGGTCGTGTTCCCCGACGGCTACGACCGCCTGGCCTCGTCCCTGGCCGAGGGGCTCGACGTCCGGCTCGGCCACGTCGTCCGCCGCGTCACGTGGTCACCGGACGGGGTCACCGTGGCCGGGTTCGCCGCCGACCAGGTCGTCGTGACGGTGCCGGTCGGGGTGTTGCAGTCGGACGACTTCGTCATCGAGCCGCCGCTCCCCGACCGGCAGCGCGCGGCGCTCGGCCGGCTGCGCATGAACGCGTTCGAGAAGGTCGTGCTGCGGTTCCCGCACCGGTTCTGGGACGCCGACGTGCACGCCGTCCGGCAGCTCGGTCCCGAGGGAGCCTGGTGGCACTCCTGGTACGACCTCACCCGGCTCGACGGCGTCCCCGCCCTGCTGACGTTCGCCGCGGGTCCGGTCGCCCGGGCGATCCGGGGATGGGCACCGCACCGGGTGGCGGAGTCGGTCACGGCCCAGCTGCGGCGGCTGTACGGCCCGGAGGCCCCCGACCCGACCGACGTCATCGTGACGGCGTGGCAGGACGACCCCTTCGCGCGGGGCTCCTACGCCTACATGACGCCCGGCTCCACGACCCGGGACCACGACGACCTGGCCGAGCCCGTCGGCGGCGTCCTCCACCTGGCCGGCGAGGCGACCTGGACCGACGACCCCGCCACCGTCACCGCGGCCATGCACTCGGGTCACCGGGCGGCCTGCGCGGTGCTCGGCCGAGCCGTCCCGATCGAGTCGGCCTGGTCCTGAACCGGACCAGGTGACGGCCTGGAGGCTCGGTGCCGGCCCGCACCGAGCCTCCCGTCCGGCGCTCCGCCGGTCCCGTGGACCGGCTCCGACGCGAGAAGTTCACACAGGGGCCGCCCGTGTCACGTGCTCGAAACAGCCGGGCAACGGCGACGACACAGCCCCGCACGACACTTGGTCGCACTACCTGTCATCCGACAGGTACTCCGCGAAAGGTCTGCAGCCATGCGCTCTCCAGAAGCCCCGCTCCACGCACCGCGCGCCACCACGTCGACCGGCTCCGCCGCCCCCGGCACCCAGGGCACCGCCCACCTCGGCTACGAGCAGGAACTCCACCGCGGGGTCGGCTCGTTCTCGTCCTTCGCCGCCGGCTTCTCCTTCGTGTCCATCCTGACCACGGTGTTCCAGCTCTTCGGACTCGGCTTCGGACTCGGTGGTGCCGCGTTCTTCTGGGCCTGGCCGCTCGTCTTCGGCGGCCAGCTGCTGGTCGCGCTGAACTTCGCGCAGCTCGCCGCCCGGTGGCCGATCTCGGGGGCGATCTTCCAGTGGTCGAGCCGCCTGGCCGGGTCCCGGTTCGGCTGGTTCACCGGCTGGACGATGATCATCGGCCAGACCCTCACCGTCGCGGTCGCCGCCATCGCCGTGCAGGCCGTGCTGCCCGCGATCTGGAGCGGCTTCCAGATCGTCGGCGGGGCGGGCGCCGACCCCTCGCTCGCGTCAGCGACGGGTGCCGCGAACGCCGTGGTGCTCGGGCTCGTGATGCTCGTCGTGACGACCGTGGTGAACATCACGAGCGTCCGGCTGATGGCCCGCGTGACGAGCTTCGGCGTGCTCGTCGAGATCGTCGGCGTCGTCGTGCTCATCGGCGCGCTGTTCCTGCTCCCCCACCGCAGCGCGACCGTGGTGTTCTCCAGCGTCGGGTCCTCGAGCACCGAGCCGTACGTCTTCGCGTTCCTGGCGTCCTCGCTGATGGCCGCGTACGTGATGGTCGGCTTCGACTCCGCGGGCGAACTCGCCGAGGAGACCCACAACCCGCGCCGGACGACCCCGAAGACGATCGTCCGGGCGCTGACGGTGTCCGGGCTCGGTGGCGGGCTGCTCATCATCGGCGCACTCGTCGCCGCACCGAGCCTGACCGACGGCAAGCTCGCCACGCAGGGCCTGGCGTGGGTGATCACGTCGACGCTCGGCGAGGTGGCCGGTCGGCTCCTGCTCTGCACCGTCGCGGTCGCCGTGTTCGCGTGCACCCTGGCCGTGCAGACCGCCGGCGCCCGGATGGTCTTCTCGATGGCCCGCGAGGGGGCGCTGCCGTTCCACCGCACGCTCGCCAAGGTCTCCCCGCGCACCGGCACCCCGATCGCGGCATCGATCGTGGTCGGTGTCGGCGCCGGGCTGGCCCTCGCGGTCAACATCGGGCAGTCGGCGATCTTCACCGCCCTGTCGAGCCTGTGCATCGCGATGCTCTACCTGGCCTACCTCGGGGTGACCGGGCCCTTGCTGGTGCAGCGCATCCGGCTGCGGCGCGAAGGCTTCCCGACCGGGGTCGACGAGGACGGCAAGCCGCTCTTCACGCTGGGCCGGTGGGGCATCCCGCTGAACGCCCTGGCCGTCGCGTTCCAGATCGGCATGGCGGTCAACCTCATCTGGCCCCGCCCGGAGATCTACGACCTGACCGGGAACTCCTGGTGGCTGCAGTACAGCGCGCTGCTGTTCATCGGCGGCGTCCTGCTCGTCGGCTGGGCCTGGTCGTCCTGGCGGCACCGCGCGCACGGGCCGCTCACGCTCGCACACGTCCCGACCACGGCCGCCGTCGCGGTCACCGCAGAGGCCTGAACCGCCGACACCGTCCCGTCGGCGCCGGTGCCCGCACGGACCGGCGCCACACCGGAACCACCCCGCCCCACCCGCTCCACCACGAAGGACCCCCATGCGTGACCTCCACCAGACCGACAGCGTGACCGCCTCACGCTCCGACGCCCGCGCGCAGGCCGGGTCGCAGTCGGAGTACATGCCCTGGCTGCCGGCGTCGACGTCCCCGTTCGTCCCGGAGGGCGTCGACCCCGCCGACCTGGTCTGGGCCGAGACGGTGGCTCCCGGTGGGTACACGCACCGGGTCCTCGCCCGCGGCTCCCGCATCCGGCTCGACGACCCGACCGGGGACGCCTGCGCGAACCTCGTCGTGTACAACGCGCTCGAGCCGTGGGAACGCCTCAACGTCGCGGACACGCAGAAGATCCCGTGGCAGGCGTACCTCGGCGCCGGGTCGCCGCTGCTGAGCGGGGACGGGCGCGCCCTAGCCACGATCGTGGAGGACACCTCCGGCCGGCACGACGCGTTCTGCGGCACCTCGACCGACGCGTGGAACACCGCGAAGTACGGCGACGCGGCACCCGAGGGACCGTCCCCGAGCGGCCGGTCGCTGCTGGCGAAGGCCGCCGCCAAGCACGGGCTCACCAAGCGCGACCTGCCGCCGAGCATCTCGTTCTTCCAGGGCGTCCGCGTCGACCCCGAGGGCGCGCTGCAGCCGGTCGGGTCGGCGGGGCCCGGGCACCACGTCACGCTCGTCGCCGAGCTCCCGCTGCTGGTCCTCGTCGCGAACGTCGCGCACCCGCTCGACCCGCGACCGGACTACGTCGTGGGACCACTACGCGTGCACGCCTGGCGCGGCGCCCCGACCACGGCGGCGGACGCGCGCTTCACCGCGACGCCGGAGCTGACCCGCGCCTACCTGAACTCGATCGACCACGCGGAAGCACGAGGCTGAGCCATGACCGACACCCTGACCTCCACCGTCCCCGTGGGCGCCGTGCACGCGCCCGACGCCGTCCTCGACTGGAGCGAGTCGCTCGTGCCCGGCACCGTCGTCCGTGACGACCGGGTCGCGCCGCTCGCGCCGTGGTCCGCCGTCGTGCGGGCCGGCGAGGTGCTCACGATCGTCGACGTCGGCGGCAACCAGAGTGCCGACTGCCTGGTCTACGACGCACACGACCCCGACGAGCGGTACAGCGTCCCCGACACCCTCGTCGCGCAGGGCAACGCGTACGTCCGCACCGGCACGGTCCTGATGTCGAACGAGGGCCGACCGCTGATGACCGTCGTCGGCAACGAGATCGACCGCCAGGACACCATCGGCGGCGCGTGCTCGAAGGAGTCGAACACGCTCCGCTACGGGCACCACACCGCGTACCAGCACGGCTGCCGCGAGAACTTCCTCGCCGAGGCGGCCCGACACGGCCTCGGCGTCCGCGACCTCGTCTCGAACCTCAACTGGTTCATGAACGTGCCCGTCGAGCCGGACGGCGCCCTCGGCATCGTCGACGGCATGAGCGCCCCCGGCAAGCGGGTGGCGGTCCGGGCCGAGCGGGACGTGCTGGTGATCGTGTCGAACTGCCCGCAGATGAACAACCCCTGCAACGACTTCTCCTGCACGCCCCTGCGGATGATCGTGGTGCAGCCGTGACCGCCCTCGAGACCGGCGCGATGCCGACCCCGGTGCCCGTCGAGCGCCCCGCGCTCAGCACCGACACCGTCCTCGTCGCCAACCGCGGGGAGATCGCCCGCCGGGTGATCCGGTCCGCCAGGGCCCTTGGCATGCGAACGGTCGCCGTGTACTCGGACGCCGACCGCGCCGCCCCGCACGTCCGCGAGGCCGACGTCGCCGTCCGCCTCGGCCCGGCCCCCGCCCGCGAGTCGTACCTGCGCATCGACGCGGTCGTCCAGGCAGCGCTCGACACCGGCGCCGGCCTGGTGCACCCCGGCTACGGCTTCCTGTCCGAGAACACCGCGTTCGCGCAGGCCTGCGCCGCAGCCGGCATCCGGTTCGTCGGCCCGACCGCCGACCAGATCGTCGCGTTCGGCGCCAAGCACACCGCCCGCGAGCTCGCCGCGGCGGCCGGGGTCCCGATGCTCGCCGGCACCGGACTGCTCGCCTCGGCCGACGACGCCGTCACCGCGGCCGAGCGCATCGGCCTGCCCGTCATGCTCAAGGCCACCGGGGGCGGCGGTGGGATCGGCATGCAGGCCTGCGCCACTCTCGACGAGGTCCGCGAGGCCTACGCGAGCGTCGAACGCACCGCAGCCGCCGCCTTCGGCGCCGCCGGCATCTTCCTCGAACGCCTGGTCCGACCAGCACGGCACGTCGAGGTCCAGCTCTTCGGTGACGGCGAGGGCCGGGTCGCCGTCATCGGCGACCGCGACTGCTCGCTGCAGCGCCGGAACCAGAAGGTCATCGAGGAAGCGCCGGCCCCGGCACTGCCGGAGCACGTCCGGGAGGCTCTGCACGAGTCCGCCCGTCGGCTCGCGGCGAGCATCGGGTACCGCAGCGCGGGCACGGTCGAGTTCGTCTACGACCCGGTGCGCGAGGAAGCGTCGTTCCTCGAGGTGAACACGCGCCTGCAGGTCGAGCACCCGGTGACCGAGGAGGTCTACGGCGTCGACCTGGTCGAACTGATGCTCCGGCTGGCGCGTGACGGCGCCGCCGGCATCCCCGACGACGTCTTCGACCGCCGCTGGACCCCGACCGGACACGCCGTCGAGGCCCGCGTCTACGCCGAGGACCCGGCCAAGGGCTCGCTGCCCTCCAGCGGCCTGGTGACGCAGGCTGTCTTCCCCGCGTCCTCGACCGACGACGGCGCCGCGACCGGCATCCGCGTCGACGGCTGGGTCGAGACCGGCTCCGAGGTGTCGGCGTTCTACGACCCGATGCTCGCCAAGGTGATCGCCACCGGGGAGACCCGTGACGACGCCCTCGACCGGCTCCGGGACGCGCTCGCCACGACGCGCATCGACGGCATCGTCACGAACGCCGGACTGCTCCGCACGCTCACCGACGACCTCGAGCTCCGCACGGCGACGCACTCGACCTCCACGCTCGACACGACCGAGGACCCGGACCCGCGCATCGACGTCGTGGTGCCCGGCACGATGACGACCGTGCAGGACCTGCCCGGTCGGCTCGGGTACTGGCAGGTCGGGGTCCCGCCGAGCGGCCCGTTCGACGCCGCGTCCTTCGCCGAGGCGAACCGTGCGGTCGGCAACCCGGACGGCGCCCCCGCGCTCGAGGTCACCGCGACCGGCCCCACGCTGCAGTTCTCCGCCGCCGCGGTCGTCGCCGTCACCGGGGCGCCCGTGCCGCTGACCCTCGACGGCGAGCCCGTCGCGCTCTGGGCGCCGGTCGAGGTCGCCGCCGGACAGACCCTGTCCGTCGGGACCGCTCCCGGACCCGGCCTGCGGAGCTACCTCGCCGTGCGCGGGGGCTTCGACGTGCCGACCTACCTCGGCTCGGCCGCCACGTTCACGCTGGGCGGGTTCGGCGGCCACGCGGGTCGGGCCCTGCTCGCCGGCGACGTCCTGCGCCCGGGCTCCCCCGACTCCGACGCCCCGCACCCGGCCTTCCCCGTCGGCACCCGGCTCGGGCTCGTCGGCGGCCCGACCCCGGCCGAGCACCGCACGGCACTGACGGACACGTGGGAGATCGCCGTCACCGAGGGCCCGCACGCGGCGCCGGACTTCTTCACCCGCGCCGACCTCGACGTGTTCTACGCGACGGACTACGGCGTGCACCACAACTCCGCCCGCACCGGCGTCCGGCTCATCGGGCCCCGGCCGGGCTGGGCGCGGACGGACGGCGGCGAGGCCGGCCTGCACCCCTCGAACATCCACGACACCCCGTACGCGGTCGGCGCGATCGACTTCACCGGCGACACCCCGATCATCCTCGGACCGGACGGGCCGTCCCTCGGCGGGTTCGTCTGCCCCGCGGTGGTGGCCAGCGGGGACCTGTGGAAGCTGGGCCAGCTGCGCCCGGGCGACACCGTCCGCTTCGTCCCCGTCCGCGAGACCGACGCCGCCGCGCTCATCGCGAACCGAGCCTCCAGGACGGTCCCGCGCACCGGGCGTGACGGACGCACCGGCGGTGACGGCGACGACGGGGTGCTGGCGCGTCTGGACGCGACCCCCACCCGACCGAGCGTGGCGTACCGCCGCGACGGCGACGACAACGTGCTGGTCGAGTACGGCGACATGACGCTCGACATCGCGCTGCGGATGCGCGTGCACGCGCTCATGACGAAGCTGCAGGAGCACACGCCGAAGGGCGTCCTCGACATCACGCCGGGCATCCGCTCGCTGCAGGTGCACACCGACGCCTCCGTGCTCAAGGCGCGCGACGTGGCGGGGCTGCTCCGCGAGCTCGAGGACGAGATCCCGCCGACGGACCAGCTCGTCGTGCCGTCGCGCACCGTCAAGCTGCCGCTGTCGTGGGACGACCCCGCGACCCGGCTGGCGATCGAGCGCTACATGAACGGCGTCCGGAACGACGCCCCGTGGACGCCCTGGAACATCGAGTTCATCCGGCGGATCAACGGGCTCGACTCCGTGGACGACGTCTTCCGCACGGTGTTCGACGCGAGCTACCTGGTGCTCGGCCTCGGCGACGTGTACCTCGGCGCCCCGGTCGCCACCCCGCTCGACCCCCGGCACCGGCTCGTGACCACGAAGTACAACCCGGCGCGCACCTGGACGGCCGAGAACTCGGTCGGCATCGGCGGCGCGTACCTCTGCATCTACGGCATGGAGGGCCCCGGCGGCTACCAGTTCGTCGGCCGCACCGTGCAGATCTGGAACCGCTTCCGCCGCGGCGGGCTGTTCCAGCAGGACCCGTGGGCGCTCCGCTTCTTCGATCGGATCGAGTGGTACCCGGTCGGCGCCGAGGAGCTCCTCGAGCTGCGGGCAGAGACCGACGCGGGCCGCGGGGAGTTCGAGACCGTCGACGGCGAGTTCTCGATCGCGTCGTACAACCGGTTCCTCGGGGACAACGCCGACTCGATCGCGGCGTTCCGGGCGCAGCAGGCCCGGGCGTTCGGCGAGGAGAAGGACCGGTGGCGGGCCTCGGGCGAGTTCGACGTCCGCGACGAACCGGCCGTGGTCGTGCCCGACGCCGTGACCGTGCCCGAGGGGTCGACGGCGGTCACAGCGCCGTTCACCTCGACCGTGTGGCAGGTGGACGTCCGCCCGGGTGACCGGGTCGACGCCGGACAGAAGCTGTTGGCCGTGGAGGCGATGAAGATGGAGTCGATGGTGCACGCACCCGTGGACGGACACGTGCTCGAGGTCTACGTCACCCCGGGCGAGCAGGTCGCACCGGGCCAGGTCCTCGCCGCGATCGGAGCACCGGCATGAGCGCGAGCACCGCGGCCGTCCGCGTCGACGACGCCTTCGACCGCATCGCCACGGTCGACCGACCCGAGGTGTGGATCACCCTGCGCGACCGCGCGGACGTCCTCGCCGAGGTGTCCCGCGTCGACCCGGCCCTGCCCCTCGCCGGGCTGCTGTTCGCGGTGAAGGACAACATCGACGTCGCCGGCCTGCCCACGACCGCCGCCGCCCGGTCCTACACGTACGAGCCGGCGAGCGACGCCACCGCCGTCGCTCGACTGCGGGCCGCCGGCGCGGTCGTCGTCGGCAAGACGAACCTCGACCAGTTCGCCACCGGCCTGGTCGGCACACGATCGCCCTTCGGCGCCGTCCGGAACGCCTGGGACCCGATCAGGATCTCCGGTGGTTCGTCCAGCGGGTCCGCCACGGCCGTCGCGCTCGGGATCGTCGACTTCGCGCTCGGCACCGACACCGCAGGCTCCGGTCGGGTGCCGGCAGCGCTCGGCAACCTGGTCGGGGTCAAGCCGACGAAGGGGCTCGTGCCGAACACCGGCGTCGTGCCGGCCTGCCGGTCCCAGGACTGCGTGACTGTGTTCGCGCGGTCGCTCGGGCTCGCCAGGACCGCCGCCGAGCTGATGACCGGCCCCGACGGCATCGACCCGCTCGCCCGCGAGGACCGCGCCCACGCCGCACTCCCGACCGTTCCGCGCATCGCTGTCCCCCTGCCGTCGCAGCTCGAGGGGCTCGCAGACGGCTGGTCGGCCGCGTTCGCCGCTGCCGTCGACCGGTTCCGCGCACTCGGCCACGAGGTCGTCGAGGTCGACATCGCCCCGCTCCTCGACGCCGCGGCGCTGCTGTACGACGGGGCGTTCGTCGCCGAGCGGCACGCGGCCGTCGGCGCACACATCGAGGCCCACCGGGACCTGGTCGGCGAGGACCTCGACCCGTCCGTCGCCACGATCGTGCTCGGTGGGGCCCGACCCACCGCGTCGGAGCTGTTCGCCGACATGGCCCGGCTCGACGCCCTCGGGGCAGCGGGTCGCGCGGTGCTCGACGGTACGACCGCGCTCCTCACACCGACCACGACGTGGCACCCGACCCTCGCCGAGGTGGCCGCGGACCCCATCGGCGCGAACAGCCGGATGGGGCGGTACACGAACTTCGCGAACCTGCTCGACATGGCCTCGCTCGCGGTGCCCGCGGGCTTCGTCGACGGGCTGCCGTTCGGCGTCATGCTGACCGGTCCCGCCTTCACCGACCGACGGCTCGCGGCGCTCGCCTCCGCGTTCCTCGCACCCACCGTCGACCTGCTGGTCGTCGGAGCGCACCTCCGCGACCAACCGCTGAACGGCCAGCTGGTCGCGGCCGGCGGATCGTTCGTCCGGGAGGCCCGCACCGCCTCCGACTACCGGCTGTACGCCCTCGACACGGTGCCGCCCAAGCCCGGGCTGGTCCGCGCGGGACCGGTCGCGTCCGGCGGCGGTGGGCCGGCCACCGGTCCCGCCACCGGCTCGATCGCTGGTGAGGTCTGGCGCCTGCCCGCCGCCGGCTTCGCGACCTTCGTCGCCGCGCTGCCCGCACCGATGGCGATCGGCACCGTCACGCTCGAGGACGGCTCCGACGTCACGGGCTTCCTCGTCGAGCCCCGCGCGGTCGTCGGCGCCGAGGACATCACCCACCACGGCGGCTGGCGCGCCTACCGGGAGCAGGGGTGACCGCGATGGCCTGGGAGGATGGGGCCATGCCCTCCGACGACCGACCGTCTCGCGTCGGACGTCCCCGCGCCGTGCCGGACACGAGCCCGGAGCTCAGCCCCCGCGACCAGATCCTCGACGCCGCGGCGGCCCTGTTCGTCGAGAACGGGTTCAGCGCGACCTCGACCCGCGCGATCGCCGAGCGCGTCGGGGTCCGACAGGCGTCGCTGTACTACCACTTCGCGGGCAAGGACGACATGCTCGTCGAGCTGCTGACGACGTCCGTCCGTCCCTCGCTCGACGTCGTCCGTGACCTCGAGCAGCGCGTGCCGGGGTCGGCGAGCGCCGCGGGTGCCCTCGCTGCGCTGGTGCTCATCGACGTGGACACCCTCGTGCGCACCCCGCACAACATCGGGACGCTGTACCTGCTCCCCGAGGTGCAGGGCGAGCGCTACGACGGCTTCCGCGTCGAGCGTCAGGAGCTGCAGGACACCTACGGCCGGCTCGGCTCCCGCGCCGCCACCGCCGACGTGTCGCTGACCCCGACGCAGCTCGGCGCCGTGCTCATCCAGCTCGCCGAGACCGTCATCCAGCTCCGCCGTGCCGGTCGGGTCGAGGACGAGGACCGCGACGCCATCGTCACGACCTGTCTGCGCGCCTGCGGCCTCGACGCCGCTGCCGTCGCCGCTGCCCGCCGCGACGCGGAGTCCCTGCTCGCCGCCGCCGCCGTCTGACCCGCGGGCTCGCCGGCGCACCCGCGGGACCCGACTCCGAGTCCCGCAGGCTCGCCGGCGCACCCGCGGGACCCGACCCCGAGCGACACCATCGAGGTCGTACGACAGCGACGATGTCGTCCGGGGTCGAGTCCGTGCCGCTCGTGCCGCCGTGGCCGTTCCGCTCGCGCCGCGTGACGGATCCGGTTCGCGTTCCCCGAGGTCCGCCGACCAGATCCGTCACCGCGCAGATCGAACTCCCGGTTCCCGCGTCCCCGGTCCCCGGTCCGCACCCCCGCGTCCGCGTGTCGGAACATGCGACCGCATCCTTCGACACCGCACGAGTCGATCGACACCCATCACGTCGGAACATGCGGACGCATCCCAGCCGCACGCATGATTCGACACCGCACGAGTCGATCGACGCCCGCCGTGTCGGACCATGCGGACGCATACCCTCCGCGCGCATGGTTCGACACCGCACGAGTCGATCGACACCCGCCGTGTCGGAACATGCAGACGCACCACAGCCGCACGCGTGGAACGACAACCTCGAGGTCGTACGACACCGACGTTGTCGCGTCGTGCCCGCACATCGACGCGGACCACCCCGGGCACGACATCGTCGAGGTCGTACGACAACGATCTTGTCGCCCGGGCATCCCGCGCACGCGCCGCCGCCGCCTCCAGCGCCGAGCACCCGCGTCGCCCCCAGCGCCGAGCACCCGCCGCCCCCCGCCCCCGACCGCCGCCCTCGCACCCGCCGCCGCCAACCCCGCGAGCGACCCGACCTCGCCGACCGACCCGGCCGCGCCCCGGCTGGGACGGAACACCAGCGGGCCGGGCAGGGTTGGAGCGGAAGTGCGTCGTCCGACGTGCGTCCCCGAACAACAGGAACGGTGCAGCATGACCACGACGGTCCTCCTCGAAGTCCAACTCCGGAGCGACGTCTCCGCCGAGACGGTCCAGACGGCGATCCGCGACACGCTCGCACAGACGCGCGAGCGCCAGGGCTGCGAGTCGCTCGAGGTCCTCGTCGACGACGCCGACCCCACGCGACTCGTGGTCGTGGAGCGCTGGACCACCACCGCCGACCACGACGCCTACGCCGCGTGGCGCACCACCCCGGAGGGTGCCTCCGCACTCGGCGCCGTCCTGGCCGCACCCGGGACCAAGCGCATCTTCGGGCGCACGATCGAGCTCTCCTAGCGGGTCGCTGACCCGACCCCACATCGGACGGGAGGCTCCCCACCAGCTGGTGGGGAGCCTCCCGTCCGTTGTTGGGTCACCGGTCGGCGAAGCCGCCGAGCATGCCGGAGATGAACCGCTTCTGCAGGAAGAAGTACAGGACGACGATCGGCAGGGCGACGATCACCCCGGCCGCGGAAAGCAGCGAGTAGTCGGTCAGGTGCGCGCCCTTGAAGAAGGCGAGGCCGAGGGGTGCCGTGCGGTGGTCCTCGCTCGTGATGAGCACCAGGGGCAGCAGGAACTCGTTCCACGTCCACATCGTGATGAGCAGGGACATCGTCATGATCGGGGCGATCGCAGCGGGGACCATCACCTGCCAGAGCAGGCGGACGTCACGGGCGCCGTCGAGGCGGGCTGCCTCGATGACCTCACCGGGGAAGCTCCGGAACTGGCTGCGCATCCAGAAGATGCCGAACGCCAGGGACTGCGCGGTCTGCGGCAGGATCAGGCTCGAGTAGGTGTCGGTGAGGCCGACGGACCGCAGGTTGAAGTACAGCGGGATGATGAAGGCCTCGGCCGGGAGCATCAGGCCCGCGAGCATCACGAAGAACAGGACGTTGGAGCCGAAGAAGTCGAGCCGGCCGAACGCGAAGCCGGCGAACACGGCGAGGATCGTGGTCAGGACGACGACCGACACCGTGACCAGGACGCTGGAGAACATGTACGTGGCGAAGTGGCCCTGCGTCCATGCGGCGCCGAAGTTCCCGAGGTCGATCGTCGTCGGCAGGCTGAACCCGCCCGAGTTCTGCGCCGACGGCGTGACCGAGGACAGCAGCACCCCGACGAGCGGGATGATCGCGAACAGGGCGAAGAGCGACAGGATGACGTAGTTGACGGTCTTCTCGCGGACGGAGATCCTCATGCGACGTCCTTCGGCTGCAGACGGCTGATCAGGGCCGTGACGATCATGATGACGACGGTGAGCGAGACGGCCACGGCCGCGGCCGAGCCGACCTGCCCGGTCTGGAACGCCCGGTTGTAGGCCTCGAACGCCGGCACGGACGTCGAGTTGCCGGGGCCGCCGCTCGTGGTGACGTAGACCAGGTCGAAGGTCTTCAGCGCCGACACGACCGTGAGCGTCAGGGCCGCGGCGATCTGACCACGGAGTGACGGCAGCGTGATCGAGAAGAACTCGCGCGCCGCACCGGCCCCGTCGATGCGGGCGGCCTCGAACAGGCTCGGGTGGATGTTGCCGACGCCGGACAGGAACAGCACCAGGCACAGGCCGACGTTCAGCCACGTGCCGACGAAGCCGATCGCGGGCAGGGCCGTGTCGTACCCGCCGAGCCAGACCTGGGCGAACTGCCCGAGGCCGACCAGGCGCAGGCCGTCGTTGAGCAGCCCGTCGGCGGAGTAGATCGACACCCAGATCGTCCCGACGACGACCGAGGCGATGACCTGCGGCAGGAACAGCACCGTGCGGAAGAACGACATGCCGCGCAGGCCGTTCGCCCGCGAGATCAGCGCCGTGAGGAACAGCGCCACGACCACGGGGATGGCGGCGTAGAACACCATCAGCACGAGCGCGTGCCCGAACGACGCGCGGAGCTGCGGGTCCGTGAACACCCCGGCGTAGTTGGCGAAGCCCGCCCACGTCGCCGCCGACAGGCCGTCCCAGTCGTAGAAGGAGTACTGGATGCTCTGCAGGAACGGCACTCCGAGGAACACCGCGAACACGACGAACGCCGGCAGGACGTAGAGGTACGGCACCAGGCTGCGGCGGCGCCGTCGGGGGGCCGGGCGGGCGCTGCTCGCGGCAGCACCCGCCCGGGCCCCGGTCAACTGGGTCACGAGGCAGTCCTCACTTCTTGACGAAGCCGGTGTAGTCGCTCTGCAGCGTCTTCGTGTACTGCTCCGGCGTCGCCTTCCCCGCGACCAGGTCCTGCATGGCCGCGGTGATGGTGTCGTAGAACGTCGGGGTGGCGTAGTCGAGGTACGGCGTGAGGGCGTTCGCGCTCGAGATCGTCTTGTAGTTGCTCGTGATGTCGCCCGCGATGGTGCCCTCGGCGGGGGTGTCGGAGTCCGGCACCACGGTCGGCAGGTTGCCCTTGTCGACCAAGGTCGTGGCGGCCTTCGCGTTCGTGACGAAGTCGACGTACGCCGCGGCGGCGTCTGCGTTCTTGGACTTCGACGTGATCGCCCAGGCCAGGCCTTCGCCGCCCATCGTCACCGGGGTGGACGCACCCGCGGGGGTCAACGCCGTGAAGCCGATGTCCTTCGCCTTGCTCGCGGCCTCGAGGGTGGCCTGGTACCAGGTGCCCGTGATGAGGAAGGCCGACTTGCCGGAACCGAACGCGCTGACGGCGTCGTCGCGGGAGACACCGTTCGCGCCCTCGGTGACGTAGCCGTCCTTCACCCAGCCGCTGATCGTGCTGGCTGCCTTGACCTCGTCGTCACCGGTCCAGCTGCCGGACTTGCCGGCGACCAGGTCGTTGACGGACTCGCGACCGGCGAGGGCGGAGAGCACCAGGCCGTAGAGGTGGATGCCGGGGCTCTTCTCGACGTCGCCGTAGCTGAGCGGCAGCGTGCCCGCGGCCTTGACCTTCTGCATGTCCTCGGTGAGCTCGGCCACCGTGGTGGGTGGGCTGTCGATCCCGGCGGCCTTCAAGAGTTCCTTGTTGTAGTACAGGCCGACGAGCTCGCCCGTCTGCGAGACGCCGTACAGCTGGTCCCCCTGCCAGGTCGTCCCGTCCGAGGAGAACGAGTTGAGCTTCAGCAGGCTGGACGGGTAGTAGTCGTCCCAGCCGTAGAGCTTCGCGTAGTCGTCGACGGGTCGCAGGAACCCGGCCTTCACGAAGGCGCCCATGTCCGGGTAGCCCTGGTTCGCCTGCACGACGTCCGGCGGGTTGTCCCCGGAGAGCGCGAGCTTCAGCGTGGTCTTCAGGTCGGCGAAGGAGCGCGAGACCCGCTTGACCGTGATGTTCGGGTGGGCCTTCTCGAACGCGTCGTTGAGGACCTGCTGCGCGTCGTTGATGCCGGTGTCGGTGTTCTGGTCCCAGACGGTCAGCGTGGTCTTCGCCGAGCCCACGTCCTTCGACACCGGGCCGAGGCTCTGCGAGGCGGCGGGGGCGGCGGACCCGCCGGGCGTGCAGGCGGTCAGGCCGAGGGCGACCGCCGCTGCGACGCCGATGAGCATCGACGCCTTGCTGATGTGCTTCATGGTGGGTCCAGTTCTGCGAGGGGGTGGGTGGTCGGGTCAGTCGGGTGGTGCAGGTGCAGGTGCAGGTGCAGGTGCAGGTGCAGGTCAGTGGCCGTCGGTGCTGGGCACGTCGGCCAGGAAGGACCAGTCGCCGGGGGCGGCGTGCTGGTCGAGGAAGCTGCGGAGCTCGTCCGGGTGCGGCGCGCTCGCCGCTCCCCCGAGCCCGGTGACGGCGAAGGCCGCGCTGGCGGCAGCGAACCGCAGCCGGGTCTCGAGGTCCCAGCCGTGGTGCACGCCCGCCATGAACGACGCGACGAAGACGTCGCCGGCGCCGGTGGGGTCGACGGCCTCGACCCGGATCGTCTCCGCCGTGACGACCACGCCGTTCGCGGAGTCGACCGCCACGACGCCGTCGGGGCCGCGGGTGACGACCGCGAGCGGCACACGCTCGGCGAGCACCTTCGCCGCGGCGAGCGCCGAGTCCGTCCGCGTGTACCGCATGGCCTCGACGTCGTTCGGCACGAAGACGTCGATCTCGGCCAGGCGGTCGAGCACCCCGCCGGTCCACTCGCCGGTGTGGTCCCATCCGACACCACCGACCACCGTGGTGCCGGCGGCGCGGAGTCGGGCCACCCAGGCGGGCAGCGGCTTGGCGATCCCGACGTGCGTCGCCGCCACCCGGCCGAGGTCATCCGGCACGAGGGTCGGGCCGAGGTGCTCCTCGTAGGTGATGAAGCTGCGGTCGTCGGGCCCGGTCAGTGCCACCGACACGGCGCTCTGGTGGCCGGGCACCAGCTCGAGCAGCGAGGTGTCGAGGAACGGTTCGGCGGTCAGCACGTCGTACACGTGGCGGCCGAGGACGTCGTCGCCGAGGCGGCTCGCGAGCATCGTCGGGGCGCCGGCACGGGCAGCGGCCACCGCGCGGTTCGCGACACCGCCCGGGGTGATGGCGAACGCGTCGGCGAACACCTCGGCGCCCTGCTCGGGTGCCGTGACGCCGGAGAAGACGACGTCGCAGTAGACGTCCCCGGCGAACAGCAGGGTGCCGCGAGTGGTCTCGTCGGCCTGCCCGCCGGTGGTCCCGGTGGGGCGTGGCTCGGCATGCGCCTCGGTCACGGCAGTCTCCTCGTCATCGCGGATCAGTGCTGCGCAGGCTTGCTCGACCTGGGACGGATCCGGTGGTGGTGCTCAAGCCTGCGTGCTTCGTGTTGCGAGGACGTTACCTGGTTGCGCCAGATTTGTTAAGTCTGCTTGAGTCGGCCGATCGCATGCGCGATCTTGCTTGCTTCTGCTCGATCTGCGTTACTGTGGCGCCATGATCCTGCGCGACCGACAGAACCGCATCATCCGGGTGCTCCGGGCTGACGGTGCTGCCTCCGTGCAGGAACTCGCCGACGCCCTGGCGGTCAGCCCGGCGACGATCCGCCGCGACCTCGAGATGCTCGACCGCAACGGCGAGCTCGTCCGCACGTGGGGCGGTGCCGTCCTGCCACCGCGTGCCACCGCGCAGGAGGACACCGACCCGGACGAGGCCGTCGAGACCCCGTTCGAGGAGGCCGGCGACCTCGACCTCAAGCGCCGCATGGCCGAGGCCGCCGCAGCCATGGTCACCGACGGCCAGGTCGTCATCCTCGACATCGGCACGACCACACCGCAGATCGCCGAGCTGCTCCGCGGCCGGGACATCACCGTCATCACCACGAACCTCGCGGTGTTCGACGTGCTCCGCGACGACGAGGCCGTGCGGCTCGTGCTGCTCGGCGGTGTCGTCCGGCGCAACTACCGCACGCTCGTCGGCTCCCTCGCCGAGGCCGCGCTCGAGCAGGTCAGCGCGGACCTGCTGTTCCTGTCCTGCACCGGGGTCCGCGCGAACGGCCACGTCGTGGACAACATGGCGGTCGAGGCCCCCATCAAGCAGTCCATGATCGCGGCCGCCGACCGCGTGGTGCTGCTCGCGTCCGAGACCAAGTTCCCGGGGAGCGGGGCCCTCCGGCTCTGTTCCCTCACCGACGTCGACACGCTGATCACGACGACCGGCGCCCCCGACGAAACACTCGCACACAGCCGGAACGCCGGCGGAGAGGTCGTCATCACATGAAGCTCTGCATCCTCGGAGGCGGCGGGTTCCGCACCCCGTACGTCTACCAGGCACTCCTCCGCGACACCGGCTCCCCCCGGGTCGAGGAGGTCGCGCTGTACGACGTCGACGAGGTCCGTCTGCACGCGATGGTGGCGATCCTCACCGAGCTCGCGGCCGACTTCCCCGACGCCCCGGTCCTGAAGCCGACGACCGACCTGCACCGCGCGGTCGAGGGCAGCGACTACGTCTTCGCCGCACTCCGCGTCGGCGGGCTCGAAGGCCGCCGCTGCGACGAGCACGTGGCGCTCGACCTCGACGTCCTCGGGCAGGAGACCACCGGGCCCGGCGGGCTCGCGTACGCCATCCGCACCGTGCCGGTCATGGTCGAGGCCGCCAAGGTCATCCGCGACCTCGCACCGAACGCCTACGTGATGAACTTCACGAACCCCGCCGGCATCATCACCGAGGCCATGCAGACCGTCCTCGGTGACCGCGTGCTCGGCATCTGCGACACCCCGTCCGGCCTCGGGCGTCGGGTCGCCGGCATGCTCGGCCTCGACCACACCCGGGTCCAGATGGACTACGTCGGCCTGAACCACCTCGGGTGGATGCGCCGCGTGATGTACGACGGCCGCGACGTGCTCCCCGAGCTGATGGCGGACGACGAGCGCCTCGGTGCCATGGAGGAGGGCCACGTCTTCGGGCTCGACTGGATCCGCAGCCTCGGGGCGATCCCGAACGAGTACCTGTACTACTACTACTTCAACCGCGACGCCGTGCGCTCCATCATCGGCTCCGGCAAGACCCGCGGCGACTTCCTCGCGGAGAGCCAGTCGGCCTTCTACGACCGTGCCACCGCCGCGGGCGACGGCGTCGCCGACCTGTGGCGCGAGACCGTCGCCCGGCGCAGCGCGTCCTACATGGCCGAGGCCAAGGGCGGCACGCAGGACGAGCCGGTCGACTCCAAGGAGCGCGAGACCGACCCGTCGCACCAGGGCTACGCGGGCGTCGCGCTCGGGGTCATGGCAGCGATCAGCCGCAACGAGCGCCAGACGATGATCCTCAACGTCCGGAACAACGGCACGATCGCCGGGCTCCCCCGTGACGCCGTGGTCGAGGTCCCGACGATGGTCGACGCGAACGGCGTGCACCCGATGTCGACCGACCAGCCCGACCTGCACCAGATCGGGCTGATGTCCCAGGTCAAGGCCGTCGAACGCCACACGATCGCCGCCGCCATGACCGGGTCGAAGGACGAGGCCCTCAAGGCCTTCGCGCTCCACCCCCTCGTGGACAGCGTCACGATCGCCCGCGACCTGGTGCGCGGCTACATCGACCGCATCCCGGAGGTCGCGGCGGTGCTCACGAAGTAGGCACACACCGGACGGGAGGCTCGGTGCCAGCTGGCACCGAGCCTCCCGTCCGTGCGCGGTGCGGTTCCGGCACGGCGCTTCCGACGTGTTTCGCCCCCGCCCGAGGATGCGTCCGCATGTTTCGACGTCGCGCCAGTCGATCGACTCCTGCCATGTCGAAGCATACGCAGGAACGAGATGCGTCCGCATGGTCCGACACCGCACGCGTTGATTGACTCCTGCCATGTCGAAGCATGCGCACGGATGCGTCCTTCGCGACATCGTCGCTGTCGTACGACCTCGACGTTGTCGTTCCGAGTCCACCACGCGCCAGCATCGAACCGCCCCCACTGGCCTCCCCGCCCCCGCCGGACTAGATTGTTGAACAACCCGGCGACGACAGGGAGCCCCCGTGACGACGATCGACCTCAACAGCGACCTCGGCGAGGGCTACGGCGCCTGGAGCATGGGTGACGACGCCGCGATGCTCGACGTCGTCTCGAGCGCGAACATCGCCTGCGGCTTCCACGCCGGCGACCCGACGATCATGCTCGCCACCTGTCGCGCCGCTGCCGAGCGCGGCGTCGCCGTCGGGGCGCACGTCGCCTACCGCGACCTCGCGGGCTTCGGCCGGCGTCCCGTGCACGTCACGCCGGACGAGCTGTACGCCGACGTCGTGCACCAGCTCGGCGCGATGACGGCCACCGCTCACGTCGCCGGCACCGAGGTCACCTACGTCAAGCCGCACGGCGCGCTCTACAACACCGCCTGCGCCGACCCCGTCCAGGCCGAGGCCGTCGTCCGCGCGATCGCCGACGTCGCCCCCTCCCTCGCCGTGCTCGCCCTGCCTGACTCCGAACTCCTGCGAGCAGCCGAGCGCCACGGACTCCGTGCCGTCAGCGAGGCCTTCGCCGACCGCGCCTACGAACCCGACGGCTCCCTGGTGTCGCGGAGCACGCCGGGGTCCGTCCTGCACGATCCCGAGCAGGTGGCCCAGCGCGTCCTCCGCATGGTGACCGAGGGCGTCGCGACCGCGGTCGACGGCTCCGAGGTCTCCGTCCGCGCGGACTCTGTCTGCGTCCACGGCGACTCCCCCGACGCCGTCGCGATGGCGCAGGCGATCCGGCGGCTGCTGACCGAGCAGGGCATCGCGATCGCACCGTTCACCGGAGCCGCAACCGCGCCCGCGCCCGCCACCGGAGCGGCAACGGACCCGACTCCCGCATGACCCTCGACCTCCGCCCCGCCGGCAACAGCGCCCTGCTCGCCACCTTCGCCACCCTGCACGACACGGTCGCCTTCCGCGCCGGCCTCGCCGACCGACCACCCGGGGTCACCGAGGTCGTCTCCGGCGCTCGCACGCTCCTGTTCCGCTACGACCGCACGCACACCGACGCCACCCGCCTCCGCGCCGACCTGGCCCGCGTCACGCCGACACCGACCGCAGCAGCAGCAGCAACAGCAGCAACCGCCGACACGGCCACTGACGCAGACGCCACCACCGACACCGCACCCGTCGTCATCCCGGTCACCTACGACGGCGACGACCTCACCGCCGTGGCAGATCTCACCGGCAGGACCCCCGCCGACCTCGTCGCCTGGCACACCGGCCAGGTCTGGACGAGCGCCTTCTGCGGCTTCGCCCCCGGCTTCAGCTACCTGACCGGCACGGCGCCCTCGCTCGACCTGCCCCGCCGCAATACCTCGCGCACCGTCGTCCCGAGCGGCGCCGTCGCCCTCGCCGGGGAGTTCAGCGCCGTCTACCCGCGCACCTCCCCAGGCGGCTGGCAGCTCATCGGGCGCACCGACGTCCCGATGTGGTCACTCGACCGCGACCCGCCCGCCCTCGCCCCCGCCGGCACGCGCATCCGCTTCGTAGACACGAGCGGCACATGAGCTCGCTCACCGTCGAACGCATCGGCTTCGGCGTCACGACCCAGGACCTCGGCCGCCCGGGCTTCAGCGACATGGGACTCGGTGCGGCCGGTGCAGCCGACCGCGGATCTGCAGCACTGGCCAACCGGATGGTCGGCAACCGCCCCGGCGCAGCCGTCCTGGAGGCCCTGCTCGGCTCCGTCTCGCTCCGTTCCGACGCGCACGTGGTCGCCGCCGTCACCGGCGCGGCCTGCCCTGTCGAGGTCGAGCGGGCAGACGGCAGCCTCCGCGGCGCGGCCGCGTACGAGGTCCTGCTGCTCGGCCCCGGCGACACCGTGCACCTCGGCGTGCCCGACACCGGCCTGCGCTCGTACGTCGCCGTCCGCGGCGGGTTCGCCGTCGAGCCGGTCCTCGGCAGTCGGTCGTGGGACTCGCTCGCGCAGCTCGGACCGCCCCCACTGCAGACCGGGGATGCACTCCCGGTCGGCGACGAGGCCGACGGGTGGCCCGTGGTCGACGCCGTCGCACCGCCGCACGAGCCCTGGCGCGTGGAGGCCGTCGTGCTCGACGTCGTCCCGGGTCCGCGTGACGACTGGTTCACCCCGGACTGGCGCGAGACCCTCACGGGGCAGGACCACCAGGTGAGCTCGGACAGCGACCGCGTCGGCGTCCGCACGACCGGGGCGGAGCCCCTCGTCCGCGCGGTCACCCACGAGCTCCCGAGCGAGGGCGTCGAGACCGGCTCGCTCCAGGTCCCGCCGGACGGCTTCCCCGTGCTGTTCCTCGCCGACCACCCCGTGACCGGCGGATACCCGGTCGTCGCCGTCCTCACACCTGCGTCGGTGGACCGTGCCGCCCAGCTCAGGCCAGGCGACACGGTCCGCTTCCGGATCGTGTGACCCAGCTCAGCCGACGTAGTCGTACGTGCTGACCCAGTCGATGTCGAGGTGCCCGGAGCCGCCCCAGTTCCCGACCTGGAACATGTACCGGTGCGGGGTCGTCGGGACGTCCACCGTCACGGTCCTGATGGTCTTGCCGTCGACCAGGTAGGTCACGGACCTGCCCGGGATCCACTCGACCGAGTAGGTGTGCCACTGCCGCCAGGACACCCCGGTGCTGATGCTCGTCGCGGTGGCTTCCCGACCCGGCGTCATCGAGTGCTGGTACGCCATCGGCGTGCTCTCGAAGTTGCCCTCCGGGTAGTCGATCTCGCCGTCGGACCAGACGTTCGAGGACGGCCACAGCATGAAGGCCGCGCCGTTGCCCGTCCCGCCCTCGGCCTTCGCCCGCACCGAGAACTTGCCGCCGACGTGCGACCAGGCACCGTTCGGCGTGCCGAAGGTCCCTGCTGCCCCGCGCGCGCCGTCGAGCTTGACGTCCATGTAGCCGTCGCGGGCGCTGACCTGCGTGCTGGAGGAGTAGATCCCCGAGGTGCCGTCCGGGTAGGGCTGCCAGGCGTTCGCGTACGTCCTGGCGAACGCCCCGTTCGCCGCGGCCGCCGTGCTGAAGTCCTCGCGGAACGTCTGCTTGAAGGCGCCGACGTCACCGACGGGTGCCGAGGTCCCGGCCTCCGCGACGGACGCCGACCCGAGCGGCACGGCGACGAGTGCGGCACCGAGGACGACGGCGGCAAGTGTTGCTCTGGTGGTGGTTCGCTTCTGCATGGCTGTCACTCCCTGACGTGACGATCGACACCGGATCCCTGCGGTGTCGTGCCGGCTCTCGGCTGTCCACAGAACGTAGTTGTTCACGACAACTAGCGCAGGGGCTTGACAGCCGGTGTTGTCTCTGCGAACGCCAGAGGAACAGCCGTCACCGCAGGTCGGCGTCGAGCGACAGTGCCCACGCGAGTTGCGGGGACGAGAACGCGTCGCGGTAGCCCGCCCGTTGCCGCTCGTCGAGCCCGAGGCGCGTCGCGACCGTCTCCCAGTTCAACACCGCGACCCCCACGCGGGTGATGACCCGCCGCGCAGCAGCGTCGCTGAACTGGAAGACGCATTCGACTCGGCTTCACGTCGAAGGCCGGCGACAGCCGCCACGGTGGTGACACGAATTCGTGTCAGAAAGCGCTCGGATGGGCATGTTTTCGACCCACTTGGGTGTGGATCACCACCATCACGCTCCAGCGTGTTCGCGGGCCTCCATCGCGTCCCAGGCGAAGCTCGCCAACCAGTGCGTCGAGTAGTACTCCTCGCCGACACTCGCGGCGAGCCCGGACACGAGCAGCCGCTCGGCCGCGTCGTCGAGCAGGTCCGCCAGGCCGTCCGGAGACGAGCCCGCAGCGCGCAGGGCGTCCGCGACCCGACGGGCAGAGCCGGCACGGGACAGGTCGAGCCCGAACAGGTGGACCTGCTGCGGGTCGTTCTCGTCGCGGACCACCGTCGACTGCAGGACCTCGTCGCCAGCGCGCACCTCGGAGCAGAACTCACGGGCCCACGGGGCGAACTCCGCCGGGGGCAGGACCGAGCGCATCAGGTCGGCCTCGGCCAGGCCCGCCGACAGGAAGTCGTGCCCGCTGCGCTCCCACGCGAAGGGCCAGCCGCTGTCCGTGCCGAACCACTCGCGGGCAGCGCGCTCGCACGTCGCGGCGAGGTCGTCGCGCCCGAGCGACCGGGCGGCCTCGAGCACGAGCTGCAAGCCGAACGCCGAGTTCGAGTGCACGCCGTGCCGGACGGGGTGGGCAGCCCCGTCGACCCACCGGGTCACGAGGTCCTCGACGGCGTCGACCACGGGGACGAAGCCCGGCGCGAGCGCGCGGATGGCGGGCACTGGCGACGACGTGACCTCCGCCGCCAGGCGCATGACCCACGCCCAGCCGTAGGGGCGCTCGAAGTGCGCCGCGCTGCGGAGGTAGGCCGCCTCGGTCGCGAGGTGCTCCGCGGTCAGGTGGGCCTGCAGGACCGAGGTGATCGGAGCCTCCTGGCTGGCCGGCAGGCCGAACGCGACCAACCGGGCGGCGAGCCAGTGCATGTGCACCGACGAGTGCCAGTCGTACGAGGTCGCGAAGGCGGGGTGCAGCTCGACGGGCAGGGCGCGGTCATCCGGGCCCACCGTCGTGTGCTGCGATGCGTAGGGGTACTCGCGGGTGATGTTGTCCGCGGCGACGGCGGCGAAGTCCGCGGCCCAGGCGGCCCGGGTGAGCTCAGAAGGCGACAACGTACATGACTCCCATGTTGACGACGAGCAGGATGGCGGCGGTCGGGATCTGCGCCTTGATCGGGCCGTACTTGTCGGTCATCTCGAGCAGGGCCGCCGGGACGAGGTTGAAGTTCGCCGCCATCGGGGTGACGAGCGTGCCACAGAAGCCGGCGAGCATGCCGATCGCGAAGATCGCCGCCGGGTTGCCGTCGAAGCCCTGCACCAGGACCGGCCAGCCGATCGCGGCGGTCATGATCGGGAACGCGGCGAACGCGTTGCCCATGATGACGGTGAACAGCGCCATGCCGAGGCAGTAGACGACGACCGCGGCGAGCAGCGAGCCGCTCGGCAGGATCGTCTTGATGATCGTGCCGACCGCGTCGCCGACGCCGGCCTGGGTGAAGACGATGCCGAGCGTGGAGAGCATCTGCGGGAGCAGCGCTGCCCAGCCGATGGCCTGCAGGAGTCGGCCGCCCTCGCGGATCGGTGTGGCGATCTTCGGCGGGCGCAGCACGAACACGGCGACGACCACGGCCAGCACCGAACCGATGCCGAGCCCGGTGAGGGTCGCGCTGCCCTCGGCGAGCAACGGCTTGCCACCGATCGTGACGAGCGGGCCGAGCGTGGCGACCAGGACGGCGACGACCGGGACGACCAGTGCGGGGATGAAGAGCCGGTTGCCGAAGCGCGTGGCGAAGGACGCACGTTCCTCGGGTGAGGTCGTCGCGAGCACGCTCGTGCTGTCGCTCGACTGCCGGGCCATCGCGCCGGTGGGTTCCGCCGGGCCGGTCTCCGCCCCGACGCCCGCGCCCGGGATGCTCGCGACGCGGGTGCGACTCGGCCGGCCGCCCCTGGCCGTGGTGCCGGTGAAGCCGAGGCCGGCGAGCGCCACCATCACCAGGACCGCGATGCCGAGCACCCACGACGGAGCGGTCTTGGCGGCGACGAACGTGCCGTAGAAGAAGGAGACGCCGAGGATGCCCCAGAACGCCGCGTTGCCGAGGCGCTTGGCGTGCTCCCGGTCGGTGACGATGAGCACCGCGACCGCGATGAAGAACGCGCCGATGAGCCAGTAGAGCCATTCGCTGGTGATCACGCTGCCACCTCCGTGGTGGTCGAGGCGCCGCGCATGTCCGCCGCCATCCGGTCGAGCTTGCGGTCGAACAGCAGCAACCGGGTGCCGTGGACCAGCAGCGCGGCGATGCCCGTCGGGATCGCCCAGAGCGCGAGGTCGATCGGCTCGAGCGCCAGGTCGTACGTGGCGTCGACGAACGTCGTGATGAGCAGGATCGAGCCGACCGCGACGAACACGTCCTCACCGAAGAACACGCCGACGGTGTCGGAGGACGCGGAGAAGCCCTTGATCTTCTCGCGCATCGGGTCGTCCACGCGGCCGTACTTCTTGATGGCGGCGCCCTCGGCCATCGGGTACACGAGCGGGCGCACCGTCTGGGCCGGACCGCCGATGCTCGTCAGGCCCACGGCGGCGGTGACCTGCCGGATCGCGAGGTACCCGGCGAGCAGGCGCCCGGTGGTCAGCTTGTCGAGCTTCGCGATGAGCCGCTTGGCCTGGTCCTGCAGGCCGTAGCGCTCGATCAGGCCGATGACCGGCAGCACGAGCGCGAAGGTCGTGACGCTGCGGCTGGAGGCGAAGCCGTCGCCGAACGCGGTGAGGATGCCGACGGGACCGATCCCGCCGATGGCCGCGGTGACGATCCCCGCGACGGTGACGACGAGCAGCGCGTTGACGCGCAGTGCGAAGCCGACGATGACGACGGCGACGCCGATGAGGACGAACATGCGGGACAGTCTGGACTGCATTGTTCAACAATCACAAGGCCCTCCCGCGACTTGTAACACGTCGGTCACACACGCGGTCTGTGGAGGAGTCGTCCCCCGGCCGTGTCAGGATCGGGGCATGAGCCGAACCGTCAGCGGCGCCGAGTCCTCGGCTACCCGGCTGCGCACGATGATCGCGTCCGGCGACTTCGCCCCGGGGACGCAGCTGTCCGAGGAGCGGTTGAGCGACCAGCTCGGGGTCTCGCGGAACACCCTGCGTGAGGCCTTCCGGCTCCTCGCCCGCGACCGACTCGTCGAGCACGTCTTCAACCGCGGGGTGTTCGTGCGTCGCCTCTCGGCCGCCGACGTCGTCGACCTGTACGCAGCCCGCCGCGTGCTCGAAGCAGCGGCGGTGCACGCGTGCACCCCGTCCTCCCCCGCGCTCGCCGACGCGGCGTCGGCCGTGTCCGAAGCCCGCGCCGCTGCCGCCGCGGGCGACTGGCGGGCGGTGGGCACGGCCGACATCCGCTTCCACGCGGCACTCGTTCGAGCCGTCCCGAGCGAGCGGATCTGGGGCCTGATGGACGGGCTGCTCGCCGAGATGCGGCTCGCGTTCCTGACGACGGACGACCCCGGCTCCTTCCACGCTGCGTTCGTCGAGCGGAACGAGGCGATCGTCGACGCGCTGCGCGCCGACGACCGGTCCACGGCGTCCGTGCTGCTGGCCGACTACCTCGACGACGCCGAGCGGACCCTGCGGTCAGCTGCCGACGGAGCGCGCTGACGGGAGGCTCGCCCTCGGTCCGCCTCGGACCGTGCGCTTGTCACCGGGTCGCGAGACGCTTATGGTAACGATACCAACGCGAAGGAGAGCAACGATGCTCAGTTCGACTCGAAGCGCGACCGTCCGCGGCGCGCAGGTCACCGCGGCCGCGATCGTCCTCGGTGTCGCCGTGGCCGGCGTACCGCAGGCGGCACAGGCAGCGACGACGTCACCCGACGCCGTCTGGCAGCAGCGTGCCAGTGCGACGTACGACGCCATGCAGGACGCCCTGTACACCGGCTCCGCGGGACACGGCCTGTACCGCGAGAACACGGACACGACCACGGGCAACCCGTACTCGTACCTCTGGGAGTACCGCGAGGCGACCCAGGCGGCGCTCGACCTGCAGGGCATCGACGGTGTCGGCCCCGCCTACGCACACGCCGCGGCCGCACGGGTCGACGGCTTCGAGCGGTACCACGCGGTCGCTCCCGGCGGTCGGGCCGGGTACGAGTCGTACCTCCCCGCGCCGCTCGGCACCGGCGGCGACGTCTACTACGACGACAACGCCGTGGTCGGGCTGTCCTTCGTCAGCCAGTACCAGGCGACCGACGACCCGGCGTACCTCGACCACGCCGAGGCCGCGTTCGACGTCGCCGCGCGCAGCTGGAACACCGACACGACCCTGACCTGCCCGGGCGGCTCCGACTGGATCGACCGGCCCGACAACACGGTCCGGGCCGCGAACGTGACCGGGCTCACCGCACAGCTCGCGGCACACCTCTACGAGGAGACCGGCGAGGCGTCCTACCTCCGCACGAGCACGAAGCTCTACAACTGGAACAACCGCTGCCTGCGCGAGTCGGCGGGGCTGTACCGGAACAGCATCGGCGACGACGGCACGATCGACCCGACCCTGTGGACCTACAACTCGGGCGCCATGATCGGCACGGCCACGATCCTCTACCGCGCGACCGAGGACCCGAAGTACCTGCAGCAGGCGACGTCGGCGGCGAAGGCATCTCTGCGGTACTGGACCGCCGAGAACCGCCTGCAGCAGCAGCCCGCCGTGTTCAACGCGTTCTACGTGAAGGACCTCCTGCTGCTCGACTCCGTGCAGCACGACCCGTCGTACCGCGCGGCCGCCGAGCAGTGGGCCACCGCGACCTGGCGGGACGACCGCGACCCGGCCACCGGCCTGTTCCACTTCCAGCCGAGCGGAGGTGGCGACCCCGACTGGGACCGCCCCGCAGCGACGCTCGACCAGGCCGCGATGATCCAGGTCTTCGCCGTGCTCGGCTGGTCACCCGACCGACTCGGGAAGGTCAGTTGACCACCGACCAGACCGAACGGGCTCCCGTCGGCGTCATGGACGTCGGCGGGAGCCACGTCACTGCCGCGCTCGTCGACCCGGCGGCTCCCGGCGACGTGCTGGTCGAACGGGGCGCCGAGATCGACCCGCACGCCCCGCTCGACGTCCTGCTCGACCAGCTCACCGGCCCCGCACGCGCGCTCACGACGGCGCGTCCGGTGCCCGGTTGGACGGTCGCGATGCCCGGCCCGTTCGACTACCGCGCCGGCACCGGCACCTTCGCCGGGGTGGACAAGTTCCAGTCGCTGGCGGGCATCGACCTGCGGGGCGCCCTCGCCGAACGGCTCGCGGTCAGCCCGGACGCCGTGCGGTTCTGCAACGACGCCGTCGCGTACGGCATCGGTGAGTGGGCTGCCGGCGCCGGCACCCACGCACACCGGACGATCTGCATCACGCTCGGCACCGGCGTCGGCTCGGCGTTCCTCGTCGACGGCGTCGAGGTCAGCACCGGCAGCACCGTGCCCGAGGAGGGCGAGGTCCACCGCTTGACGATCGACGGCCGCCCGCTCGAGGACACGTTCTCCTCCCCCGCACTGCGACGCGACCAGCTGCGAAGGTCCGGTCGGACGAGCTCGGTGGAAGAGATCTGCGCGCTCGCCCGAGCCGTGGACGACATCGCCCGCGACGTGCTCGACACGGCGGCGTCCGCGCTCGGGGCAGCACTCCGGCCGTGGGTCGAACGCTTCCGCGCCGACCGCATCGTGGTCGGCGGGTCGATCGCGCGGTCCTGGGACGTCGTCGCTCCGCCGCTCCGCGACGGTCTCGGACGCTCGACCGAGCACGCCCTCGTCGTTCCCGCAGCACTGGGCGCGCGAGCACCGCTGTCGGGTGCCGCCGTCGTGTGGCAGCGGCACCCGGACGTCAGTCGCTGAGGCCGGTCCCCCGGACCGACGCCTTCACAGTGCCGAGCCGCTGCCCGACGCCGGCACCCCAGGGGCGGATCGTGTAGTTCCCGACGCTCGCGGGGACGATGAAGGTCTCGGCGTAGTGCACGACGAAGGGCTCGAAGGCGTCGTCCGGGCTCTCGACGACGGCCTCGGCGCCCTCGACGAGGTTGAGCACGTTGACGGTGCCGTCGGTGTCGTGCGGCACGACGTCGTCGAACCAGTGCCGACGGACCTCGATGAACTCGAGCTCGTGCAGGCCGGTGCGTTCCTCGACCCAGCCGTCGCCCCGTGCCACCTCGGTCACCTGGTTCACGAGTTCGTCGCGGGCGAAGTCGGTGCGGCGGTCCCACTGGATGTTCGCGAACGCGTGGTCGAGGTGGACCGGTCGCGGGACGCCGTCCATGCCGACCCGGCCCCAGTCCCACATCTTGAACGTGAAGATGTACGGCGTCGCCGAGATCTCCAGGACCATCGAGTCGGCACCGGAGCAGTGCACGGTGCCGGCGGGGATGAGGAAGTGGTCGTGCTTCTTCGCCGGGAAGGTGTTCACGAACCGGTCCGCCGGGAAGGGGTCCTGACCGTCGGACGCCGACCGGAGCGCGGCGCGCATCTCCGCGGGGTCGGTGTCGTCGCGGACGCCGAGGTAGACGACGGCGTCATCGGCGGCGTCGAGCATGTAGTAGCTCTCGTCCTGCGTGTACGGCATCCCGAACACGTTCTGCATGTAGTCCGTCAGCGGGTGGACCTGCAGGGAGAGGTTGCCGCCGGACATCGTGTCGAGGAAGTCGAAGCGGATCGGGAACTCGGCGCCGAACCGGGCGAAGGTCCTGGCACCGAGGAGCTCGCGCGGGTGTCGGAACACGAGATCGAGCGCCGGGAGCTCGACGACGGTGTCGTCGATGCGGAAGAGCAGACTGTTCTCCTCTGGCACACAGTCGAAGCACCACGCGTAGTTGTCGGCGTCCCCGACCTCGAGGACCTCCTTCATCCACTGGCCGCCCCACACCCCGGGGTCGAAGAAGGGCACGACGCGGAACGGTCGACGGCTCGCGAGCTCGAGCCCGGCGCGGAACGTGTCGGCCCCGATGAGCTTGGCGTCGGCCATCGACCCGTTGGCGTCGAGGACCAGGTCGATGCGGTCGAAGAGCGTGCGCTTGTGCCGGTCGGCGATCCGCCACTCGACGAAGTACCCGCGCTTGACCTTGCGGAGCTGGTCCTCGTCGCCGTTGTCGGCGCGCCAGTTCGGGGCACCGGCACGCTGTCGGCGCTGGATCTCCCAGCGGGCCAGGTCGGCGAGCACCACCGTGTCGAACCGCGTGGGGACGAGGGTGGCGCCCCAGCCGATGACCACCACGGCACCGCCGGCCGAACGGACCCGCTCGGCGACCTGCTCGAGGCGCTCCTGGTCGTAGAGGTCGCTCAGCACCTGGTGGCCCAGCACACCGAAGACGCGGTCGTCAGTGAGGTTCGCGGCGATGCGGTCCTCGATCACGGCGGTGGGCAGGGCGGCAGCGTCCTCGACGTCGATGACGAGGGCGTCCGGTGCCACCGCGGCGAGTTCCCGGCGGAGCCCGTCGAGGTCGCTGCCGGGGTAGGTGTCGACGGCCATCGTGCGGGAGCCGGGGCCGTCGAGCCGCGACGCGAGCTGCTGCCAGGTGCGCTCGGCGGCCCAGACGTCGTGGCCGGGTGGGAGGTCGATGACCGGGGCCTTGTCGTACTGGCCGGCGGTCACGCCTGCGGGCAGGGAGGTGGTCATGGGACGCCTTTCGCGCTGATAACGTTACCAACACTACCGCCGAACGTGCCTGCGGACGCAAGCCGAGCCTCCAGACCGAGCGTGCCCGGCCCGATGCGGGCCGAGCAGGCCGGACGTCTCAGTGGTGGACGATGTGCACCGGGAGCTCGACGAGCCGCGGCGCCTGGCCGTCGGCGGAACCGTCGAGACGCGACAGCAGCATCCGTGCGGCGACCCGGCCGAGCTCGGCGGGGTCGTGGTCGATCACCGACAGCGGGATCGGCGCCATGTCGGCGAAGTCGAACGAGTCGAAGGCGAACAGCCGGGGCGGCGACGTGACCGATCCGTCGGCCCGGCCCCGCGCGATCGCGCGGATGGCCCCGACGCTGATCCGGTTGTTCGCGGCGAAGACCGCGGTCGGCGGGTCGGGGAGGAGCAGGAGCTCCCGCATCGCCCGCTCGGCCGCGTCGGCGTCCTGCAGCTCGAGCACGACCAAGCGCTCGTCCGGGTCGGTCCCGCTCGCGGCGAAGGCGCTCCGGAACCCGGCCAGGCGACGCTGCCCGGTGGACACCGTGACCTTGTTGCCGAGGAAGGCGATCCGGCGGTGCCCCTCGTCGAGCATGATCGAGGTGGCTTCGCGGGCGCCGTGGACGTCGTCGATGAGGACGGCGTCCGCAGGCGCGTGCTCGACCGTGCGCGAGGCGAGGACCAGCGGGGCGTCGTGCAGCCGTGCCGCGGTGAAGCGCTCGCCGTCCTGCCCCACCGGGACGACGATGAGCCCCTCGACCTGGCGGCCGAGGAAGTCGGAGAGCAGCTGGCGCTCGAGGTCACCGTCCTCGTTCGTGGTGCCGACGAGGATCCGGCGCCCGGTCGCGGCGACCACCTGCTCGATGCCCTGCACGACGCCCGCGTAGTACGGGTTGCCGATGTTCGTGATCATCACGCCCACCAGGCCGGACCGCTGCCCCGGTCGCAGGCTCCGCGCGTTCTCGTTGCGGTGGTACCCGACCTCGGCGATCACGCGTTCGACGTGTTCCCGCAGTGCCGGCCGGACGTTCTTGCCGCCGGAGAGCACCCGCGAGACGGTCATCGGACTGACCTCGGCGACCCGGGCGATGTCCTTCACGGTCATCGCGGGCTTCCGCCCCGGTCCGGACCCCGCGGTTGCCTCCATGGGTCACATGTATACCCGACGCTCCACTTGCGGCCGGACCGCGGCCGTGTATGCTCCCGTTGGTAACGTTATCAATTCACTGTCGAATGGAACGCCCGATGCCTCATCCGTTCTCCAGCGGGCCCGGAGTGACCCGCCGGACCGCCCTCGCCCTCGGCGGCGGCGGTCTCCTCGCCATGGCCCTGGCGTCGTGCGCCCGGGGCTCCGACACGCTCCCCTCGACCCCGGGCACCGTGACCCTGAACAGCGACAACCCGACGTGGGGTCCCGGGTACGCCGCCGCGTCTGCCGTGCTCGCGAAGCGCATCGGGTACGAGATCACGTCCCGGTCGGTGGCCAGCGTCGCCAACTACGGGCAGATCATCCGGATGACGGCGCAGACGAACAGCACGACCGACCTCATCAAGTGGACGAACGGCTACCGGTTGCAGGACATCGCCCGGGCCGACATCCTCACCGACCTCAGCGACGTCTGGGACGACGTCATCGAGCGGGGCTGGGTGGACCCCGCGCAGCGCGAGTCGTTCAGCTACCGCGGGAAGCCCTACGGCGTCCCGCTCTACAAGAGCTACTACGCCGTGTTCTACAGCAAGAAGGCCTTCGCCGAGCACGACATCACCGAGCCGACCACGTTCGACGAGGTCATGGACGCCGCCCAGACGCTCAAGGACGCGGGCATCACGCCGTTCCTCTCCCCCGGTGCCACGACGTGGGAGGCCGAGATCTGGTTCATGCAGCTGCTCGCCTCGACCGATCCCGAGTACTACAAGGCCGTCACGACGAACAAGGCCAGCTACACCGCCGACCAGGCGACCGAGGCCATGGACCTCTGGTCGGGGATGTACGCGGACGGGTTCTTCTCCGCGCCGGACGTCACCTCGAACGACCTGCCCGGGCTCGTCGGGAAGGGGAAGTTCGGCATGATGCTCTACGGCACCTGGTTCGCGAACACGCTGCTCGCCGCCGGCCTGACGGACGACGACATCGGCTTCTTCCGCGTCCCGCCACGTGGGGACGCGAAGCCGGCCGTCGTCGTCGAGAGCGGTTCGCTGTCCGTGCCGGTCAAGGCACACCGGCATGGTGCCGCCGTCGACGTCGCGAAGAACTGGCTCGCCACGGACGTGCAGACCGCGTGGGTCGGGTTCCTCGGCGACACGAGTCCGAACCCGCACGCGCTGCCGAAGTCGGACCTGGTGAAGGACCTCGCGAAGGACGTCGCCCGCGTCCGACCCGTCGAGCTGACCCGCTACTGGGAGGCCTCGCCCACCCCGCTGGTCGAGGGCAACGTGCAGGACCTCGGCGCGTTCATGGTGAACCCGTCGAAGGCGAACGGTGCCGCCACCCTCCGCTCCATGGAGAACCGCGCCCGGACCGAGTGGAAGACCTGGAACGCCGCATGACACTCACACAACCTCCTGTCCCCGAGACGGCTGTCGACCCGCAGGCCCCGGTGGCGCGTCCGCCCCGCGCAGCTCCGGGGCACCGTGTGCCGCTCCGCGTCCGACTCACCGGCGGCGCGTTCCTCGCCCCGTCGGTCGTGCTCGTGCTCGCGCTGCTGGTCGCACCGTTCCTGTTCACGATCTACCGCAGCTTCTTCAACGACAACGGCTTCACGCGGAGCTGGGTCGGGCTGGGGAACTACCGGGCGATGTTCGCCGACCCCGCGTTCGGGCAGTCCGTCCTGAACACGTTCCTCTGGGTGGTCGGCACGCTCCTGCTGCCGGTCGGCATCGGTCTCGCGATCGCGGTCGGTACCTGGAAGCTGAAGCTCGGCGCGCTCGCACGCTTCGCCATCGTCCTGCCGTACGCCATCTCCGGTTCGGCGACCGCCGTGGTCTGGACGTTCATGCTCTCCACGGACGGCGGGCTGGACACGCTCCTCCGCGCCATGGGCCTCGACCCTCTGGTGTCGCAGTGGCTGCTGCAGTGGCCGCTCAACACCGTGATGATGATCATCGCGACGACCTGGCAGGCCACGGGGGCCTGCGTGATCCTGTTCCTGGTCGGGCTGCAGTCCATCCCGCCGAACACGCTCGAGGCCGCCCAGATCGACGGCGCCTCCGGCTGGCGGCTGTTCTGGTCCGTGACCTTCCCGCAGCTGCGCCCGATGACCGTCGTCGTCGTGGGCATCTCGATCGTCGGCAGCCTGAAGGTCTTCGACCAGGTGCTGCTGCTGACGAACGGCGGCCCGGGCACCGCGTCCGAGACCCTCGCGCTCACCATGTACCGCGAGACCTTCACACTCTCGCGGTACGGCTCGGGTGCGGCCGTCGCCGTGTTCCTCACCGTCGTGGTCGTCGTCGCCTCGTGGGCGTACCTCCGCCGGCAACTCCGCCCCACCGACTAGCAGGAGCCCGCAGATGACCAAGACCTCCCGCCGCGTCCTCGCGGCCGTGCTCATCGTCGTGTCCCTGATCTGGCTGATCCCGTCGTACCTGCTCGTCGTCAACGCCTTCACCAAGGGCGCGGACTACTCGGGCACGCCGTCGTGGTGGCCGACCTCGTGGTCCCTCTTCGACAACATCGGGATCGCGTTCCGGAACGCCAACGTCGGCCAGGGCATGCTGAACAGCCTGCTGTACTCCGTGGTCGGTGCCGGGGCCGCGGTGCTCATCGCCGCACTCGCCTCGTTCGCGGTCACGATCATGCCGGTCAAGCGCCCGACCTTCTGGTTCTGGGTGATCTACATCGGCACGATCCTGCCGCTGCAGGCCTTCCTGTCCCCGCTGTTCACCGGCTTCGCGGCCACGTCGCTGTTCGACACGCAGTACGGCATGCTCCTGGTCTACGTCGCGCTGACGATCCCGTTCGCGTTCTTCGTCGTCCGCGGGCACATGTCCGGCCTGCCGAACGAGGTCCGCGAAGCCGCGTCGCTCGACGGCGCCGGATGGGTCCGGATGTTCTTCCAGGTCCACCTGCCGCTCTCGACGAGCGCGCTCCTGGCGGCGTTCGTCTTCCAGTTCACGTGGATCTGGAACGACCTGCTGTTCGGCCTGACGCTCTCGTCCAGCCCGAACATCCGGCCCGTGATGGCCACGCTCGCCGACCTCACCGGCAACTACTCGACCTACGGACCGCCGGTCGCGCTGGCCGGGGCGCTCGTCGCGTCGCTGCCGACCATCATCGTGTTCTTCGCGTTCCAGCGGTTCTTCGCCCGCGGGCTGAACCCGACGGCGTGAGCCCGACCGCCTGACCCCGACCGCCTGAGCCCGGCGGCGGACGGCCGAACGTCCGAGCCCGACCACCCGGATCCCCCTCCCGACCACCGAAGGAACCCCAGCTCCGATGACCGAACCAGCCCTCGTCTCCGCACAGCCCTGGTCCCACCTGGAGGCCCGTGACGGGCTCCTCGACCGGGCCACCGTGGCCGCCGCGACCGTCCACGGCACCCGCGTCCGGGTCATCCCGGAACCGCTGAAGACGGAGCGTGACGGCGTCGCCGTCCAGAGCGTGCGCCTGCTCTTCGACGGGGAGACCGACGGCGAGACCGCGGGCGGACCCGACCGTGCGACCGCCGGCGGACCCGACGACGCGCCCAGCGCCGTGACCGCGACCCTCACCGGCCCGGACGGCGTCGACCGCGTCGTCGGCACGGCCCCGGCGCCGGACACGACCTCCGTCCGGTTGCTGGTCCGCACGGTCGACGAACCGACCGACGTCACCCTGGCCATCCCCGAGACCGGGACCGAGCTCTCCTTCGTGCTCCTCCCCCAGCGCGACTGGTCCGTGCACGTCGTGCACCACTCGCACTTCGACTTCGGGTACACCGACCCGCAGACCACCGTCATCTCCTCCCAGCGGTCGTACCTCGACTCCGCCGTCGAGCTGGCCGCGGCGACGCGGGAGTGGCCAGAGGCATCGCGCTTCCGCTGGAACGTCGAGGCACTCTGGGCCTTCGCCGACTGGGAGCGCCACCGTCCCGCCGCCAAGGTCGCCGAGTTCGTGGAGCTGGTCAAGCACGGCTCGATCGGCCTCAGCGCGATGCCGTACAACCTGCACACCGACACCTGCTCGACCGAGGAACTGCACGAGCTGCTGCGCGAGGCCCGCCGGATCCGCGACCAGTACGGCATCGACTTCACCACCGCCATGCAGACGGACGTCCCCGGGCAGGTCGCCGGGCTGCCGGACGCCCTGCACGACGTCGGCGTGCGGTACCTCGCCGTCGCGCACAACTGGGCCGGCCGGTCGATGCCGCACCAGAACGGCGCTCTCGACCTGCCACGGCTGTTCCGCTGGCGCACGCCCGCCGGCAACTCGATCGTGGTCTGGATGACCGACAGCCCGCACGGTCTGGCGTACATGGAGGGTCCGATGGTCGGCCTCACCGAGTCGTACGAGGTCGCCGAGACCTACCTGCCCGCCTACCTGACCGCGCTCGCGACCCGCGGCTACCCGTTCCCGCCCGGGGTCTTCGGTGCGCATGGTGAACAGGCCGAGGGGCGCCCGGGCTACCCGTGGGACGTGCTGCACCTCCGCACGCAGGGGTTCATGGGCGACAACGGCCCCGCGCGACTGCACCTCTCCGAGGTCGTCCGCCGCTGGAACGACACCTGGAGCTCCCCGACGCTCCGGGTCTCGACGAACGAGGACTTCTTCGCCGAGGCCGAGGCACGCCACGGCGACGAGCTCATCACCGTCGAGGGCGACTGGGGCGACTGGTGGGTGGAGGGCGTCGGATCGGCCGCGGTCCCCCTCGCCCTGGCCCGCGAGGCCCAGGTCACCGTGAGTGACGCCCGCTCCTTCTCCCAGGCTGCCGCGTGGCTCGGCGGCCAGGCCGTCCCCACGGAGCGGGCCGACGCGGACGCCACCTACGACGCGATCTCGATGTTCAACGAGCACACCTGGGGCGCGAGCAACTCGTGGACCCACGGCGACGAGGGCTACGACTCCGGCGAGCGCCAGTGGCAGTGGAAGGTCGCGCAGGCGATCACCGCCCACCAGCGCGGCCGCGACTTCGAGGAACACGCGCTCGTCTACCTCGCCGACACCGTCGCCGCTCCCGACGACGCCCGCACCGCGATCGTCGTGGCGAACGCCTCCGGTGCCGCGAGGACCGGGGCCGTGCGCTTCCTGCTCAAGGAGTCGACGGTCCCCCTCGACGCCCACGTCGTGCTCCGCGACGGCCGCACCGGCGCCGACCTGCCGATCGTGATCGAGGCGCAGTCGAACTCGCTGCACCGGGAGTCCGGCCGCTGGATCACCATGCAGCTGACCGACGTCCCCGCGTTCGGCTTCGTGCGGGTCGACGTGCTGTCGGCGGACTCCGCCCCCGCGCTCCCCCGGACCCACGACGCGCTGACCACCCCGGCCGCCGACCTCTTCACGCTCGAGAACGCCTACCTCCGCGTCGCAGTTGACCCGCAGACGTCGACGATCCGCTCCGTCGTCGAGCTGGCGACCGGACGCGAGATCGTCGAGCAGCACGCGCCGGCCGGCTTCAACGGGTACGTCTACGACGAGTACGGCTCGTCCGGCGCCGGCGTGAACCACCTCGCGAACAAGCTGTGGAGCTCCGACCGGCTCGAGCTCCTCGCGTCGCGGACGACCGGCGGCCCCGCCGTCCTGGTCGAGCGGGTGTCCGACGCCGTCGAGGAGCGCCTGGTCTACCGCTTCGCCGCCGCCGGCGTCGACAGCGTCGAGGTCACCCTGCGCCTGCGCCACGGCGAGCCACGCCTGCGGATCGCGAACCGCCTGGCGAAGCCGGTCACGCGCACCAAGGAGAGCGCCTTCTTCGCGTTCCCCTTCGCCGCCGAGCAGCCCGTCGTCCGGTACGAGGTCTCCGGCGGTGTCACCGGTGACGGCCTGCCGCACATCCCCGGCGCTCCGCAGCACATGCGCGCGATCCGCAACTGGGTCAGCGTCGAGGACCAGGACGCCGCCGTCGTCTGGGTGACGAAGGACGCCCCGCTCGTCCACCCCGGCACGATCTCCCTGCCCTACGCCCCGTTCCCGGCCAGCACGAGTCCCGCCCGCTCCGCGACGGTCTACTCGTGGCTGCACAACAACGTGTGGGACACGAACTTCCCGATCGAGCAGGGGTTCACCGCGACCTTCGAGTACGCGATCGGCGTCCGTGCCGAACCGGGTCAGCGCGTCGAGGCAGTCGCGCTCCAGACCACCGCGGACCTGGTCCGGCCGATGCTGACGGTGCCGGCCTCCGGTTCTGGTGCGTCCGATGCAGCGACCGCCGAGCTGATCACGCTCGACGACGACCGCGTCCGGCTGGTGTCGGTCGTCGCCGGTGAGGACGACCGACAGTCGATCGTCCGCCTGCAGTCGATGTCCGAGCACCCGGTCGACCTCACCATCGGCCTCGGCATCACGGTCGAGTCGGCGGTCCGCAGCACGTACCTCGGTGACGACGCTGCCGGCACCGTCGACCTCCGGGGAGACCGGCTGCACCTGCAGCTCCAGCCGTACGAGTCCGCGGCCGTCCGGCTCACGAGACTGCCGTAGCGATGACGGACGGGAGGCCCCCTGCCAGCTGGTGGGGAGCCTCCAGTCCGTCTCGCCCCGCGTCCGCCGTCACCGACCTGCGCACTCCGGGAGCAGGTCTCGGTAGTCCCCCGCCGCCGCGCGGCGGCGGACCGTGTCGTCGGACGCCGCCCTCGGCACCGCGCCCATCGTGATCCTGGTGCTCCGCGCGATGGTGTCGGCATCAGCGCACACCGCGATCACGACGCCACCCGTCCCGTCGGGCTCCGGGCCGCCGATGAGCGTTCCCGGCTGGTGCAGGACCGCTTGCGACAGGTCGTACCAGGCAGCGGCGGTCCCCGTGGGGACCTGCTCGATGGCCGCGGTGACGGACTCGCCGATCAGCGTGTCCGGCGGCACGCTCGGCGGCGCGGAGCACCCGGACAGCGAGACGACGAGGACGGTGCACACGCACACGACCCCGGCGGTGCCCTGGCGGTCAGAAGCTCCTGATGTCGCAGGAGACACGCGCCGGGCCCGGGTTGAAGGCGTACAGCCATCCGGAGGTCCCGGAGACGTAGTCCTTCCCACCGCCGGTCATGTGCCGCTGGATCTTGTACTTGTAGCGGACCCCGACGGGGAAGGCGACCAGCTGCTTGCCCTTCGGGACGTTCCGCTTGCTGCACGTGACCGAGACGTTCTGCGTCGATGCCGAGCTGATGGAGAGCTGCCCCGCCGCCCAGCTCCGCGTGGCGCCGAAGCTGAGGCCGATGGTGCGGGTCGCGGACGAGCCCTTGTTGAGGGAGCAGCTCATCGCGCTGGTGCGTGATCCGCACGACGCGAGCTTCTGCGTCCCGACGTAGCTCCCCGTCGAGCTCTTGCTGATGACCTTGTTGTAGTACGCCCACGCGGCCCGGCCGTCCTTGCCTGGCTGCGTCGCACTGTCCGTCGCTGCCTCGGTCGCACTCGCGGAGGCTCCTCCGACGGCCACGCTGCCCACGAGCACACAGCTCAGGACGGTTCCCGCCACCACACGTGCCCAGATCCCGGTCTTCTTCATCGTCCACCTCGTTGCATCGCCGGCTCCGTGCCGGATGCCGAGACGGTCGCAGCGTGCGGAGGGACGCGCCAAGCTCCGCGGATGTAAAATGCGAGATGTGTTGGATAAGGCCGGGGTGGCTCAGTCGTCGGCTGCTTCGGCCCACTTCCGGCCGAGTCGGTCGACCACCGGCTCGGCCATCTTGTACAGCGCGATCGAGACGGCCGCTGCGACCGCGGCACCGAGTCCCCGTTCCATGAGCGGCAGGAGCAGCACCCAGAGCAGGAGCACCGAAGCGACCTCCTGCGTGATCCGCCTGAACACAGAGCGCATCGGGACCAGCTGCGCCACCACGCGTTCGAGCACGCCACCGAAGACGACCGCGACACCGACGATCGCCATCAGCCCGAGGACCAGCATCGGCACGGGGACGGACGGCCGAACGCCGCCGACACCGGGTACCAGGTCGGCAGCGATCACCCCGAACACGAGGGGCGCGCTGCTGAGGAAGAAGGCCGACAGGAACCACCAGAGGACGAGGAATCGCTCCCCGAAGGTCGATCGGCGCGGCATCACTCCTCCTGGTTCTCGTTTGCGAATGTCACACGCTACCGGCAGGATGAGTGTGACCGGATGGTGGATCGACGAGGGGCGCGACATGACCAGTCAGCAGACGACGACCAGGGGCCGCAGACTCCCGGTGGTGCTCATGCTCGCCGGGCTCGTGACGCTGGTCGTGGCGTTCGTCATGGCCGGTCCGGGCATCGTGGGCCTGATCGCCCTCGCCGCGCTGTGGATCGCGACGACGGCCGCACACTTCGCGGGGAGCACACCGCCGTCCGACACCGTCGGGACGACGAACGCGATGTCGTCGACGGACACCCGGCGGACCCGATGATCACCGTCGAGATCGCCGCGGCCGTCCTCATCGCGCTGAGCGTCGTTTTTCCCGCCCGTGGTGTCGTCCCGCGCAACCGCTGGCTCGGCATCCGCACCGCGGCGACCCTCCGAGATGCCGAGGCCTGGCAGCGAGCCCACCGCGCAGCCCTCGTCCCGATGTGCACGACCGCCGCGGTGATGGTCGTCGCCGGCATCGTCGGCTGCCTGCTCGGGCAGTGGAACAGCGAGCCGCTCATCCTGGCGATCGCCGGGGCAGCGATGGCCGGGTCACTCGGCAGCACGTGGGTCGCCGTGCGCGCGGTGCGGCGACGACTCGAGTCGGACCGTCCCGAGCCGGACGGGCTCGAGCCGGAGCTCCGCGTCACACAGCCTCCGGCAGCACGATCACCTTCCCGCTGATCCCGCGCTCGGCAGCCTCCACGTGCAGTGCCGGCAGCTCCGCCAGCGAGATGCGCCGCGAGACCTCCACCCGCAGCTCCCCCGCGTCGACCAACCGCACGAGCTCCTCGAGCTGTGCGAGGTCACTCCGCACGAACACGACGACCGACCGCACGCCACGCTCGGCGTCGTCCGGCGCGGGCATCCACGCGGTAGTGCTCACGACGACCCCGCCCGAGCGGACCAGCTCGACCAGGGCGCTGAACTCCTCTGGCTCGATCGGCGCCAGGTTCAGCAGCAGGTCGACCGGCTCGGACACGGCCTCCCGCAGCGACGACGCCGTGTGGTCGACGACCTCGTCCGCACCCGCGGCGCGCACCGCATCAGCGCTCCGCGGGCTCGCCGTGGCGATGACGTACGCACCGGCTCGCTTCGCCAGCTGCACCGCGTACGTGCCGACGACACCTCCCGCGCCGACGATGAACACCCGCTGCCCGACCTGCAGTCCGCCGTCGTCGAACAGCGCCTGGTGTGCCGTCAGTGCGACCGACGGCAGCGCAGCGGCATCGGCCAGCGGGATGCTGGTCGGCGCGTGGACCAGCACGTCAGCCGGGGCCACGACGTACTCGGCCGCGCCGCCGTCCTCGCCCATCGGCAGGAACGCGATGACGGCGTCGCCGACCGCGAAGCCCTCCACCCCGTCGCCGAGTGCATCGACCGTGCCGGACACGTCGTAGTCCGGCACGTGCGGGAGCGTCACCGGGATGGGCAGGAAGCCCGCCCGCATGCCGGTGTCGGCGGAGTTGAACGCGGACGCCGCGACGCGGATCCGCACCTGGCCGGCGGCCGGCTGGGGCTGCTCGACGTCGACGTACTGCAGGACCTCGGGTCCACCGACCTCGAGGAAACGGACTGCCTTCATGATGATGCCCTTCGTCGTGTGCTTCGAATTCGAAGCAACTACGGACGACGGTAGTACTGCTTCGAACTCGAAGCAACGGTAGGATCGGACCATGGTCGAACCCCAACCCGGACTCTCCCCGACGGAGCTCGCCGCGTACTTCGCCTTCACCGAGGTCAGCGCGCTCCTCCGCCCCGCGGTCGAGCAGCAGCTCCGCGACGCCGGAGGCCTGAGCTACGTGCAGTTCCAGCTGCTCGCGCGCCTCGGCGACGACCCGACGGGCAGCCGGAGCATGACCGACCTGGCGGACGGCGTCGTCTACAGCCGCAGCGGCCTGACGTACCAGGCGCAGCTGCTCGACAAGCGCGGACTCGTCACGCGCTCCAGCTCACCAGAGGACGAACGCCGCGTGGTCGTCACGATCACCGAGGCCGGCCGCGCCGTCCTCGCCACCGTCTTCCCCGGCCACATCGCCGTCGTCCGCGGCACGCTCTTCGAGTCCCTGACCACCCAGGAGGTCGACACCCTCGCCACCGTCCTCGGCAAGGTCGGCGACCGTCTCCGCGCAGCCCCGCCTCGGTCCGCCAGTCCGCGACGCCGCAAGGCGTCCTGAGGCGTCACGGGGCCGGCCACCCACCGGACGGGAGGCTCGGCACCAGCCCGGTGGGAGCCTCCCGTCCGTCGGTCAGCACCGTCCCGGACCCGCAGCGGCGCTTGCCGTCGGCCCACGTCGTCACCTACGGTGAGCGCAGAGGGAAAAAGCCCGCGCCACTGCGCCGGGCGCGCGCACGTGACTCGCTCGAGTCGCCACTTCTTCATCTGAAGGAGTGCGCTCATGTCCGCCGTCCCCACCGTCCGTCCACTCGCGCCGGGTTCGCTCCGCGACGCGTGGCTCGCCCTCGCCGGGCTGTCCGCCGTGTTCCTGTTCGAGATGCTCGACAACTCGCTGCTCAACGTGGCGCTGCCGACCATCGGCCGCGAACTCCACGCCACCACCACCGGGCTGCAGTGGGTCACCGGCGCCTACTCCGTCGTCTTCGGCGGGCTGATGCTGCTGTTCGGCGCCGTCGCCGACCGGGTGGGCCGCCGCCGAGTCATGCTCGTCGGCCTCGTGCTGCTCGCAGTGGCGAGCCTGGCGACGGTGTTCGTCACGACGACCCCGGAGCTCATCGCCCTGCGGGCCGTGATGGGCATCGCCGCCGCGATGACCACCCCGGGGTCGATGGCGCTGGCGTTCCGGCTCTTCGACACCGAGGACCTGCGCGTCCGTGCCCTCACCGTCATCTCGACCGCGGGACTCGTCGGCCTGGCGATCGGGCCGACCGTCGGCGGCCTCGTGCTCGCCGTGGCGCCGTGGCAGGTGCTCCTGCTCGCGAACGCCCCCATCGCCCTGGTCGCGTTCGTCGGGATCCGGACCAGCATCGGCGCCGACGAGGCGGAGGGGCTGCACCGCGCACCGATCGACGTCGCCGGTGCCGTCCTCGGGACCGCGAGCATCGCCGGGGCCCTCGTGACGCCGACGCTCGCCGTCGACCTCGGCCCGTCGTGGCAGACGTGGACGGTGGCAGCGACGACCGTGGTGGCAGCCGTCGCGTTCGTGCTGCGCGAGCGGTCGGCCCGGCACCCGCTGCTCGACCTCGCGCTGGTCGCCCGGCCGCTGGTGGCGAGCGGACTCGCGTTCAAGGCCGGCGCCGGGCTCGCCGTCGCGGGGCTGTCGTACCTGGTGACGCTGCAGCTGCAGTTCGGCTGGGGATGGTCACCGGCTGCCGCTGCCGTGGGGATGCTGCCGCAGGTCGTGGTGCTGCTCGCGAGCGGCTGGTTCGTCGGGCCGTTCGTGCAGCGGGTCGGGCTCCGTCGGGCGGCAGCGTCCAGTTCGGCGGCCGTCGTCCTCGGGCTCGGGGTGTTCGCCGTCCTCGGGCACCTCGGCTACGGGTGGGTGGCCGTCGCCCTCGTGCTCGTCGCCGCCGGCATGCGGGTCGTCGGCGTGGTGGCCGGCAACGACGTCCTGCGAGGACTGCCCGCCGACCGGACCTCGATGGGCGCCGCACTGGTAGACACGGCGAGCGAGCTGGCGACCGGGGTCGGGATCGCGGCCTCGGGAGCGGTGCTGGCGGCGATGGTCAGCGGGAGCATCGCCACGACGGCGTGGACGAGCACGCGGCTGGCGCAGTTCGAGTCGGGCGTGCAGGTCGCCGGGGTCGTGCTGACGTTCGTGGCGGCCGCGCTCGTGACGGTCGGGATCGTGCGGTCGCGCGAGGGTCGCGACGCGAGCTGAACACCCGGCGACGCGGGCTGAGCACCCGGCAACGCGGGCTGGAGGCGCAGGACGCGGTCAGCGCCGCACGAGCGCCGCGACCGCGTCCACCACGACCTGCCGCCGCCGCGCCGGCATCACCGCGGTGACCAGGGCGTCGAACTCCGGGCTGGTCTCGCTCCAGAACGCGGCCAGGTGCACGACGAGCCCGAGCAGCACGGCCGGCCGCACGGTCCGCGGCAGCACACCCGCACGCTGTGCCCGTTCGATCTCGGCGACCACCTCGGCGTTGCCCGCGACGACGGCCTCCATCGGGGCTGCGTCGCCGCGCTCCAGGCGGTACCAGGTCACCAGACGCTGTGCCCACGGCCGCTGCACCGCGGCGTCGTGCAGCCGCCCGGCGTACTCGGGCAGGTCCTCGGCGTCGAGGGGCACGATCGCGAGCGTCTCCGCGACGGTCTGGGCGTAGAGCGCGTCGAACAGGCCCTCCTTGCTGCCGAAGTAGTGGAAGATCTGCGCCTTGTTGCTCGACGACGCCGCGGCGATGCGTTCGATCCGGGCGCCGGTGATGCCGACCGCCGCGAACTCCTCGCGTGCTGCGAGCAGGAGCTTCGCACGCATGGCGTCGGCGGGCGGGGGCGTGAAGGTGGCCATGTCGATCACCGTACCGACGGGCGGGGCGCCGCGGTGGTGAGCCGTGCGGCGCACCGGCACCGAGCCTCCCGGCCGCCCCCGCGTAGCGTCGCGACCACCACCCGGTCTCTCGACGAGGAGCACGCACCATGTCCGACACCACACCCACTGACCAGCACCACATCGCCGACCTGATGAACGACGCGAAGGTCGCGATGCTCACCACGATGACCTCGGACGGCAAGCACGTCAGTCGGCCGATGGCCCTGCAGGAAGCCGAGTTCGACGGCGACCTCTGGTTCTTCGCCTACGACGACTCCGCCAAGGCCGAACAGATCGGCGTCCACCCCGAGGTGAACGTGTCGTTCTCGGACACGAAGGGCCACTCGTGGACGTCCCTGGCCGGCCGCGCGAGCGTCGTGCACGACCGCCAGAAGGCCGAGGAGCTGTGGGTCAAGCCGCTGCAGGCCTGGTTCCCGGACGGACTCGACACGGCGGGTCTCGCCCTGATCAAGGTCGAAGCGGACTCCGCTGAGTACTGGGAGGGGCCGAGCAGCACCGTCGCCTACATCGCGAAGACCGCTCGGGCTGCTGTCACCCGGAACCCCGACAAGGACCCGATCGAGAACGGCACCGTCGAGCTCTGACCCACCGGAGTCGCGGCACGATCCACGTCAGGGCAGCAGGACCACCTTGCCGTCGAGCGTCCGCGACTCCGCGAGCTCCATCGCCTGCACGATCTCGGTCAGCGGGAACCGTGCGGCGATCCTCGGCGTGACGACCCCGTCGCGGACCAGCTCCAGCACCCGTCCGAGGTCCTGCTCGAGGTGCGCCCGGAACCGCTTCGGCGTGCGGCTGTGCCCGCTCCACAGGTCGTAGAAGACCGCGCGCTGACCGGGCAGCGCGTTCCAGAACGCGATGCGGCCGACGTGCGACAGGAACGGCGGCCACAGGCTGCCCGTCCCGCTGACCGCGTCGATGATCGCGTACGAGACGAGCACCCCTCCGCGAGCGAGCAGGGAGCGAGCCGTCTGCGTCGTGGCGCCGCCGATGTTGTCGAAGACGGCGTCGACCCCGGCCGGGGCGAGCGCGCGCACCTGCTCCGCCAGGTCGGGGGCGGCGTAGTCCACGGGGTCGACGCCGTCTCGTCGCAGGGCCTCGTGGTGTCGTGGTGATGCAGCGCCGATCACCCGCACGCCGTGGTGCCGGGCGAGCTGGATGAGCACACCGCCCACGCCGCCGTTCGCCCCGAACACCAGGATCGTCTGCCCCGGCCGCACCCGCGCGGCACGGTGGAGCATCTGCCACGCGGTGACCCCGTTGACGGTGACGGCCTCGGCGTCCTCGGACGTGACGCCGTCCGGCACGAGGACCGAGTCCCGCTCGGCGACGACCGCACGTCCGGTCCACGCGCCGGTCTTGGTGAGGCTCGCCACACGCCGACCGATGACCGCTGCGTCACCGCCGGGGCCGACGGCGGTCACCGTGCCGACGAGGTCGTACCCGGGCGTGAAGGGGAACGCCGGCTGCATGAAGTAGCGGCCACGGCGCATCGCCCGTTCGGCGTACGAGATGCCGGTGGCCTCGACGGTGACGAGCAGCTCCCCCGCTCCGGGCGTCGCGACGGGTGTCTCCTCGACCAGGAGGCCGGCCGGCTCGACGATGCCCGGCAGGACGACGTGGGTGGTGGTGTCGTTCATGGTGGTCTCGATTCGTTTGGTTACTGACTGAACAGTCACAACTGTGGACATGAGGGAAAGTGGATGGGAGGGGCGTCTCAGCGGTGCCGGATGCCGGCGGTGATCGACTGCGCCCACGATGCGCCGACAGCCCCGAGGTCCGTCTGCACGATGAGGTGGCACAGCTGCCCGTACGCCACGAAGCGCTGGACGTCGGCGGGCGCGGCACCCGAGGCCCGCTCCACGGCACGGACGACCTCGCCGAGCCCGCTTCGGACGGCGTCGCGGATCTCGGGCACGCTGCTGGCGCTCTGCGCGTGCGCCTGCATCATGATGAGGTCCCGGTCCTCGACGAGCGCGATGTACGCGTTGGTCATGGCTGCCAGTCGAGCGGTCGGGTCCGTGTCCACGATCGACTCACCGGCCTCGGCGAGCGCCTCGGCGACGCGGGCGTAGGTGTCCTCGGCGGCGGCGACGAACACCCCGAGCTTGCCGGGGAAGAGCCGGAAGACGTAGGCCGGCGAGACGCCCGCCTCGGCTGCGACGTCGGCGACCGGGGTGGCGTGGTAGCCCTTCTCCGCGAAGACCCGGACAGCCGCCGCGGTGATGCGGGCGCGCTGGGCCTCGGCAGTGGAGCGGAGGCTGGTTCCGGTGGCGGGCATGTGACTGATCAAACACTTACAAGGTGCATCTGTCAAGGAGGGCTAGGGTTCGGACATGGCGGAGACGGTCCTGCTCGTCGCGAGCGTTGTGATCCTCGTCGTGACGACGTTCGTCATCCTCCGCTGCACCCGGGACCGGGAGTGGGTGCGGGACGCGCACCTGACGATGAACGCGACGCGTCGGACTTCCGTCGCGATGCTCGTCCTGCAGGCGCTCGGCGCCGCGGGCGGCCTGGCGCTCGGCGTGCTCTTCATCGCACTCGGTCATGCCGCCGTCGGGTGGGGCCTCTCGTGCATCGCGCTGATGTTCGCCGTGGTGGTCGGCGTGCACTTCTGGGTGCTGCGGCAGCCGCTGACCGACGACTGACGCCGCGGGTACGGGCTGTGCGCGCTGGTCGCGACCAGAGCCGGACTGGAGGCGCGGTGCCAACTGGCACCGCGCCTCCAGTCCGGCAGGTGGTCAGACCGGCTGCAGCGGGGTCAGCTCACCCTCGGGGAGCTCGACGCGGACCGCGTCCCCGTGCCGGACGACCCCGCCCGACACGACGACGCTCATCACCCCGCCCTTGCGCTCGACGACCCCGTCGTCGCTCTTGCCCAGGACCTCGCGCAGGAGGCCCGGTTCGAAGCCGTTGATCTGCTGGCACGGGTTGCGGAGGCCCGTGACGCGGACGCAGGCGTCGTCGCCGAGGTGCAGCAGGGCCCCTTCCGGCAGGCCGAGCAGGTCGATGCCGCGCGTGGTGACGTTCTCGCCGAGCTCCCCCGGCTCGACCGCGTAGCCGGCGTCGGCCACCTCGTCGAACAGCTCGGCGTGGATCAGGTGCACCTGGCGGAGGTTCGGCTGCGAGGGGTCCCGCGCCACCCGTGAGCGATGCTGCACTGTCGTGCCGGCGTGGGCGTCGCCCTCGACACCCCAGCCCTCGACGAGCGTGAGCTCCTGCACGACCGGCTTGCTGAACCGGTGGTCACTGTCCCTGCTCACCGCGACCACGCGCGGCCTGTCCTCGTGTTCAGCGTCCATGGGGCGATTCTGGCGCACGGCGGCGCGAACGGGTACCCGCAGGCCGACCCCGGATCAACGCGTGTCGGTCGGCTCCGCCAGCAGTGCCGCGAGCCACGGTTCGACGAGGTCGGGGACGTCGGCAGCACGCCGGTCGAGCACCTCGAGCCCGACGAAGTGCCGCGCGATGGTCAGCCCGAGGATGCTCGACACCACGATCGCGGCCCGGAGTTCAGCGTCGTCGCGCGTGCTCGTGCCGGCGAGGACGTCGACGCGTTCCTGCAGGTAGTCGCGCATCACCGCGGCCGCCTCGGGCGAGGTCAGCATCGAGCGGATGAGCGCCCGGGTCGACGCGGGCAGGTCCTGCAGGCGCGCATCGAGCACGTCGCGGAGGTGCTCGGGGACCTCGTCCTCCGCGAGCTCCGACACCGGGCGGACGGCGAGCGCGAAGAGCTCGTCCTTCGAGCCGTAGTGCTGCAGCACGAGCGACGGGTCGACACCGGCGCGACGGGCGATGCCGCGGATGGTGGCCCGGGCGCCGTGTTCGCCGAACTCGACCTGGGCGGCGTCGAGGATCCTGGCGGCACTCGCAGCGCGTCGCTCGGCTCTGGTCAACGGCTCCGGCACCGGTTCACTCTACAGACGACGAGCGACGTGCTACGTTGACTCAACACGCGGTGAGCGAATGACGGAGGAGTGGCCATGTACGATGCGACCGAGGTCCTGATCGGCATCGAGGAACACTGGGTCCACGAGGGCATCGACGCCGCCCAGCGCTCCCTGCCGCCCGATCGCCGCGACGACAGCCTCGTGCTGAACGAGCACGGCGACGTCCGCGCACGCCTGACCGACACCGGTCCGGGGCGGCTGGCCTCGATGGACGAGCAGGGCGTCGCGATGCAGGTGCTCTCGCTCGCCCCACCCGGGACGCAGGGGCTCGACCCCGCGGACGCGGTGGCGCTGAGCCGTGACGCGAACGACCAGGCAGCGGCCACGATCGCCGCTGCGCCGGACCGCTTCCGCGCCATGGCGACGCTGCCGCTGGCCGATCCCGTCGCCGCCGCGGCCGAGCTCGAACGGGCAGCCCGACTCGGGCTCGTCGGGGCGATGGTCCACGGCCGGACCGGTGACGTGCTCCTCGACGATCCGCGCTTCGACGACCTGTGGGCAGTCGCCGCCGAGTCCGGGCACCCGGTGTTCATCCACCCGCAGATCCCTCCGCGCGCCGTCCGGGCGGCGTCGTACTCCGGCCTGGGCGACGGGCCAGACCTCGCCCTCGCCACGTTCTCCTGGGGGTGGCACCTCGAGGCAGGCACGGCGGCGCTCCGGCTCATGACGAGCGGCGTCCTCGACCGCCACCCGGCCCTGCAGCTCGTCCTCGGGCACTGGGGAGAGCTCCTGCTGTTCTGGCACGACCGGGCCGACGGGCTCGCTCGGATGGCCCGCCTCGACCGCACGGTCACGGAGTACCTCCGCGAGAACGTGTGGATCACAGCCTCCGGCATGCTCGACCCGGCGATGCTCCGTCACGCGCTCGAGGTCACGACCGCCGACCGCCTGCTGTTCTCCACCGACCACCCGTTCCAGCAGCCGTCGAGTGCCGCGATCACCTCGTTCCTCGGGGCGTTCCCGGACGACGACGCCCGCCACGCCTTCGCGTCGGGCAACGCTCGGCGACTGTTCCACCTGCCGAGTGCGCAGCCGGACGGCACCGTCTGAGAAGACCCACGCGGGTTCCGTGCCGCCACCGATGCCCGGACCGGCGGCGCCCCGTAGTGTTCGACCGTGCCCACCGACCCACGTCACTGGTTCCTGGCCCGCGACGAGCGCGGCAACACCGCCACCGAGGTGCACGCCGGTGCCGGTGACACCCCCGCGTGGTCGGAGGGCAACCTCGTCCTCCCGCTGGTGCACGGGGCGCCGTACTTCGAGCGCATCCACGCCGAGCTGAGCGCGCTCGAGCCCGGCGACCGCGTGTGGTTCACCGACTGGCGCGGTGACGCCGACGAGCGCCTGCTGCCCGACGGCCCGACGATCGGCGACCTGCTCGCCGACCGGGCACGGGCAGGGGTCGAGGTCCGCGGGCTGATCTGGCGCTCCCACGGCGAGCGGATCTCAGCGTCGCTCAGCGCCCGGGCGAACGAGCTGCTGGGGCGGAAGATCAACGACGCCGGCGGCGAGGTCCTCCTCGACCAGCGCGTCCGCGTGTTCGGCTCCCACCACCAGAAGTTCTTCGTGATCCAGCACCGCGACGACCCTTCGCGGGACGTCGCCTACGTCGGAGGCATCGACCTCTGCCACAGCCGCCGCGACGACGCCGCACACGAGGGCGACCCGCAGCCGGTCTCGATCGACTCCCGCTACGGCAAGCGGCCCGCGTGGCACGACGCCTCGATGGAGCTCCGCGGCCCGGTCGTCGCCGACGTCCTCGCCGTGTTCGCCGAGCGGTGGGACGACCCACACCCGCTCGACCGCAGCCTGCCGTACCGGATGCTCCTGCAGCGACTCGTCCGGATGCCGCGCCGCCCCGAGCCGCTGCCCGAGCGCACACCCGCTCCCCCGCCCGCCGGCGACCACGCGGTGCAGCTCCTCCGGACCTACGGCGTCAAGCGCCCGCCGTTCCCGTTTGCCCCCGAGGGCGAGCGGAGCATCGCCCGCGCCTACGGCAAGGCGTTCCGCACGGCGCGAGACCTCATCACCATCGAGGACCAGTACCTCTGGTCCCGCGAGGTCGCCACCGGCATCGCCGAGGCGCTCGAGCGGAACCCCGACCTGCGCGTCATCATCCTCGTGCCCCGGTACCCGAACTCCGACGGGGTGTTCGGCGGACCACCGAGCCGCCTCGGGCAGATCGACGCGATCACGACCCTCCGTCGCTCGGCCCCCGACCGCGTGGGGGTGTTCGACCTGGAGCACGAGTCCGGCCGCCCGATCTACATCCACGCGAAGGTCTGCATCGTCGACGACGCCTGGTTCACGATCGGGTCGGACAACTTCAACCGGCGTTCGTGGACGTCGGACAGCGAGCTCACCTGCGCCGTGGTCGACACGTCCGAGGCAGACGGGACGCTCGCGCGGGACCTCCGACACGAGCTCTGGGCCGAGCACCTCGCAACCACCCAGGACGACCCGCGGCTGGACGGCTCGGGAGCCGAGCTCCTCGCGCTCTGGCGGTCCCACGCCCGGGCCCTCGACCACTGGTACGAGGACGGCCAGCCCGGCCCCCGTCCCCCTGGGCGCATCCGGCAGCACGAGCCGGAGCCCGTCTCCGCGCTGCAGCGCCTGTGGGCGGCTCCGGCAGCCCGGCTCGCGGTGGACCCGGACGGCCGCCCGCGCGCGCTGCGGGGCACCACGCAGTTCTGACGCGACCCCGGACCGGACGGGAGGCTCGGTGCCAGCTGGCACCGAGCCTCCCGTCCGTCTCGGTTTGGCCCCGGCACCCGCAGGCCGACCGCCGGACCGGACTTCGATCTGCGCCGTGACGGATCCGGTCGGCTCGCCCCGAGATCCGCGAACCAGATCCGTCACGACGCAGAACGAGAACCGCCGTCCCCTGCGCAGACCGTCGACAGCACGCTTCCAGCCGTCAGATGGACCGCTGCAACAGCGTCGAGGTCGCATCCACGGCGCCGATGACCACCGGGTCGTGGGTCGCCATCACGATCGTTGCACCCTGATCGGAGAGCTCGCGGACGAGGTGCACCACGCGATCCGTCAGCTCCGCGTCCAGGGCGGCGGTTGGCTCGTCCATCAGCACCACCGGCGGCTTGCGCACGAGGACCCTGGCGATCGCGACCCGCTGACGCTCCCCACCGCTCAGCTCAGCGGCTCGTCGCCCCAGGAGCGACTGCGGCAGACGGAGGAGGTCTGCCGCTTCGTCCAGGCTCGACGGCTTGCCGACCGGGATGTGTGGCGCTGCCGCAGCGGCCGCCGTGATGTTGCGACGGACCGTCCACCGGTCGACGAGGCCAGCGTCCTGGAACACGAACGCGACACGGTCGCGGAGGTGTCGACGCAGCTCCGCACCCCGCAGTGCCGTGACGTCGTGGTCGAGGACCCGGATCGTGCCGGCGCTCGGGCGCTCGATCCCCCCGATCATCCGGAGCAGTGTCGACTTCCCGGCGCCCGAAGGTGCGACCACCGCGTGCACGTCACCCGCTCGGACGGTCAGATCGAGGGCGTCGAACAGCAGGCGGCCGCCGACCTCGTGACGGATGCCGATCGCCTCGATAGTATGCTCGCTAGTACCCATGGGAGAGCAACTCCTTCGTCGTGGCGGTCCGAGCGGTGGTGATCCCGGTCGTCAGGACGACCAGCACGACGACCCCACCGAAGACGATCCCCACGGTTCGGGGAATGACGTCAGCGCCCGTGAGGCCGCTCTGCATCGCGAGGACGAGGGCAACCGCGGTCCCCGCCAGGAGTGACGAGATCCGGAACCAGGTCCGGAGATGGACGCGGCTCGGTGATCGTCCGTGCGTGCGGTGGAAGACCAGCCGGTCGCGGTTCGCGAGCACGGAGGCCCGGGTGCGGACGACGAGCATGCCCACCGCAGCGAGGACCCCGGCTGCGCCACCGACCAGTGCGGTGGGGAGCCGCGCTCGGGCCGTCGCGATGCCGCGGTCGATCTGGTCGGCGAGCGAGTCGACCACGTACACGGACCGAGGGACGCCAGCGGCATCGAGCGCCCGGTGTGTCGTTGCGGTGCCACCGGTGAACAGGAGGTCCCCGGCGGAACCGGCGGCGAAGTAGGCGTCGTCGTCGAGGAGACCGGCTGACGCCGGGACGACGACGATGACGGGAGACTCCGAGTACGCCCGGTCGCGCAAGTCGGTCTGGCCGTAGTTGAAGACGGCACCGGGTGTGTACATGGCGACGTGCGGACGTTTCGGCGCCGTCCGGTTCGGGACTTCTCCGAGCGGCTCGCGGAAGGACGTCCGCCACTCGGCCGCGATGGCCGCTGCCCGCGCTGCCTGGTCGCTCGGGACCAGGAGCCCCCACTCCCCGGGCCCGTCCGCTCCGTCGAGCGGATCAGGGAGCTGCCCCCGCGAACGCTCGATGAACGTCGGGTTGGCGACGATCACGTTCGACCCTGGGTCGCCCGGGGTGTACTGATCACCACGAGCCGCGCCGGGCGCCCAGCTGAGGAGGACCCCGCCCGAGGCCTCGGTCGCGCGGACCGCCGAGGCGAACGGCTCCACTGCGTCGTCGAGCGCTGTGGAGCCGTCGAAGCCCTGGAAGATCGTCGTCGTGCACCCTGCACATGCCTGCCAGTCAGGACGGCTGTCGCGGACGACGACGAGCGATCCCCATGCCGTCAAGGCCTGGGCGACGAGGAACACGACGAGCGTCAACGTCAGCACCTGCACGGCTGGCATCAGGACGGCTCCTCTCCCCCACGGCAGCCACCCCGAGAAGGCGGCACGGAACCGCAGGCGGCGCGGCAGCGAACCGGGCAGGCGGGACCCACAGACGAACGCGATCACGAGGGAGCACCACATGGCACCGCTCACGGCGAAGTAGGCGGCCAGCCGGTGGCCTCCGTTGTAGCTGTCGAGCACTGCGATCGCGAACCCGCCGACGACGACGAACGCGCCGGCCGCGAGCAGCACGGACATCCCGACGTCGCGCCCTGACGGCCACCGCACACCGAGGGTCCTGGAGACCGCTGTCACGCGTGCACGCGACGCCGCTCGGACGAACCCGAGCAGCCACGCACCGCTCATCGTGACCGCTGCTGCCGTCACCGTCGGTGTGTACCCGACCATGAACCGGAACAGACTGGCCCACCCGAGCGACTGCACCTGTGCCTCGACACCCGCGCGACCCAACGTCGTCGCGACGTCCTGCAGTGCGCGCGGCGGAAGCGTCGAGAGCCAGCTGCCGCGCGGGTCTCCAGTGGCCTCGAGCTCGGTCGTCAGGGAGACGTCGAACCGCGCGTACTCACCCGACGGGAACGCACGGTCGTGTGCGGCACGGTCGCCGATGACCGGGACCAGCGTCCGCGTCGGAGTCCGCCCCGTCGGGTCCATCCGGACGCGGTAGAAGTTGGCGCCGCGGTGCTCGGCCTCCGACCGGAGGACGTCGACGACACGAGCGGCCTCGTGCGCCTCGGTGATGATCAGTGCCGATCTGATCGTCGCCATCGACTGCGTGTCCTGAACGCTGAGCACGGCAAAGCCGATCAGGAACGAGACCACCGCGGCTGCGAGAGCGGTCCCCACGCGGAGGACGTTCGAGGCCACTCGAGTGCCGTTACTTCGTGTCCCAGAAGGCGGTGTTGCCGCCCGCGGTCCGCAGGACCTGTGCGACGGAGCGCGTGCCCTTCGCCACCCACCCAGAACTCCTGCAGCTCGTCCCGAAGCCGGCGCAGGCCGTCGACTTGTGCGTCTTGCCGCTGTGGTCGTAGTACGAGTACGAGTTCCCGCCGCCGATGCCGTAGATCCACACGCCGCCGCCGACTCGCTGCGTGGTCCGCAGACGCCCGTCGCCCGCCGTGTCGTCCACGATGACCCGTGTCCCCTCGCCGCCGATGATCACGGCGGATCCTCCGGACGCTTGTTCGCCGACGAGGCCCACGCCCGACGCCGATGCCGATGCCGATGCCGTAGCGGGCAGCGCGAGCACGCCGACCAGCGCGGCTCCGAGGGCCACCGTGACGTACTTGCCCTGCTTGAATGTGATGTATCGCATGCAGTGAACGTACAACACCGACGGCGAAAGCGCACCCGTCCAGAACGGGTGGCCGTTCGATGGTCCAGTCCCGATCACCACGACCGACGGGAGGCTCGATGCCAGCTGGCACCGAGCCTACCGTCCGTCTCGGTCTGGCCCCGGCACCCGCAAGCCGACCGCCGGACCGGACTTCGATCTGCGCCGTGACGGATCCGGTCGGCTCGCCCCGAGATCCGCGAACCGGATCCGTCACGTCGCGAAACGAGAACCGCCGTCCGGTGCTCAGACCGTCGCTTCGGTCCCTCGCACCTTCCCGACGACCACGTCGACGATCCCTGCGACCAGCGCCGCCGCGACGAAGCCGAGCGAGACGCCGAGCCCGAGCGGCAGGCCCTTCGCGTAGTCACCGTTCGAGTTCGCCAGGATCGAGTAGAAGACGCTGCCGACCGCAGCGATCCCGACCGCTGACCCGACCCGCGCCCCGACCTGGATGAGCCCGCCAGCCGAGCCGCCCTGTTCGACGGGCACCTCGGAGAGCGTGAGCGTCTGGTTCGGGGAGATCGTCAGGCCGGAGCCGACGCCGGCGACCAGCAGCGGCAGGACGAGCCACCAGCCGAGGTCGGACCGGTAGTGGTTCGCGACCACCCAGATGACCGCACCGAGCCCGAGCAGCACGAGGATCGTCCCGATGACGATGAGCTGCCGGCCGAAGCGGTGCACGATCCGGCCGCCGATGGTCGAGGCGATGCCCGAGCCGATCGCGAAGGGCACCGACGACAGCCCGGCCATCAGCGCCGAGTAGTGCAGCCCCGACTGCAGCGCGAGCGTCAGGACGAAGAACAGCGGGGTGAACCCGGCGAAGTAGAGCGTGGCCAGGCCGACGCCGAGCGAGAAGGAGCGACGGCGGAAGAGCCCGAGGTCGATCAGGGGCTCCTTGGTCCGCTCGTAGCGCCGCTCCCACAGGACGAAGAGCGCACCGAGCACGACGGCGACGACCACGAGCCACCACTTCGTGTTCCCCTTCCACTCCGAGGACTGCACGAAGGGCAGGAGCAGGGCGACCACCGCGGCGCCGAGCAGCACGATGCCGACCGGGTCGAAGTCGTGCTTCCGTCCCCGCTCGGTGCTGCTCATGCCCGGCAGGTAGCGGAAGGCCAGGAGGATCGTGACGAGCCCGACGGGCAGGTTCACGAAGAAGACGAAGCGCCAGCCGTTCTCGGTGCCGAACGCGGTGATGAGCAGGCCGCCGATGAGCGGACCGATCGCGGTCGCGATGCCCACCGTCGCACCGAAGAGCCCGAAGGCGGTGCCACGTTCCTTGCCGCGGAACAGCTGCTGGATGAGCGCGGTGACCTGCGGGGTGAGCAGACCGCCCGCGAGCCCCTGCACCAGGCGGGCGATCACCAGGACGATGCCGTTGGGCGCGAACCCGCACAGGGCACTCGCGACGGTGAAGAGCCCGACCCCGATGACGAACATCCGGCGACGGCCCGTGGCGTCACCGAGTCGTCCGCCGGGCACGAGCAGCAGCCCGAAGGACAGGGCGTACCCGGACAGGATCCACTGGACGGCCTCGGGCGAGGTGCCGGGGAGCCCGGTCGAGATCGACTGCAGCGCGACGTTCACGATCGAGACGTCGAGGAGCACGATCCCGCCGCCGAGCAGGCAGATGACGAGGGCTTTCCAGCGGTTCGGATCCGGCTGGTCGGAGGGAGCCACGTCGGACTCAGGAGTTGTGCGATCTTCAGCTGTCATGACGACCCCACGCTAGGCTCGCGCGCCTGCCCGTGGTGCCGGGATCACCACGAACTGGGTTGGTAGTCCTTCAGGAAGACGCCGAACACGTCTTCACCCGCCTCGCCCCGCACGATCGGGTCGTAGACGCGTGCCGCTCCGTCGACCAGGTCGAGCGGAGCGTGGAAGCCCTCCTCCGCCAGCCGCACCTTCGTCGGGTGCGGCCGCTCGTCCGTGATCCACCCGGTGTCGACGCTCGTCATCAGGATCCGGTCCGTCTCGAACATCTCCTGCGCACTCGTCCGCGTCAGCATGTTGACCGCGGCCTTCGCCATGTTCGTGTGCGGATGCCCCGGCCCCTTGTACGCACGGCCGAACACCCCTTCCATGGCGCTCACGTTCACCACGTAGGTCCGGCGGGCAGCACTCGCTGCCATCGCCGCGCGGAGCTTCGAGATCAGGATGAACGGCGCCGTCGTGTTCGCGAGCTGGACTTCGAGCATCTCGAGCGGGTCCACCTCGTCGACCTGCTGCGTCCAGGAGTTCACGTCGTGCAGGTCGGGGACGAGACCGCCGGCGTCGATCGCCGTGCCCCCGGCGAGCCGTTCGAGCGAGCTCGAGCCCGGGGCCAGTGCCTGCTCGGTGAGCTCCTCGGCCCGGGCCGCAGCGGCTGCGAGCACGGGGTGCGCCGTGACCGAGCGTGCGAGGGCCAGCGGGTGCTCGTCGTTCGTGTGCCCGAACGTCACCAGCTCGGGCAGCGGCCCGTCCGGCAGCGGGGCGAGTTCGGCGTCGGCGAGGGGCTGGTACGCACCGGGCGACCGACGGACCGTCTGCGTGGCGTTGTTCACCAGGATGTCGAGGGGGCCGGACGCGGCCACGTCCTCGGCGAGCCCGATGACCTGGGCGGGGTCGCGCAGGTCGATGCCGACGACCTTCAGGCGCGAGATCCAGTCGGCGGAGTCGGGGAGGCTCGTGAACCGGCGCACCGCGTCGCGCGGGAACCGGGTCGTGATGGTGGTGTGGGCGCCGTCGCGCAGCAGGCGGAGCGCGATGTACATCCCGATCTTCGCGCGTCCGCCGGTGAGCAGCGCACGCTTGCCCGTCAGGTCGGTCCGGGCGTCGCGCTTGGCGTGGCTCATCGCCGCGCACGCGGGGCACAGCTGGTGGTAGAACGCGTCGACGACCGTGTACTGCTGCTTGCACATGTAGCAGGGGCGCGCCTTCAGCAGGGTGCCGGCGGTGGCCGCCGCCGTCGAGGTGCTGATGGGGACCCCACGGGTCTCGTCGTCGATCCGGTCCGCGGCGCCCGTCGCGGTCGCGGCGATCACGCGGCGATCAGCGTCAGCGATGACCGCCCGCTTCTCGAGCCGGTGCGCCCGCTTGACGGCCTTGAACATCTTCGCGGTCGCCTGACGCACACGGACGAAGTCGGGGTGCGCCTCGTCGATCTCGGTCAGCTGCTCGAGGACCCGGAGCGTGACGGCGAGGTCCTCGGGAGGGATGCTGCTGGGGTCGAGGGGCTCGGAGGTCACACGAGATTCTACGGTCGAACGGCCGACCGCCGACCGACGGGGGCCTCCCCACTGCCGCACAGCCATGTACCGCGACCCATCGGCACACCCTCGTTCTGGGGGCCGGTGAAGTGGACGAGGCCCGTGTCCGCACTTCGGGGGACCGGTACGTTCAGGGCATTCCGCGAACCCGACCCGAACGGAACCCCATGCTCAAGATCGTCAACGGCACCGTCGCCGGGGCCGCCGGCATCGCCCTGCTCCTCGGTGGAGCGAGCACCTTCGCCCTCTGGAACGCCGACGCCGAGACCCAGCCCTCAACCGTCAGCTCGGGCACGCTCGCCCTGTCCGCGAACTCCGACGGCGTCTGGACGGACATCACGAGCGGCCGCTCCGACGTCGTGGACATCGCGAACGTGCGCATGGTGCCGGGCAACACGTACCAGTTCCACCAGACGCTGAACGTCACCGCGACCGGGGACGACCTCTCCGCCGACCTGTCCTGGACGCCGCAGAGCATCACCGGCGACGCCGACCTCATCGCCGCCTCGACCCAGTCGCTCGGCGTCTCGTCGACGAGCTCGTCGCTGGCCCCTGCTGGCCGGACCACCTGGACCGTCGAGCCCACGGCGGGGACCTCGGTGCTCGACGTGACCTACACGATCGGGCTGTCGTCGGACGTGACCACTGGCAAGGCGCAGACGATCGACCTGAGCGGGCTGACGTTCACGCTGACGCAGAACCCCATCGAGGACTGACCGGAGCGAGGCCGCTCGTCACGCGGCGGGGAGATCCGCGTAGGCCCGTTTGACGCCGTTGTACCAGTCCATCGACTGCTTCGGGTGCCGCCACCGCCCCTTCATCTCGTCGCGCGCCGCGGCGTGCGAGGCGTCACCGGCCTTGACCGCGTCCCTGAGGTGCCGGTCCTGCGCCTTGATGACCTGGTCGGCGGTCGTGCCCTGGTGCTCGAGCGTGCAGGGGCCGCCGAGATCGCGGCACGTCATGGTCTTCATGGTCTCCTCGTTCCCGCTGTCACGTCCGCGACAGCTCTCACCTGTTCGACGGACGAGGGTGCTTGAACGTGACCGTCAGGCCTCATCCGACGTCGAACCGGGCGTGTCGGACTCGTCGGGTCGACGCACCACGGTGGCCAGGACCTCCGGCTGCGCCCGGAAGACGATCGCCTCGACCACCCCACGGTCGACGGTGAAGTCGAACGCGACCATCGCCCGTCCGCGCTGGAACCACGCCGCCCCCGGTCGCCCGTCCACGAGCACCGGCAGGGCCGCGCGCGCACTGCCGTCGAAGAAGCCAGCGACCTGCTCCCGACCCTCGATCCGCTCGGGTGTCCCTGCGGCGATCGCGGCGGCATCAGCACGCACGGTCGCACCGGGAGCGAGGAGCGTCAACAGGCGTGTGAGGTCGCTCCCCCGCGCTGCCGCCATGAAGGCGTCGACCACCTGCCGATCGGACAGCCGGCCACCGGTCTCCGCGCCGGCGGTCTTCGCCCGAGCGCGGGACGCGAGCTTGCGCGCGGCGCTCGACGTCCGCCCGAGGACGTCCCCGATCGTGTCGAAGTCGAACCCGAAGGACTCGTGCAGCACCAGGGCGACGCGTTCGTTCGGCGTCAGACGGTCCACGACCACGTGGAGTGCCTGCCCGATCGCCTCCCGCTGCAGCGCTGAGCCCTCGGGGTCCTGACCGAGCGCCGACGACGGTGCCTGTTCGGTGAGCGTCCCGTCCACGTCCGCTGGCGTTGGGATGCGCGCGCGGAGGCGGTCGAGGCACAGCCGCGTCGTCACCGTGGTGAGCCATGCAGCGGGGTTCTCGATCACGGTGACGGCCTCGTGCCACCTGATCCAGGCGAGCTGGACGACGTCCTCGGCCTCGTGTCGGTCGTCGAGGATCCGAGCGGCGATGCCCGTCAGCCGGCCCCGCTCGCGCTCGAAGTCCTCCGCCTGCGCCACGGCGCCACCATAGCCGCGACGCGACGCGAGGCGGACTGGCGCCGAGGGCCTGTCGATCGGCATCACGGCAGCTGTCCTGCTCCTCATGGTCGGAGCGATCCTGCTCGGCACCAACCGCAACCGGCGGAAGCAGCACTGACCAGTCGGCCCCGGCAGCTCCACTGTTGCCGCGGCTCGGCGCTTGCCGCTCACCTGCGCGACCGACTCACCGCCGTTGCGTGTTCCACGGGTGCCCGGCAGGCTGGGACACATCCCGGCGAGCGGTGCCGGGACGGAAGGAGACGACGATGCACTCCCCCGGCCGGAGAGCGGCACACCTCGTGGGCCGCTGGACGCCCGCAGTCGTGACACTCGGAGGAGTCACGGCAGCACTGATCGCGTACGCATGGTCTGCGCCGACGATCGCGGTGGTCCTGCTGCTCGCGACGCTGCTCGTCAGCGCTCTCTCAAGGCCCGTCATCGGCAACACCCCGGTCACGGAGCCGACGTCGCCCGTCGATCCCGCAGCAGTGCGGCGCTACCGCCAGGAGCATCCGGGCTCGACCATCAGCGAAGCCGTCGCCGCGGTCTCTCGCGGCTGAAGTCCGATCCAGGCACGGTTCTCCAGTCCGTCATCCTCGATCGTCGAAGACGCTCGCCAAGTCATCCGCAGAGCGGACGCCGCCCGACACGCGCCGCCCTATCGTGGACGCGATGCGCCTCGGCGCGAAGACAGGAGAACGACGTGCTTGAGAACCTCGCCGGCGCACATGTACTGGTGATCCTGATCATCCTCGTGCTGGACGCCCTCGCACTGGTACAGGTCTGGCGTGACCGCCGCCGGAGCGACCTCGTCAAGGTGCTCTGGACCGTGGCCATCGTCGCGCTCCCCGTCATCGGCGTGCTCGGCTGGGCCGTCAACTGGCTGGTCGGACGCGCCGCCGACCGCCTCAACCGCCCCGCCGGTCCGACCGCGTAGCGCGGACGCCCAGCTCCGAGCCGACCGCACGCGATCAGCGCGCCCGGAGCCCCCGCAGCACCAGCTCCACCAACCCCCGCGCCTCCGCCGCCCACTCCGGCCGGTCGGTCGCGGACCCGATGCCGTGCAGCGCGACGAGCACAGCGCCCGGAGTCGCTTCCGCGCGGATCGCCCCCTCGGCGACGGCAGCCGTCATCAGGTCGCCGAGCGTCCGCTCGAGCTCGCTGCCGCCCTCGGCCTGCGTCGCCGGGTCGACGACGGACGCAAGGGTCCGAGCCAGCGCAGCGTGCTCGACCACGTACTCCACGAACGTGTGCAGGAACACCTCGAGACGCTCGGCCGCAGGCCGCTCAGAGTCACGGGCCTCTCCGCAGAGCGCCTCGACCTCGCCCTGGTAGACCGCGGCCGCCAGCGCCTCCCGGGTCGGGAAGTGGCGGTACAGCGTCCCGACCCCGACACCGGCACGCATGGCGAAGTCGTCGAACCGGAGTTGTTCGTCCTGTTCGAACACCGTCCGAGCCGCCGCGATGATCGCGTCCCGGTTCCGGCGGGCATCAGCGCGCACTGGTTCTCCTCGATCGGGCAGCAGTCATTGACAAGTGGAGACCGTCTCCGTATCGTCGCAAGTGGAGACGGCCTCCAACTTAGCGGACAGGTGTGCGATGCGGATCCTCATGTTCGGCCGCGGTGTCATCGCGACCATCTACGGCCAGGCCTTCCAGCAGGCAGGCCATGAGGTGGACCACCACGTGCGCCCAGGCCGCGCTGCCGAGTACGGCGACACCGTCGAGATGGACGTCGTCGATGGACGCCACGGACTCCTCGGCCGCCGGAGCACATCCTTCTACCGGACGAGGCTCCGTGAGTCGGTCCACCCGGACGATGGCTACGACCTCGTCGTCCTCAGCGTCGGCCACCACCGACTCCGCGAAGCCGCCGCCTTCCTGGCGCCCCGCATCGGCGACGCGACGGTCGTGGTCCTCGGCAACGTCTGGGAGGAACCGCTCGATGCCGTCGCCCCGATCCCCGCTGACCAGGTGGTGTTCGGCTTCCCCGGCGCGGGCGGCGGCTTCAGTGACGACGGCGTCCTGCATGGCGGAGTCCTCCGATCGGTCACCCTGGCAGCGCCGGCAACCGGTCACGACCGACGCGGACAGGAGGCCCGGCTCGCCTTCCGACAGGCGGGTTTCGCCGTCAGAGACCAGCGGGACATGCGCGGATGGCTCTGGCTGCACGTCGTCCTGGACGCCGGCATGTTCTCCGCTGCCCTGCAGCACGGTGGGCTCGCGGCCATGATCGGGGACCGGCGGGCGCTCAGCGACGCGTTCCAGACGAGTCGGGAGCTCCTCCCGGTCCTCGAAGCACGGGGCGTCGACCTCAGCCTCCACCGAACGGCGACGGTCCCCGCGCGGTTCTCCCGGATGACGGGGACCATGCTCGCACTGGCCACCCGCCTCGTCCCGATCGCCCGAGCGAGCCTCGCAGGGCATGGTGACCCGAACGCCGCGGAACCCCGCGCGGTCATCGCCGACACCCTGCGCACCGCACGCGATCTCGGAATCGCGACCCCGCGCCTCCAGCGAATCGCCGCGCGCCGCTGAGATCCGCCCGGAGCGAGCGCGCGTCAGCCCGTCAACCGGTCAGAGCGCGTCAGCGGATCAGGCCCCGCCGCCGCCACCCGCTCTGCTCGAGCACCGTCCGGAGCGGGACCTTGAGCTCCTCCGGCCGGAACCGGTGCGGCGGCGTCGCGCTCCCGGTCCGTCGCTTGCGTTCGGCTCGTTGCACCAGCGTGACGATGAGGGACACGAGGTTGAGGTTGGAGTTGCGGCTGTACCCGCGGTAGGCGCGCAACGCCCCGTTGTTGTACCCGACGTCACGTTCCGAGCAGCGGAACGTGCCCGTCGACGGGTCGAGCGTGACGACGTACCGGAAGTTCGACGATGCTCCGCCGTCACCGAGCATCGGTCCGACAGCCGGGTCGTCGTAGTTCCACCGGCCCGTGATCGTCGCCCCCTCGATCACGTAGACGGACGGGGCCCCCGGGGCGTTGAGGGCGGCGACGCGTGGCATGAGCTCGTGGATCGGCGCTGCAGACATGGCTCCCCCTTGCGATCACCGGCGATCGATGACCGGGACAAGACTGCGGGAACACCGACGCGGGGGCAATCGCATCAGCGCTCCGTCAGACGTGCGCGCAGCCGGGACCGCAGGTCGGCGTCAGCCCCGATGGTCGCGAAGGCGGCGTCGACGTCGGCAGCTACGTCCTCGACGATCAGAGCAGTCGCGGCGATCCACTCGTCGACCTCGTCCGTCCCCCAGGTGGCCTGCCGGTCGTTGGGCGCGTGCGTCTTCGCCCCCGCCATAGCCCGGACCGACTCCGCGTAGTCGGCAGCGACCACTGCGGGGGAAACCCCCGCGTTGCTGAGCAGGAGCGCGCTGACCATGCCAGTGCGGTCTCGGCCAGCACTGCAGTGCACCAGGAGTCCGTGCGGAGCGTCCGCGATCGCGGTCAACGTCGCGAGCACGAGGTGCGGCAGGATGCGCCAGTTGTGGCGCCAGTACTCCGGCGAGTCCAGGATCGGGAAGCACGTCTCACGGAACTCGGGATCGTCCTGGTCCTCCGTGGGCGCGCTCACCACCGGCACCGCCTCGCGCGTCTCCAGCGAGACGACCGGGTCCCCGTCGCGGACGCCGATCTCGTCCGCACAGCGGAGGTCGACGACGGCCGCGAGGCCCCAGCCGCGGGCGTCCCGCCATCCGGCCTCGGTCAGCAGCTCGCGGCGCGGCCCTCGCGCTACCCTGCCGAAGCGCGTCGCCCCGGTCGCGGACAGGGGCGTCGGGAGTCCGCCCAGGTCACGGGCGTTCAGGTACCCGTCCCACACGAGGTCTCGCACGCAGACACCATAGCGACGAGCGCATCGGTGCCGCCGGCCTGCATCAACGATGGGAGGATCTCCTCCGTGATCACGACCTTCCTCGTCAACCACGCGTCGGCCGTGAAGGTGCTCTTCTGGGTCGTCCTGGTCGCACTCACGGCCCTGGGGTGGTTCGCGTACCGCCAGCGGGCTCGGCGGATGCTCATGACGCTCGCCGTCATCAGCGCGGTGGGGGTGTTCGCGCTGACCATGACCCCGGCGGGCGACGGCGGCAACGGGACCTTCTGCACGGTGCAGTTCTCGATCCCGTTCCAGGGCATCGACACGCTCGCCAACGTCGCGCTCCTGTTCCCGCTGACGCTCTTCGCCGCGCTGCGCACGAGCCGTCCGGTCGCCGTCGTGGCTGCGGCGTCGGGGCTGTCCGCCGCCATCGAGCTCGTCCAGGCGCTGCTGCCGGACCTCGGCAGGGCGTGTGACACGAACGACTGGTTCATGAACACGGTCGGAGCCGTGCTCGCCGGCCTCGTCAGCGCCGGCATCATCGCCGTCGACCGCCGCCGGCGCACGCAGCCGGTCCACCCGGGCGCATCGACGCCCTAGCTGGGGACCACCGCTCGCAGCGAGGGGCGGCCGGTCAGTCCTCGTGCGCGGCGAGCGTGGACAGCACGAGCTTCGCGATCCGCCGCTGGCCCGTGTCGTTCGGGTGCAGACCGTCCGTCGAGTAGATCCCGGTGCCGGAGTACGTGGCCTTCGGGAAGGTGTCGTCCATGCTGACGTACGCGGCCCCGGCAGCGGCAGCGGCCTTCTTCGTCGCGGAGAGGTAGCTCGACCAGGGGCTCGACATGTTGTTCGTCATCGCGGGCGCCGGCGTGAACTCGCCGATCACGAGCAGCGAGGGCTTGGTGGGCAGTGCGGCGAGCGCCTCGAGGAACGCCTGGTACTGCCTGCCGAGTTCCGCGGGCGTGACGTGCTGCGAGTCGTTGCCGCCCAGCGTGATGGTGACCAGGCTCGGCCCGGCGCGGCGCATGGCCCGCAGGAAGCCGGCCTGGTCCTCGGTGAAGGTCGCGATCGTCGCCCCGGAGTGCGCCGAGTCGTACAGCTGGATGCCCTTGTCCCGATCGCCGTCGTAGACCGTGAAGCCCTGCAGCGAGAACGGGTCCACCGCGGTGACGGTGACGGCGTGCTCCCCACGCGGCAGGTCGTCCACCTTCGTGACGGTCCCCGTGCTGGCCTTCCCCGTCGTCGACACCGTCTTCGGTGCGCCGCCGTCGATGCTGTAGGTGAAGTCGCCCGACCCCTGGTACCGCGCCCACCAGATGTCGATCCCGGTCCCGGTGAACGGGTAGGTCCGCGACGCACCCGCCTGCATGGCGACCGCCCGGTAGCCCAGGTCGGGGACGGTCACGTCGTACTGGCTCGACCCCGTCTTCGACGTCGCCCAGTCGCCCCAGGTCGAGTCCGGCGCGTAGACGGCGAACTGCGCGGGCAGGTACCCGGCACCGCCGCGGGCTCCCGAGGTCGGGTGGCGCGTCCGGAGCTGGTCGAGCGTCAGGTCCATCCAGCGCGTGGAACGGGCAGAAGCGCCCTGGCCCTCGGTGATCGAGTCCCCGAGCGCGACCCACTTCGCGGGAGCATCGGAACGGTCGGCGACGGCGGCGTTCCAGGCGGCGAGGGGCTCGCGCTCGGCGGGCTTCGTCGAGGCACACCCGGTCGCGACCGTCGCGACCAGGGCGACGAGCAGCCCGGCAATCAAGCGCGGTGCCGTTCGGGACGGTCGTCGGGTCAGGTCGAGCACGGTGCCTCCGCATGCGGTTCGGGATGTCGCGCACGACCGAGGTCCTGGCCGGGCCAGGGTAACTGGCCGAACCTGGCAGCGGCGGCGCAGCCGCCGTCCAGCGCACCCCGGATGCGGACGGACTGGAGGCTCGTGGCGGGCCCGCCACGAGCCTCCAGTCCGGTGTCCACCCGCTCACCCGAGCGGCTCGACGCCGTAGCTGGTGACCACCGCCCGCAGCTCGTCCAGGTACGCCTGCGCCTGCACGGTGAGGGGGACCGAGGCGTGGGCGATCCACCCGATCTCGATGCGTTCGTCGACGTCGAGCGGGATGGCGACGATCTCGGGGTCGAGGTCGTCGCTGATGAGACCGGTCGAGATCGTGTACCCGCCCAGGCCGATCATCAGGTTGAAGATCGTCGCCCGGTCCGACACCCGGATCTCCCGCTTGCTCGACATCGTCGACAGGATCTCCTCGGCCAGGTAGAAGGAGTTGTTCGCGCCCTGGTCGAACGTCAGCCGAGGCAGGTCTGCCAGGTCGGCGAGGGTCGCCCGCTTCCGTGACGCGAGCGGGTTCCTGCGAGCCACGAAGATGTGCGGCTGGGCGACGAACAGCGGGGTGAAGACGACCCCGGCGTCCCGCAGCAGCTTGCCGAGGACCTGCCGGTTGAAGTCGTTGCGGTAGAGGATGCCCACCTCGCTCCGGAGCGTGCGGACGTCCTCGATGATGTCCCACGTGCGTGTCTCACGGAGCGAGAACTCGTACTCGTCCGCAGCCGCCGCCTCGACCATGCGGACGAAGGCCTCCACCGCGAACGAGTAGTGCTGCGCCGACACCCCGAGCAGCCGACGCGACGCCTGGCCACCGACCCAGCGCTGCTCGAGCAGGGAGACCTGCTCGACGACCTGGCGGGCGTACCCGAGGAACTCGACGCCGTCGACGGTGAGCACGACGCCGCGGGCCGAGCGGGTGAACAGGGGGCGTCCGATCCGCGTCTCGAGGTCCTTCATCGCCGCGGACAGAGTCGGCTGCGCGACGTAGAGGAGGTCGGCTGCTGCGCTGATCGAGCCCTCGGTGGCGACCTCGATGAAGTACCGGAGCTGCTGCAGGGAGATGTCGTTCGAGACCCGGGCCATAGGCGCAGGCTATACCGCCGCATAGCGTCTCGGTATTACCTGATGACCCACGTCTGCCGTCATGCTCGGGGGATGGCGAATGACCTGACCTTCAGCACCACGCGGACGCGGTTCGACGAGGACTACTCCCCCGCGGACAGCTCCCGGTTGACCACGAACTTCGCCAACCTGGCGCGCGGCGAGCACCGCCAGCAGAACCTCCGCAACGCCATCGGCATGATCGATCGGCGCTGCAACGAGCTGGCGGCGGCGGGCGCGGCCGGCCTGGCCGGCTCGGCCAGCTCAGCCGGCTCGGCCGGGGATCGGTACCGCGTCGAGCTCGACATCGTCTCGGTCACGGCGCACTTCGTCGACGGCGGTGCTTCCGGCGAGTTCCCCCTGCTCGAGATGCTCGACGTCGCGGTCCTCGACCAGCACACCGGCGAGCGCCACCAGGGGATCCTGGGCAACAACTTCTCGTCGTACCTGCGCGACTACGACTTCGCCGTCCTGCTGCCGTCGGTGTCCTCGGTCCCGTCCGACTTCGGCGAGCTCCACGGGCAGCTCTTCCAGCGCTTCCTGGAGTCCTCGGCGTTCCACTCGGACTTCAGCGCCGAGCCCGTCGTGTGCATCAGCGTCTCGACGAGCCAGACCTACCGGCAGACCGAGTACGTGCACCCGGCCCTCGGCGCCGAGTACGAGCACGAGCACTCCTCCCTCACCGACGACTACTTCGGTCGGATGGGGATGCAGGTGCGCTACTTCATGCCCGCCGGCGGGAAGGCCCCGCTCGCGTTCTACTCCCGCGGCGACGTGGCGAACGACTACTCGGACCTGCAGCTCATCGGCACGATCAGCACCATGGAGACGTTCCAGAAGATCTACCGACCGGAGATCTACAACGCCGACACGGCCGCGCCGAGCACCTACCGCCCGAGCCTGGCGCACACGGACTACTCGGTGCCGCCCGTCTCCTACGACCGCGAGGAACGCAGCCGCCTCGCGATCACCCAGGGCCGGTACACCGAGGAGCACCTCGTCAGGCCGCACCGAGCACTCCTCGAGCAGTGGGCCTTGTCGCCCACAGCTCAGGCCGCTCTCACCCACTGACCTCCCCCAACGACAGGAACCACCTGCACATGAGCACCCTCCTGCCCACCTCGATCGTCGGCAGCCTGCCGAAACCGTCCTGGCTCGCCGAGCCCGAGAAGCTCTGGTCCCCCTGGCGGTTGGACGGCGCAGCACTGACCGAGGGCAAGCAGGACGCACTCCGCGCCGCGGTCCACGAGCAGGAGCGCGCCGGCCTCGACATCGTCAGCGACGGCGAGCAGACCCGCCAGCACTTCGTCACGACGTTCATCGAGCACCTCGACGGCGTCGACCTCGACCGCAAGGAGACCGTCCGGATCCGTGACCGGTACGACGCTGCCGTTCCGACCGTCGTCGGCGCCGTCAGCCGCCGGGCGCCCGTGTTCGTGGACGACGCCGCGTTCCTCCGCGCCCAGACCGACCGCCCGATCAAGTGGGCGCTCCCCGGCCCGATGACCATGATCGACACCCTCTCCGACCAGCACTACAAGAGCCGCGAGAAGCTGGCGTGGGAGTTCGCCACGATCCTCAACCAGGAGGCGCGGGAGCTCGAAGCCGCCGGCGTCGACGTCATCCAGTTCGACGAGCCCGCCTTCACCGTCTTCCACGACGAGGTGCAGGACTGGGGCGTCGCCGCACTCGAGCGCGCTGCCGAGGGCCTCCGCGCCGAGACCGCCGTGCACATCTGTTACGGCTACGGCATCGAGGCAAACAACAAGTGGAAGGAGACGCTCGGGGCCGAGTGGCGCCAGTACGAGCAGTCCTTCCCGCTCCTGCAGCAGTCGTCCATCGACATCGTCTCGCTCGAGTGCATCCACTCCCACGTCCCGCTCGAGCTCGTCGAGCTCATCCGCGGGAAGAAGGTCATGCTCGGCGCCATCGACGTCGCGACCGAGACCGTCGAGACCCCGGAAGAGGTCGCGGAGGTGCTCCGTCGCGCCCTGGAGTTCGTCGACGCCGACAAGCTCATCCCGAGTTCCAACTGCGGCATGGCTCCGCTCGCGCGGGGTGCCGCGCTCGACAAGCTCGGCGCGCTGTCGGCCGGAGCGGACATCGTCCGGGCGGAGCTCGTCGGCGCCGCTGTCCCGTCGGGACGATAGCCCGACGCTGAGCGGACCGCAGCGCTCAGCTCACGAAGCCGCGCGCTCGGCGCCGTACGCGTGGACGAAGGCGTCCACGCCGTCGACGAAGACCGCGTCGACGGCGGCGGCGTCGAGTTCCGGTGCGTTCAGTGCCAGGAGGAACGTCAGCGCGGTGAAGTGCTCGGAGGCCCGACGCGGGTTCGCCGCGCGGATCACGCCGGCTTCGGCCAGATCGCCGAACCGGGCCGCGATGACCTGCTCGGGGCCATGTGCCAGATCCGTCCCGGACGCGGGGACCGACCGACCCGACTCGAGGAGCAGCTTCACCACTGCGTAGTCAGACGACTGCAGCGCCTGGGTGGCGATCCGTCGTGTGAACGCCAGGAGCGCGGTGGTGAGATCGCGATCCACCCGGAGCTCCTGCTCAACAGCTTCCTCGACGGACGACATCAACGCCACGGCCGCCTGCTCCACGACGCTGGCGAACAGGCCGTCCTTGTCCGCGAAGTGGTCGTAGACCGTCCGCTTGGAGACGCCCGCCTGCGCGGCGACGGCATCGACGGACGTGCGGTCGTAGCCGTCCACCAGGAAGCGGTCCCGGGCAGCGTCGAGCATCGCCGCCCGCTTCCGCTCGGAGCTCGGGCGGAGAGCACGGGTGGGAACGGACATACCCCGACTGTAGCCATCGAGTTTTGCAACTACACGGTGTAGTGTGAAAACTCCGGCCCAACCCCGTGCTCCGAATCGGAAGGCAGCGTCATGCCTCGTACCACCCCCATCACCCCGAGCCCGAGCCCGACCACCATGACGGACGTCGTGGTCATCGGTGCCGGCCCCACGGGGCTCACGCTCGCCTGCGACCTCGCCCGACGCGGAACCCGTGTCCGCGTCATCGAGCGGTTCGACGTCCCGAGCGTCGCCTCGCGCGGGAAGGGCCTGCAACCACGGAGTCTCGAGGTGTTCGACGACCTCGGCGTCGCGGACGAGGTCCTGACGCGTGGCGTCACGAAGCTGCCGGTCCGCATGATCACCGACGACGGCACGGTGATCGACCGAGAACCCATCACCGTTCCGGTGTCCGACCCGACCACGACCGCGTACCCGGAGACGCTCTGGATCAGCGAGTTCGACGTCGAGGGCCCGCTCCGGGACCGTCTGGCACTCGATGGTGTCCACGTCGAGTTCGGCACCGCCGCCACCGACATCGACCAGCAGGCCGACTTCGTCGACGTGCTGGTCGACGGACCGAACGGCCCGGAGACGATCCGCGCCCGATGGGTCGTCGGCGCCGACGGAGGCAGGAGCACGGTCCGTCACGCGCTCGGCGTGGCGTTCGACGGGTTCACGATGCACGACCGCTGGTACCTCGGCGACGTCCGTCTCGAAGGACTCGACCACGGGCGGCAGTACATCCTGCCGACCAGCGACGGCATGATCGGCCTCACTCCGCTCCCCACGACGGACCTCTGGCAGTGGCAGTCGACGACCGAGGCCGGCGACGGCGCGGAACCGCCGTCGCTCGAGCTGTACCAGCAGCTGCTCGACGACCACCTCGGGAAGGACCGGGTGACCCTGAAGGAAGCGACCTGGCTCTCGCTCTACCGCGCCAACGTCCGTCTCGCAGCCCAGTACCGCGTCGGGCGTGTGTTCCTGGCCGGCGATGCAGCCCACGCGCACTCGCCAGCGGGAGGGCAGGGCATGAACACCGGGATCCAGGACAGCTGGAACCTCGGGTGGAAGCTCGCCGCAGTCGTCCAGGGCGCGGACCCCGTCCTCCTCGACACGTACGAGCTGGAGCGCCGACCGATCGCCGCCTCCGTCCTCGAGATGAGCACGGACAAGATGCACACGTTCCGCGCCGGCGCGACCGGTGGCGCGGAAGGAGTCGACCGCGGACTCGACAGCATGGGCGGTGACGACACGACCGGACTGTCCCTGCGCTACGCCCCGAACACCCTGTCCCTCGACGACCAGCCCGCCGTCCGCGCACCGTACGCGACGGGTCTCCGGGGCCTCGGCTTCGCCGGATCGACCTTCGACCTCCTCCGAGGCCCCCACTGGACGATCTTCGTGTTCTCGGACCACCCCGAGGACATGCGACCGCTCGAAGCCTCGCCTGCAGACGTCCACGTCCATCGGATCGGCGCCGGAGCGATCGAGGACTCCCGAGGCCAGGCTGCAACCCGGTACGCGCCGGCCCACGACGCTGTCGTGCTCATCCGCCCGGACGGCTACATCGCCGCCCGCCGGCCCGTCTCCGCAGCCGCCGCCGTCCTCGCGCACATCCGGACCGTCGAGGCGGAGGTCGTCCCCGCCTGAGTCCACCCTCCGGTGTGCGTAACCGCACTGGTGCGGTGACCCCCACGCGGATGGTCGTGTGGACCCATGGAACGAGATCCCGAACCGTCGGCAGGTGCAGTCGCTCCGGCCGCCTCGAGGGATGCGTACCGCTCCTGGCTCGTCGCACCTGCGATCGTCGTCCTGCTCGGCCTGGCGATCACGTCCGGGCTGCCGTCACAGATCGCCCGCACCGTCCTCACGCCGGTCGCCGCCGTGTACGAGCACCTCGTGTGCGGGATGCAGCACGCCGTCAACGACATCGCCGACACCGGTTCCTCCTGCCACTGACGACGACACCGTCATCCGCCGAGTCCGGCGGTCGTGGTGGCACCGCCGACGGGCGTGACGGTGACGGCCGTGCCATCGACGGACTGGAGGCCGTGCTCACCAGGTGAGCACGGCCTCCAGTCCGTCACGTGGTCCGGCCAGGACCGCTGGCGGCTCCGTCGGACACCCGAGGCGATGACGAGCACCGGTTGGAGGCTCGGTGCCAGCTGGCACCGAGCCTCCAGTCGCGAATCTGCTCAGTTCCGGTCGGCCGCGAACGCCGACCGGCGGCCACGGAGGGTGATGAGCAGGGCGATCACGCCCAGTCCCGCCATCAGCACCGCGAGCACCAGGGCGTCGAAGCGCTCGAGCAGCACCGCTCCGATCACGCCAGCGGCGAAGATCGCGAGGTTGAACGCCACGGGGAGGAACGAGTTCGCGACGTCCGAGTTCTCGCGACCGGAGCGACTGAGCGCTGACTGGAGCTGGGCGGAGGCCCCACCGAAGGTGATGCCCCACAGCACGCTCGCCACCAGGACGAGAGCTGGCGCTCCGCGACCCACGAGCAGGATCAGCCCCGCGACGACGAACACCGCGATGCTCAGGTGCAGCAGCGCTCTCGGCCAGCGGTCGATGCAGGCCGCGGTGATCGCGACGCCGATGATGGAGGAGACGCCGTAGACCAGGAGCACGAGGTCCGGACTGAGGCCCGAGCCACCGTCGCGCAGGAACGGTGCGATGTAGGTGTAGATCGTGTTGTGCGCGAGCATCCAGACGAAGATCACCAGACACACGATCGCGACGCCGGGCATCGCGAAGACGCGCGCCAACGGCAGGCTCCCCACCGCGGTCCTCGGCTGACCGGGCGCGTCCGGCACGAACAGGGCGATCAGCACGAACGTGACCAGCGCGATCAGGCTCAGCCCGCCGAAGGACCAGCGCCAGTCGAACGTCGTCCCGAGCCAGGCACCCAGTGGCGTGCCGAGGGCGAAGCCGACCGGAGCGCCGACCGAGACGATCGACAGCGCCAGCCCGGAGCGGTCGCGCGGGCTGATCCGACGACCGTAGGCGGCGAGCATCCCCCAGATGACCCCGGTGAACGCACCGGCGAAGAACCGGGACACGAGCGACACGACGACGTCGCTGGAGAGGGCCGTGACGGTGTTCGCGGCGATGAGGCACGCGATCGTCACGAGGATCAGCGGCTTGCGGCGGAAACCGCGGGTCAGGCTGATCGCGGGGATCGTCACGATCACCGTGCCGAGCGCCCAGACGCTGATGAACTGTCCGACGGTCCCCTCACTGATCCCCATGCCCTCGGCGATGACCGGCAGGAGGCCGGCGGGCATCGTCTCGGCGGCCACGAGGACGAACCCCATCGTGGCGAGGAGCGCGAGGGCGAGCCAGGGCATGGCGCGGGGTTCGTCAGGAGCGCTCTGGTCGGGGAGGCGCACGGGTACAGTGGATGGCATGGGTCCTACGGAGGCTCGGGGCGGTGTCGCGCGGGCTGCGGCGGCGGCGCGCGGGGTCAGTTCGCCGTGCTGGCGGGGAGGCGTGCGATGTCCTCCGTGGCGGCCCAGGTGGCGAGCATCCGGATCTTCTCGTCGGAGGCGCTGCCGGGGACGGCCGGGTACACGGTCATCGAGTGGCCGGGGTCGTCCTGCAGCTCGCTGACCTGGAAGGTGAGCTCGAGCAGGCCGACCACGGGGTGCTGGAACTGCTTCAGACCGGTGTAGTGGCGTCGCACGTTGTGCGCGGCCCACCGGGTGCGGAAGTCGTCGCTGCGCATCGACAGCTCGCCGATGAGCGCCGCGAGCTTCGTGTCGTGCGGGTTGCGGCCCGCGTCGCGCCGGAGGATCTCGACGTTCACGTTCGCTGCCCGCTCCCAGTCGGGGTAGAAGGCGTGCGCGCGCGAGTCCAGGAAGATGAAGCGCGAGTGGTTCGCCGGGCGAGCGGCGCCCCGGTACATCTCGGAGTAGAGCGCGAAGCCGAGCGTGTTCGCGGCCACCATGTCCATCCGCGTGTTCGTGACGAACGCAGGGGCGCCCGTGATCGCATCGAGCAGGTACTGCACCTCAGGCCGGACCGACTCCACGACCAGCGAGCGAGGTCGCGAGCGGACTCCCGCCTCGTTCGCCGTGCGCGCGAGGTCGTGGAGGTGATCGTGTTCGGCGCGATCCAGCTGCAGCGCCCGGGCGATCGCGTCGAGGACGGAATCGGACACACCGGAGAGGTTCCCCCGCTCGAGGCGGGTGTAGTAGTCGATGCTCACGCCCGCCAGTCGGGCGACCTCGTCGCGGCGCAGCCCCGCGACACGGCGACGGCCTCCGCTCGGCTCGATCCCGGCCTGCACCGGGGTGAGGCGCCCTCGGCGCGACGTCAGGTAGTCGCGTACCTCTGCTCGGTGATCCACACCTGGAACCGTACGAGCGGACGGTGGCGAGTTGAAGGGTTCTGACGGAACCCCTCTGGCGGGGCGGGCCTTGAACAACTGGTATTCCACGTTGCGCGTTCTGCGTACTCGGTGCAAGGTGGAATTCACCGAGCAGCCGCTCGTCCACACCCTTCTGATCCGATACACGGAAGGAGATTCACCATGCGTGCATGGCTGCTGTACATCCTGATCGTCATCGCTGCACTCGCAGCACTGCTCGCGATCGCTCACGGCTTCCCCGGGGCATCGTCCGCCGCCTTCGTCGTCGGCACCCCGGTCGTCGTGATCGGGGCCGGCCTCGGTGCCAAGTTCGTCAACGGGCGGTCCGTGGGCAGCGATGAGCCGGGCATTCAGTGCCGCCCACCGTGTCGACCCGAACCCAGAGTTTCGGTGTTCACACCTTCGGCGGCGGCCCGGACGTCTCTGCCGCGAAGCACCAGGCATCGGGCGTTCACTACGCCCATGATCACCAAGAGCAGGATCCACGAGGTCGAGAACGCGACCGTCCGAGATCGGGACGGCGCATCGGTCGGCAAGGTCAGGCAGGTGTTCCCCTCCGACGAGGACGGCAGCGCTGCGTTCGTCAGCGTCGCGACAGGACTCATCGGGGGTCGCACCGCGCTCGTCCCGGTCGAGGACGCCACGTTCGACGGCAGGGACCTGCACGTCGGGTACGCGAAGAGCGCGATCAAGGGCGCACCCTCCCCAGGCGCCGGAAACACCTTGTCCGCCACCGAGGCGAACGCCGTCCGCAAGCACTTCGGACTGTCCCCCACCGGCAGAGCGACCGGGGACATGGGTGATCCGCACGAGAACCTCGACCAGGCTGGTACAGGTCCCTCGGGCGCAGACGACACCGAGGGCGCGGGCACGACGCCGCCGGCGTGACCAGCGCCGGCGAGTGACCCAGCGAAGCGCGGGAGCCCGGGGCCGCCCGCGCGGCGCGAACTGACATCGCCGCCGTGCTGTCTGGACGCGACGATGACGGGGAACGCAACAGCGATGGCTGCGAAGATCCTGCGGGAGGCCCGGCGCGCTACCGCCGCACCTCGTGCTCGATGAGCGCAGTGGCGATCTTGTCGGCCGCATGCGGGGCCTTCGCGAGCGCGTGCACGACCGCGGTGACTCCTGCCGCGTTGGCTATGACTGCTCCTGCCGCCCGCACCTCGCCGTTGATCCAGCTCGATGCCCCTTCCCGTTGCCAGCTCACCGTGCGAGCGCCTCCAGCGTCAGGCGCGAGCGCCCAGTCGGCGTAGCGACAGAGGTCGTCGAACGTGGACCAGACGCCGCCTGCCGCCGCGAACGACGATTGTCCGAGCGCCCACGGTGTGATCGGACGACCGAGGAACTTCGGCACCACGCGCTCTGCCGGAGCAGGCACGAGCGCCGCAGAGGTGATCCCCGCCGGCTCGATGACGTGCTCGCGCACGGCGGCGAACCAGTCGCCGTGCACCTCGTCGAGCACTGCACCGAGGAGGGCGTACCCGAGGTTCGAGTACACGAACTGGCCTCGGGGCGTGGCCGGCACCGCAGCTGCCAGGTCCAGCCGAACTCCGACAGCCTCTCGGTAGGGGTCGGCGAACACGCGGTCGCGCATCGTGGCCGGGAGCCGAGGCAGACCCGAGGTGTGGTGGACGAGGTCAGCAACGGTCATCTCGGCGTCGGGCACACCGGGGAGGTAGTGCGCGACCGGCCGCTCGACCTCGAGTGTGAGACAGGCCGTCGTGCCCACGAGTCCCTTCGTGATGCTCCCCCACTCGAGCATCGAAGCGGTGGCGTACGACCCCCGGGCCTCACGGGCAGTTCGCCAGCCGTCGGCTGTGCGAAGACTCGCCCGCCAGTGTCCCGAGCGCTCCAGCGGGTTCCGCACCTGGCGCCTCCCTCTGCGATCGAGCTGCGACACTCGAGCCGCAGAAGTCGTGGTGTTGTCTGACATACTGCAGTACCACTCAAGAACAGTCCAGGCCCTTCTGACCCGATGCAGGAAAGGACAACCCTCATCAGCGCTGACCTCACGCGTGACTGGCACCGCGCCTCCAGTCCGGAGCGCGGTCGCGAACAGCGGCCGCACCACCGAGACCAAACACCCTCACCCCTAGACTCGGCAGATGCTCGAGAGCCGTCGCCTTCCCCTGTGGGCGGGTCGCACGGCCGCGCTGCTGGGCATCGTGCTCGTGGCGTTCACCCTTCGCCAAGCAGTCGCTGCGGTCTCACCGATCATCGGTGACATCCGGAACGACTTCCCCGTCTCGAACCTCGACGTCGGCCTGCTCGGCACCCTGCCGCCGCTGCTGTTCGCGGCCTCGGGGTTCACGGCACCACGCGTCGCACGCCGCCTCGGGCTCGACGGCGGCATCGTCCTCGCGCTGGTCCTCATCACCGTCGGCCACCTCGTCCGTGCCTTCGCACCCGGCGTCGCGATGCTGCTCGTCGGCAGCATCGTGGCCTTCGCCGGGACCGGTGTCGGCAACGTGCTGCTGCCGTCCGTCGTCCGTCGCTACTTCCCCGACCGAGTCGCCCTGCTCACCGCGGTGTACGCGTGCATCGTGGGCGTCAGCACCGCGGTACCGGCTGCCCTGGCTGCACCGATCGCGCAGTACGCCGGGTGGCGGACCTCGCTCGCCGTCTGGGCAGTCACCTCGGCGGCCGCGCTCGTCCCCTGGCTCGTCGTCCTCGCACAGCAGCGACGACTGCGCCGCGAGGACGCCGGTCTCGTCAGCCCCGCGCCCCCCGAGGTCGTCACCCGCCTGTGGCGATCACGCGCCGCACTGTCGATCACCGCGCTCTTCTCCTCGAGCGCGATCTGCACCTACGCGGCCTTCGCCTGGCTGCCGGAGATCCTGCAGGACGTCGCCGGATCGACGCCGACCGAAGCGGGCGTGCTCCTCGCCGTCACCGGCGTGATCAGTGTCCCCGGCGCGCTGATCGCTCCCCTGCTCGTGCCCCGACTCCGCAACGTCGGCTGGCTGATCGCCGCCGGCGTCCTGAGCTTCGCACTCGGGTACCTCGGCTTGCTGCTCGCGCCGGCGCCCCTCACCCTGCTCTGGGTGCTCCTGATCGGCTGCGGCTCGATCCTGTTCCCCGTCTGCCTCGTGCTCATCAACGTCCGCACCCGGACACACGGCGGAACCGTCGCATTGAGCGGCTTCGCCCAGGGCACCGCGTACGCGCTCGGCGCCCTCGGCCCGCTGGTGGTCGGGCTGCTCCACGACGCCAGTGGTGGCTGGACGCTGCCACTGCTCTTCCTCCTCGCCGTCACGCTCGCGGCAGCGATCCCGGCGGTCACGCTCGGCCGCCCGACGTTCGTCGAGGACGAGCTCGGTCGGTAAGGGCGCTGCTCCATCTGGCCAGCCTGGAGGCTCGGTGCCAGCTGGCACCGAGCCGCCAGTCCGGAACGGATCACGGACACCCGGCGGCGGCGCCGCCACCCCTCACATGTCGGCGATAAGACGGAGCGTGTACCCGTCGGGGATCGTCTGGTGTTCGACGTAGTGCATGAACACCGGCGCTGCCTGGTCGGCCGTGAAGAGCTCTGACGGGTGCCGAGGCTCGTGAGCAGCCTGCACGTCGATGGTCTCCGTGAGCGGTTCCGCGAGGTCGTGGTCACGGCCGACGATGTAGAAGCGGTACTCGCCGTCGCCCTCACGTCGGCGGAGCTCGAAGCTCATCTTCTCCGCGGTGCCGCCGGCCTGCAGGTAGGAGTTGCCGTACTCGTCGATGACCGACTGCGGGCCAGTGCGCCAGGTCTCGTCATCGATCAGTGCGGAGAAATCACGCTGGCAGCTTCGGTCTCAAGCACACGGCGGAGGAGTTTCTCGGCGCGTACTTGGCGGAGCTCCCTTACGTCTTCAACGGGACGACGATCTACCGCTGAACGCCCCGTCTGCTTTGAGGGAACGCGGGACGCTGATGAGCTCCTCTGGCCAATCAGCGACGCTGCGCGCCGACCACTGTGCCACAAACGGTTGTATTCGTGCGGTCCCCATTTGTCGGGGACAGGCGGTACCTTACTGAGCATTGCCCACGTCAGGAGTTCTTGTGCCAGAGTCGACCCCCACGCCTATCGGTGCCCATTGGATCCGCGCCGCTCTCCAGGTCAATCCCTTTTCGTATGAGGGACGCAACGCTCCATCGAACTTCTTCGACAGCGAAGCTGACTACAACGAAGCTCTCCTTGCGGAGTGTGTTTCGCTCGGTATCTCACTCATCGCAGTCACCGATCACTGGCGGGTGGACTCCTCTGCAGGCCTCATCGCTGCGGCGAAGCAGAAGGGCATCGTCGCGCTCCCTGGATTCGAGGCCAACTCCTCCGAGGGCGTCCACATCCTGGTGATCTTCGATGCCGACGCCGACTTCTCCTCCATCAACGCTTCCATCGGTCGATGCGGCGTCATGCCGGGCTGCCCAAACGGAACCCCCGGGGACCCGTACGCACAGATCATGCAGCGGATGAGTGAAGACGACGCGCTTGTCATCCCAGCCCACGTCAATGTGAAGCCCGCCGGACTCCTCACCACCCGCTCGGGCCAACCCCTCGCGGCCATGATCCAAGCGCCCGACCTTCACGCGATTGGCATCACACCGACCGCCGAGCGCACACGCGACCAGACCGCGGTGATCGAGGGAACTGGCATCTTTGCGCGCCCCCATCCCCTCGCCATCATCCACGCCGACGACGTCATGGGCCCACGCCAGCTGCGAACCGAAGGGGCGAGCTCATGGTTCAAGGTCAGCGCTCCCACGCTTCGCAGCCTCAAGCTGGCTGTTCGAACGCCAGCCACCAGGATCTCAGTGACCGATCCGACGATCCAGCCCCGCACGAGAATCAGGAGCGTCTCGTGGACTGGCGGCTACCTCAGCGGCGTGACCGTGCCGATCTCTGAGGACCTCACCGCACTCATTGGAGGTCGTGGCGCCGGCAAGTCAACGATCATCGAGAGCATCCGTCACGCGCTTGCACTCGAGCCGATCACTCCCCAGGTGAAGGCGGATCACAAGAGCATCGTCTCATCGGTTCTCCATGGAGGCACGATCATCCGGGTAGAAGTCGAAGCGGTCAACCCGATACCGAAACGTTTCACAATCGAACGCGAGATTCCTCACCCGCCTGTCGTCCTCGATGCTGCGGGAACGCGGACCAACCTGTCACCCATCGAAGTACTTGGGCCCGTTGAGATTTTCGGCCAGCACGAGCTCGCTGAGCTGTCAGGCAGCACCGAACGCGTCGCCGAGTTGGTTCGCAGGTTCAATGGAGAACTCGGCGACGATGCCGACATGCAACGCACGCTCCAGTCGTTGCGAACGAACCGTGAGGACCTCATTCGCGCCGAAGACGCTCTCGACGCTTTCGACGCTGAGCTCGCGCGCATGCCCGGCCTCAGCGAACAGGTGGCCCACTACGAAACAACTGACGTGCCCACCAAGCTCGCTGGGCAGCAACGACTTGGACAAGGCGCAGCCCTGTTCTCGGAAGGCGCCCAGCGAGTCAACGCAGTCGACGAGGCTCGCGCCTCCTTGGCCCAAGCGCATGCACTGCGGGATCTCGCCGCGCCCCTCGCGGACGTCGAAGACGCACCCCAACGTCAGCATCTGAACCGCGTAGTGCAAGCAGTCACCCAGCTACAGGTCCGAATGGGCGAATTGCTCAACGAGATGACAGCCGCTGTGTCCGCCTCGCGCGACGAGATCGATGCCGCCCGTCTGGCTTGGGAAACCGGCACGGCGGATGAGAAGGCGTCGTACGGCGAAGTCATGCGGGAGCTGCACGAGCGCAACCTCGACCCAGACACCTTCGTTGCGATCAAGGAAGAGCTCGACAAGCTACGGACGGCCGAACCGCGCCGGACGGCTCAGCAGAAGGACCGTGAGAAGCTGCTCTCGACGCGCGAGGCTCTGCTTGTCGCACTTCGCAGCCATGAGACGCAACGAACCGAGCGGCTCCATGCCGCGATCAGCGCCGCGAACGCCGCCACCGGCGGTGTCGTCGTTGCGCGCCCCACAGCTACGACCGAACGCAGCCACGTCCTCAACGTCATCAAGCCTTACATCACCACCCAGCGCACACAGATCTCTGCTGCGATCAACGCCGACTCTTTCTCCCCGCGAGCCCTCGCAGCAGCAATCCGCGGGGGGACCGAGGCGCTCAACGCCCTCGAGATTCGCGGAGCTCAATCAGCCGCACTCGTCGCCGCAGGCGAACGACTTGCCCGCGAACTCGACGAGCTACGCATCGAACTGGCCGTCGAAGTATTGCTGCAGGTCAATGGCACCGGGCTTCGATCGATGGACCAGCTTTCGAAAGGGCAACGTGCCACCGCGCTCCTACTCCTCCTACTCGCCGCCTCCAACGCTCCTCTGATCATCGACCAACCGGAAGATGACCTCGACAACAACTTCGTCTATCGAGGCGTGGTCACGAAGCTCCGCGAGCTCAAGGGGCAGCGCCAAATCATCGCCAGCACTCACAACGCAAACGTGCCCGTCCTCGGTGACGCTGAACTCATCGTCGCCCTCGAGAGCGACGGCACACATGGCCGCCCTTCCACCGATGGCATCGGCTCACTCGATGACGCAGCAATTCGGGCACTCGCCGAGAACATCCTCGAAGGCGGCCCTGCAGCCTTCAACGCCCGTCAGCATCTCTACGGCTTCTGAGCAGGGCAGAACAGCGTGCCGGCACGGTGTAGCTCATGGAGCTGCTTCTCCTACGGCTTGTGCCCGCCAAACGGAACTTGGCGACCATGCCGAGGACGTTATGCGGAATCGGCCGACGGGGTTGGTGGCGTCGTAGACCGATCCCCCCAAGGCTGAGGGCGACGCCCTTCTTCGTGAGCTCGTCCGCGATGCCCGTGGGGTCGCGATGCGACCGAGCTTCGTGACGACGAAGGTGTCGCCGGCTCGAGCGGAAGCGAGAGCCGCTCTGCGACTCCGAGGGGCTGCAGGCCAACCGCCGCGAGGTGGTCGTCGGCCTGAGCGCCGTCTTACTCGCCCTGGGTCCGACCTTGCTCTGGTTCGGACCCGTGACCGTCTAAGGCAGGGTTCCACTCAATGTCCGCTAGCCGATCCGCTGTTGGAATCACGCACACCTTGGCGCTACGTCCCACCCTCCGACTTGCTCGAGCGCGGCCACCCGCTCCGACCTACGTCGAGCACGACGCGGGCACTCTCCCCGACCCACGTTGAGCACGACGTGGCCACTCTCTCCGGCCGCGGCCGTCCAAGCCCTCGCCCACTCTCTCCAGGTGAGGGCTTCGACGTTGCCGACCCGATCGGCGCCGTGGTCACCCGTTTCATGCCTCAGGCTCGGCAGTACGTGCCACGGCGATTGACCATATGAGGTCACTGGAGCCCGGGCGGACTGTCGGCGGTCGAGTGCTGCGATCGAGCCAAACGGACTCAAAGTGCTGACGCTCTTTCATGTCTGTGTCGTACACCGTGTCGCCCAACTTGACCGCTATCGGGATCTCAACGATGAGTGGCCGATGAGACTCATCCCATGCAACGAAGAACTCTTCATCCGGCACCGACCACGAGGAGAATCTGGTGGATAGTTTGTGGCCTTCGAGTAGGGCCGCGACCCGCCCAAGTCGCTGAGCCCCCTGATCTGTCCACTTCTCCGGTCCCGGAATGGTGACTCGGGAAAGCGTGTGTTGCTGCACCACAGATAAAAGTCTTAGCAGCGTCGCGAAGTTTACCGCGTCAGTCGAGATTTCGTTATCTTCGAAATCGAATGTGGGCATGTAAAGCGGCCCTCCTTGGATGGCTAATTGCAGTGAGTTGCCCGGCAACTGTGCTAGAAGTTTCACAGCAGGGAAGGCAGCCGAGGGGGAAGCCCCTACTGCGTTGTTTGCCTTGATCTGGATCGAGCCTGGTTTTTCTGACCCTACGAAATACTCGACGACAACGGCCGGTCCAACTTCCACTTGCAGCCATACACCCTTACCGCGCAGACCTGCGGAGTGGGTTGCGGTGGTGACGGGGACGGTGAGCAGTGTGACGCCGGCGGGATCAATCAACCGGAACTCGAGGGGCGGGAGCTGGCTGTCATCGAGGGCCGGAAGAACAGAAGCGGTTGCGACGGTGGATTCTCCGAAGGTCGTACCCGGGGGGCCTTCCGTTCGGATGACAGTGCCTGGGGCGTCGGAGAGCGGGGCGCCGTACTGGACCCACCGCTCCACCGCTTCCTTCGCCTCGGGAGTCATCACGGTGAAGTTGATGGTTCCGCGGATGGGGCGTAGTTCCGTAGAAACTTCGGAACGGGCTATTATGTGCGTAACGAGGTATTGGGTGTCATTGACTTGTTCCAAAACAGATTCGACAAGGCCAGGTCGCTCAAACTGCGTCATTGACTGCTTGGCCGATATGTCTCGAAGGTCCCCGGACCGCAGCTCCAGTTCATAGCTGTAGAACGGGTCAACCTCATCCAACGACTTTCCGAGAGCGAGCATCCGTCCCTGGACAGAGTTGAGTAGAGGGTCCCCTTCACCCTGCGGCTGCTGGCTGCCTGACAAGGCGGTAGCCATTAGGTCGTGCAGGCGAGTTTCGCCGCCTTGGAAGTAGTACGCGGTCAGCTTCGGATTTTCCGCCGCCCAGCCGTCAAGGAGCGCCCTGCCTATCCAATTGATCTCAAAATCAACGTCGGCAGTCAACTTCGCAAACCAGATTTCGTTCTCCGGGGTGGGTTCAAGAGGAAGTACCAATGACCATGACTTGATGTCGCGCGTCGGAAGAACTTCCTTCACAAAGCGGTCCCACGACCCCTTGATGTGCTTCTTGTCCGTAGAGGAAAGGTTCTTGGCGAACCGTTTCACCTGAAATATTTTCCAGCCGTTAGCCGTGGGTATCTGAACATCGATGCCTCGGTCGCCTCGTGACGGGCGTATCTGGTTCCCACGGCCAGCGCGCATTAAGAGGTACGCCGCCGCAAAGTCTTCGACCCGTTCGCCCGGCTCTCGTTCCCAGTTGACCATCACGGAACCCATTCTCACGTGCCAGGTGCATCCGAGCTCTCAGCACAGAGGAATTCGGGGCGCGGGTTTCCCGGGTCACGGCCCCACTAGCGTCGCCAGGTGGCACGATACGCTCATGAGCGCCGAGGACCGCCGCGCCGAGGCTGGCGCCCGGCAGCAGCTCCACAACGCCGCAGTCCACGCCCCAAATAACACCACACGCGGTCTCACCAACTCGATCACAGGTCGTTCTCGCAACCCGCCCGGTTGAACACCAGGACCACACGGTGCCTCGCCGATGACGACAAGCCGAACCGGAAAACCGCTCAGCAGTCCGCCTGCCTACGTTAGCCGGTCCTCCAGCGGACACGGCCTCGCACGGCGCCCACCTCACGGCCATCCCGTCTCATCTAGCCCGTCCGAAACGGATCTCGATGAGCGCCGGCTATTCGGACACATTAGCGACGGCGTCCGCGAATCGAGAACGCCCCGCCGGCCGAAGCCAGCGGGGCGCTCCCACGAGTCAGACCAGACTCAGAAGTCCCAGTCCTCGTCCTCAGTGCTCTCCGCCTTGCCGATGACGTACGACGACCCCGACCCCGAGAAGAAGTCGTGGTTCTCGTCCGCGTTGGGCGACAGCGCCGACAGGATCGCCGGGTTCACGTCCGTCGTCTCCTTGGGGAACATCGGCTCGTAGCCCAGGTTCATCAGCGCCTTGTTGGCGTTGTAGTGCAGGAACTTCTTGACGTCCTCGGTCAGCCCCACCTGGTCGTAGAGGTCCTGCGTGTACTGGATCTCGTTCTCGTACAGCTCGAACAGCAGGCTGAACGTGTAGTCCTTGATCTCCTGCTTGCGCTCCTCGGAGGCGCCCTCGAGCCCCTTCTGGAACTTGTACCCGATGTAGTACCCGTGGACGGCTTCGTCGCGGATGATCAAGCGGATCAGGTCAGCGGTGTTGGTGAGCTTCGCGCGCGAGGACCAGTACATCGGCAGGTAGAAGCCGGAGTAGAACAGGAACGACTCGAGCAGGGTCGACGCGACCTTGCGCTTCAGGGGGTCGTCACCGGTGTAGTAGTCGAGGACGATCTGTGCCTTCTTCTGCAGGTTCACGTTCTCCGTGGACCAGCGGAACGCGTCATCGATCTCGGGCGTCGAGGCCAGGGTCGAGAAGATCGACGAGTAGCTCTTGGCGTGCACCGACTCCATGAACGCGATGTTCGTGTAGACGGACTCCTCGTGCGGGGTGATCGCGTCGGGGATCAGGCTGATCGCGCCGACGGTGCCCTGGATGGTGTCGAGGAGCGTCAGACCCGTGAACACACGCATGGTGAGCTGCTGCTCCTCCGGCGTGAGGGTGTTCCACGACTGCACGTCGTTCGACAGCGGCACCTTCTCGGGCAGCCAGAAGTTGTTGACGAGGCGGTTCCAGACCTCGACGTCCTTCTCGTCCTGGATGCGGTTCCAGTTGATGGCGCTGACCGAACGGATCAGCGGAACGGCTTTGCCGGTGGCGTGGACCGGGTCGGTGAGAGTCATTGCTTCTTCCGGAATTGAGATGGTGACGAATTGAAGGCCGGGAGGCGCGGTGCGGGCTGGCACCGCGCCTCCAGGCCGGGGGTGGTCGCGTCAGCGACCGAGACGACGCAGCATGCACGACGCCGGAGGCGTCACAGCATGCACGAAACGCAGCCCTCGACTTCGGTGCCCTCGAGGGCGAGCTGGCGCAGACGGATGTAGTAGATCGTCTTGATGCCCTTGCGCCATGCGTAGATCTGCGCCTTGTTGATGTCGCGCGTGGTGGCGGTGTCCTTGAAGAACAGCGTCAGGGACAGGCCCTGGTCCACGTGCTGCGTCGCCGCGGCGTACGTGTCGATGATCTTCTCGGCACCGATCTCGTAGGCGTCCTGGTAGTAGTCCAGGTTGTCGTTCGTCATGAACGGCGCCGGGTAGTAGACGCGGCCGAGCTTGCCTTCCTTGCGGATCTCGATCTTCGACGCGATCGGGTGGATCGACGACGTCGAGTGGTTGATGTACGAGATCGAACCGGTCGGCGGGACGGCCTGCAGGTTCTGGTTGTAGATGCCGTGCTCCTGGATGGACGCCTTCAGCGCCTTCCAGTCGTCCTGCGTCGGGATGGTGATGTCCGCGTTGTCGAACAGCGACGCGACGCGGGGGGTGGCCGGTGTCCAGACCTGGTCGGTGTACTTGTCGAAGAACTCACCCGACGCGTACTTCGAGTCGCGGAAGCCGTCGAAGGTCTCCCCGGTCTCGATCGCGATGTTGTTCGAGGCGCGCAGGGCGTGGAACAGCACCGTGTAGAAGTAGATGTTCGTGAAGTCGATGCCTTCTTCGGAGCCGTAGAACACGCGCTCACGAGCAAGGTATCCGTGCAGGTTCATCTGGCCGAGGCCGATGGCGTGCGACTTGTCGTTGCCGTCCTCGACGGACCGGACCGACGTGATGTGCGACATCTGCGAGACCGAGGTCAGGCCGCGGATGGCGGTCTCGATGGTCTTGCCGAAGTCCGGCGAGTCCATCGTCAGCGCGATGTTCAGCGAGCCGAGGTTGCAGGAGATGTCCTTGCCGATCTCCTTGTACGAGAGGTCCTCGTTGAAGGTGGTCGGGGTGTTGACCTGCAGGATCTCCGAGCACAGGTTCGACATGTTGATCCGGCCCTTGATCGGGTTGGCCTTGTTCACCGTGTCCTCGAACACGATGTACGGGTAGCCCGACTCGAACTGGATCTCCGCGATGGTCTGGAAGAACTCGCGCGCCTTGATCTTGGTCTTCTTGATGCGCGAGTCGTCGACCATCGCGCGGTAGTTCTCGGAGATCGGGACGTCACCGAACGGGACGCCGTAGACCTTCTCGACGTCGTACGGCGAGAACAGGTACATGTCCTCGTTGTTCTTCGCGAGCTCGAACGTGATGTCCGGCACGACGACGCCGAGGGACAGCGTCTTGATGCGGATCTTCTCGTCGGCGTTCTCGCGCTTGGTGTCGAGGAACTTCATGATGTCCGGGTGGTGGGCGCTGAGGTAGACCGCGCCGGCACCCTGGCGCGCACCGAGCTGGTTCGCGTAGGAGAAGGAGTCTTCCAGCAGCTTCATCACGGGGATGATGCCCGAGGACTGGTTCTCGATCTGCTTGATCGGGGCGCCGGCCTCGCGGATGTTGGAGAGCAGCAGGGCCACGCCGCCGCCGCGCTTCGAGAGCTGCAGCGAGGAGTTGATCCCGCGGGAGATCGACTCCATGTTGTCCTCGATGCGGAGGAGGAAGCAGGAGACGAGCTCGCCGCGCTGGGCCTTCGCGGTGTTGAGGAACGTCGGGGTGGCGGGCTGGAAGCGGCCGGCGACGATCTCCTCGACGAGGTCGATCGCGAGCTGCTCGTTGCCCTGCGCCAGGCCGAGGGCGGTCATCACGACGCGGTCCTCGAAGCGCTCGAGGTAGCGCTTGCCGTCGAACGTCTTGAGCGTGTAGCTCGTGTAGTACTTGAACGCACCGAGGAACGTCTGGAACCGGAACTTCTTCGAGTACGCCAGGTCGTTGAGGCGCTGGATGAAGTCCATCGAGTACAGGTCGATCGTCGCCTGCTCGTAGTACTCGTTCTCGACCAGGTAGTCCAGCCGCTCCTTCAGGTTGTGGAAGAAGACGGTGTTCTGGTTGACGTGCTGCAGGAAGAACTGCTTGGCGGCTTCGCGGTCCTTGTCGAACTGGATCTTGCCGTCCGCGTCGTAGAGGTTGAGCATCGCGTTGAGGGAGTGGTAGTCCATCCCCGTCGTCGGCGACGTCAGATCGACGTCTGCAACTGCTGCGTCCAAAATGCATCCAATCCTGAGTTGACCGCGGACACGTCGTCCGGCGTGCCGAAGAGTTCGAAGCGGTAGAGCACGGGCACGTGGCACTTGCGCGACACGACGTCGCCTGCCAGGCCGTAGGCCTCACCGAAGTTCGTGTTCCCGCCGACGATGACGCCCCGGATCAGTGACCGGTTGTGCTCGTCGTTCAGGAACTTGATGACCTGCTTGGGGACCGCTCCCTCGCCGTTGCCGCCACCGTAGGTGGGCAGGACGAGGACGTACGGTTCGTCCACGTGCAGGAACGGTTCGCCCGGGTAGAGCGGGATCCGGTCCGCGTCGCGGCCGAGCTTCCCGATGAAGCGCGCGGTGTACCCGGACACGCTCGAGAAGTAGACGAGTCGGCTCATGGTGTCGCTCCTTGTGAGGTGCGGACAGACGGACCGGGGGTGTCCGGCGGGTGGTGACCCGAGCCTCCTGAACGGACTCGGGTGACCGTCCGCCGGACGGTGGTGGTGCTACGCCAGTTCGGCGCTGAGGGTTGCGATCTTGTCGGGACGGAAGCCCGACCAGTGGTCGTCGTCGGTCACGACGACGGGGGCCTGCATGTAGCCGAGGCTCTTGACGTGCTCGAGGGCGGCGTCGTCCGTCGAGACGTCGTGCACCTCGTACTGGATGCCCTTGTTGTCGAGGGCCCGGTACGTGGCGGTGCACTGGACGCAGGACGGCTTGGTGTAGACGATGACGGCCATGTTCTCCCCTTGTTCTGGACCCCGTTCGGGACCCGAAGTTCTGGTGCTGTGCTGAGCACGACGCTACTACATGTTGTGCCCGATGCCCGGTTGGACCACTAGAGGAAGTGTTACACCCCTGTAGTTCTCCACAACGCCGTCCACAGACTCTGGATTCCCCACAGCCCCGGATTTCCGCCAGTCTGCCCCGCACCACCGACATCCCCAACAGCCTGTGGAGGGGGTTGTCCCGAGGTGTGGAAACAGCCCGTTCGTACCCCCTCGTCGGCGTGTCTGAGAAGGGGACCTCGACGCCCCTCCCCCGGTCGGGTGACACGCCTCCCGCGCCGCCCCGTCCGGTCCGTACACTCGATGCGTGAGCGCGTACGGCAACCTGTTGAAGACCCCCGGCGTCGGCCGTGTGATCGCCGCCCAGCTCACCGCACGGTTCCCGTTCGGGATGCTCTCGCTCGCCTACCTGCTGCACGTCGAGCACATCTTCGGCTCGTACGGCTCCGCGGGCCTCGTGCTCGCCACCACGAGCGTCGGCCAGGCCATCGCCGGCCCGCTCACCAGTCGGTGGATGGGCAGCTGGGGCATGCGGCCGGTCCTGATCCTGACCAGCATCGTCGCGCTCGCGAGCATGGCGGTCATCGCGTTCGTGCTGATGCCCCTGTGGGCGTACGTCGTCATCGGGTTCCTCGGCGGCCTCGCCGTGCCGCCCGTGCAGCCCGCCGTGCGCACCATCTACCCGAAGATGGTGACGTCGAAGCAGCTCACGCCCCTGTTCTCGCTCGACGCCAGCGCCCAGGAGCTCATCTGGGTCGCCGGCCCGGTCATCACCACGTTCGTCGCGACGCAGATCGGCACCGTCGAGGCGATCGTCGTCGCGATGGTGTTCCTCGTCGTCGGCGGGGTCTGGTTCATCGCCTCCCCCGAGCTCGGCCGCGTGCGCATCCCCCGGTCCAAGCGCGCGTTCGGCGTCGTGATGAAGCGTCCGTCGGTCGTCGTGGCCACCCTGACCGGTCTGCTCCTCATCGGGGCGTGCGCCGCGGTGGAGGCCGGCGTCACCAGCGCCTTCGGCGAGGGCAGCCCGAACGCCGGCATCGTCCTCGCGATCTTCGCGGTCGGCTCACTCGTCGGCGGTCTGGCGTTCGGCCACCGTCCGATCTCGCCGAACACGCTCTGGACCCGCATGCTCATCGTCTTCATCGGTCTGGGGCTCGCCACGTTCGGCACCGGGTTCTGGTGGCTGTCGTTCGCGCTCCTCATCGCCGGCGGTGGCATCGCGCCGGCCCTCGCCGTGATGTTCGGCTCGGTGTCCTCCACGGTGAAGTTCTCCGACACCGCCGAGGCCTACGGCTGGATGGGCACCGGGCAGCTCATCGGTGCCGCGGGCGGGTCAGCGGTCGCCGGCTTCCTCATCGACCAGCACGGTGCCACCGGTGGACTTGCGGTCGGTGCGGCAGCCGCGTTCGTCGGGGTGCTCCTGCCGCTGGCCGCCAAGCGCTGGCTCCCCGACCTGCGAGGCCGCGACGCGAGCCCGCTGCCCGACACCGAACCGGTGACGCTCCCCACCTGAGCGGGGCCGCCGCGCTCCCGCGCTCCCCTCCTCCCCCGCCTCCCCGCGGGTCGTTTCGCGCGTAGGAGGTCGAATCGCGCGTAGGAGGTCGAACCGTCCGACCCGCAACGCGCGGGAGCACATCCCAGCGCACGCGTGATGGGAAGGAACGCGCTCCTCCACACCGGCCCGCCAACGCGCACCCTCCACAGATCCGGCCGGGAGGCTCGTCCCGCCTCCGCCCCGCCCGGCAGGATGGACGCATGGTCACCTCCATCCCCCTCCGCGACGGCCACTCCGTCCCCGCCGTCGGCTTCGGCGTGTACAAGGTCGACGACGCGGACGCCGAGACCGCGGTCGGCATCGCCCTCGAGTCCGGCTACCGCCACGTCGACACGGCCGAGATGTACGGCAACGAGACCGGCGTGGGGAAGGCGATCCGAGCCTCCAGTCTGGATCGCGACGACGTCTTCGTGACCACCAAGGTGTGGAACGACCACCAGGGGCGCGACGCGACCCTGCGTGCGTTCGACGCCAGCCTCGACCGGCTCGGGCTCGACGCGGTCGACCTCTACCTGATCCACTGGCCGGCGGCCGCGAACGACCGCTACGTGGAGACCTGGCGCACCCTCGTGGAGCTCCGCGAGAGTGGTCGGGCACGGAGCGTCGGTGTCTCGAACTTCCAGGTGCCGCACCTCGAACGCATCATCGCCGAGACAGGCGAGGTGCCGGCGCTGAACCAGGTGGAGCGGCACCCGTGGCTCCCCCAGCACGAGCTCATGGCGTTCCACGCGCAGCACGACATCGTGACGGGTGCGTGGTCGCCACTTGGGCGTGGCCGGCTGGTGGAGGACCCGGTGCTGACACGCATCGCAGACGCGCACGGGGTGAGCGTGGCGCAGGTCCTCGTTCGGTGGAACGTCCAGCAGGGCGTCGTCGTCCTGCCGAAGTCCGTGACGCCGTCGCGGATCCGCGCGAACCTCGACGTCGATGGCTTCGTGCTCAGCGACGACGACCTGGCCGCGATCGCGACGCTCGAGTCCGGGCAGCGGACGGGCTCCCACCCGGACTCGGTGTCCTAGCGGCGAGGGTCAGTTGCTCTCCGACTGCCACGGCAGGTGCAAGTCGCCGGGCTCGGGCTCGACGTCGCCCGCGTCGTCGGCCCCACCGGTTCCCGGGGCCGCGACGATCCGCGACGGGTCGATGCCGTCCTCGCGCAGGTCGTCGTCGTCGCGCTGCAGGGTCTGCGACGCTTCCGTCTCCCGCTCGCTCGAGGGGCTGTAGGACGTGTCGGCCGCCCGCTGCTCACTCGCGCTGACGCCGTCGACGTCGTCGGAGTGCGCGGTGTTCGTCAGCGCCTCGGAACGGTCGCGGTCGTCGGAGTGCTCGGGGCCTGCGATGTCGTTGCTCATGGGTGTTCCTCTCGTCCTCGCCGACGCTAGGCGGGCCGGTGTCCTGCGTTCCCAGTTCTGGGGTCGGACGGGGGACGCTCGGATCGGTAGCGTCGTGGCGTGATGGATCCTCGCGCCCTGGCCTCCGAACAGCTCCGCAGCGGCGAGCACCTGCTGTGGGTGGGGCAGAGCGACCCCCGCAAGCTGTTCACCGGACGGGACGGCTACCTCATCCCGTTCAGCCTGCTCTGGTTCGGGATCGTGACGACCCAGATGATCCCCGGCACGATGGCGGACGGGCCCTCGTTCGTCTGGGTCCTCAGCGTCGTCTTCGCCGTCATCGGCCTGCACATGCTCGTCGGTCGCTTCCTCGTCAAACGGCACCGCAAGCGCACCGAGGTGTACGCAGTAACCGACCGACGGGTCTTCATCACGAACGGCCGCAGCACCCGCGAGACCGACGTCCGCCGCACGGACCGGAACGTGCAGTGGACGCGCGACCGAGCCCACTGCTCGGTGCAGTGGGAGACGGGGAACTCGGGCGCGGGGGCGTTCTTCGGGAGCGGCAACGCACAGGCGATCTATGCGAACACCGGGCTCGACGGCTTCTTCGGCCCGAGGACCACCGCGTTCTGGGACGTCCCCGACGGCGACGCGCTGGTCTCGGCGCTCGACGGAGTCTCCGTCCGCTGACGGCGCCGTGCCGGTGGCCGGGTCAGTCGGCAGCCCGGCCGACAGCGCCGACCGGCCGACGTTCGTGACAGTTCGGTCACGACTCCTGCAACGGCCGCTGTGCCCGCGCTACGCTCAGCCTCGGATCGAGGGGGAAGTATGGATCGACGGCCGTACCTGGTCGCACTGGTGGGGAGCGCGGCGCTGGTCGTCGCACTGTCGGGCTGCAGCCTGCTCCGGGGTGGCGACGAGCCACTGCCCGGGCCGAGCCGAGCGGCATCGACGTCGAGTCCCGCTCCGACCGACTCGTCCTCGTCAGACGCCGATGCAGACTCGGACGCGACCGACCCGGACATCGAGACGGCCGCGCTGAACCCGCCGCCGATCGCCGCGGACACGCTCCTCGCCGAGACCGACGTCACGTCGCCGACCGGTCGCACCAGCATCCACGTGCGCGTCCTCGCCGACGATGACGGCACCTTCCGCACGGAGCTGTCCGGCTGGCGCTCCACCGAGGCACAGGCGATGACGCTCGAGTTCCGCCGATCCGTGCCGAAGCCCTCGGACGGGTACGGCACGCCGTACGGCCAGGTCCAGTGGGCGGCTGGCCAGACACCCCCCGCGTCCTCCGGACTCGACGGCGTCGGCGCTCGCCCGGACTTCCTGAAGAGCGTCGTGCTCATCCCCACCGTCACGACCGACGGCGACGGATCGGTCGACAGCCCATCCTGGGCCGGACACGTGCTGGCGGTCGCCCCGCTGACGTGGCACGTCCCGACCCCGTACCCGGACATGCGCGTGACGCTCGGCGAGGCTCGGCCCGGTGCCTACGGGATCGTCAGCGCCCAGAGCGGCCGCACCGCGGACTACCTCGTGGCGCACGGCGACGACCAGGTGACGGTCGCCAAGCGCTTCGGTGTGAGCATCCCCGAACTCCGGTGGATGAACCCGGACATGCGCACGCTGAACGGCGAGTGGCTGATCGAGGGCGCGCACCTCAACCTCGACCCGCAGGGACGCTGAGCAACAGCCAGGAGGCCCGGCGCACCTCCCCGGGTCCGCTACCGTTGTCGGGCACTCGCCCCACCTCAGGAGGTCTCCCGTGACGATCGTCGCAGCAGCTGACGGCTCCGCCCTCGGCAACCCCGGCCCGGCCGGCTGGGCCTGGTACGTCGACGACGACCGCTGGGCCGCTGGCGGGTGGCCGCGCGGGACGAACAACCAGGGCGAGCTGACCGCCGTGCTCCAGCTGCTCCGTGCCACCAAGGACGCCGGCGAGCCGCTGCACATCCTCTGCGACAGCCAGTACGCCATCAAGGCCTGCACCGAGTGGCTCGCCGGGTGGAAGCGGAAGAACTGGCGCAAGGCCGACGGCAAGCCCGTCCTGAACGTCGAGATCATCAAGGAGCTCGACGCCGAGCTGCAGGGCCGCAAGGTCACCTTCGAGTGGGTCCGCGGACACATGGGCCACGAGATGAACGAGGCCGCCGACGTGCGAGCCCGGGGTGCCGCGACCGCGTACCAGAACCGCACCGACGTCCCGACGGGCCCGGGCTGGCCGGGTGTCGAGGTCGCCGAGCCGGCTGCGCTCCCCGAGGCGACACCGCCCGCAACTCTCTTCTGAGACGCCGCCGCCGGGGCGCAGCGCGTCAGGGACCTGCGGCACAGCAACCCCACGGCCCCACGGCACAGCGGCCCCGAGTGACGGTGTTCCGATTTCGCCGTGACGGATCCGGTTCGTCATCCCCGGGCTTCGTCGACCGGATTCGTCATCGCCGAGAACGAAGTCCGGTGCACCGCACCCAGAACCGCCCCCGGAGACACAACGACGGGCCCGGGCTCGAGAGCCCGGACCCGTCAGCCAGTCACTCGTGTCAGTAGGTGCCGTCGCGCCGGTCCTGACGGGTGATCTGCTCCCCCGAGGCCGGGTCGACACCCGAGCGCGTGGTCGTGGTGGTGCGACGGCCGCCGAAGCCCACCGCCAGGCTGATGATGAGCAGGACGACGCCCGCGGCCATCAGGATGTAGCCGATGAGTCGGAGATCGATGCCGGCGAGCTGGATGTCCAGCGCGAAGGCGACGATCGCGCCGATGACGATCAGGGCGATGCTGGATCCGATGCGCATGTCGCATTCCTTCCGGTAGGTGGCGCGCCAGACGCTACCCGCGCACGGCGCGTCGGGCACACCCCCGAACGGGCAGCTCGGCGCGATCGCAGTGGCACAGGAAACACCACGCTTGACATGTCGTATTCTGGCCGGACCCCGCTCGGAGCGGGCTCTGGAGAAAGAACCACACATGACCCCCAGCAAGAAGACCATCGGCCTCATGACGTGCGCCACTGGTGTCGTCATCGCTTCCCTCGCCTTCGGGCCGGCAGCGAACGCCGCGTCCATCGACACCGCGAGCACGACTGCGGCCGCTGCCAGCAGCTCCACCAACGCCGTCACCGCTCCCGAGCTGTCCATCGTGTCGAAGTCCAGCGGTGTCGTGCAGGTCGGCGTCCACGCGGCAGCCGGCAGCCTCGTGCGTTTCGAGGACGACACCCGACGCACCACGGTCGTCCGCATCCCCCCGTCCGGCTACAACACCGTGTTCGTCCGCGTCGACGACGACCGCCTCACCACGTTCACGGTGACCTCGGTCCTCGACGGCGAGAGCCTGCAGACCCCGTGGTCGGTCGACACCCGCGACCAGACCCCGGGCGACCCGGGCACGCCGGTCGACCCGGGCACGCCGGGCACCGGCGACGCCCCGACCGTCGTCGTCTCCGGGTACGCAGGCGGCTACGCCACGCTCGTCGTGACCGGCCCGGCCGGCAAGACATACGAGGTCACCGACGCCGCCGGTCACCTGGTCGGCGGCGGCATCCTCGGCCGCACCGCTGCGCGGGTGTCGGTCGAGGCACCCGAGGGTGCCGTCACCACCTACACGGTGTCCGTCAAGGACGGCCTGAAGGTCATCGGTTCGACCACCGTCGAGGTCGACCAGTCCTCGGGTGCCGAGCCGGAACAGCCGGTCGCGCCGTCACCCGAGCCTGTCGACCCGGGCGAGGACCCGCAGGTCCCGGTCGACCCGGGCACCCCGACCCCGGAACAGCCCGGTGACCAGGACGGCTCCATCGCCGGTGACGTCAAGGTCGGCGCCGTCGCGAACGGCCGCGCCGACGTCACGATCAGCGGCCCGATGGGTGCGCAGTACATGATCACCGGCGAGGGTGACACCTACGTCACCGGCGGGTTCATCGAGGGCTTCAGCATCACCCGCAGCATCGTCGTGGGCACGGGCTCGGTGAAGACCTTCACGCTCCACATGGCTGGCGGCACGAAGACCTTCACGGTCGACGCGCGCTGACGCCCGCTGACGGAGAGGAGCCCCCGGCCTGCTGGCCGGGGGCTCCTCTCTTCAGAACTGAGCGGTCAGTCGACGTCGACCTCGGTCCACCCGTCGAAGCGTCCGATCTCGGTGACGCGGACGACCGCTTCGCCGGCTTCGTCCGAGGCGTCGAGGTCGATCGTCGCCGAGAACCCGAAGTCCTTGTCGCCCGCCGGGTCGGCGAAGATCTGCCGTGCACGCCAGGTACGGCCCTGCTCGGACAGGTCGAGGAACTGCATCGACCGGGCGTCGGCGTCGATCCCGATGGTGTCGTGCTCGTCGTAGTACTCCTCGAGCACCAGGTCCCAGGCGGCGCGGTCGAACCCGGCGGCAGCGTCGAGCTCGCCGAGCCCGTCGATGTCGTCGTTCGCGGCGAGCAGCACCCGCTGGAACAGGGCGTTGCGCACGAGCACCCGGAACGCCCGGACGTTGCCGGTGAGTCGCGCGGGCTGGGGCGGGGCGATCTCGGCGTGCTCGGCCTCGGCGAGCGCCACGTCCCCGTTCATCAGGGCCTCCCACTCGTCGACCAGTGACGAGTCGACCTGGCGCACGAGCTCCCCGAGCCACTCGATCAGGTCGTCGAGCTCCTGCGTGCGCTGCTCGTCCGCGATGGTCTGGCGCATCGTGCGGTAGGCGTCCGAGAGGTAGCGGAGCACGAGCCCCTCGGAACGCGTGAGCTGGTAGAACCGCACGAAGTCGCCGAAGGTCATCGCGCGCTCGTACATGTCACGGACGACGGCCTTGGGCGACAGCGTGAAGTCGAGCACCCACGGCTGTTCGGCGGCGTAGGCCTCGTACGCCGCGGTCAGGAGCTCGTCGAGGGGCTTCGGGTGGGTCACCTCTTCCAGCAGCTCCATGCGCTCCTCGTACTCGATGCCCTCCTGCTTCATCCGCGCGACGGCCTCGCCGCGCTCCTTGAACTGCTGCTGCGACAGGATCGCGCGCGGGTCGTCGAGGGTGGCCTCGACGATGGACACCATGTCGAGCGCGTACGTCGGCGACTCGGGGTCCAGCAGCTCGAACGCGGCCAGCGCGAACGGCGACAGGGGCTGGTTTAGGGCGAAGTTGGCCTGCAGGTCGACGGTCACGCGGTACGTCCCGTCCACCTTCTCGATCACGCGGGCGTTGATCAGCGTGCGGGCGATCGTCAGGGCACGACGGGCCATGTCGAGCTGGCGCGACCGCGGCTCGTGGTTGTCGAACACGAGCGAGCGGACGTCCTCGAACGCGTCGTCGGCGCGGCCCACGACGGCGAGCACCATCGCGTGCGTGATCCGCATGCGCGACACCATCGGCTCGGGCTCGGCGTTGATGAGTCGCTCGAAGGACGCCTGCCCCCACGAGACGAAGCCCTCGGGCGCCTTCTTCCGCTTGATCTTGTTCTTCTTCTTCGGGTCGTCCCCGGCCTTGGCCACCGCGCGGGCGTTCTCGATCTCGTGCTCCGGTGCCTCGGCGACGACGTCGCCCTCGGTGTCGTAGCCCGCACGACCCGCGCGTCCGGCGATCTGGTGGAACTCGCGGGCGGACAGCTGGCGCATCCGGGTGCCGTCGTACTTGGTCAGGCCCGTCAGCAGCACCGAGCGGATCGGCACGTTGATGCCGACGCCGAGGGTGTCCGTGCCGCAGATCACGGGGAGCAGCCCGCGTTGCGCCAGCTGTTCGACGAGCCGTCGGTACTTCGGCAGCATCCCCGCGTGGTGCACCCCGATGCCGGCGCGGATCAGGCGCGAGAGCGTCTGCCCGAACCCGGCGCTGAAGCGGAAGGTGGCGATCGCCTCGGCGATCTGGTCGCGGCGTTCGCGTGAGGCGACCTTGGCGGACATGAGCGCCTGTGCCCGCTCGAGCGCGGCAGCCTGGGCGAAGTGCACGATGTACACGGGCGCCTTGCCTTCTTCCAGCAGGCGCTCGACGGTCTCCTGCACCGGCGTCATCACGTACTCGTACTCGAGCGGCACCGGACGCGAGACACCGGTGACCCGCGCGGTCGGCCGCCCGGTGCGCCGCGAGAGGTCGTCCGCGATCGTGGTGACGTCCCCGAGGGTGGCCGACATGAGCAGGAACTGCGCACGCTCGAGCACGAGCAGCGGGACCTGCCAGGCCCAGCCGCGGTCGGCGTCGCCGTAGAAGTGGAACTCGTCCATGACCACGACGTCCACGTCGGCGTCCGGGCCCTGCCGGAGCGCCAGGTTGGCGAGGATCTCCGCCGTGCAGCACACGATCGGGGCGTCCGCGTTGACGCTGGAGTCCCCCGTGACCATGCCGACGTTGTGGGCGCCGAACAGGTCCACGAGCTGGAAGAACTTCTCTGACACCAGGGCCTTGATCGGTGCGGTGTAGTAGCTGCGCTTGCCCTCGGCGAGCGCCGCGAAGTGCGCTCCGGCCGCGACGAGCGACTTGCCGGTGCCGGTCGGCGTGCTGAGGACGACGTTCGCGCCGGACACCAGCTCGATGACGGCTTCGTCCTGCGCCGGGTACAGCGGTCGTCCGCTCGACTCCGCCCAGTCGGCGAAGGCCTGGTAGACGGCGTCGGGGTCGACGACACCGCCGGGGGCCGCCGGCATCGCGGCGACGAGCGGAGCAGCAGTGGTGACGTCGGTCATGTACCCATCCTCCCAGCCCCACCATCGACCACGGTCGGGAGGCCCGACATCCGTGGACGGACACCGCACCTTCCACAGATCCATACAGGCGCATAGAATCGGCTCGTGCGTGAACTCGGCTTCCTGTCCTTCGTCCCCAACCACGGGGGCGCCGCCGGCGCGGCCGCCGCCCTGGAGGACGGCCTCCGCCTCTTCGAGACCGCCGAGCGGCTCGGGTACGGCACCGGGTGGGTCCGTGGTCGACACTTCGAACCGTTCCTCACGAGCCCGATGACGTTCTTCGCAGCCGCAGCGCAGCGCACCAGCACGATCGGCTTCGGCACCGCCGTCCTCGGCATGCGCTACGAGGACCCGGTACGCCTCGCCGAGGACGCCAGCACGGTCGACCTGCTCAGCGGCGGTCGCGTGCAGCTCGGCATCAGCACGGGGATCGCCGGGTACGGTCCCATCCTCGACCCGGTGTTCGGCAGTGTCGAGCGGAGCTTCCGCGACGAGGCCGAAGCCCGCGCAGCACGCCTGCTCGAGGTCCTCGACGGCCAGCCGCTCGGCACCTCGGGCAAGGGCTACGAGAGCATCCCCGAGGGCACCGACCTCACGCTGCAGCCCCTGAGCCCCGAGCTCCGTCACCGGGTGTGGTGGGGCGGCGGCAGCATGGGCACCGCGGTGCGCACGGCGGAGAAGGGCCTGCTGCTGCACTGCTCGACCCTGAACACCGAGGACACCGGCGAGCCCTTCGCCGTGGCACAGGCGGCGCAGATCGACGCCTACCGCGCTCGCTTCGCCGAGCTCCAGGCGGCGGGGACGCACGTCGGACGCACCCCGAAGGTCGCCGTCGGCCGGATCGTCGTCCCCCTGCTCGACGACCACGACCGTCAGGTCCACGACGAGTTCCTGACCAGCTACGCCGCGGGCATGGACGACGAGGGTCGCCCCCTGTCCGGTACGCCGCCGTTCCGCTTCAGCCAGGTCGTCTCCGGCGAACCCGCCGCGATCGTCGAGGCCCTGCGCGCCGACCCAGCCGTCACCGCGACGGACGAACTCGTGATCACGCTGCCGGCCAACGGCGACGCCGCGTCGCACGAGCGGATCCTGACCGTCATCGCCGAGCAGATCGCACCGCACCTGCACGGATGACGATGGCATCCGGCGGGGGCCCGCTCGAGTCGGTGAAGCTCGGGGCCCCCACCGGATGACCATCTCGGACCTGATCCGTCCGAGATGGTTCGTTCATCGTCCCACCTGACAGGCGGTCCGGCACAACCGCGCGCGGCGGCTCACAGCGCATTTTGACCTTCTGTCACCACTTTTTCCCAGTGCAGACGAACGACCAGTGCACACGAACGACCAGTGCAGACGAACGATGCGCCCCCGCGAGAACGCGAGGGCGCATCTGGCGCACCGGGACCACAGGGGCTCGTCGGCCGGATCAGGAGGCCGCTTCGCACACGCGATGATCCCTCGGTGGTGCGCGCGTCGACGGTAACCAGCCGCCTGACGCGGGGTTCATGCTACTGAATGGATCTGGTAACCGCGCGGAAAGCGGATGGGCAGCTGCTCAGGTACCTGCGACCGCCTCCGTGCCCTCGGCGGTAAAGTCCTGCCATGACACGACGCGGTTCCTACGCGAAGGGCATCGCCAAGCGCGAGGCGATCCTCACCGTGGCACTCGAACTCGTCGCCCGCCAGGGGTTCCGGCGCACCAGCATCAGGGACATCGCCGGAGCCGTCGGTCTCACACAGGCCGGGCTCCTGCACTACTTCGACTCGAAGGACGAGCTCTGGGTCGAGGTCCTCCGGCGCCGTGACGCGATCGACGACGCCACCCACGCTGACGCCCACGACCCCGCCCAGCTCCTCGCAGCGGTCGTCCGCCACAACGCCGAGGTGCCCGGCCTCGTGCAGATGTTCGTCAACCTGTCCGCCGCAGCGGCCACGGACCCGGAGCACCCCGCGCACGACTACTTCCGCGAGCGCTACGACAGGGCCCGCCGGATCATGACCACCGACTTCCGCCGCATGCAGGAGGACGGCCGCCTCCGGCCCGACGTCGACCCCGAAGCGCTCACGAGCGTCCTGCTCGCCGTCTCCGACGGCATGCAGATCCAGTGGCTCTTCGACCCGAGCCGCGACATGGCCGCGCACGTCGAGCTGGTCGCCCGGCTCGCGATCGCCGAGGTCGCCGCCGTGTCCGCCTCCTGACGACCGGCCAGGAGGCTCGGCGCACCCCCGGCACAGCAGGGCACCGTCAGTACCTGCCTCCGTCCACCCCCGCACGGCAGGATGGGCCCACAGCAACTCGACGATGAGCGGAGGCGCGATGACTCGCGTAGTGGTGACCGGCGGCAGCGGCAAGCTCGGACGAGCGGTGGTGCGCGACCTCGACGAACACGGGTACGACGTCGTCCTCCTCGACCGGGTCCCCTCGCCCGACAAGCCCGAACGGGTGCAGTTCGTCCGCATCGACCTGACGGACTACGGGCAGGTGCTCAACGCGTTCATGGGTGTCGACGACCGCTACGACCACGTCGACGCGGTCGTGCACCTGGCAGCGGTTCCCGCTCCCGGGCAGGTGCCGGACGTGGCGCTCATCACGAACAACGTGACCTCGTCGATCAACGTCTTCCACGCGGCCCGCGCCGCGAAGATCACGAACGTGGTCTGGGCGTCGAGTGAGACCCTGCTCGGCATCCCGATGGGCGAGCACCACCCGCCCTACCTGCCCGTCGACGAGGACTTCCCGGTGCGCCCGCAGTCCTCGTACTCCCTCGGCAAGGCCGTCGAAGAGGAGATGGCCCGGCACTTCACCCGCTGGGACCCGACGCTGAAGATGATCGGGTTGCGGTTCTCGAACGTCATGGACGAGACCGACTACCCGTCGTACCCGTGGGACGCGACGCCCGAGGCCAAGACCTTCAACCTGTGGTCCTACATCGACTCCCGCGACGGCGCCCAGGCCGTGCGCAAGGCCGTCGAGAGCGAACTCACCGGGTTCGAGGCGTTCGTCATCGCCAGCCCCGACACGGTGATGGACACCCCGACGCTCGAGCTCGTCGAGCGCTTCGTGCCCGACGTCGAGCGCCGCTCGGACATCGACGGCGTCAGCTCCCTGCTGTCGTCGGAGAAGGCCCGCGAGCTGCTCGGCTACGACCCGCAGCACTCCTGGCGCGACCACCGCTCCTGAGCCCCACCGCATGTGACCCCGGGCGACGCCACGCGCGCGTCCGGGGTCTCGTGCATCCGGGGGTCAGGCCGGGGACAGCAGCCCGTCGAGTACCAGTTCACGTGCAGCGGGCAGCAGGTCCGCGGCGAGCGCCTGCTCGTCCACGCCGGTGATCTGCGCGAGCGCCCCGACGATCGCCGCCACCGAGAGCTCGCCGTCGCACGCCCCGACGAACGCGGCCAACGCGGTGTCGGCGTCCACGCGACGACCGAAACCACCGCCCTGCACGAGCGTCATCACGGTCGGGTCGTCGTTGCCCGGCCAGTAGTAGCGCTCCTCGGTCACGTCGCCGGCGACCCGCAGGTGCGCTGAGGCGAGCGCGACGTCGTCGTGCGCGGCCAGCCACTCGGCCGCGTCGAGGACCCGAGCCACCGTGGCACCGAGCCCCGCGGGGTTGGAGCCGAGCGTCTCGGGGACGCGCTCGAACCGCCGGAGCCCAGCCGGGCCTCCCGACTGTGGCTTCCGGACCACGACGTAGCCGAAGCCGACCCCGATGACCCGGCGTTCCTGGAAGTCGTCGAGCCAGGCGCCGACCAGGTGGTCGAACGTCGGCGTGCCGGGCTTGGTGCCACCGTCGCGGATCCAGGTCTCGGCGTAGCGGTTCGGGTCCTGGCGTTCGCGCTCGACGACCCAGGCGTCCAGGCCGCTGTCCGCGAACCACCCGCGGACGCGGTCCAGGCCGTCGACGCCCCAGTGGTGTTCCCAGTTGCCGAGCAGCTGCGCGGTGCCGCCGGGCTCCAGGTGGTCGGCGAGGCCGCGCAGGACGGTCTCGACCAGCGCGTCGCCGACCATGCCGCCGTCGCGGTACTCGTACGACGGCACGCCCTCGGAGCGGGGCGTGATGACGAAGGGCGGGTTCGAGACGATGCGGTCGAAGCGCTCCCCCGCCACCGGGTCGAACAGCGAGCCGAGCCGGAACTCGATGCCGTCCAGGCCGTTGAGCTGGGCGTTGAAGCGGGCGATGTCGAGTGCGCGACGGGAGATGTCGGTCGCGACCACCTGGTCGGCGAAGCGTCGGGCGTGCATGGCCTGGATGCCGCAGCCCGTGCCGAGGTCGAGCACCCGGCGGACGGGCACGGGGACCTGCAGCCCGCTCAGTGTGGTGGTGGCCCCGCCGATGCCGAGCACGTGCTCCTCGTCGAGGGCGGCGCCGAGCGCGAGCTCCCCGAGGTCCGAGACGATCCACCAGCTGCCGGCACCCGCGTCGTCGACGAACGCGTACGGGCGCAGGTCCACGGCCGGGCGCACCTGGTCGGCGTCGTCGACCGTGTCCACGTCGGGGGCGTCGACCTCCTCCACCCGGACGATGCCGGCCCGCTCGAGCTCGTCGACGCGCACCGACGGGAACGCTGCGTCGGCCGCGGTCCGCGCGACCGGCAGGCCGAGCACGAACAGCGTGGCGAGGGTCCCGAGCGCGGACGGGCCACGTGCGGCGAGCGCACGGAGGGCCGGCACCCGGTTGCCGCGGTGCAGCGCCTCGGCGGCGTCCGCGCCCCAGAGCGCGTCGACCCCGTCGACGGTGAAGCCCGCGGCGGTCAGGTCCGCGGCGAGCGCTGCGGTGACGGCCGGGTCGGCGACGACCTCGGGCAGCGTGGGGGCGCTCATGCGACCAGGTCCGTCCGCATCAGCGCGGTGGGGACCTGCCAGGCGAAGACCAGGTCGAGCAGGCCGGGGAAGCGGTGCTCCACGTCGTCGACGCGCACCCGGCTGATCCGGGTCAGGCCCTCCTGGTGCTGCTCGAGGAGCCCGGCCTCACGCAGCACGCGGAAGTGGTGCGTGAGCGTGGACTTCGGCCGGTCGATGCCGACCCACCCGCAGGAGCGCTCACCACCGGCGGCGTCGACGAGGTACCGGTGCAGGATCGCCAGGCGGATCGGGTCCGACAGGGCGTCCAGCACGACGGGGAGGTCCATCTCGGCCGGCGACGGCTGAGGCAGCCGTTCGGGGGCATCCACGCGCTCGGGCATGGACGGGACGCTACCAGGGTTCGCCTCCCAGTACGACTTGCGTCGTACAGCGGTCGTGCTGTACCAATGCGGTACGACCCGACTCGTACAACGGGTCTCGCACAACGGGTTTCGCACTACGGAAGGGTCGCTCATGCAGTCCACTCGCTCGGTCGCCGGGTTCTGGATCATCGCGGCGCTGCTGCTCGTGTCGCTGGCGTCCTCGGCCGTGCCGTCGCCGATCTACCCGGTGTACGCCGCCGAGTGGCACCTGACCCCGCTCATGCTCACCGCGGTGTTCGCGATCTACGTCGCCGGGCTGCTGGCGAGCCTGCTCGTGGCCGGGCGGCTGTCCGACCACGTCGGTCGGAAGCCGGTGCTCGTGGCCGGGGGCATCGGCCTGGCGGTCTCGCTCGGGCTGTTCGCCGTCGCGGACGGCCTCGGGGCGCTCATCCTCGACCGCGTGCTGCAGGGCGTCTCCGTCGGGCTGCTCATCGGCGCCCTCGGGGCCGCGCTCATCGACAACTCGCTCGAGCGCCACCCCACCCTCGCCGGCGTGCTCAACGGCGCCGTCCCGCCGATCGCACTCGCCACCGGCGCCCTGTCGAGCGGCGCCCTGGTCGAGTGGGGCCCAGCGCCCGAGCAGTTCGTCTACCTGCTGTTCGGCGTGCTCCTCGTGCTCATGCTCGTCGCGCTCGTCGTCGTCCCCGAGCAGGTCACCCGACGTCCGGGAGCCCTGCGCTCCCTCCGCCCGACGATCGCCGTGCCGCGGTCCTCACGCCGGCTGTTCCGCGGCGTCGCGGGGTCCCTCGTCGCGAGCTGGGCCCTCGGTGGTCTGTTCCTCTCGCTCGTGCCCTCGGCGCTCGGCGCGATCTTCGGCATCGACAACCACTTCGCCGCCGGGGCCCTGATCGCCGTCGTCACCGGTGTCGGCGCTGCGACGGGCATCGCGATCCAGCGGCTCGACGCCCGCGTCGGCGTGCTCATCGGCCTCGTCGCGCTCATCCTGGGCCCGGTCGTCACGGTCGGCTTCGTGTTCGCCCACTCCCTGCCGGGGCTCGTCGTCGGCAGTGCCATCGCTGGCGTCGGGTTCGGCGCGGGGTTCCAGGCGCCGCTCCGGATGCTGCTCGCGACCGCTGCTCCGACGCACCGTGCGGGACTGCTCTCGACGATCTACGTCGTCAGCTACCTTGCGTTCGGCGTGCCGGCCGTCATCGGGGGTCTGCTCGAACCGACGGTCGGCCTCGTGCCGGTCATCGCCGGGTACGGCGCGTTCATCGTCCTCGCCGCGGGGGTCGCCCTCGTGCTGCAGCTCGCGTCGAAGGACGCCGCCGAGGTCGAGGAGCACGCGTCCGAGGTCCTCGAGCGCACCGCCACCGGCTCGATCCGCACCGCCGCCGCAGCCGACTGACCGCGCGGGCACTGTCGGTCGGCTCGCACCGTGCGCCGTCTCTCAGCTGGTGCGAGCTCGACCACCCCGTGCGCCGACACGACCTCGCACCGAGTGGTCAACACCGCACGAGCGCGGCCACAGCCGACCGACCCCGACCCCGCGCGTCAGTGCCCGGGCCGGGCCTGTCGGCCCATGGTCCGGTGGGCGTCCTCGTGCGCAGCGTCGACGTCCGCCTTGTTGCGGTCGGCCATCCGGCGCAGCCACCGAGGACCGCGGGCCTTCGCCCAGTCCCAGAACCGGTGGAGCTGCGCCCGGAGCCACGTGATGATCCGGTGGAAGAAGTGGAACTCACTGGCCAGGATCGTCAGCCCGATGAACACGACGAGCCACCCGGGCCCCGGCAGCGGCACCAGGACCAGCCCGATGATCACGACGAGCCCGCCGACGATGCCGATCAGCACCTTCCAGAACAGGTGCACGTGCGGCCGCGCGTGGATCCAGGCGCGCATGTCGTGGAACCACCGGAACCGCTGCGGCCGTGCAGCCTCGACTGCGTTCGCAGGGGGGTGGTCCCGGTCCGTCTCCATGCGGGAACGGTATGGCTCGCGGCTGAGAATCAGCGGCGCAGCAGGTGACCGTCGCCTCCGTCGCGGACGGTGGTCGAGCCTCCAGGCCGGGTCACGTCACCAGGAGGCGGACGGGAGGCTCGTCACGCGTGCGCGACGCAGGTGGCGGCCCATGGGACCGCCGCCAGTCGCGCCTCCGGGATCGGCTCGCCGCCGACGGCGCACGCTCCGTACGTGCCCACGTCGAGCCGGGCCAGCGCCGCGTCGACCAGTTCGATCCTGCGACGGGCGTCGTCCCGCACCGGGCCCAGCGAGCCGCGTTCCCAGGCGAGCGTCGCGCCCTCGGGGTCGTGCTCGTCGTCCGTGTTCGCGCCGTCGCGGGCGTCGCTGACGTCCTGCATGCTCCGTTCGACGTCGGCCAGCAGCTTCTCGGACCGCGCCCGCTCGTCGGTCAGCGCCTGGCGCGGGTCGAACTCCATGGAGCCGACCGTAGTCGTGCGGAATGTCTCCACGTCCCGTTACCGTCGGGATGTGGTCGACAACGAGCAGGTGGAACCGCTTCCGGTGCGTTGGAGGAACGTCGTGGCTTCGACCATGCTGTTCTTCGCTGTGATCCTCCTCGTCGGTACCGCGGTGCGCGCCCTGTCGTTGCCAGGGGTGTTGTCCGGCGAGGTGTTCGACTGGCTCGTCGTCGTCGGAAGGGCCGATGACGGCGGGATCGTGGACGTCCTGAGCGCCTTCGTCGGCACCACGGTGGCCGCCTTCGGCATCTCGCTCGGTGGGCAGTTCACGTTGGCCGACGTCCAGAGCCGTCGTCGTTTCCGCCGCGCGATGGGAGCCGTCGCGCAGCTCATCATGCTCTCGGCGCTGTTGCTGTTCGCGGGCCAGATCGCGGCATGCGTCGTCGATCCGACGAGAGCCGGCCTCTTCGCAGCCACGGTGCCCCTGACCGCGGCGGTCGTGGCGTTCGGCGTTCCACTGGCGGCGCTCAACGTCTCGGACTTCGACCGGCAGGTCGACCACGCGACGAGCGCTCTCGCGCAACGACGTGCACAACTCGGACGCCTGCCAGAACGCGCGACCGCGTCACTCCCGCGCGTGCTGCTCGCGCTGGTCGTGCATGCGTCCGTCTTCGGTGGGACCGTCGCTGTCATCGCTGCGTGTTCAGGGCTCGGGCTGCGCCGTTCCATCGCGGTGGTCGCGTTGGCGCTGGTGGCCACAGGACTCCTGGCCATCGCGGCGTTCGCCGTCCCCGCTGCTGCCCTCACGTCGCAAGGTCGGGGAAATCGGGTGGCGAACCTGGCTGGCCCCGTCCTCATGATCCTCCTCGTCACCGCGTCCGCGTGGGCCGGCGCCCTGGTCGTCGCGCAGACGGCCGCGATCCCCCTCACAGCCGTCTTCACGGCGATCGCGCTCGTCGCGCTCCTGAGTCCGCTGCGGATGCCTCGGCGCTCACCGCAGTGGATCGTCGACGTCACGGTCAACGGGGCGGTGGCCCGTTCCGTCATCCTCGAGGTCACACGGAGCATCACGCAGGCGGAACGCCACCTCGAGCGCCTCCACGAGCACCGGGCAGCCGCGAGCCCTCCTCCGCTCCACGCCCGGGTACGAGGATGGATCTCGACGCGGATCCGGTGACTTCGGAATCGCCACGATCGCGGATGCGTTCGCATGGACATGACGAAGATCGGGTTCCTGTCGTTCGGACACTGGCGCGACGTGCCGGGGTCGAGGGTGCGCAGCGGTCGTGAAGCCCTGCTGCAGGGCATCGACCTCGCGGTGGCTGCGGAAGAGGCCGGCGTCGACGGCGCGTACTTCCGCGTCCACCACTTCGCGCAGCAGCAGGCGGCGCCCTTCCCGCTCCTGTCCGCGATCGCCGCGAAGACCAGCCGCATCGAGATCGGCACCGGCGTGATCGACATGCGCTACGAGAACCCGCTGTACATGGCGGAGGAAGCGGCAGCGACCGACTTCATCTCCGGCGGGCGACTGCAGCTCGGCGTGAGCCGTGGGTCACCCGAGACCGCCCAGGCCGGGTACCAGTCCTTCGGCTACGTGCCCGAGGCCTCTGACCCGAACGGCGCCGACCTGGCCCGTGCGCACACCAGCGTCTTCCGCCGCGCGATCGCCGGCGAGCCGATGGCGAACGCGAACCCCCAGATGACCGGGGCCGAGGGCTCGCTGCCGATCCTGCCGCTCTCCGACGGGCTCGGCGACCGCATCTGGTGGGGTGCCGGTACCCGTGCCACCGCGGAGTGGACGGCCGAGCAGGGCATGAACCTGATGTCCTCGACCCTGCTCACCGAGGACACCGGCGTGCCGTTCGACCAGCTGCAGGCCGAGCAGATCGAGCGCTTCCGTCGCGTCTGGGCCGAGTCGGGCTGGGAGCGCACACCGCGGGTCTCGGTGTCGCGCAGCATCATCCCGATCATCGACGACGAGTCCCAGCACTACTTCGGCATCCGTGCGCAGGCCGAGGGTTCCGACCAGGTCGGGTACCTCGACGGCGGTCTCGCCCGGTTCGGTCGCTCGTACATCGGTTCGCCCGAGGACCTCGTCGCCGAGCTCGCCGCCGACGCCGCCGTCCGCGCTGCCGACACGGTGCTCGTCACCGTGCCGAACCAGCTCGGCGTCGACTTCAACGCCCGGCAGCTCGCCGCGGTCGCCGCAGTCATGCGCGAGGTGGACGCCGCCCCCGTCCCCGCCTGAACCCCGCTCGCCGCCTGTCCCCCTTCCTGCCGACACCCGGGTTGGGACTGGGACAGGCGGCAGCGTCGTCATAGCGTCAGAGAGCACCATCCACCGTTCTCAGGAGCTCGTCGTGACGCTGCCGGCTGCAGGCTGGTTCCCGGACCCCCGGGACACCGCCCGTCTCCGCTGGTGGGACGGCGGCGCCTGGGGTGAGGCCACCAGGGCACTCCCCAGCCGCCCGGTCGAGGCCGTCCGGCCCATCGTCGTGACGCCCACCGGCCCGGCGTTCTCGGTGCTCACCCACCCGGTCGAGAGCCGCACATGGGCCTACGGTGCCGGCGCCGCGCAGCGCTTCTGTGTGCTCACGTTCCTGGCCGTCGTGCTGGCCGTCACGTCCGTGGCGCTGAACCCCTGGGGCGCCTGCAGTGTGCTCGGGTTCGCCGCCGGGGTCGCCGGGCTCGTGCACCCGAACGCGACCGGGGCCTGGCGTCCGGTCGCGCGGAGTCTGTCGGCCTCGTCGATGGTCGTGGCGTTGGCGACGGGCGTCGTCGCCGTGTCCCATATGTTCTGACGCGGGACATACCGACACCGTCCGCCGATGTCGGACGGCCTGCTAGAACGGTTGCCGTGATCATCGTCCTGAGTCTGGCTTGCGGCCTCCTGTTCGGAATCGCTGCGGCGCGGACCGGTCGCATCCTCGGCACCGTGCTCGCATGTGTCCCCGTCGCCGCCTGGTTCGGCGCGTTGGCGGCCGTCCTCGCACGTCCAGGATCAGATGCCGCTGTCGAGTCGCTCGCGCTCTGTCTGCTCGGGCTGTTGCTCGGGTCGTTCGTCGGCCAGGCGGTTGCGCGACGCTCCCGCACCCGCCACGCGCCCGATGCTCGGGCATCGAGGGAGCAGTAACTGTCGATCGGCCCCGCGGGACTCGACGATTTCTGCTCCATCGACGCGAGAGTTTGGCGCGCGCACGCCACCACGCACCGCACCGCACCCCGCCCCGCGCTACCGCCGCGCCCGCGGATGCGCCGTCTGGTACACGTCCCGCAGCATGTCCGCCGTCACCATCGTGTAGATCTGCGTCGTCGCGACGCTCGCGTGCCCGAGCAGCTCCTGCACCACGCGCACGTCCGCCCCGCCCTCGAGCAGGTGCGTCGCGAACGAGTGCCGGAACGTGTGTGGCGACACGTGCTCGGCGAGGTCGGCACCCTCGGCAGCAGCCTGGATCACGAGCCAGGCGCTCTGGCGGGACAGCCGCGCACCCCGGGCGCCGAGGAACAGCGCCGGCGTCGAGGCCCCCCGTGCGGCGAACAGCGGCCGTGCCCGCACCAGGTAGGCCTCGACCGCAGCCCGGGCGTAGCTGCCGAGCGGCACGATGCGCTGCTTGTTCCCCTTGCCGGTGACCCGCACCACGGAGACGTCGGTGTCCTCGTCGGCTGCGTCATCGAGCCCGGACAGCGTGGTGACGTCGTCCACGGACAACCCGACGGCCTCGGAGATGCGCGCACCCGTGGCGTAGAGGAGCTCGAGCAGCGCCCGGTCGCGGAGCTGCACGGGGTCGTCACCGTCGACCGCTCCGAGCAGCCGCTCCATGTCGTGCACCGAGATCGCCTTCGGCAGCCGCATCGGGGCCTTCGGCGGGCGGACGGAAGCGCCTGGGTCGAGCGGCAGCCAGCCCTCCCCCGCCGCGAACGCAGTGAAGGACCGCACGGAGCTGAGCATCCGGGCGACGGACCGCGGCGCCAACGGAGTGGGCTCACGCGTCGCCAGGTACGTCACGAACCCGGCGAGGTCCGCCCGCGCGATTCGCTCCACGTCACCGGCCACCGACGCACCGCCGGCTCGGTCAGCCCCCGCCGACGACACCTCGGGCTGGGTGGCGATCCACTCGGCGAACGTCGTCAGGTCCCGCCGGTAGGCCGACAGGGTGTGGTCGGACAGGCCCCGCTCGATGGCGACGTGCCGCAGGTAGGTCTCGATGGCACGGTCGAGCGGGATCACCCGACGAGGCTAGCGTCCGCCCGCACCGTCAGCCGCGTTCGATCGCGTCCACGGCGAGCGCCGCGACGATGAGCGCCGAGTTGTGGAGCCGACCGCCGAGGATCCCCGCGACGACCTCGGCGCGCGGCACCCACCGCACCAGGATGTCGGCCTCCTCTGCCTCGCGCTCGAACGCGGACGCCGTGGCCCGGACGCCACGGGCCCGGTAGATCTGGATGAACTCGTTGCTGCCACCGGACGAGGTGTTGTAGTGGACGAGCGGCTCCCACGTGTCGGCCTCGACGTCTGCCTCTTCTGCGAGCTCGCGCTGCGCGGCCACGAGGTGGTCCTCCCCCGGGTGGTCGAGCAGCCCGGCCGGCAGCTCCCAGTCGCGCACGTGCACCGGGTGGCGGTACTGCTGGATGAGGAGCACGCGGCCCTCGTCGTCCTCGGCCCAGACGCCGACGGCACCGGTGTGGTCGATGTACTCGCGCACCATGCTGCCGTCGCCGTACGCCACGGTGTCGCGGCGGACGTCCCACACGGCGCCCTCGTACACGAGCGCGGAGTCGGTCACGTCGAAGGATGCGGGTTCGTCGGCGATGGGTGCGTCAGTCACGTGCCCATCCAACCAGCGCCCACCGTCACCCCGACCATGTGACGGACGGGAGGCTCGGTGCCAGCTGGCACCGAGCCTCCCGTCCGTCATGTGGTGACGCTGGCTACGCGACCTGCTCCGACTCCGGGTCGAAGAGGCGCGACGCCTCGTTCCGCGCGATCGCGGCCTCGACGAGGCCCGCGAAGAGCGGGTGTGCGTTGTTCGGCCGCGAGCGCAGCTCGGGGTGCGCCTGCGTGCCGATGTAGAACGGGTGCTCCGCACGGTCCAGCTCGACGTACTCGACGAGCGTGCCGTCGGGCGAGGTGCCCGAGAACACCAGGCCGGCGTCCGCGATCTGCTGGCGGTACTGGTTGTTGACCTCGTAGCGGTGACGGTGCCGCTCGGAGGCCTCGGGAGCGCCGTAGAGCGACGCGGCGAGCGAGCCCTCGGTGAAGTGGGCGGGGTAGAGGCCCAGGCGCATCGTGCCGCCGAGGTCGCCACCGGCGATGATGTCCACCTGCTCGGCCATCGTCGCGATGACGGGGGTCGAGGTCTCCGGGTCGAACTCGGAGCTCGAGGCGTCGACCAGCCCGGCCTCGTGCCGGGCGTACTCGATGACCATGCACTGCAGGCCGAGGCACAGGCCGAGCGTGGGGATCTTGTTCTCGCGCGCGAACTTCAGCGCACCGAGCTTGCCCTCGATCCCGCGCACGCCGAAGCCGCCGGGGACGCAGATGCCGTCGACGTCGCCGAGCTGCTTCGCGGCGCCCTCGGGCGTGGTGCAGTCGTCGGACACGACCCACTTCAGCGTGACCTTGGCGGTGTGCGCGAAGCCACCGGCACGGAGCGCCTCGGTGACCGACAGGTAGGCGTCCGGCAGGTCGATGTACTTGCCGACCAGGGCGATCGTGACGTCCTTCTTCGGCTCGTGCACCGCGCGCAGCACCGGGTTCCACGAGGTCCAGTCCACCGCACCGGCCTCGAGGTGCAGGGCGTCGACGATGACCTGGTCGAGCCCCTGGCTGTTCAGCAGCGTCGGCAGGTCGTAGATCGACGGCACGTCCACGGCGTTCACCACGGCGTCCTCGTCCACGTCGCACATGAGCGCGATCTTGCGCTTGTTCGAGTCCGACACCGGGCGGTCGGAGCGCAGCACGAGAGCGTCGGGTTGGATGCCGATCGAGCGGAGCGCGGCGACGGAGTGCTGCGTCGGCTTCGTCTTCTGCTCACCGGACGCGTTCATGAACGGCACCAGCGACACGTGCACGAAGAACACGTTGTTACGGCCGAGCTCGTGACGCACCTGGCGCGCGGACTCGAGGAACGGCTGGGACTCGATGTCGCCGACGGTGCCACCGACCTCGGTGATGATGACGTCGGGCTGCGGGTCGTTCCCCGCCTGCTCGCGCATCCGACGCTTGATCTCGTCGGTGATGTGCGGGATGACCTGCACGGTGTCGCCGAGGTACTCGCCACGGCGCTCCTTGGCGATGACCGTCGAGTACACCTGACCGGTCGTGACGTTCGCCGACTGCGACAGGTTGATGTCGAGGAAGCGCTCGTAGTGCCCGATGTCGAGGTCCGTCTCGGCGCCGTCGTCGGTCACGAAGACCTCGCCGTGCTGGAACGGGTTCATGGTGCCCGGGTCCACGTTGAGGTACGGGTCGAGCTTCTGCATGACGACCCGGAGGCCGCGAGCCGTGAGGAGGTTGCCGAGGCTGGCCGCCGTCAGGCCCTTGCCGAGAGACGAGACGACCCCGCCGGTCACGAAGATCTGCTTCGTCACCTTCGGGGTCGGGGTGCTTGCCTTGGTACCGCTGCTGAGAGTGTCCGCCACGGGGTTCCATCGTACGTCAGAAGTGCCGGGAGGCGCGACTCGCGTTCGCCGGGCGCGTTGCGGTGGTCGTGTGGTCGCGTTCGCTGCGCTCAGGCGGAGCGGCCTGCGACCTCGATCAGTTCGCGGGCGTGCTCCATGCCGCTGGCGCTGTCGCCGAGACCGGAGAGCAGGCGGGCCATCTCCTGCAGCCGGTCGTCGCCCTCCAGACGCCGCACGCTCGACGACGTCACCGCACCGCTGGCGTCCTTGACGACGTTGAGGTGGTTGTTCGCGAACGCCGCCACCTGCGCCAGGTGTGTGACGACGATGACCTGGGTGCGTTCGGCGAGCGCGGCCAGCCGACGGCCGATCTCGATCGCCGCCGCACCACCGACGCCGGCGTCCACCTCGTCGAACACGAACGTGGGCACGGTCGTGCTGCCGGCCATGACGACCTCGATCGCGAGCATCACGCGGGAGAGCTCCCCACCGGAAGCGCCCTTGCCGATCGGGCGCGGGTCGGTGCCGGAGTGCGGCTGGAGCAGGATCGCGACCTGGTCCCGGCCGTGGCGCCGGTACTCGCCGGCGTCGGTGACCTCGACCACCAGGGTCGCGCCGCCCATCGCCAGCGTCTTCAGCTCGGCGGTGACGCGCTTGGCCAGGTCGGTCGCGGCCTTCGCACGAGCGGCCGTGAGTGCGGATGCCGCTGCAGCGAGGGTCTGCTCGTCCTGCTCGACGGCCTGCTGCAGGGCGACGATGCGGTCGTCGTCGCCGTCGAGTTCGAGCAGCCGGTTCGAGGCCTGTTCGCCGAACGCGATGACGTCGTCGACGGTCTCGCCGTACTTCCGAGCCAGGGCGGACAGGACGGCACGGCGCTCGTTGATGAGCTCGAGGTCGTGTCCGGCTTCGGGCTCGAGCGAGCCGATGTAGCTCGACAGGCTCGCCGAGGCCTCGCTGGCCTGGATGCCGAGTTCCGTGAGCTGCTCGAGGACGGGCTGCAGGGTGCTGTCGGCGTTGACGACTCGCTCGACGGCGCGACGGGCGGCTTCGACGAGGCCGATGACGTCCGCGGCGCCGTCGAGGGACTCGGACGAGATGGCTTCGTGCGCCAGGCCCGCGGAGAGTCGGAGCTCCTCGAGGTTCCCCAGACGCTCAGCGCGTTCCGCGAGCTCGGCGTCCTCGCCGGGCTGGGGTGCCGCGGCCTCGATCTCGTCAGAGGCTGCGCGCAGCCGAGCAGCTTCAGCGAGCCGGTCGTCGCGGTCACGCGTCAGGGTCTCGAGTTCGGCGGCGTGCTCCTGCCAGGCGTCGTACGCGGTGACGTACTTCCGCAGGGCCTTCTCGACCGTGGCACCGCCGAAGCCGTCGAGCGCCGCACGCTGGGCGGTGGACGACGTCAGGCGGATCTGGTCGGACTGCCCGTGGACGGTGACGAGCTGGTCGGCGAGTTCCCCGAGCACGGCGACGGGTGCGCTGCGGCCGCCGACCGTGGCACGGCTGCGGCCCTCTGCTGACACCGTGCGCGTGAGTATCAGCTCGCCGTCCTCCACGGCGCCGCCGGCGTCCTCGACGCGGTCGACCACCGTGGCGTGGTCCGGGACGTGCCAGCGGCCCTCGACCACGGCGCTCGACGCACCGCGGCGCACGGAACCGGCGTCGGCCCGCGAACCGAGCAGCAGCCCGAGCGCGGTGACGATCATGGTCTTGCCGGCGCCGGTCTCACCCGTGACCACGGTGAAGCCGGGGCCGAGCTCGAGGGTGGCCTCGCCGATCACACCGAGGTCGGCGATGGAGATCTCCTCGATCACCGGTCGCCCCCGGTCTCCTCGTCGTCGTGCTGCGGGCCACGCCAGCCGGCGACCGGGAGCTGGAACTTCGCCACGAGGCGGTCGGTGAAGGGCGCGTCCTTGAGCCGTGCGACGCGGACGGGCTCCGGGGAGCGACGGACCTCGACGCGGGCTCCCGGGGGCAGGTCGTGCGTCCGTCGGCCGTCGCACCACAGCACGCCGACACCGCTCGTGCGACGCAGGACCTCGATCGCGAGGACGCAGTCCGGCCCGACGACGATCGGCCGCGAGAACAGCGCGTGGGCGCTCAGCGGCACCATGAGGATGGCGTCGACGTTCGGCCACACGATGGGGCCGCCGCCCGAGAACGAGTACGCGGTGGAGCCGGTCGGGGTGGAGACGACGACGCCGTCACACCCGAACGACGACAGCGGACGGCCGTCGACCTCTGTGACGACCTCGAGCATGCGCTCGCGGGAGGCCTTCTCGATGGTGGCCTCGTTCAGTGCCCACGACGAGTAGACGACCTCGTTGCCGACGACGACGTCGACCTGCAGTGCCACGCGCTCCTCGACGTTGTAGTCGCCGGACAGGGCGCGCTGGACGGTCTCGCCGAGGCCGTCCCGCTCGCTCTCGGCGAGGAACCCGACGTGGCCGAGGTTGACGCCGACCAGCGGGGCGTGGGTGCCGCGTGCGAGTTCCGCGGCACGGAGGATGGTGCCGTCACCACCGAGGACGATGACGATCTCGAGGTCCTCGAGCTGGACGTCCACACCGAGGATGTCGACCTTGCCGACGGAGGCCTCGGCTCGGCGGATGTCGGCGTACTCGTCGAAGGGCATCACCGGGGTGACACCGGCCGCGTGCAGCAGGTCGCAGACCTCGACCGCGGCGTCGATCGAGTCCCGCCGACCCGTGTGCGACACGAGCAGGATGTGCCGTTCGTCGCTCATGGGGTTCCTTCCGCCAGTTCCGTGGCCCGGTCGATCCATTCTGTCGGGTTCGACCCTGCGCCCCGCTGGAGACGCGCGACGTACTCGTGGTTGCCGTGGGTGCCGAGGATCGGTGACGCCGCGATGCCGGACGTCCCGAAGCCGAGGTCCCACGCGGCCCACAGCACGTTCATCAGGGCGTCGTTGCGCAGGTCCGCGTCGTGCACGATGCCCTCGCGCACACCGCCACGACCGACCTCGAACTGCGGCTTGACGAGCAGGACGTACTCGTCCGCCGGCACGGCCTCGACGAGCGCGGGCAGGACGATCCGCAGGCTGATGAAGGACAGGTCCCCGACGACCAGGCTGGTCTCCCCCGCTGCGGGGTCGAGCGCCAGGTAGTCGGCGGCCGTCAGGTTCCTGGCGTTGACGCCCTCGACCACGGTGACGCGGTCGTCGAGCCCCACGACCGGGTCGATCTGCCCGTGCCCGACGTCGAGCGCGACCACACGTCGGGCTCCGCGGGCCAGGAGCACCTGCGTGAAGCCACCCGTGCTGGCGCCGACGTCCAGCGCGACACGGCCCGACGGGTCCACGCCGAAGGTGTCGAGCGCGCCGACGAGCTTGAGCGCCGCGCGCGACACCCACTCGTCTCCGGCGTCGACCACGATCTGGGTGTCCTCGGTGACCGGTGTCGATGCCTTGATGACCGGAGCGCCGTCCACGCTGACCCGTCCGTCCAGGATGAGCTTGGCGGCGGCGGTGCGGGACTTGGCGAGTCCACGTGCGGCCACCGCAGCGTCGAGCCGGACCGGGGCCGCGGCCGCGCGCTCGCCCGTGTCTGCGGCACCGTCGGTCTGCACCGAGTCCGGGGCCGTCATGTCGGCGTCAGGCACTCGCGGTGCCGCCGCTCTCGAGCCGCGTGCGCAGCTCGTCGTGCAGTCCGGCGAAGACGTCGGCACGCTCGGTCAGCGGCAGCTCCTCAGCCGCTCGGGCTCGCTCGGCGATGTCGCTGGGCTGCTCCTGCTGGTCGACTGGCACGTCGGACACGCTACTCGCCGCCGTACAGCTGCGGGTCCACGTCGAGGCCGTAGATGGCCAGGCCGGAGTCCCAGATCGCCGTCGCCCCGGCACGCAGCAGGTCCATCGTGTCGGAGCCCGCCTGCTCCACTCGGACCACGTTCCGCTGCATCCGCACGGTGGCGTCACCGACACTGACGTAGCGGGTGCCGTCGTCGGCGGTGTGCCGGTGCGTCACGGGGTACGGTGCCGACAGCCCGCGGAGGTCCTGCAGCACGTAGGTCGGACGCGAACGCTCGTCGGCCGCCAGCACCTGCTTGGCCTGGTCGATGCCGGTCAGCACGAGCACGCTCGGGATGCCGGCGTCGTTGGCGCCCTTGATGTCGGTGTCGAGTCGGTCGCCGATGAACAGCGGACGCTCGCCACCGAAGCGCGCCAGGGCCGCGTCGAAGATCGGTCGCTCGGGCTTGCCCGCCACGACGGGCATGCGCCCCACCGCCTGGTGCACTGCGGCGACGAGCGTGCCGTTGCCGGGCGCGATGCCACGCTCCACCGGGATCGACCAGTCCATGTTCGTCGCGACCCAGGGGATCTGCGGGTCCGCGAGGGCGAACGAGGCCTCGGCGAGCTGCGTCCACCCGAGGTCCGGTGAGAACCCCTGGATGACGCCTGCCGGTGCGTCGTCAGCACTCGCGGTCACCGTGAAGCCCGCCTGCTCGACGATGCTGGTCAGTCCGATGCCGCCGATGACCAGGATCGTGGAGCCCGCCGGCACCAGGGTCTCGAGGAGCCGCACGCCGGCCTGCGACGACGTGACGACGTCGTCCGGGCCGACCTGCAGCCCGTAGCCCTCGAGGTGCTCGGCGACGTCGGACGGACGACGCGAGGCGTTGTTCGTGATGTAGCCCACCCGTGCGGTGCGGGACGCCTGTGTCAGGGCCTCCACCGCGTGCGGGATGGCGTTGCGGCCGCGGTAGACGACGCCGTCGAGGTCGGTGAGGACCACGTCGACGCCGTCCGTCGGCGGACGCGGGGTGTCAGCCGGCTGCGGACCCGTCGACGTCGCGGGGGTTGTCGTCGTCGATCTCGCCGAGGTCGTCGTCGGGCTCGTCGTCGAGGTCGTCATCGGCGCCGGGGTCTCCGAGGGGCGAGAGCTGGTCGGGCTCGCCGGGCTCGTCGACGTCTCCGGGCTGTTCGAGCTCGTCGACGTCTCCTGGCTGCTCGAGCTCGTCTTCGGGCTCGTCGATCTCGAACGTTTCCTCGACCACATCAACTGTCTCCCATGAGTCTTCGTCGGCGGCTTCGGCAAGCGCTTCTGCCGCACGGTCGACACGGGCCCACCACTCGTCGGCCTCGTCCTGGCGGCCGAGCTCCTCGAGCGTGGCCGCGTAAGCACTGTAGAGCGCGGGCGACCACGTGTACGCCGTGGACGGGTCGAGCTGTGGAATCTCCAGCTCACCGAGCGCGGCTGTGGGATTCCCGAGGTCGAGGCGGGCACCGGACATCGCGATCGCGAGCTCCACCTGCACACCGGGCTCGAGCGCCGCACGCTCCACCGACCGGCCGAGTTCGAGTGCCCGCTCCGGACGACCGAGCCCACGCTCGCAGTCGACCATCATCGGGAGCTGGTCGTTCCTTCCGGAGATGCGCCGGTAGGTGCGCAGCTCGCGGAGCGCCGTGCTGAAGTCGCCGAGGCGGTAGGCGGTGATCGCTGCCGTCTCGCGGACGACCGCGACACGACCGGCACGACGGGCAGCGCTGAGGGCGTGCTGGTTCGCGAGCTCCGGGTCGTCGTCGATGAACATCGCCGCGGTCACCAGGTGTCGCGCCACCCACTCGGCGTTGTCCTTGCTGAGGGTCTTCAGCTCCGTGCGGGCCTGCGGGTGCAGGTCGCGCGCCTGGACCTCGTCGGGGATCTCCGGGTCCTCGTGACGCGGGCGGATCGAGCGGGTGCCGTACGGGTCGCGGTCTTCCCAGTCGTCACGCGCGGACTCGCCGAAGCGGGCACCGGGCGCGCGGGAGCCGTCGCCGAAGCGCTTGCGGTCGTCACTGCCGCCGCGGGTGCTGAACTGGCCGCGCTCCGGGCGGTCCCCGTCACGGCGGGGGCGGTCGGAGTTGAACGGACGGTCACCGTCACGGCGGGGACGGTCGGAGTTGAACGGACGATCCCCATCACGACGCGTGCGGTCCGAGCCGGACGGACGGTCGCTGTCACGACGCGGACGGTCGGAGTTGAACGAACGGTCCCCATCCCGACGAGGACGGTCGGAGTTGAACGGACGATCCCCGTCACGACGGGGACGATCCGAGTTGAACGGACGGTCCCCATCGCGACGCGGACGGTCCGAGTTGAAGGGGCGGTCACCATCCCGACGCGGACGGTCGGAGTTGAACGGACGATCCCCATCCCGACGCGGACGATCCGAGCCGGACGGACGGTCGCCATCACGACGCGGCCGGTCGGAGTTGAACGGACGATCCCCATCGCGGCGGGGACGGTCGGAGTTGAACGGACGGTCCCCATCCCGACGCGGCCGATCCGAGCCAGACGGACGGTCACCATCCCGACGGGGACGGTCGGAGCTGAACGGACGATCCGACCGCGGGCCGCTCGACCGCGGCGGACGGCCGGCATCGTCACGGTCTCCCCGCCAGGCCGGACGATCAGAACGCTGTCCACCGTCCCGGAACCCGCGCCCAGGGGCACTGTCCCGAGCGGGACGGTCGGTGCGCGCCGGTCGGTCACCATCACGCGAGGGACGGTCGCGACGATCGCCTTCCCGACGCTCGAACTCACGAGGCCCAGACGACCATCCACCACGGCCACCACCCTGGCCGTCACGACGAGGGGGTCCATCACGACGAGGAGCGCTGTCGCCATCCCGACGGGGTCGCTCCCCACGCTCGTCGTCGCGGTCGTTCCGCCGTTCGTCGTCGTTCGCCACTGTTGCTCCTCATGCGTGCCGGAACTGCTGCGCCGGCGATCGTCCGCTGTGTCGTTGTGTGCGCCCTGCGTGACGCTGTGCCGTCCCAGTCCATCACGGACCGGGCGGCACGTCGAGTCACGCTCGTGCGTGGAAAACAGAAATGGCCACCGGCCTTCCACGAGAACGAGGGTCTCCCCTGCGAGTTCTCGATGGAGGGCCGATGGCCACATCTTTTCTTACGTTGAGTCCGGCGGCGTCCTACTCTCCCACAAGGTCCCCCTTGCAGTACCATCGGCGCTGAGAGGCTTAGCTTCCGGGTTC
>NZ_JADKRZ010000003.1 GCF_015350905.1 Curtobacterium sp. VKM Ac-2865 | reverse complement strand
GCCGGCTACCCGTCGTCGCCTTGGTGAGCCATTACCTCACCAACAAGCTGATAGGCCGCGAGTCCATCCCCAACCAAAAAATCTTTCCACCACCAGACCATGCGGCCGGCGATCATATCCAGTATTAGACGTCGTTTCCAACGCTTATCCCAGAGTCAGGGGCAGGTTACTCACGTGTTACTCACCCGTTCGCCACTAATCAACCCAGCAAGCTGGGCATCATCGTTCGACTTGCATGTGTTAAGCACGCCGCCAGCGTTCGTCCTGAGCCAGGATCAAACTCTCCGTAAAAAATTACAACCAACACCGAAGTGTCAGCGAGTTGATTCTGACTGTTGACTGTCTACTGACAATCTTCAATCCAAAAGGAATTGTCTCCGACACCGAGCAAGCTCGGCGACGAGGTCAATAAATTGGCATTGACAATGTGCACGCTGTTGAGTTCTCAAGGACCAGACGCACTCCCCGCTCGACCCGTGAAGGATTCCGCCAGAGAGGCATTCGTTCTTGGTTGACCACCGGTGACGAACACCAGTGGTGGTTGCCTGACCGGGACCCCGTCCGGACTGCGTCTCAGGGTGTTCACCCTGTGACCGTCTCGGCCGTTCCGTTCTCCGCATCAGCGGCAACGAGTGATTACTTTACACACGGCCCCAGGGCCCCGCCAACCGTCGTCGCACCCGGGCGTGTCGCGCCGAGGTGAACGGCAGGAGGACCCCGCGACACCGGCGGAGATCCGGGGGTTGAACAGCGCGCGCTGCCCGGGAACGACGGAAGGCACGGTGCCTGAGCACCGTGCCTCCTGCATCGAGCGCCGAGGGAGGACCCCGACTCCAGCCAGCTACTCCGCCGCGGCCAACTGCCCGCAGGCCCCGTCGATCTCCTTGCCGCGGGTGTCGCGGAGGGTCGTCGGGATGCCGGCAGCGTTGAGTCGGCGCACGAACTCGTCCTGCACGTGGACCTCGGACGACGTCCACACGGAGCCGGGCGTCGGGTTGAGCGGGATGGGGTTCACGTGCACCCACCCCTTGCCGCGCTTGTTGAGCTTCTCCGCCAGCAGGTCGGCTCGCCAGGCGTGGTCGTTCATGTCCTTGATGAGCGCGTACTCGATCGACACCCGCCGCCCGGTCTTCAGGTAGTAGTTGTGGGCGGCGTCGATCGCCTCGTCGGCCTTCCACTTCGAGTTCACCGGGATGAGCTCGTCGCGGAGTTCGTCGTCGGGCGCATGCAACGACAGCGCGAAGGTCACCGGGATGCCCTCGTCCGCGAGCTTGAGCATCGCGGGCACCAGCCCCACGGTCGACACCGTGATGCCACGGGCACTCATGCCGAGCCCGTTCGGCTGGGGAGCGACCATCAGGCGGACGGCGTCCATCACGCGCTTGTAGTTGGCGAGCGGCTCCCCCATGCCCATGAACACGATGTTCGTCACGCGCTCGGCGTCGACGCGGTCCTGCCCGCCCTTGCGCGGGTCACCACCGAGCTCCCCCGCGGCGATGGCGGCGTTGGCCCGGACGATCTGCTCGATGATCTCCGCCGTCGACATGTTCCGTGTCAGACCGGCCTGCCCCGTGGCGCAGAACGGGCAGTTCATGCCACACCCGGCCTGCGACGACACGCAGAGGGTGATCCGGCCGGGGTAGCGCATCAGCACCGACTCGACCAGGGCACCGTCGTGCAGCTTCCAGAGGAACTTGATCGTGTCGCCCTTGTCCGTCGCCAGCCGTCGGGTCTCGGTGAGCAGCGGCGGGAGCATGCCCTGCACGAGCTGCTCGCGCTGGGCCGACGGCAGGTCGGTCATCTTCGCCGGGTCGGATGTGTAGTGCGTGAAGTAGTGGGTCGCGAGCTGCTTGGCCCGGAACTTCGGCAGGCCGAGGGCCACGACGGCGGCCTCGCGTTCCTCGGTGGTCATGTCGGCGAGGTGCACCGGCGGCTTGCCCCGCTTCGGCGACGCGAACTGCAGCAGGGGCCGACCGTCGGTGTCGGTCGCCTGCTTCCAGCCCTCGGTGCGAGGGCGCACCTGCGGTCGGGCAGAGCGTGCTGCTGCGCTCTGCTCCTCGAAGGGGGTGCGGATCTCGGTGGCCATCACTCCAGCTTACGGGAGGCTCGCCCCCACTCGGCAGTGCGGCCGTCGGCCCGGTGGCCCCTGGGCTCCAGGGCACGCCGGGTGCGCCCGACGCGGCGGCGTCAGGAACCGGCGGGCAGGAGCCGGGTGAAGTGGTGCGCTGCCGAGTACATCGGGACGATGTCCACGACCTCGCCGGGGTGCGGGGCCTGCAGCACGAGGCCGTCGCCGAGGTACAGCCCGACGTGGTCCTCGTTGTCGTAGACCACCATGTCGCCCGGCTTGGCCTCGGACGCGGGGATCGTCGTCGCGGCGGCGTCCTGCGTCGGGACGTAGTGCGCGAGCGGGATGCCGACGGCCTGGTACGCCACCATCGTCAGCCCGGAGCAGTCGATGCCGGCGTGGCTCGCACCGCCCTCGACGTACGGGTCCCCCATGTACGCCAGCGCCGTCTGCAGCACGGTGGCCCGGTCGCCACCGGGCGACAGCGCAGCGGACAGGGCGGCCTGGGCCTGCGCGGTGGTGACGCCGAAGCGGAGCACGAGGGTGGGGTACGACACGACGGAGGTCGTGGTCATGCCGTCCGAGGAGATGATCGGGACCTCGACGTCGTGGGCGACGGTGAACGTCTGCAGGGGCTCGGACGTCGTCGTCGCGTGCACCGGGGCGGCGTCTTGGGTCGCGGCGTTCGCCGGGATCGACAGCGACAGGGTCGAGGTGATGGCCAGGGCCGGAGCGAGCAGGAGCGCGGCGCGCTTGGCGTTGGCGGCGCGGCGGACGTGCCGCGGGTCGACGGCACGCTCGGCACGGAGCGCGGCGTTCCGGGAGACCGTGGCGACGGCGGACGGTCCGGCAGCAGACGGTGCCACGGCGAGCGGTCGTGCCGCACGGGTCGGTGCGAGGGCGACCACGCGGGCCGGCTGCTCGTGCTCGACGAAGGTGGTGCGGGCGAAGGCCGGTCCTGCTGCGGAGCGACGGCCACGGGCGCGCGGCGCCGGGGCGGTTGCGGGTGCGGTGGAGCTGGGGACGGGGGTGGGTGCGGGTCGACGGTCGTCGTCACCTGCTGGCAGTGCGTGGCGTCCCATGGTTCCTTCCGGGTCAGAACCGCCCGTCTCGTGCGGCGACTCGGGAAGATAACGTATTGGTCACGAACCTGATCCCGGCTGGGGAACGGCGGGGAGTTCCTGCGGCCCGTCACAGACTCGCGCTGGTCTGACGGTGTCCTGCCAGGCCGGGGTGAGCCTCCTGTCCGTCGGGTCAGGCCGGGACGAGCGCGAGGTGCGTGCGCGCGACGGCCGCGTCCTCGGCCGGTGGTCGCCCGTAGGCGGTGCGGTAGTCCCGCGAGAAGTGCGAGGCGCTGCGGTAGCCGACGGCGGAAGCGGCCTGGGCCGCGGTGTCGCCGTGGACGACCATCCGGCGCTTGGCCTCGCCCAGGCGGAGCCGTTTCAGGTACTGCATCGGCGACATCCCCGTCGCGCTCCGGAACCGGGCGTAGAGCGTGGACTCGCTCGTGCGCACGGCGTCGGCGAGCGTGGTCATCGACCACGGCTCGGCGGTCCGTTCGGTGAGCAGGCGGGTGGCGGCGACGACGACCTCGGCCTCGCCGGTGCCGATCGCGGCGAGGATGCGCGGCGCCTGGTCGGTCTGCAGGAGTCGGAGCACGACCTCCCGGCTGATGAGCGGTGCGAGGACGGGGACGTCCTCGGGCGTGTCCATCAGCGCGACGAGCCGAGCGAAGGCGTCGGCGAGCGCCGGTGTCCACGTGCCGAGGCGCGCCGGGTCCTCGGTCGACGGGGCCGGGCGCGCCATCGCACCGGCGACCTCGGCCACGACCGCCGCGTCGAGCTGCCAGACGGCGGACACGAAGCCGACCTCGGGCTCGGTCTCGACGACCCCGGCGATCACGGGCAGGTCGACGGGCGTGATGATGAAGTGCTCGCGGCCCCACACCTGGTCGTCGTCCCCCACGACCGAGCGCTTGCGGCCGGCGAGCACCACGGAGAGCGACGGCGTGTACCGCTGGTAGCCGAGCGGGGTGGTGTCGTGCACGCGGGACAGCGTGAGGCCGAGCTCCGGCACCGTCCGGCGGTCCTCGACACGGCGGAGCGCGGTCGCGAGGGCGCGGTCGAGGTGGTCGCTGGTGCCGTGGTCCATGTCCTCATCCAACCCCGCCCGGCCCTGGACGGCGGCGCCGGGGAGCAGCACGTGCGGGATCGGGCAAGGACCTCGCGGATCCGGGCAAGCCGACGAGCGTCCCCCGCCCGGAGGCTGGACGGCATGCAGACCAACGAAGCAGTCCTCGACTCCCTCCCCCGTGACGACCGGCTCGCCGGCCGCACCGCCCTGGTGACCGGCGCGACCAGCGGCATCGGCGAGGCGATCGCCCGTGTCCTGGCGGCCTCCGGTGCCCGCGTCGCCGTGTCCGGCCGCAGTGCCGAGCGCGCCCAGCGGGTGGTGGACGCCATCACCGCGCAGGGCGGCGACACGGTCGCCGTCCGCGCCGACCTGTCCGACGGACCCGACACCGTGCGCGACCTCGCCGCACGAGCCACCGAGGCGCTCGGTGGCCGGGTGGACGTCCTGGTGAACAACGCCGGCGTCTACCCCGGCGGCCCCACCGCGACCGTGTCCGACGCGGCGATGCAGGAGCTCTGGGCGACGAACGTCCGGGCGCCGCACGTGCTCGTCGCGGAGCTCGCCCCGGCGATGGCGGCGCGGGGCTCCGGCGTCGTGGTGAACGTCGGGTCGTGGATGGCCCGCGTCGGGGTGCCCTTCATGGCGCTCTACCCCGCGACGAAGGCCGCCGTCGAGCAACTGACCCGGGCGTGGGCGGCCGAGTTCGGCCCGAGCGGGGTGCGGGTGAGCACGGTGGCGCCGGGCGCGACGGCGACGCCGGGGAACGCGGACTCCGCGGACGCCCTGGCGGCGATGACGGCCGGGACCCCCGCCGGGGTGCCCGTGCGGCCCGTCGACATCGCGTTCGCGGTGCGGTGGCTCGCGTCGGACGAGGCCGTGTTCGTGCACGGCGGCACCATCGACGTGGACGGCGGGGTGGCCTCGACCCGGATGGCCTGAGGCCCGCCAGCGTGGTGCGAACTCGACCACCCCGTGCGCGGCTGGCGGCCTGCACGGGGTGGTCTCCCTCGCACCAGCCGAGGGACAGCGCACCGTGCCGGCCTACAGGCTCGTCATGCCGCCGTCGACGCGGAACTCGGCACCGGTCGCGAACGACGACTCGTCGCTGGCCAGGTAGACCATGATCCCGGTGACGTCGTCGGGCGTGCCGGCGCGGCCGAGCGGCGTGCGCGCGACGATGGCTGCCCGCGCTTCCGGGTCCGTCGCGATCGTCGACACCAGGCCGGTCTCGGTGTAGCCGGGCACCACGGTGTTCACCCGGATGCCGTCGGACGCGTACGCCATGGCCGTCGAGCGGACGAGCGCGTGGATGCCGCCCTTCGTCGACGAGTACGCCGCGAACGTCGAGCCCTCGCCGTTCAGGCCCGTCGGGCTGCCCGTGCAGATGACCGAGCCGCCGCCGCGGGGTCGCATCGCCCGCACGGCGTGCTTGAGCGTGAGGAACGTGCCCGTCAGGTTGACCGCGAGCGTGCGTTCCCAGGCCTCGAGCGGCACGTCGGCGACGGCGGCGTCCTGGCCGAAGAGCTGCACACCGGCGTTGGCGACCACGACGTCCGGCACGAGGCCGTCCGCTGCGAGCGCCGCGAACCCGTCAGACACGGACGGCTCGGACGCGATGTCCATCGTCAGCGGGACGGCGAGGTCGCCAGCTGCTGCGGCCGCCGTGGTCGCCCCGGCGGTGTCGCGGTCGGCGTAGACCACGCGGGCCCCCTCGGCGACGAAGCGGTCGGCGATCGCCCGCCCGATCCCCGATCCCGCGCCCGTCACGAGCGCCACCTTGCCGTCGAGTCGCCCGGTCATCGCATCTGCCCCGTCCCGCGGGGCGCCGTCGCCCCGTCCGTCCGCTCAGCGTACCGATCAGACCGGAATGGTCAACCGGTTGGCCGGTACTGGCGGTCGGACACAGGACCAGGTTGACTGGCGTCGTGATCGACGACGACGCACGCGCGGACGCCTGGCCGGACGCCTCCCCCGACGAGGTCGTCGCAGTCGGGCCGTGGCGCCTCCGACTGCGCGGGACCGAGGTCGCGGACCTCACCCACGACGGCACGCCGGTGCTGCGCGCCGTGCGGTTCGTCACGCGGGACCACGACTGGCGGACCGCCGAGGACACCCTGGTCGCCCGGACCGTGACGCCCACGAGCGCCGGCGTGGACGTGCGGATCGCCGCGCGGAGCGGGTTCGACGGCGACGACGCGCTCGAGTACACGCTCGTGGTGCGGATCGAGGGCGACGTCCTGCGGGTGGACGGGTCCGCGACGACGCTCCGTCCGTTCCGCCGCAACCGCATCGGCCTGGTCGCGCTGCACCCCGCCGGGCTCGCCGGGGTGCCCCTGGTCGTCGAGCACCCCGACGGCCGGCCGTCGATCACGTCCTACCCGCTCTGGATCGCCCCGCACCAGCCCGCCGTCGACGTGGTCGGGTACCGCTGGACCGCCGGCTCCATCGCGGTCGCGATGACGATGACCGGGGACGTCTTCGAGATGGAGGACCAGCGGAACTGGTCCGACACGTCCTTCAAGACCTACTCGACACCGCTCGCGGAACCGTTCCCGGTCGCGCTCGAGCCCGGCGCCACGGTCCGGCAGGCGCTCACCCTGCGCTCGGCGCACGTGCAGACGGGAGGCTCGGTGACGGTCCTCTCGGACGTCCCGCCCGTCGACGACCCGGCCGCGGAACCCGTGGCCGGTCCCGCCCCGGTGCTCCAGCTGCTCGCGTCCTCGGCCCCGGCAGCGCTGCGCCCGCCGGACGACGCGCTGCGACCGGGCGTGCCGGTCCTGGTCGAACCGGTCGTCGGGTCGCCGAACGTGGCCGCGGTGCTGGCGTCGGCTCGCCGGGACGCCGTCCACGCGCCGCTCGACGTCCGCTTCGTCACCGACGACCCGGTCGCACTGCGTGCCGCGATCGACGACGTGCTCGGCAGCGGCGCGGTCGTCCGCGTCGGGGCGTTCGACCCGCGCACCCACGTGACGACGCCGGCGCTGCAGCAGGCGCTGCGGGAAGCGGCCCGAGCGGACGGCGGCCTCGAGGTCGTCGCCGGGACCCGCGCGCACTTCACCGAGCTGAACCGGAGCATCGAGCTCTTCCGGGACTGGGACGGGCCCCTGACCTTCAGCGTGACGCCACAGATGCACGACCGGTCCCGTGCCCAGGTGACCGAGGCGGTCCGGATGCTGCGCTGGGTGGCGATGAGTGCCTCCAGGCTGGCCGCCGGCCGATCGCTCCACGTCGGGCCGGTGACCCTGCGTCCCCGGTTCAACGCGGTCGCGACCTCGGCGCCCGTACCGGTGACGCGCGCCGACGTCGAGGACGGCCACGGGCCGCAGTTCGTGCCGGACGCGACGGACCCGGAACAGCAGTCCCCCGCGGCGGACGCGTGGTTCCGCCGGGCCGTGCACGCACTACGGGCCCCAGGCCTCGTCAGCATCACGCTCGACGAGGCCTGGGGCCCGCGGGGGTCGACCGGGCGGTCGCTCAGCGCTTGATCGCGTCGATCTTCAGCATCTTGGCGATGACGCTGTCGAGCTCGCTGTCGTCGAAGACCTGCTTCCAGTCCTCCTTGATGAGCTTCTCGCGGCCGTAGCCCATCGCGATGTGGCAGGCGTCCGAGAACGGGTTCGAGCCGCGGAGGCCGTTCGTCAGCGCGATCCAGGTGTGGCCGTAGAGCATCGCGCGGGCGGCCTCGCGAGGCACGCCGACGCCGTTGACGGTCTCCTCGAGGGCGTCGTGGAGGAAGTCGCCGATCATGCAGGCGATGGTCTCGACGAGGGTCGGCTCGAGCACCGCGAGCTGCTTGACGGTGACCCAGTGAACCTGGATGACCGGGGCGTACATGGTCGTGATGACGGCCTCGGCGATCGCCTTGGCACGGTCACCCTCGTCACCGAGCGACTCGGAGGCGTCGAAGGCCGCGATGACCTCCTGCGGGGCGGCGATGCCACCGAAGGTGTCGTCCCACTCCTCCTTGCTGGTCCGCTCGAGGAACACGGACGGGTGGCACGGGTGCGCCACGGCGTAGTGGATGTCCTCGCGCTTGGCGAGGAGGCCCGCGTAGGCCGCGGCGGGGTCGAGCGTCAGGATCGTGGCGCCGGCGCGCATCTCGGGGACGAGCTGCTCCGAGACGGTGCCGAGCAGGACGTCGGGCACGGCGAGGATGACGACGTCGGCGACCTTCGCGGCCTCGATGCTGTCGGTCAGCTCGCGGCCGAGGTCCTTGATGCGCTCCTGGCCGGCGGGCGAGGCCTCGCTGTAGCGCGTCGTGTACTCGCTCTTGGCGAAGTTGTTCGAGACGCGGGTGCCCATCTTGCCGCCGGCGCCGATCACGGCGACGGTGACGTCGGCGGTGCCCGAGCCGGCTGCGGTGGTGTGGCTGATGGCGGTGTCGGTCATGATTCCCTGCTCCTGGTGTACTCGATGGTCTGTTCGGTCCACGCCGCCTCGATGCGGGTGGTGGTCTGTGCGGGTGTCTCGCCGGGCTCCGGTTCGGCGGCGACGGTGGCGTCCTGCCACGGCAGCCAGAACTCGATGACGCGGTTGATCCCCCGGGCCTGCGGGTCGATCGCGTCCCGGATCCGCAGGTGGTCGATGCGACCGGTGCCGATCGGCACGCCGGTGTACTGGAAGCCGACCCAGCCCGGGGACCGGGTGAAGGCAGCGTCCTTCACGTGCCAGTTCACGACGTACGGGGCCGTCATCGCGACGACGTCCGACGGGTGCTCGAGGGCCGCCACGGTGTTCGCCGGGTCGAGGCAGATCCCGAGGTGGTCGGACCCGATCCGGGCGACGACGGCCACCAGGTCCGCGGTGGGCACGACCTCGTAGGTCTCGAGGGCGAGCGTGACGCCGGCGGCCTCGTACGCGGGCAGGGCCTGGCGGAGTCGCCGTTCGGTCTCGGCTGCGTCGGGCCGGTCGTCGCCGCTCGTCCACATCGACCGGACGAGCGTCGCGCCGAGCTGCTCGGCGACGTGCAGGTACCGGGCGAGGTGCTCGGGCGCGGTGCCGCGGGTGCCGACCTCGAGCACGAGGCCGAGGTCGTCGGCCAGGGTCTTCAGCTCGTCCAACTGCTCGTCCGACGCGGTGTCGAGCGGCAGGTGGTCGCAGATCTGGACGAGGTCGACGCCGTCGTGGGAGGCGGCGTCGCGGAGGACGTCGTCGAGGGACATCGGCGCGGGGACCCGGTCGGACATCCGCCAGAAGTAGGCGTACGTCGAGAGTCCGAGGAGGGAGGTCATGCGTCGGCCCCCAGCTGCTCGGCCTCGTCGAGGATCGTCCGGATCGCCGCGGGGTCGTGCGCGAAGCGGCCGAGGAACAGCCCGCCGATGCGCCCCCCTCCACGCGTCAGCAGACCAGGGCCGGCACTGCCGCCGTAGATGACGACACTGCCGGCGAGCTCCGGCCGGGTGGCGAGGTGGGCCTCGATACCGGCGAGCACCGCGACGATGTGGTCGTCCGGCGCGGGCGCCGGTGCGCCGATGGCCCAGACCGGCTCGTACGCCACGATGACGGGGCCGGCGATGCCGTCCGCCACCGCGGTCTGGACGAAGCGGTCGAGGTGGGCGGTCACCTCGGCGATCGCGTCGGTCACCTCTCCAGGCCGGGAGGCGCGGGTGGACTCGCCGACGCAGATGAGGGGACGCAGGTGGTTCCGGAAGGCGGCGTGCACCTTGCCGGCGACGTCCTGGTCGGACTCGTGGAACAGGGAGCGCCGCTCGGCGTGCGCGATCTCGACGAGGTCGACGCCGATCTCCGCGAGCTCACGGCCGGAGACCTCGCCGGTGAAGGCCCCCTCGTCCGCCCACGCCAGGTCCTGTGCGCCGAGGAGCACGCCGGAGCCGTCGAGCGCTGCCCGCACCGGGACGAGCGACGGGAACGTCGGGATGACGAACAGCTCGACGCTGCCGCCGGTCACGGCCGGGTGCGTGCGGGCGATGTCGGCCACGGCTTCGGCCCACGCGATCGTGCGGGCGTGGCCGAAGTACATCTTCAGGGACACCCCGATCGTCAGTCGGGGCGTCGCCGTGGCCCGGGTCATGCGTCGGTCCCGACCGGGGCGCTGCCGTCGTACGCGCAGATGGCGTTGACCTTCTCGGCGCTCGCGCTGCTCTGGTCGAAGGTGTAGCCGAGCCACTCCTTCGCCATCCGCCGTGCGACCTCGACGCCGACGACGCGCTGGCCCATGCAGAGGACCTGGGCGTCGTTCGACAGGACCGAGCGCTCGACGCTGAAGGAGTCGTGCGCGGTGACGGCCCGGATGCCGGGGACCTTGTTCGCGGCGATCGCGACGCCGAGCCCGGTGCCGCAGATCAGGATCGCGCGGTCGGCCTCGCCGTTCGCGACCCTCCGGGCGGCGTCGACGGCGACGTGCGGGTAGGCGGTGTGGCCGTCCGCGTCGACGCCCACGTCCACGACGCTGGCGACGCGCGGGTCGGCCTCGAGGTCACGCTTGATGACCTCCTTGTAGTCGAAGCCGGCGTCGTCGGAACCGATGACCAGACGGAACTGCTCGCTCATGCGGGTGCCTCTCTCGTGGTGCTGCTGGTGCTGCGTGCTGGTGGTGGTGCTGGTGCGGCGTCGTGCTCAGGCCGGGACGTCGAGAGTCCGGAGGACCGCGGCGGTGATGAGGGCTAACGACACGGCACCCGCGTCTGGGGTGCCGACCGCGTCCTCGCCGTGCGTCCGGGCCCGACCCATGCGGGGCAGGAGCGCCGCGGTGGCGTCGGCGGCGCGCTGGGCCGCGTCGGACGCAGCCGTCCACGCCGTGACGAGGTCGTCGCCCGCGGTGACCCGGGCGGTGAGCGTGTCGTCGAACGGGACGAGGGCGTCGACCATGGTCTTGTCGCCGACGACCGCGCCGAAGGCGAGGACCGCGTCGGTGGCGGCGTGCACCGCGCTCTGGACGGTGGCCGGGTCGGGCCGGTCGGTGTCGCCGAGGACGCGACCCAGAGCCTCCAGGGCGGCTCCCCAGATCGCGCCGGACGTGCCGCCGGCCTTGTCGGACCAGGCGTCCCCGGCGATGGCGAGGACGCTGCCGGCTCCGGCGCCGCGGTCGGCGGCGTCGCGTGCGGCGGCGTCCGCGGCGGTGGAACCGCGCTGCATGCCGATGCCGTGGTCCCCGTCGCCGGCGACCGCGTCGATGCGCCCGAGTTCGTCGGCGTGCTCGTCGAGCGTGGCGCGGATCGCGGTGACCGCGTCGGCGACGATGCGGGCGGACGCCTGCGAGTCCGGGGTGCCGGGGGTGACCGGTGCGGCGACGTGGGCGGCGAGGACGTCGTCGGGCAGGCGCTCCTGCGGGACCGCGCCGCCCTTGCGGTACGCGGGGGTGTCCGCGGGCGCTGCCCAGAGCTGCTCGAGTTCGGCGTCCGGCCAGAACAGGGTCAGGGAGGCGCCGGCCATGTCGAAGCTCGTGACGAGTTCGCCGACCTCGGGCTCGACGACCACGGCGCCCGCGTCCGTGAGCAGGCGCTGGACGGTGGCGTAGACGACGAAGAGCTCCTCGTACTTCACGCTCCCCAGGCCGTTCAGGATCGGGACCACGTGGGCGCCGTCAGCCGTGACGCCGTCGGGGAGCTCGGTGAGGAGGCGCTCCACGAGGAGCCGGGCCAGGTCCGCGGCGCTCGGGACGTCGGCTTCGTCGATGCCGCGTTCACCGTGGATGCCCATCCCGATCGCCATGCGGCCCTCGGGGACGGTGAACAGGGGCTCGTCGGCGCCGGGGAGGGAGCAGCCGGAGAAGGCGACGCCGAAGGACCGGGTGCGGTCGTTCGCTCTCGTTGCGATCGCCGTGACCTCGTCCAGGGTCATGCCCTGCTCCGCGGCGGCGCCGGCGACCTTGAAGACGCAGAGGTCGCCCGCGATGCCCCGCCGCTTGGCGGCCTCGGTGGCCGGGGCGGACGCGATGTCGTCGGTGACCCGGACCGTGCGGACGTCGATGCCCTCGGCACGCAGGGCGCGCTCGGCGGCGTCGAAGTTCAGCACGTCGCCGGCGTAGTTGCCGTAGGAGAGCAGCACGCCGCCGCCGTGCTCGGACGCCTTCGCGACGGCCGTCACCTGCTGCGCGGACGGGCTGGCGAACAGGTTCCCCATCGCTGCGCCGGCCGCGAGCCCGTGGCCGACGAGTCCGCCGAACGCCGGGTAGTGGCCGGAGCCACCGCCGACGACCAGCGCGACCGTGCCGTCCGGGCTCGCCGTGGACCGGGCGACGCCGCCGTGGACCTTCCGGACGCGGGCGTGGTTGGCGGCGACGAAGCCGTCGACCATCTCGTCGGCGAAGTCCGCCGGGTCGTTGAACAGCCGGGTCATCGTCCTGCCTCCGTGCTGACCGCGCGCTCGGCGTCGGTCGTGGTGGTTCCGCTGGTCGTCGCGGTGCCGGTGTCGCCACGGTGCTGGCGAGACACGATGACCATCAGGATGCTCGAGAGGACCATGAAGAAGCCGACGATGAACATCGGCACCTGGTAGCCGCCGGTCCACTCGCTGACGATGCCCGTGATGTACGGGGCAGCGAAGCCGCCGAGGTTGCCGATCGTGTTGATGAGCGCGACGCCCGCGGCCGCTGCGGCCCCGGTGAGGAACTGCGTCGGCATGGTCCAGAAGTTCGGCAGGGCGGCGAAGATCGCGCAGGCGGTGACCGCGATGACGGCGACGGTGGCGGCCGGCGAGTTCATGAACAGCGCCACCGGGATGCTGAGCCCACCGACCAGGGCGGGGAGCGCGATGTGCCAGACCTTCACGCCGCGGCGGAAGGCGTCACGCGACCAGAAGTACAGGACGACCGCCGCGGGGACGTACGGGATCGCGGTGATCAGGCCCTTCTGGAACAGGTCGAACGAGGTGCCGAACTGCTCCTGGAAGCCGTCGATGATCGTCGGGAGGAAGAAGCTCAGCGCGTAGAGGCCGTAGATGAAGCCGAAGTAGACGAACGCGAGCATCCAGACGCGGCCGTTGCCGAACGCGGAGCGCAGAGCGCCCTTGCCGTGACCGTCGTTCTTGCCCTGGGCCTCCTTCGCGAGGGCGGTCTCCAGCCAGACCTTCTCGTCCTCGTCGAGCCACTTCGCCTGGGAGGGCTTGTCCTTGAGGACGAAGAGGCACAGGACGCCGACGATGATCGCCGGGATCGAGACGCAGAGGAACATGAAGCGCCAGCCGGCCAGGCCGCCGAGCAGCCCTTCGTGGGTCATCAGCCACCCGGCGAGCGGGGAGCCGATGACGCTGGTGAGAGGCTGCGCCAGGTAGAACAGCGCGAGCATCTTGCCGCGGTGGCGTGCGGGGACCCAGGTGGAGAGGAACAGGATCGCGCCCGGGAAGAACCCGGCCTCGGCGATGCCGAGCAGGAAGCGCAGCCCGACCAGCTGCGGGTAGTTCTGCACCCACGTGAAGAGCAGCGAGACGATGCCCCACGTGATCATGATGCGGGCGAGCCAGATCCGGGCGCCGAACTTGTGCAGTGCGAGGTTCGACGGGACCTCGAGCACGAGGTAGCCGATGAAGAAGACCCCGGACGCGAAGCCGAACTGTGCGGCGGTCAGGCCGAGGTCGGCCTCCATGCCGTTCGGGGCCGCGAAGGAGATCGCGGTGCGGTCGAGGAAGTTGATGAAGAACATCAGCGCCACGAACGGCACGATGCGGATGGCGATCTTCCGGATGGTCGTCTTCTCGACGACCGAGGTCGGGATGCCTCGGGTGGCGGGGATGTCCACGGTGACTCCTGCTGGGGGAACGACGTTGTCGGGGTTGGAACGCGGACCATCCTGCGCCGTTCCGATCTGGTTGTCAACCGGTTGACCGGTTTGTGTCCAGAGCCGTGGAGGTGGACCCGGCACCGCTACGCTCGGCACATGCCCGCGTTCAGCGAGAACGACCCCCTCAACATCCGGCTCGAACTCGAGTCGGTGCCGGTCGGGTCCCCCGCGTCCGAGGTCGCCCGGCAGCTCGTGTCGCTCCTCACCGCCGGCGACCTGGCCCCCGGGTCGCGTCTGCCGTCCGAGCGTGTGCTCGCCGAACGGCTCGGCGTCGGTCGGTCGGCGGTGCGCGAAGCACTGGCCGCGCTGGAGATCCTCGGCATCGTGCAGATCCGACCGGGCTCGGGCACGTACCTGCGCGGCGGGATGTCGGACCTGCTGCCGACGACGCTGTCGTGGGGGCTGATGCTCGCGTCGAACCGCACGCGGGAGCTGCTCGAGATCCGGTCCTCGCTGGAGCGCACCGCGGCGATCCTCGCGGCACAGCGCGCGACGGACGAGGAGCTCGACGCGCTCGGCGACCACCTGGACCGGCAGGAAGCCACCCTCGACGACCCCTCCGCGTTCATCGAGGCCGACGTCCGCTTCCACGTGCAGCTCGCGCGGGCAGCCGACAACGACGTGCTCGCCGACCTGCTGCAGAGCCTCCGGTCGATGCTGAGCGTGTGGGTCGGCCGCCGGGTCAGCACGCGCGAGGCCACCGAGGCCGCGTACAACGAGCACCGGGCGATCTACGACGCCATGCGGACGCGGGACGTCGCCGCGACGCTCCGGGCGATGGACGAGCACATGGCCACGGCGAGCGCCCGCATCGAGCACGCGGACGCGGTGCCGACGGAGTAGCGGGCGCGCGCCGGTGCGAGGTTGACCTCCCCGTGCGGCACTGACGGGGCGCACGGGGTGGGCAGGCTCGCACGGGCCGGGGGAACCCGCACGGTGCGAGGTTGCCGAACCGGCAACGGAACTCGCGTCCGGGCGGTGCGGTGTGCGTCACTGGGCGGATGCACACGCACGAGCACGAGCACGGCACCGACTCGCCCGCCGAGGCACTGCCCGACGCGGCGACCTACTGGGAGGCCCGGTACGCCGACGGGGACCGGATGTGGTCGGGCCGGGTGAACGCCGTCCTCGCTGACGTCGTCACGTCGCTCGAGCAGCAGGGGCCCGTCGGCTCCGCGCTCGACCTGGGCTGCGGCGAGGGCGGCGACGTGCTCTGGCTGGCGTCGCGGGGGTGGCGGGCGACGGGTGTGGACCTCTCCCCCACGGCCGCTGCCCGAGGTCGCGCGGCCGCCGAGGACGCTGGCGTCGCGGACCACGTGCGGTTCGACGCGGGCGACCTGGCGACGTGGGACACCGAGGAGCGCTTCACCCTGGTGACCGCCTCGTTCCTGCAGTCGTGGCCGGTCGAGATCCCCCGCGCGGCGATCCTGCGCCGGGCGACCCGGTTCGTGGCACCCGGCGGGCACCTGCTGGTGACCGCGCACGCGGCCCCGCCCGGCGAACTGCCCGAGGAGCTGCGGTCCTACCGGTTCCCGACGCCGGACGACGACCTGGCCGCGCTCGGGGTGGGACGCGGCGACGGTGCTGATGCCGAGGGTGTCGACGGTGACTGGACGGTCGTCACGGCCGAGGTCCGGCCGCGGTCGGTCCCCCGCGACGACGGCACCGTGCACGACCTGCTCGACAGCGTGGTGCTCGTCCGCCGCCGCTGACCCGGCACCGGCTTCAGACCGCGGGGAACACCACCGGGACGCGGACGCCGACCGCGGTGAGCCGGGCCAGGACCTCGCGGCCGCGGTGCCGGACCACGTGGTCGCCGAGTGCCCTCGGGGTCCGTGCCCGCAGGTCGGCGTGCAGGAGTTCGGCGCCGTCCTCGTCCACGGCACCCCACGTCACGTCGACGTCGATTCCGGGTCGTGCGACGAGCCCGCGGACGGACCCGTGCGCGAAGGCCGCGGGCACGGCGGGGAGCAGGTCGAGACGACCGCGGTGGGACTGCACGAGCATCTCGGCCACCGCGGCGACGAAGCCGAGGTTGCCGTCGATCTGGAACGGCGGGTGCGCAGCGAACAGGTTGCGGTAGAGCCCGCCGCGCTGCCCCTCGTCGTCGACGCCGTCCATCGTGCGGAACACGAGCGGCAGGAGCCGGCCGATCGCGGCGGTGTCCCCGAGCCGGGCACGGAGCGCGAGTTTCCACGCCAGCGACCACCCGGTGGAGTCGTCGCCGCGGGCGTCGAGCGTCCGGGTGACCGCCGCGGCCATCGGCCCGTCCAGCGGTGTCGTGCCGGGGTAGACACCGACGAGCGAGGACACGTGGCGGTGCCCTGGTTCGGCGTGTCCACGGTCCGAGCGCCACTCCGGCACGGCCCCGTCGGCGCCGGGCTCGATCGGCGGCAGGGCGTCGGCGAGCGCCACGAACCGCGGGTCCGGCGTCTGTCCGACCCGCGCCGACAGCCGTCGGTACGCGGACACCGTCATGCCGATGAGTGCGAGGTCCATCGCGGCGTCGGTGTCCACGGAGCCGGGAGCACCCGTCGCGGTGACGAAGTGGTTCTCCGGCGAGGTCGAGGGGACCGTGTGCCGCAGGCCGTCGTCACCGGTCACGAGCCAGGCGTCGACGAACGCGAGCGCGCCGGACACGAGCGGCAGCAGCACGTCACGCACGAAGGCGTCGTCGGCGCCGTGGTCGGCGTGCGCCACGAGCGGGTCGAGCAGCCAGAGCGCGCCCGTCGGCCAGAACGCGTACGCGGGGTCGTGCTGGCCCTCGCCGATCGGCTGGGTGTAGCCCCAGGCGTCGGTGTTGTGGTGCGCCACCCACCCGGGAGCGTCGTACAGCCGGGCAGCGGTCTGCTCACCGCTACGAGCGACCGCCTGGACCAGCGCGACGAGCGGTTCGGCGGTCTCGGGCAGGGCGGTGACCTCGGCGGGCCAGTAGGCCATCTCGAGGTTGACGTTCGTGGTGTAGTTCGCGCTCCACGGCGGCCGGAGCGCAGCGTTCCAGATGCCCTGCAGCGTCGCGGGCAGGCCCCCTGGCCGGGACGAGCAGATGAGCAGGTAGCGCCCATACGCGACGAGGAGGGCGGCGAACCCGGGGTCCGTCGCGATGCCCTCGGCAGCGACCCGGGCGAGGCGCTCGTCGGTCATGACGCCGGCGTGGTCGCCCTCCGGCAGCGTCAGGGTGAACCGGTCGAACAGGGCGGCGTGGTCCGTGCGCTGGGCGTCACGGACCCGGTCGATGCCCGTGGCGATGGCGGCGTCGACCGTGCCGAGCGCCGTCGCGGCCGCGTCCGCCGCGGTGCCTGAGGGCTCGCGACCGGCGCCGCGTGCCGTCGTCGCGGTGCCGAGCACCACGCGCACGGTCCCGCGCGCGGGGACGCGAACGCTCGCGTGCACCTGCTGCGCGGAACGAGGCTCGTGCTGCGCGACAGGACTCGCGGCATCCTGCCCGAGGGGTGTCGCGGGCCACGAGCCTCGTGCACGCCCGGGGTCGGAGGCGGAGGCGGGGGCGGACGCGCCGGCGATGGGCCGGCCGTGGCCGTCGACCACCCGGAGCACCGCAGCGCCCTCGAGTGCTGGGCCGTCCCAGCGCACCGGGTCCGGCACGTCGCCGTCGTGGGGCGGCCAGACGTCGCTCGGCAGCCGGACGAGGAGCGCCGCATCACCCAGGACTGCGCCGGCGGCTCCGTCGAGCGGCGCGTGCAGCAGCGTCTCGAGCGTCAGGTCGACGACCCCCACGCCCGACTCGGGGAACACGAGTTCGTGCACGAGCACCCGGTGCGGCCAGGATGCCCAGGTCGCGGTGTGGACGGGCTGGCCGTCGAGCACGAAGGACGTCGTCGCGGTGGCGGTGGCCAGGTCCAGCGTCCGCTCGTGGTCCTGCACGAGGCCGTCCCCGCCGGGGGTGGTCGTCACGAGCAGGTCGACGAACGGCATGTACGCCTGCGTGTGCCGGTGCTGCACCCGTCGGAGGGCGTCGGCGGCGTCGTCGAAGCGCTCCTCGGCGATCGCGGCGCGGGACTCGGCGAGCGCTGCCCGGACGGTCTGCGGGTCGAGCGGATCGACGTGCTCGGTCGCCACCGTGCCGGACCAGGCGGACCCGTCGTTGATCCCGAGGCGGTCGACGAGGGCGCCACCGTGGCACATCGCCCCGAGCAGACCGTTGCCGACCGGGAGCGCGTCGGTCCAGGTGGTCGCGGGTCCGCGGTACCGGAGCACGGCGCTCATGCGGGCCCCAGCGGGACGTGCGCGGCGACGCTCCGCACGACCCGGTCGACGACGACGGCGGGTGCGGTGTCCCACACGGACTGGTTGAAGATCTCGACCTCCACGTCTCCGGTGTACCCGGCTGCGGCGACCGCGGCACCGATCGGGCCAAAGTCGATGTGCCCGTCGCCCGGGTAGCCCCGCGAGAGCAGGGGGTCGGCGGCGAGCGGGGTCACCCAGTCGCACACCTGGTACGTCGCGATGCGGCCGGCCGCTCCGGCGCGGGCGATCGACGACTCGAGCGCCGGGTCCCACCACACGTGGAAGGTGTCGACGGCGACGCCGACCGCCTCGGTCGGGAACGGTGCGGCGAGGTCGAGGGCCTGCGCCAGGGTCGACACCACGGCACGGTCGGCTGCGTACATCGGGTGCAGGGGCTCCACGGCGAGCTGGACCCCGACGTCGAGGGCGTGCGGCACGAGCTCGGCCAGGGCGTCGGCGACCCGGGCACGTGCGGCGCCGAGGTCCTTCGAGCCGGCGGGCAGTCCCCCGACGACGAGGACCAGCACGGGTCGGGACCCCGGGGCGCCGGCGTCGGCCAGCGCGGCGGTCTCGTCGATCGCCCGGCGGTTGTCGTCCATCGCCCGTCGGCGTTCGGCACCGTCGGCCAGGGTGAAGAACCCGCCCCGGCAGTGCGTCGACACGCGGAGCCCGGAGTCGCGGACCATCCGCACGGCCTCGTCGAGCCCGACGTCGGCGACCGGCTCGCGCCACGTCCCGATCGCCTCGACGCCCGCCGCGGTGATCGCCGCGATGGCCTCAGCCAGGGAGGCGCGCTTCACCGTCGCCTGGTTCAGCGAGAGCCGAGCCGCGCCCGCCGCGGGCGAGAGCCGAGCCTCGCCCACCGCTGCCGACGGCCGGGCCGGAGCCGGGGCGCTCACGCGACCGACTCGGGGACGGGAGCGACGTCGGCAGCCGAGCCGAGCCTCCCGGCCGGCTCCTCCACCCCGTGCACCGCGAGCAGCGCGAGCCAGCGCGAGGCGGCGAGCTCCGGCTGCTCCAACGCACCACAGGCGTTGGCGAGGCGGACCGTCTCCGACAGGTGCGGCAGGCTGCGGCCCGCGTGCAGCCCACCGACCATCGCCGGCGAGGGCTGGTGACCGTTCAACCAGGCCAGGAACGCGATCCCGGTCTTGTAGAACCACGTGGGGGCGGCGAAGACGTGGCGTGCGAGCGCCTCGGTCGGACCGAGGACGGCACGGAACGCGGCCTCGTCCGGCAGGGCACGGACGGCCGCAGACGCGGCCGGCCCGACGGCGGCGAAGGCCCCGAGCAGCGCGTCCGAGTGCGCGGACCCGTCGCCCGCGATGAGGTCGACGTAGTGGAAGTCGTCGCCCGTGTACATGCGGGTCCCCTCGGGCAGGCGGGCGCGCAGGGCGACCTCGGCCGACGCGTCGAGCAGGCTCATCTTGATCCCGCCCACCCGCTCGCCGGCGTCGCGCATCACGGCGAGCACCGTCTCGGGCGCCGACCGCTCGTCGCCGAAGTAGCCGGCGAGCGCGGGGTCGAACGCGGCCCCCAGCCAGTGCAGCACGACGGGGGCGCCGGCGCGCGCGATGACCCGCTCGTAGACCCTTTGGTAGTCGTCGGGCCCGGACGCAGCACGTGCGAGGTGGCGGCTGGCCATGAGCACGACGTCCGCGCCGGCGTCCTCCGCGTGGTGCAGCTGGCGGACGTAGGCGTCGACGATCGCGTCGAGGCTCGCGTCCTCGGACGCCAGGTCGTCGGTGTTCACCCCGACGACGATGCGGCCGCCGACGCTCGCGGCCTCGGCGGCGCTGCGGTTCACGAGCTCGCGGGTCGCGGCCGAGTCGAGGCCCATGTTGCGCTGGGCCGTGTCCATCGCGTCGGCCACGCCGAGGCCCCAGGACCACAGGTGGTGCCGGAACGCCAGGGTGCGGTCCCAGTCGAGGTCGGCCGGAGCGCCGGGCGTGGTGTCGGACCCGACGCGCGGCACGACGTGGGCGGCGGCGTACACGACGCGCTCGGTCAGCGGGCCGTCGGGCCTGGTCCAGGTGGGCGCCGGCTGCAGGGGCACCGTCCGGGTGGTGCCGTCGGCGGCGAGCAGGGTCAGGTCCGTCATGCGGAGACCGCCTGGAGGCTCGGGTCGGCTCCGGTGGGCGTGGCGGCGGTCCGGTCGTCCGTCCGGTCGTCGGTCCGGTGCGGCTCGGGCAGGTGGAGCTCCGGCAGGTCGATGCGGCGGCCCTCGGCGCTCGACCGCAGGCCGGCCTCGGCGAGCGCGACACCGCGGGCGCCGGAGAGCAGGTCGTACGGGTGCGGGCGGCCGGCGACGAGGTCGCGCACGAAGTCCTCCCACTGCGCACGGAACCCGTTGCCGTACTCGTCGTTGTCCGGCACCTCGAGCCACTGGCCGCGGTAGTCGCGGTCGTCGCGGAGGTCCGGGTTCCACACCGGCTTCGGCGTCGTCGTGCGCGGCTGGACCCGGCAGCCGAACAGCCCGACGACCGCGCTGCCGTGGGTGCCGTCGACCTGGAACTCGACGAGCTCGTCCCGGTCCACCCGCACCGCCCAGCTCGAGTTGATCTGCGCGGTGATCCCGCCGGCCAGGTCGAACACCCCGTAGGCGGCGTCGTCCGCGGTCGCCGGGTAGGCGTGGCCCTGCTCGTCCGTGCGCTCGGGGATGTGGGTCACGGCACGGGCGTACACCGACTCGACGCGGCCGAACAGCTGCTCGAGGACGTAGTTCCAGTGCGGGAACATGTCGACGACGATGCCGCCGCCGTCCTCGCGGCGGTAGTTCCAGCTCGGGCGCTGGGCGTCCTGCCAGTCCCCCTCGAAGACCCAGTAGCCGAACTCGCCCCGGACTGAGAGCACCCGGCCGAAGAACCCGGAGTCGATGAGCCGCGCGAGCTTGCGCAGGCCGGGCAGGTAGAGCTTGTCGTGCACGACGCCGTTCGGCACGCCGGCCTCTGCGGCCAGGCGGGCGAGCTCGAGGGCCTCGGCGGAGGTCTCCGCGGTGGGCTTCTCGGTGTAGACCGCCTTGCCCGCGGCGATCGCGCGGCGGATGGCGTCGGTGCGGGCACTCGTGACGGCGAAGTCGGCGAAGACGTCCCAGCGCGGGTCGGCGAGCGCGGCGTCGAGGTCGGTCGTCCAGTGCTCCAGGCCGTGGCGGCGGGCGATGTCCTCGAGCTTGGCGGCGTTCCGGCCGACGAGCACCGGTTCGAGCTGCACCCGGGAGCCGTCCGGCAGCAGCACGCCGCCGTCCTGACGGATCGCGAGCACCGAGCGGACGAGGTGCTGCCGGTAGCCCATGCGTCCCGTGACGCCGTTCATGATGATGCCGAGGGTGCGGGTGGTCAACGCGTGCTCCTTTGCTCGCCGAGCAGCTCCCGCCGGTGCGGAAAGCGCTTGCCCGGCACCGTACACCAAGCAGCGGCCGGAGCGCAGCCCCCGGGTCGGCGGCCGGTCGGGGCGGTGGCGGCAGGGTCAGCGCGCGGTGCTCGCGCGCAGGACGACCTCGCCGTCGACGTCGTCCGCGTCGTCGTCCGTGCCGAGCGCCCGGCGGACCGCCCGCGCCCCGATCTCCTCGAGGGGCAGCCGCACGGTGCTGAGCGCCGGCACCACGTCGACGAGCATCCGGACGTCGTCGAAGCCCGCCACGCCGATGTCGACTCCGGGGACCAGGCCGCGTTCGCGGATCGCCGTGAGCGCCCCGACCGCCATCAGGTCCGTGACGGCGAACACGCACCGCGGCGGCGTCCCCGCGTCGAGCAGCTGGGTCATGGCCTGGTAGCCGCCGTCCCGCGAGAACGCCGAGGGGACCACGGCGCCGTGGTCGAGCCGGATGCCGTGGGCGGCGAGACCGGCGACGAAGCCCTCGACCCGGGCGTGCGCCGTGACGAGGTCCGGCTCCCCCGCCAGCACCGCGAAGGACCGGTGCCCCTGCTCGACGAGCGCTCCGGCCAGGGCCGCGGCCCCGCTGAGGTTCCGGACGACGAGCGCGTGGACGCCCTCGACCCCCGCCGCCGCCCCGTCCACGTCGGACACCAGCGCCGAGACCCCGGCACCGCCGGCGACCAGGGCGGCGATCCCGTCACGGACCGCGTCGCCGTTCCCGCCCAGGTGACGGCTGACGGCGAGCACCACGGCGCGGGGGCGGAGGCCGGCGACGACGTCGAGCACCTCGCGCTCGCGGGAGGCGTCCCCGCCGGTCGAGGTGATCGTGACGACGAGACCGGCCTCGTCGGCGGCGCGGATCGCACCGGCGGCGATGGCGGCGAAGTACGGGTCGGCGATGTCACCGACGACGAGGGCCAACGAGGTCGTCGTGCCGCGGGCGACCGCCTGGGCCTGCACGTTGGCGGTGTAGTGCAGCTCGCGGGCCGCGACGTGCACGCGCTCCAGGAACTCCGGACGGACCCGTCGGGCGCTGCCGTTCAGCGCGCGGGACGCGGTCGCGAGGGAGACCCCGGCGCGCTGTGCCACGTCCGCCAGGGTCGCGGTGCTGCGGTCCGACACGGGGGCGTCCTCTCCGGTGCGCGCTGCCGTGCGCGTCCGGCGTCAGGCTAGCGGTTTCCCGGGCCCGGACGCCGGAACCAGCCACGTCGAGGAGCGGGCAGGTCCACCTGGGTGAGCCGGGCCTCCAGGCCGACGTCGATGTGAGGACAAATGTCGGAAAGCGCTTGCCCATCTGCCGGTCGGTCGTGTAGACCTTGGACCCTCGGCCGAGACATCCCGAATGCTCGTCCACGGCGAACAGTCCGTGGCCCGAACGAAAGCAGTGACGATGAAGTCATCCAAACGAGTGCTCGCACTCGCCGGCGGCCTCGCCGCCCTCGCGCTCCTCTCCGGCTGCGCCTCCGGAGGTTCCGGGGACGACGGCGGGAAGGTGGACAAGCTGACGTTCTGGCTGTCGACCTCGACCGCGCAGGAGAAGGGCTACCAGGACCTGGCGACCGCCTACGAGAAGGAGTCGGGGGTCAACGTCCGGATCGTGAACCTGCCGTACGACGGCCTGCAGACGAAGCTCCGCGAGTCCGCCCAGGCGAAGTCGTTGCCGGACGTGGTCCGTGCTGCCGCCATCGACCCGATCTGGACGTCGCAGACGGTCGACCTCAGCTCGATCACCAACACGAAGGCCAACGGCATCAACCAGGACCTCGTCGCGAAGGCGAAGGACGGCAAGGTCCTCTCGATCCCGTCCGACATCACCGCGGCGGGCCTGTTCGTGAACAAGTCGCTGTTCGAGAAGGCGGGCGTCAGCTACCCGACCGACCCGGCGAAGGCGTGGACCTGGGACGAGTTCCTGAAGGCCGCCGACGAGGTCAAGGCGAAGACCGGCGCGAAGTACGACCTGACGTTCGACGCCTCGCCGTCGCGACTGCGTGCGTACATGTACACGAAGGGCACGACCTTCCTCGAGCAGCAGAAGGACGGCTCGTTCGAGAGCAACGCGAAGATGGTCGGTGCCCTGCAGGACTTCGCGGACATGAACGACGACGAGACCATGCCGAAGTCCGTCTGGGCCAGTGGGCAGGACCCGAACGCGCTGTTCAAGAGCGGCCAGGTCGTCGCGTACTTCTCCGGCGTCTGGCAGACCTCGGACTTCGCGTCGAACGTCGACTTCGACTGGGCGAGCGCCGCGACCCCCGCCGACCCGACCCACGCCACGGAGATCAACTACGGCGGCAACATCGTCGGGTTCGCGAACTCGGACGCCCGCGGTGCCGCTGCGGAGAAGTTCATCGAGTACATGTACGAGCCGGCGAACTACACCAAGCTCTCCGCGACCAACGGCTTCCTGCCGGTGGAGAACGGGCTCGACATCGACTACCCCTTCACCTCCCAGGCCGCCAAGGACTCCTTCGCGCTGTACACGAAGGAGATCGAGGCCGCTGACCCGATCTCGAGCGCCTACGCCAACGAGGCCGCCACCTGGGCGATCGACGGCAAGGAGCTCGGCACCGACCCCACCACCACCGAGGTCGGCAAGCTCGTCAACGGGCAGCAGTCGGCGAAGAAGACGCTCGACACGATCACGAAGTACTACGAGGAGCAGGTCGGTTGACGACCCCGGCCGGGTGCGCGCACCGCACCCGGCCGGCGTCCGCCGGGTGCCCGCACCGCGGCCGGCCGCCGGTCACCGGCTGCCCGCACCCGGTGGCCGTCCCTCCCCCACCCCGCACGACGAACGAAGAGGATCATCGTGAGCACCAGCACCGCAGCGGGTGACGTCACCGCCACCGCGGCCGTCCCACCCGGCCCCGCCCGGTCGGGCACCCCCGGCCGACCTCGCCGTCGCCGCTCCCGCGTCAGCCGCCCGGTCCTCGCACCGATCGCCTTCGTCGCGGTGAACGCCGTGCTGTTCGTGGTGTTCTTCGTGTGGCCCGCCGTCATCGGCCTCGGCTACTCGTTCACCGACTACAACGGCGTGAGCGACCCGAAGTTCATCGGCCTGGAGAACTACACCGAGCTCTTCGGCGACTCCACCTTCTACGCGGCGCTGGTCCGCACCCTGATCTACGCGGTCGTCGCCGTGCCGCTCGGCTTCGTGCTGTCGCTCTCGATGGCCCTGATGCTCACGAGCCCCGCCGCGAAGGGCCGGAGCGTCGCCCGCATCGTGTTCTTCGTGCCGTGGCTGATCTCCCCCATCGTCACCGGCGTCATCTGGCGGTGGATGTTCGGCGAGAACTTCGGCCTGGCGAACTTCGTCGTCGAGTCCCTCGGCGGCAAGGCCGTGCCGTGGCAGTCGAACGCCGACCTGTCCCTGCTCGTGGTCATCTTCGCCACCGCCTGGGCCGGCGCCGCCTTCAACATGCTGCTGTTCGTCGCCGCGATCCGGAACGTCCCGCAGTCGTACTACGAGGCCGCCTCGCTCGACGGGGCCGGCGCCTGGCACCAGTTCCGCTACATCACCCTGCCGAGCATCGCGCCGACGTCGTTCATCGTGGTGCTGCTGTCCTCGCTGGGGGCGTTCAAGGAGTTCGCCACGATCCAGGCGCTCAACAACGGCGGCCCGGGCACCGACAACACCCTGCTCGTGCAGTACATCTACACGAACGGGTTCCAGAACGCCCACATCGGCTACGCGAGCGCCGCGTCGATGGTCCTCATGCTGATCCTCATGGCCATCGCGCTGATCCAGCTCGCCATGAACCGCCGGACGGAGTCACGCCGATGACCGACACGACCCTCCCCACCACGCCGGCCGGAGCCGCCGCGACGACCGCCGCCGCCGTCACCGACCAGGTGACCAAGCGCCACGGCCGCACCGGCGGCCCCGACCGCACCCGCGTCCCGCGCGGCAAGGCCGTCGCCGCGACCGCCCTGCTCTGGGTCTTCATCATCGCGTTCGGGTTCCCCGTGCTCTGGTTCGTCCTGAGCGCCTTCAAGCCGGGCAGCGAGCTGTTCTCCTACCCGCTGACGCTGCTGCCGAAGCAGTGGTCGGTGTCCGGCTTCACCGAGGCCTGGTCGAGCTTCGACTTCGCCCGGTACTTCGGCAACACGATCATCGTCGCGCTGGTCACCACGGTGCTGACGGTCCTGGCGAGCGCCTGCACCGGCTACGCCCTGGCGAAGTACGACAACAAGTGGCTCAAGGTGTTCTTCGTCTGCATCCTCGCCACGACGATGCTCCCCACCGAGGTCATCCTCGCCCCGACCTTCATCGTGATCCGCGACCTCGGCCTGTACGACTCGCTCGCCGGCATCATCGTGCCGTCGGTGATCACCGCGACCGGCATCTTCATGTTCCGCCAGTTCTTCCTGACGGTCCCCGACGACCTCGTCGAGGCCGCGCGCATCGACGGCGCGAGCGAGTTCGGCATCTTCGTCCGGATCATGCTGCCGATCTCCCGCCCGATCATGCTGACCCTGGCGATCTTCTCGTTCCAGTGGCGCTGGAACGACTACATCTGGCCGCTGCTCGTCCTGAACGACCCGCACCAGTTCACGATCCAGATCGCCCTGCAGAGCATCGTCGGGGCCGAGAACGTGAACTGGACCGTGCTCCTCGGGGCCTCGGTCATCTCGATCCTGCCGCTGCTGCTGCTGTACCTGGTGTTCCAGAAGTACGTGAACGGTGCCGACCTCAACGCGGGGCTGAAGGACTGATGAGACCGACCTTCCTCGAGGCCCTCGGCCCGGCCGCCGACACCGCGGTCCGGGACCTGCGGTCCAGCACCGACGACCCGGCGACACTGGAGCACCGGGAGCTGATGGCACGCGCGCTCACCCTGGTGGGCGCGTGGGTCCGGTCTGGAGGCCCGGCCCAGGCCGACGAGACCGACCTCGCCACCGCGCACGGGTACGTCCGGCACCTCGCCGCCCGGCAGTCGGCGCACGGGACGTTCGTCGGTGGCGACAACGTCCTGTCGCCGCCGGACTCAGCGTTCACCGTCAACGACTGCTGCGACGCCCTCGAGCTACTCGCTCCCGTCCGTGCCGAGTCCGACGTCGCGGGTGCCCTCGCCGAGGACCTCGACCGGATCGTGCTCCGCGCCGCCCCGGCCCTGCGCACCGGCGGTGTGCACACGCCGAACCACCGGTGGGAGATCTCGGCCGCCCTGGCCCGGATCCACCGTCTGCACCCGGACCCGGCGCTCGTCGACCGCATCGACGAGTGGCTGGCCGAAGGCGCGGACATCGACGCCGACGGGCTGTGGTCCGAGCGCAGCCCGAACTACGCCGTCGCCGTCTCGTGCCCGTCGTTCCTCGTGCTCGCCGAGGTCCTCGACCGTCCCGAGCTCCTCGAGCCGGTCCGCCGGAGCATCGACGCCGTCCTGGCCCTGCTGCTGCCCGACGACACCGTCGAGACCGTGCAGTCGCGCCGCCAGGACCAGTCCCGCCCGTTCGGCATCGGCCCGTTCGCGCCGCTGCTCTGGCACGTCGCGGTGCGCGACGACCGCGCCGACGTCGCCGCTGCCGCACGGCGTGCGGTGACGCTCGAGATGTGGCAGCCGGGTGCCGTCGCCGCGCGGGCCATGACGGACCCGCTGCTCGGTCGACCGCTCCCCGACCGTGGCGCCCCCGCCGCTCCCGCCGCTCCCGCGCGCGAGGTGCACCACTTCGCCGACGCCCGACTCGTGCACGTCCGCGAGCCGCGCCGGAGCGTCGTCGTCTTCGCGGGGTCGGACGTCCCAGCGCAGGGCCACGTCCGCTCCGGCCTGGCGAACAGCCCGACCTTCCTGCGGGTGCTCGCCGGCGACGTCGTGCTGTCCGACGTGCGGCTGTCCCGCGAGTTCTTCGGCCTGGGGCCCTTCCGCCCGACGACCCTCACGACGCTGGACGGCGACGGTGTCCTGCGCTTCCGGCTCACCGAGTCGGTCGAGGCCGGGTACCACCAGCCGCTCCCGACCGCACGCCGACGCCCGGACGGCGCCTACGACCTGCGCGACGAGGGCCGGTTCTCCGCCGCGATGGACTTCGGCGACCGGATGGTGGACACCGTCACGCTGACGACGACCGTCGACGTGACCGTGCTGCCCGACGCCGTCGTGCTCGACCTCGACCTCGACGGGGCGGACGTGCCGTGGGCACTGCAGCTGACCTTCCGCGCCGGGGGTACCGTCACCGGCATGGACCAGGACGCCGAGGGCAACACCGTGCTCGCCAGCGGGACCGGCACGTACCGGGTCGGCGACGACGTCGTCACCGTCGGACCGGGCAACGGATCGGGTCCCGGGCAGCCGGCGTTCTACGCGCCCGGCCAGGACTACGCGTTCCTCGGCGGCACCGACCGCCCCGACGGCGAGCACGTCTTCGTGACGGGTCGGGCTCCGGGTCGGGCACGGATCACGATCGGCACGGGCGGGTCCCCCGGGACGTCGGCGTGACACCCGCGGGCACCGACGAGGGCACGACGGACGCGGCCCTGCCCGGCGTCGTGCTCGTCGGTGCCCGCGGGTACGGCCTGCACCACCGCGCGAACGTCGACCGGCTCGTCGCCGCCGGTCGGTGCACGCTCACCGCGGTCCTCGACCCGGCGCTCGAGGGCCCCACGGACGGCGGCGTCCCCGTGGTCGCCGACCTCGCGGCTGCCCAGGCGCACGGTCCCGTCGACGTCGTCGTCGTCGCCGCCCCGATCGCCGCGCACCTCCCGCTGACCATGACGGCACTCCAGGCGGGCGCGGACGTGCTCCTCGAGAAGCCACCAGTGACGACCCGGCAGGCACTGGCCGAGCTGCTCGACGCCGAGCGCCGCACCGGGCAGGTCGTCCAGGTCGGGTTCCAGAGCCTCGGGTCCGACGCGCTCGGTGCCCTGCGGGACGGCCACGTCGTCGGCGCGGTCCGCTCGGCGGCGGCCGTCGGCACCTGGCGCCGTGACGACGCCTACTGGCAGCGGTCCGCGTGGGCCGGCCGGCGGCGGCTGCACGGCGTCGACGTGCTCGACGGCGTGGTGACGAACCCCCTCGCCCACGCGGTCGCCACCGCCCTGGCCGTGGTCGGTGCCCGCCGTGCCGCCGACGTGGCTCGCGTCGAGGTCGAGCTGTACCGGGCGAACGCGATCGAGGGCGACGACACGTCCACGGTGCGCGTGACGACGGCGTCGGGTCGCGAGGCCACGGCCGCGCTGACCCTGTGCGCCGCCGAGGAGACCGTGCCCTCCGTGCGGGTCGTCGGCGCGGACGGCACCGCACGGTTCGACTACACGCTCGACCACGTCACGCTGCCCGACGCCCCCACAGCGCACCACGGCCGGACCGACCTGCTCGAGAACCTCCTCGACCACCGCCGCACGGGCGCCGACCTGCTCGTCCCCCTGGTGTCGACGGGCGCGTTCGTCGAGGTGCTCGAGGCCGTCCGGGCGACGCAGCCCGTGCAGATCGACCACCCGTTCGTCACCTGGCTCGGCGAGGGGCCTGACCGGCACCCCGTGGTGCAGGACGTCGAGTCACTCGTCGAACGAGCCGCCGAGGAGCTGGCGCTGTTCTCCGAGGTCGGCGCACCGTGGGCGCACGCCACCCGCGACGAGGTGCTGCACCGCTTCACGGTCCCGACCACCGACGGCACCTCGACCACCGGCGGCACCCGGTCCGAGGTCGCGACCATGCTCGACGGCGCCGGCACCATCCCGACCTCGGTCCCCCGGCCGTACTTGCACCCCGTGCGGACGCTCGCCGGGATCGTCGTCAGCGCGCACCACCCACCCGACCACGACTGGCACACGGGCGTCGGCCCCGCGGTCCCCGACGTCGGCGGCGCGAACTGCTGGGGCGGTCGCACCTACGTCCACGGCGAGGGCTACGTCTGGCGCGACGACCACGGCACGGTCACGGTCGACCGGGAGACCGTCGAGGGCGACACCCACGGCATGGAGCTGCAGTGGCGCGGACCCGACGGGCGACCACGCCTGCACGAGGACCGCACGACGTCGACCCGGCCACTCGGACCCGACGCGTGGGAACTCCGCACGACGTCGTCCTTCAGCACCCCGGGTGGCGCGGACGTGCGGCTCGGCGGCCCCGGCAGCAACGGCCGCGTCGGTGCCGGGTACGGCGGGTTCACCTGGCGTCTGCCGCCGTGCACGGACGTCGAGGTCCGCACCCAGACGGCGACCGGGGAGGCCGCGGTGCACGGCTCCGTCGCACCCTGGGTGTCCTGGAGCGCCGACGTCGAGGGGCGGCCGGTCACGATCGTCCTCGAGGCACTCGGGCACCGCGACCCGTGGTTCGTCCGGGTCGCGGAGTACCCGGCGATCGCGTCGGCCCTGGCGTGGTCGACCCCCGCGACGGTGCACGCGGGAGAGGCGCTCGTCCGGGCCTTCCGCGCGGTCGTCGCCGACGGTCGTCACGACCCGGTCGCGCTGCTCGCCCGACGACCGGCCTGACCAGGCAAGCCCTCACTTTCAAGCCGAACTTCCGCAGCGGAAGGTGCTCCCGGTCTATCGCCCTTTCGACGTCCGAAGATGAAGATGAAGATGAAGATGAAGATGACGCGAGATTACAGACGACTCTGACCGCTCGCGCCATCTCCCTCTACCTATCTAAAGGTTCATAGACCCACTCATCGAAGCCCTCTGGCGGGACAAAAATATCAGACAAGAAAGCAAACGTGAAACCAACCGTACCGTCACCTTTGAATGATTGATGACGATTTGATTTCCCCCAATGGTCATCAATCAGCTTTAAGGTGCTTCGAAATGAACGTCTCCGTATTAATGATCTTCTCACAGAACGGCGTTAAAGCAGTGTAGGGATCATTCGAACTGAGCGCCCCCCATGATAGGCCCCGCTCACCGAGAACCTGGAGATCCAAGTAATACTGAGCACCAGATCGTTTGATAACTCCCAATTCCACCAGCACGTCACGAACCGTCTGTGCAACGCCGTTACCACCGATCAGCACGCGATCTACTTTGTCGGCTGAGACAGCCGGCGCATCCACAGAGGAGCCGTGAAACGACAACAAGAGCTTTCGAACAGATATGACTACCTGCGCTCCGAGACTCCGAGGTACCGCTTGCGCCGCAGGTACCGAGGAAGGCGCATATTCCTTCCACTGATGCCAAGCGTTTGGCCAGGACGCCATGAACCCGCCACTTGAATGGGAAATCACTCGAAGATCCTTGCCATGCTCAACGTTCTCTCGAACAATGATTCCTGAGAACGTACTAGCATCGTTAGAAGCCAAGATCTGGAAGGATGACCCGTCGATCTGCAGCTCGCTGGCCACTATGAGAGCGTCAGGACCATAGTCAATCTGCCCGTTCGTTCCGGATCGCAGGATGACACCATACTGGCTGACAATGGAAATCCTCGTCAAAGGCGCTCGTAGCACAAGTACGCCTAGAGGCTCCTCAATCTCGAAGACGACCTCCGCCGCTGCCACCTGTTCGTCCTCATCGAACAACTGGAGCCGCGCACCCTTGCCCTCGATATGAGTATAAAGCGCACGAGACCTAACCGATCCGATTGCGTTCGAGCGAATCGCATCGTCAACCAGGTCCTCTGGGATCAGTGCAGGCTCACCAGCTGGGAGGAGCGCTTCAAGAAATATTGCGAAGAATGGACCAACTCGAGGCAGCGAGGCCAGGAAGCCTGGCCGGTCGCTTGTATCGATCCCGCTTTGAGGAGAACTAATTGCCCAAGCGCGGAGATAGTCACTGAAAACTTCATTGGCGAAAGCCGCGTCTCGGATAAAGGGATGATCCGCAACAAAGCCTTCGATGAGCTCTTCGTAGCGCGATCTATCCGAATGGTCAAGATGCGCTGGCCGGTCAAGAACGACGTTTTCCACTCCACTCATATGCAGGAGCCTTGCCGCTTGCTCCTCGCGCCCATAGAGCGTTTTACGAAGCGAGTCCAACGGTGCCAAAGCCAAGGAATCCCCCACTGACGCCTGTACCTTACTGGCTTCGCGATCGAGAATATCCTCGACGATCCCTCGCAGTATGTCTCCTCGCTGCCGCCGCTCTTGTAGATCCGGCAATGCCTCTAATTTTGAGAGCTCCGCTTGAGGATTCTTCACGGCCAGCCGCTCGCTGAGCGCCTTGAGGACCGGAGGGTAGCCAACGAAAGAGTCTGTTTCCGACCAATGTCTCTCGAGTGAGGCGCGCGATACTTCAGCACCGAGGAGCGCGGCTGCCAGGCTCGCGAGCATCGCTTCACAAAGGCGAATGAATGGCTCCGGCTGCTCTCTGTGCACGGAATAATGGGTTCTGTCAAGCATAGATTGCATGAACTGACTGGCGGCCACCCGGCCGAGCGGTGCTAGACGAGTCGAAACGAAACTCTTATCCGCCACACTGAGGGCGATCTCCGTGATTGATATCGAGTCTGTGCGCCCGAGGAGAATGACTTGCGGCTGCTTGAGATCGGTATTGATAAGCCAGTCGAGATCGGGCAAAAATTCAAAGTAGTTTGAAGAACCGCTTCGGAGTTGCGCTTCATCGGTGCTGTCTAGGACGAGTATGGCTCGACCCGCTCTTACTTCATCCCGTAGATTTTCTGCCCCGCTTGCCCCGAAGGCTTTGACCAGTTCCCCGACGAGAGAACCCGTTCCGACTGTAAGTTGCGCGAGGTTCACATAGGGAGCTTTGAGGGCTGATGCAATATTGCGTGCCGCTTCTGACTTCCCCATTGCCCCTGGAGCTCCGACAAGCATGATTGGGGAAGTGAAACCGCCGTCAACATCGACGTCTACGTCTAACTCTGGCCAAACGTAGCCCGTGGTTGGCAACACCGACCCGTTGATCGCCACGTGCGGGCTCGATTGGAACGGTCCTTGTTCGTTCGTGGGCAGGGATTCGACTACTTGAAGAAGAGGAACTCTCATTGCTGGATTGTCTGGCACGTCTTGGGACGAGGTCAAGCATTCCGGCGTGACGCTCAGGTTCCAGTTGAGCCGCGACGACTTCTGTGCGCAGGAGCGCCTAGAGATCTGAACGATGGGCGGTGCCGGGCTCCTAGCCGGGCATTGCCTCCGCGTACACGCGGAACTCGCCGCGGTCGGTGTGCATGCTCCACAGGCGCTCCGCCAGCGACTCGGCGGAGTGCGCGTCGTCGCCGTCGTCGATGCCGAACGGGATGATGATCTGGCCGACGTGGATCGACTCCTCGGCGAGCGCGTCGTGCAGGAGCTGGGCGTAGGCGCTCTCCCCCGCGAACGCGACCGAGGTGCCGGTGACGCGGGCGCCCGGGCGGACGGCACTGCAGCCGTTGACGAACAGGAGCGTGCCGTGGCCGATGGCCCGCATGCCGGGGATCACATGGCGTGCGGCGGCGACGGGGCCGTAGACCGAGAACTCGATCGGGCCGACGAGGTCCGCCTCGGTCGTCTCGAGCACCGGGCGCATGAACTCCTTGGCGGGCAGTGGACTGTACTGCAGCACCTCGATGGGCCCGAGTTCGGCACTGGCACGTTCGAGTGCGGAGCGGATCGAGTCGCCGTCGCGGACGTCGGCGGTGTACCCGGCGGCGGTGTGACCCTCGGACTGCAGGGTGACGGCGAGGTCGTCGACGCGGCCCTGGTTGCGGGCGACGAGGGCGACGGCGAAGCCCTCGCGGGCGAAACGGCGGGCGACGGCGAGGCCGAGGCCCCGGCCGGCGCCGATGATGGCGATCGTGGTCATGGGCCCAGTGAACTCCGCTGCCGGATCAGAGGTGGACGCCGGCGCGTCGCAGGTCCTTCACGATCGTCGTCACCAGCACGCGGTGTCCGGCGACGGTCGGGTGCTCGCTGTCGTCCTGCAGCAGTGCGGCGTGGCCCTTGAGGGGCTGGCCGATGTCCACGAACGTGCCGTGCACGGCGCGGACGGCCCGACGGAGGCTCGCGGTGCTCTGCCCGACCTCGGCCGGCACGGCGCCCGGCTGGTCCCACAGCGTGTTCATGCCGACGATCTGCGCCTTCGGCAGTGCCGCGTGCAGGGCCCGCACGGTCGCTCCGGTCGCGGTCTCGATCGACGCGGCACTCTGGCCGATGTCGTTGTCCGTCGACTGCACGATGACGATCGACGGGTGCGCCGCGGTCGCCTGGCCGATGAGCCCCGCGAAGTCCGTGCCGCAGGCGCCGACCGCCAGGAAGCCGCCGCTGCTGCACCCGAGGTTCGTCACGCGGACGTGGTCCGCCCGGGCGAGGAGCGCGGGCCACGCCTTCGTCGTGTCGTCGAGGCCGTACCCCGCCATGATCGAGTCGCCGATCGCCACGACCGACGTGCCGGCGCGGGGGCCGGTGATCGTCGGGCTCGGTTCGGCGCTCCCGAGCGCCGGGTGTGCGGCGACGGCCACCCCGACCGCACCGAGCGGGATGCACACGCCGAGGGTGACGGCGACGACGACCGTCCGGAACCTGCTCATGCCTCCACCGTAGATCGCCGGGGCTGATCACGCCGTGGGCGAACCGGGCCGCGGGCAGGCTGCCCCGGTCGTAGCGTAGGCGCATGGAACTCCTCTTCGTGCACGGTGCCCTGGTCCGCGACGGCGCCTGGTGGTGGCAGCCCACCGCCGACCTGCTGCACGAGACCACCGGGATCCGCAGCCGATCCTTGGCCCTGCCGTCATGCGGCGAGGCCGAGCCGACCCAGACAGGATCCGGCACGCCCGCGGGCGGCCTGGTGGAGGACGCCGCAGCACTCCGACGAGCGCTCGACGACGTCGACCCCGACGGCGGCGTGATCCTCGTCGGACACTCATACGGCGGCACCGTCATCGCCGAGGCGGGACACCACCCCGCCGTCCGGCACCTCGTGCTCGTGTCGTCGTACCTGCCCGCGGTCGGACAGGCGCAGGCCACGATCATGAGCGGCGAGTCCGACCCCGTCGCCATCGCGGACCACGGCGACGGCACGCTCGGCGTCAGCGGGTACGACGCGGACTCCTTCGGTGCCCGGTTCCTGCAGGACGCGGACCGCGCCACCCAGCAGGCCGCCTGGGAGCGCGTCACCACGCAGTCCGCCGCCGCGTTCGTCACGCCGACGACCGAGGCCGGCTGGCAGGGCGTCGACTCCACCGCTATCGTGTGCGCCGACGACCGCAGCACCTCGGTCGCGCTGCAGCGCGAGCACGCGGCACGTGCGACGCGCTCCGTCGAGCTGCCCACCGGACACCACCCGTTCATCACCCGACCGGACCTGGTGGTGGAGCAGCTCACGGCCCTGCTCGGCTGAGCTGTCCCGGCCGGGAGGCTCGGGGCGGCGCCGCCACGAGCCCCCCGTCCGGTGGTCGCCGCGTCCGGTGCGCGCGCCTAGTCTCGAGGGGATGCCCACTTCGAGAACCAGCCCTGCCGACCACCCTGGGCACGACGACTTCATCCGCGTCCGCGGTGCCCGCGAGAACAACCTGCGCGACGTCGACGTGGACGTCCCACGCGACCGGATCGTCGCGTTCACCGGTGTGTCCGGGTCGGGCAAGTCGTCGCTCGCGTTCGGGACGGTGTTCGCGGAGGCGCAGCGGCGCTTCCTCGAGTCCGTCGCGCCGTACGCGCGGCGGCTCATCGCGCAGGGGTCGACGCCGCACGTGGACTCGATCACCGGGCTGCCGCCGGCGGTCGCGCTGCAGCAGCGTCGCGGTGCCCCGAGTGCCCGGTCCACCGTCGGCACGCTGACCACCCTGTCGAACTCGATGCGGATGCTGTACTCCCGCGCCGGCACCTACCCGGACGGGGCAGACCGGTTGGAGTCCGACTCGTTCTCGCCGAACACCGTCGCCGGTGCGTGCCCGCGCTGCCACGGGCTCGGCACCGCGCACGAGGTGACCGAGGCCTCTGCCGTGCACGACGACTCCCTCAGCATCCGCGACGGCGCGATCACCGCCTGGCCCGGCGCCTGGCAGGGGAAGAACCTGCGTGACGTGACCGCGGGGCTCGGGTACGACATCGAGCGGCCCTGGCGTGAGCTGAGCCGCGAGGACCGCGACTGGCTGCTGTTCACCGAGGAACAGCCCGTCGTCGAGGTGCACCCGAAGCGCGACCGCGTGGCGAAGCCGTACAAGGGACGGTTCTGGAGCGCGCGGCAGTTCGTGCTGCACACCCTGGCGGACTCGCAGAGCGAGACGCAGCGGAACAAGGTGCTGCGGTTCGTGGAGTCCGGGCCGTGCGGGCTGTGCCACGGGACCGGGCTCACGCGTGCTGCCCTGGCCGTGACCGTCGGCGGACACTCCATCGCGGGGCTGAACGGGCTGCCGCTGACCGACCTGGCCGACGTGCTGCGACCGATCGCGGCGATCACGGACGCGTCCGCGGCGACGTCGAAGGCGTCCTCCGGCGAGCGCTCCTCGGTCGCCGTGGCCATCGCCGCAGATCTGCTCACGCGGGTCGAGGTGCTGACGGGGCTGGGGCTCGGGTACCTGGCGCTCGACCGGTCGACGCCCACGTTGTCGCCCGGCGAGACCCAGCGCCTGCGGATCGCGACGCAGCTGCGCTCGGGGCTGTTCGGGGTCGTCTACGTGCTCGACGAGCCGAGCGCCGGGCTGCACCCCGCCGATGCCGAGTCGCTGATGGAGGTGCTCGAGGACCTGCGTGCGAGCGGCAACAGCGTGTTCGTGGTGGAGCACGACATGAGCATCGTGCGGCGGGCGGACTGGATCGTCGACGTGGGACCCGGTGCTGGTGCCGGGGGCGGGACCGTGTTGTACAGCGGGCCGGTGGACGGGCTGGCGTCGGTCGAGGAATCGGTGACGCGGCGGTACCTGCGTCCGGGGTCTGGTTCTGGTGCTGGTGATGGTGCTGGTGGTTCTGGTTCTGGTTCTGGTTCTGGTTCTGGTTCTGGTTCTGGTTCTGGTTCGTCTGGTGGTTCGTCGTCGGTTCGGGAGCCGGTCGGCACGCTGGCCCTGCGCGGGGTCAGCCGACACAACCTGCAGGACATCGACGTCGACCTGCCGCTCGGGGTCCTCACCGCGGTGACCGGGGTCAGCGGGTCCGGCAAGTCGTCGCTCGTCGGTGGGGTGCTGCCGGCGCTCGCCACGGACCACCCGCTCATCGACCGGGTCGTCGTGGTCGACCAGAAGGCCATCGGCCGGACGCCCCGCTCGAACCTCGCGACCTACACCGGGCTCTTCGACGCGGTCCGTGCGGCGTTCGCGGCGACGCCCGAGGCCCGTTCACGAGGGTGGACCGCCGGACGGTTCTCGTTCAACGTCGCCGGCGGCCGCTGCGAGGTGTGCCAGGGCGAAGGCTCCGTCTCCGTCGAGCTCCTGTTCCTGCCCGGCAGCTGGGCGCCGTGCCCCGAGTGCCACGGCACCCGGTACAACCCGTCGACCCTCGAGGTCCTGTGGCAGGGCGCGTCGATCGCCGACGTCCTGGCGATGACCGTCGACGAGGCGGCACCGTTCCTCGCTCCCCTGCCCGTCGCCGCGCGCGGGCTCGAGACCCTACGCGAGGTCGGGCTCGGGTACCTCCGGCTCGGGCAGCCCGCCCCGGAGCTGTCCGGCGGCGAGGCGCAGCGCATCAAGCTCGCCACCGAGCTCCAGCGGGCACGGACCGGGCACACGCTCTACCTGCTCGACGAGCCCACCACCGGGCTGCACCCGGCGGACGTCGAACTCCTGGCAGCACAGCTCGGCCGGCTCACCGACGCGGGCAACACCGTCGTCGTGGTCGAGCACGCGATGGACGTCGTCGCCGGAGCGGACCACGTGATCGACATGGGACCGGCTGGAGGCGACGCCGGTGGGCAGGTCGTCGCCGTCGGGACCCCGCGCGAGGTCGCCGGGTCCACGGTCAGCCGGACGGCGCCCTACCTGCGCGAGCAGCTCGGGATCTGACCGGCACTGCCGTTCGTCGGTCGGTTGCGCGTCAGGTGTTCAGGGCGAGGCCGACGAACGGCGAGACCAGGAGCGCGAACCCGACGCTCACCAGGAACCCCCGGTAGCGCCGAGTCAGCAGTCCGCAGACGAAGAGCGTGACGACCGCGAGCGGGACGCCCAGGATCGCGAGGCCGAAGGCGAACTCGCCCGACGCACCGGCGTCGATGGCGTGCCCGAGCAGGTAGACCACGTCGATCGCGACGACGATCCCGATGACGCCGCCGATCCACGCGGCGACCCGCTGTTCGCCGATGCTGCGCGGGCCCTGGTCGTGCTGGTCGTTGCCGTCGGCCATGTCTGTTCCCCCCGAGAGACCTCCACCGTACCGGGCTGCTCGCCGGGACCGAGGTTCCCGAATCGACGCGTGACGGATCCGGTTCGCAGAACCCGCACGACGCCGACCGGATTCGTCAGCTCGCCGTCGACCCTGTCGCCGCTACGAGCGGTCGGTCAGGCGGTCCTTCGCCGCGCGCAGCGTGTCGGACGGCACGGGCGGGACACCACGGCGGATGCCGCGCAGCCCGAGGACGAGCAGCACCGCGGTCACGATCGCGAACACAGCGAACGTGATGCCCGCCGCCGCCCACACCGGCAGCACCAGCGCCAGGAGCGCGACGACGAAGCCCGCCAGCACGACGAGGGTCGTCAGCGCGAACCCGACCGCCACGCCCGTGAGCAGCAGCCCCGCCTTCGCACTTGTCGCCCGCTCGCTGATCTCCCGTCGAGCAGACGCGATCTCGTCCCGCACGGCACGCAGCACCGGTTCCAGTGCCTTCTGCGCCAGACCCGCGGTGACGGTGTCGCGGAAGGACGGCCGGCTGGTCGTGGTGTCGTCGTGGTCGGTGGTGCTCATGGTGTCTCCTGTCCGGGCACGGGATGCCGCGCCCGTGAACGGGACGCGACGACTCCGATGATCGTCACGCCGGGTCTGACGCTGCTCGGGCACTTCACAGCAGCGGGCGCAGCTCGATCTTCCGGTTGCAGGCGCTGGAGGCCTCGGCAGCGACCGCCCGTGCCGTCTCGATGTCCGCGAGCTCGAGCACCCAGAACCCCGCGACGTACTCGGCCGCGTCGACGACCGGTCCCGCGGTGACGACCGCGTCCCCACCGCGGGCATCGGCGACGACGCTGTCGGTGGGCGCGGCGAGTCCGCCGGCGAACAGCCACCGGCCGTCCGCTCGGAGGCGGTCGTTCAGGGCCTGCACCGCCTCGGCTTCAGCAGCGGTGGCGGAGTGGGTCCGGCCGGCGGCGTCGGCTTGGCCGTCGTCGATCACGTTGACGAGGAACTGCATGACGCATCATCTCCTGAGTGCGGTGCGACCCATCGTCCTCGCTCGACGAGCGGTTGGCACGGCCGGACGACGAGCGGTCCCGAGAACGTGAGAAGCCCCGACGGGACCGTGGTTCCGTCGGGGCTTGTCGGTCGGGCTGACAGGATTTGAACCTGCGACCCCTTGACCCCCAGTCAAGTGCGCTACCAAGCTGCGCCACAGCCCGCGAGTTCCGGAGAACTCGGAGTCCCGAGGGACTCCGCCACCCGCACCCGACCGAGCGCGGAGCAGCCCGACAAGCATAGCGGACGACGAGCCCTCGCCGCGCCACCCCGGTTCGACCTGTCCAGCGCGGCTCCCCTAGGGTGGCCCGATGCGTTCCCGTTCCACCCGTTCCGTCGTCGTGCTCGCTGCTGCAGGACTCCTCCTGGGGGCGGCCGGCTGCACCGGGGCAGCACCGTCCGAGACTCCCGCGACCCTGACGAAGGCCTCCGCCGACGCGGTCACCGTGGCGACGCAGCGGGATCCCGCCGAACGAGCGATCCGGGCGAGTCGTGCGCTGTTCGCCTCGGCGCCGGGCGCAGTCCTCGCCCCCGCTGACGACGCCCGGTCGATCCGGGAGGCGGCGAGCGCCGCGCGCAGCGCCCACGTCCCGGTGCTGCTCGTGGACGCCGAGCGGCGCCGGGCAGTGGCGCACGAGCTGGAGCGCCTCGACGCGAGCTGGTACCGCACCGTCGGCACCGTGCACATCGACACGTCGGTCGAGAAGCGGTCCGCGTCGGAGGAGACCGGCGAGGCGGACGCACCCCGAGCCTCCCGGCCGGCGACCGTGCTGGTGGCGGACGCGTCGGACGACGCTGCCGTCGTCGGGACGGCGAAGGCGGCGGGCGCGACGGTGGTGACCATGCCGGAGGGCGTGACCGACCCGGCCGCCGCACCGGACGTGATCCGCGCGCTGCACGAGCACGAGGACGCGTCGACGGTCCTGGTGGGTGCGGCGTTCGCGGGCCTCGGAGACCCGCGGTGGACCGTCCGTGCGGCAGCGAACGGCTGGCAGCTGCCGCACGGCGGTCAGCGCCCGTTCGACGGCCACCGGTACGTCGCGATGTACGGCGCTCCGGGAGCGCCGGTGCTCGGAGTGCTCGGCGAGCAGGACCCTGCAGCATCGGTGACGAGGGTGCGCGACCTCGCGGCGACGTATGACGGTCTGACCGAGGAACCGGTGTCGCCCGCGTTCGAGCTGATCGCGACGGTCGCCGCCGGTGACGCGGGTGCCGACGGCGACTACTCGACCGAGCTGCCGGTGTCGACGCTCGAGCCCTACGTCGACGCGGCGCACGACGCGGGCATGCCGGTGGTCATCGACCTGCAGCCCGGGCGCTCGGACTTCCTGTCGCAGGCGAAGCGCTACGAGTCGCTGCTGAAGCGCCCAGGAGTGTGGCTCGCGCTCGACCCCGAATGGCGACTCGGACCGGACCAGGTCCCGCTCAAGCAGATCGGGTCGGTGAGCGCCGCCGAGGTGAACGAGGTGTCCACGTGGCTGGCCGACCTCGTTCGATCGGAGGACCTGCCACCGAAGGCCCTCGTCCTGCACCAGTTCCGGCTGTCGATGATCCAGGACCGCTCGTCGCTGCAGTCGCACCCGGAGCTCGACATGCTCGTGCACGACGACGGGCAGGGGTCCCAGCCGGACAAGCAGGCGACGTGGAAGGCGCTCCACGTCGACGCGCCCGAGGGCATCCACTGGGGCTGGAAGAACTTCATCGACGAGGACACGCCCATGCTGTCGCCGTCCGAGACGATGTCGCAGGTGACGCCGACGCCGTCGCTGGTCACGTACCAGTAGCGGGGATGGTCGGGCCGTTCCCGACCGGTTCGCTCTCCACATCCTCCGGTCTGTCCACAGGTTGGAGGCTCGGGGCACGGACCGTCGGTCGGTGCTGACAGCATGGGGGCATGTCCTCTCCTGTGCTCGGCTCCGGACCGTCAGTCCCGTCTGCGTCCGTCGCTGCTCCGCCGACGTCCGCGCTGGGCGCGGCGGAGCCCACGGCTCCGCCGTCGGCCGAGCTCGCGACGGAAGCGCGTGAAGCCCTCTTCGCCCTGACCGGACGCCCCGATGCGGTCTTCCACCCCGGGCAGCTGGAGGCCATCTCGGCCCTGGTCGAGCACCGCCAACGCGCGCTCGTCGTGCAGCGCACCGGGTGGGGCAAGTCGGCGGTCTACTTCCTCGCGACCCTGCTGCTCCGCCGCCGTGGCGGTGGTCCGACGGTGCTGGTGTCGCCGCTCCTGGCCCTCATGCGGGACCAGGTCGCGGCCGCGGCGCGGGCCGGCGTCCGGGCCGTGTCGATCAACTCGGCCAACGCGCACGAGTGGTCGGAGACCCAGGCGAAGCTGGCGCGGGACGAGGTCGACGTGCTCCTCGTCTCCCCCGAGCGACTGAACAACCCGAAGTTCCGCGACGAGCAGATGCCGGCACTCATCGCCCGGATGGGGATGCTCGTCGTGGACGAGGCCCACTGCATCTCCGACTGGGGCCACGACTTCCGACCCGACTACCGCCGGCTCGCCGAACTCATCCGCTCCCTGCCGCACGGTGTCCCGGTGCTGGCCACCACTGCGACCGCGAACGAACGCGTGGTGGAGGACGTCGCCGAGCAGCTCACCGCCGGCCCCGCCGACCCGGTGTTCACCATCCGTGGTTCGCTCGCTCGGGCGTCGCTGCGCCTCGGCGTGCTGACGCTGCCCGACGCCCGGGCTCGACTTGGCTGGCTCCTGGCACACCTCGGCGACCTGCCCGGCAGCGGCATCATCTACACGCTGACGGTCTCCGCGGCCGAGGACATCGCGCGACTGCTCCGTGAGAGCGGCCACGCGGTGCGCGCCTACACGGGGCGGACGGACACCGACGAACGTGAACAGCTCGAGCAGCAGCTCAAGAACAACGAGCTGAAGGCCCTCGTCGCCACGAGTGCGCTCGGGATGGGCTTCGACAAGCCCGACCTGGGGTTCGTCGTGCACGTCGGGGCACCCTCCTCCCCCGTCGCCTACTACCAGCAGATCGGTCGCGCAGGCCGTGCGACGGACAACGCCGACGTGATGCTGCTGCCGGGGCGCGAGGACCGCGAGATCTGGCAGTACTTCGCCAGCGCCTCGATGCCCACCCAGTCCCGTGCGACCGCGGTGCTCGACGCCCTCTCCACCGAGTCCGCGATGTCGACCGTGGCGCTCGAGGGCCTCGTCGACATCAAGCGCTCCACCCTCGAGCTCCTGCTCAAGGTGCTCGACGTCGACGGCGCCGTCCGCCGTGTCACCGGCGGCTGGGTGTCGACCGGGCAGCCGTGGGAGTACGACGAGGCCCGCTACGCCCGCGTCGCCGCTGCCCGCGCCGCCGAGGCCGCCTCGATGCTCGATTACGAGTCGACCGACGCCTGCCGGATGCAACTCCTGCAGCAGGACCTCGACGACCCCTCTGCGGAGCCCTGCGGGCGCTGCGACAACTGCGCGGGAGTCTGGTACCCCACCGACGTGCCGGGCGCTGCCGCCGAGGGTGCGTCCTCGGCGCTCGACCAGGTCGGCGTGGAGATCGCACCGCGAGCCCAGTGGCCGTCCGGCATGTCAGCGTTGGACGTCCCCGTGCGCGGCAAGCTCAGCCCGGGCGAGGTCGTCGCTCCTGGTCGTGCTGTCGCGCGGCTGACCGACCTCGGCTGGGGCGGTCCCCTGCGCGCCCTGTTCGCCACCGGGGTGCCAGACGCACCCGTGTCCCGGGAGCTCCTGGACGGCTGCATCCGTGCGCTGCGCGACTGGCCGTGGGAAGCCCGTCCGACCGGCGTCGTCGCGATGTCATCGCGGTCGCGGCCGCAGCTCGTCGCGTCCCTGGCGTCGGCACTGTCGTCGATCGGCAAGCTCGAGTTCCTCGGCTCGCTCGACCGCGACGGTGGCGTGCCGCGAGGGGACGGCGCGACGAACAGCGCCTACCGCCTGAGTGGCGTGTGGGACACCTTCACGGTCGGACCGGAACTCGGGGCGGCGCTGCAGTCCCACCAGGGGCCGGTGCTGCTCGTGGACGACCTCGTCGACAGCCGCTGGACGATGACGGTCGCAGGGCGAGAACTCCGCCGTGCGGGGGCCTCTGCCGTGCTGCCGTTCGCGCTGGCCACGGTCGCCTGACCCTCAGCCGCGGGCGGGCGACGTCGGGAACCCGTGAAGTGGCCATCGCCCGAGCTGTTCGTCGAGCTTCTCCGCGGCGAACGTCGCTTGGAAGCCGACCTTCTGCAACAGTGCCGGGTCGGACGGGTACCCCACGTCCTCCCAACCCGCCTGCTCCGCAATCGGCCCGATGGGCAGCTGTGGCGACGTGTGGAGTCGAAGGACCACACCGCCGTCAGGGCGAGTTCCATCGACAGACCACGCCACGGGCAGCACTCTTCCGATGAGGTCCGCGACGCGAGCCCGCGAACTGCCCAACTCCGGCGCTCCGATGTCGACAGCCACAGCATGACGCTTCGTCGTTCCGTCGGTCGTCGTCTCGATGGTGACCGCTGCAGTCCTCACGTCGGGCAGCGCGGCGATCTGCTTGGTCGCCCGTTTGACAGCGTGGGTCGTGTCGCCGACTGGTGGCGACGATGCACACCCGCGGAGCACGACGACGGTCACCAGGGCCACGATCCCGGCCATGCCGCGCCCGATCCGGCGAACACGGATCGGCGGACGTGCGCGCCGCGTCTTCATCCGAGGCATTCAGTGCTCCTCGCGGAACGCTCGAGGCCGTGCGCCCGGCCACGCTCCGCGCTTCGCCTCGAGCGAGGCGCGCGGCACGACGACCAGGCTCGCCAGACGCTCCGGCGATTGGCGGTACTGCACATCAGCCCACGACGGCTCGAGCAGGCGTCCCACGACGAGGTCACGTTGTCCGCTGGGCAACGCCATGTCCGTCGTGTTCGCCACCCAGATGCGTCCTTGCGTGTTGATCTCGAAAGCGCCTGGTTCACCTCCACCGAGGTGTGAGCGAGGTCACGCAGCGCTTCGCATTCGGCGCTGACGGATGACCAGCGGATCACTTGCTCAGGTCGCTCGCAGACGGCACTGGACCTGGCCAGGCCCCGAAACGCGCACGCACGGATGCTTCGGGGAGCAGCACCAGCTGCTTGAGTCGATCGGTCGAGGTCGAGTAGGCGGCGTCCTTCCAGCCGTTCTGCTTCGCGATGTCGCCGATGACCGGCTGCGGCGACACCTGCAGCCGCACGTAGACACCTGTGTCGGGCTCGTCCTGGTTCACGGACCAGCCGAGCTGCGCCAGGTGATCGATGAGCGCCGGGAGGTCAGCAGACGCGTCTGCAGTGGCCTTGACGAGCACCTGATGGTGCTTGTTGAGCCCCGACACCGTCTCATCGACCTCGATCGACGTGGCACTGAGTCCGGTGATCGACTTCAACTGGGCCTTTGCCTGGGCGACGGACTGCCCACCGTCACGGCCGCTGGAACTCGACGGCTTCGCCGTACCGGCTGGATCGTCCACGGTGCTGCACCCTCCGACGGTTCCCACCACGACGAGGGCCGCAGCGATCAGTGCGAATCGTCGACGTGCTGAGCTCAATTGGTTCTCCGGACTTGGTAGTCGGTGACGGTGGTCTGATTCCCAGTTCCGCCGAGGAACTGAGTGATCGCCCCGTCTCCGTTCACCGTGGGGTTCTGGCCGGCCATCACTGCGTACCGGTTGGCGTCGTGGGCATCCGCGATCGTCGGGACGGAACCTTCGCCGATCTTCGTCGGCGCTGCGCCCCCGACGGTCGTCCAGGAGGACGGGTTCGGCGTTCCGTCGAGCGCCGCGATGGGGTCCTTCGTCGACTCGAACGCCGCGACGTTCGTCGACGATGGGATGTGCATGGCACCGATCGGCGACCCGGCAGTGACGACCTGCTGCACGTTGTAGCCCTGCGGGTCGGCCGCGATGGCCCCCGCGGTGATGCCGCCCAGGCTGAAGCCGGTGAGCATGACCGGTTCATCGGTGATGCCGGCCTGCTTCATGGCGTCCAGGACCCCCTGGGACAGCGCAGTGTTGTTGCCGTACCGCATCGCCATCACGTCAGAGGTGAGGTCGTTCGGTGCCTCCCCCGCAGCGGGATCCCAACTCTGCGTACTCGGGATCTGCACGGTGTACCGGGTGACGCCGTCCTCACCGACGGTCTTGAAGATACGGACGTTCGCGAAGTCGTCCTGCCCCATGTTGTCGATCTGGCTCGAGCTGGCGAACAACGAGCTGACGTTGGTCGGGATGATGTTGCCGTCGGCGTCGGTCTTCAGTGACTGCCCGGTCTGGGCGATGCTCGCGGCCAGCGCGGTGTCGCGACGATCTGCCAGCTTGTCCGGGTCGATGGCCTGGTCGACGATCGACGACGTTCCGTCGTCGAAGAGCCCGAAGCGATGCCCGTCGGCGATGAGCGTGCTGAGCAGGTCGTTGTACGTCCCCGAGCCCCGCAGGTCTCCGAGGGCGTTCTGCTCCACCTGCACGATCTTCGGGCTGAGCGCCGGCAGCGCCGCCATGAAGTTGTCACCGAAGTTGTTGCCGGTGGCGGTGGCGAACACGACGAGGCGCTGCGCGAGTGTGCCGTTGCCGTCCATCGCGGTCCGGAGGGCTTCCTGCATCGACTGCCCGGCGATCCCCGCGATGTCGCTGACCAGTCCGGTGTCGATGGCCTGCTTGACGATCGCCGTGACCGCGGTGACGGTGTAGACGACCGTCTGCACGCCGAGGACGACGTCCGTCACCACCCGAGCCGTGACCACCACAGCCTCTGCGACCTTGGCTTCGATCGCAGCAGCAGCGGCAGCGATTGCCGTCTCCGCAGCCTCGTAGACCTTCACGATCGAGCCGGTGATCAGCACCAAGGCCTCGGTCGTCACCATCGTCACGCCGAGCTGCGCCGATGCGCTGAGCACCGCGCCCTCGGCGGCGACGGCCGTCCCCGGCGACAGGATCGCCGAGGCGAGCAGGTCGCCGTCAGCCGACAACGCCCCCACCTTCGGCACGAGCGGCAACGCGTAGGCGTTGAGGTTGGTCAGCCCCGTCACCATGCGGTCGATCTCCGCGAAGTCGACCTTGAGTCCGTCAGACATCGCTGCCCCCGATGACATCCCTGTCCTTGATGAGTCCGGCGACGAGGCTCAGCAACTCCGTGCGGATGTCCTCGTCGGTCTGCGCCGTCACGGTGACCGTGCCGGCGTCGGTGATGGTTTCGGGCGTGACCTCGCCGGTCCGTGCAGCGGCGTCGAGACCGACGCTCATCCGCAACCACCCGGTGCTGGTGCCGAACCAGTTGCCCGCGAACACCGGACCACTGTCCAGCGTGAAGGCCTTCACGCGGAACCCGTGCCGCACCGGCTCGGCGAGCCCGCGGAACAGCGGGACCGCGTCGGCCGGGACGTGCAGCTCCTTGACGACGGCGTCGAGCACGCGGGCGTCGCGCCCCGCGATGGCGTCGACGATGGCCTGGGACGCGACGGTGCTGACCGTCGTGGTGCCGCGAACACGGTCGACGACCTGGAGCTCCGGGACCAATGACGCGAGCGTCTGCCAGGCGAGGTCGAGGACCGTCCCCCGGACCCGTGCACGTGCGTCGCCGTGGTCCGCGCCGGTCCACACGGTCAGGTGCGACGCTGCGGTGGCCTGGATGACCGTCGAGTGCGCAGTGGTCGAGGTCGGCGTCCAGGCCGAGACCTGGATGACGATGGCACCGGCGTTCTGCAACGCCAGTGTCATCAGGAACGGTGCATCGAGGTCCTCGGACCACGACTCGGCGGCGGGCGTCGGCATCGCCGTCAGCACGCCCTTCGCGACGAGGACGTCGACGAGACCGGCATCAGCCGTGGACGTGCCCTCTGGTACGAACGACGGCAGGACGAGCCCCGGCAGGTGATCATGCACCGCGCGGAGCTCGTCGAGGGAGAGGTCCCACTCGACGACGTCGGTGGTGGCGTCCGGCGCGGGCGTCATCCGATGCCGTTCCGGCTGGCCGCGCTCCGGACGTCGATCCAGTCCTTCGACCCCGATGCCGGCGGTGCCGGGACCTGGGCGATGAAGGACTGCGCGCTGGAGACCTGCGAACTCGACACTTCGCGCCCGCCGGCCATGAACACGGACACCTGGATCTGGTCCGGGTTGCCCGACATGGCGGCACCGAGCACGTTCATGAAGCCGTTCACGGCGGTGCTCGCGACGTCCTTGACGGTGTTCACGACGTTCGCCACCAGGTGCGAGGCCTGGTTCCAGAGGTCGCGCGCGATGCGCTCGGCCTCGGCGATCTGGGCCTTCACGGCGTCCACCGCGTTCGCGTGGGCCTCGAGCGCCGCAGCGGCGTCGTCCAACAGCTGGGCCTTCTTGCCGAGCTCAGCGCCGGACTCCCGCACGCGAGCGCGGACGCCCTCGACGGCCTTCGACGACGACGACAGCGCCTCGGCCTGCGCCACGAGCGCGGATGCTCGTGAACGCAGGCCGTCGGCGTCATCGCGGAGCGCCCGGGCCTTGGCCCGAAGGTTCGACATCTCCCCGTACACAGTTCACCCCCTGAGGACCTCTGCCGAAGCAGCGGTCCTCCCCCGAGATTGCGTCAGCGACCGAGCTTGGAAGCCAGCTGCTGGTCGACGTCGCCCAGCGTGGTCGCGGTGGTGCGGAGGAACTGGGCCAGGTCATTCAGGCCACCGATGGTGTTCTGCGCACCGGAGGTGAAGCGCTGGTACGCGTCGTTGTACGCACCGGACGAGCGGTCGGTCTGGAACCCCGCCTGCGTCAGCGACGCGATCTGCGCCTGCAGCTTCGACAGCGTCGCGTTGATCTCGTCACGCCCTGCGAGCAGCCGGTCGGCGTTGCCGTTGAGCTCCTGGTAGGACACGTTGATGTTCGGCATGGTGATTCCCCGTTCAGTTGGTCGTTCTCGTCGTCAGCCCCTCCGACGACTCATGCCACGGTAGCACCACCGGTTCGTTCATCACCCATGCGATGTGAACCCCTGTGGACAGGCAGGGCGACCTGGACGCGGGTGATGCGGCCGGAGTCGACCATGAAGCCGCGCCCGAGCGGGAAGTCCGACCGCGTGCACCGCGGGAACGCCGTGCGGAAGAGCGTCAGGCCGTCGGTCTCCTCGGGCTGCAGCGCGATGCCGGCGCGGGCGGTCTTGAGCTCCCCGAAGAGCTGCCACGCACTCGGAGCCGTGACGGTGTCCGCCTCGGCGAGCACGAACACCCCGGCGCGACGCGCAGCCTTGATCAGCCGCGCGACCTGCGACTCGGCCGGCAGCCCCTCGAAGTCGCCGACGTTCTCGATCACGATGAAGGGCTCCGGTCCGGCGACGCCGCCGGTCTCGAGCGCCGTCGCGAGCCGCCCGGCGAGCGCGTCCGCCGAGTCGGAGTCCGCGGCGAGTTCGGCCCAGTCGGCTGCGTCGCGGAGCGCACTGCGCCGCCCGACGACCAGGTAGGCCGGTCGGTCGGGGAACGTGGCCGCGACGGACCCGATGAGGGTGCGCATGGTCGTGCTGCGACCCGAGCCGAACGGGCCGGTGACGACGAAGAGCCCGTCGGTCGGGATGCCGACGGCGGCGAGGGTGTCGTCAGCCAGGCCGATCGTCGGACGGCCGCGCACGGACGATCCGAGCGTCGTGGCGTCGACCACGGACGGCAACCGGCGGATCTCCGGGGTGCGCGGCACGCGACGCTCGACGAGCGACTCGGCGAGGGCCTCCACCGCTGCCGCCTGCACCACGAGGTCGGCACTGCCCGCTGGCACCGCGACCTGGAGCTCGTGCTCGTCCACGAGCCCGCGCCCGGGGACGGCGTCGTCCAGGACGTCGGCCGGCACGTCCGCCGCGTTGTACTCGATCTCGCTCGCGAGCCGCAGCACGATCCGCTCGCCGATGTTGGCCTGCAGGTTCGTCGGGAAGGCCCCGACCCGGTCTGCCGCCATCACCAGGTGGATGCCGAGCGCACGACCGGTCGAGGCCAGGGACAGCACCTGGTCGAAGAGCTGCAGGGTGCCGGGACGGAACTCGTACTCGTTCCGGAAGGCACCCATGCCGTCGATGAGCACCAGGATGCGCGGCTCCGCCTTGCCGGACACCGCGCGGTACTCGGTGAGGGACGCCGTGCGGGCGGCCGCGAACCGCGTGGACCGGTCGGCGATCGTCGCTTCGAGGTCGGTCAGCAGCCGCGTGATGCGCTCGTCGTCCGGCCCGCTGATCACGGAGCCGACGGTCGGCAGGGCCTCGAGCATGGACAGCCCGCCACCGCCGAAGTCGAGCGCGTGGATCTGCACCGGGTGCCGATCGGCCACGGCGGACGCGGCGACCGCCACGGCGCGGAGCGTGGTGGACTTCCCCGAGCCACCCGCGCCGATCACGGCGACGTTGCCCGCGACGTCCATGTCGAGCGCGTACGCCGACTGGCGCTGGTCCTCGGGGACGTCGAGCGTGCCGATGACGAGCGCCGCACCGGTCGACGGTGCCAGCGTGCCGAGGTCGACGGTCTCGCCGAGCTGGTCGAGCCACGGCTTGCGCGGGATGGCGAGCGCGCGGCGGTCGGCAGCGGCCGCGATGGTGCGCGCGAGCCGTTCGATGTCCTTCGCCCTGGTGGTGTCCCGCGGGGCCCGGACGGCGCTCGGCCACATCGTGCCGGGGCCGAACGGGAAGTCCTGCACGTCGACGTCGGGTTCGTGCACGACGACGTCGTCGGAGCGGCCGCCGAGGTAGGCGGTCTGGAAGTCGAGCACGCGCCCCGGGCCCGTCTTGGCCGCGGCACGTCCGGGGGTCCCCGGGTCGAACCAAGCCGCGTCGGGGACGCCGAGGACGTCGGAGCTGTCGACCTCGTCCGCGACCCGGAGGGCGATGCGGAGGTTCGTGTTGGCGCGGAGCGAGTCCTTGATGACCCCGCTCGGGCGCTGGGTCGCCATCACCAGGTGCAGGCCGAGCGAGCGCCCGCGCTGGGCGACGTCGATCACGCCGTCGATGAACTCCGGGATCTCGGACGCGAGCGCCGCGAACTCGTCGATCACGATGACGAGCGCGGGCGGGGCAGCCGGGTCACCACGCTGCTCGAGCGTGACGAGGTCCTTCGCACCGCGCTCGTTGAGCAGGTGCTCGCGGTAGCGCAGTTCGGCCCGGAGCGAGGTCAGCGCACGCCGCACCAGGTGCGGGTTGAGGTCGGTGACGAGGCCCACCGTGTGCGGCAGCCCGACGCACTCGGCGAACGCGGCACCGCCCTTGTAGTCGACCAGCAGGAAGGTCACGCGGTCGGGGGCGTACTCGGCCGCGATGCCCATGATCCAGGTCTGCAGGAACTCGCTCTTGCCCGAGCCGGTGGTGCCGCCGACGAGCGCGTGCGGTCCCTGGGCGCGGAGGTCGAGCGCGAGCGGCTCGCTCGGCCCCTGCCCGATGACGGCCCGGATGCCGCCGGCTTCGCGGCCGGCTCCGGGGACCCAGTCCGCGGTGAGGCTGTCGTTCTTCGACCAGCGGCTCACGACCGCGGCCGGGTCGCCGGCGAGGTCACCCTCGTACAGGTCGACGAACGCGACGCTGTGCGGCAGGTCGGTCTCGTCGAGCACGCGGGCGCCGGTGTCCTGCACGGGGGCGATGGCACGGGCGACGACGGCGGCTTCGAGCGGGTCGACGCGGTCGAGTTGGTCGAGCTCGACGGCCTGGCCGGTACGCACGAACCCGACGGTCGCGGTGCCGGTCTGGCGGTCGAGGGTGATGTAGGTGCGGCACACGACCGGCAGCGCCTGCTGCGTCGGTGCGAGCCAGAGGACGAACACGCCGAAGTCGGGGCCCTCTTCTGCGAGCGCCACGAGCCGCGCGCGGTCGGCCGGGGCCTCGGCCGTGACGACGACGAGCACCGCCGGGGTGGCCGGCAGCCGGTCGACGGACTCGCCGTGCTCCTCGTCGAGGGCGCGGGACTCGTCGAGCCGCGACCGCACGTGCTCACCACGGCCGGCGCCGGCGTCGCGGCGGGTGGCCACCAGGCCCTCGAGCTCCGCGAGGAGCGTGGACGCGCCCGCGAAGTCGCGGACGAGGCCGCCGGACCGCAGCGGGCTGTAGGGCGAGTCGACGTGCGGCAGCCACTTCAGCCAGCCCCACTGGTCGGTGGTGGTGCCGCCGGCGAACGCGGTGACGACGAGGTCGGCCGGGCTGTGCAGCCCCACGAGCTGCACCACGAGCGACCGGGCGACGTCGTCCGCCGCCAGACCGGTGCCGGCCACGCCGATCGCACCGGCGCGTTCGAAGGTCTCGATCACGGGGACCGGGCCGACCGTGGCGTACTCGTCGGCGAGGTCCTCGGCACGGTTCCAGTCGTCGACGCTGCCCGAGTTCTTCGACGGCATCGTGATGGTGGCGCGCGAGGGCAGGGTGCCGGCACCGAACCGGACCTCGAGGAACGTCGTGTGCTCCGGCTTGCGCGTCCACAGCAGCTCGGAGCGCGAGCGCATGGCGGCGGTCACCACCGCGGGCGACGGGGACTCGGCGACCCTGGCCTGGACCTCGCGGTCGCGCTCGGCGGCGAGCCGCGTCCGGGTGTCGGCGAGCGACTCCTCGAACCGCTGGCGTTCGTCCCGCTTGCGCCGCTTCACCTGGACACGCTGGTCGATCCAGGTGCCGATCATGATGACCGGCGAGAGCGCGATGAAGATCAGCGTGTACGGCTGCTTCGTCACGAGGAAGAGCACGGCACCGAGCACGATCGGCGCCAGGATCGCGAGGATCGGCAGCCGTGGCTTCTCGCCGGGCACCGGGATCTCGGGCAGGGTGAACTGCTTGCCGCGGTGCGCGGGGTCCACGCGTGGGGACCGAGAGAACGCGTCGTGCGCCGGCGACCCGACCGACCCCGGCACGACCGGCACACCGGGTGCCGCGAGCGGGACGATCCGCAGACGGGACTCCCCCACCTGGATGGTCGTGCCCGGATCGACGAAGGCCCGGGCGACGAGCCGGCCGTCGACGGCGACGCCGTTGGCGGAGTTGAGGTCCACGACCTCGATCGTGTCGCCCACCATCACCGACGCGTGGCGCCGGGAGACCTCGTGGTCACCCGACAGGTACACCTGCGCCATGGCGTCGCGACCGATCAGGTTGACGCCCTGCGTGAGCGTGTACTCGTGGCCGGCTTCCGGCCCGGAGAGCACCTGCACGATCGCCGCGGGGGCGTCCTCGACGTCGTCGCCGCGTCGGCGTTCCGTCGCCGGCACGATCTCGACCCGGCAGCCCGAGCGCAACGAGGACTCGTGCACGGTCGCGGACGGGTTGAGCAAGCGGGCCTGCGGCCGGTCCGGGAACTGCACGCGCAGCGTCAGTGGGACGTCGCCCCCCGGGCTGCCCGTGGCGAGCCGGTTGGCCAGGCTCCCGATGGTCGCCGTCACGTCCGCCGTCACGACGACGTCCTGCTCGGTCCCCGCCGTGTCCGCGATGGTCATCTTGAGTTTCACACGTCACCCCCGTGCCGACCATCGTAGAGGACCGCACCGACGCTCTGCGGACTTCTCCACAGGCCGGACGGGAGGCTCGTCGCGGCGCCGCCACGAGCCTCCCGTCCGTCGTCGGTGCCGGCCGACCCGCGTGGTGCCGCCTACGCGCCGGTCCCGATCGCGTCGAGTTCCGCGACCGCGTCGGCCGGCAGGGTGAAGCCGGCCGCCGCGACGTTGTCGCGGAGGTGCGCGACCGACGAGGTGCCGGGGATCAAGAGGATGTTCGGCGAGCGCTGGAGCAGCCAGGCCAGCGCGACGGTCAGGCGCGGCACGTCCAGGCGGGCCGCGACCGTGTCGAGGGCCTCGGACTGCAGGGGCGAGAACCCGCCGAGCGGGAAGTACGGGACGTACGCGATGCCCTGCTCGGCGGTCAGGTCGACGAGGGCGTCGTCCTCGCGACGCGCGAGGTTGTAGAGGTTCTGGACGCACACCACGGGGGCGATGCCCTGCGCCTCAGCGAGCTGTTCGGCGGTCACGGTGGAGACGCCGAGGTGGTTGATCAGGCCCTGCTGCTGGAGCTCGGCGAGTGCCTCGAACTGGGGGGCGATCGAACCCGGCTGCGGCGCGTCGAAGCCACCCATGCGGAGGTTCACGACGTCGAGGCGCTCCACGCCGAGCCGCTCGAGGTTGCCGTGCACCTGCTCGACGAGCTCGTGCGGCTCGCGGGCGTTCGGCCAGCCGCCCTTCGCGTCGCGTCGGGCGCCGACCTTGGTCACGATGCGGAGGTCCTCCGGGTACGGGTGCAGGGCCTCGCGGATGATCTCGTTCGTGACGTGCGGACCGTAGTAGTCCGAGGTGTCGATGTGGGTGATGCCGAGCTCGACGACCGTGCGGAGGACGCGGATCGCCTCGTCACGGTCGGCCGGGGGTCCGAAGACCCCCTTGCCGGCCAGCTGCATCGCGCCGTACCCGACGCGGGTGAGTTCGAGGTCGTCGGCGAGGCGGAAGGTGCCACCGGGGAGGGTCGTGTTCGTCATGGTGACCACGATGCTCCGCTCGCGCTGATCGTGGCAGGCCCTGTCGGTCCTGGGACCCGTGGTCCCTGGGCTGGGGTCCGGCGCGGTCCCGGGAGCCGTGGTCCTGGGCTCGGCGTCAGGCGCGGTGGCCGACGACGCGGCGGACGGCGTCCTCCACCCGTCCGCGGCGGACGTCGAGGCCGACGGGCTCGCGCAGTGCGGCAGCGGGCAGGGACGTCTCCGCGATTACGAGGGCCAGGACGTACGCCAGGAGCTCCGCGGGGTCGAACTCGTCCGGGTCGACCGCTCCCCCGCCGGACCCGGCCAGCAGCTCGACCGCGTGCACGAAGGCCGCGTCGTCGACGGTCGGCACGCTCGCGCCGCCGAACGCCCGCGCCGCCAGGTCGCCCGCGAACCGCGGGAGGTCGTCCGGGTCGAACCGCACACCACCGAGGATCACCATGGACCGATCCTACGGAGCCGGCCGGCGGACGGGCTTCGGGAACGTGGAGCGCATGTGGTCGGAGGTGAGGACGTCCCCGATCCCGACCATGAGGACCGAGAACAGGATCTGCTCGACGACCATCCAGAACGGGTACAGGCCGGGGATCGCCGCGATGATGAGCGTCACGATCGGGAAGACCCGGCTGAACAGCCGCAGCCGCTGGTAGGCCCAGTAGTAGCCGAGCTGCGCCCGCCAGGCGAAGACGTAGAGCGTCAGGGTGATGAGCAGCACCACCGTCGCTCGGAACCACACCGCCCACGGCACCGTCTGGCCGACGTGGGTCAACACGATCGCGATGACGATCGCCGCCAGGCCGACGACGGTCTCCGCGACGAGCAGCCAGCGGATCCACCGGAACGAGCGCACGGTGTCGGGGTGCGCGAGCATGTCCTGCCGGATGACGTAGCCAGCCTGGCGACCGCCGGCGAGACGGTCGAGCCGGAGTCGGCACCACACCCGGTCGGCGAGGGAAGGCAGCGTCACCCGACCATCGTGCCGTATCCGGGGAGCAGTTCCGCACCACCCATGATCGTGGTGGTGTTCCAGTCGAGGACGACGAGCGAGTGCACCGGGTCCGGCAGGATCTGCGGGAGGCGGACGTCGATCACCACGGAGGTCGCGCCGTGTGGGACGACCCCGACCTCGACCGGGTCGCCGTCCGGCACCCAGCGCGCACCGCGCCGACCGGTGACGACGTCACCGGCGGTCAGCTGCACGCGGATGTCGGCCGTGGTCAGGTCGGTGGCGAAGTCGGTGATCGTCACCCGCACGCTCCGCTCCCCCGACCGGACGACCTCGACGCGTCCGGTCGTCTCCGCGCCGATCGGCACGATCTCACCCTCCACGGGCAGGCCGGTGCGGTACCAGGGCTCGTCCACCGGTGGCAGTGTCGGGGCCGTCGTCGGGGTCTCGCGGACGAGGGGCTCCGGGACGGAACGGCCGGTCGGGACCGGGATCGAGAGCAACACGGACGCGGCGACGACACCCACGAAGACGCTCACTCCGACCGCGATCCGGCCGGCACGCGCGGAGCCCGACGGCGGTGACATGCACGGATCGTACGCCGGACCGGGGACCACCGGGCCGGGTACGACGACGGCCGCCGGGAGCACTGCCCCGGCGGCCGTCGTGTCGTGCTGGATCGGATCAGGTGCGCTTCCGCCGCTCGCGCACACGCATGTTCACGGTGATCGGCGTGCCAGCGAAGCCCCAGACCTCGCGCAGGCGCCGCGTGATGAAGCGGCGGTACTGCGGGTCGAGGAACTGGGTCGTGAAGAGCACGAACGTCGGCGGCTGGCTCGCGGCCTGCGTGCCGAACAGGATCCGCGGCTGACGCCCACCACGGACGGGGTGCGGGTGCTCCTGCACGAGCTCGGCGATGAAGGCGTTGACCTTGCCGGTCGGGATGCGGGTGTCCCACGACTCGAGGGCGGTCTCGAGTGCCGGGACGAGCCGCTCGAGGTGACGACCGGTGCGCGCGGAGATGTTGACGCGCGGAGCCCACGACACGTGTGCGAGGTCCTGCTCGATCTCGCGCTCGAGGTAGCGGCGGCGCTCGTCGTCGAGGAGGTCCCACTTGTTGTAGGCCAGGACGAGGGCGCGACCGGACTCGAGGACCAGGTCGATGATGCGGAGGTCCTGCACGGAGACGGGCTCGGTGACGTCGAGGACGACGACGGCGACCTCGGCCTTCTCGAGCGCGGCCGTGGTGCGGAGCGAGGCGTAGAAGTCGGCGCCCTGCTGCAGGTGCACGCGCTTGCGGATGCCGGCGGTGTCGACGAACCGCCAGACGCGGCCACCGAGTTCCACCTGCTCGTCCACCGGGTCACGGGTGGTGCCGGCCAGCTCGTTCACGACGACCCGCTCTTCACCGGCGGCCTTGTTGAGCAGCGAGCTCTTGCCGACGTTGGGCCGGCCGAGGATCGCGACGCGGCGGGGGCCGCCGAGCTCCTGCTTGGCGACGGCCGAGATCTCCGGCAGCGTCGAGATGATGAGGTCGAGCAGGTCCGCGACGCCACGGCCGTGCAGCGCCGACACGGGGTGCGGCTCGCCGAGCCCGAGGTTCCACAGCTCGAAGGCGTCGAGGTCACGGCGCTCGTCGTCGGACTTGTTCGCCACGACGATGACGGGCTTGTCGGTGCCGCGCAGCATCTTGACGACGTGCTCGTCGGTCGCGGTGATGCCCACGGTCACGTCGACCACGAAGAGGACGGCGTCGGCGAGGTCGATGGCGACCTCGGCCTGGAGCGCCACCGAGGCGTTGATGCCCTTGGCGTCGGGCTCCCACCCGCCGGTGTCGACGAGGGTGAAGCGCCGGTCGTTCCACTCCGCCTTGTAGCTGACGCGGTCGCGCGTGACGCCGGGGACGTCCTGCACGACGGCCTCTCGGCGACCGAGGATGCGGTTCACGAGCGCTGACTTGCCGACGTTCGGGCGGCCGACGATCGCCAGCACGGGCAGTGCGGGCAGGTAGGCGATGCCGTCCGGGCCGAGCTGCGCCGTCTCGAGGAGGGCGACGTCCTCCTCGTCGAGGTCGTAGTCCTCGAGCCCGGCGCGGAGCGCGGTCGACCGCTGCTCGGCCTCGGACTCGTCGAGGCTCGCGAGTCGCTCGCCCAGCGACTCGTCGTACTCCGGGAAGTCGTCGTGCTCTGGTCCGTTGTCCGGTTGCGCCATGGTGGGTTCCTTGCCGGCGACCCTGTGGTCGCGTGTCTGTGTCAGTGCCCGGCCGTACGGGCCAGGTCGACGACCGCCTGGACGGTCTGGTCGAAGTCGAGGTCGGTGGAGTCGAGCGTCGTGACGCCGTCCGCGGCGTTCATGAAGTCGACGACCTTCGCGTCGGCGGCGTCTCGTCGGGCGAGTGCTGCCGAGGTGTCGGCGGCCGACTGGGTCGTGACCTCTGCCGAGCGCCGTGCCATCCTAACCTGTTCGTCGGCGGTCAGCAGGATGCGGACCTCGGCGTCGGGCGCGACGACGGTCGTGATGTCGCGGCCCTCGGTGATGATGCCCTGGGCGTCGGTCTTGCGCATCACGGTGCGGAAGAGCTGCACCAGGCGCGCGCGGACCTCGGGGAGCTTGGCGATGTGTGCCACCGCAGCGGTCACGTCGGGGGTGCGGATGGCGTCGGTCACGTCGGTGTCACCGACGCGGACGAAGTAGGCGTCGGGATCGGTGCCGATCGTGTAGTCGAAGGTGTCCCAGCTCGCGAGGACCGCCGCCGGGTCGTCGAGGTCGACCTGCTGCTGCAGTGCGTGCCACGCCAGCGCGCGGTAGGCGGCGCCGGTGTCCTGGTACCCGAAGCCGAGCACCCGGGCAGCGGCGCGGGAGACGCTCGACTTGCCGCTGCCGGCGGGACCGTCCACCGCGATGACGAACTTCGCCACGTAGGCGCCGTCCGCCAGCCCGGCGGGCATCGGGTCGCGGGTCAGACCCGGCTCGCCGCCACCCTGCCCGTCGGTGCCGCCGGTGGGTCCGGTCGCCGGCCCCGGCTGGTCGCCGGGGGTGGGGAGTCCGGTGTCGGGGCCGCTCGGCCCGCCGGTGATCCCGGAGTCGTTGGTGCGTCCGTCGTCGTTCAGGCCCATGCTGCTGCGATCCTCCATCCGCGGCCCTCGAGTTCCTCGATGAGCCGCTGTTCCTGCTCGGGGACGACCGACACCTCGACGATGCCGATCGGTGCGCCCGGTGAGTGCTCGAGGCGCAGGTCCTCGAGGTTGATGCCGATCTCGCCGATGGTCGTCAGGAGATCGGCGATCTGCCCGGGTCGGTCGTCGACGAGGACGACGACCTGGGCGAACCGTCTGGTGGTGCCGTGCTTGCCCGGCAGGCGTTCGACGCCGCGGTTGCCCGACGCCATCGTCTCGGCGATGGTCCGTGGTGCGCCGGGGGCGTCCGGGTCGTCGAGGGCGTCGATCAGCCGGGCGAGCTCGCTCTGCAGGTCGACCAGGACGGGCCGGATGTGCGCTGCGTTCGCCCCGACGATCTGGACCCAGAGCCCGGGGTCGCTCGACGCGACGCGGGTGACGTCGCGGATGCCGCCGCCGGCCAGCCCGAGTGCGGCCTCCGGGGCGTCGCGGAGCCGGGACGCCATCAGCGTGGACACGAGCTGCGGCACGTGGGACATGATCGCGACGGCCTGGTCGTGCGGGCCGGGCTCCATCGGGACCACGGTCGCGCCGAGGTCGAGCGCGAGGTCCTCGACCACTGCGGCACGACGGTAGGTGATGTCGTCGTGGCCGGCGATGACCCAGGGCCGGCCGATGAACAGGTCGGCGCGAGCGGCCGTCGGACCGCTGCGTTCGCGCCCGGCCATGGGGTGGGAGCCGACGTACCGCGAGACGTCCGCACCGGCCGCCCGCAGGCGCTCCAGCGGGACCGACTTGACGCTGGCGACGTCGGTCACCACGGCGTCGGGGTGGGCGAGGAGTTCCCGGGCGACGACCTGCGCCGTGACGTCCGGCGGGACCGCGACGACGACGAGCTCGGGGGCGTCACCGTCAGCGGGGCGACGACCGGCGCCGTAGTCGACGGCGAGCGCCAGGGCGGCCGGGGAGACGTCGTCGAGGATGACCTCGACGCCCTGCTGCCGGAGGCCGAGGCCGATCGACGCGCCGAGCAGACCGGTCCCGACGACCCGGACGGGTCCCCGCAGACGGCGGTCGACCTCGGGGGTCGGGTCGTGCTGGGGCGCCTGGGTCACGCGGCAAGCCTACCGACCGAGGCCGGACGCGCAGCGTCCGGCCTCGGTCGTCGCGACGACGACCGTCGGTCAGTCGGTCGTGTCCTCCTGGGAGGAGTCCGGACCCGAGCGCGCGTTCGCGCCGGCGCTGCGGGCGATGCCGAGCAGGCCGCCGAGCTCGACACCGCTCAGCTCACGCGTCCGACCGCTCGGCAGGGTGCCGAGGTGGAGCGGACCGAACGAGCGTCGGACGAGCTCGAGGACCGGGTGGTCCACGGCGTCGAACATGCGCCGGACGATCCGGTTGCGGCCGGAGTGCAGGGTCAGCTCGAGGAGGGACTCCCCCCGGGACGACTCGAGCAGGCGCACCTTGTCGGCGGCGATCCGTCCGTCCTCCAGGTCGACGCCGTCGAGCAGCTGCTGCACCGTCGCCGGGTTCACGTTGCCCGCGACCTTCGCGACGTAGGTCTTCGCGACACCGAAGGACGGATGCGCGAGCACGTGGGCCAGTGCGCCGTCGTTCGTCAGCAGCAGCAGGCCAGCGGTCTCGGCGTCGAGACGCCCGACGTTGAACAGGCGTTCCTCGTACTTGTCGACGTACTGCGACAGGTCCGGGCGGCCGCGCTCGTCGAGCATGCTCGACACGACGCCCGTCGGCTTGTTCAGCAGGACGTACCGCCGTGAGGTGTCGATCTGCACGGGGACGCCGTCCACCGTGATCTCGTCCTTCTCGGCGTCCACACGACGACCGAGCGCCTCGACGACCTCGCCGTTGACCGAGACCCGGCCCTCGGCGATCAGGTTCTCGGCGACGCGACGGGACGCGACACCCGCGGCGGCGATGACCTTCTGCAGGCGCTCGCCCTCGGGCTGCAGCTCCTCGGGGGCAGCAGCGGCACCGTCGGCGTCCCACTCGGGGATGATCGGGCGTTCTGGCGTGCCCTCGAGCGGCGCGCCGTGGTCGTCGCGCTGGCCCGCGGGGCGCGGGGTCGTCGCCTTGTTGCGGACGGTGGCCGTCCCGCCGACGTAGCGGCGTCCGTTGTGCCAGACACGGCTGGCGTCGCCGCCCTCCCGTGCACCACCGCGACGGTCGTCACGGCGGTCGCGGTCCTCGCGGCGGTCGCGCTGGTCCTTGTCCGACGAGCTCCACCGCGGGCGCTCGGTCCGTCGGTCACCGGTCGACGCCGGACGGCGGTTCCCCGAAGGGGCTCCGCGGTCGTCACGACGGGGAGCGCCACGGTCGTCCTGACGCGGACGGTACCCACGGTCGTCGTCGCGACGGGCGGGGCCGCGATCGGCGGCACCACGGTCGTCACGGCGGGGAGCGCCACGGTCGTCCTGACGCGGACGGTACCCGCGGTCGTCATCCCGGCGGGGAGCGCCACGGTCGTCCTGACGCGGACGGTACCCACGGTCGTCATCCCGGCGGGGAGCGCCACGGTCGTCCTGACGCGGACGGTACCCACGGTCGTCATCGCGGCGGGGAGCGCCGCGGTCGTCACGGCGCGGAGCACCACGGTCGTCCTGACGCGGACGGTACCCACGGTCGTCATCGCGGCGCGGAGCGCCACGGTCGTCCTGACGCGGACGGTACCCACGGTCGTCGTCACGGCGCGGAGCGCCACGGTCGTCACGGCGCGGAGCACCACGGTCGTCCTGACGCGGACGGTACCCACGGTCGTCATCGCGACGGGGAGCACCACGGTCATCGCGGCGCGGGCCGCCACGGTCGTCACGACGGGGACCGCCACGGTCGTCGTCCCGACGGACGAAGCCACCGTCACGACGGGCACCACGGTCATCCTCACGACGGACGAAGCCGCCGTCACGACGGGGTGCGCCGCGGTCGTCCCCACGAGGGGCACCACGGTCGTCCCGACGGGGACCCCCGCGGTCGTCCTGACGCGGGCGGTACCCCCGGTCGTCGTCACGGCGTCCCTGCGGGCGGTCGTCGCGACGGCCGTACCCACGGTCGTCGCGCTGCCCACCGCGGTCGTCGCGCTGACCGGGGCCTCGGTCGGGAGCGCCGGAACGGCCGCCGTACCCACCACGGTCCGGAGCGCCACGGTCCGAGCCGTACCCACCGGACCGGCCGGCAGGAGCGCCGGAGCGCCCGCCGTACCCGCCACGGTCCGAGCCACCACGGTCCGAGCCGTACCCTCCGGAGCGCCCGCCGTCGCGACCGGCACCGCCGGAGCGACCAGCACCACCAGCGCGACCCGGTCCGCCTGCGCGGTCCGAGCCTCCTGACCGGTCTGGGCGTCCGCCGGACCGGCCGTCGTCTCGTCCGTCCTCATACGCGGCCATCGGGGATCCCTTCGTTCTGCTCGAAGCCGTCGACGCCGTCCTCCAGGAGGGGCGAGATGAGCGGCAGTTCCTCGAGCGAGTTGATGCCGAGCTGCTGCAGGAGCAGGTCGGATGTGACGTAGTTGATGGCTCCGGTCTCGGAGTCGGTGAACGACTCCTCGATGAGACCGCGGGCCACGAGGGTGCGGACGACGCCGTCGACGTTGACGGCGCGGATCGACGCGATCTGGGAGCGCGTGATGGGCTGCTTGTACGCGACGACGGCGAGCGTCTCGAGCGCGGCCTGTGACAGGCGGGACGGTCGCTCGGCCTCGACGAACTGCTCGACGACGTCGTCCAGGTCCGCTCGGACGTAGAAGCGCCAGCCGCCACCGACCTCGCGGAGTTCGAACCCGCGGCGGACGGTGCCGTCCACACCGTCGAAGTCCGCGACGAGCCGTTCGACGGCCTGGCGGACGACGGGGACGGGCGCGCCGACGGCGGTGCCGAGTGCGACGAGCGACTGGGGTTCGTCGGCGATCATCAGGATGGCCTCGAGCTGACGGTCGACCGCGACGTCGACGGTGCCGTCTGCGGCGGCGGCCACGGCGACGTCCGGCTTCGCTGCCTGCGCCCGCATCGCGTGCTCGATCGCCCGGGCGTCGTCGAACTCGTCCGCCCCACCGGGTTCGGCGCTGGAGACGTCGTGGGCGTCATCCGTCATAGTCGGCTCCAAGATTGGCGAGGCTCTCGTCGGTCCAGTGCTCGGCGGTCCACCGCAGGGTGAGCTCTCCCAGCGGTTCGTCCTGCTCGAAGGTGATCGACGCCGTTCGGTACAGCTCGAGGATCGCGAGGAAACGAGCCACAACGATACCCGCCGTGTCGACCCCGGCGACCAGTTCCCGGAACGCGACGTCCGGATCGCCCGACTCGGCGCGGGTCCGCAGGATCGACACGACGACCGCCGCCTGCTCCCGGATGCTCACGAGCGGGGCGTGCAGGTGGTCGAGTCCGACCGTCGGGATCTCCCGCGGGGCGAAGGCCAGCGTGGCGAGCGCGGCGAAGTCCTGCACGGTCAGGGTCCAGACGAGTTCGGGCGTGCGGGCTCTGAACCGTTCCTCGAGCCGGACGCTCCGCGCGTGCCGACGCGACTCGGTGCCCCAGCGCGCGCCGAACCAGTCAGCGGCCTGCTTGAACGCCCGGTACTGCAGGAGCCGCGCGAAGAGCAGGTCCCGCGCCTCGAGGAGGGCGACGTCCTCGGCGTCCACGAGTTCGCCTTGCGGCAGGAGCCCGGCGATCTTCAGGTCGAGCAGGGTCGCCGCGACGACGAGGAACTCACTCGCCTCGTCGAGTTCGTCGACCGACTCGGCCTGGCGCACGTACGCGATGAACTCGCCGGTGACGACGCCGAGGGCGACCTCGGTGATGTCCAGCTCGTGCTTGGTGATCAACGAGAGCAGGAGGTCGAACGGCCCGTCGAAGTTCCGCAGGCGGACGCGGAACCCGGCGGGAGCGGGGGCGCCAGCGGGACCAGCGGCGCTGGCAGCGGGATCAGGCGACGGCGCCACGCTGGACGAGCTCCCGTGCGAGCTGCCGGTACGAGTGCGCCGCGGCGTGGTCCGGCGCGGTCTGCGTGATGGGGCGCGCCGACACGGTGGCGTCGGGGAACTTCACGGTGCGGGAGATGACGGTGTCGAGCACGCGGTCGTCGAAGGTGTCGACGACGCGCTCCATGACCTCGCGGGAGTGCAGCGTGCGCGAGTCGTACATCGTGGCGAGGATGCCGTCGAGCTGCAGGGCGGGGTTCAGGCGGTCGCGCACCTTGTCGATCGTCTCGATGAGCAGGGCGACACCGCGCAGGGCGAAGAACTCGCACTCGAGCGGGATGAGCACCCCGTGCGCGGCGGTGAGCGCGTTCACGGTGAGGAGCCCGAGCGACGGCTGGCAGTCGACGAGGATCACGTCGTAGTCGCCGGCGACCTTGCGCAGGACGCTGGCGAGGATCTGCTCGCGGGCGACCTCGTTCACCAGGTGGACCTCGGCGGCCGACAGGTCGATGTTCGCCGGGATGACGTCGAGGTACGGGGTGTTCGTCGGCTGGATGACCTGGTTCGGGTCCTTGATCGAGCCCATCAGCAGGTCGTAGACCGTGGGGATGTCGTGGGTGCGCACGCCGAGGCCGGCGGACAGCGCGCCCTGCGGGTCGAAGTCGACGGCGAGGACCTTGCGGCCGTACTCCGCGAGCGCGGCGCCGAGGTTGATCGTCGTGGTGGTCTTGCCCACGCCGCCCTTCTGGTTGCACAGGGCGATGATGCGGGCCGGGCCGTGACCGTCGAGCTCCTCGGGGATGGGGAACGCCCGAACGGGCCGGCCGGTCGGACCGTAGGTGGTCTCGCCGGTGCCGGACTGGGTCGTCGGGTTGGTGCTCACCTGGTCATCATACCGGCGCACCACGCCGACACCGGGCCCGCACCGCCGTGCCGCGGCTGGTCGACACCGGGCTCGCACTGGCCGTGCGGCCGCACGGGCCAGCCGCGGCTCAGGCTGGCCGCAGCGCCACCCGCATACTGTCCACCCGCTCCGCGATGACGGCGTCGGCGGTCCACCGCTGCTGCAGCCGCCCCACGAGCGCACCGACCTGCTCGCGGTCGAGCCCCGGGTGCAGCGCGAGCCCGACGGTCAGCTCCGGCCCGGCGAAGCGCCCGAGCGGGTCCCCCGCCGAGAGCTCGACCCGTGCCACGGCCGGCTCCCCCGTGACCGAGTCCGCGAAGGCCTGGCCGACGGCGGGGTCCTCGAAGCACGGCGTCCAGGGGAGGTCCTGTCCGATCGCCCAGACCGCGGGGCGACGGAGCACGTACTCGCTCGTCGACGTCGGGTCGAGCACGACGAGCTGGGTGTCCTCGCTCGCGGCGGCCATCGCCACGCGGCGGGACTCGACGGGGATCGGCCGGGCGGTCGCGTCCCAGGCCTGCATCGCCTGGACCGACGTGAACGCCGGCATCACCGTGCGCCCGTCCGGTCCGGCGACCGTCACGATGGACAGCTCCTGCGTCTTGTCGACGAGCCGGCCGTCGGGGGTCTCCCCGACCTCGCCAGCCTCGGCGACGAGCGGGATGAGCAGGCGGGCGGAGCCGAGTGCCGATACCACTGCGGCTTGCGATCCACCATCCTCCAGGCCGGCGATCGCGGCCAGGACCGCCGGGTCGGCCAGGCCGTCGTCGTCGGCGAAGGCGTCGTCGTGGCTGTCGAAGGTGCGTCCGGCCCACGGGAAGCCCGCGGAGTCCGCCGGCGCGTGCCCGTGGTCGTGCGCGTCCTCGGGTGCGCCGCCGCGGCCGTTCGAGATGCCGGCCACGACTACTCCGAGGCGATGTCGAGCGCGGCGGGCAGCGTGAACGCGCCGGAGTAGAGCGCCTTGCCGATGATCGCGCCCTCCAGGCCGTGGGGCACGAGCTCCCGCAGGGCGACGAGGTCGTCGAGCGTCGAGATGCCGCCGGACGCCACGACGGGCTGGTCGGTCCGGTCGCACACCTGGCGCAGCAGCTCGAGGTTGGGTCCCTGCAGGGTGCCGTCCTTCGTGACGTCGGTCACGACGTAGCGCGCGCAGCCCGCCTCCTCCAACCGGTCGAGGACCTCCCACAGGTCGCCGCCCTCCTTGGTCCAGCCCCGGCCGGACAGCGTCGTCCCACGGACGTCGAGCCCGACGGCGACCTGGTCGCCGTACTCACCGATGACGCGGGCAGCCCATTCCGGGTTCTCCAGGGCAGCCGTACCGAGGTTCACCCGGGCGGCACCGGTCGCGAGCGCTGCCCGCAGCGAGGCGTCGTCGCGGATGCCGCCCGACAGCTCGACCTGCACGCCCTCGACCTCGTGGATGGCCTTCGCGATCACCCGGCGGTTGTCGCCACGGCCGAACGCGGCGTCGAGGTCGACGAGGTGGATCCACTCCGCACCCTGGTCGCGCCAGGTGCGGGCGGCGGCCACCGGGTCGCCGTAGCCGGTCTCACTGCCGGCCTCGCCCTGGGTCAGACGGACGGCCTGCCCGTCGACGACGTCGACGGCGGGCAGCAGGACGAGGGGCGGGGTCGAGGTCAGCTCGGTCATGGTCCTGTCGGTTTCGTCGTTGATGGATCTCGGGCCGGTCGGAGGATGCGAGCGGCTCCGGCACGTGGTCGCGCAGCACCGGCCGGGAGGCTCGGCGCAGGTCCGCCCCGAGCGTCGCCGCCGCCGCGGCGCGGGTCAGAGCGAGTCGACCCAGTTGCGCAGCAGGCGGATGCCCGGTTCCCCCGACTTCTCGGGGTGGAACTGCGTGGCGGTGAGCGGGCCGTTCTCCACGGCGGCGATGAAGCGCTGCCCGTGCTCTGCCCAGGTGAGCTTGGGCGCACGGAACGGGCCGTAGGCCTCGAGCGGGAAGTCGGTGACGCCGAACGAGTGCACGAAGTAGAACCGCTCGTCGTGCAGGCCGTCGAACAGCACGGAGTCGGTGGGAGCGTCGACGGTGTTCCAGCCCATGTGCGGCAGCACCTCGGCCTGCAGCTGGTCGACGGTGCCGGGCCACTGCGCGAGGCCCTCGACGTCGGCGCCCCGCTCGACCCCGCGCGAGAACAGCACCTGCATGCCCACGCAGATCCCGAGGACCGGGCGGCCACCGGCGAGACGGTGGTCGACGACCTCGCCGCCCTGCACGCTCTCGAGCTGGTCGATCACCGCGCCGAACGCGCCCACGCCGGGGACCAGGAGCCCGTCGGCCTCGAGCGCCGCGCGCTTGTCGGAGGTCAGCGTCACGTCCGCACCGGCACGCTCCAGGGCCTTCGCCGCGGAGTGCACGTTGCCGGAGCCGTAGTCGAGGACGACGACGTTCTTGCCGCTCACAGTGCGCCCTTCGTCGAGGGGATGCCGTCGACGCGCGGGTCGAGCTCGACCGCGCGGCGCATGGCCCGGGCGAACGCCTTGAACTCGGCTTCGGCGATGTGGTGGGGGTCGCGTCCGCCCAGCACCCGGACGTGCACGGTGATGCCGGCGTTGACGGTGATCGCCTCGAACACGTGGCGCACCATCGACCCGGTGAAGTGGCCACCGATGCGGTGGAACTCGAAGCCCTCGGGCTCCCCGGAGTGCACGAGGTACGGCCGACCGGACACGTCGACGACGGCCTGGGCGAGCGCCTCGTCGAGCGGGACGAGGGCGTCGCCGTAGCGGCCGATGCCGGCGCGGTCGCCGAGGGCCTGCTTGAGCGCCTGGCCCAGCACGATGCCGGTGTCCTCGACCGTGTGGTGCACGTCGATGTCGGTGTCGCCGGTGGACCGCACCCGCAGGTCGATCAGCGAGTGCTTGCTGAACGCGGTGAGCATGTGGTCGAAGAACGGCACGCTCGTGCTGATGTCGGAGGTGCCGGTGCCGTCGAGGTCGAGCGACAGGGACACGCTCGACTCGCTCGTCGAACGGGTGATCTCGGCGGTGCGGGCGGTCATGCTCCAACCCTAACCGGCGGCTGTTCGGCGGCGACCCGGCGCATGGCGTCCAGGAACGCGGTGGTCTCCTCCGCCGTCCCCGCGCTCACCCGGAGGTGGTTCGGGATGCCGAGGTCGCGGATGATGACGTCCTGGTCGAGCAGCGACTCGAACGCAGCCTGCGGGTCGGCCACGCCGCCGAACAGGACGAAGTTCGACCACGTCTCGTGCGGCGTGTAGCCCATCGCGCGCAGCTCGGTCACCATGCGGTCCCGCTGCCCGCGGATGTCGTCGACCATCGCGAGCATCTCGGGCGCGTGCCGGAGCGCAGCCACCGCTGCCGCCTGGGTCAGCGCCGACAGGTGGTAGGGCAGACGCACCAGGCGCAGGGCGTCGACCACGGCCGGGTGCGCCGCGAGGTACCCGACGCGGGCTCCGGCGAAGGCGAAGGCCTTGCTCATGGTGCGGGAGACCACGAGGCGCTCGCGTCCGGGCAGCAGGGTGAGCGCCGTCGGCTGTCCCACCGGCATGAACTCGGCGTAGGCCTCGTCCACCATCACGATGCCGTCGGTGGCGTCGTAGACGGCCTCGATCGTCGCGAGGTCGAGGGGCGTGCCGGTGGGGTTGTTCGGCCCGCACAGGAAGACGATGTCGGGCTGGTGCTCGCGCACGGCAGCCGTCGCGGTCTCCGGGGAGATCCGGAACTCAGCGTCCCGTTCCGCGGGGATCCAGCGTGTGCCGGTGCCCGAGGCGATGATCGAGTGCATCGAGTAGGTGGGCGGGAACCCGAGGACCGAGCGGCCCGGACCGCCGAAGGCCTGCATGAGCTGCTGGATGACCTCGTTCGAGCCGTTCGCGGCCCAGATCTGCTCCGCGTCGAGACCGTGTCCGAGGTACCCGGCGAGGGACTCACGCAGTTCGGTGAACTCCCGGTCCGGGTAGCGGTTCACCGTGCCGAGCGCCCGGCGGACCGACTCGACGATGTCGTCGGCGACGTCCTGCGGGACGGGATGCGTGTTCTCGTTGACGTTGAGCTGCACGCGCACGTGCTTCTGCGGAGCGCCGTAGGGGCTCTGACCGCGGAGGTCGTCTCGGATCGGGAGGTCTTCGAGCGTGAATGCCACCGATCCATCGTAGAGCGGTCGGGCGGCTCAGCGCCCGGCCGTCTGGACGGACTACTTCGTGTCGGCGTACTTCGCGGGGATCGCGAGCTGCTCGCCGGCCTGCACGCCGGAGCCGTCGAGCGCGTTGAGGCTCACGACGTCCTGCACGAAGTCACGCGGGTCGGCGTTCGGGGCAGTCTCTTCGGCCAGCTGCCACAGGGTCTCCCCCGGCTGGACCGTGACGGTCTGGAAGTGCACGTCCGCGGAGGTGTTGCCGGCCGAGGCCTGCCCACCGTTCAACGCGAAGACCGCGACACCGACCAGCACCGGCAGCGCTGCCAGCGTGGTGAAGACCATGCGCCCACGACGGGTGAGGCGCAGCCGTGAACGAACGACCGTGCCGTGCATGCCAGCGAGGCCGCTGCCGCTGATCGTGCTGCCGTTGATGACGCCGATGGTGCTCATGTCGTTGTGCCTTCCTGCTCGGGAGAACCGAAGCCCTGTACCGAACATACGTTCGAACGGTGCGACGCACAAGTCCCCTGGGGCAGATCGGGGCCGTTTTTTCGTGCGACACGCTCGAACAGGTGTTTGTCCGGCAGAGTGCGGTCGGATACTGTTTCGACTGACTTGGACAAGTCTCACGGGGACCACCGACATTCCTGGGACGGCCATCCACGGTCCGACGAGAAGGCGAGACGACGTGGCGGACGAACTGCGGGTCCAGAAACCGCTGACGGCGAAGCAGCAGGCGATCCTCGACGCGATCCGAGCGTCGATCGCCAGCCGGGGCTACCCGCCGAGCATGCGCGAGATCGGCGACGCCGCGGGGCTCTCCTCGCTGTCGAGCGTCTCCCACCAGCTCGGACAGCTCGAACTCGGCGGCTGGATCCGTCGCGACCCGAACCGCCCGCGGGCGCTCGAGGTCCTGGTCGACGAGCCCACGCCCGACGTCGACGGCCCGGACGTCGACGCCACCACGCTCGTGCCCCTGGTCGGCCGCATCGCCGCCGGTGTCCCCATCACCGCCGAGCAGCACGTGGACGAGATCATCCCGCTGCCCCGACAGCTCGTCGGCACGGGCGACCTCTTCATGCTCAAGGTCGTCGGCGAGTCGATGATCGACGCCGCCATCTGCGACGGCGACTGGGTCGTCGTCCGTGCACAGCAGACCGCGGAGAACGGCGACATCGTCGCCGCGATGCTCGACGAGGAAGCGACCGTCAAGGTCTTCCGGCAGCGGGACGGCCACACGTGGCTGCTCCCCCGCAACACCGCGTTCGAGCCCATCCTCGGCGACGCCGCCACGGTGCTCGGCAAGGTCGTGGCGGTCCTCCGCTCACTCTGAGCGCGCTGGTCACCGGACGCAACCCAGAACGGCCAGGAGGCTCGCCCTGCGGACGCAGGTCGGGCCTCCTGGCCGTTCGGCTGGTCTGGGTCAGACGGACGCGACCGGCGCGACCACGTAGGGGTCGAGCTCGGAGACCTGCCGCTGGAAGACGCGGACCCGCAGGCGCGTGCCGTTCTCGACGTAGTCGACGGACTCGACCGATCCCGCGTCGTGCAGGTGCGAGACCAGGTCGCCGCGGTCGTACGGCACCACGACCGTGAGCTCGACGTCGGGCTCGGGGAGCCGGTCCTCGATCGCGCGCAGCAGCTCGGGGATGCCCTCGCCGGTGCGCGCGGAGACGAACACGGCGTCCGGGGCGAGCCCGACGAGCACCATGCGCTGCGTGTCGTCGATGAGGTCGGCCTTGTTGAAGGCGACGATCTCGGGGATGTCACGCGCTCCGACGTCGCCGATGACCTCGCGCACCGTCGCCAGCTGGGCCGCGGGGTCCGGGTGCGACCCGTCGACCACGTGGACGATGACGTCGGCCTCGCCGACCTCTTCGAGCGTGGAGCGGAAGGCCTCGACGAGCTGGTGCGGCAGGTTGCGGACGAAGCCGACCGTGTCGACGAACGTGAACTCGCGGCCCTTGGTGCTCTCGGTCCGGCGGACCGTGGCGTCGAGGGTCGCGAAGAGCTGGTTCTGCACGAGCACGCCCGCGCTGGTCAGGCGGTTCAGCAGCGAGGACTTGCCGGCGTTGGTGTAGCCGGCGATGGCGACGCTCGGCACCTCGTTGCGGTTGCGGTCGGCGCGCTTGGCCTCGCGGGCCGGGGTGAACCCGGCGATCTGCCGACGGAGCTTCGCCATCCGGGTGTGGATCTTCCGACGGTCGAGCTCCATCTTCGTCTCACCGGGACCACGGGAACCCATGCCGGCACCGCCGGAGACCTGTCCGCCGGCCTGCCGGGACATCGACTCACCCCAACCACGGAGACGCGGCAGCAGGTACTCGAGCTGCGCGAGCTCGACCTGCGCCTTGCCCTCGCGGGTGGATGCGTGCTGACTGAAGATGTCGAGGATGACGGCCGTCCGGTCGATGACCTTGACCTTGACCACGTCCTCCAGCGCACGGCGCTGCGACGGTGCGAGCTCGGTGTCGGCGATCACGGTGTCGGCGCCGGTGGCCTTGACGACCATCGCGAGCTCTTCGGCCTTGCCCTTGCCGAGGTACGTCGACGGGTCGGGGTTCGGCCGGCGCTGCAGGAGCCCGTCGAGGACGACGGCGCCCGCGGTCTCGGCGAGGGCGGCGAGCTCGCGCATGGAGTTCTCGGCGTCGGCGGTGTGGCCCTGCGAGTAGACGCCGATGAGGACGACCTGCTCGAGCCGGAGTTGCCGGTACTCGACCTCGGTGACGTCCTCGAGCTCGGTGGAGAGGCCCGCGACGCGACGCAGCGCCGCGCGGTCCTCGCGGTCGTACTGGTCGCCGTCACCGGACCAGCCGTGGTCGTCGACCGATCGGGTCTGGATGGCCTGCGCCGGGGCGAAGATGGACGAGCTGGCTCGCGAGTCGGCGTTGCGCAGCACGCGCTCGACGACGCCGTCGCCTTCAGCTGGGTTGTTGGGTTCCGTCATGCTGTCCACAGGGTACCTCCGGCGCCCTCGGGACACACGGGGTTCCCGGTACGGTTCTTCCATGGCGAACGACCACTACTTCTCGGCCACCCCGGAGAGCCAGGCGCGACCGCGGCAGATCGAGGTCACGCTGGCGGGGCGTTCGCTGTCGCTGACCACCGCCGCCGGGGTCTTCAGCCCGGACGGGCTCGACCGCGGCACCCGGGTGCTGCTGAACGCGGTGCCGGCTCCTGCTGCCGACGGCGCCCTGCTCGACGTCGGCTGCGGCTGGGGGCCGATCGCGATCACCATGGCCCTGCGTTCTCCGGACACGCAGGTGTGGGGCGTCGACGTCAACGAGCGGGTGCTGGACCTCGCGCGGCAGAACGCGGCGACGGCCGGCGCATCGAACGTGTCGATCGCGCTGCCGTCCGAGGTCCCTGCTGACCTGCGCTTCCGCACGATCTGGTCGAACCCGCCGATCCGTGTGGGCAAGGACGAACTCCACGCGATCCTGCTGACCTGGCTCCCCCGGCTCGAGGTCTCGGGCGACGCCTGGCTCGTCGTCTCGAAGGACCTCGGCGGGGACTCCCTGCAGAAGTGGCTGCACGAGGCACTCGGGGCGTCGTACGAGGTCACCCGGGCGACGACGGACAAGGGGTTCCGCGTGCTGCGGGTGCGGCGCACGGCGGAGTAGCGCGGCTGCGGAGCAGCGCGGCTGCGGCTCGCGCGTCGGCTCGGGCGGGCGGCAGCACCGTGCGTGATCGCTCAGCCGGTGCGAGCTTGTGCACCCCGTGCGCCACGGCGGCCTCGCACCGAGTGCGGGACCGCGCACCACGCGGACCAGGCGGCACCGTGTGCGACGCCCGACAGCCCGGCCGCCCGCCTGTCAGACCGTCAGGTCCCCCGAGAACACCAGCTCGGCAGGACCGGCCAGCGACACGTGCTCGCCGTCCTCCGCCGCGAACATCCGCACGGTCAGCACCCCACCGGGGACCCGCACGCGCCAGGTGTCCGGTGCCGACGACCCCGCCCAGTGCCGCGTCGCCAGGGCAGCCGCCACGGCACCCGTGCCGCACGACAGCGTCTCGCCGCTGCCCCGCTCGTGCACCCGCATCGTGATCTGTCCGATGCCGTCCTGCACCAGGGGCTCGCCCGGCAGCACGAACTCGACGTTCGCCCCGGCGGCCGGCGCGGGGTCGAGCACGGGGATGAAGGTCAGGTCGAGGTCGGCGAGCTCGTCCTCGGTCGCCACGGCCACGACCACGTGGGGGTTGCCCACGTCGATGCCGAGACCGGGCCGGGCACGGTCGAGGTTCTTCGCGCGCACGAGCACGTCGTCCGCACCGCCGCCCTCGATCCCCAGGCCCCATCGCCCGAGGTCCGCCGCGAACCCGTTCGCTTGCCGCTGGACGTCGACGACGCCCTTGCGGCTGCCGACCGACAGCGTCTCACCGGGCTGCAGGTCGACGAGCCCGGACTCGGTCAGGTACCGCGCGAACACCCGGATGCCGTTGCCGCACATCTCCGCGACCGTGCCGTCGGCGTTGTGGTAGTCCATGAACCAGGTGGCCTCGGGGGCCTGCGCGAGGACCGCCCGGCCCTCCGCGATCGCATCGGAGCGCACCGCACGGATGACACCGTCCGCGCCGACGCCGAAGCGCCGGTCGGCGATCGCGCGGATCCGGTCCGGCGTCAGGTCGACGGTGGCGTCGGGGTCGGCGAACAGGACGAAGTCGTTGCCGGTCCCCTGGCCCTTGGTGAAGTGCAGCTCGGTCACGGCACGATCCTACGGGCCACCGCCGTCAGGCCGTCCCGGTCCGCCCCCGTCACGTCGAGCTCCTCGGCCTCGGCGTACCGACGGAACCACGACACCTGCCGTCGCGCGTACTTCCTGGTCGCGATGCCGGTGGCCTCCACCGCGTCCTCGACGGTCGCGTCACCGCGGAGCACGTCGAGCGCCTGCGCGTAGCCGATCGCCGCCCGTGCGGTCCGGCCCTGTTCCAGTCCGCGGTCGCGCAGGGCGGCGACCTCGTCGACCAGGCCGCCCTGGAACATGCGGGCGGCGCGCGCGTGGAGGGCGGCGACGAGCTGCTCGCGGTCACGCCGCAGGTGCAGCACCCGGGCCGGTCGCCAGGCGCGGGGCGCGGACGGGAGGCTCGTGGTGACGCGGTCCGACCGGCTCGCGATCTCGACGGCGCGGATCAGCCGCCGCGGGTTGCGGGCGTCTATGGTCGCGGCCGCCGCGGGGTCGAGGTCCCGCAGCCGGGCGAGCAGCGGGGCCGGCCCGTGGTCCTCGTGTTCCTGCTCGAGCGCACGGCGGAGCTCCGGGTCGGTGCCCGGGAAGTCGAGGTCGTGCAGCACCGAGGACACGTACAGGCCGCTGCCGCCGACGAGCACGGCGACGCCACCGTCGTCCAGCACGCGGGCGATCGTCGTCCGGGCGTCGCGCTGGTAGGCGGCGACGCTGGCCTCGTCCGTGACGTCGAGCACGTCGAGCTGGTGGTGCGGGATGCCGTGCCGCTCGGAGACGGGCACCTTCGCGGTGCCGATGTCCATCCCCCGGTAGAACTGCATCGCGTCGGCGTTGACGATCTCGGCCGGACGGCCCTGGTCGCGGTGCCGGTCGGCGATCGCGATCGCGAGGTCGGACTTGCCCGTCCCGGTGGCCCCGACGACCGCGATCAGCCGCCCTGTTGTCTCAGCGTCCGACACGGAGCGACGGCAGGCCCAGCGAGACGGGCTTCGGTCCGCTGCCGGGTGCCACGGGCGTGGGGACGCCGCAGGACTCGGCCGCGGCGCGGTCCCAGGCCTCGCCGGCACGGGTACGGCGGATGCGCAAGGGTGCGTCACCGTCGGCGATGAGGAAGTGCGGCGCCGACCGGGTGACCTCCACCGTGACGACGTCGCCCGGTCGGGGGATGTCCGAACCCGCCGGGACGGCGAAGTGCACCAGACGGGAGTCCTCGGCGCGGCCGGAGAGCCGTCGGGTGGCCTCGTCCTTCTTGCCCTCCCCCGTCGCGACGAGGACCTCGACCGTGCGACCGACCTGCTTCGCGTTCTCCTCGGCGGTGATCCGCTCCTGCAGCGCCACGAGCCGCTCGTAGCGCGCCTGGACGATCTCCTTCGGGAGCTGGTCGTCCATCGTCGCCGCGGGCGTGCCGGGGCGGATGGAGTACTGGAACGTGAAGGCCGTCGCGAAGCGCGCCGCCTCGACCACGCGGAGCGTGTCCTCGAAGTCCGCCTCGGTCTCGCCGGGGAAGCCGACGATGATGTCGGTCGAGATGGCCGCGTGCGGCATCGCCGCGCGCACCCGGTCGAGGATCCCCAGGAACCGCTCGCCGCGGTAGCTGCGCCGCATGGCCTTGAGGACCCGGTCGGACCCCGACTGCAGCGGCATGTGGAGCTGCGGCATCACGTTCGGCGTCTCGGCCATCGCGTCGATGACGTCGTCGGTGAACGCCGCAGGGTGCGGGCTCGTGAAGCGCACGCGTTCGAGGCCCTCGATCTGCCCCGTGGCACGGAGGAGCTTGCCGAACGCCTGGCGGTCCCCGAACTCGACCCCGTAGGAGTTCACGTTCTGCCCGAGCAGCGTGACCTCGATCGCGCCGTCGTCGACGAGGGCCTGGACCTCCGCGAGGACGTCCCCGGGGCGACGGTCCTTCTCCTTGCCGCGGAGCGACGGCACGATGCAGAACGTGCAGGTGTTGTTGCAGCCGACGGAGATCGACACCCAGCCGCTGTGCGTCGACTCGCGCTTGGTCGGCAGCGTCGACGGGAAGACGTCGAGCGACTCGAGGATCTCGAGCTGCGCCTCGCCGTTGTGCCGCGCCCGCTCGAGCATGGTCGGCAAGGAGCCCATGTTGTGCGTTCCGAAGACGACGTCCACCCACGGCGCCTTCTCGAGGATGACGGCCTTGTCCTTCTGCGCCAGGCACCCGCCGACCGCGATCTGCATGCCGGGGTGCTCGCGCTTGATGCCGGCGAGCAGCCCGAGGTTGCCGTAGAGCCGCTTGTCGGCGTTCTCACGCACCGCGCAGGTGTTGATCACGACGACGTCGGCCTGCTCGCCGTCGGCGGCCACGTACCCGGAGGCCTGCAGCGACCCGCTGAGCCGTTCCGAGTCGTGCACGTTCATCTGGCACCCGTAGGTGCGGACTTCGTAGGTGCGCGGGCGCGCTGCGACGGTGGCCATGGTCGTCACAGTGTAATTCGCAGGCACCCGACCATGGCCGCCGTCCGTCGCTACTCGAACCGGACGGTGCCCCGGGGCCCACCGGGCTTCGGACCGCCGCCGTCGAGCGCGCGTTCGACCGCGATCCGGACCACGCCGCCGTTGTAGCCCTTGCGCATGAGGAACCCGGAGAGTCGTCGCTCTGCCGTGGCGCGGTCGAGTCCGCGGAGCTGGCCGATCCGCTTCTGCGCGAGTTCGATCGCCCGGACGAACTCGTCGTCCTCGTCGTCCGTCGCGGCATCAAGCGCCGCGTCGATCGCCTCGGCGCCGATGCCCCGGCGCCGGAGTTCCGCGACGACGCCCTGCCGGCCGAGGCCCTTGCGGTCGTGCAACCGGTCCACCAGGTCGGTGGCCAGCGCCACGTCGTCGAGCAGCCCCACCCGGGTGAGCCGTTCGACCTCGTGCTCCACGACGTCGGGGTCGAGGTCGCTGCCCCGGAGCATCGTCCGGAGCTCGGACTCGCTCACGCCCTTGCGTCCGAGCGCACGCATGCTGAGCCGTTCGGCATCGGCGCGCTGCTCGTCGAGTGGACGGGGTGCGTCAGCGGGGTCGATCTCCTCGCCCCCGCTGATCGAGAAGACCGAGGCGGTCGTCGCGTCGGCACCGTCGTCGTCGTACCCGGACTGTTCGGCCCGGGCGGCACGACCGGAGCCGTCCCCGACGACCGGCGACACCCAGGTGGCCTGCCCGCGGGGTCCCCCGATCGGCACCGGGCTGTCCGCGTCGGCGTCCATCGTGTCGTCGACGTCGGCATCACCGTCGTCGAGCACGGGAGCACCGGCGGGGTCGATGCCGGAGATGTCGGCGACCGGAGCGATCCGGGACGACGATGACGCCGGGCGTGACGGCGACGCATGCGACGACTCGGACAGAGGAGACGACTCCGACGGAGGTGCCGACTCCGACGACACCGGAGCCGTGTCGTCCTGGGTGCCGGACGCCCCCGCGCGACGACGGGACCTCGCACCGAACAGGTCAGTGACCGGTGCGAGGTCTGCGTCGTCGTCGTTGCGGCTGGTCACGCGCCCTTGCGTGCGAGCTTGGGCTCGATGGACTCGACCGGGGCGGCGTCGGCGGCGGGCTTGGCCCCACCGATGCCGAGCTTGGCGAGGATCTTGCCCTCGATGTCAGCGGCGATCTCGGGGTTCTGGATCAGGAAGGACCGGGAGTTCTCCTTGCCCTGCCCGAGCTGGTCGCCGTCGTAGGTGTACCAGGCACCCGACTTCTTGACGATGTTGTGGTCGACACCGAAGTCGAGCAGCGAGCCCTCGCGGGAGATGCCCGTGCCGTACAGGATGTCGAACTCGGCCTGCTTGAAGGGCGGCGCCATCTTGTTCTTGACGACTTTGACGCGCGTGCGGTTGCCGACGGCGTCCGTGCCGCTCTTCAGGGTCTCGATGCGACGGATGTCGAGACGGACCGACGCGTAGAACTTGAGCGCCTTGCCGCCGGAGGTGGTCTCGGGGGAACCGAAGAACACACCGATCTTCTCGCGCAGCTGGTTGATGAAGATCATCGTCGTCTGCGTCTGGTTGAGCCCACCGGCGAGCTTGCGGAGCGCCTGCGACATCAGGCGGGCCTGCAGACCGACGTGCGAGTCACCCATCTCGCCCTCGATCTCAGCGCGGGGCACGAGCGCCGCGACGGAGTCGATGACGATCAGGTCGATGGAGCCCGAGCGGACGAGCATGTCGGCGATCTCGAGGGCCTGCTCGGCGGTGTCCGGCTGCGACACCAGGAGGGCGTCGATGTCGACACCGAGGGCCTTGGCGTACTCGGGGTCGAGCGCGTGCTCGGCGTCGATGAAGGCGGCGATGCCACCGTTGCGCTGGGCGTTCGCGATCGCGTGGATCGTGAGCGTCGTCTTGCCGGAGGACTCCGGGCCGTAGATCTCGATGATGCGGCCACGGGGCAGCCCACCGATCCCCAGCGCGACGTCGAGGGCGACGGAGCCGGTCGGGATGGTGGCGACGGGCGCGCGCTCGTCCGAGCCGAGGCGCATGACAGCACCCTTGCCGAACTGCCGGTCGATCTGCGCGAGTGCGGTCTCGAGGGACTTCTCGCGGTCTGCGGGTGATGGCATGGTGGTGGTCCTTCTGCTCGGTGTCTGCCGCCTGTAGGCTGTCCGATCCCCCGCGGCCGGTGGTGCAGGGCCAGGGGTTCTCGGACAAGGCTTCGGGTGTTCCCGATGACTCCGAACCTAGGGCGGGCCACCGACATCACTGCCGGTCACCACGCTGCCTGTGGAGGGAATCCATCGGGTACGCCGCTGTGGAGGAAGCTACCACCGGTCGAACACGCGTTCGAGCGACACGCCGAACGTGTGTTCGGCTCCGTCGCCGTCAGTCCGGCGGGTCGATCAGGCCCTTGCCGTGGCGACGGTCGAGCGGGACGTCCTGCGAGTCGCAGAGGGCGTCCCAGACCTTGCGGGTGTCGATCCCCGCGGCGATGGCGTCTGCGGCAGACCGACCGCCGAGTTCCTCGAGCACGACGTCCCGCGCGACGACGGCCCCGTAGGCCTCCCCGAACACCTGGTCGACGGCTCGCCAGAACTCACTCACGCGCATCCGTCCAGGGTAGACCGAGCCCCGGACGACGAACGCCCCCGCCGGCGGACCGGCGGGGGCGTTCGGGAGGGCAGTGCGACTCAGCGCACCGCGAGGTCGTTGTCGAACTCGGCGACGAGCTCGTCCGGGAGCGTGTCCGGGACGGCGGTCAGGCCCTCCACGACGGCGAGACGGTCTCCCACCTCGCGCATGATGGTCGAGATCGGGGTGTCCAGCGCGTCCGCGACGGATGCGAGGATCTCCGAACTGGCTTCCTTCTGTCCGCGCTCGACCTCACTGAGGTACCCGAGTGCGACGCTGGCCTTGGACGCGACCTGACGGAGGGTCCGGCCCTTCTGCAAGCGGAAGTCCCGCAGGACATCGCCGATTTCCTGACGAACGAGAACCATGAGAACTCCTCCTCTCTGTCGTCTCCGCGCCCGGCCGATCGGGATGACCGGTTCGGGTTCAGCAACTGCGCGTTGCCGGTTGCAGCATGCTAGCCACCTGGGCTGCCGTCCTGCTGGAGATTGCGTGAGATGTAACCCGGTGGTAACGCGGGTCATTCCCCGGTCTCGAGCCGGATGGACAGTCGTGTCAGGAGTTCGGAGACCGAGGCCGTCCGGATTGCCTCCCGGTCACCGTCGAGGTGCAGCGCGAAGGCCTCGGCGCCCGCCTCGGACGCGATCCCGACGAAGACCGTGCCGACGCGCTGGCCGTCCTGCGGGTCCGGTCCGGCCACGCCCGTGGTGCTGATCCCCCACGTGGCGGGGACGCCGTCGACCGCCAGGGCATGGCGCACCCCGCTGGCCATCTGCCGCGCGACCTCTGGGTCCACGGCCCCGTTGGCGGCCAGCAGCTCCGCGGAGACCCCGAGCACCGACGTCTTGACCGGGGTCGCGTAGGCCACGACACCACCGCGGACGACCGCGCTCGCGCCCGGCACCGCGACGAGTTCGGCGACGACGAGGCCGCCGGTGAGCGACTCCGCCACGGCGACCGTCTCACCGCGGACTGTCAGTTCCGCGACGAGCGACGGCGCGATCCGGACAGCGTCCGTCACGCGGCGGTCCGGTTGTGCTTCCAGGCCTGGTACAAGTAGTCCAGCCCGCTCAGCACCGTGGCGACGACCGCTGCCGTCATCAGGATGCCGTTCGTCCAGTGCGCGACGTCCCCGGCGAAGTCCCACCACGGGAACAGCGCCAGGCTGATCGCCACGGCCTGCAGGACGGTCTTGATCTTCCCGCCGCGGCTGGCCGGGATGACCCGGTCGGAGAGCACCGCGAACCGGAACACGGTGATCCCGATCTCGCGGACCATGATCAGCACGGTCACGTACCAGGGCAGCTCGCCGAGGATCGACAGGGCCACGAGCGCACCGCCGATGAGCACCTTGTCTGCGATCGGGTCGACGAGCTTGCCGAAGTCCGTGACGAGCCCCTGACGCCGGGCGATGATGCCGTCGGCGCTGTCGGTGACGATCGCCACGACGAAGACCACGGCCGCCCAGATGCGCACACCGGTGTCGTGGCCGCCGTCCGACAGGAGCAGGACGAAGAACAGCGGCGCCATCAGGATCCTGATGACGGTGATGATGTTCGCCACGTTGGCGGTGGACGCGGGGCCCGGGCCCTTGCGGATCAGTCGTCCGCGCCACGGGAACCGCTTGGTCGTGGTGCCGTCGGAGGTGGTCATCGTGTTCACTCCCTGCCCGTGAGGCCCCAGGCGTCCTCGTCGGGTTCGTCGTCCACCGCATCGTACCCGCGGGTCATGTCGCCGACCGGGTCGGCGCTGTACCGGTCTCCGCCGTCGTCACCAGGCGTCGGCGCCACGGGGGCCGCAGCGGCAGCCGCTGGCGGTTCCTCGCCGCGGAGCTTCGCCAGCACCGAGGGCAGCTGGTCGGCGGTGACGAGCACGTCGCGGGCCTTCGAGCCCTCCGACGGGCCGACGATGTCGCGCGACTCCATCAGGTCCATCAGGCGTCCGGCCTTCGCGAAGCCGACGCGGAGCTTGCGCTGCAGCATCGACGTCGAACCGAACTGCGTCGAGACGACCTGCTCGACGGCGGCGAGCAGCAGCTCGAGGTCGTCCCCGATGTCGGCGTCGACTTCCTTCCGCTCCACCACGGCGGCGACGTCCTGGCGGTACTCGGGCTGGGCCTGCCGGGTGACGTGCTGGACGACCTCGGCGACCTCGCTCTCCTGCACCCACGCACCCTGCACGCGGACGGCCTTCGACGACCCCATCGGCAGGAAGAGCCCGTCGCCCTGGCCGATGAGCTTGTCGGCACCCGGCTGGTCGAGGATGACGCGGGAGTCGGTGACGCTCGTCACGGCGAAGGCGATCCGGGACGGCACGTTGGCCTTGATCAGCCCGGTGATGACGTCGACCGAAGGACGCTGTGTGGCGAGCACCAGGTGGATGCCGGCAGCACGTGCGAGCTGGGTGATGCGGACGATCGACTCCTCGACGTCGCGCGGGGCGACGAGCATGAGGTCGGCGAGCTCGTCCACCACGACGAGCAGGTACGGGTACGGCTTGAGCTTCCGCTCGCTGCCCGCGGGCAGGATGATCTCGCCGTTCTCGATCGCCTTGTTGAAGTCGTCGACGTGGCGGAACCCGAACGAGGCCAGGTCGTCGTACCGCATGTCCATCTCCTTCACGACCCACTGCAGCGCTTCCGCCGCCTTCTTCGGGTTCGTGATGATGGGCGTGATGAGGTGCGGGACACCGGCGTAGATCGAGAGCTCGACGCGCTTGGGGTCGACGAGGACCATGCGGACCTCGGACGGCTTCGCGCGCATGAGCAGCGACGTGATCATCGAGTTGATGAACACCGACTTGCCGGAGCCCGTGGAGCCGGCGACCAGCAGGTGGGGCATCTTCGCGAGGTTCGCGACGACGAAGCCGCCCTCGACGTCCTTGCCGACACCGATCGTCATCGGGTGCTTCGACTTCGTCGCCGCGCTCGAGCGGAGGACGTCACCGAGGGAGACGATCTCGCGGTCCGAGTTCGGGATCTCGACGCCGATCGCGCTCTTGCCGGGGATCGGCGAGAGGATGCGGACCTCGTTCGACGCGACCGCGTACGACAGGTTCTTCGACAGCGCCGTGACGCGCTCCACCTTGACGCCCGGGCCGAGCTCGATCTCGTACCGGGTGACCGTCGGACCGCGGGAGAAGCCCGTGACCCTGGCGTCGACCTTGAACTCGGTGAGCACGCCCATGATCGAGGCGACGATGTCGTCGTTCGCCTGGCTGCGCGCGACCGACGGCGTGCCGGAGCTCAGCGTCGTCGCCGCCGGCAGTCGGTACGGGCGGGAGGGGTCGTCGTCCGACGCGGTCGCCGGCAGGACGGCTCCGGCTGGTTCGTCGTCGGGGAGCGCGGGCGACACGAGGGGCACGTCCTGCGCCGGACGGATCACGGCGGTGGCGTCGTCGGGCACCGGGGCACCGAAGTCGCGCAGGGCCTGCTCGGCTCGCTCGAGCTCGGCGGCGACGTCCTGCTCCGCGGAGTCGTTGAGGTTCACCGACACGGGTTCGGCCGGGGTCAGGTCGACGAGACCGGCAGCGGCGCCCACGGTGGGGACCGGTGCGGGCGTCGGGACCGGCGCCGGAGCGGCTGCCGGAGCAGCGGCAGTGGCCGGCGGGATGACGGGGGTGTCGTACGCCGGGTCCTCTTCACGACCCGTCTTGTTCCGCCGCCACCACGGGGTCTGGTTCTCGGCGCCCTCTGCCGCCTGCTCGTCGTCCTCGAAGCCGAGGTCCTCGAACAGCTGCAGCCCCTGGGAGTCCGTCTTCGTGGCACGCTTCCGGGTCGGCCTGGTCGGCTCGGCCGGGCTGTCGTCGAGGTCCTCGGCGGCGGGGGCCGGTGCGCCGAACAGGTAGGCGTAGAGCTCGTGCAGGCGACGCCCGACCTTGTTCGGCGGGGTCTTCGTGATGATGAAGAGCGACAGCAGGAGCAGCACGATGGCCACCGGGACCGCCACCCACGCAGTGGCGACGGCGACGAGCCAGCCGATCACGACCCAGCCGAGGACACCGCCCGCCGCGGCGAGGACCGGCATGCCGTCGGACGCGCTCGGCTGGCCGCCGAACACGTGGCAGAGCGAGGAGATCGAGACGAGCAGCAGCCCAAGGCCGATCCCGATGCGGGTGTTGTCGTGCACGGACGCCGGGTGCCGGAACAGCCAGCCGGCGAACACGACCATGATCACGGGCAGCGCGAAGGCCAGCCGCCCGAACAGCCCGCCGAACGTGTAGGCGTCGAGCGCGACGGACACCCCGTTGGTCGGGTTGAGCCACTCCACGACCGCGCCGACGATCGCCAGCACGAACAGGAAGAAGGGGAAGCCGTCGCGGCGCTGGTCCTTCTCGAGGGTCTCCTTGCCGAGCAGCCGGAACATCGCCCCGACGGCGTGCGCCATGCCCATCCAGACGGTCACCAGCGGGTTCGGCCCGTGGAACTCGACCGGCGGCGTGGCCTGCGGCAGCTTCTTCGTGGTGGCCTGGGTGCGCGACGAACCACGCGCCCCACTCCCGCGGGACGACGTGGACGCGCGTGAGCGCGTGGTCGACTTGGTGCCTCCGGCCATGCGCAGAACCCTAACCGGTCCCCACGACGAACCGAGGGAGGCGCGCACGGCTGTGGACGGCCAGGAGGCTCGGTGCCGGTCCGTCACGGACCTGCACCGAGCCTCTCCCCACCGGCACGGCCGCCCCGCCGCTGGCGCGTCGCGTCGGAACCGGCGGCGTGGGCCCAGCTGAACTGCGGCCCGGCTAGGCCTCGATGATCACCGGGACGATCATCGGACGACGGCGGTGCTTCGTGTTCACCCAGCGACCCACCGTGCGGCGGACGACCTGGCTGAACGCGTGCTGGTCGCGCGTGCCGTTGGCGGCGGCCTCGGAGAGGGCGCGGGCGATCTGCGGGCGCACGTCGTCGAAGACGGACTCGTCCTCGGCGAAGCCGCGCGAGGAGATCTCCGGCCCGATCACGCACTGGCCGGTGGCGAAGTCGATCGCGCAGACGATCGAGATGAAGCCCTCCTCGGCCAGGACGCGGCGGTCCTTGAGGTCGGCGTCGGTGATCTCGCCCACGGTGGAGCCGTCGACGTAGACGTAGCCGATGTCGAGCTGACCGACGACGCTGGCCAGGCCGTCCTTGAGGTCGACGACGATGCCGTCCTGCCCGAGGATGACGTTGCGCGGCGGCACGCCCGTCTGGATCGCCAGGTCGGCGTTCGCGTAGAGGTGGCGGTGCTCGCCGTGGACGGGCAGCACGTTGCGCGGACGCAGGATGTTGTAGCAGTAGAGGAGCTCACCGGCCGAGGCGTGCCCGGAGACGTGCACCTTGGCGTTGCCCTTGTGCACCACCTTGGCGCCGAGCTTGGTCAGCCCGTCGATGACGCGGTAGACGGCGTTCTCGTTGCCCGGGATCAGGGACGACGCCAGGATGATCGTGTCGCCCTCGCCGATCTCGATCTGGTGCTCGAGGTTCGCCATGCGGGCGAGCACGGCCATCGGCTCGCCCTGCGACCCCGTCGACATGTAGACGATCTGGTCGTCCGGGACGTTCTTGGCCTTCTTCGTGTCGATCAGCACGTTCTCCGGCACCCGGAGGTAGCCGAGCTCGGCGGCGATCGTCATGTTGCGGATCATCGAGCGGCCCATGAACGCGACCTTGCGGTTCGCGGCGGCGGCGGCGTCGAGGACCTGCTGGACGCGGTGCACGTGCGAGGAGAAGCTCGCGACGACGACCTTCTTGCGCGCCCGCATGATGATGTTCTCCAGCACCGGGCCGATGTCGCGCTCGGGGGCGGTGAACCCGGGGACGTCGGCGTTCGTCGAGTCCGGCAGGAACAGGTCGACGCCGGCCTCGCCGAGCCGCGCGAAGGCGCGGAGGTCGGTGATCCGGTCGTCGAGCGGGAGCTGGTCCATCTTGAAGTCGCCCGTGTGCAGCACACGCCCGGCGGGGGTCGTGATCGCGACGGCGAGGGCGTCCGGGATGGAGTGGTTCACCGCGACGAACTCGAGGTGGAACGGGCCCATCTGCTCGGTCTGGTCCTCGGCCACGACGAGCGTGTACGGCTTGATCCGGTGTTCCTTGAGCTTGGCCTCGACCAGTGCGAGGGTCAGCGTCGAGCCGATGAGCGGGATGTCCGCGCGCAGCTTCAGCAGGTACGGCACGGCGCCGATGTGGTCCTCGTGACCGTGCGTCAGCACGACGCCGAGGACGTCGTCGAGGCGGTCCCGGATCGGCGAGAAGTCCGGCAGGATCAGGTCGACGCCCGGCTGGTGCTCCTCGGGGAAGAGCACGCCGGCGTCGACGACGAGGAGCTTGCCCTCGTACTCGTAGACGGTCATGTTGCGACCGATCTCGCCGAGTCCCCCGACGGGGATCACACGGAGGGTGCCCGGCTCGAGGGGCTGGGGTTCGGAGACTTGCGTGGGCATTCGGTCCTGACTGCTTCGGCGGCGCGCACCCGCGCGCCGCGGTCGATCAACGGGTGGTGCCTGGCACCTTCGGAAGCGCACCGCCGGCGGCCGCGTTGCGGTCCGGGCGGAAGTTGGAGAAGTCGGCGCCGGGGATCCCGTGCACGGCTTCGAGCGAGGTCTCGATGGCGTACGCCTCGGAGTCCTCGGGGCCGACGAGCGGCAGACGGACGCGCGGGCTGCCGATGCGGCCGAGCCCGTGCAGGATGTACTTGGCCGCGACGGTGCCGGGCACGTGCGTCATCACGGCGCGCACGAGCGGCTCGAGGCGCTGGTGCTCACGCGTGGCGGTCGCCAGGTCGCCGGCGTTCACGGCGTCGACGATCGCACGGTACGGCGCGCTGGTGATGTTCGCGGTCACGCCGATGAGCCCGGTGGCGCCGATGGACAGGTGCGGGAGGACGTTGGTGTCGTCGCCGGAGAAGTACATCAGGTCGGTGTTGTTCAGCACACGGGAGACCTCGGCGAAGTCGCCCTTGGCGTCCTTCACGGCGAGGATGTTCGGGTGCTTCGACGCCCGGAGGATGGTGTCGTAGGTGATCGGGATGCCCGTGCGGCCGGGGATGTCGTACAGGATCACCGGCAGGTCGGTGGCGTCCGCGATCATCCGGAAGTGGGTCAGCACGCCCGCCTGGGTCGGCTTGTTGTAGTACGGCGTGACGATCATCACGCCGTCGGCGCCGGCCCGCTCGCTCTGCTTGTACAGGTGGATGGCGTGTGCGGTCTCGTTCGAGCCACCGCCCGTGATGATCTTCGCGCGACCGGCCGCGACGGACTTCCCGACCTCGACCAGGCGGAGCTTCTCCGGGTCGGTGAGCGTGGAGGTCTCGCCGGTGGTGCCGGTCACGACGATGCCGTCGGCGCCGGCGGTGATGCAGTCGTCGATGTGCCGCTCGACACCCGGCCAGTCGACTTCGCCGTCGGCGGTGAACGGGGTCACGAGGGCGACGAGGACCTGGCCGAAGGGATTCTCACGCGTGGACACGGGCACCAGCGTACCGGGGATGCTCGTCGAGACCGCCGTCCGGACAGACGGTGGACCTCAGGCTCGGCGGCACCACTCGAGGAACCGGAAGCGCAGGCCCGCGCGCGACTCCTGCCACGGGCCGCCGTCGACGAGGTCCCAGCCGTCCGCGAGCACAGGCACGACGGTGTCGCCGTCGACCTCGACGTCGATCACGGTCTCCGACACCCGGTCGGCGAAGGGCAGGGCTGCTGCGTACACCTGACCGCCGCCGATGACCCACACGGGCTCGTCGGTGTCGAGCGCCGTCGCGAGGTCGTGCACCACGACGGCACCCTCGGCCCGCCACGCGGCGTCGCGGGTGAGCACCACGTTCCGGCGGCCGGGCAGCGGACGGAAGCGCTCAGGCAGCGAATCCCACGTCCGGCGGCCCATCACGACGGTCGACGAACCGGTCACCTGGCGGAAGTGCGCGAGGTCCTCCGGCACGTGCCAGGGCATCCCGCCGTCGGCGCCGATGACGCCGCCCACGGACCGTGCCCACACCATGCCGATCCCCCGGACGGGCTCGGACCACGCCGCCATCAGACCGCGACCGCGCCGGAGATCGCCGGGTGGTGGTGGTAGCCGACGACGGAGAAGTCCTCGTACCGGTAGTCGTCGATCGAGTCCCGCGGGGCGAGCTCGAGCGTCGGGGGCGCGTACGCGGTCCGGGACAGCTGCTCGCGGACCTGCTCGACGTGGTTGTCGTAGATGTGGCAGTCGCCGCCGGTCCAGACGAAGTCCCCCACCTGGAGCCCGGTCTGCGCGGCGATCATGTGCGTGAGCAGGGCGTACGAGGCGATGTTGAACGGCACGCCGAGGAACATGTCCGCGCTCCGCTGGTACAGCTGGCACGAGAGCTTGCCGTCGTTGACGTAGAACTGGAAGAACGCGTGGCAGGGCGCCAGGGCCATGTCCGGGATGTCCGCGACGTTCCACGCGGACACGATGAGCCGGCGGGAGTCCGGGTTGGCCTTGATCTGCTCGATCACCTGGGCGATCTGGTCGACGTGCTCACCGGACGGCGTCGGCCACGAGCGCCACTGCACGCCGTAGACCGGGCCCAGGTCGCCGTCGGCGCCGGCCCACTCGTTCCAGATGCGGACGCCGTGCTCCTGCAGCCAGGTGGCGTTGCCGTCGCCGCGCAGGAACCAGAGGAGCTCGTACGCGATCGACTTGAAGTGCACGCGCTTGGTCGTGACGAGCGGGAAGCCCTCCGACAGGTCGTAGCGGAGCTGCGCGCCGAAGACGCTGCGCGTTCCCGTGCCGGTGCGGTCGCCCTTGGGGGACCCTTCTTCCAGCACGCGCCGCAGCAGGTCCTCGTACGGGGTCGAGACGGAGGCGTCGGGCAGGACGGTCGCGGTGTCGGTCACCAGATGATCGTAAGCGCGACCACCCACACCCGCGCGACCACCCACACGCGCGAGACGAAGGCCGGACGCGTGCCGAGCCTCCAGGCTGCTGAGTACCGTGGCTGCCATGGAGGCCCACATGGCGGAACAGCCGCTCTCGATCCTGGTGGCCGGCGCGTCCGGCTTCATCGGGACCCCTCTGGTCCGCGCCCTGCGCGAGGCCGGTCACCACGTGTCGACCCTGGTCCGGCGCGAACCACGCACCCCCACGGAGTTCCGGTGGGCGCCGGGCGAGCGGCCGCTCGATCCCGCCGTCCTCGACGGCGCGGACGTGGTGGTCAACCTCGCCGGCGCGAACATCGGCAAGCTCCCCTGGACGGACGCCTACAAGCGGGAGATCGAGCGCTCCCGCGTCGACGCCACGACGACGCTGGTCGAGGCCATGCGCCATGCGACGACGCCGCCGCGCCTGTTCCTGTCCGGGTCCGCGTCGGGTGTCTACGGCGACCGACCCACCGACGTGCTGCAGGACGACGACGCTCCCGGCAGCGGGTTCCTCGCGGACGTCTGCACCGCGTGGGAAGCCGCTGCGGCGGAGGCGCCCGAGGGCGTCCGGGTGGTCATGCTCCGCACCGGCATCGTCGTCGGCCAGGGCGGCGGTGCACTCGCGCCGCTCATCCCGCTGACCCGCTTCGGCCTGGGCAGCCGCCTCGGCACCGGCGGCCAGTTCTGGCCGTGGATCGCGCTCGAGGACGAGGTGGGCGCGATCGTGCACCTCGCGACGGCCGCGTCGGCGTCCGAGGTCCGCGGTCCGGTGAACCTCGCCGGACCGGAGCCCGCCGTCGCCGAGCGCATCACCAAGCGCGTCGCGGAGGACCTGCACCGACCGTACGTGTTCCGCCTGCCGGAGTTCGCGCTGCGGGCGGTGTTGCGGGACGCAGCCGACGAGATGCTCCTGTCGAGCCAGCGGATGGTGCCGACGAAGCTGCTGGAGTCGGGCTACGTGTTCCGGTTCACGCAGGCCGAGATCGCGGTCGACGCCGCGTTCTGAGGCGTGCGGGGCACGTGGACGGGCTCAGGCCCGCCCGGCGTGTGCGAGCGCGGTCCGCATCGCCGCCCGCGCACGCTTCCGGTCCCCCGCCGCGTCGTACACGACCCCCAGGCGGAACCACGCACGCCAGTCGTCCGGTGTCGCCTCGACCTCGGCCTTGTACCGCGGGAACAGCTCGTCCGCAGCGGCGCGGTCGGGGCGCCCGGACGGTCGGAGGGGCACGACGTCGGCGGGCGTGCCGTGCTCGCGTTCGAGCCGGGCGCCGAGCCGGGTGATCCGCAGGCCGAACCGGAACTCCAGGACGAGCAGGAGCGCCCCGATCACCGCGAACACGGCGAGGGCGACCCCGATCGCGATGCCGATCGGCAGACCGGTCGCGATGAACGCCACGGCCCGCTGCCCGACGAGCACGATGTAGAGCGCGAGCAGCAGGGCCATCAGGGCAGCGCCCCAGAACGGCGAACGGAGACGCATCAGCGGCGCCGTCCTAGCCGATGCCGAGCACGGAGCCGAGGCCGACGGTGAGTCCGCGCATCGCGCCGACCGCGGCCAGCGCAGCACGGATGCCCGGGGCGTAGGCGACGTCGTCGGTGGTGTCGTGGCGGATCGTCAGGGTCTCCCCCGGCCCGCTCAGCACGACGTCCTGCAGCGCCTTGACGCCCGGCAGCCGCAGCGAGTGGATCGGCACGCTGGCGACCTGCTGCCCGCGGGCACGCTGGTCGACGTGCGGGGCCTCGACGGGGCCGACCTCCCGCCGGGCCTCGGCGATGAGCTCGGCGGTGCGGACGGCCGTGCCCGACGGCGAGTCGACCTTGCCGGCGTGGTGGGTCTCGACGATCTCGATCGACGGGAACCACGGCGCGGCGATCGTGGCGAGGTGGGTGCCGAGCACCGACCCGATCGAGAAGTTCGGCACCACGAAGGCGCCCTGCTCCGGTCGGTCGGCCAGCGACGTCCGGAGCGAGGCCAGCCGCGCGGCGGACCAGCCCGAGGTGCCGACGAGCACGTTCGCCCCGCTCGCCAGGGCGTGCTCGACGATCGCGGGGCTGAGCGCCGGGACGGTGACGTCCACGACGACCGCGGCGCCGTTGAACACCGCCGGCCCGGCCTCGTGGGCGCCGTCCTTCGACGACAGCCGGGCGACGAGCTCGAACTCGGGGAGGTCGTCCACCACGGCGGCCACGAGGCCCCCCAGACGACCGGTGGCGCCGACGACGGCGACGGGAGTGACCATGCGCCCATCCTAGGATCGACGCATGTCCCTCGATCGCATCCCGGTCACCGTGCGCACCGTCCCGGCGGACCTGCCCGAGGTCGACGCCCTGCTCGACGCCTACCTCGACGAGCGCGAGGCCACCTTCCCGAGCGCGCAGGGCGCCTACTCGCGGAAGCGCACCCCGGCCGAGGAGTTCACCCCGCCGCGCGGCGTGTTCGTCGTGGCGTACGACGGCGACGCCCCCGTCGGGTGCGGCGGGCTCCGCCGGATCGCGGACGACGGCGCCGACGTGCGGTTCGAGGTCAAGCACGTGTTCGTGACACCGGCCGGCAGGGGCCGCGGGGTCGCGACGGCCGTCATGGACGCCCTCGAGCGCGCGGGCGCGGAGCTCGGCGCATCGGCGATCGTGCTCGACACGAACGACTCGCTCGTCGCCGCGGGGGCGATGTACCGGAGCCGCGGCTACGACCGGGTCGCGCCCTTCAACGACAACCCGAACGCGACCGCCTGGTACCGGCGGGGCGTCTGAACGTTAGAGCGGCTGCTCCACCGGCAGGCCGGTGCGGAGCTCGACCGGCAGGTGCGCCGTGTCGTTGAGCGTGACGAGCTCGGCGGGCTTCGCGGAGCGGATGCGGATCACGGTGAGCGCGGTGTGGGCGACGTTCGTGCCCATCCAGCGCCACTCGGGGGCCTGGAAGACCTCGCGGACGAACCAGCCGATCACCGCGTTGTGCGTGATGACGAGGTCGTGGCGGTCCTGCATCGCCGGGGTGAACCACTCGGCGACGGCGTCGCCCATCTGGGCCTGTCCGGCGATGATCTCCTCTTCGGTGATCCCGCCGTAGAACTTCTTGTACGCCGTCGGCATGTCCGGCGTCGGTCCGGACGGGATGCAGTCGAACAGCAGCGTCGACGGCTCCGGCTGGATCGCGGGCAGGCGCTGGGCCAGGAACGACGCGGTCTCGCTCGGGGCCTCGAGCGGCGAGTGGTACACGCCGTCGAAGGGCACGCCACCGAGGCGGTCGGCGATGAGCATCGACTGCCGTTTGCCGCGCTCGGACAGCTTGCCGTCGCGCAGCCCGTGCTCGGCGTCCTGGTGCTCGCCATGTCGGACGAGGTAGAGGTAGTGCGACATCTCCGTCATCGACCGCCGGTGCCCAGAGCGGACTCGAGCGCGGACTGCTCGACGTCGCCGACGACCGCGGTGACGGTCGGACGGGTGAGGAGGTCACGGGCCAGGTCGAGGACGTCGCCGGTCGTGACGCGGTCGACGCGCTCCAGGGCGGTGTCGAGGTCGGTGAACTCCCCGGTGCCGAGCTCGGCGCGTCCGAGGCGGGTCATCCGGGCGTCGGAGTCCTCGAGCGACAGGGTCAGGGCGCCCTCGATCTGGCCCGTCGCGCGACGGAGCTCGTCCTCGGTGATGCCGTCGTCGACCATGCGGCGGAACTCGGCGTCGATGATGTCGATCACCCCGGCGACGTTGTCGGGTGCGCACCCGGCGTAGACCCCGAAGGCACCGTTGTCGAGGTACGCGGGAGCGAAGGACGACACCGCGTAGGCGAGGCCACGGCGCTCCCGGACCTCCTGGAACAGCCGCGAGCTCATCCCACCGCCGAGGACGGCGTTGAGGACGCTGAGCACGGGGCGCCGCTCGTCGCGGAGGTCGAGGCCCTGCGACCCGCGGAGCATGCTGACCTGCTCGGTCGGTCGGTGCACGACCGAGAGCTTCTCGGCGACCGGGTCGGCCACGGGCTGCGCCGTCCGACGGTCGACGGGTCGCGCACGGCCTGCCGAGGAGAAGACCTCGTCGACCAGGGCGCAGAACCGCTCGTGGTCGACGGCGCCCGCCGCGGTGATGACGAGCCCGTTCGGGGCGTAGTGCTCGGCGTAGTGCGCCATCACCTCGTCGCGCTGGACGGCACGGATGCTCTCCGGGGTGCCACCGATCGGGCGACCGAGCGCGTGCCCCTCGAAGGCCGACGCGAAGAAGGCCTCGCCGGCGAGGTCGGCCGGGTCGTCGGCGGCCATCGCCAGTTCCTCGAGGATGACCCCGCGCTCGATGTCGAAGGCCGCGGGCTCGAGCACGGAGTTCGTCACCATGTCGCCGATGACCCGAACGGCCATCGGGACGTCGGCGTCACGGACCCGGGCGTAGTAGCAGGTGTACTCCTTGGCCGTGGCGGCGTTGTGCTCGCCCCCGACCGAGTCGAACGCGACGGCGATGTCGAGCGCGCTCCTGGTGGTCGTGCCCTTGAAGAGCAGGTGCTCGAGGAAGTGCGTCGAGCCGAACTGCCCGGCACGTTCGTCGCGGGAGCCGACGCCGACCCAGTACCCGATGCTCGCGGAGTGGGACGCCGGGACCGCCTCAGTCAGCACGCGCACGCCCGACGGGAGCACGGTTCGGCGGACGAAGGATCCCCCGGACGTCAGGAAGGACGTGTCCGGGGCCTCGAGGGGCAGCGGGACTGGGCGGTTCATCGCAGTCGAGCCTACTGATGTTGCGGCACCGTCCTGCCAGCTTGGCGCGCGGGTCGGGAGCACCCTGGAACGGGGTACAAGAAGTGAGGGCAGACCGACTCGTCTGTATGTCCTCCTTTGTGCTACAGTCGGTCATGCCGGATCGGAAGCCCCCCGCTAGATGCCGATCCGGTGGCTCGGGACATCAGTCCTCGGCGGCACCGAGTTCCCCCACTCAGCCGCGGAGCCGATGACCACCGAGGAGCCACGCTGTGACGGTCGATTCCCCCCAACCGACCGTCCAGCGACTCCTCGGGAAGAGCACCAGTGGCCTCGCGTCGCCGGACGGGTCGAGCGTCCCCCCGGCTCCCCGCTCCGGCGGCGCGAAGGTCCGCATCCTCGAGACCGCGAACCGGCTGTTCTATGAAGAGGGCATCCACAGCGTCGGCGTCGACCGCCTCATCTCCGAGGCGAGCGTCACGAAGGCGACGTTCTACAAGCACTACGGGTCCAAGGACAACCTGATCCTGGCCTACGTGCACACGCAGCACGAGCGTGTGCAGCAGGCCTTCGACGCCCTGGTCGCCGACGCGGGCAGCGCCTCCGACGCCGTCCGCACCTGGGTCACCGCCGTCGCGGACGAGGTCAACGCGCCGTCCTTCCGCGGCTGCGCGTTCCTCAACGCCGCCGCCGAGTACCACGACTCGCGCGACCAGGTCCGGGTCGTCGTGGCCTCGCACCGCGACTGGTACACCGAGCGACTCGCCGACCTGCTGCAGGACGCGGGCCACCCGCTGCCGGGCGACGGCGCGGACGAGCTGATGCTGGCCCGCGACGGCGCGATGTCCGGCGCGTACGCCGGTGACGCCATCGCCGCCACCGCCGCGCTCGGCCGGGTCGCCGAGCGCGTACTCGCCGTCTGACCTCCGACCGCTTTCCGCACCCCTCTGGTGGACACCCCCGTCCGGGGGTAGCTTCACCCCACGGTCGACCAACCCGCCGATCGTGCCCAGCCGACCCGTTTCCCTGCAGCGTCGGCCGGGTCCGTGCTGCCAGCACGTCAGGACACCGATGTTCGACAACCGATTCATCCGTCACGCCATCGACCGGAGCGCGGAGAACGCTCTCGATCGACGTCGCTTCTTTGCAGCCGCCGGCGTCGCCGGCGCCTCAGCCGGCATCGCCGCGCTGGGCTCCTCGGTGCTCACCACCGACCGAGCCTCCGCCTCCCCCGCCGAGGACGGTGCCGTCTCCGACGCCGCCATCCTCAACTTCGCCCTCAACCTGGAGTACCTCGAGGCGGAGTTCTACCTCCGCGCCGTGTTCGGCACCGGCCTGACCGCCAGCATGACCACCGGCATCGACCCCCAGGGGCCGGTCGTCGGCGGCCGCAAGGTGCCGTTCAAGACCCCCGCCATCCGCGGCATCGCGACCGAGATCGCCAACGACGAGCGGGCGCACGTCGCGTTCCTCCGGTCGGCACTCGGTGGCGCGGTCGTGTCCCGTCCGGCGATCGACTTCACGCACGCCTTCACCGCGGCGGCCCGCGCCGCCGGTCTCGTCGGTCCGACGGGGACGTTCGATCCCTTCGCCAGCGAGGAGGCCTTCCTGCTCGGGGCCTACGTCTTCGAGGACGTGGGGGTCACCGCCTACAAGGGCGCGGCTCCCCTCATCACCAACAAGACGTACCTCAGCGCCGCGGCGGGCATCCTGGCCGTCGAGGCCTACCACGCCGGCATCATCCGTTCGAAGCTCTTCGACAAGGGGCTGCAGGTGCCGGCGAACAAGATCTCCGACGCCCGCGACTCCCTCGACGGGCCGACCGACGACGACCAGGGCATCACGACGTCGACCGGCGCGGTGAACTTCGTCCCGACCGACACCAACTCCCTGGCGTACGGCCGCACCGCGGAGCGCGTGCTCAACATCGTGTTCCTCAACCCGAACCAGATCGACAAGGGCGGCTTCTTCCCCGAGGGCGTCAACGGCGCGATCGTGGCGAGCGGCAACCCCGGGAGCGCGACCGGCCCGGCCTGAGCGCACCGGTCGCGGTGAGCGCGACCACCTGATGGACGGGAGGCACGGTGCCAGCTGGCACCGTGCCTCCCGTTTCGTCTCCCGGTCACCACCAGGGCACGGGTGGTTGCCTGGGCGCATGGCCAACGACCCGCTCTGGCGCCTCCCCGAGGTGCCCACCTTCACCCTGACCAGCCCCGACTTCACCGACGGCGGTGCGCTGCCCACCTCGGCGCGCGGTTCCGACGTCGGCGGCGAGGACCGCTCACCCGCCCTCGCGTGGTCCGGTGCTCCCGAGGGCACGCAGAGCTACGTGCTCACCGTGTACGACCCCGACGCCCCCACCGGCTCGGGCTTCTGGCACTGGAGCCTCACCGACGTCCCGGCGTCCGCGACCGAGCTCCCCGCCGGTGCCGGCACGGACGACGCCCTGCTGCCGGCCGAGGCCCTCCGCCGCCGCAACGAGTACGGCACCGACACCTTCCTCGGCGCCGCGCCCCCGGCCGGGCACGGCGAGCACCGGTACTTCTTCACGCTGAGCGCCCTCGACGTCCCCGTGCTCGAGGTCCCCGCGGACGCCACCCCCGCGGTCGTCGGCTTCATGCTGCGCGAGCACCTCGTCGGTCGCGCGCAGCTCATGGGAACGCAGGAGACCCCCGCCTCCTGACCCACCCCGCACATGCGGAACGGCCGCCACTCCAGCTGGAGTGGCGGCCGTTCGTGCAGTCAGGCGAGGGGTGTTCAGCCCTCGGCCGGCGCCTCGGCGTGCGACGCGTGGTCGTCACGGCCGTCGGTGTCGACCTCGTCCGCCACGACCGGGGCGAGCGAGAGCTTGCCGCGGTCGTCGACCTTGGTGACCTCGACCAGGATCTTCTGGCCGACGCCCAGGACGTCCTCGACGTTCTCCACGCGCTTGCCACCGGCGAGCTTGCGCACCTCGGAGACGTGGAGCAGACCGTCGCGGCCCGGGAGCAGCGACACGAAGGCGCCGAACGTGGCGATCTTCACGACGGTGCCGAGGAACTGGTCCCCGATCTCCGGGTTGGTCGGGTTCGCGATCGCGTTGACCTGCGCACGCGCGGCCTCGGCGGACGGACCGTCGACGGCACCGATGTAGACCGTGCCGTCGTCCTCGATCGAGATGTCGGCACCGGTGGTGTCCTGGATCCCGTTGATCGTCTTGCCCTTCGGGCCGATCAGCTCGCCGATCTTGTCGACGGGGATCTGCACCGAGATGACGCGAGGAGCGGTGTCGGCCATCTCGTCGGGGCCGTCGATCGCCTCGTTCAGCACACCGAGGATGGCCGAGCGGGCCTCCTTGGCCTGCTTCAGCGCGGCGTCGAGCACCGACGACGGGATGCCGTCGAGCTTGGTGTCGAGCTGGATGGCGGTGACGAACTCGGACGTGCCGGCGACCTTGAAGTCCATGTCACCGAGGGCGTCCTCGGCTCCGAGGATGTCGGTCAGCGCCGCGTAGCGGGTCTGCCCGTCGACGGTGTCGGAGACCAGGCCCATGGCGATGCCGGCGACGGGGGCCTTGAGGGGCACACCGGCGTTGAGCAGCGACAGGGTCGAGGCGCAGACGGAGCCCATCGAGGTCGAGCCGTTCGAGCTGAGCGCCTCGGACACCTGACGGATGGCGTACGGGAACTCGTCACGCGACGGCAGCACCGGCACGAGGGCGCGCTCGGCGAGGAAGCCGTGCCCGATCTCGCGCCGCTTCGGCGAACCCACGCGGCCGGTCTCACCGGTCGAGTAGGGCGGGAAGTTGTAGTGGTGCAGGTAGCGCTTCTTCTTGACGGGCGACAGCGAGTCGATCTGCTGCTCCATCTTGAGCATGTTCAGCGTGGTGACGCCGAGGATCTGCGTCTCGCCGCGCTGGAACACCGCGGAACCGTGGACGCGCGGGATCACGGCGACCTCGGCGTCGAGCGGACGGATGTCGGCGAGGCCGCGGCCGTCCATGCGGATCTGCTCGGTCAGGATGCGACCGCGGACGACCTTCTTGGTGACCGACTTGTACGCGCCGCTGACCTGGCCGTTGGCGCTCTCGGGGAGCTCGCCGGCCGTGACCTTGGCTGCGATGGCCTCCTTGACACGGGCCTTGAGGGCGTCGTCCGCGTCCTGGCGCTCGGTCTTGGCGGCGATCTTGTAGACGTCGCCGAGCTCGGACAGGGCGATGGACTCGACCGCGTCGTAGACCTCGGGCGCGTACGGCGGGAAGACCGGGTAGTCCTGGATCTCCTTGGCCGACTGCGCAGCCATCTTGGCCTGGGCCTCGACGAGGACCTTGAGGAACGGCTTCGCGGCCTCGAGGCCCTGCGCGACGACGGCCTCGTCGGGCTTCGTGGCGCCGCCCTGGATGAGGTCCCAGCTGTGCTCGGTGGCCTCGGCCTCGACCATCATGATCGCGACGTCCTCGTTGCCCGCGTCGTCCTTGACGACACGGCCGGCGACGGTGAGGTCGAAGACGGCCTCGGCGAGCTGCGACGCCTTCGGGAACGCGACCCACTGGTCACCGATCAGCGCGAGGCGCACACCGGCGATCGGGCCGGAGAACGGCAGACCGGAGATCTGCGTCGACGCGGACGCGGCGTTGATGGCCAGCGCGTCGTAGAACTCGTCCGGAGCGATGCTCAGGACGGTGATGACGATCTGGACCTCGTTGCGCAGACCGTCGACGAACGACGGGCGCAGCGGCCGGTCGATCAGACGGCAGACCAGGATGGCCTCCGTCGAGGGACGGCCTTCGCGGCGGAAGAACGAGCCGGGGATCTTGCCGGCGGCGTACGAACGCTCCTCGACGTCGACCGTCAGCGGGAAGAAGTCGAAGCCCTCCCGCGGGTGCTTGCCGGCGCTGGTGGCCGACAGCAGCATGGTCTCTTCGTCCAGGTACGCGGCGACGGCACCCTGTGCCTGCTGCGCGAGACGGCCGGTCTCGAACCGGACCGTCCTGGTGCCGTAGCGACCGTTGTCGATGATCGCTTCAGCGAACTTGATCTCGGGACCCTCCAAGAGGATGCCTCCTTGCGTCTGTGGTGCAGCAGACCCGGCCTCGGGCACACGTGGGTGCACGTGCGCTCCACGACGCGGAACGCATGCCTGGCCAGCAGTAGAAGCAGTCGGGAACCCTCGGCCCGCATGCCACCACCGATGACCAGCTTCGTGCCGGTCTGCGTGCGATGTTGTGTGGCGTCTCGGGAAACGGTCCCCGGACGCCCTGACTTTAGCATCGGGCGCTGCATCGGCGGCGAGGCTGGCGGCGAACGGGCGTGTCCTCGGTACCCTTCCCCCATGCGTCGTAGTCCTGGAAGACGCGTACTCGTCGCGGCCGTCGTGGCCGTCGGTGCGCTCGTCGGCTCTCTCGTGACCGCGGTGCCGGCCGGCGCCACCGAGTACCCGAGCTGGCAGGACGTGCAACAGGCCAAGGGCAACGAGACCGCCAAGCGGGCCGAGGTCCAGCGGGTCAAGGCCGCACTCCGGTCAGCCCAGGCGGAGGCGGCCACGAAGTCGCAGGTCGCCCTCGACGCCTCCGCGGTCGCGAGCCGGGCCGAGGCGGACCTGCAGTCGGCCACCCAGACCGCCACGAGCCTCCAGGCCCAGGCCGATGCTGCCAGGGCGACCGCCGAGCGCGCGCGGACGCGTGCCGGACAGCTCGCGGCGAGCCTCTACCGCGACGGCTCGGGCGACCAGATGACCACCAGGATCGCGACGACGAAGGACCCGAGCCAGCTGCTCTACCAGCTCGGTGCGATCGACCAGCTCACGACCACGTGGTCCGGCGTGATGGACGACGCCTCCGTGGCAGCCGGGACGGCGTCCTCGCTCGGCGACCAGGCGCGGCGGGCCGAGTCCGAGCGGGCGTCCCTCGCCGCGGCGGCCGAGACGAAGGCGGCCGCGGCGAAGACCGCCGAGGACCGGGCCGACCGGGCCGTGGCGTCGACCCAGTCGCACAGCAAGCAGCTGTACGCGCAGCTCGCGTCGCTGCAGGACTCCACCGCCGAGACGGAACGACGCTACGAGGTCGGGCGCGCCGTCGCCGCGCAGGCGGCAGCGCAGGCAGCGGCCGCCCAGGCTGCTGCACAGGCGGCCGCGGCAGCGCAGGCGTCCGCCGGCACCCCGGCTGCCGCGGCCCCGGGCAACGCCTACCCGGACACCGGTGGCGTGACGGTCGACCCGGCCGCCGCGCAGGCCTACGCGCGCGGCGCCCTGCCGAGCTACGGCTGGGGTGACGACCAGTTCGGCTGCCTCGTCTCCCTGTGGACGCAGGAGTCCGGCTGGCGCGCGAACGCCCTCAACGCCTCGAGCGGTGCGTACGGCATCCCCCAGGCGCTGCCGGCGTCCAAGCTCGCCGCCGCCGGCGCGGACTGGCGCACGAACCAGGACACCCAGGTGAACTGGGGCCTGGCGTACATCAAGAGCAGCTACGGCACCCCGTGCGGGGCGTGGAACCACGAGATGAGCGTCAACCCGCACTGGTACTGACGCGTCGGCACCGCGGGTGGGTCAGTGGCCCAGGCCGCCGAGCAGGCTCGCGAAGTCGGTGACCTCCGGCAGGGCGGCCGCGTCCTGCGGGACCCGACGGGAGGCCCCGATCGCCCAGGCGAGGTCGGCACCGGCCCGGCGGATGCGACCGGCCAGGGCCGCCTGGTCGCCCTCGGTGCCCCAGTCGTCGGTCGCGGCGAAGACGCCGGTGGGCACGACGGCCGCGCGGAGGTAGGCGAACACGGGGCGCATGCCGTGCTCGATCGCAAGCGAGTGCCGGGACGTTCCTGCCGTCGCCGCGAGGAGGACCGGCATGTCGGTGAGGGCGTCCTTGTCCATGACGTCGAGGAACGACTTCGCCAGGCCGCTCATGCCGGCGGTGAAGACCGGCGAGACGAACACGAGCGCATCGGCCTCGACCACCGCGGCCGTGGCGGCAGCGAGTGCGGGCGCCTGGAAGCCGGTGAGCATCGCGTCGACGACCTCGTGCGCCAGCGGACGCAGCTCGACGTGCACGACGCGGGGCGTGCCTCCGTCCTGGGCCTCGACCGCGGCGACGGCGGACTCGACCAGGCGGTCGGCGAGCAGGCGGGTCGAGGACGGCTCGGAGAGCCCGGCGGAGACGACGGTGATGGTGGTCATGGGAACTCCCGATCTTTCAATGCGTTTGCATGAACACTCTACCGAACCGACGTGCCCACGCGCACATTCCCGCGGACTCGTCCGGAGGAACGAAGAACGCCCCGGTCCTCACGACGAGGGCCGGGGCGTTCGGTCAAGCGGTGCGGCGACGACTAGCGGCGCAGACCGAGACGCTCGATGAGCGCACGGTAGCGGGCGATGTCGACGTTCGAGAGGTAGCCGAGGAGGCGGCGACGCTGGCCGACCATGAGCAGCAGACCACGACGCGAGTGGTGGTCGTGCTTGTGCTCCTTGAGGTGCTCGTTCAGGTCGTTGATACGACGCGTCAGAACGGCGACCTGGACCTCGGGGGATCCGGTGTCGCCCGGGTGGGTCGCGTACTCTTCGATGATCTCCTGCTTGACCTGTGCATCAAGTGCCATGGTGATCCCCTTCTGTCCGTTGCGCGGTGCCCACACCTGATGTGTGAGCGCTCTTTGTCCGCGGCCGTTCGACGGCAACCTGGAGAGCCTACCAGAGCACTGGACCGCCGAGGGCGTCGGCAGGGTCAGACGGTGCGGGCGCGCAGGCGTCGGCGCCGGGGTGCCGGCAGCAGGCTGCGGACGAAGCCGACCAGCGTGGCGCCGAGGAGTCCGCCGAGGCCGTTCGACAGCACGTCGCGCGGGTCGGACACGCGGTACGGCAGCAGGGCCCCCTGGGCGAGCTCGATGCCCGCGGACAGCCCGACGGCCACGACGGCCGCCAGGAACCACCAGCGCCGCGGCAACCACATCGCCGCGATCATCCCGACGGGGACGAACATCGCGATGTTCGCCAGGAACTCGGTGCGGTCGTACGTCAACCACGACCCGTGCGGCAGGTGCTGCGCCCAGGCGATGGCGTGCAGCACCAGGGAGTTCTCGGCCGACGTGAACACGTGCGGCGTCAGCGTCATCCGCCAGATCACCCAGGCGTAGGCCGCCGTGAGGGCGAGGAGGAGGAGTTTCCGGAGCATCCGGACAGTGTGGGGCACCGTCCTGCGCGGGACCTGGAGCGCTCCTGGGCAGCAGCAGCGCCGATGCTGGGCGATCGCCGGTGCGGGGTGGCCGTGGACACCGACGGGTGGAAGCATGGGCATCGTCGCGACGCGCGGTGGTGACCAGGGAGGACCGCTCGATGCCGGACCAGCAGCTGCCAGCACACGACCGCGCGCCCGGTCCCCGTCGACGGACCAGCGCCGGGCGCCAGTGGGCGTGGATCGGCGGGGCCGCCGCGGTCGTGGTCGCGGTGGTCGTCGGGGTGGCCCTCTGGCTGCCGACCGTGCCGAACGGCCCGGACGGGCGTCGGATCGTCGACCGACAGACCGCCGCCCAGGCCTTCCCCGGTGGACTCGCCCGGCAACCCGCCAGTGCGAACCAGGCCGGCCGACGGGAGACCCAGGCACGGGCCGACGGCGACACCACCACGGCGCAGCGGATCGCCGTCATCGCCGACGAACCGATCGCGACCTGGCTCACGGACCCGTCCGTCACGACGACCCGCGAGACCGTCCGGCAGGTCATGGCGAACGCCCGCCGGCAGGACAAGACGCCGGTCTTCGTCCTGTACACGATCCCCGACCGGGACTGCGGCCACTACTCGAAGGGCGGGACCACCGCGGCGGAGTACCTGCCATGGGTCCGCTCCGTCGTGCGGGCGACGGCGGGGGCGCACGCGGTCGTGCTCGTCGAGCCCGACGCCATCGCGCAGATCAACGTCTGCAAGCGCCTGTCGGACTCCCGGCTGCCGCTGCTCCGCAAGGCCGTCGACGAACTCAGCGGACACGGGCTGACGGTGTACCTCGACGGTGGGAACGAGAACCGCGTGCCGACCGCCACGATGGCCGGCTGGCTGCGGCAGGCCGGGGTGGACCGGACGCAGGGCTTCTTCACGAACGTGTCGAACTTCTACCGCGTCGACCAGGAGCGCGCCTACGCCGACCGGCTCGCCGACGCGATCGGCGGCGACCCGCACTTCGTCATCGACGTGTCCCGCAACGGCCGCGGGTGGCTCGGTACCTGGTGCAACCCGGAGGGTGCCGGACTCGGGCAGTCGCCGCACGTGGCGGCCGGTTCCTCGCGGCTGGACGCCCTGCTCTGGGTGAAGACACCGGGGCTGAGCGACGGTACCTGCAACGGCGGACCGGCGGCCGGGCAGTGGTGGGAGTCGTACGCACTCGACCTGGTCGAGAACCGCAAGGACCCCGACGACTGACGCGAGTGTCGGTGCCCAGGGGTTGCATGGCTGGCATGACCGCCGCCCCGCTCCGCTCCGTCGTCCCGCCGTACCTGCTGCGCGCCATCGCCGACGCGCCGACCGACGCGTTCCCCCGTGCCACCCCGGCGGCACGGACGGCACTGGCGTCACTCGACGCCGTGCAGGCGCCGAAGACCCGGTCGCTCCGTGCCCCGCGCACGGCCACCGCGCCGGACGCGTCACCGCAGCGCACCATCGCCGACGCGCAGGGCACCACCACGCTGCCCGGCTCCGTCGTCCGGACCGAGGGCGCACCCGACACCGGTGACGCCGCCGTGGACGAGGCCTACGCGGGGCTCGGCGCCACCCACGCGTTCTGGCTCGACGTCTTCGGGCGGGTGTCGATCGACGGCGCCGGGCTCCCCCTCGACGCCACCGTGCACTACGGGAAGGACTACGACAACGCGTACTGGGACGGCTCCCGGATGGTCTTCGGCGACGGGGACGGCGAGGTCTTCACGCGCTTCACCGTGGCGCTCGACGTCATCGGGCACGAGCTCGCCCACGGGGTCACCCAGTACACGGCCGACCTGACGTACCAGGGGCAGTCCGGTGCGCTGAACGAGTCCGTCAGCGACGTCTTCGGATCGCTCGTGGCGCAGTACGCCGCCGGGCAGACCGCCGCCGAGGCCAGCTGGCTCATCGGCGAGGGGCTGTTCACGCCCGCCGTGCACGGGGTCGCGCTCCGATCGATGCGGGCGCCGGGCACCGCGTACGACGACCCGGTGCTCGGGAAGGACCCGCAGCCGGCGACGATGGCCGACTACGTCGAGACCGACGACGACGCCGGCGGCGTGCACACGAACTCGGGCATCCCGAACCACGCGTTCTTCCTCGCCGCCACGGCGATCGGTGGGAACGCCTGGCAGGGTGCCGGCGCGGTGTGGTGGGACGCCCTGACCTCGGCCGAGGTCACCGCGTCGATCGACTTCGCCGGCTTCGCACGGGTCACGGTGTCGGCGGCCGACGCGCGGTTCGGCGCGGGCTCCGCGCAGTCCGTCGCCGTGGCCGATGCGTGGCGCACGGTCGGCGTGCTCGACTGACCACCCGGGCAGGCCACGGCCCGGCGTAGGGTCGGCCCCATGCAGATCCTCGTGCGTCGGAGCGGTGGGTTCGCCGGGCTCAGCCGGGGCTGGCGGATCGACACGGACGCCGACCCGGACGGCTGGTCCGACCTGGTCGACGCCGTGCCTCGTGCGGCGCGCCAGCCGGTGGCGCCGGTGCCCGACGACTACGTCTGGACGATCACCGTCGCGAGCACCACGGTCCGGGTGCCGGGCCGCGTGCTCGACGGCCCGCTGGCCGCGCTCGTGGAGCGGGTGCGGACCGAGGGCGAGCCGGACTGACGGGGCCGACCCGGGCCTCCTGGCTGGGTCAGACCACGTCGATGACGGTGAGCCGCCGCGTGGGACGGGTCATCGCGACGTAGACCGCGGCGGCGGCACGGGCGGCGTCCGCCCCGACCCCGTCCGGGTCCACGAGCACCACGCCGTCGAACTCCAGGCCCTTGGCGTCCGCCCCGGTGAGCACCGTGACCGAGCCCGGTCGTGGCGACCCGAGACTCCGGACGTCGAGGTCACCCTGGGCGAGCCGCTGGCGGACCACGTCCACCTGCGCCTCCGGCACGATCACGCCGATCGTCCCCGAGCCGATGTGCGACCGCTCCCCCGTCACGCGGGCGGCGACGGTGTCGAGGACCTCGGCCCGCGACACCGACACGCGCTCCACCGGGTCGCCGTCCCGGACCGCCTGGTTCGCGGTGACGGTGAGTCCAGCCGCGGTGGCGAACGCGCCGGCGGCCTCGACGATGGAGCGCGGGGTGCGGTAGTTCACGGTGAGCTCGGCGACGCGGTGGTCGAGCGGCACCTGCGGCGCGCGGCCCCGGCGGCGACGGGCGAGCGCGCCGATGACGTCCTCCCACGTGCGGGCGGCGCCGGGCGAGGACCCCTGCGCCATGTCCCCGACGATCGTGAACGACCGGAGCGGGTTGCGCCGGGCGAGCACCCGCCACTGCATCGGCGAGAGCTCCTGGGCCTCGTCGACGACGATGTGCCCGTAGGTCCACTCGCGGTCCTCGGCGGCTCGCTCGGCCGTGGAGCGGGGGTCGCCGCCCTCGGCGAACGCACCCGCCACCTCTTCCGCGGAGACGATGCCCTCGACGCCCATGTTCTCGATGGCCTGGCGGGCGTTCTCGATGTCGCGGTTCCGGCTGGCCTTCGCCTGGCGTTTCGCCGCACCGCCGGTCGGGTCGAACGTGCCGAGGAGCTCGGCGGCCTCGTCGAGCAGGGGGACGTCCTCCACCGTGAAGCCGGCGCCGCGCTCCCGGGCGAGCATGGCCCGGCGCTCCGGCGACCAGTTCGGCGTGAGGGACGCCAACCAGTTCGGCCGCGCGTAGAGGTCCTCGAGCAGCTTCTCCGCGGGCAGCGGCAGCCACGCGGTGTTGAGCAGGACGCGGGCGTCGTACGAGGACCGGATGTCCTCGCGCAGCACCTTGATGTCGGCGTCGTCCACCGTCGTGCCGCGCTGTCGGAGCTGCTCGGCGAGGAGCTTCGTCATCGCGTCGAGCGCGCCCTTGTTGAACGACACCCGGGCGACGTTGTGCGGCTTGCCGCGGTCCTGGGCGCGGTGCATGGCGTCCGCGACGAGCTGCGGCGGCACGACGAGCCGCTCGCCCTCGACGTCGAGCTCGACGGACTCCGTCGGCACGACCTGGCGCGACCGGACCGCGCGGCGGAGCAGGTCCGCCATCTCGCCGGAGCCCTTGACCGCAGCGACCTCGCGGCGGTCGTGTCGGGTGGCGTGCAGCCCCGGGTAGAGCGAGCCGAGGGACGCCATCACGACACCGGTCTCGCCGAGGGACGGCAGCACCTGCTCGATGTAGGTCAGGAACGCCGGGGACGGCCCGACGACGAGCACGCCGGACCCGCGCAGGCGCTCGCGGTAGGAGTACAGCAGGTACGCAGCGCGGTGCAGCGCCACGGCGGTCTTGCCGGTGCCGGGGCCGCCCTGCACGATCAGGACGCCCTCCAGCGGGGAGCGGATGATGCGGTCCTGTTCGCCCTGGATCGTCGCGACGATGTCGGTCATCCGGCCGGTGCGCTCGGCGGTGACGGCGGCGAGCAGCGCGCCCTCGCCCTGCAGGTGGGTGCGCTCGTCGTCGTACAGGGTCGCGTCGAAGACCTCGTCCTCGACGCCGACGACGCTGCGGCCCTCGAGCGACAGGTGACGACGGGCCCGCATGCCCATCGGGTACGCGGCGGTGGCCTGGTAGAACGCGCTGGCCCCCGGCACGCGCCAGTCGAGCAGCAGCGGGCGGTGCTCGGCGTCGCGGAGCCCCACGCGGCCGATGTACCGGAAGGCGGACTCGTCGGCGGGCGGGTCCGCGACCTCGAGCCGGCCGAACACCAGCCGGTCCCCGACGCGCTCGAGCGTGTGGATGGTGTCCTCGTAGAGCCGGGCGAAGGCGTCGCGTTCGCTGCGGCTCTGGTGGTTGCCGCCGACGGCCTGACGGCGGGTCTCGGCGAGGCGTTGTTCGGCCTCGGCGGTCAGCTCGTCGAGGCGGACGAAGAGTCCGTCGACGTACGTTCGCTCGCGGTCGATCTCGGTCGGTTCGGACACACGCAACCCTTCGGGACAGGGGTATCCAGTGTAGTCCCCCTGCCCCTCGCGCTGACGCCGCGGTCCGTGGTGCCGGACCATGGACGGACGGGAGGCGCGGTGCCAGCTGGCACCCCTCCCTCGCAGGCTCGGTCGGCGCGCCCCGCGCGACGCTTCGCGTCGCCGCCGAGCGGGGCGCGCCCGTCCGCCCGTCGGCGCTACATCTCCTCGTGCGTGTCCGGGTCGCCGTCCCAGAGGCGCCCGCGCTCGAGGCCGGAGATCGCCGCGACCTCGTCGCTCGTGAGCTCGAACCCGAACACGTCGAGGTTCTCGCGCTGGCGGTCGGTGTCGCCGGACTTCGGCACCGGGACGGCGCCGAGCTGGACGTGCCAGCGGAGCACGACCTGGCCGGGTGTGACGCCGTGCGCCTGGGCCGCGGCGAGGACTGGGGCCTCGGTCATGAGCTCCGACTGCTTCGCGAGCGGGCTCCAGCTCTCGGTGACGATCCCGCGCTCGGTGTGCACGGCACGTAGGGCGGCCTGCGGGAAGTACGGGTGCAGCTCGACCTGGTTGACGGCCGGCGCGACACCGGTGGCGTCGATGATCCGGTCGAGGTGTGCCGGCGTGAAGTTCGAGACGCCGATCGAGCGGACCTTGCCGCTGTCACGGAGGTCCACGAACGCCTTCCACGTCTCGACGAACTTGTCCACCGACGGGTTCGGCCAGTGGATCAGGTACAGGTCGACGTGGTCGAGCCCCAGGTTGCCCAGGGTCTCGTCGATCGACCGGTGCGCCTCGTCGTAGCCGTGGTGGCGACCCGGCAGCTTCGACGTGACGAAGAGCTCGTCCCGCGGCACGTCGGCGTCGCGGACCGCACGGCCCACGGCGTCCTCGTTGCCGTAGTTCAGCGCGGTGTCGAGCAGGCGGTAGCCGCTGGCGATGGCCGTGCCGATCACCGCGGCGCCCTCGTCGCCGTCGAGCGAGTAGGTGCCGAGGCCGAGCACTGGCATGCGGTGCCCGTCGTTCAGCTCGACGGTCGGGGCGACGGGCGCACCGGACGGCATCAGCGGACGCCGAGCAGGTCGATGACGAAGATCAGGGTCTTGCCGGAGAGGAAGTGTCCGCCGCCGGCCGGGCCGTAGGCGAGCTCCGGCGGCACGACGAGCTTGCGGCGCCCGCCGACCTTCATGCCGGGGATGCCCTCCTGCCAACCGCGGACGAGCGCCGCGAGCGGGAAGTCGATCGGCTCGCCACGGCCCCAGGAGCTGTCGAACTCCTCGCCGGACTCGTACTCGACGCCGGCGTAGTGGACCTTGACGGTCGAGCCCGCGGTGGCCTCGTCGCCGTCGCCCTCGACGATGTCGGTGATGACGAGGTCGGTGGGGGCGGGGCCCTCGGGCGCGTCGAACTCGGGCTTGCTGTTCAGGTCAGTCATGTCGGCAAGTCAACCAGACCGCGCACCGAGCAGACGCAGGGGTCCTCCAGGCCGCAGAATGGTTCCACCGTGACACCACCGACTCCCCCGCAGGACACGCCAGCACCGCCGCCGACTCCCCCGCAGGACCCGCCCGCACCGCCGCGCCGTCTCTTCGCCGACCTCACGCCGCTCCGTCGGTCCCCCGCGTTCGCCCGGCTCTGGGCCGGCACGGCGATCGCCGGGATCGGCACGCAGATGACCACCGTCGCCGTCGGCCTCGAGGTCTACGACATCACGAGCTCGACGTTCGCGGTGTCGCTCGTGGGCGTGATCGCGCTGCTGCCGATGATCGTCGCCGGCCTGTACGGCGGCATGCTCGCGGACGCCTTCGACCGCCGCACCGTGGCCCTGGTGTCCTCCGTCGTCGCCTGGGTCGCCGTGGCGCTGATCGCCACGCACTCCTGGCTCGGGCTGCACAGCGTCGCCCTGCTCTACCTGCTCGCGACCGTGAACGCCGTGGCGGCGACGGTGAGCGGGGCGTCACGCTCCGCGATCGTCCCGCGCCTCGTCGGCACCGACCTGCTCCCCGCGGCGAGCGCCCTCGGTGGCATCGCGTCCGGCTTCCAGGTCACCGTCGGCCCCGCGGTCGCCGGGGTCCTCATCGCGACCGTCGGGTTCGCCCCGACGTACACGATCGACGTCGTGCTCTTCACGTGCGCGTTCCTCGGGGTGTTCACCCTGCCGCGGATGGCCGCCGACCAGGGTGCCCTGCGCCCGGGGCTCAGCTCCCTGGTCGAGGGAGCGCGCTTCCTGAAGAAGTCGCGGAACATCACCATGACCTTCGTGCTCGACATCATCGCGATGACGTTCGGTCAGCCGCGGGTGCTCTTCCCCGCGATCGGGGCGCTCGTCATCGGCGGTGGGGCCATCACCGTCGGCACCCTGACCGCCGCGTACGCCATCGGTGCCCTGCTGTCGAGCGTGTTCTCCGGGCCGCTCGGCCACGTCCGCCGCCAGGGCGAGGCCGTCGGCTGGGCGATCACCGTCTACGGCGGCGCGATCTCGGCGTTCGGCGTCGTGGTGGCACTGGCACACGTGCTCGGCGGCCGCGAGGGCGAGTCCTTCAGCACCGGCATCCTGCCCGCGCTCGGAGCCGCCGCGGTGTTCCTCGCCGTCGCGGGCGGCGCGGACAACGTCAGCTCGGTGTTCCGCAACACGATCCTGCAGGCCGCGTCACCCGACGGCATGCGCGGCCGGCTGCAGGGCATCTTCACCGTGGTCGTCACCGGCGGGCCGCGCATCGGCGACCTCTACGCCGGGCTCGTCGTCGCCGCCGGCATCGCGGTGCCGCCGGTCCTGGGCGGGGTCGCGATCATCGGACTGGTCGCGCTGCTCCTGCGGCTCGTGCCGTCCTTCCGCCGCTACGACGCGCTGCACCCCAACGCGAACTGAGTCCGCTCGCTCGACGGGGTGGTCGGGACCACCACCGGACGGGAGGCCCGTGGCGGCGCCGCCACGGGCCTCCCGTCCGGTGGTGGGTCGCGGACGACGTGGGCTGTTCACACAACCGATATCTTCGTACCCATGCCGGACCGCATGTCGCGTGACCTCCAGCGGACCGGGGTCCGTGCGGTCGTGCGTCGTACCTACCACTCGGTGATCCGGCACCGGGTCGTCGACGCCGCGGCGTCCCTGACGTTCTTCGCACTGCTGACGGTGTTCCCGACCACGCTCGCCGTCGTGTCGGCGCTGTCGATCGTCGACCGGCAGGGCGACAGCCTGAGCGACATCATCGAGATCCTCGGGTTCATCGTCCGGCCCGAGACGGCCGTGCACCTCGAGGAGCCCCTCCGGCAGCTCCTCAGCCTGGACAACCCGTGGCTCGGCTTCTGGATCGGCATCGTGCTGACGCTCTGGTCGATGTCCGGCTACGCGACCGCGTTCGGTCGGGCGATGAACACCGCGTACGAGGTCGAGGAGGGGCGCCGGATCTGGAAGTTCCGCAGCATGATGCTCCTCGTCACGCTGCTGATCATGGTCGGCGGTGCCATCGCGATCGTGATCCTGCTCGGCACGCCGACGATCTCGGCGGCGATCGTCGCGAGCCTCGGCTGGGCGCCGTGGGTCGACGACGTCTGGGACGTGGCGAAGTGGCCCGTCCTGGCGGTCGACCTCGTGGTGATGGTCGCGGTGCTGTACTACGCGACGCCGAACGTGAAGACGCCGCAGCTGCGGTGGGTGTCGGCCGGCGCCGGGTTCGCGATCGTCACGTGGGCGGTCGCGACGTTCGGCTTCGCGCTCTACGTCGAGACGATCGGCGGCAGCAACATCGCGTACGGATGGCTCGGCGGTGCCCTGCTGCTGCTCGTGTACCTCTACATCTCCAACTTCGTGCTCGTCGTCGGCGGGGAGCTCGACTCCGAGGTCATCCGGCTGCGGCAGCTCCTGGCGGGCATGGACGCCGACGAGTCCATCCGCCTGCCGCTGCGGGACGTCACGCGGAACTTCACGCTCGCCCGGTGGCGGGACGCCGACGTCGCGGCTGCTCGGCAGGTGCGGGTGTCGGCGGCCGAACGGCCCGAGGACGAGGACCCGACGCCGACCGCGCAGCAGCAGCACCTGCGGGAGGTCGCCGACCAGGTCCGGGTGGGCGAGCGGCCGATGCCCTGACGGGTGTCGGTTCTGCCGGGGTCGTGCGCGGCTGCAGCGGGGTCGTGGGCGGCTGCGGCCGGGGTCGTGCGCGGTCCTTCCCACAACGCCCGCAATGGGATGCGAGAACGCGCGTCGGGGGTCAGAAGGATCGACCGCCTACGCGCGAATCGACTCGCTACGCGCGATCTGAGCCGCGACGCGCGATCCGACCCGCCGCGTTGCGACCCGCCGCGAGCGGCTCGGCAGGGTCAGCGGCGCCGTGCCTCGGCGTCCAGCATCTCCTCGGTGACCACGGGGATGGCACCCGTCGCGAGCTCGATCCCCGACAGCCGGGCCGGGCTCAGCACGCGGTGCACCTGGTCCGGCTCCATCAGGCCGGCAGCCGTGACGAGCGTGCTGATCGGCGTCGAGGTCGTCAGCGCCGTGTGGGCGATCGACGCCGCGGCCGCGTAGCCGATGTACGGCGTCAGGGCGGTGACGACGCCGACGTTGGTGTCGACCTGCGCCGCGAGCTTGGCCTCGTTGGCCTCGATCCCCGTGACGCAGTGCTCGCGCAGCGTCGCGCAGCCCCGGGTCATCCACTGCAGGGACTGCAGGATCGAGTGCGCGATGATCGGCTCGAACGCGTTGAGCTGGAGCTGCCCGGCCTCTGCCGCCATCGTCACGGTCGCGTCGGCCCCGGCGACCGCGAACGCGATCTGGTTCACGACCTCGGGGATCACCGGGTTGACCTTGCCGGGCATGATCGACGACCCGGCCTGCCGCGCCGGCAGCGTGATCTCGCCGAAGCCCGCCTGCGGCCCCGAGGCGAGCAGTCGCAGGTCGTTGCAGATCTTCGAGAGCTTGATCGCGCTGCGCTTCACCGTGCCGGACAGCGTCATGAACGAGCCGGCGTCGCTCGTGGCCTCGATGAGGTCGGGCGCGGTGACGACGTCGATGCCGCTCGCCACCTGCAGCTGCCGCCGGACCTCGTCGCGGTAGAGCGGGTCCGCCGTGATGCCGGTGCCGATCGCCGTCGCGCCGAGGTTCATCTCCGCCAGCAGCGGGGTGACCCGGCGGAGCAGCAGGGCGTCCTCCTGGATCGTGTGCGAGAAGCCCATGAACTCTTGCCCGAGGGTCATCGGCACGGCGTCCTGCAGCTGGGTGCGCCCGACCTTGAGCACGTCCGCGAACGCCCGACCCCGCTCCGCGAAGGCGTCCGAGAGCTGCTCGATCTGCTCGATGAGCCGCCCGACGCCGAAGATCATCGCGATCTTGATGCTCGTCGGGTAGGTGTCGTTCGTCGACTGGCTGCGGTTCACGTGGTCGATCGGGTGCAGGTACGCGTAGTCGCCGCGCTCACGCCCGAGGATCTCCAGCGCACGGTTCGCGAGCACCTCGTTCGTGTTCATGTTCGTGCTCGTGCCCGCGCCGCCCTGCACCACGTCGACGACGAACTGCTCGCGGAGGGCGCCGTCGCGGACTTCCTGCGCCGCCTGGTCGATGGCGTCCGCGCGTTCGGCATCGAGCACGCCGATCGCCTTGTTCGCCCGGGCAGCGGCCTGCTTCACGGTCGCGAGGGCCTCGATCAGGTCCGGGTACACCGAGATCGGCACGCTCGTGATCGGGAAGTTCTCCAGCGCCCGCAGGGTGTTGATCCCCCAGTAGACGTCCGAGGGCACCTCCCGCGTCCCCAGGGAATCGGTCTCGGTGCGGGTCCCAACACTCACGTGTGCCTCCTCGTCGTGGTCCACCACCCGAGGCTAACCCAGTCCGTCCGGCCGGTCCGGTCGCGGGGGCGGGGCCGGCGGCGGCGCGCACGGTGCGGGTTCGCCCAGCCGGTGCGAGGTTGCCCTCCCCGTGCGCGCCGACGAGCGCGCACCACGTGCACGACGGCGCACCGGCGGGTGCCGAGCCGGGGCGTACAGGACGGGAGGCTCGGTGCCAGGCCGCCACGAGCCTCCCGGCCGGCACGGTGCCGGTTCGCACGGCCGGTGCGGCGTTGCGCGCACCGTGCGCGCTCACGACGGCGCACCACGTGCACGAGGGCGCACCAGCGGTGCGCCGCGCGTCAGTGGAACTGGGGGACGATGAGGTAGATGCCGTAGAGCACGGTCGCGGCGCAGACCACGAAGCACGCGACCGCCAGGGTGCGGAGGCCACGGACGGCCCCGGTCGACCCTGCCGGGTTCGGGAACCCGGCCGTGGCCGGACCGATCGTGCCGTCGTCCTTCACGGTGAACTTGCCCGCGCGGGTGTCGGCGGCGCTCCAGAAGCGGAGTCCGACCGAGTACACGGAGACGACGAAGCAGGAGGCGACCACCGCGACGAGCGCCACGGTCAGGAAGGCGAACCAGTCGATGCCCATCAGCGGCGTCCTCCCTCGGGGAAGGCGAGACGGTGACCGTCAGTGGCGATGCCCATCAGCGGCGTCCTCCCTTGCGAGCACCCATGCGTCGGAGGGTGCGCTCGCGGCTCAGCTCGGCGCGGCGCGCGGCCACGTTCTCGGCACGCTTCTTGCGCTGCAGGTCGCGCAGCTCCTTGCGGGTGTAGACCGCGTTCGCAGCGACGTCGACCTCGATCGCGGAGGCCTGCCCGTGCGGCTTGCGGAGTGACCAGAGGTACAGGCCGAGGATCACGACGGCGCCGACGACCGCGTCGATGACGAGCCCGATGATGCCGAAGCGCGCGATGCCGGAGGCGACGGCGCCCACGGCGGCGGCAGCGGGGAGCGTGATGAACCAGGCGATGACGATCTTGCCCGCGGTCGACCACTGGATCTTCGAGCCGCGGCGACCGAGGCCGGCGCCGATGATCGACCCCGAGGACACCTGCGTGGTCGAGAGCGCGAAGCCGAGGTGGCTCGACGCGAGGATCGTGGCGGCGGTGGAGGCCTCGGCGGCGAAGCCCTGCGTGGCGCGGATCTCGGTGAGCCCGGACCCGAGGGTGCGGATGATCCGCCAGCCACCGGTGTAGGTGCCGAGGGCGATCGCGAGGGCACAGGCGACGACGACCCAGAACTGCACGCCCTGGCTCGACGACTGGGCACCGGACGCGATCAGCGTCAGCGTGATGACGCCCATCGTCTTCTGGGCGTCGTTCGTGCCGTGCGCGAGCGACACCATCGACGAGGTGAAGATCTGGCCGACGCGGAACCCGCCACGCTCGTTCGGGAACACGGGGCGTCGGGTGATCCGGTACGCGATGCGCGTCGACAGGAACGACACGAGCGCCGCGATCACCGGGGAGAGGAACGCCGGGATGATGACGACGGTCAGCAGCGCGACGTAGTTCACCGACTGGAACCCGGCGCCCACGATCGCCGCACCGATGAGCCCACCGAAGAGCGCGTGCGAGGACGACGACGGCAGGCCGCGCAGCCACGTGATCATGTTCCAGACCACCGCGCCGATCAGTCCGGCGAAGATCATCTCCGGCGAGATCGCGACCCCACCGGGGCCTTCGTTGATCAACCCGTGCGAGATCGACGTCGCGACGGCGGTGCTCAGGAACGCACCGACGAGGTTGAGCACCGCGGCGACCGTGACCGCGACCTTGGGCTTCATGGCCCCGGTTGCGATCGGTGTCGCCATCGCGTTGGCGGTGTCGTGAAATCCGTTTGTGAAGTCGAAGAAGAGGGCCAACGCGATGACCAGGACGACTATGAGTGTGATGTCCACCGCGGGCCAGTGAACCAGTCCTCGGCGTCCGGGGCAAACCCGGATGGTCACCTGATGTTCACCTCGGCTTCCAACTCGTTCAGCTTCGGAAGCATGCCGATGGGAGAATGAGGGCATGGACACCGCCGAGCTCCTCATCCTGCTGGTCGGATCGTTGCTCGTCACCGGGTTCGCACGGTCGAAGGGACTGCCCGCACCGCTCCTCGTGACAGCGGTCGCGCTGGCCGCCTCGTTCCTGCCGGGTCTGCCGCCGATCGAGATCGACTCGGAGCTGATCCTGACGGTGATCCTGCCGCCGCTGCTCTACTCGGCGGCACTCGACGTGTCGTGGCAGAGCTTCCGGACGTCCATCAAGCAGATCCGCCGCCTCGGCATCTTCCTCGTCATCGTGACGGCGCTCGCGGTCGGCCTGGCGGCGTACATCATCATCCCGGACATGGACTGGCCGGCGGCGATCCTGCTCGGCGCCATCGTGGCCCCGCCGGACGCGGTCTCCGCCGCCGCGATCGGCCGCAAGCTCGGGCTCCCCCGCCGCGTGATGACGGTGCTGTCCGGCGAGAGCCTGATCAACGACGCCGCATCGCTGACGTTGGTGCGCGTCTTCACGCTGATCGCCGCGGGCACCTCGCTGACGATCTGGCAGGACCTCGGCATCTTCGGCCTGGCCATCGGCGTCGGCCTGGCGGTCGGCATCGTGCTCGGCGTGCTCGTGCACTGGATCCGGATGCGGATCAACGACCCGGTCGTCGAGACGATCATGAGCATCCTGCTGCCGTTCGTGGCCTACATCCTGGCCGAGGACCTCTCCGGCTCCGGCGTGATCGCGGTCGTCACGGCGGGGCTCTACATCGGCTACAACTCGCCGAAGGAGGGCTACGCCACCCGCTTGCAGGAACGCCCCCTCTGGACGAGCATCGACGTCATCCTCGAGGGCTTCGTCTTCGCGCTCATCGGCCTGCAGCTGAACACCGTCGTGCAGGACCTCATCAAGAGCGAGCGGAGTCTCGGGCAGACGCTGACCGCGGCGGCCGTCGTGCTGGCGGTCGTGATCCTCGTGCGGCCGCTCTTCGTCTTCGAGTCCTACGTGCGCAACCGCTTCAACGGGCGGTGGCTCCGACCCCTGCGGATCAAGCTGTCCCGCGGGCACCCGTCCCTCCGCTGGATCCGCGGGACCGCCGAGCCGAAGCTGAACTGGCGGGAGCTGACGGTCATCTCGTGGACCGGCATGCGCGGCGTGGTGACCCTGGCCGCGGCGGTGTCGGTCGTGGCGAACCCCGTCGACATCAAGGCCCAGGACACCATCTTCGTGATCGCCTTCATCGTCACCGTCGGCACGCTCCTGCTGCAGGGCCTGACGCTGCCCTTCGTGATCCGGTCGCTCAAGGTGCAGGACCCGGCCGAGGGCGAGGAGGACGTCCGCAGCGAGATGCGCCTGAACCAGCGCACCACCGAGGCGGCGATCGAGCTGCTCGACAAGCGCCGGCCGGAGTGGGCGAAGCAGTACGGGGACCAGGCAGTGGACTCCGTCGTCAGCCGACTCAAGAGCCGACTCCAGCGACAGGCGGAGGTCTTCCGTCAGGACGCCATGGAAGAGGAGTCGGAGGACCGCGACGCCCCGTCGCGGCTCCGCGGCTCGCAGATCCAGGACATCCGCCGCGAGCTGCTCGACCGGCGCCGCGAGATCGTGCTCGAGGAGCGCGAGCGCGGCAACCTCGACGAGGAGGTCATGCGCCGCGTGCTCGTGACCCTCGACGCCGAGGAGCTGGCGATGGACTCGGCGCAGGCGTCCCGCAGCCGGTCGTAGGAGCGCGAGAGGGGTCCGTCACCCAGGACGGCGGTCAGAGGCCGGGCGTATCCTCGGATGACCGACACGAGACCAGGAGCACAGCGCGCCAGTGAGCACCCCGCGGAACGACGTCCCGAAGCACTCCGACACCCCGGACCGTCCCGGCGCGTCCACACCGCGACCCGCTCCGAAGCAGCGCACGACGCGCCCCTCCACCCGCGGCACCGCTCCCCGCCGCGGAGCGAAGGTCGCGGGGGCCTCGCGGTCGACGCTCCGCCGCCAGGCCCCGGTCCCCCAGCCGCAGCGGATCAGCGCCTACCGCCGCTGGTTCTCGACCCTGCACCCGTCGCTGCAGCTGATCGGCCTGCAGCTGTGGATGCCGCTGTTCTTCATCGTCGGCTTCTGCCTCTGCTACGTCTTCGCGTTCCACGCCCCGCACCCGCACGACGTCCCCGTCGCGCTCATCGGCAGCGACCCCGGCTTCGTCGCCGCGGTGCAGAAGGCCCTGCCGGGCGAGTTCGTCTTCCACACGTACGACTCGCTGGTGGCGGCGAAGCGGGACGTGCTCGCGGGGTCGATGGCCGTCGCGTACGACCCGTCGACGAACGAGTTCTTCAAGGCCAGCGCGCACCAGTTCCAGGTCGCCAGCCTCGTCCCCGCGACGCTGACGGCGGTGCTCACCGCGATCGGCGTCGCTGCTCCGAAGGTCACCGAGCTCGCAGCGCTGCCCGCGTACGACGAGTACGGCACCGTCCCGATGTACGTGATGCTCGCCTGGTGCATCGGTGGGTACATGGTCGCGATGTTCATCGGCATCATGGGCGGACCGCTGCGCCACCGCACCCGGATGGCGGTCATCGTCGTCGGCGGTCTCGTCATCTCGCTCATCACGAACACGCTCGCCGGGCCCGTCGTCGGTGCCATCCACGGGCACTGGATCGAGCTCGTGCTCATCGCGTGGGGCTGGATCGTCGCGATCGGCCTGGCGGTGAACGGCCTGAGCTACTTCGTCGGCCGGTTCATCGCCGCACCCGCGATGATCTGCTTCGTCTTCCTGTCGATGCCGTCCTCCGGTGGCGCGTACCCGAAGTGGTTCATGCCGGAGCCGTTCGCCTGGCTCAACAACGTCGTCGTCGGTTCGAGCATGGTCGACATGATCAAGCACCAGGTCTACGGCGTCGGCCCCGGCCCCGCCCGAGGCCTCATCACGATGGCCTGCTACGCCGGCGCCGGGCTCGTGCTGATGTACTTCGGCAAGATGTGGTGGGAGCGCCGTCGCATCCGCGCGATCGTCACGGGCCGCACCACGATGTTCCAGGACGCCCAGAACGCCAACCGCGAGTTCCTCGGCAAGCAGCGCGACGTCGAGCTCGAGCGGCACGGGCTGTCCTCCACCGAGACCGGCACGCTGCAGGTCCTCCGCGACGAGGACTGGCAGGACGACCGCGTCGGTGGCGACGTCTTCACGGGCGGCCGCGACGGCCTCGAGAACGAACCGCTGACCACGGGGCGCATCCCCGTGGTCCGGCAGACGGACCGGCAGCCGGCGGGCAGCCGGACGGGAGGCCCTGGTGCGGGCCCACGCACCCGCCCCGTCCCACGGACCGACGGCTCCGGCACCCCGGCCGAGCCCGCCAGCACGTCCCACAGCCGGCACGCGGCACGCTGATCACCGTCGCGCCGGGCGGTATCCTGGGCCGATCATGACCCGTACCGCCTGGCACCGCCTCCTCGTCACGCTCGTCGTCGCCCTGCTCGCGCTCACCGCGGCACTCTGGGTCACGAGCGTCGTCCTGGCGCCGGCGGACGGTCGCAACACCGCCGGGCTGTTCGTCGGATGGGCGATGTTCGCGCTCGTCGGCGCGATCGTGGTGGGCATCGTCGACTTCTTCGTCCGCCCGCTCGGCGGCCGGAGCGGGGACGCCGACGTCATGGCCGAGGCCGAGGAAGCCCGCACGGGCAGCACGCGCACGCAGCAGCGCCGCTGAGCCCGACGGCAGTGCCCGAGCTGTCTAGCGGTTCGGTGCGTCGACGCCAGTGCCCGTGAAACCGGCGACGGTCGCGTTGTCCTCCGCGAACGTGAAGCGTGCGTCGACGGTCCCGCCGCGGAGCACGCTCGGCAGCCAGTAGCGGGCGTCGTCCCACATCGCGTCGTACGGCACCGCGTCGACCGGGACCCACCGCGCTTCCAGCTCGTCGCTCGCGGTGGGCGTGCCGGACCAGCGCCGACCGACGAAGACGTCGGAGACCTGGGACCAGGACGGCCGGAACGGGAACCGGTAGTCCAACGTGCCACGAGCCTCCAGGTCGGCGGGGTCGAGCCGCAGGCCGACCTCCTCGGCGACCTCGCGCACGGCGGTCTCGACCGCCGACTCCCCCGGCTCGCGCTTGCCACCCGGGCCGACGACGCGCCCCGTCCCGAGCCCGCGGCGCTTCTCCCCGAGGAGCACCTCCGGCCCGTCCGCACCGTCGCGCAGCAGGTACACGACGACGACTCGGGGGTGCTGGTTCTTCGTCTCGTCACGGGTCGGCACGTGTCCAGTCTGGCCGATGAACTGGCGTACGCTCGTTCCATGGCAGGTGGTCTGCGGGGGCACGGTGGCTGAGCACCGGCGGTTCGGGCGCAGTCTCGAGGTGCTTCGAGCCGAGGCAGCGGAAGAGATCTCGATGATCGTCGAGCACCGCAGTCGGCAGGGCGACGACCCGTGGGAGTTCATGCCGATGCTGCCGACGGTCGACGAGCAGGTCGTCCTCATCCTCCGCGCGGAGGCCCTCGAGCTGGACGACGCGATCGGACGCCGGAGCGCGCAGTGGTCGATGCACCCCGCCTCCGGGCAGGGCACGCAGCTCGGCGAGGAGTACCACCGGCTGCGTCGCATCGCGCTGCAGCACCCGGAGCTGACCGAGGCCGTCTGGAAGCTCATGGGAGCCCTGCCGAAGCAGAGCTGACCTGCGGTTGGATGGTCGCATGACCGAAACCGTGCTCGCCGTCCTGAACCAGCCCTCGCGCGAGGCCGCCGCGCACGACCCCGCAGCCGATGCCTTCACGTACGAGGCCCCGCTCGCTGCGACCATCCAGGTGCAGGACCTCGGCATCATCCGCGGCGACGGCGTCTTCGAGACGATCACCGTCGTCGACGGTCGTCCCCAGGCCCTCGAGGCCCACCTCGACCGCTTCGTGCGCTCCGCCCGCATGCTCGACCTGCCGCTGCCCGACCTCGACGCCTGGCGCCGCGCGGTCGAGGCCGTCTGCGCGGAGCTCGACCCCGTGCACGAGGCCTTCGCGAAGACGGTCATGACCCGCGGCGTCGAGGGCTCCGACCGCCCCACCGGGTGGGTGTACGCGGCGGCGTCCGGCGACTCGACGCCCGCCAGGACGCAGGGCATCTCGGTCGTGACGCTCGACCGCGGGTACCGCCACGACGTCGAGCGGACCTCGCCGTGGCTGCTGCAGGGCGCGAAGTCGCTGTCGTACGCCGTGAACATGGCCGCACTGCGTGAGGCCGTCCGACGCGGCGCCGACGACGCCCTGTTCGTCTCGAGCGACGGCTACGTGCTCGAGGGCACCCGCGCCAACCTGGTGATGTCGGTCGGCGGGCGACTCGTGACGCCGCGCACCGACATCGGCATCCTCGCCGGCACCACGCAGGCGGACGTCTTCCGGTTCGCCGAGGCCGAGGGCATCGAGACGGCCTACGAGCTCGTCACGATGGCGGACCTGCGGGCCGCCGACGCGCTGTGGCTCGTGTCGAGCGTGCGGCAGGCCGCGCCGATCCGGCTGGTGAACGGGGACGAGCAGGCGATGGACCTCGACCTGACGGAGCAGATGAACGAGTTCCTGTTGGCCCGGGAGTCCTGAGGCGGGTCGCTGCTGCTGGGTGCGTCGCGCAGCGCTACCAGCGGGGCGTGGTGACGCCGACGCCGTCGGTCCACGCGAAGACCTGCTTGCCGTCGATCCACACCCGGGTCGCGCGGCTGGTGGCGTCCAGCGGGTCACCCGACCACAGGACCAGGTCGGCGTCCCAGCCGGCTTCGAGGCGGCCGACGCGGTCCCCGAACCCGAGGAACGTCGCCGGGTTCACGGTGAGGGCCTCGAGCGCCGTCTGGCGGGGCAGGCCGTCGCGGACCGCCATCGTCGCCTGCGTGACGAGCATGGCGATCGGGACGACGGGTGCGTCGGTGGTGATCGCCACGCGGACACCGGCGGCGGCGAGCGCCGCGAGGTTCGGGATGCCGCGGTCGCGGAGCTCGACCTTCGACCGGCTGGTGAAGAGCGGGCCGTAGATCACCGGGACGTCCTTCGCTGCCAGGACGTCGGCGATCTTGTGGCCCTCGGTGCCGTGGTTCACGACGAGCCGGTAGCCGAACTCCTCGGACAGGCGGATCGCGGTGGCGATGTCGTCGTGCCGGTGGGTGTGCTGGTCCCAGACGAGCTCGCCGTCGAGCACACGGACCAGGGTCTCCTTCGTCAGGTCACGGGCGAACGGTTCGCCCTTCGCGGTGGCGGCGTCGCGCGCAGCTCGGTAGTGCTGCGCGTCGACGAAGGCCTCGCGGATGACCTTCGCGACGCCGAGCCGGGTGGAGGGCGTCTGGCCCTTGTCTCCGTAGACGCGCTTCGGGTTCTCGCCGAGGGCGCTCTTCACGCTGACGGCGTCGGAGATCAGCTGCTCGTCGATCGTCCGGCCGCCCCAGGTCTTGATCGCCACGGACTGCCCGCCGATGGGGTTGCCGGAACCGGGCTTGACGACGATCGCGGTGACACCGCCCGAGAGTGCGTCGCGGAAGCCCTCGTCGTCGATGTCCACGGCGTCGATCGCACGGACAGCGGCCTGGTTCGGTCCGGTGAGCTCGTTCGTGTCGTTGCCGGCCGGGCCGTTCGCCTCCTCGTGGATCCCGACGTGCCCGTGGGCCTCGACGAACCCGGGGAGGAGCCACGCTCCCGCGGCGTCCACCACGGGGATGCCGGGCGGCGGTGTGACGTCCGGGCCGATCGCGGTGATGCGGCCGTCCTGCACGACGACGGCTCCCCCGTCGAACTCCTGGGACGTGACGGGGACGACGTGGGCACCGGTGATCGCGAACGTGTTGGTCATGCCCTCCACGGTAGCCGCGGCCGGTGACGCGGGAGGCGGGATACAACATGTCGACGATGCGCGGTGGGGGCGACGACGTGCCTACGCTCCGAGGGACGACAGGAGGACACATGGACGACGACGGCCCCGGTCCCGCTCTCGCTTCCACTTCCGCTTCCGCCCCGGAGTGGGCGGTCCACGGCACGGCGGAGCGGCCGTGGCGCAGTACGCGCCGTGGCCCTCGTGCCGACCGTCTCTGCACGTCGGTCACGACCTCGGTCCCGCCGCCCATCGCCGACCGTCGGTACGACCCCGTGCCCGAGGACCTCGCGCTGCTCGACCGCGCAGCGGCGGCACTCCGGAGCCTCGACCAGCACCACGGGGACCGGCTCGGCGCACTGGGCGGACTGCTGGCACGGACCGAGGCCGTCGCGTCCTCGCGGATCGAGGACGAGCACGCCGACCTCGACGACTACGCCCGCGCCGTGGTCGGTGTGCGGGCGAACGGCAGTGCGACGCTCATGGTCGCCGCGACGACCGCACTCCGACGCCTGACCGCCGACGCCGGCAGCGGCCCCGTCACGGAGCGCTCGATCCGCACCGCGCACCACGACCTGATGCGTGACGACCCGCTCGACGGCCGCGACGCCGGCCGGTACCGCACCGTGCAGAACTGGATCGGCGGGGGCGGCAGCCCACGGCTCGCGACGTACGTCCCGCCACCACCGGAGCTCGTCCCCGACGCCATGGCGGACCTCGTCGCCTTCCTCGAGCGCGACGACCTGCACCCCGTCGCGCAGGCGGCGATCGCGCACGCCCAGTTCGAGTCCGTCCACCCGTTCACCGACGGCAACGGACGCGTCGGGCGTGCGCTCATCGGGGCGGTCCTCCGCCGCCGCAGGCTCACCACGACGGTCACGGTGCCGGTCGCCGCGGCGCTCGTGGCCGACCGGTCGCGGTACTTCGACCACCTGGTCCGGTACCGCTCCGGGTTCGTGCACGGCTTCGTCGCCGACCTCGCGGTGGCGATCGGGACGGTCTGCGACGAGGCTGCGCTGATGGCACTGCTGCTCGACGAGCACGCCGAGGACACCCGCCGTCGGTTCCCCTGGCCGCTCCCCGAGCTCCGCCACGACGCCGTCCTCACCGAGGACGACGCCGAGGACCTCCTCGTCGCCCTCCGTCGGCGGTCGCCGGGGTCCGCGCCGGGTTCGGTCGACGCACTGGTCCAGACGCTCGAGCGGACCGGGACCATCCGTCCGGTCACGCAGCGCCGTCGAGGCCGAGCGTGGCTGGTCACCGGGGTCGCCGCCGAGCTCGATGCGTTCGCCGAGCGCGTCGGCGCCGGGGTACGCGACCGCGCGGACCGCGAGCTCGTGCACCAGGTCGCGGCCTAGGCTGGGACGGTGAGCAGCGAGCACGAAGCGACCACCCCGCCCACCGCCGACAAGCGGCCCGTCACACGGACCCACCACGGCATCGACTTCGTCGACGACTACGAGTGGCTCCGTGACAAGGAGTCGCCAGACACCATCGCGTACCTCGAAGCCGAGAACGCCCACACCGCCGCGTCGACCGACCACCTCGCCGCCCTGCGCGAGCGGGTCTTCGGCGAGGTCAAGGGCCGCGTGCAGGAGACCGACCTCTCGGTGCCGGTGCGGATGGGGCAGTGGTGGTACTTCACCCGCACGGCCGAGGGCAGCCAGTACGGCATCCAGTGCCGTGCCCCGATCAGCGGTCCGGACGACTGGACCCCGCCGTCGCTCGAGGAGAGCGCGGCCACGCTCCCCGGCGAGCAGGTCGTCCTCGACGGCAACACCCTGGCCGACGGGCACGAGTTCTTCTCGCTCGGCTCCTACGACATCTCCGACGACGGCACCCGGCTGCTGTACGGCGTCGACGTCGCCGGCGACGAGCGCTACACGCTGCACGTCCGCGACCTGACGACCGGTGAGGACCTGCCCGACGTCGTCGAGAACACCGGTTCCGGCGCCACGTTCGACCCCTCCGGCCGCTGGGTGTTCTACCCGACGGTCGACGACTCCTGGCGCCCCGACCGCATCTGGCGTCACGCCGTCGGGACCGCCTCGACGGACGACGTCGTCGTCTTCGAGGAGCCCGACGACCGCTACTGGGTCGGCATCGGCGTGACCCGGTCGTCGCAGTACATCGTCATCGAGCTCGGCTCGAAGATCACGTCCGAAGCGTGGATCCTCGACGCCGCCGACCCGACGGGCGAGTTCCACGTCGTCTGGCCCCGGCGCGAGGGCGTCGAGTACGAGATCGAGCACGCCATCGTCGGCGGCAGCGACCGGCTGCTCGTGCTGCACAACGACGGCGCCGAGAACTTCGAGCTCGTCGACGTCCCCGCCGACGACCCGACCTCCGAGACCGACCGCCGCGTGGTCGTCCCGCACCACACCGAGCGTCGCATCGAGTCCGCCGACGCCTTCGCCGGCCACCTGGCCGTCGAGTACCGTGCCGAGGCCCTGCCCCGCGTCGCGATCATCCCGATCGAGGGCGACGGCTACGGTGAGCCGCGTGAGGTCCCCTTCGCCGAGGCACTGTTCTCCGCCGGACTCGGCGGCAACCCGGAATGGGAGCAGCCGACCCTGCGCATCGGCTTCACCTCGTTCGTCACCCCGTCCGAGGTGAGCGACCTCGACCTGGCAACCGGCGAGGTCACGGTGCTGAAGCGCCAGCCCGTGCTCGGCGGCTACGACCCCGACGACTACGTGCAGGAGCGCGACTGGGCCACCGCCGAGGACGGCACCCGCGTGCCGATCTCCCTCGTGTGGCGCCGCGACGCCGTCGACACCGACACCCCGGCCCCGCTGCACCTGTACGGCTACGGCTCGTACGAGTACTCGATCGACCCCGGCTTCAGCGTGATGCGCCTGTCGCTGCTCGACCGCGGCGTCGTCTTCGCCGTCGCCCACGTGCGCGGTGGCGGCGAACTCGGCCGGCACTGGTACGAGAACGGCAAGACCCTGACGAAGAAGAACACGTTCACCGACTTCGTCGCGGTCGCCGACCACCTCATCGCCAGCGGCCGCACCAGCCCCGACCGGCTCGTCGCCGAGGGTGGCAGTGCCGGCGGACTCCTGATGGGTGCCGTCGCCAACATCGCGCCGGACCGCTTCACCGGCATCCTGGCAGCGGTGCCGTTCGTCGACGCGCTCACGAGCATCCTCGACCCGGACCTGCCGCTGACGGTCATCGAGTGGGACGAGTGGGGCGACCCGCTCCACGACCCCGAGGTCTACCGCTACATGAGCGAGTACAGCCCGTACGAGAACGTCCGCTCCGACGTCGCGTACCCGGCGATCCTCGCGGTGACCTCGATCAACGACACCCGCGTGCTCTACGTCGAACCGGCGAAGTGGACCGCCAAGCTCCGCGAGGTCGGCGCCCCGGTGCTGTTGAAGACCGAGATGGCCGCCGGGCACGGTGGCGTCAGCGGTCGCTACGCCTCGTGGCAGGAGCGGGCCTTCGAGCTCGCGTGGATCCTGGACACGCTCGGGCTCGCCGACGTCTCCCCCGCGGCGGCCTCGGCAGCGCCGATAGCGGCGGGCTAGAGCCCGAACCACATCGAGGGAGCAGACGACGTCGTCTGCTCCCTCGACGAAGGAACCGTGCGTCACACGCGGTTGAGCGCGTGCACCGCCTCGTCGTAGGACTCCTCGGCCAGGCGCACCCGGTCACCGGCCAGCACGCCGTACCCGAACGTCGACTCACCACCGCGCTCCGCGATGGCGGCGTTGGCCCGCAGCGCGTCGAGCGCGTACAACGACCGCACCCGCTCCGTGAGCACGTCCGCCGCAGCCCCGATGCGCTTCCACAGCGCGTGTGGGAAGGCGTCGTCCCCGAGCAGGTCCATCGCCATCCGGGCGCGCATGGTCGCCTGCCACGCCAGCTCGGTGGTGGCACGGTCGGCCGCCTCGCGCTCGGCCGCGGTGTCGGAGGTGTCGTCGGCCACCGCGTCACGCACGAGCTCGCGCACGTGGGGCTTCACGATGGCGGAGACGTCCTGCGCGGCGTGCTTCGGGGAACGCAACGCCCACGCGGTCGGCGCAGGACGCTCCACCGCGTCGTCGAGGGCGTCGAGGAGCTCCAGGAACGCCTCGGTGTGCAGGAACGCCACGACGTCACGCGAGGCCTGGTCGCGGCGCTCCCTGGTCGACGCCAGGATGCGCTCGCGGGTCATCGCGTCGACGAGCTCGTCCTGCGCGGGTGAGGAGGCCCGCGGCAGTCGCTCGATCAGGTACTCGGCCAGCGCGGCCTTGGCGGTGACGGCGGCCAGCGCGTCCGCCGCCTCGGCGGCGCGGTCCAGCTCCTCGGTCGCGGCGAACGCCGGACGGTACGTCTGCAGGACGGCCGCGACCCCGAGCGCGGTCTCGGCCGTCTCGCGGAGGCCGGCGGTGTCGCCGGACCGCAGCCGGGCCTCCTGGGAGAGCAGCGCGGAGCGCAGCTTCTTGAGACGCTTCGTGATCGCGCGGGCGACGGTGCCCTTGTCCGGCTTGTCAGCGGACTGGAGGCGCGGTGCGGGTGCTCCTGCCAGCCCACGCGCCAGCTTGGACGCGACGGCGGCGGGGCCGGCCCCGACCGCGGCGAAGCGGCCGTCGAGGGACCGGAGGAACTCGTGGGCGACCTGCTGGTCGACGCCCTCGACGGTCTCGACCTCGGCCTCGCGCCAGGTCCTGGGGTCGGCGGGGGCGTCGGCGTCGAGGCGCTCGGCGCTCACGCGGTCGTCGGCGAGCTCGGCGATCTGGTCGCCGTCCTCGTCGAGGAGCCGCGTCACCGTGCGGGTGGTCGTGATCCGGACCACCGGCCGCAGGCCACGTCCACGGCGTTCGGTGAACAGCGCGGCCAGGACCTCCACCGGCACGGTGTCGGCGTCGTCCGTGAGCGGGAAGTGCTCCTCGTGCCGGACGGTGTCGGACTCGGCGCGCTTGATGTGCCAGCCGGCGTCCGGGCCGCCCGTGCGCCGACGGACGGTGACGTGCGCCGCGACGAGGTCGTACCGCTCGGTGTCCCAGTAGGTCGCGTCGAGCTCGAAGGGCTCCTGGTGGTCGACCTGCATGATGCCGCCGACACCGATCAGGTCGGGCAGGCTGGCGTCGTCTGGAAGGTCGTAGGTGCGCTCGATCTCGAGGTGCGTGTCCGTCACGTACCCCTGTCTACCAGGGTGCCCGGGGTGCTCACGACACCGCGGGGTTAGCCTGTGGACATGAGCGAGACGATCACCCGCGACGCGTTCGTGCCCCAGGCCGGCGGCGTCACCATGTTCACCACCACCTGGTGCGGCTACTGCGCCCGTCTGAAGAACCAGATGTCCAAGGCCGGCGTGCCCTTCACCGAGGTCGACATCGAACAGACGCCGGGGACGGCCGAACTCGTCGCCGAGGTCAACGGCGGCAACCAGACCGTGCCGACGCTGGTGTTCCCCGACGGCAGCACCGCGACGAACCCGTCCCTGGCCGAGGTCCAGTCGCGCATCTGACGCGCTGCCCGGGCGGCGTCCGCATCGGCGGCGCCGACCGCCCCGCACAACCGAAACCCGCTCGAACCGCGGAAGTCCGTGGTTCGAGCGGGTTTTCGTTGTTCGGCACCGAACGGCACCGAACGGCAGGTCAGCCGCCGAGCGCCTCCGTCAGCAGCGCCGCCATGGCGTCGAGCTGGATGTCGCCCGAGTCGACCACTTCCTCGTCGGATCCGTCGAGCGCTCGCGCTGCCAGGCCCGCCTTGGAGTCGATGAGCTCGGCGATCTTGGTGTCGATCGTCTGGGCCGCGATGATGCGCCACGCGGTGACGGGTTCTTCCTGACCGATGCGGTGCACGCGGTCGATCGCCTGGGTCTGCTCGGCACTGGTCCAGGACAGCTCCGCGAGGACGACGTTGGACGCCACCTGCAGGTTGATCCCCACGCCGGCCGCCGTCAGCGAACAGACGATCACGGCGACGTCGGGGTCGTTCACGAACGAGTCGATCTCGGCCGTGCGCTGCGCCGCGGTCTGGTCGCCGCGGATCGTCGCGGTGCGCAGGTGCCGACGAGCGAAGACCTCTTCGGCCTGGTCCATCACGTCGAGGTGCTTGGCGAAGAACACGACCTTCCCGACGTTCGTGGCCAGCTGCGCCGCGTAGTCCGCCGCCAGCTGGGCCTTCGCACGACCGATGCGCCGGACCATCGAGAACACGTTCTCCCCGGTCGAGGAGGCGTCCTGGTCCTCGAGCTCCCACCGCGCGACCTGGCGGACGAGCTTGTGGTCGATGCCCTCGACCGGCGCCTGGCCGGTGCGGGCGTCGAGCGCCTGGTGGTAGCGCTTGACGAGCTTCGCGGTGAGCTCCCGCTCGGCGTCGCGGATCGAGCGGCCCTCGTCGCCGTCGAGCTCCACGGGGATGTCGGCGATGCGACGGGCGGGGATGTCCGCCGCGACGTCGACCTTGCGGCGTCGGACGATGCCCATGTCGATCACGGCGCGCCGGGCCTCGGCGAAGAAGCCCTGGTCGGCCGGGGTGAGCCCGATGTCCTCGAGCTCGTTCATGAGCTGCGCGCGCGGCTTCTTGTCGTCGATCCAGCCGAGGTACTCCCAGATCGTGCGGAAGTCCTCCACCGAGTTGATCAGCGGGGTACCCGTCAGCGCCATGAGCAGCGGCGACGAGGTGCGCGCGCGGATCTTCTCGGCGAGCTGCAGCACGAACCTCGAGCGCTGCGAGTCCTTGTTCTTGATGAAGTGGGCCTCGTCGACGACCATGCCCTTGAACCCGAAGGCCCCGAGCCAACCGAAGTGCCGGTCGAGGATCTCGTAGTTGACGATCACGATGTCGGCGAACCCGTCGAGGTCGTCACCGTCACCGTGGATGACCGTGGCGCGGCGGTTCGGCACCCAGCGAGCGGCCTCGCGCGCCCAGTTGGTCTTGACGACGTTCGGCACGACGACGAGCAGCGGGTACGCCCCGGCGGCCTCGGCAGCGAGCAGCGACTGGGCGGTCTTGCCGAGTCCGGGCTCGTCGGCGAGCAGGAACGTGCGGTGGCCCTGCGCGGCGGAGGCGACGAGCTCCGCCTGATGCTGCATCAGCGCGGTGCCGGAGACGGTCTGCACGGAGGTCGGGTCGGGCAGCCGCATCGAGGCCGCTCCCCCGCCGGCGCCGTACTCGAACGACTTGAAGAGCGGTCCGAACAGCTCCCAGTTCGCAAGACGACGCGGGTGCGCGACGGGCTGGTCGGCGAGCGCGAAGTCCGGCGGCAGGAACGGGTTCGCGAGCTGGCGCTGCACCACGGCCTGCGGCACCACGGCTCGCTCCTGCGCGGTGACCACCGGCGCGGGCTCGGCGGCGATGACGAGGTCCTCCGGCTGCATCTCCACGCCGCCGGCGATCATCATGTCGCGCTTGACGGTGCGGGTCGCCTCGGTCACCGGCGACTCCTCCGCCAGGAGCTGGATGACGCTGGTGTCCCGCGCCGCCGTCTTGGCGAGGATCGTCGCGACGCCGTCGAGCCGCTTCATCTGCTCGGCCCGCTGTGCGTCGGTGAGCGTCGTGTCCGCCTTCACGCGGGCACGTTCCTCGCGCATGAGCAGGGCGACCGCCTGGAACTTCGTGCGGTTCGACGCCTTCAGCGGTCCGCGCTGGGCGGCCGCCTCGACCTCGCGCACCGCGCGGGCGAGCACGGGGATGACGCCGTCGTTGTCGAGCGGCCGGGTCCGGCGCGACGCGGTCCGCGTCCCACCGGCTGCACGCCGCGTGCCTGATCGAGCCAAGGCTCCTCCTTGTTCCGTCCCGAGACCGGGGCGAGCCGCCGTCCTGGCGGAAGTCGTCGGTGCGTCCGTCGCACCACTGCCATGGCGGGCCGATGCGGCCCACCGGTGCGCCGATCCCCACGACGTTCTGGCTGTCGACCGTGCCCGTCGCGGTCACCCGGGTGGTGTCCGATGGGTTCGATCTGCGCGGAGGATCCGGCGCTGTCGCACGCACGCGACTCACTGGGAGCGGCCGCGGACCCGGTGCCCGCTCGACCAACCGGTCGGGTGCCGTGTCCGGAATCGACGCGGCGTGCGAGCACGCGGTGCGTGCGCGGTCAGTGTACTCCCGGACCACCGACGGAGGCGACTCGGCGCACCCCGCGCGCGTCGGGCCTCCAGGCCGTGGTGTGGGCGGGAACGCGCGTTGCGGGTGCAACCGCGCCTACCAGGTCGGATCTTCCGACGCACCACGCGCGTTCCGACCTGCCGCCCAAGGCGCGGTCGGCGGGAACGCGCGTTGCGAGTGGAATCGCGCGTGGCCGGTGCAATCGCGCGTTGCAAGGGGGAACGGGCGTGGTGAGCGGAATCGCGCGTACCGGGTCAGATCTTCCGACCCAGTACGCGCGTTCCGACCTGCCGGCCCACGCGCGGCAGGTGGGAACGCGCGTCTCAGCGGCGGGGCGCGGACCGGGGGCGGGCCGACCCGTCGGCCGGGAGGCTCGGCGCCGGCTCCGCGAGCGCGGCCCGTGTCGCCCGCAGCAGTTGTTCCGCGGTGGCGATGCCGTTCGCGGAGCCCGTGGTCGCCTGGCCTCCGGCGTGCGCCAGCAGCTGGGCGCCGATGGCCGGTCCGAGGCGCTCCGCGGCGGCGGGGTTCCGTGCGGCCCAGTCGCGGGCGATGGCGTCAGCGAGGCGTTCCGCGGCTGCGCCTCGGTCGGCGTCACCCCGGGAGCGGTGCCACAGCCCGGTGACGACGAGGTGTGCGACCACCGCGCCGATGTCGCGGACCGGGTAGCCCCAGCCGGCGGTGTCGATGTCGAGCAGGCCGGAGATGCGCCAGGGCTCGTCCTCGTCGACGAAGACCTGCTCGAGGTGCAGGTCACCGTGCACGACCTGTCTGTCGGTCGTGGTCCAGCCGATCGAGCGTCGGCCGATCGCGTCGTAGAGCTCGTCGATCTCGAGCGCGTCCTGCGGGAGCGCCGTGACGAGCGTCTTCCGGTGCCAGTCCGCGTGGTCCATCGCGTCGGCGCGGGCCTGCTGGGTCATCGGCACCGTGGCGATCCGGCCGGTCAGCGCCGCCAGGGACGCCACGAAGCGCGGGTCGTCGGCGATGTCGAGGATGCGGCTGCCCGCGGGCACGCCACGGATCCGTTCGAGCACGAGCAGACCGTCACCACGACTGGAGAGCACGCGCGGCACCGGGAGCCCGGCCGCGACGAACTGCTCGTGCGTGCGGACGATCGGTGCGACGCGGTGCGGGCGGACGACCTTGAGGAAGAGCGTGCCCTCCGGGGCGTCGACCCGGACCACGGCGCGCTTGCCCGGGCGGTAGGCGGCGACGGTCAGCACGGGGTTCGTCACCGGCATCCCGAGGGTGGTCAGGAGCTCGGCCACGGCGTCGCGGTAGGTCACCTGCGGCAGGACCGGCAGGCCGGGGTCGTTCGGGTACGCCCAGACCGAGACGGGCTCGTTCGTCGCCGGGTCCGTGACCAGGGCGCTGTTCTGGTCGTGGGTGCCGCCGGTGTCGACGTAGGTCAGGACGGTGGCGCGCAAGTTGTTGCGGTCGAGGGTGTCGACCTCATACCCGTACAGGTACCCGTTGCCCGAGGGCTCGACCGAGTGCGCGCGCGCAGCCACGACAGTGGTCCCGGAGCCGACGAAGGCCTCCGGGATGACGCGCTCATGATTCGGCCACACAGGATCAGTCAACCGTGTCCGTGCGGTTTCGTCGCGTTCGTGCACGGCTCGGCGTGCGGATGCGTGGCTAGCGTGGTCTCCGTGAACCCGGTCTCGCGCCTCCGCAGCTCGAGCCGCTCCCCCTTCCTGCAGGTCGTGAAGACCGCGGTCGCGGTGGTCGCGGCGGTGCTGCTCTGTGAAGTCGTCATCCGCGGACCCTTCCCGACCTTCGCGGCGATCGCGGCGCTGCTGGTCGTGCAGCCGAGCATCAACCAGTCCTTCGTGAAGGGTCTGGAGCGCAGTGCCGGCGTCGTGCTCGGCGTCGTGCTGGCGACCGGGCTGCACTTCCTGCTCGGCGACTCGGTGTGGGTGGTCCTCGTCGCGATCGTCGTGTCGATCCTCATCGCCTGGGCGCTCCGGCTCACGCCGACCTCGGCGACACAGGTCGGCATCAGCGGGATGCTCGTGCTGACCGCCGGGGTGGTCACCCCGAACTACTCGGCGGACCGCGTCCTCGAGACCGTGCTGGGCGCTGCGGTGGCCCTCGTGGTCAACGCCGTCATCGTGCCGCCCGTGCTGCTCCGCCCGGGCCACCTCGCGGTCGCCCGGCTGGCCCGTGACACCGCGGTGGCGTTCGAGCGGGTCGCGATCGGTCTCACCGAGGGCTGGGACCACGACCGGTGGCACGACGCCCTGCTCCGGGCGCGCTCGCTCCGGCAGCAGCATGCCAAGGCCGACGCCGCACTGACCGCGGCGCGGGAGTCGCTCACGATGAACCCGCGCGGCGGTCGGCACCGGATGATCCTCGACCGGGACGTCGCCGTCACCGAGCACCTGCGGGTCCTGGTCACGCGGGTCACCGGCATGACACGGGCCATCCGTGACAACGCCACGCCCGACCTCCGCGCCGACCCGATGGTGGGACGGATCGCGACCGAGGTGGCCAGGATCGGCGCCGACGTCCGGGCACTCGGACGGCAGGTGGAGTCCACCGAACTCGCGATGACGGAGCCGGAGGCCTTCGCGGAAGAGTCCGAGCCGGCCCTCACCGCACCGCTCGAGGTCGTCCGGCCGAACTCCCGGCACTGGATCCTGATCGGTGCCCTGCTCGAGGACATCCGGCGCGTGCGCGAGGAGCTCCTCGGCGAGGACGACTGAGCGCGCGGCCCTACGTCAGCGTCGTCGTTGCGGTGGCCGCCACGGTGGCGGTGCCGACGATGTCGCCCCAGATCACGCGGCTGGGCACCGTGGGGTCGGAGGCGACCACCTCGGCAGCCGCGAACCGACGGAGCTCGGCGACCACGGCCTCCTGGCCGGCTTCGCGAGCGGCACGGCTGGCGACGTCCGGGACGGCGGCGCGGAGCTCGGCGACCACGCGGTCGCGGCTGACGCCCTCGAGCTGCGCGAGCGCGCCGACGCCCTTCCACGCGGCGTCGAGCTCGGCACGCAGTCGGATGACTGCCGGGTGGTCGGAGTGGTCGTTCATGGGTCCCCCAGAGACAGGACGGTCTGTCGGGTACATCCCGTCCTGCCGGGGAGCCTAGCAACGACACAAGCAGTCCTCATGTCCCTCGATCACGGGGCACGCTGTGACGAGATTCAGTCAGGATCGAGGTCGCAGCCCCACCGGACGACGGTTCGATGCCACGATGGGTCCCAGGAGGTCACTATGCGGCTGTTGGTGGTCGAGGACGACGACGAGATGCGCGCCCTCATGGAACGCGGTCTCGCCGCCGAGGGGTACCGCGTGACCGCGGTCGAGAACGGTGTCGAGGCGCTCATCGCGCTCGGGGACAACGCCTTCGACCTGGCGGTCGTCGACGTGATGATGCCCGGCATGTCCGGGTTCGAGCTGGCGCGACGCATCCGCGAACGGGAGGACCCCGTGCGGATCCTGCTCGTCACCGCCCGCGACGGCGTCGACGACCGGGTGTTCGGCCTGGACGCCGGTGCCGACGACTACCTGACGAAGCCGTTCGCCTTCGCCGAGCTCACCGCCCGGCTCCGCGCACTCGGCCGCCGCGAGGCCGCCGGGGCCCCGCGCGTCATCGAGGTCGGCGACGTCGCCATCGACTCCGAGGCCCGCCGCGTCTCCATCCAGGGGCAGCGCGTCGCCGTCAGCCCGACCGAGTTCGCGCTGCTGCGGCTGCTCGCGCGCTCCGTCGGCACGGTCGTCGACCGGCCCAAGATCCTCGAAGAGGTCTGGGACGGATCGCAGCACGTCGACCCGAACGTCGTGGAGCAGTACATCTCGTACCTCCGCAAGAAGCTGACGTCGCACGAGGCGACCGTCGCGATCTCCACCGTGCGCGGCCGCGGCTACCGACTCGACCTGCTCGGGTCCTGACGCGCCGCGACGTGCTGCGCTTCATCCGGCCGCTCCGGCTGCTCTCGCTCCGGTCGCGGATCACGATCGGGTCGACGGCGATCGCCGCGGTGGTCATCGTGCTGCTCGTCCTGGTGATGCGCTTCCAGGTCGTCAGCGTCGTCGCGTCGGCCACCAGGACCCTGCTCGACGCCGACGCCGATCCGTACGTCGCGACGCTCGAGGTCGACAGCGATCCCGACCTGTCCCCGCCCGGCAACGCGCAGCTCGTCGCCGTCGTGTCTCCCAAGGGCGAGATCCGGCTCTCCACGATGCCGACCCGGGTCGAGAACGCCCTCGGCAGCCTGACCACGACCGCCGCCGGCACGAACGTCATCACCGTGTCCGGCTCGCAGTACCGCGTCGTCGTCGAACACCCTGTCAACCAGGCGGGGCGCTGGACCGTCGTCGCCGCCCGCAACGCGCAGGCCGAGGCGATCGTCGTGGACGACCTCACCACGACCCTCTCGATCACCGGCCTGGCGATCCTCGTCGCCTTCGGCATCGCCTCGTGGGTCCTCGCCACCGCCGCGCTCCGTCCGGTGAACCGGATGCGGCGCGAGGCCGAGCGGCTCTCCGTCGCCCCCGAGCGCGCCGAGCTGCCGGTCGGGCCGGCGCAGGACGAGCTGGCGTCCCTCGCCATGACGCTGAACGCGTTCCTGGCGCGGACCCGGCAGGCGACCGAGCGCGAGCGCCAGATGGTCTCCGACGCCAGCCACGAACTGCGCACCCCGCTCGCGATCCTCACCACGCAGCTCGACCTGGCCTCGCTCGACACCGGTGACGCCGCCGCGCTGGCCGAGCACATCGAGCGGGCCAAGAACAACGTCGCGCGGTTGTCCCGGCTGGCGAACGACCTGCTGACGCTCTCCCGCATCGAGGAGTCCGAGCGCGCCGGTGACACCGACCAGCAGGCGCTCTCGACGTGGTCGGACCTGGGCGACGAGGTCATGGCCGCCGTCGACCGGGTCCGGTTGATCGCGAGCACGAAGGACGTCACCGTCGACTTCGACCTGGAGCCGCCGGCTGGGGGTGCGGGGGCGGGGTCGGCGTCGGGGTCGCCCTCGGGTTCGGATTCGCCCTCGGACGAGGCCCGGTACCGGCTCGACGCCGGCGGCATGGCCCAGCTCGTGACGAACATCGCGGGCAACGCGGTCTCCGCACTCCCCCGAGGCGGCGGCGTCCTCGTCACCTGGCGCAGCACGCCCGAGTTCGGCGAGCTCCAGGTGACCGACGACGGGCCCGGCGTGCCCGAGTCCTTCGTGCCGGTCGCCTTCGACCGCTTCACCCGCCCCGACGAGGCCAGGAAGTCCCGCCCCGCTCCCGACCCGGCCACCGGCACGATCCCGCTGCCGGGCGGCTCCGGCCTGGGGCTCGCGATCGTCCGTGCCGTCGCCGAACGGGCAGGAGGCACGGCGTCCCTCCGCAACGTCCGCTCCGGTGGTCTCGAGGTCACCGTGCGCGTCCCCGTGGCGCGGTAGCGCTGCGCGGCAGCCCTCGCTCGTGCCTCGCCCCGCCACGCCTGCGTCGAGTGGTCACGACGCCCCGCGCGCGTTCGGCCGAGTGGGCGGTCGTCGTCGCTGCGCGACGCTCCGACCGACGGGTCGTGGCCGGTGGGCGGACCTGAGCGGGGTGTCGCGACCGCTCGCGGCGCGGCCGGGCGGGAGGCTCGGTGCCAGCCCGCACCGAGCCTCCCGCCCGGCACGTGCTCACTGACGTCGGCACGGCCGGCGCGGCGTCGCATCGCGTAGCTGCGCAGATGCGCCGCTTCGCGCGAGTGGGCCAGTCCACGCGGATGCTCCGCTCCCCGCGACGTCGCGGCGGACTGCAGCGCCTGATGCCCCTCGCACCGCGCCCCGTGGCGCACATCGCGCCCCGGTACCCGCGGGCGCGATGCCCGCAGCGGGGCGCGGATGGCGTGCGGGCACCGCGGCGCCCGCGTCACTGGAAGTCGCGGGACCTCGTCCTGACCGCCAGCGGGAGGCGCTCGATGCGGTCGGCCACGACGTTCACGACGCCGTCCTGCGAGCGCTCGAGGATCCCGCGGACGACGACCGCCGGTGACTCCCGGGCAACTCGCCGGTACCGCCCCCACACCCCGACGCTGCAGATGACGTTGACCAGGCCGGTCTCGTCCTCGACGTTGAGGAAGGTGATCCCCGACGCCGTCGCCGGACGCTGCCGGTGCGTCACGATGCCGCCGACCTCGATCCGCCGACCGTTCTCGGCCGTGGCGAGGTCCTCGACGCTGAGCACCCGCTTCGCCCGGAGCCGGTCGCGGAGGTGCCCGACGGGGTGGTCGTCCGTCGTCATGCCCGTCGACCACATGTCCGCGATGAGCACGTCGCCGCTCGTCATCTGTCCGAACAACGGCGGCTGCACGACGACCTGCGTGTCCGGCAGCTGGTCTGGGCGCTCGGCAGCGGCCTGGGCGGCCGACCACATGCCGCCGCGGCGGTCGACCCCGAACGGCGCGAACGCGTCGGCGGCGGCGAGGGCCTCGAGCTGTGCCGTCGTCAGGCCGACCCGACGGGCGAGGTCGGACATGTCCGTGAAGGGCCCGTTGGCGTCGCGCTCGGCGACGATCCGCTCGGCGCTCTTGCGTCCGAGCGAGGCCACCTCGGCCAGCCCGAGCCGGACCGCGGAGGCGCCGTCCCGCCGGTGCTGTGCGGTGTCGTCGGGCCGCGCCTTGTCGAACGGCAGCACGGGTGGCTGCTCGGCGGCGAGACAGGCATCGTCACCGTGCGACCCGGCACCGTGTCCGTCGAGGGGCTCCAGGGTTGCGTCGACCGCCGAACGCAGGATGTCCGGACGCAGCACCTCGACCCCGTGTCGTCGAGCATCGGCCACCAGGGTCTGCGGCGAGTAGAACCCCATCGGCTGGGCCCGGAGCAGCGCCGCGAGGAAGGCCCCCGGGTAGTGCAGGCGCATCCAGGCGCTGGCGTAGACGATGAGCGCGAAGCTGATCGAGTGGCTCTCCGCGAAGCCGAAGTTCGCGAACGCCTGGATCTTCGCGTAGATGGTGTCGGCGTCCGCTCCGTGGATGCCGTTGTCCGCCATGCCCGCGTAGAGCTTGTCGCGCAGCCGGTCGATCTTCTCGTGTCCGCGTTTGGACCCCATGGCACGCCGCAACAGGTCGGCGTCGTCTCCCGAGCAGTTGCCGACGGCGATCGCCATCTGCATCAGCTGCTCCTGGAACAGCGGCACACCGAGGGTGCGTTCGAGCACCGGCTCGAGCGACGGGTGCATGTAGGTGATCGGTTCCTCGCCGGTGCGGCGCCGGATGTACGGGTGCACCGCGCCGCCCTGGATCGGCCCGGGGCGCACGAGCGCGACCTCGATCACCAGGTCGTAGAACCGGCGCGGGAGCAGTCGGGGCAGCGTGCCCATCTGCGCGCGGGACTCGACCTGGAACACCCCGATCGTGTCCGCCCGGCACAGCTGGTCGTAGACGCCCTGTTCCTCCTTCGGGATGGAGTGCATCTCCCAGCGTTCCCCGCAGTGCTCCGCCGCCAGGTCGAACGAGTACTGCAACGCCGCGAGCATGCCGAGCCCGAGCATGTCGAACTTCACCAGCCCCATGTACGCGCAGTCGTCCTTGTCCCACTGCAGCACCGTGCGGCCGTCCATGCGGGCGTGCTCGATCGGCACGACCTCGCCCACGGGCCGGTCGGTGAGCACCATGCCGCCGGAGTGGATGCCGAGGTGCCGGGGGAACCCGAGGACGTCGCTGGCCAGCCCGACGACCTCGGCCGGGATGTCGTGGTCCTGGCTCTCGGTGACGGACCCCCAGCGCTCGACCTGCTTGGACCAGGCGTCCTGCTGCCCCGGGCTGTGGCCGAGTGCCTTGGCCATGTCCCGCACGGCGCCCTTCGGGCGGTAGGTGATGACGTTCGCGACCTGCGCGGCGTTGTACCGGCCGTACTTGTCGTAGACGTACTGGATCACTTCTTCTCGGCGGTCCGAGTCGAAGTCGACGTCGATGTCGGGCTCCTCGTCACGCATCGCCGACAGGAACCGTTCGAACGGCAGTCCGTAGCGGATGGAGTCCACCGCCGTGATCTCCAACAGGTAGCAGACCGCCGAGTTCGCCGCCGAACCACGCCCCTGGCAGAGGATCCCCCGACCCCGGGCGTACTGGACCATGTCGCGGACGATGAGGAAGTACCCGGGGAACTTCTTGTCCTCGATCACCGCGAGTTCGCGTTCGATGCGCTCCCGCTTGTGGGGGTCGACGCCGTCCGCGCTGCCCGGGTACCGGCGCCGGGCGCCGTCCCACGTGAGCTCCCGCAGCCACGACATCGCAGTGTGGCCGTCCGGGACGTCGATGTCGGGCAACCCGGGCTGCACGGTCTTCAGGCGGAAGCCGAGTTCGTCGGCGAGCGTCACGCTGTGCTCGATCGCACCCGGGTACCGCGCGAACCGACGGGTCATCTCGGCACCGGAGCGCAGGTGGGCGGTGTCGGCGGCCGGCAGCCAGCCGTCGATCTCGTCGAGGCTGCGCCGTGCCCGCACCGCGGCGAGGGCCGTCGCCACGGGGAACCGGTCGGGTGTGGCGTAGTGCACGTTGCCGGTCGCGACGACGGGCAGCGCATGTGCGGCCGCCAACGCGGCGAGGGCGTCGTTCCTGGCGCTGTCGAGCGGGTCGCCGTGGTCGAGGAGCTCGACGACCACGTTGCCGGTGCCGAAGCGGTCGAGCAGCGCGCGCAGGGCGGTGTCGGCCGCGGACTCGCCGCCGTGTTCGAGCGCCTGTCGCACGGCACCCTTCCGGCAGCCCGTCAGCACGCGCCAGTGTCCGCCCGACCGCTGGGCGAGGTCGTCGAGGTCGTACTGCGGACGGCCCTTCTCGGACCCGGCGCGCAGGTGGGCGCTCGTGACGGCCCCGGCCAGCCGGTGGTAGCCGTCCTGTCCGTCGGCGAGCAGCAGCAGGTGGGAGCCCTCGGGGTCGGGGACCCCGTTCTGCGGCTCGGTCAGGCCGAGGGAGAGCTCGGTGCCGTACACGGTGCCGACGGTCGGGTAGGCCTCGGCGACCTCCGCCATCCGGGCAGCGCCGTAGAAGCCGTCGTGGTCGGTGAGCGCGAGGGCGTGCAGGCGCAACCGGGCGGCTTCCTCGAACAGGTGCTCGGGCTGGCTGGCGCCGTCGAGGAAGCTGAACGTGGAGTGCGCGTGCAGCTCCGCGTACGGCACGGTGGGTGCGTCACTGCCCTGGGCGACCTCGGACGGTTCGTACCGCGCACGCTTGCGCGACCACGCCGGGCTGTCCCCGCCGTCGCCCTCGTGTGCCGTCCCCGGGCTCCGTTTGTCGGACAGCGCCCGCTCGAACTGCGACCACGGGATCGGTGGGTTGTCGTACCCCATCAGCTGCTCCTGTTCACGTGGCGACCGCCTCTGCCCACCAGCGGTGGTCGGCGAGGACCAGGTACCAGGCCCGTCCCTCGGCGTCGACGAGCTGCAACCGGTGCAAGCGCCGACCGCCGGCGTCCCACCAGCGCACGACGAGCGGCCAGGGACCCGCCCACGCGGTCACCGCGGCGAAGCCACCGCCGCGGTCACCCTCGGCTCGGAACCGGCCGGGCGTGCCCGAGAGCACACCGCGGTCGTCGACGTCCACGCTGCCGCCGTCGACCGTGACGACGTCCACGGGGCGGGGACGCTCGAGCACCGTGGCCGGGGGCGGCCCGGGGAGCTTGCCGGGCCAGGGGCGGTCACGGACGGCGCCGAGGTCGGCGGGTGGCGCGTCGCCCCACGGCACGAGCACCATCCGTTCGGACAGGGTTCGCCCACCGCCGATGCGCGGGGTCACCACGCCGTCGTGTCCGACCATGCCCTGCACGCGGGCGAGCCCGTGGTGGACCCGCTCGTCCGGCCCCGACCCCCACAGCCCGCGCTCGTGGTTCGCCATGTCGTCGACGGCGACCGGTTCGAGGACCACCGACGTGACCGGGGCCTCGAGCCCGGTGGGGTCGACCCCGCCGGCGAGCTGCCAGCGCACCCGGTCGACCACGTCGGCGGCGTCGAACCAGCGGGGGTGGGTCCAGGTGCGCTCGAGCAGGATGTCCCGTTCGTCGAGGATCCCCACGCGGATGGTCGTCGCGACGAGCCCGGCAGCGCGGAGCCGGGCGGCGAAGTCGTCGGCCGACCGGCGGAACGCGAACGCGATCTGGTCGGCACGGTCGAGCGCCGGCTCGAAGGAGGCCTCGGTCCGGAGCTCCGGCGGGATCTCGCGCGCGGAGATCTCGCGCGGGTCGCGGCCGCCCGCCAGTCGGTGCAGGAACGCCCCGGCGAGCCCGAACCGGTCACGCACCTGTTCGTCACGCAGCGCGGCGAACGCCCCGAGCGTGGTGATGCCGAGGCGGTCGAGCACCGACGCCAGGTCGGCATCACCCAGCACCCCGAGCGGCAGCGGCGCCAGGAAGTCGGACGACCCGTCGACGGGCACGATGCGCACCCGCTCCCCCGGCCGGACCGGACGTGCCCTGGCGGCCTGCTCCGCCGCGAACGGGGTGTCCGCCACGCCCGCACGGACCCCGGGCGCACCGTGGTCGGCGGCGATCCCGGCGAGCGTGGCCGCTGCGGCGCGTTCACCGCCGTAGTAGCGCGCCGGCCCACGGGAGCGCAGCGCGAGCGTGCCGGGACGCAGGACCTCCACCCCGGGCACCGCTGCCTCCACGGCCCGGATGACCGGCTCGAACGCACGGTGGTCGAGGGCGTCGTCGTAGGACTGCACCACGAGGTCCGTGCAGCGCGCCTGGGCCTCCCGCATCCGGAGCCCCCGGACGACACCGTGCTGCCGCGCGGACGCCGAGCTCGCGTACACCAGGCCCTTCGACACCACCGCGAAGGGCTGCTCCGGCGGGGCACCGGCGGCCCGGGCAGCGGCGATGACGGGCCAGTCCGGGCACCAGAGCACGATGGTCCTGGTGGGCGGGGGCTCGGGCAGGGCTCCGCCACCACGGACGATCGCGTCGACACGGACGCGCTGCTGCCCGATCACGACGCCACCGCCACGGGCCGCAGGTCGCCGCGCACTCCGTGCTCGCCGCCCCCGGGCAGCGCCACCGGCATCGGCGTCGCGGTCCGGACCACACCGTCGGCCGCCGGCAGCAGCAGTTCGGCGCTGAGCGGACGCACCGCGCCGGCACGACCGGTCGCCGTCACCGTGGCCCGACGCTCCGTCAGGTGGCCGTGCCCCTGTCCGATCCCCGACCACGTGGACGACGTGACGCGCAGCGTGACGTCGGCGCCTGGCCACGACCCGAGGGCGACGAGCGCTCCCCCGCGCTGCCGCAACCGGGCGGACAGGCGCGCGACGTCACCGGGCACGACCCGCCCGAGCGGACGGGTCAGGACGATCTGTGCGACGTCGGCCATCGCCGCGGTCACGGCGAGCCACTGGTCGCCCGGGTCGGGCACGAGCACGAGGCGTTCCAGGTCGATCCCGGCGGCCGCCGCGGCTTCGATCCCGAAGGACGGCACCCCGACGACCGCGCACCACGCCCCCGCGGCAGAGGCTGCCTGCAGCATGGTCATCGCGAGCAGGACGGACTCGGGCACCGCGTAGGTGCCGCCTGCCCGGATGGCTCCCCCGGGCAGCAGGGGCTCCAACGCCGCCGCCGTGGGGAGCCCCGCCGTGTCCAGGCGGGTCGACTCCATGTCGTCGACCCGCGAGCGCAGCGACGTGATCCGGTCGAGTGCCGCGCGGGCGTCCCGGAGGTGGTCGGCAGCACCGACACCGCTGACGGCAGCGTCACGACGCCCGGGGCGCTCGGCGCGGTCCCCGGGCGAACGGAGTGCCGTCGCCGTCTGCATGCCCTCATATTCGAACATGTGTTCGATGATGTCAATCGCGTCCGACATTCGTGGACATGCGTTCGAACACCCGTTCGATCAGCTCACCAGGAAGCGACCGCCCCCACGCTCCCCAGCACCGACCGTGTCTTCGTCTCGACCTCGTCCGCTTCGTCCTGCGCGACCGAGGACCACGTCACCGCGCCGCCGGCACCGAGCGTCCGCGACCGCACGCCGTCCGCACCGACCACCGTCACCAGTGTCCGGATGGCCACCGACAGATCCGCCGCCCCGCTCGCCGAGAAGTAGCCGATCACGCCCGAGTACACCCCGCGCGGCACATCCTCCAACCGGTCGGAGGTGGCCATCGCGCTGATCTTGGGCGCACCGGTCATGGACCCTGGCGGGAACGCCGCCCGCACCACCGCCGCTCGCGAGGTCCCCGCCGGCACCACGGCACCGATCGTCGACACCATCTGGTGCACGCTCGCGTACGTCTCGACCTCGCACAGCCGATCGACGTGCACCGACCCGGGCGTCGCCGTCCGCAACAGGTCGTTCCGCAGCAGGTCGACGATCATCACGTTCTCCGCACGGTCCTTGACGCTCGCTGCCAGCTCGTCGCGCACCACCGCGTCCGCCTCGGGGTCCTCGAGCCGTCGTCGTGTCCCCTTGATCGGCTCGGCCAGCACCCCGCCGTCGGCGTCGATCCGCAGGAACCGCTCCGGCGACCGGCTCGCCACCCGCAGCGGTCCGAGCCGCAGGTAGGCACCGAACGGCACCGGGTCCACCGCCCGCATGCGCAGGTACTCGTCGAGCTGCGGGTCCGTGCCGGAGCCGACCCGAGCCTCCCGAGCGGCCACCGGCAGGGCGAAGGCGGTGGTGAGACAGACCTGGAACGCGTTCCCCTCGCGGATCTCGGCGCGGCACGCGTCGACCGCGGTCTCGTACGCGGCGCGCGACACGCGTCCGGTCGCCACCGACCCGGCCGGGAGGCTCGGGGGCACGTCGACGACGTCGACCGCCGGTGCCGGGGTGCCCACCGAGTCGAGCCATGCCCGGTTAGCGGCGCTGGCCGCCGGTTCGGCGTCGCTCACCAGGGCGAGTGCCCACGCGGCGCCGTCGTCGCGGACGACGACGGCACGGTCGACGAACCGCAGGTCGGCGTCCGCGTGGCCGCCGGCGGTCCGGTCGGGTCCGCCGGACTCCCGGCCGAGCTCGTAGCCGAGGAAGCCGACCCAGCCGAGCGCGAACCCGAGGCCGACGAGGGGCTCGTCGAGGTGCGGGGTGGCGGCGAGCAGGTCGTCGAGCACGGCGAACGCGGGGCGGTCCTCCGATCGGTCGATGCCGAACCACGACCGTGCCGGTGTCGAGACGTCGATGACGGCGGAGCGGGCCTCGTGACGGAACCGGACGGCGAAGGGGCCGTCGCACGGGGCGACGACGGACCACCGTGCCCGGCCGGCAGCCGATGCGGGCGCGCCAGCGGGCAGCGCGGAGTCGAACCAGACGAGGTCGCCGTCCTCCGATCGGACGATGGACGCGAGGTCGACTCCGTCGACCCGACGGGACTCGATCCTCAGACGGCCGCGATCGTCCATGCGGCCGCGTGTGCTGCGCCGGGGGCGAGCACGACCAGGCCGCGGTCCTCGCCCGCGTTGAACGCGTCCGGCGCGCAGGTCATCGGCTCGACGGCGAGGCCCGCACGGTGGTACTCCGGCACGACGTGGTCGGCGGTGTGCACCTGGGCCCACCCGCACTCCGTGCCGAAGGTCACGCGCACGCCGTGCCCGTCGGCGGCGGTGACGGTGATCGCTGCCGTGCCCTCGGCGTCACGGTCGAAGCCGGTGAAGGCGTGGTCGATGAAGCGGGTGCCGACCAGGGTCGGCGTGCGGAGGTCGAACTCGTCGTGCACGGGGACGAGCTCCGTGGGCACGAGCCGGTCCTCGGTGACCTCGAGCACCTCGGCGGCGGGCAGGGTCAGCGTCCAGTCGTCGACGCTCCCCGCACCCGCGGAGAGGTACGGGTGCGGGCCGGTCCCCCAGGGTGCCGGGCGGTCGCCGGCGTTCGTGCCGGTCACGGTCGTGTGCAGGCCCTCGGCGTCGAGGCGGTACTCCACGTGCACGACGACACGGAACGGGTAGCCCTCCTGCGCCTGGACGGTCGTCGTCAGGGTGACGCGGTCGGCCTCCTGCTGCTCCACGGCTAAGTCGACCCATGCGACCAGACCGTGCAGGGCGTGGGAGCGCTTCGGCTCGGTGAGGGCGAGCTCGTGGTCCTGCCCGTCGAACGTGTAGCGGCCGTCGACGACGCGGTTCGGCCACGGGGCGAGGACGGCGCCGCGGAACACCGGGCGGACCTGGTCCGCCGCGAACGGGACGACGAGGTCGCGGCCCCCCTGCCGGAGTGCGCGGAGCGTGGCTCCGACGGTGGCGATCTCGGCGGTGTACCCGGCGGCGGCGATGGACAGCTGCGTGCCGGAGAGGGGGGCGTCGTTGCTCATGCGCTCAGCGTAGCGAACGGGCGCCTCCCGACCGGAGACCGGACCGCCGACAACGACTGAAGCCCCGCTCTCCGTGAGGAGAGCGGGGCTTCGCGGGTGGATCTGAGGGGACTCGAACCCCTGACCCCCTGCATGCCATGCAGGTGCGCTACCAGCTGCGCCACAGACCCATTTTGTTCCTCAGGTTCCCCCGAGGCACCAGTGAAGCGTACACCATGGCCGACCCGGGGAGCGAAATCGCGGCGGCACCCCGGGCGCGTCGGCGTCAGGCGTCGGCCGAGGCATCCGCCGGGGCGTTCGCGGCGACGACGTCGAGCGTGATGGTCGGGCAGTCCGACCAGAGGCGCTCGAGCGAGTAGTACTGGCGGTCTTCCTCGTGGAAGACGTGCACGACGATGTCGCCGAAGTCGATGAGGACCCAGCGGCCTTCGCTCCGGCCTTCACGGCGGAGCGTCTTGGCGCCGGCCTGCAGCATGCGGTCCTCGACCTCGTCGGCGATGGCCATCACGTTGCGCTCGTTGCGCCCAGTGGCGAGGAGGAACACGTCGGTCAGCTGCAGCGGGCCGGTCACGTCGAGGGCCACGAGGTCCTCGGCCTGCTTGGCGTCGGCGGCGCCGGCGGCGACCTGCACGAGTTCCAGAGCACGGGTGGAAGCGGTCACGGAGTCCTTCCGGTTGTCATCCGGCAGGACACCGGACGGGACACGATCATAAGCCACGCCACCGACGGCGGCGTGGTGTCGGTCGACCGAGGAGGTCGACAGCAGTAGGGCGACGCGGACGTCAGGACCCGAAGAAGTTCGTCGAGACGAGCGCCACGATGATGACGGTGGCCGCGGCGACGCAGACACCACCGACGGTGATCCCGAGGATCATCGGCACGCGCGACTCCTTCGGCTTGGCGGCCGCGAGGACCACCTGCCGGGTGGACGTGTGACTCGACACCGCGCGGCTGGCCCGGACGGGGCTGGCGTCCGTCTCGGGCTGCTCGTCGTGTTGCTCGAGCAGGCGGTCCACCTCGGCACCGTCGATCGGCCGGTGCGACCCGGTCGAGGACAGCGACGCCGGCAGGTCGATCGAGCCGGTCAGGATGACCTCACCCGTGGCGTTGAGCGCACCCGTGGGGTCGGCCAGCGCCGAGTTCGGCAGGATGATCGCGTTCGAGCCCGTCTCGGCGACCCGACGGATGCCGGTCGCCTCGTCGTGGACCTCGGTGTCGTTGGAGTCGTGCGCCTGCGTGGACCAGTGTCCGACGGGGGTGGCGAACGTGGTCGTCATCGGCTTCGGCTCGGCCGGGCGCACGAAGGCCACTCCGGGTGCTGCCTGCGACGTCGGTGCATCAGCGGGGACCGGACGGTCCTCTCGCTGGACCGGGACCTCGTTCGTGTCGTCCTCGTCGAGGGACAGCGGGAACACCCCGGGCGTCGACGCGGCAGCGTCCGGTGCAGCCGTGGTGTCCGTGAGCACGCCGGCCGGCAGCTCCGACGCGCCGTCGACGTCGGGCGAGCCGTCCGTGCTCGCGTCGCTCTCGTTGTCGCCGGCCTGCGGCGCCCAGGTCGAGCGGTGGCGGCGCGGCTCCTCGGCGTTCGCCGCGGCTTCCTCGAGCGGCTCGAGGGCATCCGGAGACCCGTCGGCGGCGGTGGCCTGCTCGACGGCAGCCTCGTCGAGGTGCGTGGTCGCGGTGGAGGGCTCCTGCCAGTCCGACGGCTCGGCGGCCGGGTCGGGCAGCGGCGCGGGAGCGGAGGCGTCCGTGGACTGCTCGTCGGCAGGGTCGTCGGAGGTGGGCGACGCGGGAGGAGTCGCCCCGGCGAACCCGGCGGGAGCGGTCGGCGGCGTGGTGTCGCCCTGGTCGCCCTGCAGCTCGGCGACCGTGCCCAGGACGTCCTGCACCGTGCGGTCGGACGACTGGGGTGCCGGGTTGCGCAGCGGCACCGGTCCGGTGGCCTGCCCCTCGGCGGCGCGCATCTGCCGGATCTGTCGGCGGGTGAGGCCGCCGGATCCCGGCACGATCTCCGTTGCGGAGGCCGGGGGCTGGTCCGGCACGCCGGCGGACGAGGTCGGTGCTGACGGCACGACCGGCCCTGCGGACTGCGCGGGGCCGGGAGCCGCCGGCGCGACGTGCGAACCCGGACGACGACGTGCGCCGTCGACGGAGGTGGGCTGGGGTGCGGCCACGGTCGGCGGCGGGGTCACAGGCTGGCCCCCGGCCGAGGCTGCGCGCTCTCGCTCGCGCGCCTGGCGCCGCGACAGGGGCGGCTGCGCGTCGGACGGACTCATGCAACGCTCCGATACAGGTGGTGCTTGGTGATGTACTGGACGACGCCGTCGGGCACCAGGTACCAGACGGGGTTGCCGCGTCGGACCCGGTCGCGACAGTCGGTCGAGGATATCGCCAGGGCCGGGACTTCGAGCAGACTCACGTCACGCTCGGGGAGCCCGGTGATGCTCAGGTTGTGGCCCGGACGGGTGACCGCGACGAAGTGCGCCAGGTCCCACAGGCCATCATGATCCTTCCAGTCGACGATCTGCTGGACGGCGTCTGCGCCCGAGATGAAGACGAGCTGCGCGTCGGGACGCTGTTCGTGCAGGTCCTGGAGCGTGTCGACCGTGTACGTCGGGCCGGGACGGTCGATGTCCACGCGACTCACGGTGAACATCGGGTTCGACGCGGTCGCGATGACCGTCATCAGGTAGCGGTGCTCGGCGTCGGTCACACCGGACTTCATGTAGGGCTGTCCGGTGGGGACGAAGACGACTTCGTCGAGGTCGAACGACCTGGCGACCTCGGACGCGGCGACGAGGTGGCCGTGGTGGATGGGGTCGAACGTGCCGCCCATCACACCGATGCGGGGCCGCCCCGAGCTCTCGAGCATGGAGCGGCGCGTCAGATCTTGGTGTGGCCGTACTCGTCCACACCGGTCTCGTGGGTGCGGGTGGCCTCGAACTTGTTCGAGTGACGGTACGCGACGTCACGGAAGGACCACGTGACGAAACCGAGGAAGGCGAAGAACGCAGCGGCCACGACCGGGAAGATGAACGCGGGGACCGACGAGGCGTTCTCGGCGGCTTCAGCGAGGAGGGTCATGGTGCGGTGCTCCGATCGGTCGAGGAAGACTGTGGGCCAGTCTAGCCGCGGATCTGACCCTGTCCGCGCACGACCCACTTCGTGCTGGTGAGTTCGGGCAGCCCCATCGGTCCGCGCGCGTGCAGCTTCTGCGTCGAGATGCCCACCTCGGCGCCGAAGCCGAACTCGCCGCCGTCGGTGAACCGCGTCGACGCGTTGACCATCACCACGGCCGAGTCGACGGCCTGCAGGAACCGCTCGGCGGTGTCGACGTCGTTCGTCACGATCGACTCGGTGTGGTGCGTGGACCACCGCGCGATGTGCGCCATGGCGGCGTCGACGTCCGGGACCACCCGGATCGAGAGGTCGAGGTCCATCGACTCGGTCGCCCAGTCGACGTCGGTCGCACGGAGCACGCCGGGCACGATCGACCGGGTCGCGTCGTCGCCGCGGAGGGTCACCCCGGCGGCACGGAGCCGGTCCGCCAGGGTCGGCAGGAGCCGTTCGGCGGCGGCCTGGTGGACGAGCAGGGTCTCGAGCGCGTTGCAGACGCTCGGCCGCTGGACCTTGCTGTTCAGGACGATGTCGACGGACCGCTCCAGGGGCGCCGACGCGTCGAGGAAGACGTGCACGACGCCGGCGCCGGTCTCGATCACCGGGACCTGTGACTCGGTCACCACCGTCTGGATGAGCGACGCGCTGCCCCGCGGGATGAGCACGTCGACGAGCCCCCTGGCACGCATCAGCTCGGTCGCGCCCGCCCGGCCGAACTCGTCGATCGTCTGGACCAGCGCGCGTGGGAGCCCGACCGACTCGACCGCGTCCTGCAGCACCCCGACGAGCACCGCGTTCGTGCGTTCCGCTGCCGATCCGCCGCGCAGGACGACGGCGTTGCCGCTCTTGAGCGCCAGGCTGGCGATGTCGACCGTCACGTTGGGACGGGCCTCGTAGATCGCGCCGACGACGCCGAACGGCACGCGGACCTGACTGAGCTGCAGGCCGTTCGGCAGCACCGACCCGCGCACGGACTGGCCGACGGGGTCGGTGAGCCCGACGACGTGTTCGACGGCCGTCGCGAGTGCGTCGATCCTGCCCGGGTCGAGTCGGAGCCGGTCGAGGAGTCCCCCGGCGAGTCCGCCGTCCTCACCCGCGACGAGGTCGAGGTGGTTCGCCGCCACGATGTCGTCCGTGGCCGCACGGACCGCCCGGGCGACGGCCAGGAGCGCGGCGTCCTTCACGGCGGTGGTGGCGGTCGCCAGGGCGCCGGCCGCGGCGCGGGCCGCCACCAGCTTGTCGGTGAGGGTCGGGGCGGGGGCGGTCAGCGACATGGGTCGATTGTAGGACCGGCACCACCCGCGTGACGGCGGCAGTCAGCGACCGGCACGACCCACGTGACGGCGGCAGTCAGCGACCGGCACCGCCCGCGTGACGGCGGCAGCCCGGCAGCGTCAGGACTGCGACCCCGCGTGGAACCAGGTGCCGACGTGCTCCCCCGCCAGGGCCCGGTCGACCAGGGACGTCGCGGTGACGAGCACCGCGGTGCCCGCCTCGGCCGCGAGTCGTGCCGCCGCGACCTTCGTGCCCGCTCCCCCGGTGCCGACCCCGGCCGAGCCGACCGACCCGAACGTGACACCGGCGAGCTCGTCCCCGAACGGGACCTCGTCGATGCGTTCGGCGCCCGGCTGCTCGGGTGGCTTCGTGTACAGGGCCTCGACGTCGGAGAGCAGCACGAGGGCGTCGGCCCCGAGGAGCCGCGCCACCAGCGCTGCGAGCCGGTCGTTGTCGCCGAAGCGGATCTCGTGGGTGGCGACGGTGTCGTTCTCGTTGACGATCGGCAGCACCCGCAGGGCGAGCAGCCGGTCGATCGCCCGCTGCGCGTTGACACGGTGCGTCGGGTTCTGCAGGTCGCCGGCGGTGAGCAGGATCTGCGCCGCCACGACGCCGTGCCGGTCGAGCTGCTGCTGGTACCTGTACATCAGCACGTTCTGCCCGGTGGCCGCCGCTGCCTGCTGGGTGGCGAGGTCGTCCGGACGCCCTTCGAGCCCGAGGAACGGGAAGCCCGTCGCGATCGCCCCGGACGACACCAGGACGACCTCGGTGCCGCGCCCGTGGGCGATGGCGAGGGCGTCGACGAGGGAGCCGATCTGGCCCGCGGCGTCACCCGACACCGACGACGACCCGACCTTGACCACGATCCGCCGGGCACGCGGGAGATCGGCGCGCTGGCGCACGGGGCCGAGGGCGGTCGTGTCGGTCATGCGGCGGTCAGCCCTGCTCGTCCTCGTCGTCGGCCCACATGCCGGACTTCCGCTCCTGCTCCAGCTCGGCACGGGCGGCGGCCTTGGCGTCCATCCGCTCGTAGTAGTTCTGGCGACGCTCGTTGCTCGTCTGGCGCCCGCTCGAGTCGAGTCGCGCGTCGGTGCCGCGGGCGCTCGTGATGAGCTCGGCGGTCGAGGTGAGGGTCGGCTCCCAGTCGAAGATCATCCCGCCGTCGCCGCCGATGACGACGGTCGAGCCCGCGACGGCACCGGCCTTGAACAGGCCGTCCTCGACACCGAGCTTGGCGAGCCGGTCGGCCAGGTAGCCGATGGCCTCTTCGTTGGTGAAGTCGGTCTGCTGCACCCAGCGCTCCGGCTTCGTCCCGCGGACGCGGTAGAAGCGGTGCTCCTCGCCGCCCTCGGCGCGGACGGTGAAGCCGCCCTTGGCGTCGACGGCCTTGGGGCGGATGACGATGCGCTCCGGGACGGGCTCGGACGCCTTGACGAGACGGGCCTGCTCGACGATGCCGCCGAGGGCGAAGCTCAGCTCGCGGAGGCCCTGGTGCGACGCGGTGGAGATCGGGAAGACGCGGTAGCCGCGGGCCTCGAGCTCCGGGGTCACGAACGCGGCCAGCTCGGCGGCGTCCGGGACGTCGATCTTGTTCAGGGCGATGAGCTGCGGGCGTTCGAGCAGGGGCAGCTGGCCCTCGGGGACCGGGTAGCGCTCGAGTTCGTGGAGCAGGACGTCGAGGTCGCTGATCGGGTCGCGGCCCGGGTCGAGCGTGGCGCAGTCGATGACGTGCAGCAGGACCTCGCACCGCTCGACGTGACGGAGGAACTCGAGCCCGAGGCCCTTGCCCTCAGACGCGCCCTCGATGAGCCCGGGGACGTCGGCGACGGTGAAGCGGACCTCGCCGGACTCGACGACGCCGAGGTTCGGGGTCAGGGTGGTGAAGGGGTAGTCCGCGATCTTCGGCTTCGCGGCGGAGACCGCGGCGATGAGCGAGGACTTGCCGGCGCTCGGGTACCCGACCAGGGCGACGTCGGCGATCGTCTTGAGCTCGAGGCGGACGTCGCTGGCCTCGCCGTCGGTGCCGAGGAGCGCGAACCCGGGGGCCTTGCGCTTCGTCGAGGCGAGCGCGGCGTTGCCGAGGCCGCCCTGACCACCCTGGGCCACGACGATGCGCATGCCCGGCTCGGTCATGTCCGCGAGCACCTCGCCGGACTCGTCGTACACCACGGTGCCGACGGGCACGGGGAGCTCGAGGACGGCACCGCTGAGGCCGCTGCGCATGTCGCCCATGCCCGGCTGGCCGTTGCGGCTGGAGCGGTGCGGCGAGCGGTGGTAGCCGAGCAGCGTGGTGACCTGCGGGTCCGCGACGAGCACGATGTCCCCGCCGTCGCCGCCGTCGCCGCCGTCCGGACCGGCCAGGGGCTTGAACTTCTCGCGACGAACGGACACGCAGCCGTTGCCGCCGTTCCCCGCGCTGAGGTGCAGGATCACGTCGTCGACGAACGTCGCCATCGGTTGTTCACTCTCCGTAGACCAGAGGCGACCGGAGCCGCCAGTGACGGCCGGGGCCGTCGAAACACGAATGAGGGGCAGGCACACGGCCCGCCCCTCATCCAGAGAACTGTGTCGTCAGACGCTCACGGCGTCGACGATGTTGATGACCTTGCGGCCACCCTTGGTGCCGAACTCGACCGAGCCAGCGGCCAGGGCGAACAGCGTGTCGTCGCCACCCCGGCCGACGTTCGCGCCCGGGTGGAAGTGCGTCCCACGCTGGCGGACGATGATCTCACCGGCGTTGACGACCTCGCCACCGAAGCGCTTCACGCCGAGGCGCTGTGCGTTCGAGTCGCGACCGTTGCGAGTGGAACTCGCACCCTTCTTGTGTGCCATTGTCTGCTCCCGCCTTACGCGATCTTGGTGACCTTGACGCGCGTGAGGTCCGCGCGGAAGCCCTGGCGCTTCTTGTAACCGGTCTTGTTCTTGAACTTCTGGATGATGACCTTCTTGCCGCGGAGGTCCTCGAGCACCTCGGCGGTGACGGTCACCTTCGCCAGGTCGGTCGCGGCGGAGGTGATGGTGTCACCGTCCACGAGGAGCACGGGCGCGAGCTCGATGTTGCCCTGGTCATCGGCCTTCTTGCGATCGATGGTGAGGATCGTGCCGACCTCGACCTTCTCCTGACGGCCGCCGGCGCGCACTACTGCGTAAACCACGTGGAAATCCTTACTAACTCTGCTTGAGGGAAGTCTCGGGTGTCTGTTCCTGCGCGACCACCAGCGGAACCGGTGGCCGGCGACACAGGCAGAACGGCCCGTTGACACCAGGGATCGAGCGTACTCGATGGGCATGGGTCCGGTCAAACGGCGACACGCACCTAGCATGGACGCGTGACCGTGTTGATCGACCCACCGACGTGGCCCGCCCACGAAACCGTGTGGTCGCACCTCGTCAGTGACCTATCGTACGCGGAGCTCCACGACTTCGCAGCACGTGCCGGTGTGCCACGCCGAGCGTTCGACCACGACCACTACGACGTGCCCCAGGCGCGGTACGACGAACTGGTCGCGCTCGGCGCGACCCCGGTGCCCGGGCGCGAGCTGGTGCTCCGCCTGATCCGGAGCGGTCTCCGGGTCGCCCAGCGGGACAAGCGCGGCTTCTGAGGCGCCCCAGGACGGCACTGGAGGCCCGTGGCGGGGTCGCCACGAGCCTCCAGTCCGGTGGGTGCCCTGTCCAGGGCGGCCGGGTCAGCGACCCGGCGGCGGTCCCCACTGCTGCTGCGGGGGCGCCCACTGCTGCTGCGGCTGCTGCTGGGGCTGGACGGTCGCCGGCGGGACCGCGTCGGCCGGACGCACCGTGCCGGGGGTGCCGGACGTCTGGCGGCCGGCGCGGCCTCGGGGACGGCCGAGCCAGAGCCAGGCGACCGTGGCGGCGGCCAGGAGCATCGCGGTCAGCGGGACCCCGCGCTGCAGCGGTGACGTCAGGACGTCCGTGAGCAGGCGCCTGGGCCCGGCGTCGACGGCTCCGTACGCCCCGGTGACGACCCCGACGAGCGCCAGGGCCAGGGTGCCGGCCGCGCCGCCGAGGACTGCGCGGAGCAGGACGACGGGGAGCGGACTGCGCCGCGTGATCGGCGTCAGGAACGCGAGCGCCAGGAAGGCGCCGGCGTAGAACGGGAACGGCGTCAGGAACACGGCCGTGGCGAAGCTGAGCACGACGCTGTGGCCGCCGTAGGCGCCGAACGGGCCGACGTACAGGCTCGTGCCGATCATGCCGAGGAGGCCGGACAGGGCCTGCACCGCGAGCACCCCGACGACCGCGATGGCGGCGCCGGCGACCGCAGCGCCGGAGGCACCGGGTGCGAAGGCCCTGGTCGGGTCCCCCGCAGGCCGGGGAGGCCGGGGCGGGAGGTACCCGCCACCGGCCGGACCCCCACCAGCCGGACCGCCGCCGTGCTGCTGCTGATGCTGCTGCTGTTGGGCGTACTGCTGCGGCTGCGGCTGCGCCGGCTGCCACCCGGCGCCGTAGTACCCGCGGTCGTCCGGCTGCGGGCGGTGCTCCGGGTTTGCCACCCTCAGCTCCCCAGGATCACGGTGCCGTCGTCGGAGGCGTCCCCGTCGGTCGTCGCCGGAGCGCTGATGCTGCCCGACGAGACACGACGCGACCGGGAACGGCCCTGACCGGGCTGCTTCGGCTCCGGGAGCGCCTGCAGGACCGAGTCGAGGAGCGAGTCCGCGTCCGGGGCCTTGCGGGGCTCGCGCTTCGTCACCGCGACGGGGATGTCGAGGATGGCGACCGTCGTGTCCGCCGGGGTGACCGTGGCGGACGAGGACGCCCGACGACGAGCCGGCGGCGTGGCAGGCTGGGCCGGCTGCTCCGGGGCCGTCGAGGCCTGCGTGCTGACGGGGGCCGGTGCTCCCGGCGCGGTGGCGGCCGGGGCCTCGGTCGGCTCGGCGGTGCGCTCGGTGGGAGCGACGGCAGGCGCGGCGGTGGCAGCGGCCGGAGCCGGCAGCGTCAGCACGGCGTCGGTCGAGGCCGGGGCACTCTGCTCGGAGCTGGCACGACCACCGCGACGACGGCGGCGCTTGGGACCGCCCTCGGTCGGCGTCTCGGGGGCGTCGGTGGCCTGCGTGGCTGCCGGAGCCGGCGTCGTCGTGGCCGCGGGGACGCTCGGCGATGTGGCCGGTTCCTCGTGGACGATGGTCGACGCGGCGATCCGGGACAGCGCGTGCTTCACGTCGTCCGTGATCTGGTGCGCCTGCGACGACTTGTGCTCGCCGCCGTTGCCGTTGCCGTTGCCGTTGCCGCGCTGCCCGTTCGAGCTGCCGCCGGCCGAGGACCCGCTGTCGGAACCGTTGCCACGACCCTTGCGGCGCCCCTTGGACGGACCCGGGTCGGCGTTGTTGTCGTTGACCTTGGCGTTGACCTCGTCGAGGGACTCGCGGAGGCCGACGCCGATCTTCTTGCGGGTCATCTGCACGAGGCCGAGCGAGGTGACCTCGGCGACCTGGTGCTTCGTGCGGTCGCGGCTGAGGCACTCGACGAGGCGACGCAGGACGAGGTCGCGGTTGGACTCGAGCACCATGTCGATGAAGTCGACGACGATGATCCCGCCGATGTCGCGCAGCCGGAGCTGGCGGACGATCTCCTCGGCGGCCTCGAGGTTGTTCTTCGTGACGGTCTCCTCGAGGTTGCCCCCGGAGCCGACGAACTTGCCCGTGTTGACGTCGACCACCGTCATGGCCTCGGTGCGGTCGATGACGAGCGAGCCACCGGAGGGCAGCCAGACCTTGCGGTCGAGCGCCTTCTCGATCTGCTCGTTGAGCCGGTGTTCCTCGAAGGAGTCCGGGCCGTCGTACAGCTCGACGCGGTCCTTCAGGTCGGGGGCCACGGCGGTGAGGTACTCGTCGATGGTCTCGCGCGCGGCGTCGCCGTCGATGATGAGCTTGGTGAAGTCCTCGTTGAAGACGTCGCGGACGATCTTCACGAGCAGGTCGGGCTCCGAGTGGAGCATGATCGGCGCCTGGCCGTTCGCGACCTTCTTCTGGATGGCCTCCCACTGCGCGGTGAGGCGCTGGACGTCGCGCGTCAGCTGCTCCTCCGTGGCACCCTCGGCCGCGGTGCGCACGATGACGCCGGCGTGCTCGGGCAGGACCGCCTTGAGGATCTTCTTCAGGCGCGCGCGCTCGGTGTCCGGGAGCTTCCGCGAGATGCCGTTCATCGAGCCGTTCGGCACGTAGACGAGGTAGCGACCCGGCAGCGAGACCTGGCTGGTCAGGCGTGCGCCCTTGTGGCCGACCGGGTCCTTGGTGACCTGCACGAGGACCTTGTCGCCGGGCTTGAGCGCTGCCTCGATGCGGCGGCCGTGGTTGCCGGTCTCGACGGAGTTCCAGTCGACCTCGCCGGCGTAGAGCACGGCGTTGCGGCCGCGGCCGATGTCGACGAAGGCGGCCTCCATCGAGGGGAGGACGTTCTGCACCTTGCCGAGGTACACGTTGCCGATGAGCGACACGTTGTGCGACTTGGTGACGTAGTGCTCGGCGAGGACGTTGTCCTCGATGACACCGATCTCGATCGTCTCCGCGCTGGAGCGGACGATCATCTGGCGGTCGACGCTCTCGCGACGGGCGAGGAACTCGTCCTCGGTCACGACCTGGCGACGGCGGCCGGCGTCACGGCCGTCGCGGCGACGCTGCTTCTTGGCCTCGAGACGGGTGGAGCCCTTCACCTTCTGGGGCTCGGTGATGTACTCGACCTCGCGGCGGCGGGGTTCCTGGTGGTCGCGCGGCTCACGGGGTTCGCGGTCGGCGCTGCTGCCACGACGACGGGTGCGACGACGGCTGCCGCCGGACTCCTGGTCGTCGTCCTCGTCCCAGCGGTCGTCACGGTCGGACCGGGCGCCACGGACGGGGAGCTCCGGCAGGACCGGGGCGTGGAAGATCAGGCTGAGGGTGGACGTCGCCTTCGGGGCCTCGACCGCGGGGGTCGCGGGCTCGGCGGTCTCGTCGGTCGCCGGGGCGTCCGAGTGGGAGTCCGTCGGCGTCTCGTCGTCGGCCTCGGTGTCGCCGTCCTCGTCGGACCAGCGGAGCGCGTTGCGGGCGGTGGCGGCAGTGGACGCCGTCGTCGTCGCAGTGTCGGTCTGCGCGGTGTCGGTCGGCGCAGTGCTGGCCTGCTCGGGCGGCGTCGCCAGATCGTCCGCCAGCACCGCGGCGTCGGCCACGGCGGTCTCGGGCGCGTCGTCAGCACCAGCTGCCTCGGCCACCGCGGCGACCTCGGCGTCGGCCGCCTGGGAGGCGACCGCGTCGGCGTCGACGACCGGCAGGTCACCGGTGAGGGTGCTGACGTCGTGGGCGACCGCGGTCGCGCCGGTCTGGACGTCGACCTGCACGGAGACCGAGTCGGTCAGGACCGGTCCGGTCGTCTCCGGCGCAGAGGCCTCGGAGGCCTCGGAGGTCTCGACCGCGTCGGTCGACGTCGGCACACCCCCGGCGGTCTGCTGCCCCGACCGGGCGCGGCGTCCGCCGAACAGGCGGCCCCGTCGCTTCGGTGCGGCGTCGTCGTTGTTGTCGTTCGCGTTGTGTTCGCTCTGCTCCACCATGGACTGGTGCACTCCTCGACCCCGCGCTGGCCCTGTCGGGTGGCGGGAACTCTGTGGTTGTGGCGGGCGGCGGCCACGCCACCCGCACTCGCTGGTCAGTGACCGTCCGGCGTCGACATCTCGTGTCCGCCCGAGCGGAGCACCCGGCCCCACCCGGTCCGGCGTCGGAAGTGACGCGTCGTCCGGTCACGGCACGCTGTCACCGTGCCTTGTTCGTCCGGGCTGTCGCCCGGAAAGCTCTCGTCGTCACACGGATCGGCCGTGCGACGACTGTCATTGTCGCACGCGACGACGGAGAACGGTCGGAGGCCCGTGTCATGATGACGCGGTGACCACGACAGCACCCACCACCCGTCGTCCCGTCGCGATCGCGATCCTCCTCCTCGTCACCGGTGTCGTCGCGCTCTACGCGGCGTTCCGGCTGGTCCTGGACGAGTTCGCCAAGTACGAGAACCCGAAGGCGGTGCTCTCGTGCGACGTGAGCCCCTTCGTCAACTGCTCGGACGTGATGACGAGCGCCCAGGGACACCTGCTGGGCTTCCCGAACCCGCTGATCGGCGTGATGGGGTTCGTGGCGCCGATCGCCGTGGGCGTGGTGCTGCTCGCCGGGTTCCGCGGCACCAGGTGGTTCTGGATCGCCTTCAACGCCGGGGTGTTCCTGGCGTGGGTGTTCGTCACGTGGCTCTTCACGCAGACCGTCTGGTTCATCGGCGCGCTCTGCCCCTGGTGCATGCTCGTCTGGGCGATGACGATCCCGATGTTCTGGGTCTTCACGATCTGGAACCTCGCGCGCGGCACGTTCGGGCCGGGCGGTCGTCGGGTCGGCCGGGCGTTGCTCCCCTTCTGCTGGGCGTTCCCGCTCGCGAACTACCTGTTCATCGTCGTCACGATCCTGGTCAAGTTCCCCACGGTCCTGTCGTTCCTCTGACGCTGCCGCCGGCGTCCGGCGGCCCGCAGGCCGGGACGAAGTCGGTGACGTGTCACCTGATTCCTGGACTCTTCCCAGCCAGGACGACCCGTCGGCGCGTCGGCAGCCGTTACGCTCGTTCCCGATGAGCGACAACGAGAGCAAGAAGGCGCGCAGGAACGCGGCCCGTGAGCGCGCCGCCGCCCAGCGCGCGAAGGACCAGGCCCGCAGGCGCCGCAACCGCACGCTGACGATCAGCGGCATCATCGTCGGTGCCCTGGCGGTCGTGGCGGTCGTGGTGCTGGTCATCGCGAACTCGGTGCAGCCCGCCGGCCCCGGTCCGAAGAACATGGCGAGCGACGGCATCGTGCTGCAGGGACAGGGCGGCAAGATCGTCCCCGTGGAGACGAAGGCGATCCCGGAGAAGGGCAAGCCGACCGCCACCAAGCAGGACGACTCGGTCGCGAACATCACGGTGTACGAGGACTACATGTGCCCCGTCTGCAACCAGTTCGAGACCGGCAACATGCCGCAGATCAAGAAGATGGTGGAGAGCGGTGCGGCCACGCTCGAGATCCACCCGTTCAACCTGCTCGACCGCGTGTCGCTCGGCTCGAAGTACTCGACTCGTGCCGCCGCAGCCGCCGCCTGCGTCGCGAACTACGACCCCGACGCCTTCCTCGACGTCAACACGGCCTTCTACGCCAACCAGCCGTCCGAGAGCACCCGGGGCCTGACGAACCAGAAGCTCGCGGACATCGCGAAGGACGCCGGCGCCACCAACAAGGACGTCGCGTCCTGCATCACGGACCAGCGCTTCGCCAGCTGGGTCGCCGACGCCACGAACCGCGTCCTGACGCAGCCGCTCGCGAACTCCGACGTCCCGAAGCTCACCGGCACGCCGACGGTCATCGTCAACGGCAAGCAGTACAACGCCGACAACACCAACGCCTGGAGCGACACCACCGCGTTCGCCGCGTTCGTCGAGCAGAACGGCGGCTCGACCAAGTAGCCCGCCGACGTCGAAGGCCCCCGCGCTCAGTGAGTGCGGGGGCCTTCGTCGTTCGCGCCCGATCAGTCGAGCGTCAGGAGAACCAGAGGCCCAGCTCGCGCGCGGCGGACTCGGCGCTGTCGGAGCCGTGCACCAGGTTCTGCTGCACCTTGAGGCCCCAGTCACGACCGAGGTCGCCGCGGATGGTGCCCGGCGCGGCCGAGGTCGGGTCGGTGGTGCCGGCGAGCGAACGGAAGCCCGCGATGACACCGTTGCCGGCGACGCGCACGGCGACGACCGGACCGGACTGCATGAACTCGACGAGCGGCTCGAAGAACGGCTTGCCCTGGTGCTCCTCGTAGTGCGCGTCGAGGAGGTCACGCGGGGCGGTCAGCATCTTCAGGTCGACGATCTCGTAGCCCTTGGCCTCGATGCGGCGCAGGACCTCACCGGTGAGCTGGCGGGCGACGCCGTCGGGCTTGACGAGGACGAGGGTCTCTTCGAAGTCGGACACAGCGGTGCTCCCTGGAGTTCGGGGGTGGATGTGGTCAGTCCTCGCCGGCGGCACGTCGTGCCGCGGCGTTCGCGCGGTCGAGCTGTGCGCCCTTGGCGAAGCAGAACACCCACAGCGCCAGGAACACCGCCCCCACCGCGAACATGAACGGCTCGATGAAGCCGGTCGCGAGGATGGCCGCCTGCAGCAGCCACCCGAACCATACACCGGCACGACTGCCGGTCAGACGCGACGCGAGCGCCAGCACGACGATGGCGGCGAGGCCACCGCCGAAGGCCAGTCCGGCCGGCAGGGTGTGCTTGCCGAACACGACGAGCATCGGGAAGAAGAACATGATCGCCTCGAGCACGAGCGTGATCGAGAGCAGGCTCTCCTGGGCTCCGCGGTCGCGTCGCGGTCGCCGCGTGCGCGGCTGCCGACCCGGCCGGGAGGCTCCCCCCGCGTCCGTCACTTGGACTCCCCTTCACGGTGCACCAGGTCCATGACGGCACCCACCATGACGATGGAGCCGGCGACGAGCACCATGGCGTCGTCGGCGTCGTCCTCGTCCGCCAGGTCGCGGGCCTCCTGCAGGGCCTGCGCGAGCACGGGCTCGACGACGACGCGGTCGCCGCCGACCTCGTCCACCACGATCCGGGCGAAGGCGTCGGCGTCGAGTGCCCGCTCCCCCGGCGGCTGGGTGACGACGAACGTCCGGACGGTGTCCCGGAGCGCCCGCACGAACCCGCGGGCGTCCTTGTCGGCGAGGATGCCGACCACGCCGACGACGTGCCCGGACGGGAACGCGACCGGCAGTGCCTCGGCCAGGGCCTTCGCGCCGTGCGGGTTGTGCGCGGCGTCGACCACGACGGTCGGGCCCTGGGCGATCGGCTGCAGACGGCCCGGGCTGGTGGCACCGGCGAGCCCCTCGCTGAGGACGTCCTGGTCGAGCGGCTGCGACCCGCGCCCGATGAACGACTCGACCGCGGCGATCGCGACCGCGGCGTTGTGGGCCTGGTGCGCCCCGAACAGCGGCAGGAACAGGTCGTCGTAGCGGCCGGCCACGCCCTGCACGGTGATGAGCTGCCCGCCGACGGCCGGGGTGACGTCGAGGACGCTGAAGCCGGTGCCCTCGACCGCGAACGACGACTCGGTGAGCTCGGCTGCCCGCTCGAGCTCGGCGAGCGCCTCGGGCACCTGCGCGCTCGACACGACGGCCGAGGACGGCTTGATGATGCCCGACTTGGTCCGGGCGATCTCGGCGACGGTGCTGCCGAGCTGCTTGGCGTGGTCGATGGCGATCGGGGTGATGACCTGCACCTGGCTCTGGACGACGTTGGTGGAGTCCCACTCGCCGCCCATGCCGACCTCGATCACGGCGACGTCGACGGGCGCCTCGGCGAAGCACGCCAGGGCGAGCACCGTCAGGGCCTCGAAGAACGTCAGCGGGAGCTCGCCCTTGGCGGTGAGCTCGGCGTCGGTCATGTCGAGGATCGGGGTGATGTCGTCCCAGTTCTCGACGAGGCGGTCGGCGGCGATGGGTTCGCCGTCGATGACGATGCGCTCCCGGATCGACACCAGGTGCGGGCTCGTCATGAGTCCGGTGCGCAGCCCGTGCGCGCGGATGATGCTCTCGGCCATGCGGGCGGTCGAGGTCTTGCCGTTCGTCCCGGTGACGTGGACGACGGGGTAGGCCAGGTGCGGGTCGCCGAGGAGCTCGACGGCGCGCCGGGTCGCCGTCAGCCGGTGCTCGGGCGACTGCTCGCCGATCCTGGCGTACAGGGCGGCCTCGACGCGCTTGACCTCGTCGTCGTCACCGCCGAACGGCACGGACTCGGCCGGGCTGGTGTCGCCGGACGGTCCGACGGGGATCTCGATGCCGTCGGCGTCGTAGCGGATCCCGTCGTCCTGCCCGTCGTCGTGCTGGTCGTGCTGGTCGTGCTGGTCGTACTGGTCGTACTGGTCGTGGTTGTTGTCGCTCATGCGCGTGCCACCTCCACGGACACCTTGGCACCGTCGCCGACGAGGGTGCCCTCGCCCTCGGCGAACGTGGTCGCCACCACGTCGATGGTCGTCGCGAGGGTCTCGCCCGCGATGAGGTCTTGGTGGGTCCGGACGGCGTCCGCGGCCACGGTGTCGGCACCCAGCGTCAGGACGATGCGGTCGCTGACGTCGAGGTCAGCGTCACGACGGGCCTGCTGCACGGCGCGGACGACGTCGCGGGCGAGCCCCTCGGACTCGAGCTCGGGCGTGGTCACGGTGTCGAGCACCACGAACCCGCCGCCGTCGAGGAACGCGACCGCGATGGCGGCGTCGGCGACGGTGAGGTCGAGCGTGAACTCGCCCTCGACGAGCTCGATGCCGCCGACGGTCACGCCGGTGTCGGTCGCCACCCAGTCGCCCCGCTTGGCGGCGGGGATGACCTGCTGCACGGCCTTGCCGATGCGGGGTCCGGCGGCGCGGGCATTGACGGTGAGCTTGCGCTCGATGCCGTACTGCGCCAACGACTCCTCGGCCTGGGCCTCGAGCACGACCCGCTTGACGTTGAGCTCGTCGCGGAGGATGTCCGTGAACGGGGCGACGGCGTCGCTGTCCGGCAGCACGAGCGTCAGCGTGGCGAGCGGGAGGCGGACGCGCTTGCCTGTCGCCTTGCGGAGTGCGAGGCCCTTCGAGGCGACGTCGCGCACGCGGTCCATCGCCGTGACGAGGGCGTCGTCGGCGGGGAACTCGCCCGGCTCCGGCCAGTCGGTGAGGTGCACGCTGCGACCGCCGGTCAGCCCCTTCCAGATCTCCTCCGACACCAGGGGCGCGAGCGGGGCCGCCACCCGGGCGAGCGTCTCGAGCACGGTGAAGAGCGTGTCGAAGGCGTCCTTCGCCGATGACGAGGACTCGGCCCCGAGCCAGAACTTGTCGCGCGACCGGCGGACATACCAGTTCGTCAGCACGTCGGCGAAGTCGCGGATGGCCTGCGCCGCGAGCGGGGTGTCGAGCGCGTCGAGGTGCGTCGTGACGTCGGTGACGAGCACGCGGGTCTTCGCGAGGAGGTATCGGTCGAGGACGTCGGTGCTGTCCGTCCGGCGTGAGGCCTGGTAGCCGTCGGCACCGGAGGCGTTCGAGTACAGCGTGAAGAAGTAGTACGTCGACCAGAACGGCAGCAGGAACTCGCGGACGCCCTGGCGGATGCCCTCTTCGGTGACGACGAGGTTGCCGCCGCGGATCACCGACGACGACATCAGGAACCAGCGCATCGCGTCGGCGCCGTCGCGGTCGAAGACCTCGGAGACGTCCGGGTAGTTGCGGAGCGACTTCGACATCTTCTGGCCGTCGGAGCCGAGGACGATGCCGTGGCTGATGACGTTCGTGAACGCGGGCCGGTCGAACAGCGCGGTGGAGAGCGCGTGCATGACGTAGAACCAGCCGCGGGTCTGCCCGATGTACTCGACGATGAAGTCGGCGGGGCTGTGGCTGTCGAACCACTCCCGGTTCTCGAACGGGTAGTGCACCTGGGCGTACGGCATCGACCCGGAGTCGAACCAGACGTCGAACACGTCGGTGATCCGGCGCATGGTCGAGTTCCCCGTGGGGTCGTCCGGGTTCGGCCGCGTCAGGTCGTCGATGAACGGGCGGTGCAGGTCGACCTGGCCCTCGGCGTTCACCGGCAGGCGGCCGAAGTCGCGCTCGATGTCGGCCAGCGAGCCGTAGACGTCCTGCCGCGGGTACGCCGGGTCGTCGGAGACCCACACCGGGATCGGCGTGCCGAAGTAGCGGTTGCGGGAGACCGACCAGTCGATGGCGTTGCCGACCCACTTGCCGAACTGGCCGTCCTTGACGTTGTCCGGCACCCAGGTGATGTCCTGGTTCAGCTCACCCATGCGGTCGCGGATCTCGGTGACGCGGACGAACCACGACGAGACGGCCTTGTAGATGAGGGGCTTGCGGCAGCGCCAGCAGTGCGGGTAGCTGTGCTCGTAAGAGGCCTGGCGGAGGAGCCGTCCGGCGTCGCGCACGGCCTTGGTCAGCGGCTTGTTCGCGTCCGACCACAGCATGCCGGCGACGTCGCCGAACTGCGACGTGAAGACGCCGCCCTCGTCGAGGGACAGCACGACGGGGATGCCCGCGGCGGCACAGACCACCTGGTCGTCAGCGCCGTACGCCGGGGCCTGGTGCACGATGCCGGTGCCCTCGCCCGTCTCGACGTAGTCGGCGACCAGGATCTTCCAGCCGTTCTCCATGCCCTCGGTGTCGCTGAGGAAGTCGAACAGGCGCTCGTACTCGACGCCGTCGAGCTCGCTGCCCTGCAGCTCGCGCGTCACGGCCGCGACAGCGGCCTCGGCCGTCTCGTAGCCGAGGTCCTTCGCATAGGCGGCCACGGTGTCGGCGGCGAGCATGTACGAGACCGCACCGGCGTCACCACCGTCAGCGGAGCCTCCCGGCCCTGCTGGCAGCACCACGTACGCGACCGCCGGCCCGACGGCCAGGGCGGCGTTCGTCGGGAGGGTCCAGGGGGTCGTCGTCCAGGCGAGCGCGCGCACGCCGTCGAGGCCCAGTTCGGAGGCCCGAGCACCGCGCAGCGGGAACGACACCGTCACGGACTGGTCCTGGCGCATCTGGTAGACGTCGTCGTCCATGCGCAGCTCGTGGTTGGACAGCGGCGTCTGGTCGTTCCAGCAGTACGGCAGGACCCGGAAGCCCTCGTAGGCCAGGCCCTTGTCCCAGAGCTGCTTCCACGCCCACAGGACGCTCTCCATGTAGGTGACGTCGAGGGTCTTGTAGTCGTCCTCGAAGTCGACCCAGCGCGCCTGGCGGGTGACGTACTGCTGCCACTCGTCGGTGTACTGCAGCACCGACTTCTTCGCCGCCGCGTTGAAGACGTCGACACCCATGGTGTCGATCTCGTGCTTCTCGGTGATGCCGAGCTGGCGCATGGCCTCGAGCTCGGCGGGCAGCCCGTGCGTGTCCCAGCCGAATCGGCGGTGCACCTGCTTGCCGCGCATGGTCTGGTAGCGCGGGAAGACGTCCTTGGCGTAGCCGGTCAGCAGGTGCCCGTAGTGCGGCAGGCCGTTGGCGAAGGGCGGGCCGTCGTAGAAGACCCACTCGTCGCAGCCGGTGCGGGCCTCGATCGACGCGCGGAAGGTGTCGTCGCCCTTCCAGAAGGCGAGGATCCCCTGCTCGACGGCGGGGAAGGAGGGCGACGGGGTGACGCCGTCGGTGTTCGAGGTGAGCGGGTAACGCACGGGGGCTCCTGTGGGTTCGGTTCGTCTCCACGAGGACGGTGCCCGAGGGCTCCGCGGTACCACCTCGCTTGCCGTTCCGGTGGAACCGGGACGGCCGCTCGTCGTCGGGGATGGTGACGGTCCCGAACCCGTCCGGTTCTACTGACGACCCGCCGAGACGGTCCGCGTTCTTCCGGATGACTCCCCGGTGATGGCCGGATCAATGCCTGTGGAACACGACTTTACCGGACGGGAGCATGCTTGAGTGATGCCGTCGTCTGAACAGCAGCAGGACCGTCCCGAGTCCATGCTGACCGTGATCATCGCCTTCGGGGCGAATCTGCTCGTCGCCATCGCGAAGTCGATCGCCGCGCTGCTCTCCGGGTCCGCGTCGATGGTGGCCGAGGCAGCGCACTCGTGGGCCGACACCGGCAACGAGGTCTTCCTGCTCATCGCCGAGCGGCGGGGAGCGAAGAAGCGGGACGCGGCCCACCCGCTCGGGTACGGGCGCGAGACGTACATCTGGTCGATGTTCGCCGCGTTCGGCCTGTTCACCGCCGGTGCGATCGTGTCGATCTACCACGGCATCAGCGAGCTCGGGGAGACCGGGCCGGCCGAGGACGTCGTGCTCAACTACGTCGTGCTCGCGCTGTCGTTCTGCCTCGAGGGCACGAGCTTCCTGCAGGCCTACCGCCAGGCGCACGGTGCCGCGACGAAGCGGAAGGTGCCGGTGCTGCGCCACGTGCTGCAGTCCTCGAACCCGACGCTCCGTGCGGTCTTCGCCGAGGACGCCGCCGCACTGGTCGGCCTGGTCATCGCCTTCCTCGGGGTCTTCCTGCACCAGGTCACCGGCCTGGCGGTCTTCGACGCGATCGGGTCCATCGCGGTCGGCCTGCTGCTCGGCGTCGTCGCGGTGGTCCTCATCGACCGCAACCGCCGGTTCCTGGTCGGCGAGAGCACGTCGCCCGAGCTCGAGAACGCCGTGCTCGTCGAACTGCTCGCCCGCAAGCAGGTGGAGCGCGTGACCTACCTGCACCTGGAGTTCGTCGGGCCGTCCCGCGTGTACCTGGTGGCGGCCGTCGACCTCACCGGGAACGAGGACGAGTCCCACGTGGCGGTGCGCCTGCGGGACGTCGAGAAGTCGCTCGAGGAGAGCCAGTACATCGAGGAGGCCGTCCTCACCCTGAGCTACCCGGACGACGTGGCGCTCGTTCCCACCGGCGACGAGATCCCGCAGACCGTGCGGGACGGCACCGTGGAGGACGTGGCCTCGGGCGGCGCGGGGACGCTGCGGACGGAGTGAGATCCGGCGGGGCGGCAGCCAGGAGGGATCGACAACATCGCATATGTTAATATCAGTGATCCGTGTTGTTCCGACCCTCTGCCAAAGACCAGGATCATGCCGACTCCCGATCTCCCGTCCGTCGTCCTCCACGCTTCGGGCAACTCGCACCACTCCCACCAGGTCATCGCCGGGTACATCGCGCTCGCTCGCAACCGAGAGTTGGACCTCCGCATCACGTGGTCCCGCCGCGACCCGGCACTGCCGTCCAACACCTGGCTCCTCGCCGAGGTCGACGGCCTCAGGATCGGCTACGACCTGGATGACGGGGACGTCCTCGACCCCGACGTCGTCGATGCGTTCGCGGATGGCGTGGACGTGCTGTTCCGCCGGAGCCGGCCGATCACCCCGAGCGGCACCTACCGCACCGGTGCCGAGCACCGAGCGCTGGGCCTCAACTACCACGCGACGTCGCGGCACCCGTACTTCTGGAACGCCGCGTTCCGGAGCAATGTCGGACCACGCCGCTTCGGCGCGCTCGCCGTCGCCGAGTGGAGCCGATCCGCTCGGCTCCGCGTCGGGGACCCGCAGTCCGACAACGGGAAGATCCTGTTCCAGACCAGGCTGTGGGAGCCCGAGACGAGGACGACGGGCCTCACCACCAAGGAGCGGTGGCGCGCGGACGATCGCAACGCGATCAACCGGGAGCGCATCGCGTTGCTCCGCGCCCTGAAAGCCGAGTTCGGTGACCGGTTCCAGGGAGGACTCAGTCCGACGGACCACGCGCTCGCGGTCGCGCCGGAGCTCGTGCTCCCAGCCAGCCGGTCGAACCCCGCCACGTTCCTCCGTGCCTCGAGGGCGGCCCGGGTCTGCATCACCACGCGGGGGCTGTGGAACTCGAACGGCTGGAAGCTCGCCGAGTACCTCGCGCAGGGCTGTGCGGTCGTCTGCGAACGGCCGATGCACGAGGCCCCCGGCCTCCGAGAAGGACACCAGTACCTCGGGTTCTCCTCCGTCGACGAGGCACTGGACGCCGTGCACCGCCTCGATGCGGACACCGCCGGGCGCTCCCGCCTCCGGACGGAGGCCCGGCGGTACTTCGACGAGTACGTGGAACCGTCGGCCCTCGTCCGTCGATCGCTCCGGGTCGCGGTGTCGGGCCAGGACGACGGCCCGGCGGTGGGAACCGAAGTCGTCGTGTGACGACCGCTCCCCGTCAGCGGGCGTCGAGGCCGGCAACCACCGGGGTCAGCGCCGCCGCGACGTACTCCACGAGCGCCCGCCGCCCGACCCCGTCCGCGACCCACACCCCGAACGCCGCGGCCGCCGCCCCGAGCATCGCGCCCGACACCGTCTGCGGCCAGAGCGCCCCGGCCTGCTCCCCCGTCCGTCGCCCGACGAACGCGGCGACGGCGGCGTGCTGCGAAGTGACCCGGGCAGCCACGCTGGCGACGAGCTCGGCGCCGATGCCCATCACCTCGGCCTGGGCCACCGCCCACGGCACGCGCTCGGGGTCGTGGGCACGGGCAGCGGCGAGCAGCGCGTCCTCCACCGCACGGACCGGCGAGGGCTCGGTGGACGCCGCCAGCAGCTCGGGCAGCGCGGCGACGGCGGCGTCGAGCTCGAGCCACATCACGTCGGACTTCGCCGGGAAGTAGTTGAAGAACGTCGCCCGACTGACCCCGGCACGGGCGGCGATCTGGTCCACGGTCGTGCGGCCGTAGCCCTGCTCGAGGAACAGCTCGGCCGCCGCGTCCGCGAGCACCTCGGCGCTCGATCGGCGCGGTCGTCCCCCGCGACGGGTGCGTTCGTCCATGCCCCCATTGAACAGCTAGACTCGCTCCGCCATGATGTTGGACTCAGTACAGAAAGCTCGGATGCGCGCTGCCAGCGCCGTCGCGGGCGCCGCGACGATCCTGCTCGCCCTGACCGCGTGCACGGGCTCCGGCGCGAGCACCACGAGCAGCACCCCGGTCGCCGGTGGCACGCTCACGTACGCCTCCGGCGACGCCGAGCCGACCTGCCTCGACCCGCACGTCGGCGGCAACTACCCGCAGGCGCTGCTCTCGACCCAGTACATCGAGGAGCTCGTCGGGCTGCAGGACGGCAAGCCCGTGCCCGCCCTCGCGACGAAGTGGACCACGAGCGACGACGGCACGACGCTGACGTTCACGCTCCGCGACGACGTCACGTTCACCGACGGCACGCCGTTCGACGCTGCCGCCGTGGTGCGCAACATCGAGCACGTGCAGGACCCGAAGACCGCGTCGAGCACGGGCTACCTCGCGCTGCAGTCCATCAAGCAGGCGACCGCGACCGACGACCACACGGTCACGCTCGCGCTGAGCCGACCGGACAGCGCCCTGCTCGAGTCCTTCTCGCAGCCGTGGGTCGGCATGGAGAGCCCGAAGGCGCTCGACCGGTCCCAAGCGGCCAACTGCGAGTCGCCCGTCGGCACCGGCCCGTTCACGATCACGAACTGGAAGCACGGCGACCGGGTCACGCTGACGAAGAACGCGAAGTACTGGGGATCCACGAAGCCGCGCCTGTCCGGCATCACGTGGCGCTTCCTCCCCGACGCCACCTCGCGCTACGCCGCCCTGCAGGCCGGCCAGGTGGACGTCATCGACAACGCCCAGCCCGACCAGCTGAAGGCCGCGTCCGCGAAGGGCGCCATCCGCGACCTCGACGCCCCGCGCCCCGGTGCGTCGAACCGCCTCGAGCTCAACTCCGGGCACGGCGTGTTCCAGGACGAGGCCGTCCGCAAGGCCTTCATCGCCGGGGCCGAGATCGACCCGGGCCTGAAGTCCCTGTTCCTCGACACGGCGAAGCGCTCGTACTCGGTGCTCTCGAGCGTCGAGCCGTACGGGTACTCCGACCGGAAGCTGTTCCGGTACTCCCCGTCGACGGCGAAGCAGCTGCTCGACGACGCCGGGTGGAAGGTCGGCTCGGACGGCATCCGCGAGAAGGACGGCAAGCAGCTCACGGTGACCTTCCCGGTGTCGACGAACCAGTCGGTCCCCGCGGAGCGCAGCCTGTTCCAGCAGATCCAGGCCTCCGAGGCTGAGGTCGGCATCAAGGTGCAGCTCGAGGAGCTCGACCTGTCCAGCTGGTACGCGGCCCTGGCGAAGAACCAGTACGACGTCGTGAGCGCGCCCTACACGAAGGTCGGTGCCGACGTGCTCCGCATCCTCTACGACAGCGCGAGCATCACCCCGGCACCGTCCGGCTACTTCGCGAACCTCGCACAGCTCGACGACCCGGCAGTCGACGACCTCCTGCAGCGAGCCGCACGGACGTCCGACTCCGGCGAGCGCGGCACGCTGTACGAGCAGGCGCAGGAGAAGATCCTGGCCAGCGCCACGGTCCTGCCGCTCTACGACCAGCAGAACCACTTCCTGTACCGCTCGGCCGTCCACGGCATCGAGACCACCGCGGTCTCCACCCCGTGGTTCGGCACCGCCTGGATCGACCGCTGACGCGGTGACGGACAGGAGGCTCCCAGCGCGTCCCACGGACCGGCACCGCCCCGGCGCCGCCGCGGTCGCAGGGCACTGGTCGCGCTGGGCGCTCCGCCGTGCGGCCGGCGGCATCGGCGTGCTCTGGGCGGTGGCGACGATCGTCTTCGTCGCGATCCGGCTCATCCCCGGTGACCCGGCGCTCGCGGTGCTCGGCGGGCCGGGGTCGCAGGCCTCGGCCGAGGCGGTCGCGCAGGTCCGCCAGGACTACGGCTTCGACCGTCCGGTGCTCGTGCAGTACGTGGTGTTCCTCGGCCGCCTGGCGACCGGGCAGCTCGGGGACTCGTACGCGTTCCGCACGCCCGTGGCGACGCTGCTCGGGCAGCAGCTCCCGGTGACGCTGACCCTGGCGGTCGCCGGGCTCGTCGTCGCATGGGTGCTCGCCATCGTCGCCGCGTGGTGCTCCACTCAGCGCGGTCGGGTCGCCGCGGCCCTGACGAGCGCGATCTCGGTCACGGCGAGCGTGATGCCGCACTTCTGGCTGGGCAGCGTCTTGATCGTGGTCTTCGCGAGCGCCCTCGGCTGGGTGCCGGCGGTCAGCGACGGCAGTGTCCGCGGATGGGTGCTCCCCGTGCTGACCGTGGCTGTGCCCGTCGCCGGGTACCTCGCCGAGACGGTCCGCGACGGCGTGGTCGACGCCCAGCGCTCGGCGTTCGCGCTCGCTGCCCGCGGTCGCGGCGAGACCCGCGCCGGACTGTTCGGACGTCACCTGCTCCGGCACGCTGCGCTGCCCGGGATCGCCCTGTCCGCCTGGGCCTTCGGGTCGCTGGTGTCCGGCGCCGTGGTGGTGGAGTCGGTGTTCGCGCTCCCGGGCGTCGGGCGTGCCCTCGTGACCGCCGTGACCCAGCGGGACATGCCCCTCGTGGCCGGCATCGCCCTCGTCTCCGCGGCGGCCTACGTCGTGGTGCTCGCGGTGGCCGACCTCGTCGAGCGGGCCGTCGACCCGCGCGGTTCCCGGTCCCCGGGGACGCTGAGATCGCACTCCGTGTCGTGTCCCGGCGCGGGGAGGCGACACGGAGTGCGATCTCAGCGGCCTGGCGGCGCCGACGCCGGGGCTGGCCACGAGGCGGGCGCGCGGTGAGCGGGATCGCCGAGCCGAGCCTCCCGGCCGACACCGACACCGTCCGCGACCGGTCCGAGCGGTTCCGTGGGGGGACGCTCGGACCGGCCGGTCTGGTGGCGGCGGGGGTCGTGGCGGTGGCGGTGGTCGCCGCCGTGTGGCCTGCGCTGCTCGGCGGCGCGCACCCGCTCGCGGTGCACCCGACGGAGGCCCTGCTGGCCCCCGGGCCCGGACACGTGTTCGGCACGGACGAGTCCGGGCGCGACGTCCTGGCGCGTGTCGTCGCCGGCACCCGCGCGAGCCTGCTCGTCGGGGTCGTCGCGACCCTCGTCGGCGGGGTCGTCGGGGTGGTGCTCGGCGTGGTGGCGGGCCTCGGCGGGCGCCTCGTCGACGCCGTCGTCGGGCGCGTCACCGAGGTGGCGTTCGCACTCCCCCTGCTGCTCGTCGCGCTCGTCGTCATCGCCGTGACCGGGCCGGGTCCGGTGCCGGCGATGCTCGCGGTCGGGTTCGCCACGGCGCCCGGGTACGCGCGCATCGTGCGGGGGCTCGTGCGTTCGGCACGGTCCTCGCAGGTGGTCGAGACCGCGGTGCTGCTCGGGCGCTCCCCCGCGCGGATCGTCGTCCGGCACGTGCTGCCCGCCGCGCTGTGGCCGGTGGTCGCCGTGGGCACGCTCGGCATCGGGCAGGCGGTCGTCTGGGCCTCGGCCCTGAGCTACCTCGGTGTCGGGACGCCGCCGCCGGCGCCGGAGTGGGGCGCGATGCTGGCCGACGGCCGCACGTACCTGCTCACCGCGCCGTGGATGAGCACCTTCCCCGGGTTGGCGATCGTCGTGCTCGCGACCGCCGTGACCGTGCTCGGCCGGGCACTCCGACGAACAGGAGCGCTGCGGTGAACGTCCTCGATGCCCACGGACTGTCGGTCGCGATCGGTGGCACGCCGCTCGTCCACGACGTCGACCTGCACGTGGCCGCCGGCGAGTGCGTCGCCCTCGTGGGCGCGTCCGGCTCCGGCAAGACCGTCACCGTGCGGGCCCTGCTCGGGCTCTCCTCGTCCGGCTCGGCCGTCCGTGCCGACCGGCTCGAGGTCGCCGGGCTCGACGCCCGTGCCTTCACCGAGCGACGCTGGCGGACGGTCCGCGGATCGCGGGTCGGCTACGTCGGCCAGGAGGCCCTGGGCGCGTTGGACCCGCTGCGTCCGGTCGGGCGTGAGGTCGCCGACACCCTGCGGCTGCACACCGAGATGAGCGCCAGGGAGCGCGTGGACGCCGTGCGCACCGCGCTCGAGGGCGTCGGGCTCGACCCCGCGATCGCCTCCGACGGGCGGCTCGCCGGCACGCTGTCCGGGGGCATGCGGCAGCGGGCACTCATCGCCGCGGCGACGATCGGTGCGCCGGCGCTCGTCGTGGCGGACGAACCCACGACCGCCCTGGACGCCGGGGTCGCCGTCCGGGTGATGGAACAGCTCCGCGCGGCACAGCAGCAGGGCGCCGGGCTGCTCGTCGTGACGCACGACCTGGGGCTCGTCGCCGGGTGGGCCGACCGGGTCGTCGTGATGGACGGCGGGCGGGTCGTCGAGTCCGGTCCGGTGGACCGGGTGCTCCGAGCGCCGGAGCACCCGGTGACGCGGGCGCTCGTCGCTGCGGCCGGTGACGGTGCGGCGCGTGACGGTGCGGCGGGTGACGGTGCCGCGCACGGTGCGCCGTCTGTCGACCGGTGCGAGGTTGCACACTCCGTGCGGGGGTCCGACCCGTGCACGGAGTGTGCAACCTCGCACGACCCGGCTCACAGCGGGGGCGTGCTCGCGGCGCAGGACCTGCGGAAGGCCTACGACCACGTGGACGCCGTCACCGGGGTGTCGTTCGGCCTGGAGCGCGGACGGTCGCTCGGCGTCGTCGGGGCCTCGGGTTCGGGCAAGACGACCGTCGTCCGGATGCTCCTCGGCCTCGAGGACCCTGACACCGGTACCGTGACCCTCGACGGCGAGGCCTGGGCGCCGCTCCCCGAGCGCGAGCGACGGCCCCGCCGCCGACGCGTCTCCGCCGTCGTGCAGGACCCGGGCGCGACGTTCGACGAACGCTGGAGCGTCGAGCGGGTGCTCGCCGACGCGCTGACCGACGGCGCTGCCCGGCGTGCGACGGGCGACCTCGGCGACCGGGTGGACCAGGCGCTCCGTCAGGTCGAGCTCGACCCCGCGCTCCGCAGCCGTTCGCCCTTGACGCTCTCCGGCGGGCAGCGGCAGCGGCTGGCGATCGCCCGGGCGCTGGCCACCGACCCGGCGGTCCTGGTGCTCGACGAGCCGGTGACCGCACTCGACGCGACCGTGCAGGACGCGGTGCTGACGCTCCTGGAACGGCTGCGGGAGGACACCGGCGTCGCGATGGTGTTCGTCTCGCACGACCTACGGGCGGTTCGTCGCATCGCAGACGACCTGCTGGTGATGCACGACGGTGCCGCGGTGGAACACGGCCCCGCGCACGAGGTCTTCGCCCACCCCACCCACCCCGTGACCGTCGCGCTGCTCGCCGCCGCGGAGCGGCTGGCGGCGGGCCCCGCCGCGTAGCGCGCGGGCCGGGCGCCGGGTCGAGACTCGGCCAGGCGGACGCCCTGCGCCGCCCGGAGGCCGCAGCCTGCCCGCCGGAGCGAGACTCGCAGCCGGACGCGGCCACCAACGGGCAGAGGCCCGACCCGCTCACGCAGGTCGGGCCTCCAGGCCGGGTGGGCCGGAGCGCCACCGGCGAGACTCGGCCAGGCGGACACTCTGCGCGGCCAGGAGGCCGCACGCTGTCCGCCGGAGCGAGACTCGGCGCCGGACACACCCCCGGCCGGACGCACCCGGTGGACAGGACGCCTCAGGAACCGGCGGTCGCCGTGTCCTTGCCCGCGGCGGGGCCGGAGCCGTCGGCGGAGATCACCGGGATCTCACTCGTCGAGAACTCCTTCGCCCAGTCCGACTGCGCGAGGTCCGACGTCGGGTCGTTGTAGTCGTCGATGACGCCGGCGATCTCGTCCTCGGAACCGACGGTCGGGCCGGAGCCCATGAGCGGCGTCGACGCGGTCTCCTTGGTGAAGTACACCGCGACGAGGCCGATGACGGCCGCGAGCATCAGGTAGAACGCGGGGATGTCCTCGGCCCAGCCGTAGCCGCCGTCCTTCGCCCAGTTGATGAGCGCGGCGGTCGCGAGCGGGGTGGTCCCACCGAAGAGCGACACCGACACGTTGAACGCGATGGCCAGCGCGCCGTAGCGGATGATCGTCGGGAACAGCGCCGGCAGCGTGGACGGCATCGTCGAGGTGAAGGTCACCAGGACCACGCCGAGGATGAGCAGGCCGGCGAAGACCCCGACGCCCGTGCCGGTCTGGACGAGCTTGAGTGCCGGCCAGGACAGCAGGATGAACCCGATGCAGCCGGCGGCGAGCACCGGACGACGGCCGAAGCGGTCCGACAGCCGACCGCCGAACGTGATGACGACCATCATGAGCAGCATCACGACGACGATCAGGATGAGCCCGAACGTGGCGTTCTGGCCGAGGTTCTGCTCGAGGTAGGTCGGCATGTACGACAGGAGCATGTAGTCGGTCACGTTGAAGACCAGGACCAGCCCGATGCAGATGATGAGCGAGCGCCAGTTCTCGGCGAAGAGCTTCAGGAACGGCGTCTTCTGGGACTCGCGCTCGGCGGCCTGCTCCTGCTGCTTCTGGAAGGCCGGGGTCTCCTCGAGCTTGAGGCGCAGGTAGAGCCCGATCAGGCCGAGCGGACCGGCGATGATGAACGGGATGCGCCAGCCCCAGCTGAGCAGGGCGTCCTCGGACAGGCCGAACTGCAGGGCGGTGACGATCGACGCGCCGAGCACGTAGCCGGCGAGCGTGCCGAACTCCAGCCACGAGCCCATGAACCCGCGGCGCTTGTCGGGCGAGTACTCGGCGATGAACGTCGCGGCGCCGCCGTACTCACCACCGGTCGAGAAGCCCTGCACGAAGCGGGCCACGAGCAGCAGGATGGGTGCCCAGAAGCCGATCGTGTCGTACGACGGGATCAGACCGATCATCAGCGTGCCGGCGGCCATCAGGATCATCGTCAGCGCGAGGACCTTCTGGCGGCCGATCTTGTCGCCGATCGGGCCGAACACGGCGCCACCGATCGGTCGGACGATGAAGGCGGCGGCGAAGAACCCGAAGGTCGCGACGATGTTCGAGGCCGGGTCGCCCTGCGGCAGGAAGACCTGCGAGATGGTGACGGTGAGGTACGCGAAGATGCCGAAGTCGAACCACTCCATCGCGTTGCCGAGCGCGGCGGCGGCCACGGCACGCTTGAGCATCGACTCCTCGACGACGGTGACGTCGTCCTTCGTCATCTCACGGCGAGCGCGCTTCGCAGCGCCCTTCGACCGCACGGGCCGATCGCCGTGCTGGTGGGGTGCGGTGTTCGGTGCCAAGTTCGTTCCTCCGGTGTGCTGTGCGTCCTTCGGGCGTCCGGCGGGACGGCAACGGTGCAGCACTTGCGAGCTCCGCGCTCGCCGGACAAACCCCGGAAGACTACCAGCTTTCCGGGCAGACCCGAAACGAGGGTGTGCTACCGGCTCGTGACGCGGTGGCGACGGCCGGTAGCATTGACCGACCCGCACGGACTCGGGAGCCCGCGTCACGCGTGGGACCACCGCGTCACGCGGGACACTCAGGCACCTCATCACGGACTCGGTGCCGCACATACCGATCGAAAGGCGCAGCCATGACCAAGCCCATGCCCGACAAGCCCACGGTGGACGGACTCGAGCAGGTCTGGGGACCGGTCTGGGACCAGGACGGCACCTACCGCTTCGACCGCGACGCCGCCGGGCACCGCGACGCCGTGTACTCGATCGACACCCCGCCGCCGACCGCCTCCGGCTCGCTGCACATCGGCCACGTGTTCTCGTACACGCACACCGACCTCAAGGCCCGGTTCGAGCGGATGCGCGGCAAGCACGTCTTCTACCCGATGGGCTGGGACGACAACGGTCTCCCCACCGAGCGTCGCGTGCAGAACTACTACGGCGTCCGCTGCGACCCGTCGCTCCCCTACGACCCCGACTTCACCCCGCCGTTCGAGGGCGGTGACGGCAAGTCGAGCAAGGCGGCCGACCAGCTGCCGATCTCCCGCCGCAACTTCATCGAGCTCTGCGACCAGCTCACCGTGCAGGACGAGCAACAGTTCGAGGAGCTCTTCCGCACCCTCGGGCTGTCGGTCGACTGGACGCAGTCGTACCGCACGATCGACGAGACCTCCCGCGCGAGCGCGCAGCGTGCCTTCCTCCGCAACCTCGAGCGCGGCGAGGCCTACCAGGCCGACGCCCCGACGCTCTGGGACGTGACCTTCCGCACCGCCGTGGCCCAGGCCGAGCTCGAGGACAAGGAGATGCCCGGCGCGTACCACGGCATCGCGTTCCACAAGTCGGACGGCTCCGGGGACATCGTCATCCAGACCACCCGCCCCGAGCTGCTCCCCGCGTGCGTCGCCCTCGTCGCGCACCCGGACGACGAGCGCTTCCAGGACCTCTTCGGCACGACGGTCCGCTCCCCCCTGTTCGACGTCGAGGTGCCGGTGCTCGCTCACCACCTCGCGCAGAAGGACAAGGGTGCCGGCATCGCCATGGTCTGCACGTTCGGTGACACCACCGACGTGGTCTGGTGGCGCGAGCTGCAGCTGCCGAACCGCGCGGTGATCGGCTTCGACGGCCGCGTCCGCTCCGAGCAGCCCGCCTGGATCGAGTCCGAGCAGGGCCAGGAGCTCTACGCCGAGCTCGCCGGCAAGACCGTGTTCTCCGCCAAGAAGGTCGTCGTGGACGCGCTCACCGCCTCCGGCGACCTGGTCGGGGACATCAAGACCATCAACCACCCGGTGAAGTTCTTCGAGAAGGGCGACAAGCCGCTCGAGATCGTCTCCACGCGCCAGTGGTACATCGTCAACGGCGCACGGGACGAAGACCTCAAGGCGAAGCTCCGCGCCCGCGGCGAGGAGATCGCGTTCCACCCGGACTTCATGCGCGTCCGCTACGACAACTGGGTCGGCGGCCTGTCCGGCGACTGGCTCATCTCCCGCCAGCGCTTCTTCGGCGTGCCGATCCCGGTGTGGTACCCGCTCGACGCCGACGGCAACCCGGTGTACGACCAGCCGATCGTCCCGACCGAGGCTCAGCTGCCCGTCGACCCGTCCTCCGAGCCGGCGCCCGGGTACCAGTCCGACCAGCGCGGCATGCCGAACGGCTTCGTCGGCGAGGTGGACGTCATGGACACCTGGGCGACGTCGTCCCTGACCCCGCAGCTCGCGGGCAAGTGGGAGACCGACCCGGCGCTCTACGACCTGGTGTACCCGTACGACGTCCGTCCGCAGGCCCAGGACATCATCCGGACGTGGCTCTTCACGACCGTGCTCCGCAGCCAGCTCGAAGCGGACGTGGTGCCGTGGAAGAACGCCTCGATCTCGGGCTTCATCGTGGACCCCGACCGCAAGAAGATGTCGAAGTCGAAGGGCAACGTCGTCACGCCGATGGCCGTGCTCGAGCAGCACGGCGCCGACGCGGTCCGCTACTGGGCTGCCTCGTCCAAGCTCGGCACCGACGCGGCCTTCGACCCGCAGAACCCGAAGCAGATCAAGGTCGGTCGCCGTCTGGCGATCAAGGTGCTCAACGCGGCCAAGTTCGTCTACGGCTTCGAGCTGCCCACCGGCGCCACCAGCGTCACCGAGGCACTCGACGTCGACATGCTCGCCGCGCTCCGCAGCACCCTCGAGCAGGCCACCACGGCCTTCGAGAGCTTCGACCACGCCCGCGCGCTCGAGGTCACGGAGCGGTTCTTCTGGACCTTCTGCGACGACTACCTCGAGCTCGTGAAGGAGCGCGCCTACGGCACCGCACCGGACGCGACCCACGAGACGCAGGCGAGCGCCGTCCTGGCGCTGCGCTCCGCGATCGACGTGCTGCTCCGACTGCTGGCACCGTTCCTCCCGTTCGCGACGGAGGAAGTGTGGGCCTGGACCCACGACACCAGCGTGCACCGGGCCTCCTGGCCGACCGCCGACGACCTGCCGGTCGACGCGGCCGAGACCGGGCTGCTCGCCGCCGTCGGGCAGGCGCTCATCGGCATCCGCGGTGCGAAGACGTCCGCCAAGGCGTCCCAGAAGACGCCCGTGACCCGCGCCGTCGTGGCGGCTCCCGCGTCGACGCGTGCGCTCGTCGAGCGTGCGGCCGTGGACCTGGCGGCCGTCGGTCGCATCCAGGACCTGTCCTTCGTGGACGGCCCGGAGCTCGCGGTCATCGAGATCGAGCTGGCCGAGCAGCCCGCCTAGGCTGCGGCCCGACGGACGGTCACGGACACCACAGCCAGGAGGCTCGGATGCAGTTGGGAACGCGATGGAGCGTGGGTGGGCAGCCACCCGCGCGACTGGCGGAGGCGCTCGTCGTCGCCGTACGAGGGGTCGAGGACGAGCTCGCGGCGGCGTCCGTCGACGTGTCGACGTGGGGGTGGACGTTGACGTTCCTCGAGGGCAAGCCCATCGTCACGCTCGACGACGGCACTTCGATCCACCTCGACGACGCCGGCCGGGCCCAGGTGACGAACCCGGACGACGCGGCGGAAGAGGACTGACGACGGGACCCCGGGGTGTTCGTGCCCCGGGGTCCCGTCTGTCGTGCTGTCCTGCTCGGGTCAGGCCTTCGCGAGCCAGCCGAGCAGGACCTCGTTGACCTCGGCGGTGTGCGTGGTCAGGAGCCCGTGCGGGGCGCCCTCGATCTCGACGTACTCCGCCGCGGGCAGGGCCTTGGTGAACCGGCGACCGGTCGCGTCGATCGGCAGGACGTTGTCGGCCGTGCCGTGCACGATCAGGGCCGGGACGGTGACCTTCGGGATGTCCTGACGGAAGTCGGTCCCCCACGTCAGCGGTGCGGCGGCGGACGCGATCGCGCCCGAGCCGGCAGCGACGTTCCAGGCGTTGCGGACCTGCTCCTCGGAGATGCGGGTGCCGAGGTTCTCGGAGAGGTTGAAGAAGCCCTCGTAGAAGGACGTGAAGTACGCGTAGCGGTCCTTCTTCACGTCCGCGGAGACGCCCTCGAAGAACGAGGCCGGCACGCCGCCGTCGGGGTTGTCCTCGGTGATCGTGAGGTACGGCTCGAGGGAGGCCAGGAACGCGACGCGGGCGATCCGGTCCTCGCCGTGGCGGCTGATGTAGCGGGCGATCTCGCCGGTGCCCATCGAGAAGCCGACCAGGATCACGTCGTGCAGGTCGAGGGTCTCGAGGACCGTGTGCAGGTCGTCGGCGAAGGTGTCGTAGTCGTAGCCGGTGGACGGCTGCGAGGACTGGCCGAACCCGCGTCGGTCGTACGTGATGACGCGGTAGCCGGCGTCGAGGAGCGCGGGGGTCTGGCCCTCCCACGAGTTGCCGTCCAGCGGGAAGCCGTGGATGAGCACGATCGGCTGCCCCTGGCCCTTGTCCTCGTAGTGGAGCGCGATGTCGACGCTGTTCTCGGTCCCGACGGTGATGGTGCCCATGGTGGATCCTCTCCTCGTGCTTCGATCCTCGTACTTCGACGGAGAACGGTCGTTCTCTGCCGATGTGCCCCTACACTAGAGAACGGCCGTTCCCAGCGCAAGGGGCAATGGGCGAACAGCCCGCGGAGAGGTACGGACCATGGCAGCGACGACGAACACCGTCGATCCGGACGTCCGCGCGCACATCACCGCCGTCGCGGACGAGCTCTTCTACACGCGCGGCATCCAGTCCGTGGGAATGGACCAGATCCGCACCGCGGCCGGCGTCTCCCTGAAGAAGCTCTACGCCGCCTTCCCGGGCAAGGAGCAGCTCATCGCCGCGGTCCTCGCCGGACGGCACGACTACTGGGAACGCGGGATCGGCCAGTCGGTCGACGCCGCCACGACCCCCCGGGACAAGCTCCTGGCGATGTACGACTTCCTCGAGACGTGGTTCGGCGACGACACCTTCCGCGGCTGCGGCTTCATCAACGCCTTCGGGGAGCTCGGCGCGACCTCACCCGCCGTGGCCGAGATCGCGCGTGCGCACAAGGACTCCTTCCAGCGCTACGTCGAGGGGCTGACGCTGCAGGCCGTCCCCGACGCCGCGCGAGCCGAGGAGCTGGCTGCGCAGCTGGCGCTCCTGGCCGAGGGAGCGCAGACCACCGCCGCGATCGCCGGGGACACGGCGCCCGCCCGGCACGCCCGGCTCGCTGCGGCGACGTTGATCGACGCCACGACGCGCTGACGTCGGCGCTTGCGCGGTCCTCCGAGTCCGCGCCGTGCGCACCCGTAGGGTGGAGCGATGACGACGCCGTTCGACGCACCGAGCACCCTCCCCTACGCCCTCCCGCCGTTCGAGGAGGTCCGGCTGGAGCACCACCGCCCGGCGTTCGACGCCGGCATGGCCGAGCAGCGGGCCGAGGTGGAGGCGATCGCGACGAACCCGGACGCCCCGACGCTCGAGAACACACTCGTTGCCCTGGAGCGCAGCGGGCAGCTGCTCGCTCGGGTCTCCGCCGTCTTCTTCACGCTGAGCTCGGCGGACTCCTCCCCCGAGCTGCACGACCTGGAGGCCGAGGTCTCGCCGCTCCTCGCCGCACACCGTGACGCCATCACCCTGGACTCACGTCTGTACGACCGCGTCCGGGCCGTGCTCGACGGTGCCGAGGCCGCTGGTCTCGAGGGCGAGGACCTGCGCCTGGTCCAGCGCACCGCGACGGAGATGACCCTGGCGGGCGCCGGGCTCGACGACGCCGGCAAGGAACGCCTCACCGCGATGAACCAGGAGCTCTCGACGCTCACCACCACGTTCGAGCGGAACCTACTCGAGGACACGAACGACCTCGCCGTGCACGTCACGGACGAGGCGTCGCTGATCGGCCTCGACGACGGCGCGAAGTCGGCCGCCGCCGGTGCCGCCGCCGACCGCGGGCTCGACGGCTGGCTCATCACGCTGCCGCTCTACACCGGGCACCCGTGGCTGGCGTCCCTCGCCGACCGCGACCTGCGCGAGCGGGTCATGCGGGCGTCGCTCTCGCGCGGACGCCAGGGCAACGCGCACGACAACCGCGACGTCCTGCTCCGCATCGTCCGGCTCCGAGCCGAGCGGGCCGAGCTCCTCGGCTTCCCGAACCACGCGGCCGTCGTCACCGCCGACGAGACGGCCGGCACTCCCGAGGCCGTCGACGGGCTCCTGTCGTCCCTCGTCGGGGCCGCCGCCGCGAACGCCGACGACGAGCGCGCCGTCCGCTCGCGCACCGTCGGCTTCGACGTCGAGGCCTGGGACTGGGCCTACGCGACCGAGATCCTGCGCGGAGAGCAGTTCGCCGCCGACAGCACCGCGATGCGCCCGTACCTCGAGGCGGACCGCGTGCTCCGCGACGGCGTGTTCTTCGCCGCCACCGCCCTGTACGGGCTGAAGTTCGCCGAGCGGCCCGACCTGCACGGCTACAACGCCGACGTCCGCGTGTTCGAGGTCACCGACGAGGACGACGCCCCCGTCGGCCTGTACCTGCTCGACCTGTACACGCGGGACGGCAAGCGGGGCGGCGCGTGGATGCACCCCGTCGTCGAGCAGTCCGCGCTGTTCGGCACGCTGCCGGTCGTCGTGAACAACCTCAACGTCGCGAAGCCCGCTGCGGGGTCCCCGACGCTCCTGATCCAGGACGAGGTCGAGACGCTCTTCCACGAGTTCGGCCACGCGCTGCACGGGCTGATCGCCCGGACGACGTACCCGCGGTTCTCGGGCACGAACGTCGAGCGCGACTTCGTCGAGTTCCCGAGCCAGGTGAACGAGATGTGGGTGTCCTGGCCCGAGGTCCTGGCGAACTACGCCAAGCACCACGAGACCGGGGAGTCGATGCCGCCCGAGCTGGTCCTGGGCCTGAGCGACTCCGCGGGCTTCAACGAGGGCTTCTCCACCACCGAGTACCTCGCCGCCGCACTGCTCGACCAGGCGTGGCACCGGCTCTCCGCCGCCGAGGCCGCCGCCGTCACCGACGTCGAGGCCTTCGAGCGCCAGGCCCTCGCCGACGCCGGCATCGACGTCGCCGCGGTTCCCCCGCGCTACTCGTCGACCTACTTCGCGCACACGTTCTCGGGCGGGTACGACGCCGGGTACTACGGGTACATCTGGAGCGAGGTGCTCGACGCCGACACGGTGGAGTGGTTCCGCGACCACGGCGGGCTCGACCGCGCTGCTGGTCGCCGGTTCGCCACGATGCTGCTCGGCGTGGGCGGGTCGAAGGACCCGATCGAGGCCTTCCGCGAGTTCCGCGGCCGCGACGCCGAGGTCGGACCGCTGCTCCGCCGCCGCGGGCTCGAGTAACCCAGGCCAGTCAGGCGGGCCGAACGGCCTGCGGCCTCAGGACCGACGAAGGGCCCCGCACCGACTCGGTGCGGGGCCCTTCGGCTGGGACGACTACGCGGACTTCTCGATGCGCTTGGCCCGCGCGCGCGGCACGATCGTCGGCGCGGCGTTCTCGAGGACGGACTCACGGGTGACGACCACGCGGGCGACGTCGTCGTCGGACGGGACCTCGAACATGATCGGCCCGAGCACCTCTTCCATGATCGCGCGGAGCCCGCGGGCGCCGGTCTGCCGGAGCACGGCGAGGTCGGCGATGGCCTCGAGCGCGCCCTGGTCGAACTCGAGCTCGACGCCGTCGATCTGGAACATGCGCTGGTACTGCCGGACCAGGGCGTTCTTCGGCTTCGTCAGGATCTCCATGAGCGCGACCTGGTCGAGCTGCGACACCGTCGTGACGACGGGCAGACGACCGATGAACTCGGGGATCAGGCCGAACTTGTGGAGGTCCTCGGGCAGGACCTCGGAGTAGAGGTCCTGGTGGTCGAGCGAGCTGTGCAGCTGCGCGCCGAAGCCGATGCCCTTCTTGCCGACGCGCGAGGACACGATCTCCTCGAGCCCCGCGAAGGCGCCCGCCACGATGAAAAGCACGTTCGTCGTGTCGATCTGGATGAACTCCTGGTGCGGGTGCTTCCGGCCACCCTGCGGCGGGACCGAGGCGACCGTGCCCTCGAGGATCTTGAGCAGGGCCTGCTGGACGCCCTCACCGGAGACGTCACGCGTGATCGAGGGGTTCTCGGCCTTCCGCGCGATCTTGTCGACCTCGTCGATGTAGATGATGCCCGTCTCAGCGCGCTTGACGTCGTAGTCAGCCGCCTGGATGAGCTTGAGGAGGATGTTCTCGACGTCCTCCCCGACGTAGCCGGCCTCGGTCAGCGCGGTGGCGTCGGCGACAGCGAACGGCACGTTGAGGCGCTTGGCGAGGGTCTGCGCCAGGTAAGTCTTGCCGCAGCCGGTCGGGCCGATGAGCAGGATGTTCGACTTGGCGATCTCGACGTCGTCGCGGTCCTCGGCGGCGGTGATCTGCCCCTGGGCCCGGATGCGCTTGTAGTGGTTGTAGACGGCGACGGACAGTGCCCGCTTGGCGGGGTCCTGCCCGATGACGTACTCCTGCAGGAAGTCGAAGATCTCGCGCGGCTTGGGGAGCTCGAACTCCCCCGTGCCGGACTCGTCGCTGGCCTCGGCCAGGCGTTCCTCGATGATCTCGTTGCACAGCTCGACGCACTCGTCGCAGATGTACACGCCGGGACCGGCGATGAGCTGCTGTACCTGCTTCTGGCTCTTGCCACAGAAGGAGCACTTGAGGAGATCGGCGCTCTCTCCGATGCGTGCCATGCGCGAGCCTTCCCCTGGTTGACGTGCAGCACTGCTCGTGAGCACGAGGTCGTCGTGATGACGAGCCTAACCGCATCCAACGACACTCCCGGCGACCCCGAGCGCGTTTCCACGGGCGCGTTCGCCCAGGGCGTGCGGTCCTGCTACGGTGATGACGTCGTCTCTACAACTTGTAGAAGTAGCCCTCCGGAAGGAACCCCATGCAGCAGCGTCTCGCCCTCGGCGGAGCAGCGACCCTCGGCGTCGCCGCGGTCATCGTCCTCGGCACGGCGGCCTCCGCCAGCGCACACGTCGAAGCGACGAGCACGTCGACCGCGGCGAACTCCTACACGACCGCCACGTTCTCGGTCCCGCACGGCTGCGACGGCTCGCCCACCACGAAGCTGCAGTTCGACATCCCGTCCTCGATCATCGAGGTCACGCCCACCGTGAACCCGAACTGGGACATCACGAAGACGACCGAGAAGTACACGAGCCCGTCCGCCTCGGCCGACGACGAGTCCGCCGAGGACGCCGGCGAACGGGTCACGAGCATCACCTACGCCGCGAAGACCCCGCTGCCCGCCGACGAGCGCGACACCTTCTCGCTGTCGTTCTCGCTCCCCGACGGCAAGCCGGGTGACGTGGTCGCGCTCCCCGTCACGCAGACCTGCGAGCAGGGGTCGACCGAGTGGGACCAGGCCCAGAAGGCGGGCCAGGCCGAGCCCGAGCACCCGGCGCCGTCGATCACGCTCACCGCAGCCACCGCCTCCGCCTCCGGTGACGACGACGCGACCGCGGCGAACGCCACGGACGACGACGCCACCACGGCACCGGCCGCCTCGTCCTCCTCGTCGTCCTCCGAGCCCGACCTGGTCGGCCGCTTCCTCGGCCTCGGTGGCCTGGTGCTCGGCGCAGCCGGCCTGGTCGTCGCCGTCGCCGCCACCCGTCGACGCAGCACGAAGTGACGTCCGGCACCCGTCCGGCGGTGCGCCGGCCCAGCACGGCCAGGAGGCTCGTGGCCGCGTCCGCCGCGGTCCTCGCGATCGCGGGCGGTGCCGTCCTCGGCCTCGCGGGTCCGGCCGACGCCCACAACTACCTCATCGCCTCGACGCCGAAGGTCGACGGCACCCTGACCGCGCTGCCCAAGGCGTTCGAGATCACGACGAACGACAAGCTGCTCGACATCGGCGGCTCCGGGTCGGGGTTCGCGTACCGCATCGTCGGGCCTGACAAGAAGTACTACGAGGACGGCTGCGTCGACATCGACGGACCCTCGATGACCACGCCCGCCGCACTCGGTGCATCGGGGAAGTACCAGGTGGAGTGGCAGATCGTCTCCGCCGACGGCCACACGGTGTCGGACGAGTACCCCTTCACGTGGAAGGCACCCGCCGGCTTCACCCCCGCGAAGGGTTCCACCACCCCGCCGACGTGTGCCCGCGCGGGCTCGTCGTCGTCGGAGACCACCACGGGCACGGCGTCCGGCGACGCCGACTCCCCCGCGACCGACGCCCTCTGGATCGGCGCCGGGGGCATCGTCGTCGTCGCGGCGATCGTCGCCGTCCTGCTCCTGCTCCGTCGCCGCCCGTCCCCGTCCCCCGACGACGACCCCGACCCCGACGCCCCGGACGCCTGACCCCGGCTCCACCAGACCCCGCTGAGGTCGCACTCCGTGTCGCCTCCCCCCGCGACGACCCGACACGAAGTGCGACTTCGGCGCCAACGCCGGGCCCGACAGGTCGCAACACCCCGCTCACGTCCGCCGGCCGGTCGGAAACCGTCGCTCCGATGCCCGCCGACCGACGCTTCCTGACCGGTCGGCGTCCACTCGACGGCGTGTCGCGACCAGTCGGCGGGCGGAACCAGCGCTGCGGAGTCGATCCGAGCCTCCAGGCCGGCGCCACCGGCCCGACGCACGCTGACAGATCCCGGCGAGATCGCACTTCGTGTCGCCTCCCGACACCGAGACCCGACACGAACTGCGATCTCAGGCCCCGCGCACGACCCGGACACGACGAAGGCCCCGCACCGGACGGTGCGGGGCCTTCGTCATCGACTACTTGACGAGCGCGGGGAGGTTCTTCCGGCTGGTCAGGACCTGGTCGATCAGGCCGTACTCCACGGCTTCCTGCGCGGACATGATCTTGTCGCGCTCGATGTCGTGGTTGATCTCTTCGGGCGTCTTGTTCGAGTGCTTCGACAGCGTCTCCTCGAGCCAGGTGCGCATGCGGAGGATCTCCGCGGCCTGGATCTCGATGTCGGAGGCCTGGCCGCCACCCTGCTGGACGGCAGGCTGGTGGATGAGCACACGAGCGTTCGGCAGTGCGAGGCGCTTGCCAGCGGTACCGCCAGCGAGGAGCACCGACGCGGCCGAGGCAGCCTGCCCGAGGCAGACCGTCTGGATCTGCGGACGGATGTACTGCATCGTGTCGTAGATCGCCGTCATCGCGGTGAACGATCCACCGGGCGAGTTGATGTACATCACGATGTCGCGGTCGGGGTCCTGCGACTCGAGGACGAGCAGCTGGGCCATGACGTCGTCGGCGGACGCGTCGTCGACCTGCACGCCGAGGAAGATGATGCGGTCCTCGAAGAGCTTCGCGTACGGGTCCTGGCGCTTGTAGCCGTAGGCCGTGCGCTCTTCGAACGTCGGCAGGATGTACCGATCAGTGGGAGCCGGGACGTTCTGCGCGCCACCGAGCATGGGGAGATGCATTCTCGTTTCCTTTTCTTCGGTGGTGATCAGGACTGGGCGTCGGGGTCGGCCGCCGGGGTCGGCGTCTCGCCGTCGGCGACCGTGCCGCCCCCACCGATGACCTCGGCGGACGATGCGCGGAGGTGGTCGACGAAGCCGTACTCCAGGGCTTCCTGCGCCGAGAACCAGTTGTCGCGGTCGTTGTCCTTGAGGACCTGCTCGATCGACTTGCCGGTCTGCTCGGCGGTCAGCTCGGCCATGCGCTGCTTCATGTCGAGGATGACCTTCGCCTGCGTCTGGATGTCCGCGGCGGTTCCGCCGAAGCCACCGGACGGCTGGTGCAGGAGCACACGGGCGTTCGGGGTGATGTAGCGCTTGCCGGGCGTGCCGGACGAGAGCAGGAACTGCCCCATCGAGGCGGCGAGGCCGATGCCCACCGTGACGATGTCGTTCGGCACGAACTGCATCGTGTCGTAGATCGCCATGCCCGCGGTGATCGAACCACCGGGCGAGTTGATGTAGAGGTAGATGTCCTTCTCAGGGTCCTCGGCGGCGAGCAGCAGCAGCTTGGCTGCGATCTCGTTCGAGTTGTCGTCGCGGACCTCGGAGCCGAGCCACACGATCCGGTCTCTCAGAAGGCGGTCAAAAACACTGGGGTTCAGTGTTGCTTCGGCCATGGAAAAGCTCCCGTTCAGTTGTCGCTTGATGTCGAACTTATCGGTTGCAACGCAGCACTTCGCGCCTGTTCGCTGTCGGCAATGCGGTGGTGGGGAAACAGACAGGAGGCGCGGTGCCAGCTGGCACCGCGCCTCCCGTCCGTCGTCCGTCTGCCGTCTGGTGAGATCGCACTTCGTGTCGGCTCCCGGCCCCGGGACCCGACACGAAGTGCGATCTCAGCGCCGTGCGGGCGTCTTCGGGTGTGTGGGTATCGGTACGGACGGTTGCGTTTGTGTTGGTTGTGAGCGTATGGTGCTCGAAACCAACGGGAACGAAGGAGTTCGGGCATGTACGCAACGGAGCGCCACGACGCCATCGCCGCCGCCCTGCAGGACGCCGGCCGGGTCTCCGTCGCCGACCTCGCCGAGCACTTCGACGTCACCACCGAGACGGTCCGCCGTGACCTCGACCTGCTCGAGACCGCCGGGGTGCTCCGACGCGTGCACGGGGGAGCGGTCCCCGTCGGGCGGTCGAGCGTCGTCGAGCTCAGCGTCGCCGAGCGCGAGGGGCAGCACGGCTCCGCCAAGTCCGCGATCGCCCGGGCCGCGATGCGCCTGGTGCCGCCGACGTTCACCGGCTCGATCGCCCTCGACGCGGGGACCACGTGTGCCGCGGTCGCGTCGGAGCTGGCGCGGTGGGAGCCCGCCGAGGCCGGGGCGACCATCACCGTCGTGACGAACTCGGTCCCCATCGCCGCGACCCTGCAGCACTCCGCGAACGTCGAGCTGCACCTGCTCGGCGGGCGCGTCCGCGGGGTCACGAGCGCCGCGGTCGGCACCGCCACCGTGCAGCAGATCGGCGCGCTCCGCCCGGACATCGCCTTCGTCGGGACGAACGGGCTGTCCGCCGGGTTCGGGCTCAGCACCCCCGACGAGTACGAGGCGGCGGTGAAGGGTGCCTACGTGCTCGCCGCCCGTCGCAGCGTCGTGCTCGCCGACGCGGCCAAGCACGGCGTCGAGGCCCTGATGCGGTTCGCCCGCCTCGACGAGATCGACACGCTCGTCACCGACCAGCAGCCGCCCGCCGACCTGGCCGAGGCGCTCGCGGAGTCCGACGTCGAGGTCGTCGTCGCATGAGCGGGCGCATCGTCACCGTCACGCCGAACCCCTCGCTCGACCGCACCATCGAGCTCGCCGGCGAACTGCAGCGCGGCGCCGTGCAGCGGGCGACCCGGTCGACGGCCGAGCCCGGCGGCAAGGGCGTCAACGTCTCACGGGTCGTCGTCGCCAGCGGTGGGGACACCGTGGCCGTGCTGCCCGGGGACGACCTCGACCCCGTGCTGCTCGGGCTCGCCACCCGGGGCATCCCGACGGCAGCGCTGCCGATCGGCGCGCCGCTGCGGTCCAACGTCACCGTGACCGAGCCGACCGGCACCACGACGAAGCTCAACGAACCCGGCCCCTCGCTCGCCGGACGCCTCGACGACCTGGCCGCCCTCGTCGCGGACACGGCCGACGCCACCGCGACCGGCCCCCGCGCCCGCTGGGTCGTCATCGCCGGGTCGCTGCCGCCGGGGCTGCCCGACGACGCCCTCGCCGTCCTGGTCCGAGCCGTCCGTGCCCGTCACGGCGACGCGGTCCGGATCGCGGTCGACTCGTCCGGCGTCCCGTTCACCGCGCTCCTGCAGTCCGGGGAACGGCTCGACCTGCTCAAGCCGAACGCGGAGGAGCTCGCCGAGGCCGTCGGCGGGGACCCGGACGCCTACGAGCGCGACCACGACCTCGCGGTGGCCGCGGCTGAACGACTCCGGGCCCGCGGGGTCGAGACCGTGCTGCTGACGCTGGGCAGCGCGGGCGCGGTCCTCGTCGGCCCCGACGGGGTCTTCGCCGCAGCGGCCCCGCGCATCGTCGCCCGCTCGACCGTCGGCGCCGGCGACTCCGCCCTCGCGGGGTACCTCCTCGCCGAGGTCGCCGGGGAACCGCCCGAACGACGTCTGGCGCAGGCCGTCGCCACGGGAGCCGCCGCGGCCGCCCTGCCCGGCAGCGACGTCCCCGCCCTCGACCACACCGACCCGGACGCGATCGTCGTCGTCCGGCGCACCCCCACCGACACGAACAGCACCCCCACCGCAACGCCACTCGCGTCACTGCAAAGGAGCACACCATGACCGCTGAGCGAACCACGAGTCCGGGACTCATCAGCGTCCCCCTCGTCGGCCTCGACGAGGACCTCGGCGCCACCTCGGCCGACGTCATCCGCGTCCTCGCCGACCGCGTCGCCGCCAGTGGCCGCGCGGCCTCGGGCGAGTCCCTCGCCGCCGACGCCATCAAGCGCGAGGCGTCCGTCGGCACCGGCGTCCCCGGGGGCATCGCCATCCCGCACGCCCGGTCGGCCTCCGTCACCGAGCCGACCCTCGCGATGTCGCGCCTGTCCAGGACGGTGCCGTTCGGCGCGCCCGACGGCGACGCCGACCTGGTCTTCATGATCGCCGTGCCCGAGGGCGCCGACAAGGACCACCTCACGGTCCTCTCGACCCTCGCCCGTGCCCTCATCCGCGAGGACTTCACCGCCGCCCTCCGTGCCGCGACCACGCAGCAGGAGATCGTCGACCTGGTCGACCGCGAGGTGACCGGCGAGGTCGCCGACGCCGGCGTGACGGGCGCACCCCGAGCCTCCAGTCCGGCCGCGCCGACCACAGCACCGGCCGCCGGTCGGAAGGTCATCGTGGGCGTGACGGCCTGCCCGACCGGCATCGCGCACACCTACATGGCCGCCGACGCGCTGGTCGCCGCTGCGCAGCGCGCGGGTGCCGAGATGCACGTCGAGACGCAGGGGTCCTCGCAGGTCGAGCCGCTCGACCCCGCGCTCATCGCCCGCGCCGACGCCGTGGTCTTCGCCGTGGACGTCGACGTGCGCGACCGCAGCCGGTTCGCCGGCAAGCCGCTGGTCTCCGGACCGGTCAAGCGCGGCGTGGACGAGCCCGACGCGATGATCGCCGAGGCGCTCCGTGCCGCCGACGACCCCAACGCGGCCCGGGTCTCCGGCTCCGCGGCCGAGACCGGCACGAGCACCGCGTCGAACGAGCACTTCGGGCAGTCGCTGAAGCGCTGGCTGCTCACCGGCGTCTCCTACATGATCCCGTTCGTCGCGGGCGGCGGGCTGCTCATCGCGCTCGGCTTCCTGCTCGCCGGGTACGGCATCGCGCTGACGCACGGCGACTCCGGCCAGAACAACGCGGTGTTCACGCTGACGAACTTCACCCTCGTCGACCTGCCGCCGCAGGGGCTCGGGTACTACCTCGGCGCCGCCGCGTTCCAGATCGGGTCCGTGTCGCTCGGGTTCCTCGTCGCCGCGCTCGCCGGGTACATCGCCTACGCCATCGCCGACCGGCCGGGCATCGCGCCGGGCTTCGTCGCCGGGTCGATCGCCGTGTTCATGAACGCCGGGTTCCTCGGTGGTCTGGTCGGCGGCCTCATCGCCGGTGCCGCCGCCTACTGGATCGGGCGCATCCCGACCTGGCGCTGGCTGCGTGGCCTGATGCCGGTCGTGATCATCCCGCTGTTCGCGTCGATCATCGCCTCCGGGCTCATGCTGCTCGTGCTCGGTGGGCCCATCGCATGGCTGATGACGCAGCTGACCGAGTTCCTCAACTCGCTGTCCGGTGCCTCGGCGGTGCTGCTCGGGATCATCCTCGGCCTGATGATGGCGTTCGACCTCGGAGGCCCCGTGAACAAGGTGGCCTACGCGTTCGCCGTCGCCGGGCTCGGTGCCGGCACCGCCACGAACGTCGTGCCGTTCGAGATCATGGCCGCGGTGATGGCCGCCGGCATGGTGCCGCCGCTGGCTCTGGCCCTCGCCTCGACCGTGCTGTACCGGAAGGGCTTCACGAAGCCCGAGCGCGAGAACGGCAAGGCCGCGTGGCTGCTCGGCGCCTCGTTCATCTCCGAGGGCGCGATCCCGTTCGCCGCTGCCGACCCGCTCCGGGTCATCCCGGCGTCGATGGTCGGTGCCGCGGTCACGGGTGCGATCTCGATGGCTGCCGGGGTCACCTCGCGCGCACCGCACGGTGGGATCTTCGTGTTCTTCGCGATCGGGGGCATCTGGATGTTCATCCTCGCGATCCTGGTCGGCACCGTCGTGTCGGCGCTCGTGCTGGTCGCGCTGAAGAAGTGGGTGCGTCGGGCTCCGGCCGGCGACGCGGCTGCGGATGCTGCCGCGGCGGACCAGGCTGCCGTGGCTGGCGAGACGGTCGGGCAGCGGGCGCCGGTGGCTGCGTAGGGCTGCTTGCTCCGCCGAGTTCGGTGAGGGCGCGAGACGCCGGTGTCTTCTCGAGACGCCGGCGTTTCGTTGTGTGGCGGGGTGTTGGAGGGGCTGAGACGCCGGTGTCTCCGTGAGACGCCCCGAAGCCCTCGAGACACCGCTGGAAACGGCGGTGTCTCGGGTCCGAGAGGGCGTCTCGCGCAGACGGGGGTGTCTCGGGGGCGCGAGGGCCTGCTGCCGCCGGCGTCTGGTGCAGACGGGGGTGTCTCGCGGGGGGGGGGGGGGGGCAACCGCCTGGCGGACTGGAGGCTCGGTGTCAGCTGGTACCGAGCCTCCCGTCCGCCCCGGGGTGCGCCGAGCGGTCACGACACCCCGGCGGCGCGGGGCCGAGTGGTCGGGATCCGTCGCCCGGCGGGCGCCGGATCGACGGGCTGTGACCGGTCGGCGGAGGTGAGCGGGGAGTCGTGACCGGTCGGGCCGACGGCTCGGGCCGCACGGGCCGGGCAGAGCTCAGTCGGCGATGTTGGCCGTGACCGCGTCGATGTAGGCGGCACGCTCCTCGCGCGAGCTCGGGCGGCCGGGGACGCCGGGGCGCTCCTCCCACGGGAAGGGACCGGACTCGTGGCGGTACTCGATGCCCATGGCCTCGAGCCGGGCGAGGTGCTCCACGAGTCGCCCGCGGAAGTCGTCCAGGTCGCGGGGCCCGGCGACGTCAGCGGACCACAGCGCCTCGGCCAGGGCGGTGACCCGGGGGAAGAGCTGGTAGTCGAGCTTCCGGACGGTGTCCACGTGCTCGGTCCACATGTTGCCCTGGCCGCCGATGACGTGGGCGCGCTCGGCCTCGGTCAGCGACGCCGGCACCGGGTCGAACGCGAAGACGTCGTCGACGGTGAGCACGATCGACACCGGGATCGGCTCGTTCGGCAGGTCGCTCTGGCGGTAGTCCAGGTAGGCCTGGTCGTCCGGCACGGAGATGACGTCGTGCCCGCGACGCGCGGCCGTGACCGCGCCCTGCAGTCCACGCCAGGACAGCACGGTGGCGGAGGGGGAGAGCGTCCCGCCCTCGAGGATCTCGTCCCACCCGAAGGCGCGACGCCCGTGCGACTCGACGTGCGCGGCGAGCTGCCCGATGATCCAGGCCTGCAGCTGCTCCTCGTCGGCAAGGCCGAGCTCGCGGATGCGCTCCTGCGTGCGGGGGTCGGTCTCCCACTGCACCTTCGGGCACTCGTCGCCGCCGATGCCGATGTACGCGCTCGGGAACAGCTCGACGACCTCGTCGAGGACGTCCTTGAAGAACGCGATCGTGCTGTCGTCGGCGTTCAGGACGTCGTCTGCGATCCCCCACTCGGTCCAGACGTCGACCGGGGACTCCGGGTGCACGCCGAGCTCCGGGTAGGCGGCGAGGGCGGCGCGGACGTGCCCGGGGGTCTCGATCTCGGGGACGACCGTGACGAACCGGTCCGTGGCGTAGGCGACGATCTCGCGGATGTCGTCCTGCGTGTAGTACCCACCGTGCGGTCGGCCGTCGAAACCGTCCGGTCGGAGGATGCCGTCCGGGCCCTCGACGTGCGCGCCGACCTGCGACTCGGCACGCCACGCCCCGATCTCGGTGAGCCGCGGGTACTTCCGGATCTCGATGCGCCAGCCCTGGTCCTCGGTGAGGTGGAAGTGCAGGCGGTTGACCCGGTGCGCCGCGAGCTGGTCGATGACCCGGAGGACCTCGGCCTTGGTGCGGAAGTGCCGGGCGACGTCGAGCATCACGCCGCGCCAGGCGAAGGCGGGGGCGTCCTCGACCTGCTGCGCGGGGACGGTCCAGGGGCCGGTGCCGACACGGCCCTTCCGGTACACGTCCGCGGGCAGGAGCTGCAGGACCGCCTGCACGCCGTAGAAGACCCCGGCCGGACCCCCGCCGACGACCTCGACGTGGTCGCTGTCGACGACCAGCCGGAAGGACTCGGACCGGTCGCCGTCGGGCCCGGTCAGGAGGGTGTCGTCCGACTCGTCCACACGGAGGGAGATCCCCGCATCCTCCGATCGGTCGGCATCGCGGACCGGCAGCCCGGTCGAGCCCCGGAGGGTCTGCTGCAGGTACAGTCGGACCGGTTCGCTCGGCGCGTCGGCAGCGATGCGGGTCGACGGGGTGATCTCGAACGAGCCGACACCGGGTGTCGACAGGCGCGGGCGGGGGATGAGCATGTCGGCGTCCACCATTCCTCAATGATCTTTCGTAATGTGGAGGCTATGGCCGTGAGCGAATCCCTGTCAACGATCCCGAGCGGGGTCGACGGGAGCTCACCCGCGACCCTCCGGCTCCTGAACTCCCGCGCGCTCCTCGACGAGCTGTTCCGCGACGAGTCCTCGTCCACCGTCACCGAGCTGAGCCGCCGGGTCGGCCTGTCCCGCCCGACGGTCGAGGCGGCGCTCGCCGACCTCGTGGCCGCCGGCTGGGTGCGCGAGGCCGACGCGATCGCGACGCCGAACAAGGCCGGTCGCCGCGCGAAGCGCTTCCGGGCCGACGCCGGGGCAGGATCCGTGCTCGGCGTGGACCTCGGGCTGCACGGCATCGTCGGCGTGCTCGCCGACCTCCGCGGCGACGAGCTCGCCCGGGTGGAGGAGGTCTACACGGACCTCGCATCCGCCGATCAGGCATGGTCGAGCGTGCAGGACGTCGTCCACCGACTGACCTCGCACGTCGACCCGGGCCGGCTCCTCGCCGCCACGTTCGGCGTCCCCGCGGTCGTGGACCGCAGCGGCGAGATCGACTACACGGTCGCCGTGCCCGAGTGGGTCGAGCGACGGGTGCCAGGACGCATCCAGGAGCTGCTGCCGAGCGCGGTCACGTTCTTCGACAACGACGCCAAGCTCGCTGCGACGGCCGAGACGACGTGGGGCGGCTTCCACGGGGTCCGCGACGGCCTGTACCTGGTCATGGGCCGTCAGATCGGCGCCGCCTTCCTGGTGGAGGGCGCGCTGGCCCGCGGCGCACGGGGCGCGGCGGGCGAGATGGGCGGCCTGGTGTCGACCGGGTGGCCCGAGGCACCGGCCAGACTGGAGGCCCGGATCCCGCCCGGCGCGGACCTCGAGTCCGTCATCGTGGCGGCCGGGCAGGGCGACGCTGCCGCCCAGGGCGTCATCCGGGCGCTCGCCGAGGACGTCGCGCCGGGCGTGGCCCAGCTCGTCCTGACGATCGACCCGGAGGTCGTGGTGGTCGGGGGCGAGGTCCTGCCGGCGGCCGAGGTGTTCTGTGCGGCACTGGCCGACGCCGTCGCGCCGCTGCTGCGGCACCCGGTGGCGATCGTGCCGTCGTCGGTCGGGCGGGACGCCGTCGCCCGGGGAGCGCTGGCGCGGTCGCTCACGCACGTGCGGACGTCGCACATGGGCCTGGGCTGAGGGAGCGACAGCGCGCACTCCGGCACCTGTCAGGGTGTTCAGGGATGATCGCGGGATGACGACCGCCGTTCTGACGACCGCCACCCGCGCCGCTTCCTCGTCCCCGGACGCCGACATGGGCGGGCTCTCGGGGTTGGTGCTGCAGCTCATCGAGGCGCTGGGGGAGTGGGGCGTCGCGCTGATGCTCTTCGTCGAGACGGTCTTCCCGCCGATCCCGTCCGAGGTCATCCTGCCGCTCGCGGGGTTCCTCGCCGGTGCCGGACGGATGAACCTGGTGCTCGTGCTGGTCCTCGCGACCCTCGGGTCGTACGTCGGGGCGCTCGTCCTGTACTGGCTCGGTCGGGTCATCGGCTTCGAGCGCACGGTCCGCTGGCTCGGGAAGCTGCCGCTCGTCGACGAGGACGACTTCCGCACGGCCGCCGCCTGGTTCCACCGCCACGGCCGCAGCGCCGTGCTGTTCGGCCGCCTGGTGCCGATCGTCCGGAGCCTGATCTCGCTGCCCGCCGGCGCCGACCGGATGAACCTGGCGTCGTTCTCGCTGTTCACGATCCTCGGCTCCGGCCTGTGGAACAGCGTGCTCGTGCTCGGCGGTGCCGCCCTCGGCACGCAGTACGACAAGGTCGAGGGCTACACGGAGTGGATCGACCGGGCGATGTACGCGGCGATCGTCGTGGTGGTCGTCGTGTTCGTCGTCCGTCGAGTCCGCCGCGGACGTGCCGAGCGGAACGCTCCTGCCGCGCAGGACCACGCGCCCGCCGCCGGCGTCCACGGTCGTCGTCGTGCGGAGACGACCGGGGACTGACCGGCGCCGGACCGCTGATCAGGCCTTGGTGAGCGCCGACTCCTTGTGCGCCGCGCGCTTGCCCGACTTCTCCGACTCGATGATCCAGTACGGGTCGTCGTCCGTCGGCTTGAAGTGCTGACCGTCGAACTCGAAGTCCTCCGTGCGCTGCTCGACGAGCGTGCCCGTCGTCGTCCCCTGCGAGGTGTTCCAGTGGACCTCGTCGCCCTTCGACAGTGCCATTGCATGTCCCCTTCCGTGGTGTCCGGTTCGCGTCGGATCCGCGACCTGTACCCCGAGACGCTAGACCCCGCCGATCCGCGTGGTTCCAGGGATGTCGGGTGCGTCACGATGTCATAACGCCCACCCGGATCGAGCGTGCGGAGCGTACCGTTGTCGGCGAGTCGCGCACGAGCAACGCTCGCCCCCGATGGCTCCCCGAAGGATCGAACCACCCTGATGTCACTCGTCGACAACACCCGCACGGAGACGGTGCTCTCCGGACGCTACCGGTTGGCGCGCCTCATCGGCACCGGGGGCATGGGGTCCGTCTACGAGGCCCGCGACGAGCACACCTACCGCCTGGTCGCCGTGAAGCTCTTCGCGACGCCGCACGCGATGACGACGGCCGACCGGGTGCGCCAGGAGCGCGAGATCCGGCTGCTCAGCATGCTGTCGCACCCGGGGCTCATCCCGCTCTACGACGCCGGCACGCACGAGTTCCCCGACGGGCCCCACCGGTTCATCGTGATGGAGCTCATCGCCGACACGACCCTGCTCCGCCGACTGGCCGAAGGCGCGCTGCACAACTACGAGGCCGCCGACCTCGGGGCCCAGCTCGCGGACGCCCTGGCGTACGTGCACTCCCGTGGGATCGTGCACCGCGACGTCAAGCCCGCCAACATCCTGATCAGCGACGAGGGCTCCTCCGGGTTCGCCCGCACGGTCAAGCTCACGGACTTCGGTGTCGCGCACTTCGTCGACGGCTCACGCCTGACGAACGACGGCACCGTGATCGGCACGGCCGCGTACCTCAGCCCCGAGCAGGTCGCCGGCGAGCCGATCAGCTACGCCACCGACGTGTACTCGCTCGGGCTGGTGCTGCTGGAGGCCCTGACCGGCAAGCAGGAGTACTCCGGGACGCTCATCGAGGCAGCACTGGCGCGCCTCCGTCGCAGCCCGGAGATCCCGGACGAGGTCGGCCGTGACTGGCAGGACCTGCTGCTCCGGATGACCGATCGTGACCCCGCCCGCCGTCCGACCGCGGTCGCCGTGGCCCGGGCGCTCCGCGGTGGCTCGATGCAGGTCACCGGGCCCGTGCCGCTCGGTCCGGAACGCCTGGCCCACCAGCGCGACCACCGCATGCACCGGGCGGCACACCGGCACGCGCGGCGTGGCACGTTCGAGGCGGTCAACCGCTGGCGTCGACGCAACATCGTGACCGGGACCGTCGCCGCCGCCGGGGTGCTGCTCGCGTGCACCCTGAGCTACGTCGCGGGCACGCTGCACTGATCCGGCCCCGTCGGCAGCGATGGGACGACCCGGTCAGACCTCGATCGACTCGCCGTCCTGCAGGGTCAGCAGCTCGATGCCGGTGAGCTGGCCGCTGTACTGGGCGAACATGCCGCGGCCGGCCTCACTGAGCATGAGGTCGTGGACCTGCACCGCACGCGTCGGCCCGACCGCCCGGATGAAGTCGACGAGCTCACTGAGCTTCGCCCACGGGCCGGAGGTCGGCACGAGCAGCGTCTCGACCGCGGTGTCGGGGACCGAGTACGAGTCGCCGGGGTGGAACAGGCGACCGTCGACCAGGTAGCCGACGTTGCTCATCGCGGGCAGGTCGGCGTGGATCACCGCGTGGTCCCCGCCGTGGACCTGCACCGCGAAGCCACCCGCCTGGATCGTGTCGCCGGGCGCGACCGCCGTGACGCGGCCGTCGTGCGCACCGAGTGCGGTGACGACGTCGGCCGGGGCCCAGACGCGCAGGTCGGGCTGGGCGTCGAGCGCGGCGGACAGGACGTCGGCGTCGAAGTGGTCCGGGTGGTCGTGCGTCACGAGGACGGCGGTGGTGCCGGCGACGAGGTCGGCGGAGTTCGGCGTGTAGGCGCCCGGGTCGATCACGAGGGAGCGGTCGCCGTCACGGAGGACGACGGTGGCGTGGGTGTGCTTCGTCAGCTGCATGCTCCGAAGTGTACAGCGCACCTGTACAGTTTCGTCATGGACTCCCGCGACCAGGACCCGGTGTTCACCCTCGACGACGCGAACGCGCTCCGGCGGGCGATCGGCGACAGCGTGCGGGCGGTCCGACGGTCCGAGACCACGCCGGAGGGGCAGATCGAGGCGCTCGGCTTCCTCGCGCGGGACGGTGCCCACAGCATCGCGACGTTGGCTCGGCTGCGCCGGGTGCGGCACCAGAGCATGCGGGTGACGGTCGCCGACCTCGAGGCCCAGGGGCTGGTCGAGCGGGCGCCGGACCCGTCGGACGCCCGCGGGGTGCTGGTCTCCCTGACGCCCGCCGGTTCGGCGGTGATCGCCGAGTCCCGGACACGACGGGCCAGCCGGGTGCTCGCGGCGGCCGAGACGGCGCTCACCCCGGAGGAGCGGGCGGTGCTCGCGCGGACGGCCCCCGCGCTCGACAAGCTCACCGCGGCCCTGCTCTCCCAGGACGTCGACGACGCGCAGGGTTGAGCCGGCACTGCCCGTCCGTCGGTCGTTTCGGGCAGGATGGAGGGCATGAGCGACCAGCGATGGATCAAGATCTGCGGCTTGTCGACGCCGGAGACCGTGGACGTCGCGGTCGACGCCGGTGCCGACGCGGTGGGGTTCGTCTTCGCCGCCGGCAGCCCCCGCACCGTCACCGCCGACCTGGCGAAGGAGCTCGTCGAGCGGGTGCCCGACGGGGTCGACGCCGTCGGGGTGTTCCGCGACCAGGAGATCGACGAGATCGTCGGGATCGCCTCGGCCGTGGGGCTGACGACGCTGCAGCTGCACGGCAAGGAGTCCGCGACGGACTTCGCCCGCGCGCGGGACGCCGGCTTCTTCACGATCCGCGCCGTCGCGGCCGAGGACTACCTCGCCGAGACCCCCGAGCAACGCGCCGCGTACGACCACGACCTGCTGCTGCTCGACGCGACCGTGCCCGGCAGCGGTCGGCTCATCGACCCCGCGACGCTGGCGGACGGCATCGACGAGGCCTGGATCCTCGCGGGCGGGCTCACCCCCGCCAACGTCGTCGCCGCGGTCGAGAGCCTCGACCCGGACGGTGTCGACGTGTCGAGCGGCGTCGAGTCCGAGCGCGGGGTCAAGGACCCAGCCAGGATCCGGGCCTTCGTCGAGGCGGTCCGCAGCCTGCCCTGACGGAGCCGGGCCGAGCCTCCAGGCCGGATGGCGGCGACCGCCAGACCGACGCGACGGACGCGACCCGCGTTCGTCAGACGGACGCCACCCGGAGCGTCGGGATGAGCTCGGTGAGGAACGCGTCGGTGTCCTCCCAGCCCTCCACCGCGTGGCAGGGGACGCCGAGGGCCTTCACGGGGTAGTCGTTGCCCTCGGGGTCGAGCCGGTCGCCGACGAACAGCACGTCGTCGAGCGCGATGCCGGTGATCTCGGCCAGGCGCTGCATGCCGTAGGCCTTGTCGATGCCCTTGCGGGTGATGTCGACGCTGGTGGAGCCGCCGGAGCGGACCTCGAGGTCGGGGAGCTCGGCCTGCACGCGGCGACGCAGGTCGTCCTTCTTCGCACCGGTCGGGTCCCACTGCTTCTTGACGTCGACCGGGGCGGCCTGGCCGAGAGCGGAGAAGGTGATCTGGGAGCCGCGGTCCTCGAGGATGTCGCCCCAGGTCTCGGACTCCCAGTAGCCGGCGTCCTTCGCGACGGCCTCGACGGCGGCGAGGGCGCGGGCCTTCTCGTCGTCGGTGAGGTCCTCGGCGTACTGCAGCGCCCAGTCGTCCCCGGCCCAGCGGTAGTAGCGCGTGCCGCAGGTGGGCAGCAGGTGCAGGTCGTCGAGGGTCAGGCCGGCGCGCTGGCTGAGCGGTGTGACCAGCTGCTGCTCGAACTGCTGGAAGTTGCCGCCGGAGATCACCGCGACGGGGACCGTCTCGAGCAGCGCGGCGAAGGTCTCGAGCATGCGGGGGTCGAGCGAGGACTTCGACGGGGCGAGGGTGTCGTCCAGATCGAAGGCGACGAGGCGTGGTGCGGTCATGCGCACGATTGTGTCATGCGACATGTCCCCGCAGCCGGACGGGTGCGGGGTCCAGCCGATCCTTGCGGGAAGCCGGTCGGCTGGACCCGGGCGGGGTCAGTCGCCCGCCTCACTCCTTGACGAGCACGACCTCGTCGAGCGGCAGGCGGGTGCGCGGGGCGACCTCGCGCTGGGCGGCCTTCTCCTCGAGCTGCGAGGGGTGCGCGACCGTGCCGATCGCGGTCACCGTGAACGGCTGGAAGCGCTCGGGCAGGTCGAACGCCGCGGCGAGGCCCGCGGCGTCGATGCCGGCCATCTGGTGCACGTGCAGGCCCTCGGCGTGCGCCTGCACCGTGAGGGCGGCGAGGGACTGCCCGAGGTCGTACTGCGCGAACGGGCGGGCGTCGCCGTCCTCGGTCACGTTCTCGAGCACGCCGACGACCAGGACGCTCGACCGGTGTGCCCAGGTCTGGTTGAAGCCGAGCAGGTGCTCGTTGATCTTCCGGAACGTCTCGGTGCCGCGGCGGCCGGCGATGAAGCGACGGGGCTGCGAGTTCTGCGCGGAGGCGGCCCAGCGCGCGGCCTCGAGGACGGCGTCGAGCTGGTCGTCCGAGATCGTCGCGGTCTCGTCGTAGGAACGCGGGCTCCAGCGCTCCTCGAGCAGCGGGACGAGGGGCTGGCTCGAGTCGGTGGAACGGGAGAGCGTGGTCGCGGCATCGGTCATGTCCAGCACAACGTCGGTCGATGCGTCCGCAATTCCGACTCGGAGCCCAGATCCCGGTGGAACCACTGATGACACACGGCGCGTCGTGGTCGGGGCAGGCCGGCCAGGTCGCGGGTGGGCATCGACACCTGCCAGGATGGGTTCGATGGGTGGCGTTCTGATCGGCTTCGCGATCATCGGCGCGATCATCGCGGCCGGGTACCTCGTCGGGCGCGTCGGGCTGCTCGGACCGCACGCCCAGTTCGTGATGAGCCGGCTGGCCTTCTTCGTCCTCATGCCGTGCCTGCTGTTCCACACCATCGCGACGGCGGACATCGCGTCGCTGGTGTCCCCGATGCTCTGGGTGTCGCTGTTCAGCGCGGTCACCGTCGCCGTCGGGGCAGCGCTCGTGTTCGGCCTGGTCCTGCGTCGGTCGCTGACCGTGACGACGGTCGGGGCACTGGCGTCGAGCTACGTCAACGCGAACAACATCGGGCTGCCGGTCGCCGTCTACGTCCTCGGGCAGGCCACCGCCGTCGTGCCGGTGATCCTGCTGCAGCTCGTCCTGCTCGCCCCGGTCGCGCTGACGATCCTCGACGCGGCGACTGCGTCGGGAGGCGGCTGGAAGCGCCGGCTGCTCGGACCCGTCACGAATCCGCTCATCATCGCGTCGCTGCTCGGACTGCTGTGCTCGGCGCTGCACGTCCGGTTGCCGGATCCGGTGCTCGAGCCCTTCGCGCTCGTCGGGGCTGCCGCCGTGCCGGTCGTGCTGCTGTCGTTCGGCATGAGCCTGCACGGGTCGGCACCGCTCCGCGACCCGTCCATCCGGACGGACGTGATCGTGGCGTCGGCCGTCAAGCTGGTCGTGATGCCCGCCGTGGCCTTCGTGTTCGCCCGGTTCGTGTTCGGGCTCGACGACCAGCAGGTGTTCGTCCTCACCACGCTCGGTGCGTTGCCCGCGGCGCAGAACGTCTTCAACTACGCGCAGCGGTACGACGCCGCGGTCCCCGTCGCGCGGGACGTCGTGCTCATCTCGACGATCGGCGCGGTGCCCGTGCTGGTGCTCGTCGCCGCGCTGCTGCACCCGTAGCGGCGGCGCGGGGGCCGCGGCGGCGCCGCTGCTGGCGCGCGTGCTGTGGGTGAGGTCGCAGTTGGTGTCGGGTCCGCGCGCGGCGAGGCGACACGGAGTGCGATCTCAGCGGGGTCGGGACGGTGGGCGGGGCGGACGGGAGGCTCGGGGCGGGGCCGGTGGGAGCCTCCAGGCCGGTGGGGGTGCGGACCGGCGCCTCGCGGGGGCGCGAGTGGGCGGGACACCCCGGCGGGGTGGCGGCGAGTGGTCGCGGACTGTCGGTCGGCCGGAGCGCCAGCGACGGATGGTGACCGCTCGGCGGACGTGAGCGGGGTGTCGTGACCGGTGAGATCGCAGTTGGTGTCGGGTCCGCGCCCGGCGAGGCGACACGGAGTGCGATCTCAGGCGCGGGAGGGGGGAGTCCGGGTCAGAAGATCATGGGGCGGTCGTCGTCGAGGGCGGTGTCGAGGTCGAGGTCCACGACGACGGGCACGTGGTCGCTCGGGGCGTCGCCCTTGCGCTCGTCGCGGTGGATCGACGCGCCGGTGACGACGTCGGCGAAGCCCTGGGACCCCATCACGAAGTCGATGCGCATGCCCTCGTTGCGGGGGAAGCGCAGCTGCTTGTAGTCCCAGTACGTGTAGCCGTCGGGGACGATCGGGCGGACGACGTCCTGCAGGCCGCGGGTCTCGAACGTGCGGAACGCGGTGCGCTCGGGCTCGCTGACGTGGGTCGCGCCCTCGAAGACGCGCATGTCCCAGACGTCCTGGTCGAGCGGTGCGACGTTCCAGTCGCCCATCAGCGCGAGCTTCAGGTCAGGGTCGGCCTGCAGCCACTCGGTGGTGCGGTCGGCCAGCTGGGCGAGCCAGTCGAGCTTGTACGTGTAGTGGGGGTCGCCGACCTCGCGCCCGTTGGGGACGTAGAGGCTCCACAGGCGGACGTCGTCGACGGTGACGCCGATGGCGCGGGCCTCCACCGGGAGGTCGGGCCCCTCGTGTCCCTTGAGGAAGCCGGGCTGGCCGGGGAAGTCACGGGTGACGTCGTCCATCGGCAGGCGGCTGGCGAACGCGACGCCGTTCCACTGGTTCAGCCCGTGGGCCTCGACGTGGTAGCCGGCGGCCTCGAACGCGTCGACCGGGAACTGCTCCGGCTTGCACTTGATCTCCTGCATGCCGAGGACGTCGACGTCCTCTCGCACGAGCCAGTCGACCACCCGGGCCACTCGGGTGCGGACGGAGTTCACGTTCCAGGTCGCCACGCGCATGGAACACGAACCTACCGGTCGCCACCGACCGACGGCTCCGAGCGGCCAGGGGCTGCGAGCGGCCGGGGACTCCGCGCGGCCACCGCGGACTCCGAGCGGCCGTCGCCACGATGGTGTTCCCTGGAACCAGGAGTCCAGCCCACCGTGAGGAGCAACACCATGGCAACGACGAGCAACCGCGTGGACGGCACCGCAGCCACCGTGACGGCCGGGACCACCACGACACAGGTGACCGGCGCCGGCAGGACGATCATCGACGACCAGGTCGTCGCGAAGGTCGCCGGCATCGCCGCACGGGACGTCCCCGGCGTCTACGCGCTCGGCGGCAACGCTGCCCGCGCCTTCGGGGCCATCCGCGACGCGATCGGGTCGAACGCGCTCGGGCAGGGCGTGCGCGTGGACGTCGGCGAGACCCAGGTCGCCGTCGACCTGACGATCGTCGTGGACTACCCGACGCCGATGATGGAGGTCGCCTCGGCCGTGCGGACCGCGGTCACCAACGCGGTCACCGAGCTCGTCGGGCTGCAGGTCACCGAGGTGAACATCGCGATCAACGACGTCAACATCCCCGCGCTCGACGGCACCACCGGCGACCTCGACGGCCGCGTCCGATGACGTCGACCGTCGTCGGCATGGGCGTCGGTGCCGTGCTGGCGGTCGTCGCGCTGACGCTCGGGTTCTGGGCCGTCCTGGTCGTCGCGGTCTGCATGGCGCTCGGGGCCCTCGTCGCCCGGGTCGTCTCCGGGGACGTCGACGCCCACCGGCTGCTCGACGTGCTGCGCGGACGCCGGAGCTCGTCGTGAGCGGTGCGGCCGACGCGACGACCGCGCCCGCCGACCGCGTACCCGGGTCCGATCGGATCGGCACGGCGGCACTCGTGCACACCGCCCAGGTGGTGGCGGCCGAGGCGCTCGGGAGCTCCGTCCGGGACGTCCGCGCGCGGGTGGCCGACGACGGACGCGGCGCCCTGGCCGTGACCGTCACGGCGCCGCTCGTGATGCCCGCCCTCGGGGCGCGTTCGGCCCCGAGAGCGAGAGCGAGAGCGCGTGCGTCGGATGCGTCTGACGCGGCGGAGACGTCGGGCGCCGACACCACCGCGACGACCGAGTCCGTCGTCGCGCGCACCCACCGCGCCCGGGCCACGGTGGCCGAGTGGATGAGCGCGATCACCGGGCGCCAGGTCCAGCGCGTCGACGTCACGTTCACCTCGTCGGTCGTCGACACTCCGAGGCGGGTGCGATGACCGAGCACGACGCCTTCGCACGCCGTGTCCTGCGCCGCGAGACCCACGTGTCCCGGTCGGTGTCGACCGTGGTCGCGATGCTCCTGCTCCTGGTCGTCGCCGCTGCCGCGGTGTTCGCGGCAGTCCTCGTGTTCCTCGACCAGCGGGTGCTCGGCATCGACCCGCGCGACGTCGTCGACGCGGCGGTCGCTGCCCCGCGTGGGCTCGACCCGACCGTCGTGGTCGGCGTCGGGGCGGTCGTGGCGTTCGTCGGTCTCGTCCTGCTCGCGAAGGGCGTCCTGCCCGGGCGTCGTCCGCGCCACACCATGCCCTCCGGCCGCCTCGCCGTCGTGGTCGACGACGAGGTGCTCGCCTCCGCTGCGGCGCGTGCCGCCCGCGGAGCCACGCGACTCGGTCCGGACGCCACGGTGGGGACCGTCGGACGGCGGACGGTGGACGTCGTGCTCCGACCAGCTGCCGGGGTCGACGTGCCGGCGGTCGCCGCGAAGGACGCCGTCGACCGGGAGTTCGCGGAGATCGACGTCGCGCCGGCGGTGCACGCGCGCGTGCGGGTCCAGCCGACGGCACGGGTCGACGGGTGAACGCCACGAACCGCGCGCTCAACCGTGTCGCGCTGGTCGTCACGGGGCTGGCACTGCTCGTCCTGGGCGTCGCGACCGTCCTCGTGCAGACCGTGCCCTGGGCCGCCGACCGCTGGCAGGACGCCGCGCGGGGCGCGCTCGGGGACCTCGGAGCGGACGCGTCCCACGAGGCCTCCGCGATGGCATGGGCGTGGGTGCTCGGCGGCGCGGTGCTGCTCGGCGTCCTGGCACTCGTCGTGCTGAGCGGCCTGGGTGGTGGCGGTGTCGGCACCGTGGTCGAGGACGACGGCAGCGCCGCCGGGCTCCCCGGGGTCGTGCGCGTCGACGCCGCTGCCGCGCAGCACGCCCTGTCGTCCGCGGTCGGCGCGCTGCCCGCAGTCGCGTCCCTCGCCGTCGACGTGTACCGGGTCCGCGGACGCCGTGCCCTGCGCATCCGGGTCCGTCCGCGGAAGGGCGCGTCACCGCGCGAGATCACGACGCGCGTCGAGGAGATCGTCGCGGACCTCGACGTCCTGCTCGGCGGACCGCTGCCGGTGCTGCTCGAGATCGCCCGTGGCGGTGCCGGGTCCTCGCGGCCGGACCGGGTGCGCTGACGTGGCGGCACCGGTGTCGCTCGGGGGACTGCCGCACGGGGAGGTCGCCGTGCCGGACGCCGTGGCCGCGGTGATCGGCGCCCGAGCGGTGGTCCCGGTGTGGGTGAACGCGATCGGCGGGAAGACCTTCCGGATCGGCGGCACCGACGCCGACAGCGCCGACGAGTACGTGAAGTGGGTGCCCGCGCCCTACCGGCCGTGGATCGACGCCGAGGCCGCGCGGCTCGCCTGGGCCGGCCGGTGGCTCCGTGTACCCGAGGTCGTCGACCACGGTGCCGACGAGGACGGCGCCTGGCTCGTGACCCGAGCGCTGCCCGCGTGGAGTGCCGTCGATCCCCGCTGGCGCGACGAACCCCGGACCGCGGCGATCGCCGTCGGGGAGGGCCTGCGGGCGATGCACGACACGCTCCCGGTGGCCGAGTGCCCCTTCGTGTGGTCGAGCGAGGACCGGGCGGAACGGGGCCGTGCGGCGGGGGCTGACCCGTCCCGGCTCGGGCCCGAGCCCGCGACCGACCTGCTCGTCGTCTGCCACGGTGACGCGTGCACGCCGAACACGCTCATCGGTGCGGACGGGCGCTGGGCCGGCCACGTCGACCTCGGGGCGCTCGGTGTCGCCGACCGCTGGGCGGACCTGGCCGTCGCCACGATGGCGCTCGGGTGGAACCTCGGCCCCGGGTGGGAGCCGCTGTTCCACGAGGCGTACGGGCTGCCGGCCGACCAGGAACGCACCGCCTGGTACCGCGCGCTGTGGAACCTGGACGACGACGGGATCGTCAGCGACGGCCGCAGCAGCGACCACCGCAGCAGCGACAGCCGCAGCGGCGACGGCCGCAGCGGCGACGGCCGCAGCACCGACCCGGTCGCCGGGGACTAGAAGCCCACGCCCCTGGCCGCCATGAAGCCGACCGGGTCGGTCGTACCGCCCCCGACGTGGGTCTCGTAGTGCAGGTGGCACCCGGTCGAGTTGCCGGTCGACCCGACGAGCGCGACGAGCGTGCCCGCGGCGACCTGCTGCCCGGGGGTGACGCGGAACCCGCCGCTGACGATGTGGCCGTACGCCGTCGCGACCCCGTTGCCGTGGTTGATGCGCACGTAGTTGCCGTAGCCGCCGTACCAGCCGACGTACTCGACGGTGCCGGCCGACGCGGCGACGATCGCGGTGGAGCAGCCGCTGCCGAGGTCGATGCCGTCGTGGAAGCTCCCCTTGCCGGTGATGGGGTGCACGCGGTAGCCGTACGAGCTCGAGATGTACCCACCGGCGGGCCGGACCCATCCGCTGCCAGAACCCGTGCCGACCGACGGTGACCCGCCGACCGGTGCGCCGCCGCCGCCGCCACTGCCACCGCTGTTGTTGTGCGCGGCGGCGTTCGCGGCAGCTGCCGCAGCGGCCGCCGCGGCACGACGGGCGGCCTCGGCGGCTTCCCGCGCGGCCCGTTCGGCAGCGGCCTTGCGGACGGCTTCACCCTCGGCGAACTCGGCCTCGGTCCGGACACGGCCGGACGTCAGCGTGGCGAGCTGGGCCTGCAGCCGCGCCTTGTTGTCCTGCTGCTCGTCGTAGGCGGCCTGGGCGCGGTCGGACGCGGCCTGGGCCTCGGCCATGCGGTCCTGTGCGGCCTTGGCGAGGTCGGCCAGTGCCGCAGCCGCGCGGTCGGCCTGCCCGGTGAGGGCCCGGGCGACGGAGGCATCGGCGCTCGCGGCGGTCTCCACGCGCTCGGCCTGCTCGGAGAGCTTGCTCAGCGCACCGAGGTCGTACAGCAGGTCGCGGGAGGCCTCACCGCCGGTGAGCACGCTGGTCGAGACGTCGGTGCCGCCCGAGCGAGCCATCTGCGCGGCGAACCGGCCGGCCTGGGCAGCGCTCTGCTCGGCGACCTCGGCGTGCTCCTCGGCGTCGGCGCGGAGTGCCTGTTCCTTCTCCGCCGCACGCTGGGCCTTGCGCTGGGCGTCGGAGTAGTCGTTGCCGCGCTCCTGGGCCTCGGTCGCAGCGGCGCTGGCCGTCGACTCGAGCTGCCCGATGAGGCCCTGGATGTCGGAGATCTGGCTGTTCTTCTGCGACTCCTGCCCGCGGGCGGCGAGGACGTCGTCCCACGACGGGTAGGTCGCCGCCTGTGCCGGGGGAGCGTCGAGCACGACGGTGCCGGTCAACCCGAGCAGGGCGACACCGGTGACCGCCAGCCGCAGACCCAGGCGCAGCTCCAGCCGCTGGCGCAGCCGCGGGAGCAGCCCCGGACGTCGACCGGACAGCGGGCGCGAGGAGAGGGGGGCAGAGCGAGTCATCGGGAGCGAGCCTATACATCCGTACAGATCCGCCGCGACGCCGACGCACCGCTGTGGAGAACTCCCTCAGAACCCGCGCTCGCGTCGGACCTCGTCCGCGCTGCCCACGACGTCGCTCCGCAGTCGGGCCGCACCGGCCGTCCCCGCGTAGTCCCAGACGTCGAACCCCGTGCAGTGGGTGACCGCGGCGGGGCGTCCCAGGAGGTCCTCCACGGGCGTCGGCCACACGTCGCCGGAGCCGACGACCACGAACGTCGGGTCGGCGTCGCGGTAGGCCCCGAGGTCCACGAGCCACGGGTACACCTGGAACGAGTCGCGGACCTGCAGCAGGTCGACGTTCGTCGACGCGTAGGTGGCGAGCGGCCGCACCGTCCAGAACTGGCCCACCCCGACGACGTCGCGGCCGTCCGCCCAGCGGTCGAGGCAGCTGGCCGGCGTGTACGCGGCCGTTCGCACGGCCCGCAGGGTGCTCGGCGCGACCGCGACCCCGGCGGCCAGCACGACGGCGGTGCCGAGTGCGAGCGCGACCCGGACGCCCCGGACCGGTTGGTGCAGCCGCGTGCGTCGGACGGCCGTGCGCGTGAGCTCGCAGACGGCGACGAGGGCGATGAGCGGCGCGACCACGACGGGCTCGAGGTAGCGCGGGGTGTCCGACCCGGCGACGACGACCCCCACGGACACGGCGGCGATCGTCACCGCGGGCAGCAGCGACGCCACGAGGACGGTCCTGGCAGTGCGGACCCGCCAGGCCCACACCGTCCCGCCGACCGCGAGCAGGACCCCGACGAGCATCAGGAACAGCCCGACGTCGCCCTCGCCGGACCCCGCGCGGTCGTCGGTCAACGACGCGAAGAACCCGAGGGTCGACGCCGCGCGCGACGGGTGCACGTACGACGAGGGGTCGAGCGACACGAACGGCCGGAGCGGGATGCGCACCAGGGACCCGACGACCGCGCCGGCCACGACGACGCCGGACAGCCACAGTGCCGGCCGCCACGGCACCCGGCGCAGCAGCGCCACCAGGAGCAGCGTGACGACGACCGGCCCACCGGACCACGGCACGTACAGCGGGTTCGACGCCGTCGTGCACGCGGCGACGAGGCCGAGCGTGACGAGGACCGCCACGGACGCCCGCCCGACCCGGACCGCACGGAGCACGAGCGCCGCCGTGGCGAGCAGCGCCAGCACGACGCCGTAGTAGTACGTCGTGGTCAGGAGCAGCGACGTGAGCTCGAGCGACGTCGCCGAGGCCGAGGACTCCGTCAGGACCTGCAGCGTGAGGAACCCCACGGCCAGCACGGCGACGGCGATCCGCGCCGACCGACGCGCGGAGGGCATCAGCTCGTTGGCGACCGCACGGACGAGCGCGTAGACGCCGAGGAGCACCAGCACGCCGTTGAGCGCCAGTGCCTGCTGCGGCGTGGCGGTGACGACCGAGCAGAGCAGGTAGACCGGCAGCTCCGGGAAGAAGAACAGCGCGGGTGACATCGCCCACTCGAAGGGCTCCCCGGCCCGGATCGACCGGACTACCAGGGGCAGCAGCACCGAGTCGCCGTCGTACCAGAGCAACGAGACCCGGGCCGAGGCGAGCACGTGACGGAGGGCGATGACGGCGAGGGCGACCGCGACGAGGGCGCCGAGGGCCTCGCGACCGACCGCGCCGACGCGGTCCCGCGGCGACCGCCCACGGTCGAGCTCACGGTCGCGCCCGCGGTCGGCCCCGGCACGACGGGACCCGCCGGCCGCTGGACGCGACGGGCGTTCGAGGGACACACCAGGCAGCGTACCGACGCCTCCCCGACAGCTCCGATGAGCGCCGTGTGGGCGGGACCGACTACCCTTGTGCGCTGTGACGGACGCGCGCGAGCAGTTGATCGACCACATCACGGCTGAGGCCGTGTTCCACGGTGACTTCACGCTGACCAGCGGCAAGAAGGCGACGTACTACATCGACCTCCGCAAGGTCAGCCTGGACCACCGCGTCGCCCCGCTGATCGGCCAGGTCATGACCGACCTGATCGCCGGTGTGCCCGACGTCTCGGCCGTCGGCGGGCTCACGATGGGCGCCGACCCGATCGCCGCCGCCGTGCTCCACCAGTCGGCAGCGCGAGGCGGCACGTACGACGCCTTCGTCGTCCGCAAGGAGCCAAAGGACCACGGCCGCGGCAAGCAGGTCGAGGGCCCGGACCTGCGCGGCAAGCGCGTCATCGTCCTCGAGGACACCTCCACCACCGGCGGCTCCCCGCTCAAGGCCGCCGAGGCCCTGGAGCGCGAGGGCGCGATCGTGGTGGGCGTCGCGGTCGTCGTCGACCGGGACACCGGCGCCAAGGAGACGATCGAGGCAGCCGGGTACCCGTACTTCGCGGCGATCGGACTGGCCGACCTGGGGCTGTCCGCGTGACCGCGGAGCGTCCGGACGACGCGCGCGAGCCCGACGACGCCGCCCGCCCCGAGCACGGGGCAGACGGCCAGGAGGCCCCGCCCGCTCCCGCCACGGACGCTCGCTTCCCGGGACTCCGCAGTGCCGCCGACATCTTCGGTGCGCCGCGGACCGCCGACGAGTGGCCCTCGCGCCGCGAACGTCGCGAGGCGGAGCGCGCCGCCGCCGAGACCGGCGAACCGCTCCCGGAGCCCTTCGAGCCCGCCACCCTGCCGGACGCGGAGCCCGCCACCGCGCCGGCACCCGAGCCCGTCACACCGGCGGACGCCGAACCCGCCTCGGCGCCGGCACCCGAGCCCGCACGCGCGCCGCTCGACGCGGACGCCACCCAGGCCATCTCGATGCCCGAGCAGCTCGCGGCCCCCTCGCACCCGGCCTCCGACCCCGACCGGTCACTGCTGAGCGGTCGCATCCCGCCGGCCTCCGCGGTCCCGCCGAGCACCACCGCGCCGCACCCCAGCTCGATCCAGCTGCCGTTCGCGCAGACGAACCGCGACCAGCGCGCCGCGGAGACCCAGGCGATCGAGGACGAGCGCCGACGCACCGACCCCCTCGGGCTCGGCCGTGACGACGTCGACTTCCTCGGCCGCGCCACCGGCTCGCGCCCGACCCCGACCGGTCCCCTCGCACAGCAGCCGCTCGGCGTGGGGAACGCGCTGCCGCCGAGCGACGAGCCGCCGACGTTCACCGAGCTCCTGCGCCTGCCCGGCGGTGACGGTGCCGAACGCCCCGACGCGGGACGCCCCTTCGACTGGGCCGTCCACGACGACGACGCGGGCGAGGTCCCGACCACGCTGACCTCGGACTCGTTCGACACCACCACGCTCGGCGGCGGGTGGTCGTTGGCGGACGAGGCCGACGACGACGCCGTCATCGACGACGAGCCCGTGGGCCCTGCGACCGTGGCGATGTCCGTCCCCACGCCGCCGGTCCCCGCGTCGGCACTGCCCGTACCGGAGACCATCGACTCCGACGACGCCGGCAGCTGGTCCCTCAGCGACGACGCCGCCCGTACCGGCGAGGTCTTCCCCGGCGACACGATGGACACCGAGCGCCCGGCGCCGCCCGTCGAGCACCAGGCCCCGCCCGTGGAACACCAGGCCCCGCCCGTCGACCGTCAGGCCCCGCCCGAGCGCCCCGTCACGCCCCCGCCCGCACGGCTCGACCTCGACGAGCTCGACCAGTCCGAGTGGGACGGCCGCGAGACCAGCGACACGAGCGCGATCAAGGACCTCTTCGGCACCCAGGCCGTCAACCAGCTCGGCTCCACCGGGTACGACCCGCACGACACCGGCACGCAGATGATGCCCGCCGTCCACACCCCGGCCCCGACGCCGGCCCGGTCGCCGTCCCAGGCAGCTCCGACAGCGCCCTCGGCAGCGGACGGCGGCAACTTCATCAACGAGGGCTTCGCCCGCCTGCGCGGCGAGGGGAAGCGCGGCAAGCAGCTCCTCATCGGCGGCGCGGTCGTGATCATCCTCCTGATGCTCCTGGCGGTGGTCCTCATCTCGCTGTGGATCCGGTCGAACACCCTCGACGAGCAGCTCACCCCGACGAAGTCACCGGCGGCGGCAGCGATGGTCACCACGGGCGGTCCACCCGCCTCGACGGCGTAGCCAGCCCCAGGACAGACGGGAGGCTCCCCACCGGACCGGTGGGGAGCCTCCCGTCCGTCACGGGCCGCGGTCAGACCGCGGTCGGCACCTTCGCGGAGGCGTCGGCGAGCGTCTGCAGCTCCTCGACGTCGAGTTCGAGGTCGGCCGAGGCGAGGAGCGCCGGCAGCTGCTCGGTGTTCCGCGCCGACGCGATCGGCGCGACCACGTCGGGCTGGGCCTGCAGCCAGGCGAGCGCGACCGTGGCGATCTCGACGTCGTGTGCGGTCGCGATGCCCTCGAGCGCGTCGACGACCGCGAGCCCGGCGTCGGAGAAGTAGCCGGAGACCTGGCCCTCGCGGTCCTTGCCGGCGAAGTCGTCCTTGGTGCGGTACTTGCCCGTGAGGAACCCGGCGGCGAGCGAGAAGTACGGCACGACTCCGAGGCCGGCGTCGTGTGCGAGCGGGGCGATCTCCGACTCGTACGGCTGGCGGGTCACGAGGTTGTAGTGCGGCTGGATCGCGACGGGTCGGGCCAGGCCGTTCGCCTCGGCGATGCGGATCCACTCGGCGGCACGCTCGCGTGAGTAGTTCGAGATCGCGGTGTACCGGACCAGGCCCTCCTGCACGAGCTGGTCGAACGCGCGCACGGTCTCCTCGAGCGGGGTGTCCTGGTCGTCGAAGTGCGCGTAGTACAGGTCGATCCGGTCGGTGCCGAGGCGCTGCAGGCTCGCGCGGGCACCCTTCGCGACGTTGTCGGCCGACAGCCCGGGGAACTCGGGGTGCTGGGAGACCTTCGTGGCGATCGTCACGTCGTCGCGCTTGCCGGACGCGGCGAACCACGAGCCGATCACGGTCTCGGACTCACCGCCGGAGTTGCCGTCGGCCCAGGCGGAGTACACGTCGGCGGTGTCGATGAAGTCGCCGCCGGCGGCCGTGTAGGCGTCGAGGACCCGGTGCGAGGTGGACTCGTCCGCGGTCCACCCGAAGACGTTGCCGCCGAGGGCGAGGGGGAACACGTGCAGGTCGCTGCTGCCGATGCGGGGCATGCGGATTCCTTTCAGGTCGGAACGGTTCGTCGTCCACGCTAGGCCGGTGCGCTTGACAACGTCGCAGCGTCAGGGTGTCGTGGACCGGGACATGACCACGCTTGCCTCGTACCTCGCCGACCCCCACCCCGCCGTGCGCCTGCGGGCGGTGATGGCAGCAGGCACCGAACCGTCGACGGACGACCTCGAGCTGTTGGTCGAACAGTGCGCGCACGAGCCCGACCTGCAGGTGCGGGAGATGCTCACGTGGGCGCTGCTGCGGCTGCCCGCGGAGGTCGTCGTGCCGCGGGTGCTCCGGGAGCTCGACCGTCCGGAGCCGCAGGCGCGGAGCCAGGCGCTGCACACCCTGTCGAAGATCCGCGACGGGTCGGTGTACCCGCAGGTCGCAGCCCGGCTGGAGGACCTGGACCCCGGAGTCGTCCGCACCGCCTGGCGTGCCGCCGTCGTGCTCGTGCCGGATGCGGCCCGTGCCTCGCTGGCGGCGTCGCTCGCGGTGCAGCTCGGGCAGGGCGACCGGGAGACGCGGCTCGCCCTCAGCCGGGCGCTCGCCGGACTCGGGGCCGAGGTCACAGCTCCCGTCCTCGACGCGGCGGCCGAGCACCGGAACCCCGACGTCCGCGAGCACGCGGCCGACACCGAACGGCTGCTGCACGACCCGGACGCCGGGTCCGCGCTGGCGCTCGAGCGGGCTCGTCGCGAGGTCGCCCTCGGGCGCACGCGGTCCGCGAAGGGCTGACCGGGCGCCGGGCGCGCGGCGAGCGCTGGGCGCCGTGCGCCGTGCGCGCGGCGAGCGTCTGGCGTCAGTCGTCGTCCGGCGCGAGCCAGATCGCCGCGGCCGCCGCTGCCGGCAGGTCGACGAGCGACTCGGTACCGTCGGCGTCCCGGCGCGCCACGGCCACCACGCCCGCGTAGTCGCGGACCTGCTCCACGCGGAGGTGGGTGCCGAGCCCCACGCCGAGCTCGTCGAAGTACCGCAGCAGGGACGGGTCGTCGTCGGAGACCCGGTCGACGGTGCCGCACGCTCCGGGCACCACCGTCGTGAGCAGGGCGCCCGGCGAGGACGGCAGGGACCCGTCGGCGCGGGGGATCGGGTCGCCGTGCGGGTCGTGCGTCGGGTGCCCGAGGTCGGCGTCGACCCGGTCGAGGAACGTCTCCGACACCGCGTGCTCCAGCGCCTCGGCCTCGGTGTGGACCTCGTCCCACGAGTACCCGAGCCGGTCGACCAGGAACGACTCGATGAGCCGGTGCCGTCGGACCATCGCCACGGCGACCTGGTGCCCGAGCGGGGTCAGCACGACGCCGTAGTACGGGGTGTGCTCGATGAGGCCGTCGCGGTCGAGCTTCCGCAGGTTGCCGGACACCGTCGATGCCGACACCCCGAGCGCAGCGGCGATGTCCCGCGTCGCGATGCCCGGGTCGCCGCGCTCGGCGGCCTTCCAGATCAGCTTGACGTAGTCCTCCGCCATGGTGGAGAGCGGAGGGAGGCGCATACGGCAATGGTACAAACAGGCATGCCCGTCGATCCCACGACCACCCGGCGTCGCCGTCGTCGGTGGCCCGTCCCGCCCTCGCTCCTGGTCGGCCTGGCCCCGCTCGTGCTCTTCGCGGCGATCAGCGCCTGGCGCGCCCGGCCGAGCGACGACTACCCCTCGCTCGGTCTCACGGTCGACAGCGTCGTCTCCGCGCTCGTCGTTCCCGAGGGCATCGCGGCGCTCGTGCTCGCCGTCATCGTCACCGGGCTCGGGTGGTGGCGCATCGCGACGGTCGACGCCACCAGGGGGCGTCCGCGCTGGGCCTGGATCGCCCCGGCGCTCATCGCCGTCGTGTGCCTGGTCCGGCTGCCGCTCGTCGGGTGGGGTGCGCTGCCGTGGCACTACTTCGCGTTGCTCGCGCTCGGGGTGCTGTTCGTCGGGGTGTTCGAGGAGCTGATGACCCGCGGCGTGCTGCTCGTGGGGCTGCGCCGACGCCTGCCCGAGTTCGGCGTCTGGATCGTGTCCTGCGTGCTCTTCGGGCTGCTCCACCTGCTGAACGCGCTCGCCGGCGCGGGCATCGGCGTCACCGTCGTCCAGGTCGTCTTCGCCGCGTCGTTCGGGTCGACGCTCTACGTCGCGCGACGCCTGAGCCGCGGTCTGCTGCTGCCCGTGCTGCTCCACGCCTTCTGGGACTTCGGCTCGATCGCCGTCTCCGCCACCGTGCGGCAGGGGGCCGGTGACCTCATCGCGGCGGGTGGCATCGGGCTGTTCGCGTTCGCGGTCCTGGCGTTCGGCATCGTCGCCGGCGGCATGGTGGCCTGGCGCGACGACCGTCCGCGGCGGCTCCGTCGACGCTGGCGCGGGGTCCCGCGGAACCCCGACGCCGATCCGCTCCCCGCATCCGAGGTCGTTCCGGCGTGGAACGGTCTGCGAACCCCCACAGACACCCCGGCCGGTTCACCCGCCTGACGGGGACTGTTCGCCTGCTGGACACCGGGTCTCCGCACCATGGCCGGGATCCCAGTCGGTCCACAGAGAGGAGCGTCGCCTGCGTCGCAGGCGGCCACCACGAATGCGTTCATCTGCACGCGCGATCGCCACCGGGGTGACGGTCGCAGCGATCGCGACCTCCCTGGTCGTCGGCAACCCCCTCGCGGCCTCCGCCGCCACCTACCCGAGCGACAGCACCCCGCCTGACCTCGTCTCGCTGCTGAGCGGCTACGACTCCTTCTGGCAGTCCAGCGGGGCGAACGACCTGCACGGCACCGTCGTCGGGCCCGCGACCCTCGCCCAGAACGACGCACTGACGTCCTGGATCAACCAGCACGCCACCGCGGCGCAGCAGTTCAAGGCGCTCCAGGACTCCGAGTACGAGAACGCGACGAACACTGCGTACGACCAGTCGTCCACCGTGTCGCAGGGGCTCGGCGACGTGCTCGAGAAGGCCTACGTCCAGGGCCGCGCGTCCGGGGCGCTCCCCCTGACGAGCGCGTTGATCAACAGCTCGAACGGCACGTCGGGCGCCTACGTCGGCACCGGCACCGCGAAGGCGCACTTCAGCTACCCGCGGCCGTACCTGCCGGCGTCGACGACGGCCACGCTGCCCGCCGGCGACGACCAGGTCGGCTGTGCGCCCACGACGGTGAACAGCTCCTCGGTCGCACCGAACCGCGTCGGCAAGGCGTACGCGAGCGCCGACGGCAGCCTCGACGTCACCCGCGTGGCACCGCAGACGGACACCACGAAGGAGTTCTCGCCGAACGACGTCGTGCTCGACGCCGGCTACGGCACGAAGGGCATCTGCACGGGCGGCTCGTTCCCCAGTGGCCACACCACGACCGCGTACCAGGCGGGCATCACCCTCGCCACGCTCGTGCCCGAGCTCGCGCCCGAGATCCTGGCCCGCACCTCCGAGGCCGGCAACGACCGCATCGTCCTCGGCGTGCACTACCCGCTCGACATCATGGGCGGGCGCATCGACGGTGAGGCTGCACTCGCCGCCCGCTGGTCCGACGCGTCGTACCGCACCGCTGTCCTCGAGCCGGCCCGCAAGGAGCTCGTCAGCTACCTCGAGACCGCCTGCGGCACCACGCTCTCGAAGTGCATCACGGCCGAGAAGCCGTACCAGGACGACCCCTACGGCGGGGCAGCGATCCCGGGTGGCACCGCGCAGGTCGTCACGGACCGCGCCTCGGCCGTCAAGGTCTACCAGGAGCGCCTGACCTACGGCTTCGCCAAGACCGGCACCACCGGCCTGCCCGCCAGCGTCCCCACCGGCGCCGAGAACCTGCTGCTCACCACGTTCCCGACGCTCACTGCCGCCCAGCGCACCGCGGTGCTCGCGCAGACCGAGATCGCGTCGGGCTTCCCGCTCGATCAGTCCGGGTCCGCAAACGGGTCGTGGGAGCGCCTGGACCTCGCCGCCGCCACCAGCGCGACGGTCGCCGTCGCCCAGGACGGTTCCGTGAAGGTCGTCTCCACCGGTGGTCAGGCACGCGTCCTCGCCCCTGCGGCGACGCCCACCCCCACGCCGACCCCGACTCCGGTCACGCCCGGCACCCCGGTCGCACCGGCTCCGGTGTCGGACCCGGGCACCGCGGGCACCGTCCCGACCGGCGTCCACCTGCCCGTCGTCAGCGGCTGAGCAGAGACCAGCCGACCGACGCGCACCTCGCGTCGGTCGGCTGGTGCCGGCCCACCCGGCCAGGAGGCGCGACTCGCCTGCACGGGACCGCGCCAGCGAGCGTGGCCTCACCGCCGCGACCCTCGCACCGCCACCGCCACCGCCACCGCCACCGCCACCGCCACCGCTACCGCCACCCGCCGTCGACGGCGAGGGCGAGGGCGGACTTCGTTTTCAGCGGTGACGGATCTGGTGGTCTCGGCCCGCGTTCCGTGAACCGGATCCGTCATCGCGCCGGAAGGAAACGGGTGAGTTCCGCCGTTGCAGTGGCCGACCCCGTCCCCGTCCCCGTCGCCGTCGCCGTCGGCGCCGCGGGACGGATTTCGTTCTCGGCGGTGACGGATCTGGTGGTCTCGGCCCGCGTTCCGTGAACCAGATCCGTCATCGCGCCGGAAGGAAACGGGTGGGTTCCGCCGTCCCCGTCCCCGTCCCCGTCCCCGTCCCCGTCGCCGTCGCCGTCGGCGCCGCGGGACGGATTTCGTTCTCGGCGGTGACGGATCTGGTGGTCTCGGCCCGCGTTCCGTGAACCAGATCCGTCATCGCGCCGGGAGGAAACGGGTGGGTTCCGCCGTTGCCGTTGCCATGGCTGTCCCCGTCCCCTCCGCAGCGCCGTCGGCGTCGTCGACGCGGGACGGTCTTCGTTCTCGGCGGTGACGGATCTGGTGGTCTCGGCCCGCGTTCCGTGAACCAGATCCGTCATCGCGCCGGGAGGAAACCGCTCAGGAGGCCGAGGGGCGTCCGGTCAGCGCTTGCGGCCGACGGCGAACACGCGGCGGAACGGGTAGACCGTGCCGTGGGGGCCGCTCGGGTACGCCTGCCGGAGTCGGGCGGCGTAGGCGTCCTCGAACGCGGCGGTCAGCCCGCCCTCGGGGTCGGCGGTGTCGAGCGCGGCGAGGGCCGGTCGGAGTCCCGTGCCCCGGACCCAGGCGAGCACCGGGTCCTCGCCCGACAGCAGCTGCAGGTACGTGGTCTCCCACGCCACCGTCGCGAAGCCGGCCGACTCGAACAGGTCGAGGTAGCTGGCACCGTCGAGGACCGGGTCGGCACGCAGCACGCCGTCGAGCGCCGACGCCCACGGGCCCTCGGAAGCCACGGCCCGCATGAGCGCGTGCGAGGGGGAGTCGAAGTTGCCGGGCACCTGCATCGCGAACCAGGCGCCGTCGGGCATCGCCTCCAGCCACTGCGGCAGGATCGTGGTGTGGGACGGGACCCACTGCAGCGCCGCGTTCGTCACGACGACGTCGTCCTCGGGGCCGGGTGTCCAGTCCTCGATGGCGCCGAGCTCGAACGACAGCCGGGAGTGGTCATCGGCCAGCGGTGCCGCGTCCGCCAGCATCTCCGCCGAGGAGTCGACCCCGACGACCTGGGCCGTCGGCCAGCGGTCGGCGAGGGTGGCCGTGAGGGCCCCGGGACCGCAGCCCAGGTCGACGACGCGACGGGGAGCCTCCTGGCCGTCCTGGAAGGGACCACTGATGCGGGCGACCAGGTCGTGGAACGGCCGTGACCGCTCGTCGGTGAAGGCCGCGTAGCGGGCTGGGTCCCAGCGCACCGTCCTACATCTCGACTTCGATGGGCTCCGCGCGGACGAGCTCGTGGACGCCGGAGATGACCTCGCTCGGGCGGAACGGGTAGCGGTCGATCTCGGCCTGGTCGCTGATGCCGGTCATGACGAGCACGGTGTGCAGCCCGGCCTCGATGCCGGCCTGCACGTCGGTGTCCATCCGGTCGCCGATCATGCCGGTGTTCTCCGAGTGGGCGCCGATGCGGTTCATCGCCGAGCGGAACATCATCGGGTTCGGCTTGCCGACGACGTAGGGCTGCTTGCCGGTGGCCTTCTCGATCATCGCGGCGATGGCCCCGGTGGCCGGCAGGACGCCCTCGGCGCTCGGGCCCGTCGCGTCGGGGTTGGTGACGATGAAGCGGGCACCGTCGCGGATCAGCCGGACGGCCTTGGTGATCGCCTCGAACGAGTAGTTCCGCGTCTCGCCGACGACGACGTAGTCGGGGGAGGTCTCGGTCATGATGAAGCCGGCCTCGTGCAGGGCGGTGGTCATGCCGGCCTCGCCGATCACGAACGCGGAGCCGCCGGGCATCTGGGACTTGCAGAAGTCGGCCGTCGCGAGGGCGGAGGTCCAGATGCGGTCCTCGGGCACGTCGATGCCGGACCAGCGGAGCCGGGCGCTGAGGTCGCGCGGGGTGAAGATCGAGTTGTTCGTGAGCACCAGGAACTCGGTGCCCTCGTCGAGCCACTGCTGGATCAGCTCGGGTGCTCCTGGCAGTGCGTGGTTCTCGTGCACGAGCACGCCGTCCATGTCCGTCAGCCAGCACTCGACTTCGTCGCGGGATGCCATGGGGCTCACCCTACTGGCCGTCCCTGCCACGCTCAGGTGCGTCGAGACCGACCTCGCTAGGGTCTTCCGGACAGTCCCGATCCGAGGAGGAGCTCGTGCTCGTCGACCCGACCGCCACGGCCACGTCCCCCGGTCCCGCGACCCAGCCGCGTCGTCGCGGGCGCCCGAACGTCCTGAGCCGCGAACAGGTGGTCGACGCCGCGACCGCCATCGCGAACGAGGACGGCCTCGACCGCCTGTCCTTCCGCGCGCTCGGGCTCCGACTCGGCGTCGCCCCGATGACCGTCCACCGGACGATCGGCGGCCTCGACGACCTGCACGCCGAGCTCGTCCGCCGCACCGTGGACGAGTTCACCGCCACGTTCGTGTGGCCGGACGCGTGGCAGGACGTCGTGCGGACCTTCGCCGTGACCTTCCGCGAGCTGATGACCACACACCCGCTCGTGCTCGAGTCCCACAGTCGCCGGGCGCCGCTGGTGTCGAGCGAGTCAGACGTCGTCCTCGCCACCGTGGTGGAGGCGCTGCGTGCCGCGGGGCTGCCCGACGCCGAGGCGATGTACACGTTCTTCGTCGTCTACGACTTCGTGGTGGGCCACGCGGGCGTCCAGGTCGGGCGCGGCGACTCCGAGGCCGGGCGCCCGGAGCGGCAGCAGCTCGTGGGGGAGATCCTCGGCGAGCACTCGTACGACGACCGCTTCGCGCTCGGGCTCGACATCCTGCTCGCGGGCATCGAGGCCCGCGTGGCCGCCGTGGGCTCCCCGGCCGCCGTACCCTCGGAGTCGTGACCGACCAGCCCGCGCCAGCGCCCGAGCCCTCGCACGAGCGCACCACGCACGGGGTCGGACCGCACCCGGAGCCCTGGCCGGACGACCCCCGACTCGACCCCGAGCTGCTGCGGCTCGGCGACACCCGCAACGTCGTCGACGCCTACCGGTACTGGTCGATGGAGGCCATCGTCGCCGACCTCGACACCCGCCGGCACGGGTTCGACGTGGCGATCGAGAACTGGCAGCACGACCTGAACATCGGGTCGATCGTGCGGAGCGCCAACGCGTTCCTGGCCGGCACCGTGCACATCATCGGGCGCCGTCGCTGGAACCGCCGCGGCGCGATGGTCACCGACCGGTACCAGCACGTGCGGAACCACCCGGACGTGGCCGCGTTCCTCGAGGCCATGCGCGCCGAGGGCCGCCCCGTGATCGCGATCGACAACACCCCGGGCGCGGATCGGATCGAGACCGCCGAGGTGCCGGAGCGCTGCGTGTTCCTGTTCGGGCAGGAGGGCCCCGGGCTGACCGACGAGGCCGTCGCCGGCGCGGACGGGCACCTCGAGATCGCCCAGTTCGGCTCGACGCGGAGCATCAACGCCTCGGCCGCCGCCGCGATCGTCATGCACACCTGGATCGTCCGGCACGCGACGCCCTGACCCGGCCACGTCGGATGCCGGAGCCGGCGGGGCGGGCCGCAGCCGAGCCTCCAGGCCGGGGGTGGGTCAGCGCGGGGCGGTCGTGCGGCGCGCGACCAGGTGGGGTTCGACGAGGACCTCGGTGGCGACCAGGCCCGGGTCAGCGATCCGGGCGAGCAGGCGCTCGCCGGCCCCGCGGCCGATCTCGACACTGCGGTCGTCGATGCTCGTCAGGCCGACGAAGCGCGTCGCGGCGATCGGGGTGTCGTCGTAGCCGATGACCGAGACGTCCTCGGGCACGCGCAGGCCGCGAGCGGCCAGCTCCGACATGGCGCCGAGCGCCATCACGTCGTTGGCCGCGAAGACCGCGGTGACGTCGGGGTGCTCGTCGAAGAGCGCGCGGGCGGCGCGCATGCCGGCGTCCTCGGTCAGCTCCTCCGGGAGGATCGTGGTGGCGACCGTCGCGCCGGTGCGGCCGTCCGCGACCCCGGCCTCGAACCCGGCCCGCCGCTCGACGGCGGCTGCTGACCGCGCGCCGACGAAGCCGAGCGTGGTGTGGCCGAGGCCGAGCAGGTGCTCGGCGGCCATCCGACCGCCGGCGCGGTCGTCGTTCGCGACGGTGTCGGCGCGGGGGATCGCCGCACGGCCGCCGGCGATGACGATCGGGGTGGACGCGGGGACGGCGAGGTCGGTGTCGGGTTCGCCGGCGATGACGATGCCCTCGACGCGCATCGAGAGGAAGCCCTCGACGGGTGAGGCGTCGAGTCCGGTGTTGAGGAAGCGGTCGGCGACGACGAGGCGGTGGCCCTGGTCCTGCAGGGACTCGCGGAGCCCGGTCAGCAGGTCGACGAACCACTGGTTGCGGAAGTCGTCGAGCACGACGCCGATGGTCCGGCTGCGGGTGCCCGCGAGCGAGACGGCCGCGGTGGAGGGGCGGTAGTCGAGCTCCTGGATCGCCTGGAGCACGGCCGCTCGACGCTGGTCGCTCACTCGTGGGGACCGCTGCAGCACGAGGGAGACGAGCGACTTCGACACCCCTGCTCGGGCGGCGACGTCGTAGATCGTCGCTGGTCTGGCGTCTCCCACAGTCATCATCGACCTCTCGGCTCGGGTGGTTCGATCGTAGCGGTGCCTCCTGGGTCGTCCCGTTGCCGATGGCGCGCTCCAACGCTGATCGGGGGTTTTCCTTTTCGGCGAGTTGGTCTTATTGTCATGACATGAGCCCGCGGCGGCGCAGCACTGCTGCCCGACGTGAGACCGTTTCCTTGACCAACGGAGGACAAGTGGCAACCGCGCAGACCGGCCCAGCATCCAGCACGGGGGCACTGCCCCCGCTCGTGAACGGCCCGCACACCAAGCGACTCGGCGTCGTCGCCGTCATCGCGACCTTCGGCGGGCTGCTCTTCGGGTACGACACCGGCGTCATCAACGGTGCCCTGCAGCCGATGCTCGACTCGGGCTTCGTGCCGAACGCCACGGCCGAGGGCTTCATGACCTCGTCCATCCTGATCGGCGCGGCGATCGGGGCGTTCTTCATCGGACGCATCTCCGACGCCTGGGGCCGCAAGCCCACGATCAACACCCTGGCCGTGCTGTTCTTCTTCGCCGCGGTGGCCTGTGTGCTCGCGCCGTCGTGGGAGTTCCTCATGGTGTCGCGGCTGTTCCTCGGCGTCGCGGTCGGCGGAGCGTCGGTCACGGTGCCGGTGTTCCTCGCCGAGCTCGCCCCCACCGAGAACCGCGGTGGGCTGGTCAGCCGCAACGAGCTGATGATCGTCGCCGGGCAGCTCGCGGCCTTCGCGATCAACGCGGTCATCGGCACGATCTGGAGCGAGGACGGCAACGTCTGGCGCTACATGCTCTCCGTCGCGGTGCTGCCGGCGATCGCCCTGTTCATCGGGATGTTCACCGTCCCCGAGAGCCCGCGGTGGCTGCTCGGCAAGGGCCGGCGCGAGGACGCACTCGCCGTGCTGAAGCAGATACGCGCAGCCGACCGGGCCGAGGCCGAGATGGCCGAGGTCGAGGAGCTCGCGGCACAGGAGGCCGAAGCCAAGCGCGCCCGCATCAGCGACCTGCTGGCGGCGCCGTGGCTCCGGAAGATCCTGTTCATCGGGATCGGGCTGGCCGTCGCGCAGCAGCTCACCGGCATCAACTCGATCATGTACTACGGCACGCAGGTGCTCACCGAGTCCGGCTTCTCCGGCTCGACGGCCCTGATCGCCAACGTCGGGTCGGGCATCATCGCCGTGCTCGCGATGGTCGTGGCCCTGCGCGTCATCAACCGCTTCGGGCGTCGCTCGATGCTGATCTTCGGGTTCACCGGCACGACGGTGTTCCACCTGCTGATCGGGCTGTCGTCACTCGTCCTGCCCGAGGGCACACTGCGTGCAGTCGTCGTGCTCGTGTTCGTCATCTGCTTCGTCGGCACGATGCAGGGCACGATCGGACCCCTCGTCTGGCTGATGCTCTCCGAGATCTTCCCGCTCAAGCTCCGCGGCGTGGGCATGGGGCTCACGGTGCTCATCCTCTGGCTGACGAACTTCGCGGTGTCGACGCTGTTCCCGATCGTGGTGAGCGCAACGGGCATCTCCACGACGTTCTTCATCTTCGCGGTGCTGAACGCCCTGGCACTGGTCTTCGCGATCACGAAGGTGCCGGAGACGAACGGCCGCTCGCTGGAGCAGCTCGAGGAGGACTTCTCCACGGGCGCGATCTACACGCAGAAGGCGCACGGGTAGGCGCGGATGCGATCTCCGCGGTGGCTGCGGAGCGACGGAGTTCGTCTGCGTCGGTGACGGATCTGGTTCTCTCGCCCCGAGTTCCGTGAACCAGATCCGTCATCGCGCGGGGCGAGGACCGCTCCGGGACGACGCTCGGCCCTGGCGCACCTGGCGCACCTGGCGCACCTGGCGCACCTGGAGCTCCTGGCGGCGCTGCTCGGGAGGTCCGCGTAGCCTCCGCGGCATGGCGACGCTGCTCATCACCGGTGCGGCCGGGCGGATCGGGACGGCCCTGCGCCCCCGGCTCCGTGCCGCCGGACACGACCTCGTGCTGCTCGACGAACGGACGCCCGACGACCCGGTCGTCGCGGGGGAGCGGCTGGTGCTCGGGTCGGTCAACGACCTCGACGCCCTGGAGAACGCGCTCGTCGGTGTGGACACGGTGGTCCACCTGGCGGGCATCCCGTCCGAGGACGACTGGGACGCCCTCGTCACCGCGAACCTCACGGGGACGAAGAACGTCCTGGAACGCGCGGCGGAGAACGGCGTGCTCCGGGTGGTGCAGGCGAGCTCCATCCACGCGGTCGGTCGGGTCGCGGAGGACGTCCCCGCGGGGAGCGTCCCCGGTGACCGGCTGCCGCGCCCGGACTGCTACTACGGCGTCACGAAGGCCGGCATGGAGCTGCTCGGCAGCCTGTTCGCCGACCGCTACGGCATGTCGATCGTCTCCGCGCGGATCGGCGCCTTCGGGGAACGACCCTCGTCGCGCCGGGCACTGCTGATGTGGACCTCGGCCGACGACCTCGCGCGGCTGGTGCGCACGACGGTCGACCTCACCGAGCCGGGCCACCACGTCGTGTGGGCGCTGTCGCGGAACAGCGGGTCCCCGGCCGACTTCGCCGCGGGTGAGGTGATCGGCTTCCACCCCGTCGACGACGCGCGCACCGTCCTCACCGCCGACGAAGTCGACGCGCTCCCCGACGAGGACACTCGCTGGCTCGGTGGGTCCATGGCCGTCGACGCCCTCGGCCGCCCCCGTTCCTGACGAGAGCGCGCGGCCCGCCCGGGCACCGGGCACCGGGCCCCGCTACCCGATCAGGCTCGGGCGCAGATCGCGGAGCGTGCGGGAGCGACCCTGGCGAGCAGCCACCACGAAGGTGACCAGCAGCGCGCCGAGCATCCAGCACAGCAGGACGCCCGCGTCCGACCACACCGCACCCGTCGACCCGCCGTACATCGTCTGGCGCAGGGCGTCGACGGAGTACGACATCGGCAGAGCGAAGTGCAGCGCTGCCAACGGCCCCGGCAGGGTCTGCCACGGGAAGGTCCCGCCGGCCGTGACGAGCTGCACGAGCATGAGGACGAGGCCGAGGAACTGCCCGACGGACCCGAGCAGCACGTTGAGCGCCATCAGGATCGCCGCGAACGTCGCCGAGGCCAACACCATCACGCCGATCGTCGCCGCGGGCCACTGCACGCCGAGGTCGAGCGCGAACCGCACGATGAAGAACAGCGCCACCATCTGCACGACGCCGAGCACCACGGGCGTCAGCCACCCGCCGAGGACGATCTGCACGGGCTTCTTCACCGCGGTGATCGCGCGCTTCGAGATCGGTCGCAGGATGAGGAACAGCGCGTACATGCCGATCCACGCCGCGAGCGAGATGAAGAACGGGGCCAGGCCGGCGCCGTAGTTGTCGGCCGCAGCCACGTTGTCGTCGCCCACCCGCACCGGGTCGGAGATGACCGACGCCTGCGACTCACGCTGGGACGCCGTCGACGCGGGGATCTTCGTCCGCCCCTGGTCGAGCGAGTCAGCCAGCTTCGACGAGCCGTCCTTGAGCGAGTGCAGCCCGGTGTCGAGCTTCTGCGCGCCGTCGTCCGCCGTGGCGGTCCCGGTCGCGAGCGACTGCGCCCCGTTCGTCAGGGTCGGCGCGGAGGCGGCCAACGTCGACGTTCCCGAGGCGACCTGCGCGGCGCCGCTCGACAGCGTGGACGCACCCGAGGCGGCGGTCCCGATGCCGTTCGACAGGGCGGGTGCCGCGGCGGCGAGCTTGCCGGTGCCGGCGGCCAGGGCGTCCGAGCCGTCGGAGAGCCGCTTCGCGCCCGAGGTCAGGCCCGGTGCCTTGGTCGCGAGCTCCGACGCCCCGGCCGCCACCTGCGCGCTGCCGGTCTTCAGCGCGCCGAGGTTGCCGGAGAGCGCCGCCGCTCCCGTCCCGAGCTGCTGCCCCGACGCGGCGAGCTGGTCGAGCGTCGCGAGCAGTGCCGTCTTCTGGTCAGCGGGGAGCGCCGAGGCCTCGACGACGGGCTTCAGTTGCGCCGCCAAGGCAGGGGAGTCCGCAGCGAGCTGCTGCACACCGGTGATGAACGGCGCGGCCTCGTCAGCGAGTCGCGCGTTGCCGTCCGCGACGCGGGACGCGCCCTGCGCGAGCGTGGCGGACTGCGAGGGCAGGGTCGCCGTCTGGTCCCGCAGCTGGTGCAGCCCGGACTGCAGCTGGTCGGCACCTTCGTTCAGCTGGCTCGTCTGCGCGGGCAGGGTCGCCGTCTGCTCCTGCAGCGTCGACAGCCCCGAGGACAGCGACGCCGCCCCGGTCGCGACCTGCTGCGCACCGTCGTTCAGCTTCGTGGTCTGTGCCGGCAGCGCCTTCGTACCCGTCGCGAGCTGTGCCGCGCCGTCCCGGAGCGCACTCGTGCCCGACGCCAGCTGGTCCGCACCGTTCGACGCGGACGCTGCACCGGACGCGAGCGTGCCCGCACCGTCGACGGCGTCGCCGAGGCTGTCCCGCACGTCGGCGAGCCCGACCAGCAGGGTCTTGGCGGCTTCTTTCCCGACCTGCTCGGCCACCGCGGTGCGCATGGTCTTGCCGGCCTGCTCCGCGATCGTCGAGGCGAGGTAGGAGTTCGTGTCGGCCGTCGTCATCACGAGGCGTGCCCGCTTCGGGTCGTCGGACTGCGCCGAGACGAGCGACTCGGAGAAGTCGTGCGGGATCGTCACCACGAAGTCGTAGGTGCCGTTCCGCACGCCGGAGCGCGCTTCGGCCGCCGTGGCCCGCTCCCACTTGAACGCGTCGCCGTCGATCGCACGCTTCGCGACGTCCTTGCCGTAGTCCACGGTGTGGCCGTCGAGCGTGGCGCCGGCGTCCTGGTCCACGATCGCCGCCGGGACCTGGTCGAGCTTGGCGTAGGGGTCGCGGTTGGCCCAGAGGTAGGCACCGCCGTACAGCAGCGGCACGACCATGAGCGCGATGAACGCCAGGCGTGCGAGCGGGGTCGCGGTGAGTCGCGCGAGTTCGGCGCGGACGAGCGAGGTGGTGGTCACGAGCTGGTCTCCAGGGGAGCGGTTGCTGCGGTTGCGTCGGGGTCGGGAACAGGATCGGACGGGAGGCTCGGGTCGGCCGGCACGGGGATGGTCGCCAGGAGCTGCGCTGCCGTCTCGGCTGCCGCCTTCGAGGTGACGAGCACGACGGTGACGCCGCGCGCTGCGACGTCACGGACGACGGCGAACCAGTCGGCCACGACGCCACCGTGGCGCTCGGGCGACGTGATGACCAGGGCGGTCACGTCCTCGCGGAGCAGGGCGAGCTCGGCGAGGAGCCGGACCCGCACGTCGGTGGGCACCCGCTGCACGTGGGTGTCGGCGTACGCGGACATGCCGAGCTCGTCGAGCACGGTGTCGACGTGCTCTCGGGAGGGGCGCCGTCCGGCGAACGCCAGCTCCTCGCGCACGATGCGGCGGAGCGTCATCACCGGGAAGGGCTCGGCGATCCCCGGGGTGTCGACGAGGGCCACGACGCGGCGGAGCGCAGCGGCGTCCTCGTGTCCGTCGACCAGCACCCGACCGGTGTCCGGCTGCATCCGCCCGCCGGCGACGAGCGAGGCGAGCACCGGGGCCTGCTCGGTCTCGACGGCCAGGATGCCCGGGCGGTGCGGGCCGGCGACGGCGGAGACGACGGGGAGCGGTGCGCCCGGCTCGTCGCCGATGCCGGCGCGGTCGATCTCGATGGTGGTCATGCTGACTCCTCGGAGACGGAGCTGACGGAGCTGACGGGTTCGGTGAGCATCGCGGTGCGCCAGTCGATGCCCGCCATGCCGAGGGCCGAGACGACCACCATGCGGCGGCCGTCCTCGTCGGACGTGCCGGAGCGGGTGGCCTCGTCGAGCACCGCGATGCACGCGCCCTCGACCAGGCGTCCGAGCGTGGCGGCGTCGACGTCCGAGCGCATCGAACCGTCGGCGATGCCGAGTGCGCACGCTTCGCGCACCTGGGTCCGCAGCGGCGCGAAGACCTCGGCGACGGAGGCGCCGAACGGGTCCCGCACGGCGATGCGCGCCATCGACCGGACGTGGGAGACCTCGGACCAGAGGGTGACGGCGATGGCCGCGATGCGCGCTGCGGGCGGGAGTTCCCCGAGGTCGGTCGTGGTCGGCATGGCGGCGAGGATCCGCGCCGCGCCCGCGGTCACGACGGCTCGGACGAGGTCGTCACGCGAGGGGAAGTGCCCGTACACGGCACGTCGGGAGAGCCCGGCGTCGGCCGCGATCGTCTCGAGCGAGGCGTCCGGATCCCGCTGCAGTGCTGTCTTCGCGGCCTCGATCAGGGCTGCCCGGTTCTCGGTGGCGTCGCGGCGCGGAGCCCGCAGGGGTGTCTCGGATCCGGTCATGTCCCCAGCCTAATAACCTGCACACACCTGTGCAACTTAACGGATTCATGTGCCCCGTTCGGGTGCCGTCCCCCAAAGTGCCGACTCCCTGCCCTGAGAGGAGCCACATAGCTTCAGAGGCATTCCCCCAGCTCACCGGACGGAGCAACACGTGCGCCCACCCACTTCACCAGACCCGAGACGCCGCAGCATCAGCAGGATCACGGTCGCGCTCGTCGCGGCCGGCGCGCTGACGTGCGGCGGCCTGGCCCTCGGCGGGACGGCCTCGGCCGCGCCCACCGGCCTGTCGGTCGCCGACCTCAAGCTCGCGGCACCGCTGCGGGACGCGAAGCCCCAGAAGACCGTCGCCGCCTTCGTCCGGACCACCGGCGAGGGCGTCCTGGCGGTCGACGCCAAGGCCAAGGGCGGTGACCTCACCCGCTCGAAGACCCCGTCGACGGCAGCCAAGCAGCGGCTGTCCGCGGTGACCTCGACGGTCGCGAAGGTCCGCGCCGCGGTCAAGCAGGCCGACGGTGACGCGACCGAGCTCTACGCGACCGAGTACACCGTCCCCGGTGTCGCCGTCGTCGCGGACGTCTCGGCGCTCAAGGAGATCGCCGAGCGGTCCGACGTCGCCAGCGTCATCCCGCTGACGCCGAAGAAGATCGTCGACCCGACCAGCACCGAGGCCGCCGGCTCCACCCCGAGCGGCGTCGACCCCGACGCGGTCGAGCCCGGCGTCGACGGCGTCGCCCCGAAGAACGCGGCGAGCGACATCTACACGCGCTCGCTCGACGCTTGGCAGCAGACCGGCCACACGGGCAAGGGCGTCAACGTCGCCGTGCTCGACACCGGCCTCGACTACACGCAGGCCGACTTCGGTGGCCCCGGCACGGCGGCTGCCTACGACGCGGCACTGGCGAGCACGAGTGCGCCGGACCCCAGCTGGTTCGACGCCGACAAGTTCCTCGGCGGCCACGACTTCGCCGGCCCCACGTACAACGCCGACCCGTCGAGCCCCGCGTACGACCCGACCCCGGCGCCGGACGAGAACCCCATCGACGGCAAGGGCGGCGATCACGGCACGCACGTCTCCGGCACCATCGCCGGCTACGGCCTGACCGCCGACAAGGCGACCTTCACGGGCAGCTACAAGAAGCTGACCGCGCAGAAGGTCCAGGACATGTGGATCGGTCCGGGCACCGCGCCCGAGGCCGGCCTCTACGCCCTCAAGGTCTTCGGTGACGCCGGCGGTTCGACCGACGTCACGGGCGCCGCGCTCGACTGGGTGGGCCAGGCGCTCACCGAGGGCAAGGACATCAACGTCCTCAACCTGTCGCTCGGCTCCGACTACGGCGCACCGGACGACCCCGACAACGCGAAGATCGACGCGCTCACCGCCCGCGGTGTCCTGCCCGTGATCGCCTCGGGCAACGCCGACGACTTCACCGACATCGGCGGCTCGCCGGGCAACGCGGAGGGCGCCCTCACGGTCGCCGCGAGCGCCACCGGCCAGAGCCTGTTCGACGGTGTCCGCGCGACCGCCCCGGCGGACGTCGCGAAGACCTACGCCGCGCAGTACTCGCAGAACTACCAGGGCACGCTGCCGGTCGAGGGCGACGTCGTCGTCCCGACCACGAACATCGACGGGTGTGCCGCGTTCAGTGCCGCGGACGCCGCAGCCGTCACGGGCAAGGTCGTCTGGCTGAAGTGGACGGACGGCGCCCTCGAGTGCGGTTCCGGTGTCCGGTTCAACAACGTCCAGGCCGCCGGCGGTGTCGGCGTCCTGCTCGCCGGGACGATCAACACCTTCGACAGCGGCATCGCGGGGAACACGACCATCCCGGGTGCCGAACTGACCAAGGACAGCGCGGCGAGCCTCCAGGCCGCTGCCCAGGCCGGGACCCTGCACGTGCAGTTCGCCGACGAGCTCAAGGGCTTCCAGCTCGCGACCGACGCCGACGCGGTGAACACGCTCGCGCAGTTCACCAGCCGTGGTGTCCACGGTTCGTTCGACGACATCGTCAAGCCGGACATCGCCGGCCCCGGGGTCAACGTGATCTCCGCGGCCAACGGCACCGGTGACGGCCGCATGTCGATGAGCGGCACCTCGATGGCGACGCCGGACGTGGCGGGCATCGCCGCGCTCACGTTCGAGTCCCACCCGACGTGGTCGGCTCCCGACGTCAAGGCGACACTGATGAACACGGCGACGCACGACGTCCGCGACGGTGACGGCACCGCCACGCTGCTCCGACAGGGCACCGGCCGCGTCGACGCGCTCCAGGCGGTCACCGCCGGCACCACGGTGCGGAGCGTCGAGAACGACCAGCTCGTCACGGCGTCGTTCGGCGTCGTCGAGGTCGCCTCGCCGACCACCGAGAAGCGCACCCTGCAGATCCGGAACACCGACGGCCGACCCCACACGTACGACGTGGCCTACGAGTCCCGCGTCGCCCAGGGCGGCGTCGCGTTCTCGGTCGACAAGCCGCGCGTCACGGTCGTCCCGCACGGCACCGCCACCGTCACCCTGACGATGACGATCGCCGACCCGACGAAGTTGTCCCGCACGATCGACCCCACCCAGGAGTCGGTCGAGCAGGGCTACCAGCGGGAGTTCGTCGCCGCGGCCACCGGTCTCGTGACGTTCACGCCGACGGAGAAGCGGTACAACCCGCTGCGCCTGGCGACCTACGCAGCCCCGAAGGCGGTCAGCGCGGTGCACGGTTCGGACGTCACCTTCGCTGCGGCATCGTCGACGGCCGACCTCGAGCTGGCCGGTCGCGGAGTCAACGGTGCCCTCGTGGCCCCGTTCGTCCTCGGCGGCACCGACCCGCAGGAGTCGTTCCCGGACGGCTCGGCGAAGCAGTCGCTGCAGGCGGCCGACGTGCGCACGTTCGGTGCGAGTGCGGCTGACGGCACGCTCGCGTTCGGCGTGCAGACGGCCGGTCCCGACGCCAACCCCGGCGCCGTGACCAACGTCGAGGTGCTCATCGACGCGAACCGCGACGGCACGCCGGACTACCTGCTGTACGACGCCAAGTCGGCGGCGGTGGACGCCACCCTCGCGACGACGATCGACCTCGCCACGGGGAAGACGCTCGACGCGCAGCCGCTGAACGGCGGGGCGCCCGGGCAGGACGTCAACACGTTCGACAGCGCGGTGAAGGTGCTGACGGTCTCGCAGCAGGCCATCGGCGTCACCGGAGCGTTCGACTACTCGGTGCTCACCGAGTCGGCGTACGCACCGGCCCAGGCGACGAGCGGTTCGGCGGTGGTCGACGAGACCTCGACGGCCACGTTCGACCCGTCCGCACCCGGGCTCGCGTTCGCCCAGGGCGGGACTGCCGGCGTGCTGTTCTCCGACACCGGTGCGCTCCAGGTGACCCGTGCCGCTGACAGCACGACGACCCCCCGGGTCCTCCTGCTGCACCTGCACAACGCGGTCGGCGACCAGGCGGACGTGCTGTCGACCTCGGTCGCGGCACCGGTCCTGGCGCTCCGCGAGGGCAGCGCGGTGACCGTGTCGGGCACACCGACGGTCGGCAAGAAGCTGACCGCCAAGCCCGGCGACTGGAACGCCCGCGGTGTCACGTACGCCTTCCAGTGGCTCCGTGACGGCGTCGCCGTCGAGGGTGCCGACGAGAAGACGTACAAGCTCGGTTCCTCGGACGCGGGACACCGCTTCCAGGTCCGGGTGACCGCGTCGGCGAAGGGCTACCAGAACGGCTCGGCGACCTCCGCCCAGACCGCAGTGGTGGCCAAGCGCTAGCACCAAACGCTCGCTCCACATCGAGGGAGCAGGAATCGTCGGGTCGCACCCCCGGGCCCGACGATTGCTGCTCCCTCGATCGCGTCCCTGTCCCGTGAACGCACCCGGACCGCCCCGGGGGACCTCTGAGTGCGGCTCTCGGACAGGTAGTTAGACAAACTAGCGACACGGTGCCACGGTGGAGCCATGGCAGCGACGAACCCCCTGATGCAGCTCCGTCAGAACCCCCTCGAGTGGCGCCGCCGTGGGCTCACCCCGCCGGACGTCATCCAGGCGATGGTCGAGGAGCGCCTCGCGCAGCCGGGCCACAACCAGCCGGTGGGCGACCCCAGCTACGCCGACTTCTTCCGCGGCTGATCCAGGAACCACGAGCACAGACGGGAGGCTCCCCACCAGCTGGTGGGGAGCCTCCCGTCGTTCGTCGTGCCGGTCAGTGACCGATCTTGCCGTCGGCGGCGTCCGCCGCCTTGTCGATCTGGTCGCCGTGGCCACCACCGGTGGCCTTGTCGGCCGCGTCCGAGGCCTTGTCGAGACCGGCGTCCGTCGCCTTCTCGCCCTTGTCGCTGTCCAGGAAGTCCTTCGCCTTGTCACCGAGGTCACTCATTGGTGCTCCTTGTCGTCGTGGGTCTGGGAGGCCAACGCTGCTCGTCGGATGCCGAGAGTGGGTCCAGCGTCGGGCGACGGGGCCGATCGCTAGGCGACGATCTGCACGACCGTGCCGAGGGGCAGGGCGTTGACCGCGTCGACGGCGGCACCGTCGAGTCGGACGCACCCGTGCGACACCGCACCGCGGGCGACGGACTCGTAGTGCACGCCGATCAGACCGCCGTCGTTGCCGCCGTACGGTTCGTCGGCCGCCGACGAGTGCAGCGTCGTCAGCTGGATGGGGTGCACCGTCTGGTTCTGCGCCGGGTCGAGGTAGCGGGCCTGGATGTACCCGATCACGCCCGTCGGGGTCGGGGTGCCGCCCGCACCGACACCGGCCGGGAACTCCTTGACGGTCTTGCCGTCCGACCCCACGATCGCGACGGTCTGCTTGCCGACCGAGATCACGACGTGGTCCTGCAGCGAGGTCTTCTTCGTCAGCAGGTCACGGCGGACCCACGCGGCACTCTGCGCTGCGGCGCCGGACTTCACGGCTGACGGGAGCGCCTGGCGTGCCGGCGTCATCACCATCGCCCACGCGCCGGACACCTGGACGGGGACGACCACCGTGGGGTCACCCAGGAAGTTCTTCGCCGCGAGCCGCGCGACCGGCTTCGTGCGGTCGTCGCCGTAGAGCGGCGCGTCGGCGGCGATCGTGTAGGACTCGTCCGCGGTCTTCGGGATCTTGGCGTCGTAGTAGGGGAGCAGTCCGCCGATGACGGCGTTGTACGCCGCCTCGGGCAGAGTCGAGACGACCGCCGCGCTCGGTGCTCGGTACGGGTCCGCCGTCGGCGTCGCGCTCCGGGTCGTCGTCGGCTTCGTGCTCGTCGTGGTGTCCTGCGCGGTGCAGGCGGTCAGCCCGAGGGTGAGCAGGAGCGCGGCGGCGAGCGTGGTGCTCGCCACCCGGACGGTGCGGGTGCGGGGCATGCGGTGGTTCCTTCGATGGAACGCGAACGGGGGCACGACCGATGGTCGTGCCCCCGTCTGCGGATCTGGTGTGACTAGCCTGCGACGACCGGGAGGGTGCCGGCCGGACGGGTGCCGGTGACCGGCGCGGTGCCGGTGCCGGTGCCGGTACCCGGCGTGGTGCCGGTCGCGACGGCGGGCAGGATGATCGAGAAGTCGATCGAGTCGACGACGGTGAGGTCGGCGTCGACCTCTCCGACCGTCAGGTCCTGCGTGGTCGCCGCCGAGTCGGAGAACGTGCCCGTGGTGGTCCACGAGCCGTCCGCCGCCACGATGGTGGCCGGGGCGACGACGTCACCGGCGGAGCTGACCACGGCGATCGCGTCACCGGGGGTGCCCTTGCCCGAGTAGGTCACGGTGCGCGACGCGACCTTGGAGCCGTCGGTCGGGGTGACCAGCGTCAGGGGCGTGGCGACCGGGGCGGTCTCCGCTGCCGGCAGGGTGATCGTGAAGGACACGGTGCCCTGGCCCTGGCCGCCACCGACCTGGTTGACGGACAGGTTCTGCACGACGGGCGCGTCGTCGGCGAAGGTGCCCGTGGTGGTCCATGAGCCGTCGGCCGCGACGAGCACCTGCGGCGCGACGCGGTCGCCCGCGGCGTTCAGGGTGTTGACCAGGTCGCCGGGGGTGCCGGTGCCCGTGAAGGTGACGGTGCGCGACCCGACGGTCGTGCCGTTCTTCGGGGTGGTCAGCGAGAACTGCGCGGCCGGGGTCGCTGCCTCGGCGGCGGCGGTGAAGCTGCCCTGCGCCTGGACCTGGAAGTTGTTGTTCTCCTCGAGCACGTTGTACGTCACCGTGCTGGTGCCGGCGCTCGCGGGGATCTCGTACGTGAAGGACCAGTTGCCGTTGCCGTCGATGCGGGTGCGGGCGATCGGGGCCGACTGCGGGTCGATCTGCACCGTGTTGCCGGGGGTGCCGGTGCCGGACGCCGTGATCGTGCGGCCGGAGACCGTGTGGCTCGTGATGGCGAAGGCGACCTGCGCGGCGACGGTGATCGTGGTGCTGCCGTCGGAGTTCAGACCGTTCTGCTGGTCGAGCTCGTAGGTGTGCGCCGCGGTGTCGGGGAGCGTGTAGGTGATCGTCCAGGTGCCGTCGGCGGCGATCGGGAAGCGCTCCGCCGGGAAGCCCTTCTGCAGGATCACGTTCTCGCCGGGGGTGCCGAGGCCCTTGAGGGTCAGGACGCCGCCGGTGACGGTCTGGCTGGTGACCTTGAGGTCGGCCGGGTCGGCCATGGCGGGAACGGTGCCGATGGCGACGCCGCCGAGGACGATCGCGGCGCAGACCGGCAGGGCCAGGGCCTTCTTGGTCCAGAAGGACTTGTTCATCGATGAACTGCTCTCTCCGTGCTGCACATGGCACGGCGATCGGGCTCCGGTGCTCGGGTGACCACCGGTCGATGCCGCACGGATGAGGCACCGGGAAGTTGGGGCGGGAAACCCCGAGGCATCGTCAGTTGAACGACACCGATCGAACACTACGACGAAACCGCGGGATCGTTCCGACTCGGAACGGATTGTCCCCCGTTCTGGGGGCCACAGGGGTCAGCGTGCTCCGGCGTGGTGCGGTTCGCGGACTGCCGTCGGTCCGCGGAGCGCCCCGGGTCCGTCGGTCGTCCCGGTGACGCGGAGATGGACGTCCGATAGACTCGGGTGGACCACCGGCCCGACGCCGTGTGAGGTCCTCCGCCAACGTGAGGAGAACCAGATGCCCGCAGCAGTCATCATCGGCGCCCAGTGGGGCGACGAGGGCAAGGGGAAGGCCACCGACCTCCTCGGCAGCCGCATCGACTACGTCGTGAAGTTCAACGGCGGCAACAACGCCGGCCACACGGTCGTCGTCGGCGGCGAGAAGTACGCGCTGCACCTGCTGCCCTCCGGCATCCTCACGCCCGGCGTCACCCCGGTCATCGGCAACGGCGTCGTCGTCGACCTCGAGGTCCTGTTCCAGGAGCTCGACGCCCTCAAGGCCCGCGGTGTCGACGTGTCGAAGCTCCGCGTCTCCGCGAACGCGCACGTCATCACGCACTACCACCGCACCATCGACAAGGTGACCGAACGCTTCCTCGGCAAGCGTCAGATCGGCACCACCGGCCGCGGCATCGGCCCGACCTACGCGGACAAGATCAACCGCGTCGGCATCCGGATCCAGGACATCTTCGACGAGAACATCCTGCGGCAGAAGGTCGAGGCAGCGCTCGACCAGAAGAACCACCTGCTGGTGAAGGTCTTCAACCGCCGTGCGATCGACGCCGAAGAGGTCGTCGAGTCGCTGCTGTCCTTCGCCGACCGCCTGCGCCCGATGGTCGCGGACACGGCCCTCGAGATCCACCGGGCGCTCGAGCGCGGCGAGACCGTCCTGTTCGAGGCCGGCCAGGCCACCATGCTCGACGTCGACCACGGCACCTACCCGTTCGTGACGTCCTCGTCCGCGACGGCTGGCGGCGCCGCGACCGGTTCGGGCATCGGCCCGGGCAAGCTCGAGCGCATCATCGGCATCGTCAAGGCGTACACGACCCGCGTCGGCGCCGGACCGTTCCCGACCGAGCTGTTCGACGAGTCGGGGGAGTTCCTGCGCGCCAACGGCTTCGAGTTCGGCACCACCACCGGTCGCCCGCGCCGCTGTGGCTGGTACGACGCCCCGATCGCCCGCTACACGGCACGCATCAACGGCGTGACCGACTTCGTGCTCACCAAGCTCGACGTCCTGACCGGCCTCGAGACCATCCCCGTGTGCGTCGCCTACGAGGTCGACGGCCAGCGGGTCGACGAGGTCCCGGTCTCGCAGTCGGACTTCCACCACGCCAAGCCCGTGTACCAGGACTTCCCGGGGTGGACCGAGGACATCACCGGTGTCCGCGAGTTCGAGGACCTGCCGAAGAACGCGCAGGACTACGTCCTCGCGGTCGAGGCCATGTCCGGCGCGCGGATCTCCGCGATCGGTGTCGGCCCCGGCCGTGACGCGATCGTCGTCCGGCACGACCTGCTCGGCGAGCGCGGGGCCTGATGCGCGTCCTGTTCGTCTGCAGCGGCAACATCTGTCGGTCGCCGCTCGGCGCGCAGGTCCTGGAGGCCCGGCTGGCATCCGGCGCACCGGCTGCGGTCGGGGCCGCGTCCGGGTCCGGGGCTGCGTCCGGCTCCGGTGCTGCGTCCGGCTTCGTCGTCGAGTCCGCTGGGACCATCGCTGACGACGGTGCCGCGATGGACGACACCGCCGCGGCGCAGTCCCGTCGGCTCGGTGGCGACCCGTCGGCCCACCGCTCCCGGTACCTGACCGCCGGGATCGTGGAGGGTGCGGACCTCGTGCTCACGGCCGAGCGCTCGCACCGCGCGGCCGTCGTGACGCTCGCGCCGCGGGCCTCGCGTCGGACGTTCACGATCAAGCAGTTCGCCCGGGTGCTCGACGGGCTGGAACCCGGCGACCTGGCGGACGTGCACTCCCCGCAGGACCTCGTCGACCGGGTCGCCCGGCTCCGTGGGGTCGTGCCGCCGCCCGCCGATCCCGCCGACGACGACGTGGACGACCCCTACCGCCGCTCCGAGGCCACCCACGAGCGGGTCGCCGACGAGATCGACTCCGCCCTGGCGACGATCGCGGACGCGCTCCGGGCGGTCAGCTAGCCGAGCCGAGCCGGGCCGCGTCGCCGACGTGGCCCGGCCACCCCGTCGGCGACGCCGTCACTCGGGCAGCCGGTACGACCCGACCGTGACCGCGTGCGCACCCTGCCCGGCGAGGACCCGGACGACGGCGTCCGCCCGGGCACGGTTCGGCACCGAGTCCTTCGCCGCCCACGCCGCCAGCGCGGACTGCAGCTCGTGGTCGTTCGTCACCACGCGGGTCGTGACGGTGCCGCTGCGGTCCTCGGACTGCACGAACGCGGTGGCCGACGGCGACGAGTAGTAGACGCACGTGTCGAACCACGTGCGGGCGGTGCCGGTGTGCTCGTCGACGAACTTCGCGAGCCGCCGGGCCTGGGTCCGGACCTGCTGCGCGGGTGATGCCCCCTTCGCCTGCACCCGGACGCGCCACCAGTTCTCGGCCTCCTCCTCGTGGTTGAGGACCTTCCGGCTCTGCACCTGCACGGCGAACGGCGGCACGAGCGACGACTCGTCGACCAGGGAGCGGAACGCCGGGTGCACCGCGCTCGGCTTGCGGCCGTCGAACACGATGCCGCCCCAGCGCTTGCTCTCGATGACCAGCCCGCGGCCGGACTCCGAGACGAGCACGTGGTCCGCCTGCGCGACGAACTGCCGATACGAGCCCGACTCCGTCTCGCCGACGGGCATGAAGACGACGTTGGTCATCAGCACGCCGTTGACGCCAGCGCCTCGGCAGGCCTGCAGGATCGCCTGCTCCGACCCGGCTTCCCACTGCATGCCCTTGCGGGCGAAGGCGCGGCTCTGCTCCGCCTCGGTGCGCGCGTCACGCCGTTCGGCATCGGCCGCGGCGACCTGCCGGTCGCGGTCCGCCTCGACGCGGGCGGTCGCCTCGCGGTGCTCCGACTCACGTCGGGCGAGTTCGTCGCGGCGGGCCTGCTCGGCGGCCTCGAGTGCGGAGCGGGCAGAGGATCGGTGGCGCTGCAGGAGGAGCACCAGGACGACCACCACGACGGCGAGCCCCCCGGCGACCACCCACGGCACGATGGCGCTGGTCATGGGACCACCCCACCACGCGGACGGGCCTGGAGGCTCGTCCCGCGTCGGCGCGTCCCCTCGCCGCCGCCGTCGGTACGGTGAGCGCATGAGGGAACGGCAGACAGGGACCAGGGGCTGGTGGCTCTGGGCCGTCGGGGGTGCGGTCGTGTGCATCGCAGCGGTGGTCTTGCTCGAACCGTGGTTCCGCGTGACGTCCACCGCGTCGATCGGCTGGGCCGTGTTCGCCGCGGTCTCGTTCACGGACCGCCGGCGGATCGACGTGCGGCGCCCGGTGTTCTGGTGGCTGTCCGCTTCGATGGTGCTGCTGGGCGTCGGCCTGTCGCTGGTCCTCGGGGCGGTTGGTCTGAGCAACGACGACCGCACGGACAGCGTGGTCCCGGGCGCGGTGCTCGGCGGGGTGATGATGGTCCTCGGCGCTCTCGGTCTCCTCGTGGCGGCCATCCGGCACCGGCGACGTGCCGTCGATGCCGAGGTCGAGCGGGTCCGCGACGAGCAGACCCCGACGGCGACCGCCGACGACCGCACCTGACCGCGTCGGTCAGCCCGCGGCGCCCGCGAACCGGTCCGTCGTCTCGAGGAGTGCGTCGAGGATCCCCGGCTCGTCGAACGCGTGCCCGGCGTCGTCGATCATCCGGAACTCGGCGGAGGGCAGCGCCCGGTGCAGGTCCCACGCCGTGACCGCCGGCGTGCAGAGGTCGTAGCGCCCCTGGACGATGACGGTCGGGATGCCCTCGAGCCGAGCGGCGTCGCGGATCAGCTGGCCGTCCTCGAACCAGCCGTCGTGCGTGAAGTAGTGGTTCTCGATCCGGGCGAATGCCAGCGCGTACGTCGGATCGGCGTACCGAGCGACGAGGTCGGGCCGGGGCAGGAGCGTGATCGAGGCCGCTTCCCAGCTCGCCCACGCAACGGCTGCCGGCCCGTGCACGGCGGGGTCCGGGTCGGCGAGCAGGCGCTCGAACGCGCGGACCAGTCCGCCGGGGTGCCGCTCGTCCTCCGGCACCGGAGCCAGGTACCCCTCCCAGAGGTCGGGCAGCACGTTCGCGGCACCGCCCTCGTAGAACCAGTCGACCTCGCTCTGCCGCAGCGTGAAGATCCCGCGCAGGACGAGCTCGGTCACCCGCTCCGGGTGCGTCTCGGCGTAGGCCAGGGCGAGCGCGGAGCCCCACGATCCGCCGAACACCTGCCAGGCGTCGATCGACAGGTGCTCGCGCAGCCGCTCCATGTCGTCGACCAGGGTCCACGTCGTGTTCGCCGACAGGTCCGTGGCGGGGTCGCCCGCGTGCGGCAGGCTGCGGCCGCAGTTCCGCTGGTCGAAGAGCACGATCCGGTAGCGCGCGGGGTCGAACAGGCGGCGGTGGTCCGGCGAGCACCCGGCACCCGGTCCGCCGTGCAGGAACACGACCGGCTTGCCGTCGGGCGAGCCGCACTCCTCCCAGTACACCTGCTGTCCGTCGCCGACGTCGAGCATGCCGGAGCGGGTGGGTTCGAGCGGTGGGTGGAGCTGGCGCACGGCGGGTCCTCTCGGAACGACACGGATCCCCGTCACCGTACCGCCGTGGCACGACCCGATGACGGACGGGAGGCCCGGTGCCAGCTGGCGCCGAGCCTCCCGTCCGGTGGTCCGCCGGTCAGACGGCGCGGGACGCGACGCCCTCGATGGTGGCGACGGCGGGCAGCTGCGCTGCCTCGCGCCGGAGCACGACGACCGTGACGTCGTCGTCGTGCGGGACCTCGCCCGCTCGCGCGGCCAGCGCCTGCACCAGGGCCTGCGGGTCGCGGTGCTCGCGGGTGAGTGCCGCGACCGCGTCGACCGCATCGTCGTCGAACAGGTCGAGCACGCCGTCGCTGAAGGTCACGAGCACGTCGCCCGGCTCGAGGACGGTGCTCGTCGTGCGCCACGCGTTCAGCAGCTCGAGTCCGAGGCCCAGCGGCAGGTCGCCCGACAGCAGCCGCTCCACCCGGCCGTCGGCGCGGATGATCGAGCTGAGGCCGTGGCCGGCGTCGGCCCACTGCAGGACGCCCTCGTCGGAGACACGGGCGTGGAACAGCGTGGTGAAGGTCACCTCGGAGCTCAGGGTCTCGGCGGCCAGGCCGTCGGACGCACGCTTGAGCGCCTCGGACGCGTCGTCCACCGTGCGGGCGCTGCGCAGCGTCGATCGGACGGCGGCGGCGATGAGGCCGGCTCCGACGCCCTTGCCCATCACGTCGCCCAGGCTGAAGGCGATGCCGCCGGGGGTCGGGTACCAGTCGAAGAAGTCGCCGCCGACGGTCTTCGCCGGCAGGCAGGCACCGGCGATCGTGACCGAGTGGCCGGCGTCCAGGCCGGTGCTCGGCAGGAGTGAGCGCTGCACGGTCGCGGCCCGGTCGATCTCGGCCCGGACGGCGTCCTCGTTGCCCCGCGCTGCCGCGACGCTCCGACGCGCGTTCCGTGCCAGTTCGTGGACGATGACGGCGACCATGCCGAAGACGACGACGGTGATCCCCAGGCGGACGAGTTCGCTGCCGGCCGGCGGCTGCGCGGGGTTGATCGCGAACGGCGTCAGGATCACGACCGCGACACCGACCGCGGCGTAGACGATGTTCCACCGGCCGGGCCGTGACGCCGCCCACACGACCGGCAGGATCACGAGCGAGGTGAACACCGAGGAGCCGTTGCCGGTGCCGGCGCGCAGCAGGGCGACGGCGATGAAGTCGATGGCGGGCAGGACCGCCCCGAGCAGCACGAGCCGGGGCAGGCCGGCCGCGGTCGCTGCCACCAGGGTCGCGATCGCCGTGACCACGAAGCTCGCCAGGAAGGCATGGGGCTGCGTGATCTCGAGGACCGGCAGCGCCACGGTGAGCAACGCGGAGAGTGCGACGAACGCGCTGATCGGGGCCTGACGGACCAGCGGGTTGTCGTAGATGCTGGCGCGGTTGGGCATGCTCACTGAAGTCTAGGGACCGTCAGTGTCGGCGTTGGCCCCTCTTCGGGGGCCGGTCTGGGCCGGTTGCGGCCGCTTGCCGAGGGCTGCTTGCTGCTCGCCGCCGGTCAGCGCGGCCAGGTGAGGACGACCGCGACCGTGTTGAACAGCACGTGCGCCAGGATCGCTCCGCCGATGCGACCGGTCATCGCCACGAGCGCGCCGGTGAGCAGGCCGAGCAGGAACGTGGTGGTGAACACCTCGAAGCCGACCAGCGACGACGCCGGGCTGCTGATCAAGACGTGCAGCAGCGCGAACAGGAACGCCGTCAGCAAGACCGCGAGGAACCGGGTGCGCGGCGTCAACGCGTCGGCCAGCCGGCGCTGGAACAGCCCGCGGAACACGACCTCCTCGAGCACGGGGCTGACCACGCACACCCCGATCGCGGACACGACGAGCAGGACCACGTCCACCTGGCCGAGGGTGGGCGCCGGACGCAGGCCAGAGGTGCCGAAGAACGAGATCGACATGGCTGCGTCCACGGCGCGGGACACGATCACGATGCCGACGGCGACGATGGCGTCGCCCCAGCCGAGGCTGAGGCGGCTGATGACGTTCGGCCTGGAGGCTCGGCGCAGCACCCACAGGGCGCCGACGGTGAGCGGGACCCACACCGCCAGGTCCGCGGCCAGGACCTGCAGGACCGGCGCGGGGATGCCGCCGCCCCGCGCGAAGCCGGTCACGAACCGCGCCAGCACGACCGCCACCCCGACCGCGACGAGCAGGGTGAAGAGGTCACGCTGGCGGGCGGTCTCGACATCGGTGGTCGTCCGGTCAGGGGCGCTGCTCATGGCGACACCGTAGAGGACTCTGGGACCACATCACGGAATACAGCCGAGGCGGACTCATTCGTGTGGCACTATTTCCATGCCGCTCGCTGGGACAACCCCGGTGTGCCTGTTCTCGGGACAGAACAGGGATGCGGCTCATCGTCGGGGAAGGCGGGCCGCGTGGAACTACGCGACTACATCACGGTGCTGCGCAAGGGATGGGCTCTCATCCTGGTGTTGGCACTGATCGGGGTGGCCGCGGCCGCGGGCTACTCACTGCTGAAGAAGCCCGTGTACTCCACGTCGGCGCAGGTGTTCGTCTCGACGCAGACGAGCGGCAGCGCGAGCGACCTGGCGCAGGGCAACGCCTTCACGCAGCAGCGGGTGCTGACCTACTCGAACCTGGTCACCACGCCGATCGTGCTCCTGCCGGTCATCTCGAGCCTGAAGCTCGACATGACGACGGACCAGCTGGCGGGCATGATCACGTCCACCGCGCCGACGAGCACGACCCTCATCGCCATCAGCGTCGAAGGCACCAATCCCGTGCAGGCGGCGGACATCGCGAACGCGACGTCCCAGAGTCTGACGAACGTCGTGCAGAACATCGAGGCGACGGACGCGGACGGACAGAGCACCGTCAAGCTCACCCGGGTGAAGCAGGCTGACGTCCCGAGCAAGCCCGTCAGCCCCAACGTCCCGGTCAACGTCGTGCTCGGACTACTCATCGGGCTCGCCCTCGGCGTCGGCATCGCCGTGCTCCGCGAGACGCTCGACACCCGCGTCCGCACCGAGCTGGACGTCGAGAAGATCAGCGCGAAGCCCGTGGTCGGCGGCATCGCCTTCGACAACAAGGCAGCCGAGCGCCCGCTCATCGTGCAGGTCGACCCGCGCAGCCCGCGTGCCGAGTCCTTCCGTACGCTCCGCACCAACATCCAGTTCCTCGACATCGGCAGCAAGTCGCGCACGTTCGTGATGACGTCGTCGGTCCAGTCCGAGGGCAAGAGCACGACGATCGCGAACCTGGCGATCGCCCTCGACAGCGCCGGCTTCCGGGTCATCCTGATCGACGCCGACCTCCGCCGCCCGCGCGTGGCCGAGTACATGGACGTCGAGAGCAACGCCGGCCTGACCGACGTGCTCATCGGTCGTGCCGAGCTCGAGGACGTGGCCCACCCCTGGGGTCGCGGCAACATGGTCGTGCTCCCCGCCGGACCGATCCCGCCGAACCCCTCCGAGCTCCTCGGCTCGCAGGCGATGCAGAAGCTGATCGAGCGACTCGAGTCGGAGTTCGACTACGTGCTGTTCGACGCACCGCCACTCCTGCCGGTCACGGACGCCGCCATCCTGTCGAAGAAGGCGTCGGGTGCCATCGTCGCCGTCGCCTCGGGCAAGACGCACAAGGGCCAGCTCGCCGGTGCCGTCGCCGCGCTCGAGAACGTCGGCGCCCCGATCGCCGGCTTCGTCATGACGATGATGCCTGTACGTGGCCCCGGGGCGTACGGCTACGGGCGCTACGGCTACGGATACGGCATCGGGTACGGCACCGACGAGGACGACGCCCGTGTGAAGCCGGACAAGCGGAGCGCCAAGCTCGGCATCCTCCGTCGCGCAGAGCGGTGAGGGTGTCGACCTGATGTCATCAGGCCGGGGGGCCCGAGGCCTCGCAGGTTCGCTGTCGCGCAACGCCCTGCTCTGGGTCGCGGCGGTCGTGGTGCTGCTCGTCGTCATCGACGTGGTCCTGGTCGCGCTGGCGCTGTCGCGCACCGCTCCCCAGGACTCGGGGGAGTCCGGCCCGATCCCGACCTTCACGAGCCCCCCGTCCCCGCGGCCGACCGCCACGGCGACCAGCACTGCTGCCCCGTCTGCGCCCGCCGGAGCGATGCAGTCCTCGTCCGGCCGCCACCTGCTGACCGCAGTCGACGGAACAGCGGCCTGGCGTGCGTCGGCGGGTGTCTGCGGCGGCTCCGGGGAAGTGCTGCAGCACACCACCGACGGTGGGGCGAGCTGGCAGTCGGTCCGCCTCGGCGAGGACGTCGAGTCGATCCTCGCGCTCCGAGCCTCCGCCACCTCGATCTCCATGCTCGTGGCCGCCGGCCCCGACTGCGAGGTCGTCGTGCGCACCAGCGCCGACGACGGAGCCACCTGGAGTGCCGGCACCGCTGGTGCTGCCGGCGCCGGGATCGGCCCCGACGGGCTCGTCCTGAAGTCCGGCACCGTCGATCCGCCGTGCTCGGACCCGACCGAGGTGTTCCAGGGCGACTACACGACCGCAGTGATCTGCCAGGACGTCCTGGAGTGGCGCTCCGGCACGGGTGCGTGGGTCGAGGCCCCGATGAAGGGGATCCGCTCGCTCGCCGACGCCGGCGACAACTACACGGTGGCGTTGGTCGGCGCTGATGACTGCTCCGGCGTGCAGATCGCCTCCGTCGGCGCCGCGAAGGTCACCCCGACGTCGACCGCGACCGCCGTCGGCTGCGATGCCGATGCGGACACCGACGGCCCGGTGACCGTTGCCCGCAACGGTGAGCACGTGTGGCTGTGGGCCGGCAAGTCCGTGGCCGTGTCGTCGGACGGTGGCGTCACGTGGTGACCGGAGCGTCACGGTGACCGCCGGCGCGGTCCGTCTGCCGCGGTCGACCGGCTCCACCGCAGAGTGGAGCCGTACCTATTCGCGGCGGGTCCTGATCACCGACCTGCTCGCGCTCATCTGGGTCGTGTTCGGGGTGCAGATCGCCTGGCTCGGTCTCAGCTCGAACCTGGCCACGGACACGGCCGACCTCCGCCTCAGCTACACGGGGATCTCGATCGTCGTGATCATCGTGTGGATGGCCGCGCTCGCGATCTACGACACACGCGGTGCTCGCGTCATCGGCGTCGGCAGCACGGAGTACCGGCTGATCGCCGACTCGAGCGTCCGGGTGTTCGGGCTCCTCGCGATCGCGGCCTTCCTCTTCCACGTCGACCTCGCTCGTGGGTATGTCCTCATCGCCTTCCCCGTCGGGATCCTCGTCCTCCTGGTGTCCCGGTGGATGTGGCGACAGTGGTTGGTGGCGCAGCGGAAGCGCGGGCACTACTCGGCGAAGGTCCTGCTGGTCGGTTCCCCCGCCAGCGTCCTGCACATCGCCAACGAACTCGCACGGTCACCGGAGGCCGGCTACCGCGTGATCGGCGCGACCGTGTCGACCGGACACCGAGGCACGCTCCCCGGGTCGACGATCAACAGCTTCGGCGGCTTCGACGACGTGGGGCACGCGCTCGCCGCCAGCGGTGCAGACACCGTCGTCATCACGAGCTCGGACGACCTGCCGCCAGAGCGCGTCCGTGAACTCAGCTGGTCCCTGGAGCCCGGTCGACAGCACCTCGTCGTCGCTCCGAGCCTGACAGACATCGGTGGCCCACGGATCCACACCCGACCGGTGCAGGGGCTTCCCCTGATCCACGTCGAGACGCCTACGTACTCGGGGCGGAAGCTCTACACGAAGCGGGCGTTCGACGTCGTCGGGTCGGCCTTGCTCATCGCGGTCCTCTCGCCGGTCCTCGCAGTGCTCGCGATCTCGGTGAAGCTCAGCTCGCCTGGACCTGTGCTGTTCCGGCAGGAGCGGGTCGGCCTCAACGGCGGCACCTTCCGCATGATCAAGTTCCGATCGATGGTCGTCGATGCCGAGACGCGGTTGCAAGAGTTGAGCACACTGGACCGCGCGGAGGGCAACGCCGTCCTCTTCAAGATGCGAGACGATCCACGTGTCACGCGAGTCGGCTCGTTCATGCGCCGGTTCAGCCTCGATGAACTGACGCAGCTCTTCAACGTGCTGGTCGGCGACATGTCCCTCGTCGGTCCGCGCCCACCGTTGCGACGTGAAGTCGACCGCTATGACTCGCACGTTCATCGTCGGTTCCTGGTGAAGCCCGGCATGACCGGGCTCTGGCAGGTCAGCGGCCGTTCCGACCTGTCGTGGGAGGACTCCGTGCGACTTGACCTGTTCTACGTCGAGAACTGGTCCACCATGGGCGACCTCGTCATCCTCTGGAAGACCGGACGAGCTGTCGTCGCTCGGGAAGGGGCGTACTGATGCCGGCCGCGTGGACCGTCGCTGCCCCGTACCCGGAGGGTGCTGTGATGCAACTTGCAGCTGCGCTTCACACTCGTGGCAGCCTCCGAGAATTGGTGATGCCGAGTCGCCGGGCAACTCGATCCGCCGCTCGTTTCGCTTCCCTCGTCCTGCCGTCCGGCGCGAGAAGACAGAGGTACCTCTCCGTTGACCACGGGCCTCTACCCTCAGAAGTCGGTCCGGTGCTGGAGGGCTTGCGCTTGCTGGCTCGGGTCGGGCTCGCACCGGGTGGGGCTGCTGACCCGATGCGCGCGGTGAGACAGCCGTTCGATCGTGCTGTGGCTCGCCGGCGGCGGCAGCACGGCGTAGGGGACGTTCTCCTGGGCATGCCAGGGGCGACGCGGACAAGCTTCCTCGCAGGTGGTGACGCGTACCGCGTCCTCCACCAAGTCGACGGACATCCGGATGCTCGGAACGAAGCTCTGGCCGTGTTCGGTGAGCGTGCGCGACGTGAGTTGGTTCCCGTCCCGCTGTCGGACGGGATCCGACGTGAACTCGATCTCGCAGAGGTCGTGCTCGTCCCATCGGAGGCCGTTCGACGGCAGCTCATCCACGCGGCTGTTGATCCACGAAAGCTCTTCCACGTTCCGTATGGCGTCAACGTCGATCGATTCCAGGCCCCGGGTTCCGAGCGCCAGCCGGGACCTCGCCGTTTGCTCTACGTCGGCCAGGTCAGCTATCGCAAGGGAATCCCTTTCCTCGTGGAGGCGTGCCGGAGAGGTGACTTCGTTCTCGATCTCGTGGGTCCGTTGATCGCCCCCGAACTCATCCGGAATCTCCCGGTCAACGTGCGATATCGAGAAACTGTCTCCAACGCGGATCTCACGACGCTCTTCGCTCAGGCAGACGCGTTCATCCTTCCGTCGGTGGAGGACGCGTTCGGCTTGGTGGTCACGGAAGCCCTCGCTTCGGGCTTGCCCGTCATCACCACGCGCCAAACTGGCGCTTCCGAGGTGATGGAGGGCGTTGATGGCGTCGTGCTGGAGGCTGGTGACGTGGACCGACTTCGCAAATCTCTCCAGGAGATACCGGAACTAAGTCTGTCCGACCGGAGGACGCGGGCAGGCCGATTCCGGGACCGGGTCGCTTCGGGCGACGTTCACAGCTGGGGCACCTACACGGCCGCTGTGATCTCCGGGATCGAAGATCGTCTCCGACTTCGGACGGACCACTGATGCCGTCCTCGAGTCGATCGCCGCTGAGCCGGCACGCATCGCTGAGCGTCGGGTACGGAACGAACATGGTGGCCCTCGCGGTCGCGGGCCTTGCACTCATACCGGCGCTGATCGCCACAGTCGGACCCCGTGATTGGGCGGACATCGCGGTCGCCCAAGCGATCGGAGGGTTCTGCGGGGTCATCACCGGCTACGGCTGGGGCTTGGCAGGCCCCGCTTACGTCGCGCGTGCCGACCCCAGGACTCGGGCACTGAGGTACGCGGAGTCCTTGCGAGGACGTGCGCTGGTGGGCATCGTGATGCTGCCGGTCGGTGCAGTTGTCCTCTCGCTCGTCATCGACCGGGTGGCTCTCGTTCCGATCCTGGCGTTGTTGACGACAGCAGCAGTCGCACTCAGCCCGGCTTGGTTCTACGTCGGCGTGGCTCGCCCCTGGACCCTCATCGTGATCGACACGATCCCGCGGGTGATGGGCACGGCCTTGGGCATCCTGCTGCTGCATCTCGGATTGCCGACCGGCTTTGCATTCGTGTCACAGTTGACCGGCATCGGAGTCGGTCTGGTGGTCGCCACACTCACCATCCGTCGACAGGCCGGGGGAGCTCGAATCTCAGTGAGTTGGCCGCGCACCCTGAGCGTCCTCCGTGATCAGTCACACGGCATGGTCGCTGCGGGAGCGTCTGCCAGCTTCGCTGCGCTCCCGGTCATCCTCGTCGGGTTGATCGCTCCCGCTGCCTTGCCGGTCTACGCGGTCTTCGACAAAGTCCAGCGGCAGTTTGCCTCGGCAGTGTCGCCCGTGGTGCAGATGTCGCAGGGATACGTTGCACGTGCTGCGCCAGCGGACCGGGCCAAGGCTGTCAGGAGAGTGACGCTGGTCACTGGCGTGTTGTCGCTCTCCGGGATGGCACTGTTCGCTGTCATCGGGGGTTGGTTCCTCCACCTCCTGGTCGCACAGACGATCACGTTCACGCTCGTCGAGGTCGGGATCCTGGGAGTGGCACTCGGACTGATCCTGTTTGAACAGGTGTTCGGCCACGCAGTCCTGGCTACGGCAGGTCGAATGAAGCCGCTCGCTGCCGCTACCTCTGTCGGGGCGGTCGTTGGACTGCTCCTGGTGAGTCTGGGGGCAGCCAGTAGCGGTGCGCTCGTCGCACTGGTCGGATTCGAGGTCGGGCTCGGCGTGACCATCGTGCTCGAGGTCGTAACGGACGCTCGGGCGGAACGAACAGCCAGACGTCCGCGGAACGCCGCACACGACGTGGAGCTGACGAACTGATGTCGCGTCCGCAGCTTGCCTACGTGTTGCAGGACTCGACCGCCGCGCACGATCGCCCGAACCGTCTCCTCCTGCTCCTCCTCCTCGCCGCCGCGATGACGTCCCCGTGGACCGGGGTGCGGATCGCAGGCCTCAACCTCGCGGATTTCTTCCTGGTGGCCTCGCTGGCCCTCGCTCTGCTGCTGGGCTTGACTCGTCGGGTGGCGGTGCCGATGCCGTGGCAGTTCGTCGTGCTGCCGGTCGTCGTGCTCGTCCTCATGGGGCGAGACGCCGTCTTCTTCGACCGTCTGCCGTTCCAGACGCTCGAAGCGGCACAGTTCACCACGGGTGATGCGCTCGGCGAGACAGTGGGGGGCTCGGCGACGTTCCTCGTCAGGCTGGTGTTGTGCTGGACCGCCGTCGGGCTTTCGGTCGGAGCCTTCCACCGGTTCCCGAGGGCGCTGGTCTCGATCATCGCGGCCTGGCTCCTGGGCATAGCGATCGGAGTGTCCTGGTCGATCCTGCAGTTCACCTTCGCGCTGCCTGATCTGCCGTTCGTGTTCCACATCGACTCAGCGGCCCGTGCCGTAGGCCTGACGAATCACCCGAACTCGCTTGCGGAGACCATCGGCGTGGGGCTGCCTCTGGCAGTGTTCCTGGCGTTGGGCCCACGCGCGGGACTGGTTCGCCGCGCGGGCGGATGTGCGCTCGTCGTCCTGTCGATGTGGGGCCTGTTCTTGACTGGGTCTCGAGCCGGCCTCGCCGTCGGCTTCTTCGCCTTGGTCCTCAGCGTGATCATCCGGCTGATCTGGAGCGGCAGAGGAGCGTGGGGTCTACCGCTGGGCTTGCTGTCGATAGTGGGCGCGGTGCTCTGGCTGCCGTCCGTGTGGGCGACCACGAGGTTCTCGCAAGGCGTCGCGGAGGCTTCGGACAGCGCGCGGGTCCAGGCCTTGACAGAGGGTCTCGGGATCTTCCTGCGTCATCCTCTTGGCGGAGCCGGCCTCTCAACCTGGCTTGGCGAGATGGTGCCGTTGATCCTCTTGTCCGGCGGTGGGGTCATCCTCTTCGCAGCCTTCTACAGCAGCCTCGGCAGCGTCTTCCGGAGAGTGTGGCGTGCGCGGGGCCAGGAACTGAATGCGCACCTGGCAGGTGCAGGCCTGGTGGTGTTGGCTTTCGGGCTGTTGAACAACGGGCTGGTCGAACGGTACCTCTACTGGCCCCTCATCGTCGGCTTCTACCTCGCCAGCGCCCGACTGCGATCCAGCGATCCACTTGAGACGGTCGAGTCAGAGCCAGCCAGGACGCCCAACCACTCTGAGTGATCCCGGGCGCTCCGGTTGCAGACTCAGAGTTCCCAGGTGACGTCGGTGGAGATGACTCGCGCGGGGGAACCAACGACGAGGGCACGTGGTGGAACGTCGCGGGTGACGATGCTCCCGGTGCCGACGATTGCTCCGTCTCCGATCGTGACGCCCTTCAGGATGCGAGCGCCTTGGCCGATCCAGACGTGGTCGCCGACTCTGATCGGTGCTCGGCCGTAGACCCCGTTCACACTGTGCGCGTCGTTGTCCATGATGAGCACGTCCCACGCGATGGCACAGTCGCTGCCTATGTCGACCGACGTGGAGCAATTGATCTCCACGTTGCGATTGAAGTACGTGCGGGCTCCGATCCGCACTGAAGCACCCGGGCGAGTGAGACTCAACCGCACTCCGGGAAACAACCGAACACGGGCGCCGACACGGACCTCAGTCCGAGCGGTCCGGTGCACTCGTGGGAACCCATCCAGGCGTCCGAGCCCATCTGCGCGGATGCGTCGCATCTTCGTCCAGATCAGGAACCGGACGACTCCGAGAGCCGTCGTGGGAGAGATCACGAGGACATTCCTCCAGAGGGGACCAGCGCCCTCGTGAAGACGTCCGCGAAACGGTCCGGCGTGTGCGCGAGTATCTCGGGCGTCTCGATCAGGCCTACCCCGGCTTTTCGGGCCTTCACCAGTGCGTCTTCGATGCCGGTCTCGGTCGGCGAGGTCACGAACACTCGAGTCATCTCCGCCACGGAAGCGGCGACGCCCGCGTTCTCGCTGACGACGACTCCCAGTCCGGCTGCGAGCGCTTCATTGACGACCAAGCCCCACACCTCTTCTTCGGACGGCAACACGAGCGTGTCGAAATGATGAAGACGTCGTGCCAGTGCCTGGTTCGACAAGGCGCCCTCGAATTCCACGACCTCGGCGAGGCCCAAACCAACGGCCTCGTTCCGGAGTACCTGCATCTGTTCCCCCGTACCGACGTAGCAGAGGGTGTCGTCAGACAAGCGGCTCTTCGCGAACGCTCGCAGGAGCAGCAACGGGTTCTTCCGTTGGATGAGCTGTCCGACGAAGACGAATCGATGTCCCGGGCCGTGCGGCTCCGGCCTCGATCGAGCCGCCGAGTGGAACGCCGTCACGTCGACCGCGTTGAAGCCCTGGTGTATCCGCGAGCTTTCGACTCCGAAGCTCTCCAGAGCACGCCTCGCGGACAAACCGGGAACGACCACGGCGTCGAGCGAGCGGTAGAACCGAGATCGGGCCGCTGCGACAGGACCGGACCGATGTCGGTTGGACTGCAGCGTCGACTCGTAGAACCCGACAGTCCGGATGCGCCGGACCTTCGCCTCGAGGAGCACTTGCCAGTAAACCGGTGACTCCCACGCCCCGATGAGCACTGCCGACGTTCCACGGGGTACGACGGGCGCTGAACGGGCAACGTAGAAGGAGCGTTCGCCCCGGCGGATGGTGACGTTGGGCACCCACGTGTATCGGGAACCCTGCGGTGCCTTCCAGTCGTCGGGACGGCGCCCCTCGCGGTCGAGGGAAGCGCTCGTCTCGAGGAGATGGACGCGGAGGGGGTGTTGTTCTTCTATTCGTTCCCAGAGCGGGATCCGATACGGAGCAGCGACGTTCGTGAACCATCTGATCATTCGTCTGGCCTGTCCGTACGAGGGGTGAACGCGTATGCGGCCATGACCTCGTCGTTGACACGAGCGAGCGTGAACGACTGCGCCAACTGCCTGCCTCTGGCCCCACGTTCAGCGAGCTCGGCAGGGTCACGCAGCGCTTGATCGATCGCATCATCCAAGCTGAGGCCCGGGTCACCGAAGACGTAGCCAGTCCTCGCTTCTTCCACAACGGAAGCAAGTGCGGCGGTCTTGTGTATGAGTACCGGAGTGTTCTGCGCTAGAGCTTCCAAGATCGTCAGACCGAACGGCTCGCCAACAGCAGGGAGGACGTAGAGCAGGCTGTTCGCCATCTCACTGGGAACGTCTTCCGGAGACAGAGCGCCGGTAACGACGAGGTTCTTCGGTGAACCCGCGTCAAGGACAGCTTCGTGCACCCGCGCTCCGTCGCCTTCGTCCGGACCGGCGATACGGAACTCGACTGCGGGCCAGTCCGGCGCCAGCCTTCCGGCAGCTGAGGCGAATTCAGATGCGCCCTTCCTCGGGTGCAGACGCGCCAGGAAGAGAACTGTGCGTCGATCGTTTTGGAGAAGTGTGCCCAGACGGATGCCGTTCGATTGGATGGACAGCCGGTGGGATGGGGTCCCGAGGTGAGCGAAGTGCTCTTGCTCCGTCGGAGTGAGCACCAGCACGGCGCGAGCGCCACGAGCGGATGGTCGGAGTGCGAAGCGGTCGAAGAGGCTGACAAGGACGCCCCGTCCCGGTTCGACCATGCCATGCGTCTGCAAGATGAAGCGAGCCTTGAACAAGTTCAAGGAGAGCGCCGCCACAGTCGTGAGCGAATCGCGTGCGATGTGGATGTGAAAGACGTCAGTTGCGTGACGCGCACGCAGGACGTGGTGTATCAGTGCAACAGAGAAGAGGCCGGAGTACCCCTGGCGCGTGATCCGCCGTGCGGGGAACGCGCGTAGCGGGACGCCCTGGAATTCGTGGGGAAGTTTGTCGTACCCCTCGTACGTCGCCACGAGTCTTGCATCATGGCCGTTGGCACGTTGTTCTCGGGCCAAGTCCGCTGCGACTCGGAGCGGTCCCCCGTACCGACCGTCCGGGCTGACATGGGCAACTATGTGAACGATCTTGCGTCGGGTTCCGTCGCTGCGATCAGGCAATCTCGTCTCCGAAGCGCGATCCACGAAGTTCAGCTGGGTTGCCTCCCGCTATCGCGCCGGCCGGGATGTGTGAGTTGACGAGCGACATCGGTTGGACGAGCGCTGAGCGACCCACCCGTGCGCCACCGAGGATCATGCATCGTGAAGTCACCCAGGCGCCGTCCTCAATCCAGATCGGTCGCGTGACGAGCGCCATGTCTCGGCGGTGAGCGTGACTGCCAGTGGTCAGGAATGTCTCTTGTGAGAGCACCACGTCGTGCCCGACATGAATGTGGTCCTGATTGTGGAACCAGACTCCTTCGCCGATCCAGCTGTTCGCCCCAACGTGCAACTTCCAGGGGAATCGCACGCGAGTGCGAGGTCGGAACACCACACCGTCGGCGATCTCCGCGCCGAACAGTCGGAGAGCGGCGACTCGCAGTCGAGACGATATCTGCCAAGGGTTCGTGACGAGGGACAGTTCAACGACCCCCCAGAGGTACACGATTGCCTTGGGGCGTCCCCAGGTAGTGCGTTCGCCTGGCGCATCCGCGAGCGGAATGACGTGGTCGTGGTCTGTCGTCGACATCAGAGGTCGAGCTCCCGTTCTCGCCTCGACAGGGCGAGGCGACGTCCTCGTCGATCCTAGGAGCAAGGGGGGCTCCTTGCCGAGCGCCATGTCGGGATCAGCTGTTGGGATGCGTTCGGACGCGACGACCGTCATGCACGAGCGAGCTCACGGCGCCGACCATCTCCGTGACCATCATGTCAAGTGTGTGCGACCCTGCCGCTGCTTCGATCGCTTCGGAAACACGCGCGACCTCAGAAGGAGACTCACTCAACTGGACCATCATCTGTGCTAGAGCTGGCGCGTTCGGCGGGATGACGAACAGATGGGCCTCAGGAGTCAAGTAGTCGAACTCCGGTCCGTGCCGCGCGGTCTTGGTGGTGATGAGCGGGAGTGCCATCACCATGCTCTCGACTGCGATCAGACCCACCCGCCCCGGATTGACGAGAGCGATCGCCACGCGAGCAATCCGACCCTTTTGCGCATCGTCGACGTAGCCGAGCATCCGCACTTGTCCGCGGGCGCGAGCAGGTGCGAACAGCACATCAAGTTCGCCATGACCGCCGACGATGAGTTGAATGGATGACCCTTGCGACCAGAGGATGTCCAGAGCATCAACAACCAGGTCCACTCGCTTGGTGGCGTCAACCCCGCCGATCATCGCGAAGACAGGCCCCGAGGACACGCCGAGCTCAGCTCGGATCGCCGACGGGGTGCGCCCGCGCTCGAGAAGAACAGCGGCCTGCAGAACAGATGTGTCGATGGTGTTGTGGAGGACCGTGATGTTGTGAGGAGGGACGCCGTATGCCTCGGCGGTGCGCGCTCCGCGCTCGGTGTAGGCCAGGACTCTGTCAGCCCGGCGTGCCTGCCAGCGCCGGAGGGCACGCGTGACACGCGTGTCCGCAGTGACATACGCCCCAACGTGACCCCAGACTCCAACGGCTCGTCGGCGTTGGAGGAGAGCGCCGTAGGAGGCGATCGAGCCGGCCGCGAGTTCGACGATCACGACATCTGCTGAACGCCAGACGGACCGAGCGCGCGTGTACCGGAGCTGGAAGCGACCGGCCCGGAGGACGCGGACGCGAAGAGGCACGTGCGTGACGTTCCGTAGGTGAACGGAGTCGAGACGAGCGCTCTGGGGCCCCGTCGGTTCGCCGCTCGCGACGACGAGATCGTGGCCTTCGTCGTGCAGCCGCCGCCCCAGGGCCTCGAACAAGGGCGCGCGATAGGTGGGTACGTACGGCTGGACGATCACGATCTTGGCCACAGTGCCACTTTCTTCGTGCTCGGATGTCGCGAGAAGGATACGTGATGTTACCGGGGCGAGATCCCGGTTCTGCGGTGCGCCGATGAGACACAAGCACCTGTTATGTTCACCGAGTGACGAACCCCTTGTCGGTCTTGCTGGTCGGCATCAACTTCGCCCCGGAGACCACGGGCATTGCTCCGTACTCATCGGCTCTCGCGGCGGCTCTCGTGCAGCGCGGCAACAGAGTGCGAGTCATCACGGCGAACGCGCACTACCCGCAGTGGGCCTTCAACGGCAGCCCGCGCCGCCATGTCCGAGAAGCCCGTGGTGGCTTCCGTGTGGACCGTTTCCGACACCTCCTGCCCAGGCGTCCTGGTGGCTTGTCACGTGCCCTGTCCGAGATGTCGTTCGGCATTGCGTCTGCGATGACGCGCTTCGGGCGGCCCGATGTGCTCGTTCTGGTGTCACCGGCCCTGCTGTCCAGCGCCCTCACGCTCGTGCGCGCGAGACTCTTCCGACGAGTACCGGTCGTTGTCTGGGTTCAGGATCTCTACTCACTCGGGGTCCGCGAGCTCGGTGAAGGAGGATCACGCTGGGCCGTACGCACGATCTGCATGATTGAGCGGTGGTTGCTCAGGCGGGCAGACGCCGTGGTCGTGATCCACGATCGCTTCCGGGAGACCGTGGTCACCGAGATGGGCGTGCAGCCGGCAGCGGTGACGGTCGTGCGCAACTGGTCTCACCTGGACGGTCCCGTCTCCTTTGATCGCGCGGCGGTGCGAGCCCACCTCGGATGGGATGACGACGACGTCGTTGTCCTCCACTCCGGGAACATGGGGGTCAAGCAAGGGCTCGAGAACGTGATCCTCGCGGGCCGTCGTGCACAGGAGCGTGGCAGTGCCGTGCGTTTCGTCCTGCTCGGCGACGGGAACCAACGTGACGTGCTGGCAACAGCTGCGCGTGAAGTCCCGACAGTGCAGATGCTCGGCTCCGTGCCGGACGAGCAGTTCCGCAAGGTCCTCGGCGCAGCCGACGTGCTCTTGGTCAACGAAAGGCCCGGTGTCGCGGGTATGGCTGTACCGAGCAAGCTCACCTCGTACTTCAGCACTGGCCTCCCGGTGATCGCGGCAACCGATCCTGGAAGCGTCACCGAGAGCGAGGTGCTGTTGTCCGGTGGTGGAGTCGCCGTTCCGGCAGGTGACCCAGATGCCCTTCTGCGAGCTGCGGAGGGACTTGCTGAGGACACTGCAGGAGCGGCGGCTATGGGACGAGCCGGGATGCACTTCCGCGCCACACAGCTCTCGAGCGAGGCTGCGCTTGAGACCTATGCTCAATTACTTGCGAGGTTGGCCAACGGTCAGAAGGCCTCCAACTTCCGAGAAGCGGGGAACAGTTGACGAAGCGCGCACTCATCACGGGCATCACCGGACAGGATGGGTCATACCTGGCCGAGCTCCTGCTCCGCAAGGGGTACGAAGTGCACGGGATCATCCGCCGCGCATCAACGTTCAACACATCGCGGATCGACCACCTGTACGTGGACCCGCACAACCCGGATGCCAAGCTCTTCCTGCATTACGGCGACCTGGGTGACGGCGCTCGCCTGGTCAGCCTCCTCGGGGAACTGAAGCCAGACGAGGTCTACAACCTCGCGGCCCAGTCGCACGTGCGTGTCTCCTTCGACGAGCCGGAGCACACCGGTGACGTCACTGGTGTCGGGGCGATGCGCATGCTGGAAGCGGTGCGGATGTCCGGCATCCACACGCGCTTCTACCAGGCGTCGTCGTCCGAGATGTTCGGTGCGACCCCGCCGCCGCAGAACGAAGAGACACCGTTCTGGCCGCGCTCGCCCTACGGTGCGGCGAAGGTCTACAGCTACTGGGTGACGCGCAACTACCGCGAGGCCTACGGGATCTTCGCCGTCAACGGCATCCTGTTCAACCACGAGTCCCCGCGTCGCGGTGAGACGTTCGTGACGCGGAAGATCACGCGCGCGGTCGCTCGCATCAAGGCTGGCATGGAAGACCACGTCTACCTCGGCAACCTCGACTCGATCCGCGACTGGGGCTACGCCGCGGAGTACGTCGAGGGCATGTGGCGGATGCTGCAGGTCGACGAGCCCGACGACTTCGTGCTCGCCACCGGTGGGAACTTCACCGTCAAGGACTTCCTCGCAACCGCCTTCTCCCACGCGGGCCTGCAGTGGGAGGACCACGTCCGGTTCGACGAGCGCTACCTCCGGCCGAGTGAGGTCGACGCCCTGGTCGGCGATGCGTCCAAGGCGAAGGACAAGCTCGGGTGGGAGGCGACGGTCGACACAGCTGAGCTCGCGAGGATCATGGTCGACGCCGACATCGAGGCCCTCGAGCACGAGGGCCGTCCGTGGATCGACAAGGTCCGCCTGCAGAGCTGGGAGTCCTGATGCCCGACACGGAGTTCGCCGCAGGGCCGCTCGACCGTTCCGCCCGCGTCTACGTCGCTGGACACGGTGGACTGGTCGGGTCCGCTGTCTGGCGCAAGTTGGAGTCCGAGGGCTTCACCGATCTGGTGGGTCGGCGGTCGTCCGAACTCGACCTGAAGAACCGGGATGCCGTCTTCGCGTTCTTCGCCGAGCAGAAGCCGCGCTACGTGGTGCTCGCTGCGGCGAAGGTCGGCGGGATCATGGCGAACAACACCTACCCGCAGGACTTCCTGAGCGAGAACCTGCAGATTCAGGTCAACGTCATGGACGCCGCCGTGGAGCAGGGCGTCGAACGGCTGATGTTCCTCGGATCGTCGTGCATCTACCCGAAGTTCGCGGAGCAGCCGATCCACGAGGACGCGCTCCTCACCGGCTACCTCGAACCGACGAACGACGCCTATGCGATCGCCAAGATCGCCGGGATCATGCAGGTCCAGGCAGTGCGTCGTCAGTTCGGACTGCCCTGGATCTCAGCGATGCCGACCAACCTCTACGGCCCCGGCGACAACTTCTCGCCGACCGGTTCGCATGTGCTGCCAGCGCTGATCCGCCGTTATGACGAGGCCGCTCGTTCCGGAGCTGACCGGGTCGAGAACTGGGGGACCGGCACACCTCGGCGTGAGTTCCTCCACGTCGACGACATGGCCGCCGCCGTCCTGCACCTCATGGAGCACTACGACGGACCGGCACAGGTCAACGTCGGTACCGGGACGGACGTCACGATCAAGGAGATCGCTGACACCATCGCAGGCATCGTCGGCTTCGATGGCGAAACGGTTTGGGACACCTCGAAGCCGGACGGGACACCGCAGAAGCTGCTCGACGTGTCCAAGCTCGGCGATGCCGGTTGGAACGCGCAGATCGGGCTCGAAGACGGCCTGCGGAGCACCATCGACTGGTACCACCAACACGTCGACGAGATTCGCGGATGAGCTCGGGGTCGGACATGAGCGACCACAGCACTGTCCCCATGTCCGACCTTCCTGAGTCGGGACGGACCACAGCACGCCGGGGTTCCAGGGGCCGGCCGGTGCTGTGGGTCGTGCTGGCGCTCGTCCTGTTGTTGATCCTCGCTGTCGCCTGGGTCGGCGTGCGTGGCCTGATGGCCAAGCGCGACCTGGAGCAGTCCGTACAGCTCGTCGGCACGCTCCGTTCGGAACTGGTCAGCGGCGACAGCACTGCTGCGCAGAAGACCGCTGAGGACCTGCAGGACCACGCCGCCTCAGCCAGGTCACTGACTGGTGACCCGGTCTGGAGCGCCTTCCAGGTCCTCCCGTTCGTCGGCTCGAACCTGCGTGCGGTGCGCGAGGTCGCCGTCGTTGTGGACGACGTGGCGACGGGAGCGGTGAAGCCGGTGGCCGGCGTGATCGGCAACGTGAACGTGAAGGCGTTCGCGCCGAAGGACGGCAAGGTCGACCTCGCTCCGCTGGTGAGGGCACAGCCGGCGGTCCAGCGCGCGACGACGACGCTGGCGAAGGCGGATCGGGCCGCGGCAGCGATCGACACTTCGGACACCCTCTCGCCGGTGACCGGCGCCGTGAACCAGCTCCGAAACGCGGTCGCGTCGGTCGCGGCTCAGGCGGACGTCGCGAACCGGGTGGTGCAGCTCGCGCCGGCCATGCTCGGGCACGACGGTGACCGGCGGTACCTGCTGCTGTTCCAGAACAACGCCGAGCTCCGCGCCGGGGGAGGCATCCCCGGAGCCGTCGCGCTCCTCGACGTCAAGGACGGCGCGATCCACCTGTCGAACCAGGCGTCGGGTTCGTCCTTCGGCCAGTCGGAGCAGCCGGTCCTGCCGCTGTCGACCGACACGCAGGGTCTGTACGGCGCCATCACCGGCGAGTACATGCAGGACGTCACGCTGACGCCACGTTTCGACGTCTCGGCCAAGCTCGCCCGCGAGATGTGGAAGCAGCGGTTCGGCCAGCAGGTCGATGGCGTCCTCGCGATGGATCCGGTGACGTTGGCCTACATCCTCAAGGCCACCGGTCCGGTGCAACTGCCGACCGGCGATACCTTGACGTCGGACAACGCGGTCAAGCTGCTCCTCAGCGACGTCTACGCCAAGTACCCGGACCCGCAGGTGCAGGACGCCTTCTTCGCCTCGGCCGCGAGCGCGGTCTTCGCCAAGGTGTCGAGTGGCGCGTTCGACCCGAAGGCCTTCATCACGGCACTCACCGACGGTGTCCAGGAGAACCGACTGCGCCTGTGGATCGCGGACGAGTCCGAGCAGACCCAGCTCGCTGGGACCGCCGTGACCGGCCCACTGCCGACGAGCAGTGCGTCCGAGCGGCAGTTCGGGATCTACCTCAACGACGCCACCGGGGCAAAGATGGACTTCTGGCTGCAGAAGACCGTCGCCGTGGGCAGCGCCGTGTGTCGGGCGGACGGCCGGCCGACATCAGTGGTCCAGGTCACCCTGAAGAACACGGCGCCGGCAGACGCCGCGACCAGTCTCCCCGCCTACGTGACCGGGGCAGGGGACTTCGGGGTGGCACCCGGCAAGGTCCAGACGAACGTCGCGGTCTATGCGGCGAAGGACGAGATCTACCTCGGCTCGACGCAGGACGGCAAAGCGGCCGCACCGCACACCGCGGTCGACGGGGACCACCCGGTCGTGCAGGTCCAGACCCTGCTCGCGCCCGGCCAGAGCACGACGTTCCGGGTGACGTTCCTGGGGTCCGCGAAGCAAGCGAGGGCGGCTGTCACAGCCATGTCGACCCCCACCATCACGCAGACCACGGTGCAGCCCGCAGCCGTCGATTGCGGGAAACCTGCGGGTTGACGTCACGGTTTCTGGACTTTCCGGCTCAGATCGTGCCCCCATTCCGGGGGAGAAGTGGGTGTCGGCGACTTGTGCGCGGAGCGCGTGTGGATGTCTGCACCAAGCGTTCGCAGGTCATCACGCGGCCCTGACCAGGGAAAACCTAGCGACCGTGAGGGGATCGGCCCACCAGGCCCCTCTAGACCGGTGCTTCTGCCAACACGAGAGTTCACGCGTTCGACACAAAGTTCTTGCGTGGCACCTGTGAAGTTCGGGTACTTTGAGGGAACTTCGCCAACCGCACTTCAGGGAACCAGTGTCGATCGGTTGCTTTGCGAGGGGTCAGGGCTCTGGGTCTCAGGGTCTGAAGGATCAGATTCTTAGGGGAACACTTCATGAAGAAGCTCATTGCTGCGGTCGTGCTGGCTGGCGCCGCACTCATCGCGACCCCGGCTGCTGCCAACGCCGCCGGCTACGTCCCGACGTCCAACGTCTCCGTCTCGGGTAGCTCCGTTGCTGGCGGCACCACCGTCATCAACTTCGGCCCGGGTTCGTTCGTCGGCAACGAGACCGTGAACATCTCGGTCACCGGTGCCGGTGCAGTCACGCTGGGTGCCCTCCCGACGACCACCGTGTCGAAGGCGTACGTCGCCTCCGCCTCGGGTGCCGTCAACCCCCGCATCACGCTTCCTGCTGGCGCGTCGGGCACCTACACCCTGACCGCCACGGGTGCGACCTCCGGCAACGTCGGCACGGCCGCCGTCACCGCGACACCGGCCGCTGGCGCTGCTGCTGTCGGTGGCGCGGGCTCCGGCACCGGCTCGCTCGCCTTCACGGGTGGCACCATCTCCGCTCTCGCCCTCTGGGTCGGCGGCGGCGCTGTCGTCCTCGGTGGCGGCCTGCTCGTGGTCCGCGGTTCGGTTCGTCGCCAGCGCGACGGCCAGATCGCAGCCTGAGCACCTCTGCACCAACGAAGCCGCTGGGACCTCGGTCCCGGCGGCTTCGTCGTTCCCGGAACCCGAGAAGTACGGACTCCGTGGAACCCGGTCTCCCGGAGAACGAGGTCCGTCAGCGCGACAACAACGCCACGATGACCAGCCCCACCGCGACCACGCCCAGCACCGCGATCCCGACGAACACCCACACCGGCGTGCCAGGTCGGGTCGGCGGACGGGGACGATCACGAGAGGCCATGCGCGAAGCCTGGGTCATCGAGATGTGAGGGACCCGCTCCGGCCCACCACCACGACCCCCACCAGCGCCCCGATGACCGCCCCGCACGTGTTCGAGACGACGTCGTCCACGGACCCGAACCGCGCCGGCAGGAACAGCGACTGCGACACCTCGATCACGACGCTCAGCAGGAACCCCGTCCCCGCGCCGACCCACCACCGGCGCGCACCGAGCAGCAGCACCACGAAGACCCCGAGCGGCACGAAGAACACCACGTTCGCCGAGAACTCCGTCGCCGCGTAGTCGAACCACGCAGGCAGGCCCACGCGATGCAGGCGCTCGAGCGTCCGCAGCAGCCACGGCTGTGCCCCGGCGTCCACCGGTGAGCCCGTGAACGCGATGACGCCCACGAGCGCCGCGTAGAGAGCCCCGAGGACGACAGCCGCTCGCCGACTCCGCCCGTCCGCCCGCAGCGCGCTCCGACCCGCGTCACGCAGCGTCCGGTGTGCGGCCAGGCCGAGTGTCCCGAGCGCCACCCCGACGGCTGTAGCGGTCACCAGGGACCGGAACGTGGTCGACGGATCAGCACGAACCAGGGCGAGCGCCAGCGCGCCCACCACCGCCACCAGCAGGCTCACGAGCGCGGCTCGCCGGATCGGCAGGGGCTCCGGCCTGGAGGCTCGGCTCGCCCCCGCCACGAGCGCCGGCAGACAGGTGGTCGCCCCGGTGACGACCGCAGCCAGGATGAAGTCGTCGGACAGGGTCAGCGTGCCGTGTCCGACGTGGGTCCGGAGGGCGTTCGCGACCCGGAGCGCGACGGACACCGCGACCTGCGCCGTCGCGGGGACGAGGACCATCGCCAGCACGACCACCCCGAGCACGACCAGGAGCGCCCGTGCGAGCAGCTCGATCCGTCGCGGCGTCATGGGAGCGACCGTATCGTCCGCGGGGCCTTGTCCCCGAGATGAACGAACCGGCTGCCGACGTCATCCAGGACGACGGCGACGGCGAGCCACGGCGGGTCGCGCGAGATGGCGTGGCCTGAGACCTCGCGAGCCGGACAACAGTCCGCGTCTGGTCATGAGCGCGCTGGGACGACGCAGTCGGCACTGAGCAGGCATCTGGCTCGGAGCGCAGCCACATTGCTGGATGCAGGCGGCTGGCCCGGCACCGAATATCGGAACAGCGTCCGGAGCGCCTGACCCACAACTGGGGGTGGTTCTGGCGATGGTGACGCTGGTCGCGTTGCTGGGGTCACTGCTGGCGGTGATCTCACCTCCCCAGGCGGCGCACGCTGAAGTGACTGGCACTGGTGGGCAGTACGTCCCGATGCCGGACAACGCTCGCGTGTTCGCCGGAGGTACCACGGCCGGGGTGTTCAAGACGGTCAAGGTCAACGGTGTCGACGGGCTGCCTGCAACGGGGATCGGCGCTGTGAGCGTGCTGGTGACGGTCGCAGACGCGGCGACGCAGGGGCAGCTCGTGGGCCGTCCGAACGCGGCGGACCCGGACACGCTGCTGATGATCTACGGCACCGGTGTGACCGGGAACACTTCGAACACGGCGCTCCTCGCGGTCGGTGACGACGGATCGATCCGGGTCCGGACCGGTACCACGCAGGCGAACGTGACGGTCGATGTCACTGGCTACTACACGAGCACTCAGAACGGTGCCGGCGCGGGCGGGTTCGTCCCGATGTCGGGAACCCGGATCGCGAACACCGTCAACGGCACGGGTGTCCGCCAGGGCACCCTTTCCGGTGCCAGCAGCATCACGTTCCAGGTCGCTGGCGCGAACGGCATCCCGGCGAACGCGGCCGCGGTCGCGCTCGGCGTGATCGTCCAGAACACCGGCGGCGGCGCCGACTGGGTGCGTCCGTACCCGACCGGCGGTGACAAGGGCTCCGGTGTGCTGAACTAGGTCTCCACCAAGGGCATCTCCACCGCGATGACGGCGCAGGTCGCGATCGGTTCCGACGGCAAGGTCACGATCGACACCCCCGCCGGTGGGGGCACGATCGACGTGATCGTGGACGTGCAGGGCTACTTCATGGCCAGCAACCCCGGCGGCGGGTTCACCCCGCTCACCGGACGCATCATCGACACCCGCGACAGCGCCTCCGTCGCGTCGAACGGCTCCCTCGCCATCCAGATCGCTGGCGCACGCGGCGGCCTGCCGAGTGTCGAAGGTGGGCTCGCGGCGGTCGCGATCACGCTGACCGCGGTGCACTCCGGAACCAACGGCGGCTACGCGAAGGTCTGGGGCGACGGGATGCCCGAGCCCGGCGCCAGCGCCATCAACTACGCTCCGACGACCTCGCTCCGGTCCACGACGACGATCGTGCCGGTGGGGACGAACGGGAAGATCCGGATCAAGAACGCCTCCACCACGGCGACGGACTTCGTCGTCGACATGCAGGGCGCCTACAACTCCCTGCCGAGCGGCCCTGCGTCCACGAACCTCACCGGCCAGCGGACCTCCGCGACACGCCTGCCGTTCACGATCACTGACCAGACGAACGCGTCGGTGGACGTCGGCACCGGGAACCTGATGGTCTCCACCGCGGCGATGTCGCTGCCGGGTGCGACGTCCTCGACTTCGATCGGTGTCTCCTACAACTCCCGTAGCAGCCGTGCCGCGAACACGAACACGATGGCAGCGAACCGGTGGCAGTACGCCCTCGCCGGCGCCGGGGACCTCACCGCGAACGCATCCGGCGTGGTCTACACCGACGCCGCGGGCACCGCATGGCAGTTCACCCCGTCGCTGGCGCTCGGCGTGGGCGCGTTCACGACGCCGGCGGGTCTGCAGCAGACCCTGACCCGGGTGAGCACGTCGACGACGAACGCGGAGTACCAGCTGAAGGGGTGGACCTCGAACCAGGTCATCCACTTCAACCTCGCCGGTCAGCCCACCTCGATCGTTGACCGCAACAAGAACCAGACCAGCTTCAACACCGCCGACGGGTACGGCCTGACGACTCTGGTGTCCACCGGTGGCAGCATCAGCGCCGACCAGAAGACCGGCGCCCGGGTCGCGACCTCCTCGTATGCCAACGGCGTGCAGACCTTCACGCAGACCTCCGGCAGCTCGAGCCGCGCAGTGTCGTGGGCGAAGAGCACTGCTGGGGACATCACGACTTACACGGACGCGACCGGCAAGCAGACCACGTACGGGTACACGAACGGGGACCTGACCTCGATCACCGCCCCGAACGGTGGCGTCACCTCGTTCACCTACGACAGCTCGGACCGGGTCACCCAGGTCTCGCAGGCGAACACCACCGCCGGTTCGCCCGGCACCGCGGTGACGCGCCTGTCCTACGCCAGCGACACCTCCACCCAGGTCGCGGACCCGCGCTCCGACCAGAACGCGACCGTCGCTGCCGCGAAGCACACCTCGTACACGCTCGACGGCAACGACCTCGTCACCAAGGCCGTCGACCCGGAAGGGCGTGAGCGGTCCGCGACGTACAACTCCGCCAACAACGGTGTCGCCACCTCGCAGGTCGGTTCGGACGGTGGGGCGAACACGGGCAAGAGCACGAACGAGTTCGGCGAGAACAACAACCAGTCGATCACCTCGTCGAAGGGCGGCTCCGGCTCCACCTCGACCGCGACGTACGGCAAGACCTCCGCGACAACGTACCTGCCGTCCAAGGTCACGAGCAGTTCGAGCACGAGCACGAGCGTGGGCTACGACGGCGTCGGCAACCAGATTTCGTCGCAGTCGGGTGACGACACGGCCGTGCAGGCCAAGGTGACGTACAACGACGATGGAACGGTCAAGACGGCGACCGCTCCCGGGAACGGCTCGAACGCGACCAACTACTCCTACGACGGTAACAAGCAGCTCACGGACATCACCCCGCCCTCTGGGACCAGCCTCGGTGTGAAGCACTACACCTACGACGCGTTCGGTCGAGTCGCCACGGAGACCGACGGTCGAGAGACCAACGGGCAGCCGAACACGACCACGTTCGGGTACGACAACGACGACCGAGCCACCAGCACCGCGTTCAGTGATGGCACCGCGACGGTGACCACCACGTACGACGGTAACGGGAACCAGACCGGTCAGAGCTCCGCGACCGGCACGATGACCAACACGTACGACCAGCAGAACCGCCTCGTGAACACGGTGAACACCGCCGGCGGCGGGCAGATCTCCTACGGCTACGACCTTGCCGGCAACACGGTCCAGGTCACCGACCCGCAGGGCGCAGTCACGCACGACTACGACTCCTCGAACCAGCTCATCGCGACTACCTACCCGACGAGCTCGGGGACGGCGAAGCAGCTGTACAAGATCGACTCGGACAACGGACGCCGCACCGACACGTGGCTCGCCGCGACGCCGAACGGCACCGCCGACCCGACGGCCTGGAAGGCGCACCAGAAGCTCACCTACGACAAGGGCGGCAAGGTAACCCACGTCCAGGCCTGGGCCGACAGCACCAAGCAGGAAGTCGTCGTCGACACCACGTACTGCTACATCGCCGGAGCCACCGCTGGCGGTAGCTGCGACGCGGACTCGACGAACGACCGCGACAAGCTGCAGTGGTCCAAGGACAACACCACCGGCCAGATCACCAGCTACGGGTACCTCGACTCGGACGGCAAGACCGCGACCAAGCACCTCACCGGCATCACGCAGACCGGCGGCAGCAACTCCACGAACTGGGCCTACACCTACGACGACGCCGGGAACCGCCTCACGGCAACAGCCACCAACGCGGCAACGGGCGCAGTCACCACGGACACAACGCTCACCTACAACGCGATCGGCCAGATCACCACGACCGGGTACACCTACGACGGCACCGGGAACCTGATCGCGGCTCCGGGAGAGACGTACACGTACAACGGCGCGCAGCAGATGACGTCCTCCACCAAGGACGGCACCACCACCCGCTACACCTACGCCGGTGGTGACATGAACAAGCTCCTCACCCAGAAAACCGACAGGGGAGCGGACTACACGTACACGTATGGCACCACCGACTCCAACGGAGTTCCCGTGATGACCGCCCGCGCCGTCACCGGCACCGGCACCACGGCGATGCTAACTGACCCGTCCACCGGCCAGGCGCTGGCCCTCCGCACCGCGGATGGGACCACGAGCATGCTCGTGATCGACGGCATCGGGAACTCTGCTGCCGCGATCACCGATCAGGGCACCAAGGCCTATACCGTCCAGTACTCCCCATACGGTGGCGAGACCGTGACATTCGGCGACACCAGCGCCCAGTGGAAGCAGAACCCGTACGGATTCAAGACCGGCATCCGCTCCAACAACACCGCGACCGGGCTCACGAAATTCGGCATGCGCTGGCAGGCCGCGGCGACGGGGGTGTGGATCGAACGCGATACTCTCGACGCGCCGCTCGACCCGATCAATGGAAACCGCTACACGTTCGCTGGTGCTGACCCGGTCAACCAGCAGGACAGGACGGGTCGTGCTGGCTACGGCTCCCTTCTTGACGGCGTTGTCACAGGCGAGAGCCTAAATAGCGCATGCAAATCGGGCTACACGACAAAGAGCTGCGCGACGGAAGCCGTTTCCACTGTGGTGGGACTCGCGACCACGGCGACGTGCGAGGGTATTGTCGGTGTTACAACCACGCCTCTTGGGGCCATAGCAGCATCGGTCGGCTGCGCTGCAGCAGGTGAGCTCGTTAGTTCGGCAGTGACGGGATTTCAATGATAGTCAAGGGTAGAATACTACCGGTGGCCGTAATGGCGTCACTTTTTGTAGTGCTTGCGGCGGTTTGCTTCTTCACCCCCCTCAGGGAGCTGCGAAGTGCTCATGGGTTCCCGGTCTGGGTGCTAGGCGCGGCACTCGCATTCTCGGGTCTTGTGCTCTGGGGGGGCGTGATTCAAGCCTTAGTTCGACGCCGGAGGTAGGCAAGCGCTTCGTCCGGTTGCCCGTTAGATTAGTTGCATGATTGAGGCGGTCCTCTCCAAGAGAGGACCGCCTCAATTGCCTTTCAATGCCATGGTTACGGGTTTCGAGCTTGCGGCAAGCGTGGTGCTCTTGGATATTGCAACGACCGGGCCTCGTGTTACCTCGTGACTGGTCAGCCCTTGTCACAGTCCGGCGTAAAGGAGTAATTCATCACGACGCTGGCGAGGGTCGTCAAACCCACCCTCTCAAGTCTGAGGGCGATCGGATTCGGCGCCGGTGGCGATGACGACGGCGTGCAGGGTTTTGATATACCAGTCGATTGATAGCCGAATGGTCGTCCTGCTCGGCTTCCTACACTGCAACTCCCTTGGTTCACGGCGTCAGCTTTCGCAACAGTCGTGTTGCGCTTCACGCTCGGGTGCGTAGCACCTCGCCAACCAACCGCAGCGGCGCCGGTGGCGTCAGCGTGTCAGGGCGTTCCGCGGGCGACAATGGAGTTCGATGGGATGTCGGACCCGATCTTCTACAAGCGCCTGCAGTGCCTCGGCACGAAAGCGGTCATGTTGACATGCCGGGGGCCCATCGACGGGGTGACGGGTCCGAACTCCGGGAGGCGCGCCGCGGAGCGGCTGCAGGTCGGTGGCTACCTCCATCTCCTCGTTTACTTCGACGAGTGCGACAGCCCCGGGATGATCTGAGCGCTGCGGTGTTGGGCGACGGCCGACCATGCGTACAGCGGACCGATCGACGGCTCCTGAGGTCCGAACATCTACTGCGGTGCCGGCTGCGCGTTGAAGCGCGAGTTTTAACCGGGAGGCGACAGTACCTCTCACGCAGCCTGATGCTCCGAAGGATCAGGGGCTGCCGCTGGGGATCATCGCGCCAGCCCCGTTCGAGACGGAGACTCCCCTTCTGTCCCTGGAGGCAATAGGCCGGCCTGAGGATGCGACCTGTCGTCCGCGGTCGTTGTCCCCCGATCCGCGATTGTCCGAACCGCGAGTACCCCGGTGGGGGACGTGTACCCCGGATCGGGGTCCATCAGGCCCGCGAAACCGGGGCGTCACGATGGAGGGCATGAGGAGAAGCCGTGAATGCCCGGGGGCGGATGGCGGTGGGCGTCGTCCAAGCCCTAGATTCCAAGGGCAGCACGATGTACCCCGGATCGCGACAGGAGCAGCGCCATGAGCATCACCGCCACCACCCCGCAGACCCAGCGTGAACTCACCCTCGACACCGAGACGGTCGACACGATCGCCATCCTCGAAGCCGGCGTCGCTCCCACCGCCCGACCGGCCCGGGCGAAGCTGACCTGGACGCATGAGGACGACGGCGAGTGGGTCGCCAACTACGGCGGCTACTTCGGCGGCTCGGTCGACAAGGTCGCGAACCGCTACGTCGCATCGGACACGTTCGGCCTCGTCGTCGGCGACTTCGCCTCGCTCGAGGACGCCCAGGCGAACCTCGCTGACCGCCTGCACGTGATGCTCCCGCCGGTCATCCGCCCGGTCGCCTGACCAGCACGACCGCTCCCGCACGACCTGCACGAGATGCACCACACGCACGACACGAAGGAACGACCATGAGCTTGATCGACGACCACCATGCGACCACCGAGGTCACCCTCGACACCGAGACCATCGAGGTCATCGCGGCCATCGAGGCCGAGGTCATCGCCCCCGTCCGGCCCGCACGTGCCACCATCCTGTGGACCCGACCGGACACCGGGCTCTGGGCCGCGAACTACGGCGGCTACTACGGCGGCACCGTGGACAAGCAGGGCTCGCACTACTTCGTGTCCGACACCTTCGGTCAGTACGTCGGCGACTTCCGTTCGCTCGAGGAAGCCCAGGCGAAGCTCGCCGAACGCCTGCACCTGGTGCTGCCGGACGTCATCCGGAACGCCTCCTAGCCCCGCTCCACAGCACGCCCCGTCGGTCTCCGGCGGGGCGTTCGTCATGCCCTGCGGAGGCGTCGGCGGCGTCGTCCCCCGAACGAGTGGTCCCCCCTACTGGGGACCGACCTTGTCCCCACTTCCCTCATGTTTCCTGTCAGGATCAGGCCAGCGCGAACGTCCGTTCTCCCGGCCCTGCGGGATCGAGCGGGTCGCGTTCCGTCGACCCGACCCGGAAGTGATCCATGCTGTCTGCCTCGAAGCGCCCTGCCGTGCCCCGCCGCCGTGCGGGCGTCCGGCCCCTCGCCGTGCTCGTCGCCGCCCTCCTCGTGGGGACCGGTCTCAGCACGGCGACGGCCGTCGTCGCGGCGACGCCGGCGTCGGCTGTCAGCGCGACGACCGACGGACACTTCGTCTGCGACCAGAACACGCTCTACGCCGTGAACAGCGCCGGCAAGGTCGTCGCCGTCGACCTCACGACGGGCGACACGAAGGGCCAGACGGTCGACGTCGCTGACCTCGGCACGGGCGCGAACAACGGCCTCGGCGTCTCGCGCGAGGGCAAGTCGCTCTTCGCAGCGTCGAACAACCGGACCGCGACGCTCCGGTCGTTCGACCCGGCGACGAACACCGCGTCCGACCCGGTCGCAACGGACAAGGTCCGACCGGTGATCCGCGGCGCCGTGAACCCAGTGACCGGCATCTACTACTACGGCGACAACACCGGCTGGCTCGGCGCGTACGACCCGGCGACGAAGCAGTACCTCGGCCAGGTCGGTCAGATCAACGGGCTGAAGGACGGCAACGGCGACTTCGCCTTCAGCTCGCAGGGGCTGATGTTCGTCGTCGCCGCGGACAAGGTCTACCGCGTCAACACCGAGACGGTCCCGACGACGTCCGGCACGACCGCGCTCGCCACGACCCCCATCGCGACGCTGCCGTCAGGCACGAACAGCCCCGGCATCGCGTTCTCGTCCGACGGCTACCTGTACGTGTCGAACTCGGCCACGACCAACAACGTCGCGACGACGACGCTCTACCAGCTCGACCCGACCGCAGGCACGCAGGTCCGGAACTTCCCCATCGTCGGCAACTACAACGCCAGCGACCTCGCCACCTGCAACTACGCCGACACGGTCACCGGCAAGGCGAGCATCGACGAGCGCTGGGCCGCCGGCGACCAGTTCGGCCTCGCGATCTCCGGCGACGGCATCACGAGCTCGAGCACCGGCACGAGCGACACCACGACCGGTTCCGACACGGGCGTGCAGGCCCGGAAGGCCGGCGCGATCCTGACGACGCCCGGCAAGAACTACACCGTGACGCAGACCGCGGCGGGCACCACCGACCCGGCGAACTACGCCACGACGTGGAAGGCGATCGACCTCGGCAGCGGCCGCACCGTGGCGGACGGCACCGGCACGACGGCGTCCTTCACCTTCCCGCAGGCCGTGTCGAGCGACGGCACCGACGTCGTCGTCACCTTCGCGAACACGATGAATGCCACGCACGTCAGCACCAGCCCCGACACCGCCACCACCGCGGTCGGCACGACCCTGAGCGTCCCGGCGTCAGCGGGTGTGCTCGGGAACGACAGCGGCACCGGCCTGTCCGTCGTGTCGAACACCACGCCCGCCCACGGTTCCGCGACGGTCGCCGCTGACGGCTCCTGGACGTACACGCCCGCCGACGGCTTCTCCGGCACCGACGCGTTCGACTACACGGCGAAGGACTCCTCGGGACGCACCGCGACGAGCACCGTCACGGTCACCGTGAAGCCGAACGCCGCCGCGGACGCCGTCACCGTGCACGCTGGCTCGACCGCCAAGGCCGCGGCCGGCGACGGGCTCCTCGCCAACGACGCGGGCAAGGGCCTGACGATCACCGACCACACCGACCCCGCCCACGGCGTCCTCGACCTGCGCGCCGACGGCTCGTACACGTACACCCCGGCTGCCGGCTGGTCCGGCCCGGACACCTTCACGTACACGGCGACCGACGACTCCGGTGCCACGACCACCGCGACCGTCACGGTGACCGTCCTGCCGACCGCGGGGGCCGACACCGTCACCGCGACGGCCGGACAGCCGACCGTCGGAGCCGCACCGGGCCTCCTGGCCGACGACCTGGGCCACGACGTCCGCGTGAGCGGATCCACCCAGCCGGCCCACGGCACGGTCGCCGTGCAGCCGGACGGCTCGTACACGTACACGCCCGCCACCGGGTTCTCCGGCACGGACACCTTCACGTACACGGTGACGGACGGCACCGGCTCCGACACCGTGACGGTCACCGTCCACGTCGCCCCGAAGGCCGTGGCCGACATCGTCGACGTCGCCGCCGGCGGCTCCGCCGTGACGACCGACCGCGCGACCGGGCTGCTCGGCAACGACCTCGGTGACGGCCTCAGCGTGACGGCGCACACCACGCCGGCCCACGGCTCGCTCGAGCTCGACGGCGCCACCGGCACGTACACGTACACCCCGGCCGCCGGCTTCTCCGGCACGGACACCTTCGACTACACGGTCGTCGACCGCGCGGGCACCCCGGCCACCGCGACCGTGACGGTCGTCGTCCGGCCCACGGCGAAGGACGACAGCGCGACGACCACGGCGAACGTGCCGGTCACGGTCGACGTCCAGCGCAACGACCTCGGCACGGGGCTCGTCACCACGATCGTCACTGGGCCGACGAGCGGCACCGCGGTCATCGCGGAGGACGGCAGCGTCGACTACGCACCGACCACGGGCTCCTCCGGCACCGACACGTTCACCTACCGGGTGACCGACGGCGCCGGCCGGAGCTCGGGGACCGCGACCGCGACCATCACCGTCGTGCCGCGCGCCCTGCCCGACACCGCCACGACGACGGCCGACCAGCCCGTCAGCATGGCCACGAGCGCCCTGACCCGCAACGACGTCGGCACCGGCGTCACCGTCACCGGGGTGCGTGACGCGCAGCACGGCACCGTCACCCTCGGGACGGACGGCACCGTCCTCTTCACCCCGACCGCCGGGTTCTCCGGCACCGCGACGTTCCACTACGACGCCGTCGACACCGCCGGCGGCACGACCACCAGCTGGGTCGTCGTGGTCGTCGGACCCCAGGCGACGGCCGACACCGCGACGGCCACCGCCGGCTCGACGCTGACGGTCTCGGCGTCCACGGGTCTGCTCGCGAACGACCAGGGCACCGGCCTGACGGCGACGATCGACGAGGAGCCCCTCCACGGCACCGTCGACGTGCACGCCGACGGCTCGTACACGTACACGCCGAAGGACGGGTGGTCCGGCCCGGACGCCTTCACGTACACGGCGACCGACGCCGAGGGCAACACCTCGACCGGCATCGTGCGCGTCACGGTGCAGCCGAGCACGGTGAAGGACTCGATCACCACGGCCGCCGGACAGCCCGTCACCGTCACCTCGCGTGACCTGACGGCGAACGACCACGGCACCGGCCTCACGGTCACCGCCGTCGGCCCGGCGACCAGCCCCGCGACCGTCGGCACCGTCGTGCGCAACGCCGACGGCACCGTCACCTACACGCCGGCACCCGGCACGTCGGGCACGGACACGTTCACCTACGTGGTCACCGGCGCCAACGGCAACACGGCGACCGGCACCGTCACGGTGACGATCACCCCGGTGGTCGCAGCCGCCGACACGTCGGCCACCGCGGACGGCACGCTCGTCGTGCCCGCCGACCAGGGCGTCCTCGCCGGGTCGACCGGCACCGACCTGACGGTCACGGGCGCCACGAAGCCCGCGCACGGCGACGTCGACGTGGCGGAGGACGGCTCGTACACGTACACGCCGACCCCGGGGTACTCCGGCCCGGACACCTTCGACGTGACGGTCACCGACGGCACGGGCACCACCACGACCGGCACCGTCACGATCACCGTCGCCCCGAAGGCGCTCGCCGACACCGCCACCACGACGGCGTCCACGCCGGTCGACGTCCGCGTCACGAAGAACGACTCGGGCACTGCGCTCACGGTCACCGCGGTCGGCACGCCCGGCCACGGCACCGCCAGCATCAGCGGCACCGGGACGGTCACGTACGTCCCCGCCACCGGGTTCTCCGGCACGGACACGTTCACCTACACGGTGACCGACCCCACCAAGGGCACGGCCACCGCGACCGTCACCGTGACGGTCACCCCGACCGCCGTCGCCGACACGCTCCGCACCCCGGCAGGCACCGCACTGACGATCGCCGGCACCACGCTCACGCGCAACGACCTCGGCACCGGCCTGCGGGTCACGGGTCACGGGAAGGCCGCCCACGGCACCGTCACGGCTGGCCCCGACGGGTCGCTCGTCTACACGCCCCGCGCGCGCTTCTCCGGCACGGACACCTTCACCTACACGGCGACGGACGCGTCCGGGCGGCCGACGACGACCACCGTCACCGTGCTGGTGGGCGCGGTCGCGGTCGACGACTGGAGCACCACGAAGACGAACGGCGTCGTGCGGATGCCCGCGGCCAAGGGCGTGCTGAGCGACGACGCCGGGACGGGCCTCTGGGCGTCCATGGAGACGAAGCCGCAGCACGGCCGCCTGCGCCTGGCGAAGGACGGCTCGTACGTCTACTCGCCGGCCGCGAACTGGTCCGGCCGTGACTGGTTCACCTACGCCGCACACGACGCCGCCGGCGCCACCGCGTTCGCCCGCGTCGCCATCGACGTCGTGCCGACCGCAGGGCACGACACCGCCCGCACCACGGCCGGCACCCCGGTCCAGGTGAAGGGCCCCGGCGTGCTCGGCAACGACCGCGGCAGCGCCCTGCGCGTCGTCGCCCTCGGCCGGGCCGCGCACGGCACGGTCACGGTCGCCGCGGACGGCACCTTCCGGTACGCGCCGGCAGCGGGCTTCTCGGGCGTCGACACCGTGACGTACACGGCGCAGGACGCCTCCGGGCAGCGGGCCGACACGACGGTCACCGTCACGGTGGGCATCGCCGCCGCCGGCGACCACGGCAGCACCATCGCCGGCACCGCCCTGCCGGTCGACGCCCGCCACGGCCTGCTCCGCAACGACCTCGGCACGGGGCTCACCGCGGCACTGCGCGGCACTGCCGCACACGGTGCCGTCCGGGTCCGCGCCGACGGCTCGTACGTCTACACGCCCGCCGCCGGGTTCACCGGCACGGACACGTTCACGTACACGGTGACCGACGCCTCCGGCCAGACGACCACCGCGACCGCGACCATCACCGTCGTCGCACACGCCGTCGCCACCGACGACCGGGTCGTCGGCACCCAGGGCCGCCCCGTCACGATCGCCCCGATCGGCAACGACAGCGCCACCGGCGGTGCGCGCTTCCAGACCGGTTCGCTGCGTCTGGTCGACCCCGCCGACGGCGCCCACGTCACCCGCGTGACCGTCGACGGCCAGGGCGTCTGGGTGGTCCGTGACGGCAAGGTCGTCTTCACCCCGGAGGCCGACCGCCCCGGCACCGTCCAGATGCCCTACACGGTCACGGACACCGACGGGCAGGCAGTCACGGCGACGATCACGGTGGTCTACCCGGTCGGGCTCGCTGCCGCGGCGCACGCTGCGCAGCTCGCCTTCACCGGGGCGACCGGCCTGGTCGGGATGGGCCTAGCGGCCCTGGCCGCGCTCCTGGCGGGCGCAGCACTGCTGCTCCGACGTCGTCAGCCCACCTACGGTCCGCTGCGGCGCGGCTAGCGGTCACTGACTGGAGGCCCCGATCACCTCCGCCACCCGGCGGACGTGATCGGGGCCTCCTGTCGTTAGCCGTCAGGCGACGGGGTCGATGAGCTGCGGGCCGTCGTTCCGCACGCTGTTGACCGCGCGCGAGACCTCGTACTGCTCGAGGCCCGCCGCGACCGCCAGCGACTCGTGGTCGAGGAGCGCGAGCAGGTCGTCGCTGCCCAGGTCCCCGCCGAGCCAGTCGTCGTAACCGCCGGGCGTGAGGAACGCCGGCATCCGGTCGTGCACCTCGCCCGGGGCCACGTGGGCGTCTCGCGTGATGATCGCCAGCGACAGCCGCCACTTGTCCGGGTCGTCCTCGGGCTTGGTCGGGTCGGGCCACGCGCTCACGACACCGGCCATCGCGAGTGCGCCGCCGGGCTCGTGCACGAAGTGGGGTTCCTTGCCGTCCTCGCGCACGACCCACTCGTAGTAGCCCTGCGCGGGGACGATGCACCTGTTGGTGGCGAAGGCCCGCTTGAACATGCCGCTCGTGGCCACGGTCTCGATGCGGGCGTTGATCGGCTTCGGCCGCTGCTTCCGGAAGTCCTTCGCCCAGCTCGGCACGAAGCCCCAGCTGATCTGCGGGAGTTCGCGCTCCCCGTGGCGCTGGCGGACGGCGGACACGGGGTCCGTCGGCGCGACGTTCCAGCTCGGGACCAGGCCGGTGCTCACCACGCCGGTGTCCTGGTCGACGTGCTCGGTCCGGTCGGCGAGCTCACCGATGAGTTCCGGGAGCAGGTCGGTAGTGGTGTCGGAGACGACGAAGCGGCCACACATGCGCCCAGTGTGCCCGTCCCCGCCGACAGCGGTGCGTGCGTGGGCCTGCCGGGTGGGCTGCCTGCCCGCCTGCCGGCTGCCGGCTGGCGACCCAGCGGAGCGTCCGTCGGCGGTCAGCCGCCGGGCCGAGTCTCGGGTCCGCGGACATCGTGCGCCGGATTCGGCGCGCGATCTGTCCGCTACGGCGAGACTCGGTCCGCCCGAGCGACGGTGGGCGCGGTGAGGGGCGCGTCGGTCGGGGGCAGGGCAGCGGCGGCGCGGTGGGCACGTTCGGCGCGGCCGAGTTCGTCGAGGCGGCCGACCGTGGCGACGGACCAGAGGACGAAGTAGACCAGCATGTATGCCGGGATCACTCCGGACGTCCACCCAGCGACCGCCGCGAGGGACCCGGCAGCGGGGAGCGGGGCCAGTCGCGTCAGGTCGAGCACCAGCCCGCGCCGGAGCAGGGCAGTGTCGACGAGGATCGCCTCCCGGTCCTCCGGGCGCACGGCGGGCGCCCTCCGCCGCAGGTACGGCTTGACTGCTGCCCGCACGGTCCGCGCGGTGTCGGGCCGGACCTGCCGACCGTTGATCGTCGCCGCGGGGTCGAGGGGCCGTGCGACCGGATAGCAGCCGAGCACCAGGAGGCCCGTCGCGACCGCCAGCAGCACGATCACGACGACCGTCAGCCCAGTGCTCACGGGCGACCAGCGGAAGGCGGCCTCGGTCCCGACCAGGACGGCAGCGGCGACCACGGCCGCGAGCACGCCGATGCCGAGCGCCCGCCGGAACCGGTCGACGGAGACCGCGTCGGCGAAGTGCGCGCGGAAGACCTGCCACCCGAGTCGGAACACGTGGTCAGTCCTACCGGAACCAGCTGAGCATCGCTCGGAGCAGCGGGGGGACAGCGACGTTCGGATTGCACGCTGACGAATCCGGTCGGCGAACCTCGAGGTCCCTGAGCCAGATCCGTCACGGGCGTGGACGAGGACGGCTGCCCCGGTCGCGTCGGCGGGGTCCGCGGTCGGTCCCCGGGTTTCGGATCCGCGCCGTGACGGATCCGGTCGGCGCAGCCCGGCTCCCGTGAACCGGATTCGTCAGGGCCGCGATCGGAATCCGCCGTCCTGGCCGCGACCGCTCGGATCACCGGGCCGCGACCCGCGGGAAGGAGTCGCGCGGTACCCAGCGCGGGACACGCCCGGTCGGCGGTGGCGGGGGAGCGGCGGACACCGGTCGTGGTGCCGGGGTTCAGCGATCGTCCAGACAGAGGCGGTCACCTGGCTCCATGAGTCTCGACATCGTCTACACCGCCGTCGCCCACGCCTCCGGGGGAGGACGCGACGGGCACGTCCGCAGCGAGGACGACCGACTCGACCTCGACACCCGTCCGCCGAAGGAGATGGGCGGCAGCGGCGAGGGCACGAACCCCGAGCAGCTCTTCGCCGCCGGGTACGCGGCGTGCTTCCTCGGCGCCCTGCACGCCGCCGGCCGCGAGCTCGGCGTCGACACCACCGGCGCCGAGGTCTCCGCCGAGGTGGGCATCGGCGGCACGGGCACCGGCGAGTTCGGGCTGGCCGTCGAGCTCGACGTGTACACGCCGGCCGTCGAGCAGGCGCAGCGGCAGCGCGTGGCCGAGCGGGCGCACGAGATCTGCCCGTACTCGAACGCCACCCGCGGCAACATCACGGTCACGCTCTCACTCGTCGACTGATGCCCCCGACCCCGGCGAGCACGACGCGGTGCCCATGCCTCAGCGGCAACCCCTACGACGAGTGCTGCGGGCCGCTGCACGCCGGCGCTGCCGCCCCCACCGCGGAACGGCTGATGCGCTCCCGCTTCTCGGCCTTCGCGCTCGGGCTGCCCCAGTACCTGCTCGACTCGTGGCACCCGAGCACGCGGCCGACGTCCCTCAAGCTCGACCCGGAGCAGCGCTGGACACGGCTGGACATCCTGTCCACCCGGGACGGAGGCCCGTTCGACACGCGGGGTCAGGTCGCGTTCCGTGCGTGGTGGCGGTCCGACACCGACCGTGGCACGCTCGAGGAGACGAGCGACTTCGTCCGTGAGCTGGGCCGCTGGTCCTACGTCGACGGGGTCGTCTCCTGACGGGAGCCCCATGGCCAGGCGTGACATCACCACCTTCGGCGCCCGCACCACCGCGGCCGAGGTCCTCGACGGCATCGACCTGACCGGTCGGACCGCCCTGGTCACCGGAGCGGCCTCGGGCATCGGTGTCGAGACCGCCCGAGCGCTCGCCGGTGCCGGCGCGACCGTGACGCTGGCCGTGCGGGACGTCGCCGCCGGGCAGCGCGTCGCCGCTGACATCGCCGCGACGACCGGTCGACCGGCACCGAGCGTCGTCGAACTGCACCTCGACCGTCCTGCCTCGGTCGAGTCCGTTGCCGGGGCATGGACCGGGCCGCTCGACGTGCTCGTCGCCAACGCCGGGATCATGGACGCTCCCGAGGCCTACACCGCCGCCGGGTGGGAGTCGCAGTTCGCGACGAACCACCTCGGCCACTTCGCCCTGGCGCTCGGGCTGCACGACGCCCTGGCCGCGTCCGGCACCGCGCGCATCGTCGCTGTGTCGTCGAGCGGGCACGGCTCCTCGCCCGTCGTGTTCGACGACCTCTTCTTCCGGCGTCGCGCGTACGACCCCGGTCTCGCGTACGCGCAGTCGAAGACCGCCAACGCGCTCTTCGCCGTCGGGGTCGGGCGTCGCTGGGCCGCCGACGGCATCACCGCGAACGCCTGCATGCCGGGCGGCATCTGGACCGGGCTGCAGAAGCACTGGGACCCCGACGTCCTGGCGGCGACGAAGGTGGCTGCCGGCGACCTCGTCAAGACGCCCGAGCAGGGTTCCGCCACGTCCGTCCTGCTCGCGACCGCGCCGGAGCTCGCCGACGTCACCGGGCGGTACTTCGAGGACTGCCACGAGTCCGAGGTCGTCGACGCCGTGCGCGACGGCCTGTACGGCGTGGTGCCGTGGGCACTCGACCCGGTGGCCGCCGACCGACTGTGGGACGTCTCGCTCGCCCTGGTCGACGCCGAGGCCCGCGCCCGCCGCTGAACGCTACGCGGTGATCGCCGCGGGCAGCCCCACGGCCGTGCGCATCGCCCGACGCACCGCGGCCTCGTCGGGCAGCATCTCCTCCTGGTCCCCGCTGAGGAAGAACCGGATCTGGCCGATCGCCTGCTCGGTCAGCATGTCGAGGCCGCTCAGCACCCGACCACCGCCGGCCTCCCACCGCGATGCGACCGCGGTCGGCCACGGCTCGTAGGCGACGTCGAACAGCACCGCGTCGGGGCCGGACGGCGTCAGCCGCAGCTCGTCGGCCGCACCACCGGGGAGCGTGGAGATCACGAAGCCGAGCGGCCCCGCGGCGTCGAGCTCGTCGAGCGGGTGCAGCTCGAGCGTGACCCCGAGCCGCGTCGCGAGCCGCACGAGCGCTCCGGCCCGCGCGGTGTCGCGCACGAAGACCCGTACGAGCTGGGCGCCGAGTCGCAGCGACGCGGTCATGGCGCTCGCCGCGGTCGCCCCGCCGCCCAGGACGGTGGCCTCGCCGGGCACGTGCCCGAGGGCCTCGACCGGGCGGATCAGCCCCTCGACGTCGGTGTTCGCGCCGACGCGACGCACGCTGTCACCCACCTGCCGGAACGCGATCGTGTTGGCGACCCCGAGCTCGTCGACGAGCGGGGTCGTGCTGTCGAGCATCGGCAGCACCTCGCGCTTCAGCGGCATCGTGAGGCTCAGGCCACGCAGCCCGGGCTGCCCTGGACCCAGCCCCGCGACGAACGCGTCGAGCTCGCCGGACGCGACCTCGTGCCTCCCGTACGTGAACGGCACCCCGAGGGCGGCGTAGGCCGCTTCGTGCAGGGCGGGGGAGAGGGAGTGCGCGATCGGCGAGCCGAGCACGGCGAGGTGGGTGCGGTCCGGGTCCGCGTACGACGGTGTCACGGTCGGACAGCCTAGCGATCCCCGTTCCGAGACCGGCGCTTAGGGTAGCCTTACCTCTGTGATCCGACCTTCCTCCCCCAAGCAGCGCCTCCGCCGCGTGCTCGCCGCTGCCGGCGCCGTCGTGGCCGCCTCGCTCGTCCTCGCCGGGTGCTCCTCCGGCTCCCCGTCCGACCCCGAGGCGTCCGGGTCGACCTCCGGCAGTTCGGTCTTCCCGGTGTCGATCACGACCGGCCTCGGCACCACGACGATCAAGTCCGAGCCGAAGCGCGTCGTCGCCCTCGGCTGGGGTGACGCCGAGACGGCACTCGAACTCGGCGTGCAGCCCGTCGGCGCGAGCGACTGGCTCGCGTTCGGCGGCGACGGCGTCGGTCCGTGGCTCAAGGGGGCATACAAGAAGTCGCCGAAGATCATCAACACGCTCGAGCCGAGCTACGAGGACATCCTCAAGCTCAAGCCGGACCTGATCCTCGACGTGAAGTCCTCGGGCGACAAGGACCGCTACAGCAAGCTCTCGGCGATCGCCCCCACCGTGGCGATCCCCAAGGGCGGGGAGAACTACCTCGCCTCGACCACGCAGCAGACCACGATGATCGCGAAGGCGCTCGGCAAGCAGGCCTACGGCAAGAAGCTCCTGTCCGGGGTCGACGACGCCTACGCCGCAGCGCGCAAGGAGCACCCGGAGTTCGAGGGAAAGTCGGCCGTCATCGGTGCCTACACGTCCGAGGGCTTCGGTGCCTACGCCTCGGCCGACAGCCGTGCGCAGTTCATGCAGCAGCTCGGGTTCACCATCCCGAAGAAGATCGACCAGGAAGCCGGCAAGCAGTTCTCGGTGTCCCTGTCGAACGAGAACCTCGACCTGCTGGACGCCGACCTGACCGTGATCCTGCCGATCTACGTCGAGGCCTCGGCCGCCGAGAACGACCCGCTGTTCCAGAAGGTGCCGTCGGTGCAGGCCGGCCACGACATCGTCGTCGACGACAAGGACGTGTCCTCCGCGTTCTCGATGGGGACCACCGCTGCCATCGAGTGGGCGCTGGACCGGCTGCCCGCGGAGTTCGCGAAGAAGCTCGGCTGACACGTCTGGTCGCGCCCTGTGACGGACAGGAGGCCCGACCCGCCATCTCGGGACCGCTCGCGGTCCGTGGGTGGTGGGGCGGGCCTCCTGGCCGTTGGGGTCCGGCTGTCTACCGGGGCTGGCTGTCTGCCGGGGCCGCTCAGTTGGCGAACATGGACCCGAGGAAGGCGAAGAGCAGGGTGATGAGGGGCAGCGCCCCCTGCGCGAACGCGGAGTTGAGGTAGCGGCGGCCCGTGCCCACGAGGACGATGGCGGCGGCGAGCATGCTCGCCGTGGCGAACACCACGAGGGTCCAGCCGGTCGCGTGGTTGCCCGTCGCGACGAACACCACACCGAGGACCGCGCCGATCGCCAGGAACAGGTTGTAGAAGCCCTGGTTGAAGGCCAGCGACCGGGTGGCCCGTGCCTCGGCGTCGGAGGCGATCCCGAAGATCTTCCGCACGCGGGGGCTGGTCCACGCGACGGACTCGAGGAAGAAGATGTAGACGTGCACGAGTCCGGCGAGGACTGCGCACACACACGAGATCACGAGGAGCGCTGACATGCGTCCCATTGTCACAGACACGGCGGACGTCACAGGCACCGCGGGCGTCACAGACACCGCTCGCGTCGGGGTCCGCCGGTAGGCTCTGGACATGAGCGAGTACGACGACGAGGCCGTGGCGGAACTCCAGAGCATCCGGCAGAGCATCGACAACATCGACGCCGCTGTGATCCACATGCTCGCCGAGCGGTTCAAGTACACGCAGCGTGTGGGCTACCTCAAGGCCAGCGCCGGGATGCCCGCAGCCGACCCGGGTCGCGAGCAGATCCAGGTCGCACGGCTCCGCTCGCTCGCTGCCGAGTCGCACCTCGACCCGGCGTTCGCGGAGAAGTTCCTGAACTTCATCGTCGCCGAGGTCATCCACCACCACGAGCGCATCGCCGTGGGCGAGGACCTCGTGGCGGACGCCCCGTGAGCGACGCCGGTCCTGCGGCTGGGGCTGGGGCTGCGTCTGGCTCTGCTGCGGCTGCGTCTTCTTCTGCGGTGGCTGCGTTGCGGTTGCTCGTCGGCTCGTACACGGCCACGGGTGGTGGGAACGCGACCGGCATCTCCTTCGTGGACGGCGGGGTCGCGGCGACCGTCGCCGTGCTCGACGACCCCTCGTTCCTCGCGGTCTCCGGCGACCGTGTGTACGCCGTGTCCGAGACCGCCGAGGGCAGCGTCAGTGCGTTCCGCCGCTCGGGTACCGCACTCGAGCACCTCTGGACCGCGACGGCCGGCGGCAACGCGCCCTGTCACGTGCAGGTCGACCCGTCCGGGGCGCTCGTCGTCACGAACTACGTCTCCGGCACCGTGACCGCCGTGTCGTTGGCTGCCGCCGAGTCGTTCGCGGCCTCGGTCGCTGCGAGCGACGGGGTCGTGGGGGCGCGGGGTTCCGCTGGTGCCGTGGTGGTGCCGGCCTCGGCGATCGCGACGGTCGCGTTGCCTGGACGTGGTGCCGGTGCCGGTGCCGGATCTGCGGCCGTCGGTCCTGTTGCCGATCGGCAGGACGGGCCGCACGCGCACCAGTCCGTGTCGACGCCGGAGGGCACGCTGCTCGTCGCCGACCTCGGAGGGGACATGTTGCACGAGTTCCAGGTCGAGACGTCCGGTCCTGCTGGTGCTGTTGTTGGTTCTGCCGGTGCCGGTGCCGGTGATGGTGCCTTGTCGCTCGTGCCGGTGCGGGTGCACGACGTGGCGCCGGGTGCCGGACCGCGGCACATGACCTGGTTCGACGGCGACCTCATCGTCGCCGGGGAGCTCGACGGGCGCGTGCACCGTCTGCGCCGTGACGACGACGGTGTGCTGCGGACGGTCGCCTCGGCCGACACGTTCAACGGCCCCGTGGGGGAGTCCCTGCTGAGCCACATCGAGGCCGACGAAACCGGCCGCGTCACCGTCGCCGTGCGTGGTCGTGACGTGATCGTCGTGCTCGACGCCTCGGACGGCGGGCTCACCGTCGTGGGCAGTGCCCCGTGCGGTGGGGCCTGGCCGCGGCACTTCGCGCTGGTGCCCGGGTTCGTGCTGGTCGCGAACGAGCGCTCGGACGCGATCGCGGTGCTGCCCGTCGGGGACGACGGCGTACCGGGCGCGGCCGTGGCACAGATCGCCGTCGGCACACCCACCTGCGTCGTCCCGGTGTAGCCGGGGCGCTCGGTCGGGTCAGCGCTCGATGAGGTTCTCGAACGTCCGACCCTCGGCCAGCGCGGCGACCTGTCGACGCATCAGCTCGATCGACCGCGGCACGCTGAGGTCCGTGTTGCCCCCGACGTGCGGCGTGAGCACCGTGTTCGGCGTCGTCCACAGCGGGTGACCCTGGGGCAGGGGCTCGGGGTCCGTGACGTCGAGCCCTGCCGACAGCCGACCGCTCTGCAGCTCGGCGACGAGTGCGTCCGTGTCGACGACCTTGCCGCGGGCCACGTTCACCACGACGGCGCCGTCGGGCAGTGCGGCGAGCAGGTCGGCGTCGACGAGCCCCTCGGTCTCGTCGGTGAGCGGTGCGATGAGCACCAGGACGTCCGTCGTCCGCGCGAGCTCGGGGAGCTCGCCGAACGCGTGCACGTGGCGGCCGTCCTGCTCGCGGGCGGTGCGGGCCACGACGCGGACGTCCGTCTTGAAGGCCTCGAAGCGCGTCGCGATCGCACCGCCGATGGCCCCGTACCCGACGACCGTCACCCGGCGGTCGGCGAGCGAGCGGGTCTCGCGGGCGTCCCAGATGCCGGCCGCGCGGTCGAACTGGAAGGCGCCGATCTCGCGGAGCACCGTCAGCGTCAGGCCGACGGCGAGCTCGGCGGTCTCGTCGTCGTGGATCCCGCGGCCGTTCGCCAGGGCAGCGTGCCCCGGGACGTGCGGCAGCGCGTGCTCGTAGCCGGCGCTCGGCAGCTGCAGCAGCTGGAGGTTCGGCAGGTCGTGTACGTACTGCCAACGGTGACGCCCACCGAAGTAGAACGGCAGGAACGCGATGGCGACGTCGTCCGGGCGACCGTAGGGCGCCTCGACGTCCCACACGTCGAGCTCGATGCCGTCCGGGACGGGGCCGAACCGGTCGACGAGCTCGGCGAAGGGCAGGGTGACGATCGACATCGCGTTCCGCCGCTCAGCTGTCGGTGCGGGGCGAGAAGGTGCCGTCCGAGGCCAGCGGACCGCGGCCCAGGACGCCCTCGGTCACGGTCTCCTGGATGACGTCGCCGAAGCGGGTCGGCATCGTCGAGCCGTGCGTGACGCGCAGCTCCTCGATGCTGGCGGTGAACGCCCCCTGGACCTCGAGCGCCTGCGAGTGCCCGTCGGTCACGCCGATGCGCAGGACCGGGAAGGCCCGGCCGTTGCACAGGCCCTGGAAGCGGACGTCGTCCTCGCGGCGGACCGACACGACCACACGGCCGGTCGACTCCGAGAACAGCGCGGTCGCGAGGTCGACCCCGTCGCGCTCCTGCAGCTCGTCGAGCACGACACGCGCGCCGACGCCGAAGCGCAGGACCCCCTCGGCGAGCGTCTGGCCGAGGCCGCCGTCCGCCAGGTCGTGGGCGCTCGTGAGCAGCTGCTCGTCGGTCGCCGCACGGAGCAGCTCGCCGAGCGCCTTCTCGCGGCCGAGGTCGACCGCCGGGGGACGCCCGCCGAGGTGCCCGTGCACGGTGCCCGCCCACGCGGAGCCGTCGAGCTCGAGGCTCGTCGTGCCGAGCAGGTAGAGGTTGTGGCCGTCGTCCTGCCATCCGGAGGGGATGCGCTTGGCGACGTCGTCGATCACGCCGAGCACACCGACGACCGGCGTCGGGTGGATCGGCGTGGAGCCGGTCTGGTTGTAGAACGACACGTTGCCGCCGGTGACTGGGATCCCCAGCTCCATGCAGCCGTCAGCCAGGCCCTCGACGGCCTGCGAGAACTGCCACATCACCTCGGGGTTCTCCGGCGATCCGAAGTTCAGGCAGTCGGTGACGGCCGCGGGGACCGCACCGGTGACGGCGACGTTCCGGTAGGCCTCGGCGAGGGCCAGACGGGCGCCCTGCTTCGGGTCGAGCTGGCAGTAGCGGCCGTTCGCGTCCGTGGCGATCGCGACACCGAGCCCGGTCTCCTCGTCGACGCGGATCATGCCGCCGTCGTCGGGGAAGGACAGCGCGGTGTTGCCGAGCACGTAGGTGTCGTACTGGTTCGTGATCCAGCGCTTGTCCGACAGGTTCGGCGACCCGAGGAGCTGCAGGAACTGGGCCTTGAGCGCCGGACCCGTCTCCGGGCGGTCGAGCGAGTCGGCGCCGTCGGCCTGGAGCTCGTCGATCCAGGTCGGGTAGGCGACCGGGCGGTCGTACACGGGGCCGTCGACGGCGACGGTGCGCGGGTCGACGTTGACGATCTCCTGGCCCTGCCAGTCGATGACGAGCCGGCCGGTGCCGGTGACCTCGCCGAGCACGCTGGTCTCGACCTCCCACTTGCCGACGACCTCGAGGAAGGCGTCGAGCTTGTCGGGACGGACGACCGCCATCATCCGCTCCTGGCTCTCCGACATGAGGATCTCCTCGGCCGTGAGCGTGGGGTCGCGGAGCAGCACGTCGTCGAGCGAGATGTGCATGCCGCCGTCGCCGTTGCTGGCGAGTTCGGACGTGGCGCACGAGATGCCCGCGGCACCGAGGTCCTGGATGCCCTCGACGAGGTCCTTCTGGAACAGCTCGAGGCAGCACTCGATGAGGACCTTCTCGGCGAAGGGGTCGCCGACCTGGACCGCCGGACGCTTGGTCGGGCCGCCCTCGGTGAAGGTGTCGGACGCCAGGATCGACGCGCCGCCGATGCCGTCGCCGCCGGTGCGGGCGCCGAAGAGCACGATCTTGTTGCCAGGGCCGGACGCGTTCGCCAGGTGGAGGTCCTCGTGGCGGAGCACCCCCACGGCGAGGGCGTTGACGAGCGGGTTGCCCTGGTACACCGGGTCGAAGTAGGTCTCGCCGCCGATGTTCGGCAGGCCCAGGCAGTTGCCGTAGAACGAGATGCCCCCGACGACGCCGTGCACGACGCGTGCAGTGTCCTCGTGGTCGATCGCGCCGAAGCGGAGCTGGTCCATCACGGCGACCGGGCGGGCGCCCATCGAGATGATGTCGCGGACGATGCCGCCGACGCCGGTGGCAGCGCCCTGGTACGGCTCGATGTAGGACGGGTGGTTGTGCGACTCGACCTTGAAGGTCACCGCCCAGCCGTTGCCCACGTCGACGACGCCGGCGTTCTCGCCCATGCCGACCATCAGGTCCTTCTGCATCTCCGGCGTGACCTTCTGGCCGAACTGGCGGAGGTAGTTCTTGCTCGACTTGTAGGAGCAGTGCTCGCTCCACATCACGGAGTACATGGCGAGCTCACCCGAGGTGGGGCGGCGGCCCAGGATCTCGCGGATCTTCGCGTACTCGTCCGCCTTGAGCCCGAGCGCCTCGTAGGGCTGCTCCTTGTCGGGCGTCTCGGCGGCGTCCTGCACGGTGTCGGGCTTCGGGCGCACGTGGGTCGTCACGGTGGTGTTGTTCCCTGTCACTGGCGTCGGCGTCGTCACTTGACGAGCGTCGACTCGATCACGGAGGTGAAGAAGGTGAGGCCGTCCGTACCGGAGGCCATCGCCGCGGGGGTGTCCGGGCCGAAGCCGGGCTCGGTCGCGTGCTCGGGGTGCGGCATCAGGCCGACGACGTTGCCGCGCTCGTTCGAGACGCCGGCGATGTCGTCGATCGACCCGTTCGGGTTGACGCCGACGTAGCGGAAGACGACCTGGCCGTTGTCCTCGATGCGCTTGATCTCGTCGGCGTCCGCCACGAAGCGGCCGTCGGCGTTCTTCAGCGGGATGGTGATCTCCTGCTGGGCTGCGAAGCCGTTCGTCCAGGAGGTGCCCGCGTTCTCGACGCGGAGCTTCTGGTCGCGGCGGATGAACTGCTGGTGGGCGTTGCGCGTGTGCGCACCGGGGACCAGACGGGCCTCGGCGAGCATCTGGAAGCCGTTGCAGATGCCGAGCACGGGCATGCCCTTGCCGGCGGCGTCGATGACCTCGGCCATGATCGGGGCCTTCGCAGCGATGGCGCCGGCGCGGAGGTAGTCCCCGTAGGAGAACCCGCCGGGCAGCACGATCGCGTCGACGCCCTGCAGGTCGTGGTCGCCGTGCCACAGCGCGACCGGGTCGGCGCCGGCGAGACGGACCGCACGCTGGGCGTCGCGGTCGTCGAGCGAACCGGGGAACGTGATCACACCGATGCGCATGGCGGTCACTTGGCGACGCCGTCCTCGGCGTCGTCGACGGTGACCGAGACGACGTCCTCGATCACGGCGTTGGAGAAGACGTCCACCGCGATCTCGCGGACCTCGGCGAGCTTGGCGTCGTCGACGGGGCCGTCGACGTGCACCTCGAATCGCTTGCCGATGCGGACGTTGGTCAGGTCGTTCTTGCCGAGGCGGGCGAGGGCGTTGCCCACCGCCTTGCCCTGGGGGTCGAGGATCTCGGCCTTCGGCATGACCTCGACGACGATCGTTGGCACGTGTTCACTCCAGCACGGGGGAATCGGGTGGGGACCGCTCCAGTCTAGGTGGCGCGCGCATCGCGCCGGGCGCGGTTGTGGAGAACTGTTCGAAGACGTATATTCCAAGTCGAACATTCGGCATCGAACGCGGACGGGAGGCACGGATGGCGTCGCTCACACCGCTCGCGTTCGCCGCGCTCGACCTCCTGAACGAGGCGCCGATGCACCCGTACGAGATGTTCCAGACGATGCTCCACCGTCAGGAGGAGCGGAACGTCAAGGTCCGGCCCGGCACGCTCTACCACCAGGTCGGCCGGCTCGCGGAGCTCGGCCTGGCCGAGGTGGTCGGCACGGACCGGGAGGGCAACCGCCCGGAGCGCACGACGTACACGATCACCGACGCCGGTCGTGCCGCCCTCGCTGACGGGCTCCGGCGGATGGTGACCGAGCCGGCCGACGAGTACCCCGAGTTCCACCTGGCGCTCTCCGTGCTCGAGAACCTGCCGCAGGCCGAGGCGGTCGATGCCGTCCGGGCCCGCATCGTCGCGCTCGAGCAGCAGCGCGACGAGTACGACTCGGCGATCGACCGGGTGCACGCGAAACAGCTGTCGGACCGCTACTGGCTCGACGTGTCGTACGTGCGTGCCATGCTCACCGCGCAGATCGAGTGGCTCGGTTCCACCGTCGAGCGCATCAGCAGCGGCGACATCCCCTGGGACGGCCCGGCCGTCCCTCCCCAGACCTCCACGAACAGCAAGGAACACACTCGATGACCACCGTCACGCCCCCGCGGACGACCGAGAAGAAGCCGTGGCCGGCCCTCTGGGCCCTGGTCGTGGGCTTCTTCATGATCCTCGTCGACTCGACCATCGTGTCCGTCGCCACCCCCACCATCGCCAAGGCCCTCGACGCGGACATCAACGCCGTGATCTGGGTGACCAGCGCCTACCTGCTCGCGTACGCGGTGCCGCTGCTCATCACCGGGCGTCTCGGTGACCGCTTCGGCCCGAAGGTGCTGTACCAGGTCGGCCTCGTCGTCTTCACCCTGGCCAGCCTGTGGTGCGGCCTCGCCGGCTCCATCGAGGTCCTCATCATCGCCCGCGTGGTCCAGGGCCTCGGCGCCGCGATGATGACCCCGCAGACGATGGCCGTCATCACGCGCATCTTCCCGCCGCAGAACCGTGGCGCCGCCATGGGCCTCTGGGGTGCGGTCGCCGGTGTGGCGTCGCTCGTCGGCCCGATCCTCGGCGGGCTGCTCGTCGACGGCTTCGGCTGGGAGTGGATCTTCTTCGTCAACGTCCCCGTCGGCGTGGTCGCCTTCGTGCTCGCGCAGCGCTTCGTCCCGACGTTCGACCGTCACCGACACCGCTTCGACTACCTCGGGATCGTGCTCTCGGCGGTCGGTCTCTTCCTGCTCGTGTTCGGCATCCAGGAGGGCGAGACCTACGACTGGGGCACCATCACCGGCCCGATCTCGGTCTGGGCGTTGATCATCGCCGGCATCGTCGTGCTCATCGCCTTCGTGGTGTGGCAGGGCGTGCAGAAGGGCGAGCCGCTGCTGCCGCTCGGCCTGTTCAAGGACCGCAACTTCACCCTCGCCAACATCGCGATCACGGCCGTCGGCGTCGCCATCTCGTCGTTCGCGCTGCCGATCATGCTGTGGGCGCAGGACGTCCTCCGGTTCTCACCGACCCAGGCGGCGCTGCTGCTCGTGCCGCAGGCCGTCATCTCGGCCGGGCTCGCACCGTTCGTCGGCAAGAAGCTCACCGTGTGGAACCCGCGCTGGGTCGCCGCGTTCGGCCTCGCCTGCTTCTCGGGCGGCCTGTTCTGGTTCGCCGCACTGCTGAGCGCCAACGCCGACTGGGGATGGGTGCTCCTGCCGAGCGCGCTCCTGGGCCTCGCGAACGCCTGCATGTGGGGGCCGCTCTCGGTCTCGGCGACGCGCAACCTCTCCCCGCGCCTCGCCGGTGCCGGGTCGGGCGTCTACAACACCACGCGGCAGATCGGTGCCGTCCTCGGTTCGGCCGGCATCGCCGCGCTGATCGAGGCCCGCATCACGGCGAACTTCCCGTCGCAGTCGGGCGGCGCGTCCGCGGGCGGCGCCGAACAGCAGATCGGTGCGCTGCCGGGCTTCCTGCTCGACCCGTTCGCGAAGGCGATGGGGCAGTCACTCATCCTGCCGGCCGTCGTGCTCGTCGCCGCGATCGTCGCCGCGCTGTTCCTCGCGAAGCCGAAGCAGACCGTGGCCTGGGCCCAGACCGGTGCGGTCACGACCCAGCCCGACGCGGAGGCCCCCGCGGCAGAGCACGCCGAGCACGGTGCACACGCCGCTGCTCCTGCGCCGACCACCCCGGAGGAGGAGCTCGCCGCGGCCGACCACCACGGCAAGCACGCCGGCGCGTAGCTGTCGTCGCACGACCGCAGAGCCCCCGACCACGCCAGTGGCCGGGGGCTCTCCGCATCCGCCCGACAGCCCCGCGCCTGCCCCCTCCTGCCCCGCCCGTGGACCGAGCCCCGACTCGGAACGACACCATGGACGTCGTACGACAGCCACGTTGTCGTTCTGAGTCGGGAGACGGCCCGGTGGATCCGAGGCCCGACGCGCGCGCGACAACGTGGACGTCGTACGACAGCGACCTTGTCGTTCCGAGTCGGTCGGGTCGGTCGAGTCGGTCGGGCCGGTCGAGTTGGTCGGGTCGGTCGGACCGTCCCCGCGTCAGTCCCGCCGCGCCAGGTGCGCCCGGGTGAGCGCGTCCATCTCCTCGTCGGAGAGGGCGTCGACGTCGCGGGCCTCGCGGCGGTCGGTCCGCTGCCACCGCACGAACAGTGAGATGAGCACGGGCACGTCGGCCACCTCGGCGATGAACCAGAGCAGGTCCCCGGCCAGGTGCTGGTCACGGAGTGGCGACGGGAACCACGCCGGACCGGACGCCATCACGGTCGCCCCGTCGAGCACGTGGTTCGTGATCCGCAGCACGATGCCGGGGATCGCGTCGAGCATCAGCTCCACGAAGGCGAGCAGGAACTCGGCGGTGACGAACGTCGACGAGCGCAGCAGGCCCGGCTCCGACAGGGGTGCGAGCAGGGCGAACCCGAGCACCGGCACGACGACCGTGATCGCGACCGCACCCACCGAGGACGTGCGGAGCGCCGCCGACAGGGGTGTCAGCAGCAGGCAGAACAGCGCGAGGGCGACCAGCGGCGACACGATCGCGGTCCCGAGCACGCGCACCGGACGCGACCCCATGACGGCGGAGGCGGCCTGGGCGAGGCGAGCCGGGCCTCCAGTCCGGAGCAACGTGACGGGCGCGGCGAACGCGGCGAACGTGGGGACCGCGAAGAAGAGCAGTGCCAGGCGGAGCACGAACGCCCACCGCAGCGTCTGGTCGTACACACCGACGATGCCGAACTGCAGCACTGCGAACAGGGCCAGCGCCCCCACGAAGGACAGCGACCGCCACCAGGGCCACGGCCTGCCGGCACGGTGCGCGCCGACGACGAGCCAGCCGTAGGTGCCCGCCGCGACGACGAGGAGCGCGAGCGCCAGCGGGTCGACGTGCCAGATGCTCCAGAACTCGGACGGTGACGGCGTGGTGGGCCTCCTGCGGATCGCGCTGCAGGATCATCCTGCGACCGCGGGGCCGCAGTGGTCGGTCGAATCCGGTGAGAACCGGCTCAGGCGCGCCGGACGCCGACCGCCGGGACGGTCCGACACAGCAGCCACACGCCGACCGGCACCAGCACGGCCCCGACGAGAGCGACTCCGAGCGACAGGTGCAGCTGCATGACCGCGAACGCCGGACCGATGGTGCAGCACGCGGCGAGGACGACCACCGGCCAGGCCGGACGGTCGGTCCCGGGCACCAGGCGGGGGAGCGGGCGGTCGGACCGACGGAGGCCCCGCGCCACGCCGAGCGCGACGGCCAGGACGACGACGAGGGCGATCGGCCGGGTCGCCCACCACGTCGCCGACCCGGGCGTGGGGAACGGCAGGCCGACCAGCAGCCCGATGCCGTTCAGGGCGATGTACAGCGGCAGGTGCCAGAGGTAGATCGTCATGCCGTCGCGGCCGAGCACGAAGACGGTGCCCTGCGCCGCCCGGGTCCGCATCAGCCGGGTGAGCGGCGCGTGGACGAGCTGCACCAGGCACGCCTGCGCGACGGCCAGCAGGGCGAGCGGCAGCATCGGCGGGTTGAGGTCCTGCAGCATGTCCGGCGCCCACAGCCCGATCGACGTCATCGGGACGAGCAGGGCGTAGGCACCCACGGCGACGAGCGCCAGGGACAGTCGTGACCGTCGGGCGAACCAGCCGTCCGCCCAGAGGAAGCCGAGCTGCTGGGCGAAGAGCCACACCGGGCCGAGGTTGAGCAGGCCGACCTCGGCGGTGTCGGTGGCGAAGCGGAGGGCGTCCACCGCGGCAGCGAGGACGAGCAGCCCGGCCAGCGTCCACCACGGGGCGCGCTCGTGCAGGCGCGCCATCACCGGGACGCAGCACTGCGTGATGCCGTAGGCGGCCAGGAACCAGAGCGGTGCCCCGATCCCGAACGCGACCTCGTCGAGCATCTCGGCGGGCGTGCCGACCACGGTGGCGACGCCCAGCCCGATCGTCAGCACCGCGAAGAGCGGCACCGCGGGACGGAACAGCCGGACGAGTCTGGTCGACACGAAGTCGCGGGCGCCGCCCCCGCGGGCGAGGGTGCTCCGCCACCCGACGGCGCTGGCGAACCCGCCGACGACGAAGAAGAGCGGCATCACCTGGCCGACCCACGTGGCTGCGACGTACCAGTCGAGCTCCTGCAGTGGGCTCGTCACGCGGATGCCGGCGTCGCTCACCCCGACTCCGACCATCGTGACGTGCACGACGACGACGAGGACGACGCAGGCCGTCCGGATGAGGTCGACGACCAGGTCCCGCTGTGCGATGGTCCCCCGGGCGTCCTGAGCGAAGTGCGACCCCTGCACGTTCTTCGTGGACATGCTCGGACGCTACTGGCCGATGGCGCGTTCCCAGGGTCGACCCAGCTGATCGCGACCGAACCGTGACACATGTATTCCGGCTCCGGCATGCGGCGGTCGTGCAGGTGTCAGCGGATCACGCTACAGTGGCCATTGTCTTGACCGTTGCAAAAGAAGGGGTCCTCATGGATGACGACGCAGACCTGCTCCGCGCAGCCGGACTCCGTATCACGACCCCGCGTCTCGCCGTCCTCCGGGCGACGGGATCCGTGCCGCACGCGACGGCCGACGACATCGTCACCGCGCTCGCCGCCGAGCTGCCGACGACGAGTCACCAGGCGGTCTACGGCGTCCTGGCAGCACTGACCGGCGCCGGACTGGTCCGGCGGATCGAACCCGCCGGCAGCCCCGCGCGCTACGAGCGACGGACCGGTGACAACCACCACCACATCGTCTGCACGATGTGCGGCACGATCGCCGACGTCGACTGCGCGGTCGGACACGCCCCCTGTCTGACGCCGTCCGACGCGCACGGCTTCGCCGTCACCACGGCCGAGGTCACCTACTGGGGCATCTGCGACGCCTGCGCCGCAGCCGAGCGCGTCGACGCCGAGGTCGAGCCAGTCCCCGCCTGACCCACCGTCAGCCACCACGTCCGACCCCATGAGCCACCCGAGCATCCCCGTCCGAACCAGCCCCATCCCAGGAGGAACCGTGTCCGACCAGAACACGCCGACCGGCACCCCGTCCAGCACGCCCACCACCACGACCAACAGCGGCGCCCCCGTCTCGAGCGACGAGCACTCGATGGGTGTCGGGGCCGACGGCCCCCTCGCCCTGCACGACCACTACCTCGTCGAGAAGCTCGCCCAGTTCAACCGCGAGCGGGTCCCGGAGCGCGTCGTCCACGCCAAGGGCGGCGGTGCGTTCGGCACCTTCACCGTCACGCACGACGTCAGCCGCTTCACCCGTGCCGCGTTCCTGCAGCCGGGTCAGCAGACCGAGATGCTCGCGCGCTTCTCCAGCGTCGCCGGCGAGCAGGGCTCCCCGGACACCTGGCGCGACCCCCGCGGCTTCGCGCTGAAGTTCTACACGACCGAGGGCAACTACGACCTCGTCGGCAACAACACCCCGGTGTTCTTCATCCGCGACGGCATCAAGTTCCCCGACTTCATCCGCTCGCAGAAGCGCCTGCCGGGCTCGCACCTCCGCGACCACGACATGCAGTGGGACTTCTGGACCCTGTCGCCCGAGTCGGCGCACCAGGTCACGTGGCTGATGGGCGACCGCGGCCTGCCGTCGAGCTGGCGGCACATGGACGGCTTCGGGTCGCACACCTACCAGTGGATCAACGCCGACGGCGAGCGCTTCTGGGTGAAGTACCACTTCAGCACCGAGCAGGGCCACGCGACCCTGACGCAGGAGGACGCCGACCGCATCGCCGGTGAAGACGCCGACTTCCACATCCGCGACCTCCACGAGGCGATCGAGCGTGGCGACAACCCGCGCTGGACACTCGCGGTGCAGGTCATGCCGTACGAGGACGCCGCCAGCTACCGCTTCAACCCGTTCGACCTGACCAAGGTGTGGCCGCACGCGGACTACCCCCTCATCGAGGTCGGCACGATGGAGCTCAACCGCAACCCGGAGAACTACTTCGCGCAGATCGAGCAGGCGACCTTCGCGCCCTCGAACTTCGTCCCCGGCATCGCGGCCAGCCCCGACAAGATGCTCCTCGCGCGCATCTTCAGCTACGCGGACGCCCACCGCTACCGCGTCGGCACGAACCACGCGCAGCTGCCGGTGAACGCCCCGAAGAACGAGGTGCACTCGTACTCGAAGGACGGCGCCATGCGCTTCGACTTCCAGAAGTCCGAGGTCCCCGTGTACGCGCCGAACTCGCTCGGTGGCGCGCACGCCGACCCGACCGCCACGGACGACGCCCCCGGCTGGGAGTCCGACGGCGCGCTGCAGCGCTCCGCCGCGACGCTCCACCCCGAGGACGACGACTTCGGCCAGGCCGGCACGCTCTACCGTGAGGTCCTCGACGACGACGCCCGCGAGCGCCTGGTCGGCAACATCGCCGGGCACGTCTCGAAGGTGACGCGTGACGACCTGCGCGAGCGCGTGTTCGCGTACTGGACCAACGTCGACCCCGACCTGGGTGCGCGCGTGCGCGCCGCGGTCGCGCCGAGCGCGCCGGGATCGAACGAGGACCCGGAGAAGGTCGCGGTCCAGGCGTAAGCCCCAGCCGCTCCACGCAGACGGGAGGCACGGTGCCAGCTGGCACCGTGCCTCCCGTCTGTCGTTCGTTGCGTCGTTCGCTGTTCTACTAGACCTGTTGTCCGTTGAGCCAGATGGGACCGGGTTGGACTGCCTGTCCAGTCCTCGAGCTAGACCTGTTGTCCGTTCAGCCAGATGGGACCCGTCGGCCAGTCCTCGAGTGCTGCGGTGACCGGGCGCACCATCCAGCCGCCCTGCTCCGTGTTGGTGATGCCGGCGCCCTCGGCGGTGAAGGCGTTGAAGGTGGCGACCGCTCCGGGGAGTTCGTGCCAGCCGACGTGGCTGTAGAACGGCACGCGGTCCTCGCCCGTGCCGAGGAAGCCGTACGGCACGTGGAGGCCCTCGAGCACGGCGTCGGTACGGGTCATCAGCTCGCGGCCGACGCCCGTCCCCTGCAGTCGGGGCGCGACGGCAACGAGACCGGTGTCGCCGACCAGGACGTCCTCGCCGCCGACCGTGACGAACATCCGCCGGATGCCCACGTGCGCCAGGACCACGCCGTCGGCGTCGTGCGCGAGCACGCGGCGCTCGGGCTGCATGCCGGACCAGCTCCGCCCGCCCACGAACCAGTGCGACCAGTCCGGGAACGCCTGCCCCAGCATCGCCGCGATCGCCTCGTGGTCGGGGAGGGTCAGCGTGCTTTCCTCCACCACCTCCCACCGGATGTCGTCGCTCATCCGTCCATCCTGCACGGGGCTGCTGCGAGGGGTTGCGCTGACGTGCTGACCGGTAATACGTTACCGATCACCACGAGGGGTTCGTGGACAACAACGGGGAGGAAGAACCATGATCTCGAAGTTCGTGCTCGGAGCAGCCGTCATCGGCACGGTCGTCAGTGGTGGCATCGCGCTGGACATCGCGAAGGCGCCGGAGGCGAAGGCCGCGGCGTGCTACGGGTCAGTCAGCATCTGGAAGGGGAAGAACAACACCTGCTCGTCCGCGCGCCACTGGGACGCCATCAAGAACTCCAACGCCAAGTACGGCGCCTGGGTCGGCAAGGGGAAGTGGTCGCAGCAGAATGCCTGCTGGGCGAACGTCGTCTCCTACGGGATGACGGCCAGGTAGATGCGGCGTCGGGAGCACTGCCGCGCCGAGGCGGTCCTCGCAGCCGCGGCCGTGGTCTCGCTGCTGCTCGCGGGTTGCTCCGCTGACAAGAGCTCGAATGCGGCCAGGAGCACTGACGACGCCTCGTTGGAGCATGCAGGGCCCTGGGCCGAGGACTTCCGGGACGCGCTCGCACATGGTGTCTCTGACTACGAAGCGGGCATCCTCTCCGATGGGCAGGTCACGACTGCCGAGGTCGAGGATGCCCACGACCGCATCAGTCGGTGTCTTGAAGACTTCGGTTACACGATCACCTACAGCGCCGATGGCGGTTTCGAGATCGGCAGTCTGCGCGGCGCATCGCCGAGCAATGACATGACCCGGACGAACGCGGTGCTCGAAGCCTGCGAGAAGCGGTACGACGAGTACGTGACCATGCTCTTCCAAGAGACACGGCGCAACCCGGAGAAGCAGGACGAGGCGAAGATCACCGTCGCCTGTCTCCGCAAGGCTGGCATCGTCGGCAAGGCCTACACAGAACGGAAGTGGCAGTCCGAGTACGACAGCGGAGTCTTCTCGTTCAACGACTCCGACCCGCGCGCCCAGCAGTGCGACCTCGATCCGCTCGGACTCTGGCGGGACCGATGAGCCGGCAAGGCTGTGCTGCGGCAGTGCTGCTCGCGGTCTCACTTCTGGGGACTGGCTGCGCGCAGGAGGAACCATCAGCACGGTCGACCACGGGGTTCGAAGCCGCAGGCCCGTGGGCGCAGGAGTTCGCTGACGCTGTCGGCAGCCCCTACCAGGACCGGATACTCGAGGACGGTGTGATCACCGCCGCGGAGCGGGCGGACGCTCAGCAACGGACAAGCGCATGCATGCGCGACCACGGGTACCGGTACGAGCAGGCGGATGACGGCACCGCCGAAGCAGATCCACTGCATGGTCAGATCGAGAGCATCGACACGGTGAGCGGGTTCTTGCGGTCGTGCTCGGCGCGCTTCGACCACGACGTCTCGTACCTCCACAACCAGGTGCGGCGGAACCCGCAGAAGCAGGACGACGCCACGATCACCGTGAAGTGCCTCCATGCGGCGGGACTGGTCGGCGAGGACTACACGGAGCGGAAATGGCGGTCGGAGGACGAGACCGGGAAGTACTCGTACGACGAGTGGGCGGCTGAAGCGATCCAGTGCCGGCTCGATCCGCTCGGACTCTGGCGGGACGGATGAGCCGGGGGAGGGGTGCCGTCTCTGGGCCGCTCATCGCTCTCGGCAGCCTGCTCGTCGCGGCGGCAGCGGCCATGGGCGTCGTCGTGGCGCTCCCGGTCGACCCACCGGCGGCCCTCGCGACCGCGACCCCGGCTGCCAACGTTGCCGTGACGCAACGGTCGGACGCCGACGAGCACCAGGTGCAGCTGGCGCTCGACACCGGTGCGCCTCGCGCGGTCGTCACGACACGCTTGGGGACGGTCACGGCGTCGTCGTGCACGACGGGCGGGGTCCTGCGGAGCGGTGTTGCGATCGCCCGGGTGGACGACCGCCCGGTGATCGCCATGGCGACGGGGACCCCGCTGTACCGCGACCTCGCTGTCGACGACCGCGGGGATGACGTCCGCGGGCTGCAGCAGGAGCTCGCGCGACTCGGGGTGCCGGTCACGGTCGACGGGATCGTCGGCGCGCGGACACTGCGAGCCGCGCAGAGCTTCCTCCTCGCGCACGGCTTCACGCGCGACGACGTGACCGACGACACGATCGAGCGGTCGGCGTTCGCGTGGATCCCCTCCGCCGAGACCACGGTCAGGACGTGCACCGCGGTCGTCGGGGCTCCGGTCGGTGCTGACGGGGTGCTGGTGGAACTGCCCGCCGAGCTGCGGAGCGCCAGAGTCGAGCAGCTCCCGGGTGACGCCGTGGCAGGTGCTCGCCGAGTCCTCCTCGGGCAGGTACAGGCCGACGTCGACGAGCGCGGAGTCGTCACCGGGCAGTCCGACCTCGCTGCCATCGGGGCGCTGCCGGAGTACGCCGCCACGGTTGCGTCGGCCGACGGTGTACCGAGCCTGTCCGGGTCGTGGTCGCTGCGGGACCCGCTCGAGGTCCGGGTCGTCCCGCCGACGGCGCTGTGGGACGTGCGCGACGACCATGCATGCGTCCAACCGGCCGAGGGGCAGCCGCTCCTCGTCGAGGTGGTCGGGTCGGAGCTCGGGCAGTCCTTCGTGCGGCTCGACTCAGGCGACACCCTGGACCGAGTCCGCGCGACGCCGGAGCGTGGGCAATCGTGCCGGTGACGCTCCACGCGGTCGGGCACCGCTGGCCTGGCGGCACGGAGCTGTTCCGTGACGTCGAGTGGGTCTTCGAGGAGGGATCGGTGACGGCGCTGGTGGGGCCGAGTGGGGCGGGCAAGTCGACCCTGCTCGCGGTCCTCGCCCGGATGCTGGTGCCGACGGCCGGAACCGTGGAGCTGCCGACCGGTGCCGAGGTGCTGTGGGTGTTCCAGAACCCGCACGGCGTCGCCCGTCGGTCGGCTCTGGACCACGTGTCGCTGCCGTTGCTCGCGCGGGGGCTGACCCGTCGCGCAGCGGACGACCGAGCCACGGAGGTCCTCGAGCGCTTCGGCCTGGCGCGACGGGCGTCGGCGCGGTTCCGGGAGCTCTCCGGCGGGGAGGCGCAGCGGCTCATGCTCGCACGTGGTGTGGTGTCCGCTCCGACGCTGATGCTGGTCGACGAACCGACGGCGCAGCTCGACCGGGCGACCGCTGCCGAGGTGAACGACGCCATCGGGGAGCTCGCGGCAACGGGCACCACGGTCGTCGTCGCGACCCATGACGACGCCACCCGCGCCGCCTGCGGGGACGTCCTCGACCTGGGGCAGTTCCGGTGACCGATCGGCAGGTGTCACGGCGGAGTCGGATGCGCACGGCGGAGGTGGTCCGCGAAGCCTGGCGGGACCTCGCGACGGGGGCCGGAGCCGCCGTGACGTGCGCGCTCGTCCTCGCGGTGCTCCTCGCCGGGGTCGTCGGACTGCGCACGGCGTCGACCGCGGAGGACGTCCGCGCCGCCGCAAGGTTCGTCACGTCCGGCGCGGCGACACAGGTCTTCACCGCCGACGGGCGGATCGACGGCACCGCCTGCGCAGCGCTCGCCGACGATGGGTCCGTCCTCGCGTCCGGGGCGGTGCGTCGGGTCGAGGACGGGCTGGTCGTCGCAGCACTGCCGGGTACGTCCGTCCCGACCTACGAGGTCTCGGGCGGATTCGCTGCCGTGGTCGGCGTCGAGGGCGTCGTCGGTGGGTCCGGCGTCGTGGCCTCGGCCGAGGTCGCGGACACGCTCGGCGTCGAGCCCGGCCAGCGCATCGAGGCTGCCCAGGGCACGGTGCCGGTAGCCGGTGTGTATGCCTGGCCGGACGACGGCCGCGACCCGGACCTGGCGTACGCGGTGCTCGCCCCCGCGATCGACGACGGCACCCCGTTCGACGCCTGCTGGGCGACGATCTGGCCCGAGGACGACACCGCACTCGCGGGACTCCGACGGACCCTGCTGCCGTCGACCGGTGCCGAGGACGATGCCCGATCGACCCTCGGGCAGCTCAACCCGCGGTCCGGCACCACGTTCACGCCGACGGCACCGCCACCGAGCGGGGCAACCGAGGCCGTGGTGCTCGGCATCGGCCTGGTGGTGGGCATCGGTGCAGTCATCCGTCGACGACTGTCGACCGCATCCGACCGGCACGTCGGGGTGACCATCGGCGCGCAGGCGCTGGGCATCGGGATCCAGCACGGAGCGTGGGCGTCCGTCGGTGCCGCACTGGCCGTGGCAGCGTCAGTCGTCCTGGTGCGTGGGCTGCCGGACGCCGATGCGTGGCCCATCGTGGTCCACGCGGTCGTCCTGTGCACGCTGGGGTTCCTGGGAGCCGTGGCGGGCGGCGTCGTCGGCGTGACCCTCGTCCGGGAACGGGCTCTGCACCGCTACTTCCGGACCCGGTGAGGTGAGCGTCGAGCCGGAGGCGGGCCGAGCCTCCCGTGCGAGGTTGCGCACTCCGTGCGCCGGACCAGCGCCGCACCACGTGGAGAACCCCGCACCAGCTGAGGGACCGCGCACGGTGCGAGCCGCGCACCCGAGCAGCTCACCCGCGTCAGCGCAGCAGGGTCACCCGCGCCCGGGCGCCGTGACCTCGATGCGGTTCGCCCAGGGGTCCTCGAACGCGACCGTGCGCCCGTCGTCGGCCGTCTGCACACCGTGGTCCCGCATCCGGGCGGTCAGCGCGCCCAGGTCGTCGACGCCCGGTACCTCGATGCGCACGAGTCCCAGCCCGAGCGCGAGTTGCCGGCGCCCGGCGCCGCGGGAGTTCCACGTGTTCATCGCCATGTGGTGGTGGTAGCCGCCGGCGCTGACGAACAGGGCCTCGCCGAAGCCCGCGGTGGTGGCGAAGCCGAGCTGGTCGACGTAGAACGCCCGCGCACTCGCGACGTCACCGACGGACAGGTGCACGTGTCCCACCCGGGCCGGGCGTGCTCCGGCGTCGGACAGTCCGGTCGACGTCAGGTGCTCCTGCAGGAACGCGTTCGGGTCGACGTACTTCGTGTCCATGTCGACCATGCCGTGCGTCCACGACCACTCCGTGCGGTCGCGGTCCCAGTACAGCTCGACGCCGTTGCCCTCGGGGTCGGTGAAGTAGAAGGCGTTGCTGACGAGGTGGTCCGCGCTGCCGGTGAACGTCTGCGGGTACCTGGTCGCGACCGAGTACAGCGCCGCGGCCAGGTCGGCGCGGGTGTCGAACAGGACGGCGGTGTGGAAGAGGCCGGCCTCGTGCGCTCCGGCATGTGCCAGCTCCGGCGCGTGCTCGAGCACCACGACCGGCGTGGTGCCGCGTCCGAGCACGGCGACGCCGCCGGTGTTCGACAGGAGCGTGAGCAGGACGCCGTCGCGGTAGTAGGCGATCATCCGGTCGAGGTCGGCCACGCGGAGGGTGACGGCGCCCATGCCCGTGTCGGCGGCGAGGAGGTCCTGGGTCTGCATGGCTCCAGTCTCCGTCCATTTGGTTGACGCGTCAACCAAATGGAGACGCGACGCGCGGGCGTGGACCACCATGGACAGACCCTCACGTCGCGGTACCGTTCTCGCGTGACGGAGACCGAGGGCACGGCGGGAACGCCCTTCGAGTACCGCACGGGCGGTGACGACGACGTCTCCGTGCACCGGATCGGGACGAACGGACCGCAGACCGGCACGATCGGACCCCGTCCCGCGCACGTGCTGTTCTGGCTGTCGGACGGGCACGCCGTCGTGACTGCCGACACCGGCGACCGGTGGGAGGTCGGACCCGGCCGACCGGTGATGCTCTCCGCGCCGGTCGCCTACGCGTTCGACACCGACGCCACCCGGATGACGCTGCTGCACCTCACGCCGGCGTTCCTCGACGCCGTGGCTGCTCGGACCTCCGACGACGGCGCCGCGGGCGAACCGTGGGAGTTCGTGCAGCCCGAGGCCTCGGACATCCGACTCGAACCGCTGCGGGCGCTGCTGCGCGAGGTGACCGCGCAGATCCTCGACCCCGACCTGCCCCAGGCCGACCGCCAGGGCGTGAACCGCCGGGTGGCGAAGGTCGTGCTGTCGACGTTCACGCGCTCGCGGGCGGACGTCGAGAACCGGCTGCGGCGGGCCGTCCGGTTCGTGCACGACCAGGCGGCGGACGACATCACCGTCGGGGACATCGCCGTGGCGGCCGGGCTCAGCGAGCGCGGCATCCAGGACCTGTTCCGGCGGACACTCGACGTCACGCCGATGCGGTACCTGCGCGAGGTCCGACTCGACCGTGTGCACCTGGACCTCCAGGCGCGGCCGGCTCGCGGCGTCGTCACCGTGCAGGACGCGGCACGGCGCTGGCAGTTCATGCACCTCGGTCGGTTCGCGGCGAGCTACCGCGACCGGTTCGGTGAGAGCCCGCACGAGACGGTCGACCGGGCCGGGTCAGGCCGCAGCCACCGCGACTGAGCCGGGGTGCCGACGCAGCGGCGGCGTCGGGCTCAGCAGCCGATCGAGGTCAGCGTGACGTCGGTCACCTTGCCGCTCTCGATCATCGCCGTCTGGGTGCAGAGGTCGTTCGCACGGACCGTCACCTTCCCCACGGCGATGCCCGCGAAGCGCAGGGTGTCGCCGGGGAACGCGCGCTGCTGCGCGGCGGTGCGCCCGTTCGGGATGAGGACCTCCACCCGGTACTGGTGCTCGGCCTCGTTCTGCGACACCGTGACGGTGATGCGGCCGGTGGAGTCCTGGGCGCCGCAGCCGGACAACGTCAGCGCCGCCACGAGGCCGACGACGAGCACGGTGGCAGAGCGACGGATCACGTGATAAGCCTACGACGGTGACCCGACCCGGTTGACCCGCCTACTGGGGGCAGGAGTCCTCAGATGGGGGGACAGGCGATGTCCGATCGGCGCGCTAGCGTGGAGGCATGACAGTCGGGACCGGGACGAGCGTGCAACCGACGTCCCGTCCGGACGCAGCGAAGCGGGCTGCGCTCCTCGCCGCCCTCGACGTCGTGCAGGGCGGGGCCGAGGAACGCTTCGAGCGGATCACCCGCATCGCACGAGAGGCCTTCGGCGTCTCCGGCTCCTTCCTCAACCTCGCGAACGAGGACCACCTCGTCATCAAGTCGCAGCAGAGCGACGAGGTCTTCACCGGTCCCATCCCGCTGCGGGACACCTTCTGTGGCCGGACCATGACTGAACCGGGCGCCGTGCTCGTGCCCGACGCGCTCGACGACGACCGCTTCCGCGACATGCCGATGGTGACCGGCGACCCGAACGTCCGCTTCTACGCCGGCGTCCCGCTGCGCCTCGGCTCCGACGCCGTCAAGGTCGGCACGCTGTGCCTCATCGACCAGCAGCCCCGCACGCTGGGCCCCGACGACGTCGCCCTGCTCCGGGAGCTCGGCACCTGGGCCGAACGCGAGCTCGCCGCCGGCGCCGACGAGGACCGCCTGCGCTCCGTGCTCACCGGACTCGAGCCCGACCCCGTCGACGTGCCCGGCTACCGCGTCGACGGCATGTCCGTCCCGCACGGCGTGGTCTCCGGCGACTTCCACGACTGGCACCGGTCCGGCGACGCCCTCGTGGTGACCGTCTCCGACGTGATGGGCAAGGGCATGTCGGCCGGACTCCTCGGCGCGGGCATCCGCGGCGCCGTCCTCGCCCGCGGCGACGAACAGCCCGCGGTCGCCGTCGCGGCGCTCGAGCGGCAGGTCGCGCCCGACCTCGGCCGCGCCGAGTCCTTCGCCACGTTCTTCCACGGACGCCTCGACCCGGCGACCGGACACCTCGACTTCGTCGACGCCGGACACGGCCTCGTGCTGCAGCTGCACGCCGACGGCACCGAGACCATCCACCGCTCGCTCGACCTGCCGCTCGGGCTGCACCCCGTCGGGCTGCCCCGGAACAGCGGATCCCTGCTGCTCGAGCCGGGTGACACCCTCATCGTGGTCAGCGACGGCGCGCTCGAGCTGTGGGACTCCACGCTCGCGTCGCTCTCGCGGCTCGGCGGGCTCTACCGCAAGGCGACGGACACCGCGTCCTTCCTGGAGCGCGTCCGTGCCCGTGCCCGAACGCACGACCCGGGTGACGACCTGACGGTCGTGGTCATCGCGCGCGAAGGCTGACCCGGGGCTAGGCGCGCCGCTCTGGTGCCGCGTCGGTCACTCGGTGCGAGGTTGACGCGGCGCACGGGGTGCGCAACCACGCACCGGCCGGGAAAGCGCGCACGGTGCGGCCGTCCTGGAGCTGGCGACCGCCGGACTGGAGGCTGTGCTCACCACGTGCGCCGAGCCTCCAGTCCGGCGCGGAGCCGGCTCAGGGCCGCACTGTCGCCCGCCGAGCGGTCGGGTGTCGTCGCTGCGCGACGGCGCCGGGTCGCCGAGTGGTCGCGTCCTGTCGCTGCGCGACGGTGAGTGGTCGCGTTCTGTCGTGTGCGGGGGCGTGGAACGACAGGACGTGACCACTCGGCGGACGTGAGCGGGGCGTCGTGACCGCTCGGGTTCCATCGGCACGCGCGCGGTGCGGTTTCGCGCGGTGCGGCGTTGGGCACGCGGTGCGAGGCTGACACGCCGCACGGGGTGCACGACCTCGCACCGGGCGGAACACCTCGTACGGTGCGGGGGTGCACGACCTCGCACCGCGCGAGACACCTCGCACGGTGCGGCTCGGGCGTCAGGCGCCGAGGCGCTCGATGAGCTCGCGGTACCGGGCCGCCGTGCGCTCGACGATCTCGTCAGGGAGCACCGGCGGCGTGCCCTGGCGGTCCCAGTGCGCGCTGAGCCAGTTGCGCACGATCTGCTTGTCGAAGGAGTCGGTGCGGTTGCCGGCGTCGTACGAGGAGGCGTCCCAGTACCGGCTGGAGTCACTCGTCAGGACCTCGTCCCCGATGCGGATCTGCCCGGAGGTGTCGTGTCCGAACTCGAACTTCGTGTCCGCGATGATGACCCTGCGCTGCAGGGCGATGGCGGCAGCCTCGGAGTACACGTGCAGCGAGAGGTCGCGGAGGGTCGCAGCGACCTCAGCGCCGACGAGCTCCTCGGTGCGCTCGAACGAGATGTTCTCGTCGTGCTCGCCCTGCGGCGCCTTGTACGCCGGCGTGTAGATCGGCTCGGGCAGTCGGTCGCCGTCGGAGAGCCCGGCGGGGAGCGGCACGCCGCACACGCTGCCCGACTCCTGGTACTCCGCCCAGCCGCTGCCGGAGAGGTAGCCGCGGACGACGCACTCGACCGGGAACATGCGCAGTGGCATCACGTGCATGGACCGCGTCGCGACGTCGGAGGGCACCGGGGTCGTGGTGGCCGACGGACCGAGCAGGTGGTTCGGGACGTCACCGAGCTGGGTGAACCAGAAGCGGGACAGGCGCGTCAGGAGCTCGCCCTTGCCGGGGATCGGTGGTTCGAGGGCGAAGTCGTAGGCGCTGACGCGGTCCGAGGCCACCAGGAGCAGCTCGGTGGCACCGGCGACGTCCGCGGTGGTGGCAGGGACGTAGAGCTCGCGGACCTTGCCGGACGACACGTGCTTCCAGCCGTCGACGTGGGGTGCGGCGTTCATCGGGTGACCTTCGTGGCGATGTCGGTGCGGAACTGGGCACCCGGCAGGGTGATGTCGTGCAGGCCGGCGTAGGCGCGGTCCCTGGCCTCGGTGAAGTCGGACCCGGTCGCGACGACGCTGAGCACGCGGCCGCCCGTCGCGACGAGCTCCCCGTCGAGCACGCCGGTGGCTGCGTGCAGGACGGACACGCCCTCGCGCGCGTTGGCGGCGTCGACACCGGTGATCGGTCGCCCGGTCTGCGGGTTGTCGGGGTAGCCCTCGCTCGCCAGGACGACGGTCACCGCGACCTGGTCGTGGAACGCCGGCGCGGGGGTGCCGCCGAGCTGGCCGCTCGCCGCTGCCAGCAGGAGCGCACTGAGCGGTGTGGCCAGGCGGGGGAGCACGACCTGGGTCTCCGGGTCGCCGAAACGGGCGTTGAACTCGATGACCCGCACGCCCTGCTCGGTCACGATCAGCCCGCAGTAGAGGAGCCCGACGAAGGGGGTGCCCTCGTGCTCGAGGCGGCGGACCGTGGGCAGCGCGACCAGGTCGGTGACCTCGTCGACGAAGGCCTGCTCGGAGCCCCAGCGGTCGGCGAGCCACGGCAGCGGGGAGTAGGCACCCATCCCGCCGGTGTTCGGCCCCACGTCACCGTCGCCCAGGCGCTTGTAGTCCTCTGCCGGGCTGAGCGCGCGGACGTCGTGGCCGTCGCTGAGGAAGAACAAGGAGACCTCTTCGCCGTCGAGGAACTCCTCGACCACGACGGGGCCGTGCTGCAGCCAGTAGGTGGCGTGGTCCACGGCGGCCTGTCGGTCGTCGGTCACGAGGACGCCCTTGCCGGCAGCGAGCCCGTCGGCCTTGACGACGTAGGGCGCTCCGAGTTCGTCGATCGCGGCGATGGCCTCGTCCAGCGTGCCGGCGGAGAGCGGCCTGCCCGTCGGGACGTCGGCCTCGGCCATGATGCGCTTCGCGAAGGCCTTCGAGCCCTCGAGCGCGGCGGCGGCCTTGCCCGGGCCGAACACCGGGATGCCGCGGGTGCGAAGGGGATCGGCGACACCGGCGATCAGCGGGGCTTCCGGGCCGACGACGACGAGCTCGACACCGTTCTCGAGCGCGTACTCGGCGACGAGCGGACCGTTCGTGGGGTCGAGGGACACGGTCTCGACGTCGGCGGCGATGCCGGCGTTGCCGGGCGCGGCCGTGATGACGTGGCCGGCCTGCTCCGCCAGGAGCGCCGTGATGATCGCGTGCTCGCGGGCACCGGAACCGAGGACGAGGATTCGCACCCGATCACCCTACCGAGCCACGGCGCTCGGCTGGGGTGCACCGGCTAGCCTGTGGACATGCCGGGCAGGACGATCGACGACGCCGAGGGCGCAGCCGCACTGCGCGCCGTCGTCGAGGGTGCGACGGAACGACCGCTCGTCGCCATGGCCGTGCGGTGGACGCTCCAGCGGCTCGCCGAGGACGTGCCCGGCAACAGCGTCGAGGTGCGCGTGCCGCCGTTCGCCGCCGTGCAGGCCGTGCCCGGACCCCGCCACACCCGCGGGACCCCGCCGAACGTCATCGAGACGGACGCGGCGACGTGGATCGCGCTCGCGACGGGGACGCTCCGCTGGGACGACCCGACCGCCGCCGTGCGCGTCAGCGCCTCTGGTTCCCGAGCGGACCTGGCGTCGTTCCTGCCCGTGCGGACGCACGGACTCGAGCCCGTCGACTGACGGCCGCACTCCCGTCGACTGACGGTCGCACTCCCGTCGACTGACGACCACGCTCCCGGTACCCGGGGGGATCGAATTAGGTAGTGCCTACCGATGTGGCCGTTGCTACCGCAGCCGTACCGTGGAAGTCGCCGGGATTCGGACCCGACCCGAACGGGTCCGAACCCGGCGACAACGCCCACGGTACGCGACAACCGTCGTTCCGTGTCAACCATCCGGCGTGGCGTGCTGCATTCCGCAACCCGATTGCGGATTCTGTCGCGCCCGGACGGGTGGAGCGCTCCCGTCCCGCCGGCGGTCCACCAAGCCGCCGGTGGCACGGAGCGCGGCGCCGGCACTGCCCCGCGCTGCACCGCCCTGCCTCGCGCAGCCCAGCCCAGCCCAGCCCAGCCCCGCCCCGCGCTGCACCAGCCCAACCCAGCACCGCGCTGCGCAGTGCAGCCCAGGCCTCAGACCAGGTCCGCCAACTCCGACCGCGCGTGCAGGTCCCACTTCGCGAAGATCCGCGACATGTGGGCGTCGATCGTCCGGACGGACAACCCGAGCTGCTCCGCGATGGACCGGTTCGACAGGCCCTCGGCCGCGAGCTCGGCGACCTCGTACTCCCGACGGGTCAGCGGCGGTCGCGAGCGCTTCGCCGTCACGTACATGCCCCGCGCGGCGAGCGCTCCCTGTGCGGCGATCGTCCTGGTGCCGTCCCCGGCCAGCACCGCGTCGGCGTACTCGCGCACGGCGGCGGCCATCGGCCCGTCGACCCGGTCGACCACGGCGCGCAGCCGTCCGATCGACGCGGCCGGGTCCCGCCCGTTCATGAGGTCGTTGGCGTACAGCAGGACCTCGCCGAACATCACGCTCGTCCAGGCACCGTCGGCCGTGGCTCGCTCGATGACCTGGTGCGCACGCTGCAGCCCCGCGGGGTTCCCGAGCGCGGTCTCGGCCCAGGCGATCGAGATCGCGATCTGCTCGCCGGTGATCCGCATGGCCCGTGGAGGGACGCTCCGCGCACGCTCGAGCGCGACGCCCGCCTCTTCCGCCCGACCGGCGGACGCCAGGGCCATCGCCAGCCGTGCCCAGGGGTACGCCCCGAACCCGCCGTGGTCGGCCACGGCGTAGCGCTCGCACGCTGCCGAGAACGCGGTGACGGCGTCGTCCCACCGGCGCTGCCCGATCGCCAGGTTGCCGACACCGATGAGCTCGAGGGTGAAGTCGTACTTCAGGAACGGGCTGGAGCGCTTCACCGAGATCTGCGTGATGAGGTCGTCGTAGTCGCCCCGCCAGACCTGCACCTGGTGCATGACGGACAGGAGCTCGCCGACGCTCCACGGTGCTTCCTCGACGTGCACGGTCGCGGTCGCGAGGGCGGCCCGGCCGAGGTCCATGGCGTCCTCGAGCCGTCCGCCGGTCGCCAGGGCCATCACGGCGCACGGTGCGATGCAGAGGAACGACATCGGCACGGTGGGGGCGTTGACGATGCCGGAGCGCTCGACCTCGGCGCGGACCCCGGTGAAGTCGCCACCCCAGCCGAGGTGTGCCAGGCGCAGCAGGCGCAGCCGTTCGACGCCCTCCGGCCCCACGAACGCGGTGGCGGCGTCGGTGAGCGCGACGGCGGCCAGCACGTCGTCGTCGTGGAACTGCCGGATGTTGGCCAGGGTCTCGCAGGCCTCGATGACGGCGGCGTCGGGGACCTCGTCGTGGCGGGTGCGGGCGATCTCCCACGCGGCCTCGGCGTCGGCGCGACCGGCTTCCCGCCCGGCGCTGTACCCGCGGGCGAGGGAGCGCAGGCAGTGCGCGGCCACCCGCTGGGCGGCGCTGAGGTCGGCGCGGAGGGCGGCCGAGCTCAGGGCGACGGCGCTCTCGTGCTCCTGCAGGCGGCCGGCCACCTGGGCGGCGTCGAGCAGCTGCGGCACCGGCGGGAGCACCCCGCACTCGATCGCCCAGAGCGCAGCGCGGAGCCGGGCGGCAGGGACGGCGCCGGCGGGGTGGTCGGTGCGGAAGGCGTTGGCGCGGGCGAACAGCGTCGTCCGTCGGGCCACGGGCACGAGCGACCGGACGACCTCGCCGACCAGGGGGTGCGACGGCCGCACGATGGGAGCGCCGTCGGCGAGCGAGTCGATCCGCACGAGGCCGAGCGCGACGACCCGGTCGACGTCCCCGCCACCCACCAGCCCGAGCAGTCGGGAGAGCGGGATCGGGTCGGCGAGCGCCACGATGTCGACGACGTCGCGGAGGTCCTCCGGCAGCGCGCCGAGTTCAGTCCGGTACATGTCGGCGAGGCTGTTCGACGCGGTGATCCGGCCGCGCCAGTACCAGCCGGACGCGGTGTGGTCGAGGTCGCCGGACGCCAGCGCTGCCCGCACCACCTCGCGCAGGTACAGCGGGTTGCCCTCGGTGGCCCGGTGCACGCGCTCCACGGACGCCGACTCGAGCGGTGCGCCGAGCGCGTTGCCGATGAGCGTCGCGGTGTCGTTGAGGTCGAGCGGACCGAGGTCGATCCGCTCGAGCAGGTCGTCCTGCCACAGCGAGCGCAGCGGCTCGGCGAGCGCGGCGAAGTCGCGGCAGGTCAGCACGAGCCGTGCACCCTGGTTCCGGACGAGCCAGGCGACGTACCTGGCTGAGATCGCGTCGAGGTGGTCGGCGTCGTCGACCCGGAGCAGCAGGTCGCGGTCGACGGCGTCCGCAGCCTGCCGGAGTCGCTGCTCGGCACCGACCTGGTCGGCGAGCAGTTCGGCGGGCAGGTCGCCGAGCTGTTCGGACACGGCGCTGAACGGCATGGTCGCGCCGGCGGCGACGGCGGTGATCGGCACGACGAGTGTCCGGTCAGCGCTGTCCCGGCGGGCCACACGGTCGGTGACGCGCGCCGCGGAGGTGCTCTTGCCGAGGCCGGGTGCCCCCACCAGCGCGACGCTCGTGCCGTGCTCGGCGACGACGGCGACGGCCCGGTCCTCTTCACGGCGCTGCATGACGGGCCAGGCGATCCGCGCGGGCACGGCGCTGCGCCGGTGTCCCGGCAGCATCGGTCCGGCCATCCTGCGTCACCCCCACACGTCGGACACCGATCGGTGCCGGTCCATCATCCCCCGGATCCGCGTCGGTCGTCAGGCCCCGGCACGTCCCAAGGTGGGGGACAATGGGGTCGTGAGCACCACCGACCACCCTGACGACGCTGCCGCGCCCGCACCCGACACCGCTTCGACCTCGGACGAGGTCACCATCCGGCGCGCGCCCAAGTTCGGTGTCTTCATCGTCGGCGGGGCCCTGCTCGGCTTCCTCGTCACCGTCATCGTGATCGCCGCGACGATGAACATCGACCGTGGCGACAAGACCGAGACCGTCGGCTTCAGCGGCCTGGTCGGCTACTTCGGTCTGTGGGGCGTCACCATCGGCATGGCCGTCGGCGCCGTCGTCGCCGTGGTCCTGGACCGCGTGCTGGCCCGCCGCGCAGCCCGCCTCACGGCGGAGCGCATCGCCGTCGACCTGCCCCCCGAGACGGTCGAGGGCGAGATCGACGACCACGGCGACCAGCCGCGCTGACCGCTCCCGGTCACGTCGTGGCCGGCCATGGACGGACGGGAGGCTCCCCACCAGCTGGTGGGGAGCCTCCCGTCCGTCGTCCTGGTCGCGACCAGGACCGCGCTCAGCTGAGCTGGTTGGCCTCGACCCAGGACAGGTACTCGGGGCTCACCGTGCCGGTGACGTACTCACCGGTGAAGCAGCTCATCTCGAGGTCGGTGACGTCGGAGCCCTCGATGATGGCGTCCCGCATGTCGCCGATCTCCTGGAAGATCAGGTGGTCGCTGCCGAGCACGCGGTTGATCTCCGGGATCTTCCGGTCGTGCGCGATGAGCTCCTGCCGCGTCGGCATGTTGATGCCGTAGACGTGCGGGAACCGCACCGGGGGAGCGGCGGAGGTGAAGGTGACCTCGTTCGCACCGGCGGCCCTGGCCATCTCCACGATCTCCTTGCTCGTCGTGCCGCGCACGATCGAGTCGTCGACGATGAGGATGTTCTTGCCCTTGAACTCGGACGACATCGCGTTGAGCTTCTGACGCACCGAACGCTTGCGCTCCGCCTGCCCGGGCATGATGAACGTCCGGCCGACGTAGCGGTTCTTGTAGAAGCCCTCGCGGTACTCGATGCCGAGCTTCTGCGCGACCTGCATCGCCGCGGGCCGTGAGGAGTCCGGGATCGGCATGACGACGTCGATGTCCCCGGTGGGCGCGTACTGCGCGATCGTGTCAGCCAGGCGGTTGCCGAGGCGCAGGCGGGCGTCGTACACGGAGATGCCGTTCATGACGGAGTCCGGACGGGCCAGGTAGACGTACTCGAACGAGCAGGGCACCAGGCGCGGGTTCTTCGCGCACTGGCGCGCGTGCATCGTGCCGTCCATCTCGATGAAGACGGCCTCGCCCGGGGCGACGTCGCGGACGATCTCGTACCCGCCGGACTCGAGGACGAGCGACTCGGACGTGACGACCCACTCGGAGCCACCGGAGTCGCTGAAGCGGTGCCCGAGGATGAGGGGGCGGATGCCGAACGGGTCGCGGAAGGCCAGCAGCCCGTGGCCCGCGATCGTGGCGATCGCGGCGTAGGAGCCCTCGACGCGCTCGTGCACGCGCTCGACGGCGTCGAACACCTGCCCGGCGTCGAGCTCGCGGCCGCGGACCTGGCCCTGCAGTTCGTGCGCCAGGACGTTGACCAGCAGTTCGGTGTCGGAGCTGGTGTTGAGGTGTCGACGGTCGATGTCGAACAGCTCGCGCGTCAGCTCCCGCGTGTTCGTCAGGTTGCCGTTGTGCACGAGGACGATGCCGTACGGCGCGTTCACGTAGAACGGCTGGGCTTCTTCCTCGTTGCTCGCGGTGCCCTTGGTGGCGTAGCGCACGTGGCCGAGGCCCATCGTGCCGAGCAGCGCCCGCATGTCCCGCGTGCGGAAGGCCTCGCGGACGTGCCCGCGGGTCTTGTGCATGTGGTGGATGTGCCCCTCGACCGTGGCGATGCCCGTCGAGTCCTGTCCCCGGTGTTGCAGCAGGAGCAGTGCGTCGTAGATGGATTGGTTTGCTGGCCCCTGATTGACGAGGCCGACGATGCCGCACATGCGCGGAGTGCTCCAGACCGTAGGATCGGGTGGTACCGAACAAGTCTGCCATGCCCCGCGGAGGACGACGTATGCCCAACCCCTACGCCGAGGCCGGCGTCGACACCGCTGCCGGTGACCTGGCCGTCGAGCTCATGAAGTCCGCCGTCTCGGCGACCCACAACGCGTCCGTGCTCGGCGGGGTCGGCGGGTTCGCCGGGCTCTACGACGTGTCGTTCCTGAAGGACTTCTCACGGCCGTTGCTCGCCACCTCCACGGACGGCGTCGGCACGAAGGTCGCCATCGCGCAGGCGATCGACAAGCACGACACCATCGGCCAGGACCTCGTCGGCATGGTCGTCGACGACATCGTCGTGGTCGGTGCGAAGCCGATGTTCATGACGGACTACATCGCCTGCGGCCGGGTCGTCCCGGCGCGCATCGCGGACATCGTCGCCGGCATCGCCCGTGGGTGCGCCGACACCGGCACGGCCCTGGTCGGTGGCGAGACGGCCGAGCACCCCGGGCTCCTCGGGCCGGACGACTACGACGTCGCCGGTGCGGCGGTCGGCGCGGTCGAGGCCTCGTCCCAGCTCGGCGCACACCTCGTGCAGGATGGCGACGTCGTCGTGGCCATCGCTTCCTCCGGCCTGCACTCGAACGGCTTCTCGCTCGTGCGGCACGTCCTGGGGCAGCGTGGCGTCGGGTACACGGACTCGCTGCCCGAGTTCGGCGGGCTGGTCGGCGAAGCCCTGCTCGAGCCGACGCGGCTCTACACGACGCCGCTCCTGACGCTGCTCGACGCCTTCCCCGGTGCCGTGCACTCGCTCTCGCACGTGACCGGTGGCGGCATCGCGGCAAACCTGGCGCGCGTGCTGCCCGTCGGCTCGTGGGTCGAGGTCGACCGCGCCACGTGGGAGCCCCTGCCCGTCTTCCGGGTGCTCGCCGACATGGCCGGCACCCCGATCGAGGACACCGAGGGCACCTGGAACCTCGGCATCGGCATGTTCGCCGTCGTCGCGGCGGCCCAGGCGGACGAGGTCATCGCGTCGCTCGGTGCTGCCGGGATGGCGTCGTGGTCGGTCGGCGCGGTGTCGATGTCCCCACGCGAGCTCGACGGCTTCGAGCAGGGCGCCAAGGGCGTCGACGGCGGGGCCGTGCGCTTGACGGGGGCGTACGCGGGCTGAGGCGCGTGCGCGCCTCCTTGCGCTGCCCGACTCGGAACGACACCGTCCGCGGCGCTGCCCGACCCGGAACGACATCGTCGAGGTCGTACGACTTCGATGATGTCGTTCAGCGTCGACGAAACCCGCGCGTCGGCGCCGCAGCGGTGCCCGCGCACACGGAAACGCCGCGCTGCCCATGGGGCGCGCGGCGTCGTCGAGCCGGACTCAGGCGGACTTGTTCTGGTCCTGCTGGGTCTCGAGCTCGTCACCTTCGTCGAGGGGCTCCGGGCCGTACTGGTCAGCCCAGCGGTCCTCGTAGTCCTCGCCGTCGTTCTGCCCAGTGGACAGTTCGCGTTCGAGTGCACCGTAGTTGGTCTCAGGGCTGAAGTACTTCAGCTCCCGAGCGACCTTGGTGTGCTTTGCCTTCTGACGGCCGCGCCCCATGCGTGACCCCCTCGTGTGTCGGCTCGTGTCCGGTCTGTCGGGAGGCGAGTGTCACCCGGTGAATCCGAACGGTTCGTGGTTGGAAATCTGCCGATCACTCTACCATGTAGCCCTATCTGGACCTGCCCCACGGGCCTTGAGCATCCAGCAGAATCGGAAGTGATGACGGACCCGACACCGACCCTCGACGACCAGCACGCCCGGGTGGTGGTGATCGGTGCCGGACAGGCCGGTCTGTCGGTCGCCTGGCACCTGCAACGACTCGGGCTGGTGCCCGGGACGGACATGGTCGTCCTCGACCGGGCTCCGGGCACGGGCGGCGCGTGGCAGTTCCGCTGGGAGGCCCTCCGGCTCGGTGCCGCGCACCGCGTGCACGACCTGCCCGGGATGCACGAGATGGGGCTGCGGTTCGACGACGCCGACCGGGCGCGTCCCGCTCGTGACGTCGTCGGCGAGTACTACCGCCGCTTCGAGCAGCACCACGACCTCCGGGTGCGGCGTCCGGTGCAGGTGACGAGCGTCGACCGCGCGGGTTCCGGACTGTGTGTGACGACGCGGGGCGCGGACGGGCGGGTCGCGCGGATCCTGGCGGACGTCGTCGTGAACGCGTCGGGTACCTGGGGCACCCCGTTCGTCCCCTGGTACCCGGGCCGCGACGTGTTCGGCGGGCGGCAGGTCGACACCACCGAGTACCGGTCCGCGGCGGCGTTCGCCGGGCAGGACGTCCTGGTGGTCGGTGGCGGCACGAGCGCGATCGGCTTCCTGCTCGAGCTCGACGGTGTCGCCCGGTCCACGCGGTGGTTCACCCGGCGTCCGACGGTGTGGTCCGACGGGTCCGCGCTCGACGTCGAGTCCGCGGTGGCCGCGGTCGAGGAACAGGACCGGGCAGCGCGTGCCGGCGAGGTCCTGCCGAGCATCGTCAGCGGGACCGGGACCCCGGTGTCGCGGCGCATCCGGGCGGGCCTGGATCGCGGGGTGCTCCGTGACGAGCCGATGTTCCAGCGGTTCGACGAGGACGGCGTGGTGACCGCTGACGGCGAGCACGTGCACGCCGACGCGGTCATCTGGGCCACGGGCTTCCGGGCCGACCTACGGCACCTGGCGCCCCTGCACCTGCGGACGGCGAAGGGCGGCGTGGTCGTGTCGGACGGGCGTTCGGAGGACGAGCCCCGGCTGTTCCTCGCCGGGTACGGCCCGCAGGCGTCGACCATCGGGGCGAACCGAGCCGGTCGACGGATCGCCCGCCAGGTGATGGCCGCGCTCGACCCGTCCTGACCTCGCACCGTGCGAGGTCCTCCGGCCCGTGCGACCCGGCCTGAACTCGCACCGTGCGAGGTCCTCCGGCCCGTGCGAGGTCGCACACCCCGTGCGCGCCGACGGCCCCGCACGGGGTGCGCAACCTCGCACCGAGCCGCCCCCGCGCCCGCCGGCCGCCGGCCGCGCGCACCCCGCGCGCAGCGCCGACCTACGCGGCCAGCGGCTCCTCGACGCCACGACGGCGACGACGTGCACGCAGCACGACCGCGTCGAGGGAAAACCGCCCGGGCCCGGTCAGCGCGACCGCGAGCGACCCGGCGGCCAGCACGAGCACGAACTCGAAGCCGCCCGACTGCGCGAAGAACCCGGCCTCGCTGTGCGCCAGCACCCCCGCCGCGACCATGTCGACCGCGAGCAGCGCCGCGACGACCCGCGTCGCGACCCCGAGCACCAGGAACGCGCCGCCGACGAGCTCCAGCCCGGCGACGAGCGGGGCGGCGACCTCGGCGAACGGGACGCCCATGCCGGAGAAGCCCGAGGCGACGGCGGGGATGCCCTGCCCGACCTTCTGGGCTCCGTGGGCGATGAAGACCACCCCGAGGACGACGCGCAGGACGGTCAGGCCGATGGATGTCGATGTCGTTCGCATGGCCACGACCGTACGAGGTGACGTGTCACGCATCCAACATGTCGGGGGTTCTCTGCTGACATCACCAGGGGATGCCCAGGCCAACGGGAACGGCCACCCCGTGCGAGCACAACAGCTCGCACGGGGTGGCCGACGTCGCACCGGGCGACGGGATCAGCGTCGTGTCAGGACGTGGCGCCGATGGTGCCGGAGTCCGAGGCCTCGCCGTCGGGCGTGCCGCGGCCGGTCTGGTGCTGCAGGCGGTCGATGTGCTCGGACGCCTCGGCCTTGGTCAGGTCGGCGGAGAGCTCCTCGCCGGCCTCACGAGCCAGGGTGTCGAGGTAGCTGCGCTGCGGGCCGGTCATGGGCTCGTCGCCGGTGACCCACTGCTCCGGGTCCTTGCTCGCGGTGGTGGACGGGTCCGGACGGGCCCCGCCGAGGGTCTCGCCGTCGGTCGGCGACTCGGAGGGGGACGGGGAGGAGGTTGCATCGGTCATGGCACGGACGCTACGCCGCACCCACTGACACCAGCCGACCCGCGGGCCGGAAGACGCTACGCAGCGCCGGACTCGTCCACCGGCACGCTCGTGTACCGCACGAGGTCCGGCCCGACCTCGTTCGCGGCGAGCGGCACCGAGCGCCCGTCCCGCGTGACCCAGAGCGTGTTGCCGGGCTCGTCGAGCCGCTCCACCGGGTGCAGCGACCCCTCGAGCAGCACCGCCGCACGGACTTCCACCCGACCGGAGGATGTGCGCGGCGGCAGGCCGGGCACATCGTCCGCGAACCCGGGGTAGGTGCCGGGCGCCAGCAGCGGGCTGATCGGCGTCGTGACGATCTCCACACCGGCGGCCCCGGTCGGTGTCGTGGCGTCGGCGGTCACCGTGACCAGCCGGACAACCTGGTCCTTCGGGAGCGGCGCGTCCACGACGCCGGACGCGGCCAGCGCGCGGAAGGCGGGCCGACCGTCGGGGCCGAGGTGGGCCTCCTGGCCGTCGATCCGGACGCGACCGCGTCCGCGGGTGTCGGCGTAGACACCGGGCTCCAGGCCGGAGCGGCGGGCCTCGACGAGCGGCACGACGACCCGGTCGGGCCGGTACCAGTCGCGGAGGGTGGCCGGGTCGACCCAGCCGATGCTCGCGACGCCGCGGGCCAGTTCGGCGTCGTCGTCGACGGCGCGTTCGTCGAGCGCGCCGAGCGGGTGTTCGCCGCGGACGGCGACGAGGCCGTCGTACCGGTCGTCGCGGTGGTCGAGGACCTCGACGCGTTTCGACACCTTGCCGCCGTGGCCGTCGAACGTCGCCCAGGTGCGCAGTTCGGGAGCGTTGGTCATGGGGTCACATCGTATTCCGGGAGGCTCGGCTCACTCCGAGGACGTCGGCCTGCGCGCCGCGGACGCCGCCACCAGGGCACGGATCTCGCCGGTGCAGAGGGCCGGGTCGACGCCCTCGGCGGGGCCGGCCGGTCGGGTCGCACGACGCGACTGCAGGCTGTTCCGCTGGGCCGATCGGAGGATGCGGTCCTCCTCTTCACTGCGGAAGACACCGTTCGGTGACCGGCGGAGCGGGGGTCGGACGGGCTCACCACGGCGGTCCTGCCCGGGGAACGGGCGGGAGCGACGGCCGTAGAGCAGCTCGGACGAGTCGAGGAGCCACGGCACGAGCGCGACGGTCACCCCGTGCACGAGCAGGAGCTTCCGCCGGATCCGACGGCCACGGTGGTTGTGGAGCAGGCCCTCCCACCAGTGTCCGACGATGAAGATCGGCGTGTAGACCGTGACGACCTCGGACCCGTGGGCTGCCCGGTGCGCCTTGATGTAGGAGATGAGCGGCATCGAGATGTCGCGGTACGGGCTCGGCACGATCGTCAGCGGGACCTCGATGCCGTGCTCGGCCCACTGCTGCCGGAGGTGCGCGGCGTCGGCGTCGTCGATGGCCACGTGCACGGCCTCGAGTCCGGCGTGCTTGGCGGCGATGGCGTAGTCGAGCGCCTTGAGCACCGGCTTCTGCAGCTTGTTCACCAGGACGATCGCGTGGTCGCCGGTCGCGCCGAACTGCGTCTCGACGTCCGCCTCGACCTCGTGCTTGACGTCGCGGTAGTACCGGTTCACACCGAGCATCAGCACGTAGAGCACCGGCATGATGAGGAACACCAGCCAGGCGCCGTGCGTGAACTTCGTGATCGTGACGATGACCAGGACGACCAGGGTGAACGTCGCGCCGATCGCGTTGATCGTCCGGGAGCGCACGACCTGCCCGCGGTGCACGGGCTCGGACGCGGTGCCGTCCCGGTCGGCGCGGAGCAGCCGCGTCCAGTGCACGACCATGCCCGTCTGGCCGAGCGTGAACGACACGAAGACGCCGATGATGTACAGCTGGATGAGGCTCGTGACGTTCGCCCGGTAGACCACGAGCAGCGCGGCCGCGACGAGCGCCAGCACGATGACGCCGTTCGAGTAGATGAGCCGGTCGCCCCGCGTCGACAGGGCCTTGGGCGCGTAGGAGTCGCGCGCCAGGATCGAGCCGAGCAGCGGGAACCCGTTGAACGCCGTGTTCGCCGCGAGGAGCAGCACTGCGGCCGTCGTTGCCTGGATCACGAAGAACAGCACGGAGTTGTCCCCGAACGTGGCCGCCGCGATCTGGGCGATGAGGGAGCGCTGCGGCGTCGTCGCGCAGTTCGCGAAGCCGACCAGGTCGCAGGCCTGTTCGGCGTAGTGCACGCGGGACACGAGCGCGAGCGTGATGAGTCCGACGAACAGGACGATCGCGATGCCGCCCATGGCCACCAGGGTCGCCTGGGCGTTCCGCACCTTGGGTCGGCGGAAGGCCTGCACGCCGTTCGCGATCGCCTCGACGCCGGTCAGCGCGGAGCAGCCGGACGCGAACGCGCGGAGGAGCAGCAGGATGAACGCCGCCTGCGTGGTGTGCTCGACGTTCTGCACCGTGTACCCGGCCGACTCGGCGACGGGAGCGTGCCCGGCGGCGACGCGGACCAGGCCGGTGACGACCATCACGAAGACACTCGCCACGAACAGGTACGTCGGGACGGCGAAGGCCTTGCTCGACTCCCGCACACCCCGCAGGTTCGCGGCCGCCAGCAGCACGACGAAGGCCAGCGCGAGCTCGACGCGGAACGGGTTGAGCATCGGCAGCGCGGAGATGATGTTGTCCACGCCCGAGGCCACCGACACCGCCACCGTCATCACGTAGTCGACGAGCAGGGCACTGGCCACGACGAGCCCGGCCTTCTCGCCGAGGTTCCGGTGCGCGACCTCGTAGTCGCCGCCGCCGGACGGGTACGCCTTGATGAGCTGGCGGTAGGACGCGACCACGACGACGAGCAGCAGCACGACGAGCGCGGCGACCCACGGGGCGAAGGTCAGGAACGCCATCCCGCCGAGCAGCAGGATCATCAGCAGCTCCTGCGGGGCGTACGCCACCGAGGAGAGGGGGTCGCTCGCGAAGATGGGGAGCGCGAGGTGCTTCGGGAGCAGCTGTCCCTCGAGCTTCTCGGAGGGGAGCGGATCCCCGATCAGCCGCGACTTCAGCGACCGGATCTCGTTCGTCACGAGCGGCAAACCTACTCACATCCGCGCGCGAGTCAACACTGTGCGGACGGACAGGCAGGCGGAGGTCCGGTCCACGCGCTGGTGCGGTGGGCCGACTGCGCCAGCGGATGGGAGGCCGTGGTTGCCCCCGCCCCGCCGGCGCGAGCGGTCAGAGCGACCGGCGCAGGGCCTCCAGGCCGTCGCGCAGACGCGTCACCGTGTCGGCGCCGAGCGTGCCGCGGGTGGCACGGCGGCGCAGGTCGGCGCGGACCTGCTGCCGGAACGACGACAGGGCCATCTCGAGCTCGCGGAGCACCCGGGCGCTCTCCGAGGGGACGGAGGTCGGTTCCTCGGTGCTGGCGCCCTGTGCGGACGCGGCGAGGTCGGCGCGGAGCGAGCGCATGGCGTCCCCGACCGAGGCTCGGACCCCGTCGGCCAGCGACCGGACGGAGTCGTTCACGCCGGACTCGACGTCGGCGATCTCGTCGGCGCGGGCGGTGAGCTCGGCGCGGCCGGCCTCGGTGATCGCGTAGACGGTCTTGCGGCCGTCGACGGTCTTCGAGACCAGGCCCTCGTCCTCGAGCTTGGCCAGGCGCGGGTAGACCGTGCCAGCGCTCGGGACGTAGGTGCCGCCGAAGCGCTCGCCGAGGGCCTGGATGACCTCGTACCCGTGCATCGGGTGGTCGGCGAGCAGGACGAGCAGGTACAGGCGCAGCTGACCGTGGGCGAAGACGGGGCTCATGCGGGCGCCTCGGTCTCGTCAGTCGTGCCGTGCGTGCCGGTCGTGCCGGTGGTCGGCGTCTCGGGGGCGGTGTACGCCGTCGTCGGGGGAGCCGTGGGGGCAGCCGGCGGGGCGTGCAGCACCGCGATGTCGCCGGAGACCGAGTTCACCTTGAGGTCGAGCCACTGCCCGGAGAGCTCGCCGCCCTGCTTGACGTAGGAGCCGCGGACGCCGTTGATCTCCGCATCGTCGAACTGCAGCTTGCCGGTCGCCGTGCTGACGGTGCAGCGGAAGGGGACACCGTCCTCGAGCCGGACGCTCACCGAGCCGGACACCGTGTTCACCTTGGCGGCGTCGGGGGTGCCGCGCAGGTCGAGCACGACGTCGGCGGAGACGCCGTCTGCCGAGAACCGCGGGATCTCACCCGTCGCGACGACGTCACCGGAGACGGTGTGCACCGTGAGGGCGCCGTCGAGGTCGTGGATCGTGGTGGAGCCGTTGACCGCGTTCACGGTGACGTCGCCCGCGACGCCGTCGACGACGAGGTCGCCGGACACGGTGTTCAGCGTCGCGCCGCGGTTCGTGCCGGAGAGCAGTGCGCCAGCGGAGACGACCCCGAGGGTGACGCCGGCGTCGCGGGGCACCAGGATGCTGACGTCCGCACGGGCAGAGCCGCGGAAGGACCGCAGGAACCCGATCGGGTCGTCCCAGCGGATCTGCGGGTGGTCGACGGTGAGCGTGTCGCCGTCGAGCTCGATCTTGAGCGGCTTGCCCGACACGCTGTGCACCTCGACGCGTGCGGTGGGCTCGTCGTGCGCGACGACGTCGACCTGCCCGCCCACGAGTCCGACGCGCACGGACCGGACGATGCCGGTGTCGATGACCTTGGGCTCCTCGACGAGCCACTTCTCCTGTGCCATGTTGCCTCCTCGAACTCGCGATGTATCGCGTTGTGGAAGTCACGATACATCGCGAGTCTGGACGCGACAAGGGCCGCGCGCGGCTTCCCGGCCGCGCGGACGCCCGGCGATCACGGGGCGGGCGTGGGCTCCGTGGCGGGGGCGGGGCGGGCCTCCCGGCCGGGTGGGAGGTGACCCGACCGCTCGGGGCTCCACGGGAAGCGGCGGAAGAGCGGCATCATGGGCTGGACCATCGGGCCGATGGCGAACGCGGCGATCACGGTGCCGGCGCCGACGTCCCCGCCGAGGAACCAGCCGACGATGACCACGGCGACCTCGATCAGGGTGCGGGCGAGCCAGATCGGCCAGCCGAGCCGCTGGTGCAGTCCGACCATCAGTCCGTCGCGCGCGCCCGTGCCGAAGCCGGCGCCGATGTAGAACGCGGTCGCGACGGCCAGCAGGACCAGGCCGGCGACGAAGAGCCCGATCCGTGCGACCAGACCGTCCGGTGACGGCACGAGCCACAGGACCAGGTCGGCGGAGGGACCGATCAGCAGGGCGTTCAGCAGCGTCCCGACACCGGGCTTCTGGCGGAGCGGGATCCAGAGCAGCAGGATGACGCCACTCGACACGACGGTGATGAGCCCGAACGACCACGGCACCACGTGCTCGAGCCCCTCCGTCAGGACGGTCCACGACGAGACGCCGACGACTGCGCGGACCTGCAGGGCGGTCGAGGCGCCGTAGAGGAACAGCCCGACGAGCAGCTGGACGGACCGGAGGGTGAGGGCGGTTGGGCGGGACATGGTCCGATGCTCCCGCGGATTGGACTGCCCGTCGAGAGCCAATCTGACTAGCGTGGTCCCCATGACCCCGGTCCTCCTCAGCGCCCGCTCGGCCGCCCTGCTGCTCAGCGAGTGGCGCACCGACTCCGACGCCACGGCCTACGCGGCGCTGGCCGATGCCATCCGGGTCCTCGTCATCGACGGCCGGGTGCCGCTCGGGGCCCGTCTGCCGGCGGAACGCGGGCTGGCCGAGGCGCTCGGCGTCTCACGGACGACCGTCGCGAACGCGTACGCCCGCCTGCGCGAGGACGGCTTCCTGGTCTCCCTCCGCGGGTCCGGCAGTGTCGTGCGGCTGCCGGCGGACCTGGCAGGACGGCCGGACCCCGAACGGCTCGGCGGCGTCGTCGCCGGGGACGTGCTCGACCTCCGGAAGGCGGCCATGCACGCCGCGCCCGGGGTGGCGGACGCCGTCGAGCGCGCGATGCGGCACGTCCCGGCGGCGCTCGCCGGGATCGGGTACGACACGGTGGGCGACCCCGGCCTGCGCGAGGCCATCGCATCGCGGTACACCGATCGAGGGCTGCCGACATCCTCCGACCAGGTGATCGTGACCGTCGGCGCCCAGCACGCGATCGCCCTCCTGGCGCGGGTCCTCGTCCGACGGGGGGATGCCGTGCTCGTGGAGTCGCCGACGTACCCGCACGCGCACGAGGCCTTCCGCGAGGCCGGCGGCCGACTCGTCGGCGTGCCCGTCGACGCCCGCGGTGGGTGGGACACCGCGGTGCTGGAGACGGCCCTGCGGCGATCGACCCCGGCGGTCGCGTACGTGATGCCGGAGCTGCACAACCCGACCGGCGCGACCATGTCGGCCGAGGCCCGCGCGCTGCTGGTCGACGTCGCCGCCTCCGTGGGGACGACCGTGATCGCCGACGAGACGATGGGGGAGCTGCGGATCGACGGACCGGCCGCCGTGCCCCTGGCCACGCTGAGCGAGGACGTCGTGATGATCGGGTCCGCCGCCAAGGTCTTCTGGGGCGGGCTGCGGATCGGTTGGATCCGCGCGCGACCGGCGCTGCTGCAGCGCCTGCTGCTCGCACGCCCGACCGGTGACCTCGGCACGCCGGTGCTCGACCAGCTGGTCGCGCGCGAGCTGGTCCCCCGGACCGACGCCGTCCTGGAGGCTCGGCGCACGTCCCTGCGGCAGGGTCGCGACGAGGTCGTGGACGCGTTGCGCACGCGGCTGCCGGAGTGGGACGTCCCGTCGCCGGCGGGCGGGTTGACGACGTGGGTGGGGCTCGGCCGACCGGTGTCCAGCGCGCTGGTGCTCGCCGCACGGGCCGAGGGCGTCGTGCTGGCGTCCGGCGGGGTGTTCGGGCCGGACGGCGGCTTCGAGCGGTTCCTCCGGGTGCCCTTCACGATGCCGCCGGCCGACCGGGTGCGCATGGTCGACGTGCTCGAGCGGGCGTGGGGACGGGTCGGCCGGGCGTCGGCAGGGGCGCGGGGGTCGCTGGCCGCGGTGGTGTGAGGCGGGGCGGGATCATCCTGTCGGTGGACCCGGCTGGCTCCCTGGTGGGACGACGGTGCGCCGGGCGCTCGCGATGCTGGGCGCATGACACCGATCACCGCGAGCAGCTCCGTCCCCGCCGTCCCGGCCGTGCCCGCGGCCGCCCGGGTCTCGATGGCGTTCGGCGGGGCGCTGCTCGCGGGGGTGCTCACCTCGTACGGCCAGGGCGTCACGGGGCTGTCGAGCGTCGCCAACTCGGCCGGACCCTGGTTCATCGTCGCCGTCGCGCTGCTGCTCGTCATGCGGGTGCGCGGCGGACGCGTCGGGCTGCCCGTGGCGATGGTGACCGGCATCGTCCTGCTCGAGCTCCTGCACGTGGGGTACTGGGCGGCGTCGAACCTGCGCGGCTTCCCGGACGTGCTGTCGATCACGAGCTTCTGGGTGCTGATGGGCTTCCCGGCCGGGGTGCTCGCGGGTGCCGTCGCCGTGGCCGTCCGCTCCCGGGACGGCCGCTGGCGTGGAGCGGCCTTCGGCGTGACCGCAGCCGTCCTCGTCGGTGAGGGCATCCGCTGCCTGCTGCAGGTCGCCGAGACCACGGGCGTCGCGACGTGGATCGTCGAGATCGTCGTCGGGGCGGGCGTGCTGCTCGTCGGGGTCGTGCTCGCGCGGACACCGGTGGGACGGGTCGTGGCGCTCGGGTGCGGCGTGCTCGGGACGGTCGGGGTGCTCGGCGCGTACGTCCTGCTCAGCTGACGGGTCCGGTGGTCCCACGGTCGCGGTGACGCTGCTGATGCGTCCGCTGTCAGCCCTGCCTGCGAGGATCGGAGCGTGCACCTCCTCTCGGTCTTCAGCCTGCGGAACCGCGCGCTCATCGCGCTCGTCACCATCGTCGTCGCGGTGTTCGGCGGGATCGCGCTCTCCAGCCTCAAGCAGGAGCTGATCCCGAGCGTCCAGTTCCCGCAGATCGCGATCGTCAGCGCCTACCCCGGCGCGACCCCGCAGGTCGTGTCGAACGACGTCTCGACCAAGATCGAGCAGGGCATCCAGGCGGTGCCGGACCTCAAGTCCACGTCGGCGACGTCCTCGACCGGGCAGAGCGTCGTCTCCGCCGAGTTCGACTACGGGTCCAACCTCGCCAGCGCCGAGGACAAGATCCAGACCGTCGTCAACGCTCTCTCCCTGCCGGACTCCGTGCAGACGCAGATCGTCACCGGGTCCTTCGACGACCTGCCCGTGCTCCAGCTCGCCGTGTCCGCCAAGGGTGACCAGGAGCAGCTCGTCGACCGGTTGAACGCGACGGCGATCCCCGACCTCGAGAAGCTCGACGGCGTGCGCGAGGCCGACGTCTTCGGCAACCCGGGTCGCCGCGTGGTGATCACCCCCGACCGCGACGAGCTCGCCGCCAGGGGCCTGTCCGAGACCACCATCTCCGACGCCCTCGACGACAACGGCACGCTCATCCCCGGCGGCAGCCTGACGCAGGACGGCTCGACGCTCTCGGTGCAGACGGGGGAGCGCATCGCGTCGACCGCCGACATCGCTGCCCTGCCCCTGACCGGCGGCAAGGACGTCACCGGCGCCCCCGTGGCGACGACCCTCGGGGACGTGGCGACGGTCGCGATCAAGGAGTCCCCGCGCACGTCGATCAGCCGTGTGGACGGTGAGCAGGCGCTGACCATCGCGATCACCAAGACCCAGCAGGCCAACACGGTGGACGTCTCCACGACCGTCCGCGACGCCCTGCCCGGCATCGAGTCCAAGATCACCGGGGACCCCAAGTTCACGGTCGTGTTCGACCAGGCGCCCTACATCCAGCAGTCCATCGACTCGCTGGCCGAGGAAGGGCTGCTCGGGCTCGGCTTCGCCGTGGTCGTGATCCTGGTGTTCCTGCTGTCCGTCCGGTCGACGCTCGTCACCGCGATCTCGATCCCGACCTCGGTGCTGCTCGCGGCGATCGGCATGCGCGCCGCCGGGTACACGCTCAACATCATCACGCTCGCCGCGCTGACGATCGCGATCGGCCGCGTGGTCGACGACTCCATCGTCGTGATCGAGAACATCAAGCGGCACCTGCAACCCGGGGTCGACCGGCGCCAGGCCGTGCTCGACGGCGTGCGCGAGGTCGCCGGCGCCGTGACCGCGTCCACCGTGACGACCGTCGTGGTGTTCCTGCCGGTGGCGTTCGTCGCCGAGCTCGTCGGTGAGCTCTTCCGGCCGTTCGCCCTCACCGTGTCGATGGCGCTCGTGGCGTCGCTGCTCGTCTCGCTGACGATCGTGCCCGTGCTGGCGTACTGGTTCCTCCGCGCGCCGAAGGGCCACAAGCACGCGGCGGCGGCGTCCGCGTCCTCGTCCTCGTCGGCCACGAGCACCACGCTCAGCAGTGCCGCCGACCTGCACGACGCCAGCGCTCCCGACCGGCTGCGGCGCGGGTACCAGCCGCTGCTGCACTGGGTGCTGCGGTTCCCGTGGGTCGTCGTCCTCCTCGCCGTGCTGGTGCTCGGCGGGACCGCCGCCGCGCTGCCGTTCGTGAAGACGAACTACCTCGGCGACTCCGGCCAGAACACGTTCACGGTCACGCAGGACCTCGAACCGGGGAGCTCGCTCGCGGTCCAGTCGGACGCAGCCCGCAAGGTCGAGCGCGAACTCCGCGCGGTCGACGGCGTCGAGACCGTGCAGACCACGATCGGGTCGAGCGGTCAGTCGATCCAGGCCGCGTTCGGCGGCGGCGGGACGGCGTCGATCCAGTACGCGGTCACCACCACGTCCGGTGCCGACCAGACCCGGATCCAGTCCGACACCCGCAAGCGCCTCGACGGGATCACGGGTGCTGGGAACGTCGCAGTGTCCTCTGCCGGCGGGGCCTTCGGCGGCAGCAGCGACATCGAGGTCGACGTCACGGCGCCGACCCAGGCGCAGCTCAAGACGGCGTCCGACCGGGTGCTCGCGAAGATGCGGGGCCTGGACGACACGACCGGCGCGTCGAGCAACCTCTCCGCCGCCGAGCCCTACCTGGCCGTCCGGGTCGACCGGGCGAAGGCCGCCGAGCTCGGGCTCACCGAGACCCAGGTCGGCGGGCTCGTCGCCGCGTCGGTGTCCCCGCGTGACACGGGCTCGGTCGAGATCGAGGACGCCACCCTCGACGTCTACATCGCCGACCCGGAACCGCCGACGACGATCGCCGCGCTGCGGGCGCTCTCGGTGCCGACCGCGACGGGCTCCGTCCCGCTGTCGGACGTCGCGACGGTCGAGCGTGCGGACGGACCGACCACGGTCACCACGTCGGACGCGGTCCGGACGGCCACCATCACGGTGACCCCGGACCCGGCGAACCTCGGGGCAGCGGTGCAGTCCGTCACCTCGGCGGTGGACCAGCTCGACCTGCCGAAGGGCGCGTCAGCGTCGATCGGCGGCGTCGCCTCGAGCCAGTCGTCGGCGTTCAGCCAGCTGCTGCTCGCGGCCCTGGTGGCGATCCTGATCGTCTACGTCGTCATGGTCGCGACCTTCCGCAACCTGTACCAGCCGGTGCTGCTGCTCGTGTCCGTGCCGTTCGCGGCGACGGGGGCGATCCTGCTGCAGCTCGTGTCGGGCATCCCGCTCGGGGTGGCCTCGCTCATCGGCGTGCTCATGCTCGTCGGCATCGTCGTGACGAACGCGATCGTGCTCATCGACCTCGTCAACCAGTACCGACGACGGGGCCTCCGCGTGCGCGAGGCCCTGGTCGAGGGCGCCACACGACGACTCCGGCCGATCCTGATGACGGCGCTCGCGACGATCTTCGCGCTGGTGCCGATGGCGATCGGGGTCACCGGGCAGGGCGGCTTCATCTCGCAGCCGCTCGCACTCGTGGTGATCGGCGGGCTCGTGTCGTCTACTCTGCTGACGCTCATCGTGCTGCCGGCGCTGTACTTCCTGGTGGAGCGGGCGCTGGAGTGGCGTGCAGACCGTCGCGCCGCAGGCCGCCCGCGGCGTCGGTTCCGGCAGTGGCTCCGGGAGACCTTCACCCGGTCGGGCCGTCAGGAGTGGAAGGACCAGTACGCGCGCTAGCGCCCCTCGGCGTCCTCGACCTCGAGCTGCGTGAACCAGTTCACCAGGACGACGGTCAGCGTCACGAGGAACACGACCGCACCGAGCTGGGCGACCGGCGAGGTGTGGCCGGTCGCCACGCCCCAGCCCGCGAAGGCCACGGTCACCACGAACGACAGCCCGAGCAGCAGCTCCGCCGCGGTGCTGGCGAGCGAGCGGTGCTGCCAGCTGGTGGTGGGTCGCACGAGGAGGGTCGAGGTGTCGGTCACCCGGGAAGTCTCGTCCGGACGGTGCGCCGCCGGCAGCCCGACTCCGGGTGGCACCCGCCCGGGGTACAGACCGGTCCGCGGTCTGACCGACCGCCCGACCGCCCGCTCCGTCAGCGCAGCGTCCGCCGCAGGAACCGCACGACGCGCTCGCTCATCGCCTGGTCGAGCTGGGCGATCGAGTGCGCGGTGCCCTCGACCGCGACGAAGGTGACCGGGACGCCCTCGTCGCGCAGGGCCGAGGCGAAGTCCTGGGACTCCCACATCGGGATGAACTCGTGGGTCGAGTGCCCGATGAAGAACGGCGGGGTGTCCGCCGTCACGTTGTACCGCGGGGACGCCCGCTCGGCCGCTGGGCAGGCGTCGTACCGGGTGCAGCCGAGGTACAGCAGTTGTCGCCGTTGGAACGCTGCCGACACCCCGTCGGAGGCGGTCGAGCGGCTGGTCAGGTCCGACGGTCCGCTCAGGTCGACGACCGCACGGATGCGGTCACCGTCGGCGTACGCGGTCGAGCGGTGGTCCTCGACGGCGAGCAGTGACACGAGGTTCCCCCCGGCGCTCCCGCCGAACACCCCGACCCGGTCCGCGTCGACGTCGTAGGTCTCGAGCGTGGCGGGCCGGAACACCCAGTCGAGCGCCCGTCGGACGTCGTCGAGCCCGGCGGGGAACGGATCGGTCGGGGCGAGGCGGTAGTCCACGTTGAACGTGACGAAGCCGGCGGACGCCAGGTACTGGCAGACGGCCCGGTACGCGGCCGTGTCCTTGTCGCCGTGTGACCAGCTGCCGCCGTGCACCATCATCACGGCCGGCCGGGTCCCGGTGGCGGCCTTCTCGAGCGCCGAGGGGTCGGCCGTGGCCGGCGCGGTCGGTGACGGGTTCGTGCGGCCCGTCGCACCCGGCTCGGGGACCTCCGGCACTGCCGAGGAAGTGGACCCGGAGCCGGCAAGGCCCCCGCTCCCAGCGGCAGCAGCCGCACCCGCTGGCGTCGCCGCCCCCTCGGGCGTCGCGGTCGTGCCCGGTGCGCTGTCCGCCGGCAGGCAGACGTCGAGCCGCTGCAGTCGGTCCCCGCCGTACGGCACGTCCGTGACGACGTCGATGCCGTGGTACCGCAACGACAGGGGGTAGATCACGGCGCCGGCGGTGACGGTCTGGTTGCCGTCGCCGGCGGGGTCGGCACTGCACGACGCGACCGCGCCGAGCGCCACGATCGCGGCGACGAGCGCGAGCAGGGTGCGACGGCCGGACCTCATCGCCGACAACGGTATCCCCAGGTGTGGCCGATCGCAGCACGCTGGACACCCGGGGGTGCCAGGATGAGGGCGACCCGTCACCGTCGAAGCAGGAGGACCCGTGAGTCGACGCAAGGCCTGGAACGCCGATCCCGAACCGCTCCTCCGTGTCGACGAGGGCTTCCAGCTCGCCGACGTCGACCCCGACGGCACCCCGGGCTTCCCCGGACGCAAGATCGACGGCCTCGAGTCCCTCGCCGCCGGAGCCGACCGACTCGCAGCTCTGCAGGAACGTCTGTGGGCCGCTGCGACCGCGGGCGACGAGCGCCGCGTGCTCCTGGTACTGCAGGCGATGGACACCGCGGGCAAGGGCGGCATCGTGTCGCACGTCGTCGGCGCCGTCGACCCCAACGGCGTGCACTACGCCGGGTTCAAGGCACCGACGGCAGAAGAGCGCGAGCACGACTTCCTCTGGCGCGTGGAACGGCAGCTCCCGGCCGCCGGGCAGCTCGGGGTGTTCGACCGCTCCCACTACGAGGACGTCCTCATCCAGCGGGTGCGCGGGTACGCCCCACCCGAGGAGATCGAGCGTCGCTACGGCGCGATCGTCGACTTCGAGAGCCGACTCGCCGCGCAGGGCACCACGATCGTCAAGGTGATGCTGCACATCTCGAAGGACGAGCAGCGCGCTCGCCTCGGCGACCGCCTGGACCGCCCCGACAAGCACTGGAAGTTCAACCCGGCCGACATCGACGAGCGCCTGCGCTGGGACGACTACCAGCAGGCGTACCAGATCGCCTTCGACCGCACGTCGTCCGCCGTCGCACCCTGGTACGTCGTGCCGGCGAACCGCAAGTGGTACGCCCGCCTCGCCGTCCAGCAGCTCCTGCTCCGCGCGCTCGAGGACATGCACCTCTCGTGGCCCGCGGCGGACTTCGACGTGGCCGAGCAACGACAGCGGCTCGCCGAGTCCTGAGCCCCTCCGGCCAGGAGGCCCCGCTCGCCCACCGACACCAGCCCGGCCGATCGACGGGGCTGGTGTCGACGCGCGTGGTCGCGTAGACTCGGCCGGTCGGCCTTCGACACCGCGGCTCGCGAGCCGCGGACGTGTTTGGGTGTTGTGTAGTTCGAGGGCTGGAATCACGTCGATCGACGACGGGATGAACCCCCTCTCCACGAACCGCCCCCGCCGATGTCGCTGCTGGGCTGCGTGGTACGTCTGCACCCCGGAAAGCACTCATGGCCCCCTACGACAAGGGCGCGGACAACCGCGCCTCCGACCGAACCCGTCACCCGAACGGCACCCCCGCCGCTCGCAGCAGCAAGCACCGCGGCTTCCGCGCCCCGGAGCCGACCGCGCCCCGGCAGAAGCAGCGCTGGGACGCTGACGACCGCCGCAACCGTTCGTCGCAGGGCGATCGCCCGAGCCGTCCGAACTGGGACCCGCGCGACAGCCGCGGCAGCCGTCCGGCGTGGGAGCCCCGCGGCGCTGGCCGTCCCGCACGCGGTTCGGACCGCGATGAGCGAGCCCCGCGCAGCTTCAACCGCGACGATCGTGCCCCTCGTCGTGACAACGACGAGCGCCCGCAGCGTCGCTTCGACCGCGACGACCGCGCGCCTCGCAGCTTCAACCGCGACGACCGTGCCCCGCGTCGTGACAACGACGAGCGCCCGCAGCGTCGCTTCGACCCTGATGACCGTGCCCCGCGCACGTTCAACCGTGACGACCGTGCCCCGCGTCGTGACAACGACGAGCGTCCGCAGCGTCGCTTCGACCGTGATGACCGTGCCCCGCGCACGTTCAACCGTGACGACCGAGCACCCCGTCGTGACAGCGACGACCGTGCCCCGCGCAGCTTCAACCGTGATGATCGTGCGCCCCGTCGTGACAACGACGAGCGTCCCCAGCGCGGCTTCGACCGCGACGACCGCGCTCCTCGCACGTTCAACCGCGACGACCGAGCCCCGCGCCGTGACAACGACGAGCGCCCGCAGCGCCGCTTCGACCGCGATGACCGTGCCCCGCGCACGTTCAACCGCGACGACCGCGCACCTCGTCGTGACAACGACGAGCGCCCCCAGCGCCGCTTCGACCGCGACGACCGCGAGGCCCCCGCGTCCCGCGCCGGCCACTTCGTCCCCGTGGACGACGTCAAGCTCGACAAGCTCAAGGCCGAGTCGACCATCGCCGCCGACGTCGAGGGCGTGACCTTCGCCGACCTCGGCATCGGCGGCAACATCTCGCGTGCCCTGGCCGAGCTCGGTGCGACCAGCCCGTTCCCGATCCAGGCCGCGACGATCCCCGACGTCATCGCAGGCAAGGACGTCCTCGGCCGCGGCCGCACGGGCTCCGGCAAGACCATCGCGTTCGGCGCCCCGCTCGTCGAGAAGCTCATGGAGAACGGCGGCGGCGCGAACCGCAAGATGGGCCGCGCCCCGCGTGCGCTCATCCTCGCGCCGACCCGTGAGCTCGCCCTGCAGATCGACCGCACGGTGCAGCCCATCGCCCGGTCGGTCGGCCTGTTCACGACGCAGATCTACGGCGGCGTGCCGTACGGCCGTCAAGAGGGCGCTCTGCAGCGCGGCGTCGACATCATCGTCGGCACTCCCGGCCGTGTGCAGGACCTCATGCGGAAGGGCACGCTCGACCTCAGCGAGGTCGTCGTCTCCGTCCTCGACGAGGCCGACCACATGTGCGACCTCGGGTTCCTCGAGCCCGTGCAGGAGATCCTCGAGGCCACGGCCCAGGTCACCCCGGCCGGCAAGCGCGCGCAGAAGCTCCTGTTCAGCGCCACGCTGGACACCCAGGTCGCGGCCCTCGTCGAGCAGTTCCTGCACGAGCCGAGCGTGCACGAAGTGGCGGGCGAGGACCAGGCGTCCTCGACCATCGACCACCGCGTGCTCGTGGTCGAGCAGCGCGAGAAGGACCGTCTCCTCGAGGAGCTCGTCGCCGGCGACGGCAAGACGATCGTCTTCGCCAGGACCCGGGCCTACGCCGAGCGTCTCGCTGAGCAGTTCGAGGACGCCGGCATCCGTGCGACCTCGCTCCACGGTGACCTGAACCAGTCCCGACGGACGCGCAACCTGCAGTTGCTCACGAGCGGCCGGGTGAACGTGCTCGTCGCGACCGACGTCGCCGCCCGCGGCATCCACGTCGACGACGTCTCGCTCGTCGTGCAGGCCGACGCCCCGGACGACTACAAGGCGTACATGCACCGCTCGGGCCGCACGGGTCGTGCCGGCAAGGAGGGCACCGTCGTCACGATCGTCCCCCGAGGCCGCATCCGCAAGATCGAGGGCATCCTCGAGCGCGCCGAGATCCAGGCCGAGCTGGTGCAGGCCGGCCCCGGCGACGGCATCGTCGCGGAGCTCGCCGCGCGCTGATCGCGAGCAGATGACGGACTGGAGGCCCGGTGCCAGCTGGCACCGGGCCTCCAGTCCGTCGTCAGTCCGACCAGCGTCAGCGGTTGAAGAACAGCAGCCCGCGCGCGTAGCCGGCCTGCCCGGCGTGCTGCGTGCAGTCGTCGAGGATGCTGACGAGGCGCGCGCCCGCGGTGACGGGCGGGTCCCACGCGTCGTCCACCACGGCGTCGAGGTCGTCCGGCCCGAGCGTGCCGAGGTACGCGACGGTCCGCTCGTGGACCGCGCGGAGGTACCCGGTGAGCAGCTCGCCGGACGCCCGCACCCGGCCGACGTCGTCCTGGGACATGCCGTAGCCGAGCGCCTCTGCCGGGAAGGGCAGCCCGAAGCGGTCGTACCAGCCGTCTGCGGTCCACACCTGCTCGGTGCCCGCGAGGTCCGCGACCTGCACGTCCTGCCCGCGCGCGATGTGCCAGGCGAGCCAGCCGACGGTGTTCGCGCCCGCTCCGGGGCGTGACGCGAGCTGGTCCTCGGAGAGCCCGTCGACGGCCCGCTCGACGGTCTCGGGCACGCGGGAGAACGCTTCGATGAGGAGTTCTGAGGGGGTCATGCCCCCGAACCTACGCCCGGGCGCGCAGCGCCAGTCCGACTCGTCAGGCGGAGGCGCCGGAGCGACGGGCGAGTGCGTTGCCGAACCGGGTGAACGCCTCGGCGAGGGCCTCGCGGGCGTCGGGGGCGATGACCTCACGGAACGCCGCCGAGTAGACGGCGCCGATCTGCTGGGCGATCGCCTCGCCGGACGGCGTCAGGTGGAGCAGGATGCTGCGGCGGTCGTCCGGGTTGGGGCGCCGCTCGATGTGACCGCCCTGCTCGAGCCGGTCGATGAGCGAGGTCATGGCACCGGTGGAGAGCTCGAGGTACTCGCCGGCACGCTTGGGCGTGACGCCCAGGTCGTCGGCCGACGCCAGGAAGAACACGAAGCGGCTGTCCGTCGGGTTGAGCCCCCGGATGCTGCTCTCGTGGTGGAGCACCCGCGAGTGCTGCGTCTGCAGCAGCCGGAAGGCGGTGACCAGGGCGGCGATGCCGTCGTCGGGGCGGGTCGGTACGGCGGACGTCGTGGGGGAGGTGGTCGGTACCGTACTGCTCATCGAGCAAGTATCTCACTGATCAAGACACTTCCGCTGTCCCCACCAGAGGGGGCATCCCTCGTCTTGTGAGTCACTCTCGGACGAAGTAACTTGATCGTCGTACCAACCAGTACACCGCACCACCCCGGCATGCAGCGCGACTCAAACCATCGCGGTCCCGGCCGAACCAACCGATCAGACCTCTTCTCCTCTGGAGCACCGCCATGCCTCGTGTCACTCCTCGTGCTGCCCGCCTCGCCGCCTGGATCGCCATCCCCGCCGCGCTCGTCGCCTCGGGCGCCGTCGTCTCCACCGCCTCGTACGCCGCGTTCTCCGCCACCACGGTGAACCCGACGAACAACTGGACCGCCGGCAACGTCGCCCTGACGGACGACGACAACAACACCGCGCTCTTCAACGCCACGGGTCTGAAGCCCGGCTCGACCGGCACGAACTGCATCACGGTGACCTCGACCGGCTCGCTCGCGTCGGCCGTGAAGCTCTACGCGACCACCCCGGCCACGACCAACGCGCTCTCGTCCAACATCACCGTCGCGATCGACCTCGGCACCGGCGGCGGCTTCGGTTCCTGCACCGGCTTCACCCCGGCCGCCACGAACAGCTCCGTCTACTCGGGCACGCTCGCCGCGTTCGGCACGTCGGCGACGAACTACGCCACGGGCGTCGGCACCTGGACCCCGACCGGCACCGCGACCGAGTCGAAGGTCTACCGCGTGAGCTACACGGTCTCGCCGACCGCGCCGAACTCGGTCATGAACGGCACCGCCTCCGTCGGCCTCACCTGGGAGGCCCAGAACAGCTGAGCCACCCCAGCACGCCCCCGGTCGAAGGCAACCATGGTCAGCATCGAAGTCAGCGGTGGACGCACACCGCACGATGCGCTCCACGACGCCGTCGACTGGGGGCGTGTCGTCGTCGCGACGGTCGCCCGCGGCGTGATCGCCACGCTCCTCGGCCTGGCGCTCTGGGCCGCAGCGCCCGCCGTCATCGGCTGGCTCCCCACCACGGTGATGACCGGTTCGATGGCGCCGCGGATCGTCCCCGGCGACGTCGTCGTCTCGCGTCCGGTGGCGCCCGCGGAGCTCCGGGTCGGCCAGGTCCTGCTCGCCGACGACCCGGACCAGGCCGGTCACCTCCGGATGCACCGCTTCGTCGACGCCGGACCGGACGGCTCCGTCGTCACCAAGGGCGACGCCAACCCCGAACGGGACTCGACCGCGATCACCCGCTCCGCGGTGCACGGCGTCGCGTTCCTGCGCATCCCGTTCGTCGGGACGCCGATCGTCTGGATGCGGGACGGAGCCTGGTCGAAGGTCGCGCTGCTGGTCCTCGCCGCCGCGGCGGTCCTCTGGCTCGCCACCGTCGACGGCTCGCTCCGACGGCTGGCCGCGGCCGTCCGCGACGAGGACGACGACGACCCGGACGGTCCCGGTCCCGATGCCGGCCACGGTCCGTCACCGCGGCACTGCCTGGAGGCCCACCCCTCGTCCGCCCCGCTCCTCCGGCCCGACGGTCGGTCCGGTCGCCACGCGCTGTCCGGGCCGATGCTGTCCGGGCAGGTGCTGTCCCGCCGCGCGCACCGCCGCCAGGTCCGCCGGCAGCGCCGACTGCGCGGCACCGGCGGGGTCGCCGCGGTGGTGCTGGTGGCCGGCGGGCTCGGCCTGCTGCTGCCGGCGCAGGCCGTCGCGGTCCCCTTCACCGCGAAGACCGTGAACGCGGGTCCCACCCTGACCGCGGCGACCGCGGTCGCGACGACGGCGCTCACCTGCAAGGCGAACGGCGACGGCAGCGTGAACATCGGGTTCACCTACGGGGGAGCGCCCGGCGTGGTCTCGTCCTTCGACGTGATGATGGGCTCCACCGTGGTCGGGACCGACGTCGGCACCGTGTCGTCCGTCCGCGTGGTCGGCAGCGGGATCCTCAACCTCGGCGCGACCGTCACCGTCGCCGTCCGGACCAACCTCGGCGGGACGTGGACCGCCACGAGCACCTCGACGACGAAGATCCAGACCGCCCTCGTCAGCACCAACCTCAGCTGCGGCTGACCGCGTTCTCCACAGGCGCGGGCGGGGTGTCCCGTGATGTCCGTGGGCGGCGCTAGCGTGACCGGCATGCGCATCCTGCACACCGGCGACTGGCACCTGGGCCGCTCGCTGCTCGGTGCCGACCTGCTCGAGCACCAGGCCGCCTTCCTCGACCACCTGGTCGGGGTCGTCGTGCAGCGCTCCGTCGACCTCGTCGTCGTCGCCGGTGACGTCTACGACCGCGCGATCCCGCCGGTCGACGCCGTGCGCATGCTGTCCTCCGTGCTCGAACGCCTGGCCACGGTCGCCACCGTCGTCGTGACCCCGGGCAACCACGACTCCGCCGTCCGGCTCGGGTTCGGTTCCGCGGTGATGAACGAGCGCGTGCGCATCCTGTCCGAGCCGGCGCGGCTCGCCGACCCCGTGCTCGTCGACGACCCGGACGGCCCCGTCGCCGTCTACGGCATCCCGTACCTGCAGCCCGACATGGTCCGGTACGCCCTGGCCACCGTCCCCGACGAACCGCTCGCCCGCTCGCACCAGGCCGTCGTCGGTGCCGCGATGCACCGCGTCCGGGCCGACCTCGCCGCGCGCCCCGGCACCCGCAGCGTCGTCGTCGCGCACGCCTTCGTGGGCGGTGCCGAGCCGAGCGACAGCGAGCAGGACATCCGCGTCGGCGGGGTGGACCGCGTCGCCGAGTCCACGTTCGACGGCATCGACTACGTGGCCCTCGGGCACCTGCACGGACCACAGCGTGTCGGCCACACCGACCGCATCCGGTACGCGGGCTCGCCGCTCGCGTTCTCCTTCGGGGAGCGGAACCACACCAAGTCGGTGACGCTCGTCGACCTCGACGCCTCGGGCGCGGTGTCCGTCGAGCTCCTCCCCACACCGGTGCCGCGGCCGCTCGTGGACGTCCGCGGACCGATCGACGCCATCGAGTCCGGCACCTTCGCCGAGCACGCCGACGCCTGGGTCCGGGTCGCCGTGACGGACACCGTGCACCCCGAGCGGATGTACGCCAGGGTCAAGGACCACTTCCCGCACGCCCTCGCCGTCACGCACGAACCCACCGACGCCCCGGCACGCACGACCACCCGCGCGGTCACGGCGACGTCCGACCCGGTCGAGGTCTCCGCCGACTTCGTGACCTTCGCCACCGGGGGCGCCCCGTCGGACGACGAACTCGTCGTGCTGCGTGACGCGTACGAAGCCGCGGTGGCGACGATGTCCGACCACGACCGGGCGGTGCGCTGATGTACCTGCACCGGCTCGAACTCCGCGCCATCGGCCCGTACCCGGACCTGGTCTCGATCGACTTCGCCGCGCTCGCCGCGTCCGGGGTGTTCCTGCTCGAGGGGCCGACGGGCTCGGGCAAGTCCACGATCATCGACGCCGTCGTGTTCGCGCTCTACGGCGGGCTGGCGGGCACCGACGTCAGCACCGACCGCCTGCACTCCCAGCACGCCGACCCCGCGGTCGAGCCCTTCGTCGAGCTCGTGTTCGAGACCGGCGCCGGGGTGTTCCGCGTCCGTCGCACGCCGCAGCACGACCGCCCCAAGCAGCGCGGCACCGGCACCGTGAAGCAGCAGGCGTCCGCGCAGCTCACCCGCCTGGCCAGCCCGACGGACCCCGCCGGCGAACCCGTCTCCGCCCGTGCGCAAGAGGTCGGCGCCGAGATCACGCGGATCATCGGGCTCGACCGCGCGCAGTTCCTGCAGACGGTGGTGCTGCCGCAGGGCGAGTTCGCGAAGTTCCTGAAGTCGCCGGGCGAAGACCGCCGCCGGCTCCTGCAGTCCCTGTTCGGCACCGAGGTCTACGACCGCACCGCCGACGAACTCGCCACCCGTCGCCGCGCCGCTGCTGCCGAGGTCGACGCCGCCGACGCCCGCGTGCGGGACGCCCTCGCCCGCTTCGCCGAGGCCTCGGGTCGTCCCAACGTGGACGAGCCGGCGGTCCCCGACGTCGCCGCCGACCTCCGGGCCGCTGCCGAGCACGCCGAGGTCCTCCGAGCGCAGGCCGCCCTGACCGCCACGGCCGCCGCCGAGCACGAACAGGCCGTCGTGCTCCGTGCCGCCGCCCTCGAGCGCCGTGCTGCGCTCCTGCGTCGTGTCGCGGCACTCGACGAGCAGTCCGCCACGGTGGCGGACGTCCGGCGGCGCCTGGCCGTCGCCGAACGTGCCGCGCGGGTCGGCGCCGTGGCGGACGGTCTCGACGCCGCCGAACAGCGTGCGTCCACCGCCGATGCGACGCGTGCTGCTGTGCGCGCCGAGCACGGCGTGACCGACGAGGACACCGCCGCCGAGCGCGACCGCCTGACCGAGGTCGTCAGCGGGGTCCGGCACCTGGTCGCCGTGGCCAGGGCGCTGCCGGGGCGTCGCGTCGCGCTCGACGCCGCCCGAGTGGACGCCGAACGCCTGGCCGCCCGACTGACCGAGCTCGACGCCGCGCTCGACGCCCGCCCGGCCGAACGGGCACGCGTCGTCGAGGCCGCGCGGACCGCAGCTGCCACGGCCGCCGGCGCCGATGCCGCCCAGCACCAGGCCGACGCCGTCGCCGAACTCCGTCGCGTGTCGGCGGAGCTCGTCGCGACGCGCGCCCGTGTCACCGACGGGGAAGCCGCGGTCACCGCCGCCCGTGTCGCCGCGGACCGTGCCCTCGACGCCGAGCAGCAGCTCCGCGAACGCCGCATCGCCGGCCTGGCGGGGGAGCTCGGCGCAGCGCTCCAGCCGGGTGACCCCTGCCCGGTGTGCGGCGCGGTGGAGCACCCCGCCGTCGCCACACCACAGGCCGACCACCCCACGCCGGCGCAGATCGCCGAGGCCGCCGCCGTCGCTCGCCGAGCCGACGACCTGCTCGCCGAGGCCGCCACCACCCTGGCGCTCGAGCGGGCCGAGCGTGACCGCCTCGTCAGCGTCCTCGGTGCGTCGAGCTCGGCCGACCTCGACGCCCGTGCCGCCGAAGCCGACGCGCGCCTCGCCGAGGCCCGCGCCGCCGCTGCTGACGTCGCCCGGCACGAACGCGCTCGCACGGCCCACGACGAAGCCACCCGTGCGCTCGAACACGACCGCAACGACGTCGACGCGCGCCGACAGGTCCTCCTCGCGACCACCACCGCGGACGCCGACCGCATCGAGCAGGACACCGCCGCGGTCGCCACGGCGCTGCACACGCTGACGGCGGACCTCGCCCACCTCGACGAGCAGCCCACGGCGCTGCCGGACGCGGTCGCCGCGATCGACCGTCGCGTCGAGGCCCTGCGGGCGGTCGCCACCGCCGACGAGCACGCCCGCGTCGCCGCGCGTGCCGTCGCCGAACGCCGGACCGAGGTCGACCGGGTCGTCGCCGAGCAGGAGTTCGCCGACGTCGCCGCCGCCCGGTCCGCCGTGCTCGCCCCCGACGACACCGAGCGGCTGCAGGAGCAGGTGCGGGCCGCCGACCGCGAGCGTGCGGTGGTGGACGCCGGCCTCGCAGAACCGGCCGTCGTCGCCGCGGCGCAGGACGACCCCGCCACCCTCGACCTCGACGCCGCCCGAGCCGCCAGGGTCCAGGCCACGGCCGCGCTCGAGGGCGCCGCGCGCGACGCCACCAGCACCGCCGACCGGGCCACGGCCGCCGACCGCTGCGCGACCGACGTCGAACGTGCGCTGACGGCCCGGGCGGGGACGTCCGCCCGCAGCCGCGCGGTGGTGCGCCTCGCCGACATCGCCGCCGGTGCCCCCGGCGTGAACCCGACGGGCATCACCCTCGGCACCTACGTGCTGATGCGCCGTTTCGAGGACGTCGTCGCGGCGGCGAACGACCGGCTCCGGGCGATGCTCGGCGGGCGGTTCGCCCTCGAGACCTCCGACGAGCGCGAGTCCGGCAGCCGGTCCCGTCGCACGGGCCTGGCGCTCGCGGTCCGCGACCACACCACGGACACCACCCGCGACCCCCGCAGCCTGTCGGGCGGCGAGACCTTCACGGTGTCACTGTGCCTGGCACTCGGGCTGGCGGACATCGTCCAGGCCGAGGCCGGCGGGGTCTCGCTCGGCACGCTCTTCGTCGACGAGGGCTTCGGCACGCTCGACCCCGAGTCGCTCGACGGCGTGATCGGGCAGCTGACCCGCCTGACCGCCGGCGGGCGCCAGGTCGGCATCGTCAGTCACGTCGAGGAGCTCAAGCAGCGGATCCCCGAGCGCATCGAGGTCCGCCGCGCTCCCGGTGGCGGGTCACGGGTGACGACGACGGTCTGACGGCCGACCCGTCGGTCGCTCGACGAGTCCGTCGCTCGACCGGTCGCTGGCTCGGGCCGTCAGGGCGTCGGCGTCGCCGAGGTGTCGACCGTGCCGTCCGGCGGCGGCAGGATGTCCGCCGCGATGAACGGGAACACCCAGGTGAAGAGCGCGAAGACGACGACGGCGACGAGCAGGAGCAGCTCGATGACCTTGAGGGCGGTCGGTCCGGGCAGGACCCGCCAGACGAACGGGAAGATCACTTGGCGGGCTCCGAGAGTTCCTTGGGGGTGCCTTCCGACGCGGGCATCCAGTAGTCGAGCTTGGCGTGCGTGACGAAGCGTTCCTTCGCGGACCACATCGGGTGGCAGGCCGTCAGCGTGAGCCAGCGGTCGTCACCGGTCGGCTCGACACCGGGCTTGTTCGGCACGGGGGCGATGGTCTCGACGTGGTCGGGGGTGACGATCTGGCTGTCGGTGACCCTGTAGACGTACCAGGTGTCGAAGTTCGTGGCCTTGTCGGTGACGCGCACCACGATGGCGTCGTCGGGCTTCAGGTCCGCGATCTGGTTCAGCGGCTTGCCGTAGGTGACGCGGTGGCCGGCGACGGCGAAGTTGCCCTCGGCGCCGGGCATCGCCGTGCCCTGGTAGTGGCCGAGCCCGATCGTGTTGAGGACCTTCTCACGATCGGTGCCCTCACCGATGGGCCGGTCGTAGTCCGCGCCGAACCGGGGGATCTGCATCGTGCCGAACACGGACGACAGCCCCGGCGGCTCCGCGAGCACGGGGGCGACCCCGCGGCGCTCGGTGCCGACCTCCGACGGCGGCTTCACCTGCTGCAGGTCCTGCACGAGCGCGGTCTGGTCGTGCACGGCGACCACGTCGGTCCACCAGGCGGTCCAGAGCACGTAGAGCCCCGTGGCGGCACCGGCGATGATGAGCAGCTCCGCGACGAGCGACAGCAGCGCGCCGCCGACCGTCTGGCGGGGCCGACGACGGGGTGAACGGGAGCGACCAACCTGTTCGTCCTGCGCGCCCCCGTGCGCGGGAAGGGTGTCGTGTGTGGTCACGTGGCTCCTGGTCCGGTCGTTCTGCGTCGCGGTGACGACGGGCTAGGTCTATCAGACCATGGTGACGCCCGGTCGAGGACGTTCTCCACCGAGTCGCTACCGTGGAGCGATGGAACACGTCATCCGTCAGTTCACCCCTGCCGACACCGAGGCGGTCGTCGCCGTGTGGGAGTCCTGCGGCCTGGTCCGTCCGTGGAACGACCCGCGGCGGGACATCGCCCGCAAGCTGACCGTGCAACCCGAGCTGTTCCTGGTCGCGACCGAGGCCTCGGTCGGCTCCGACCGCCCCGCCGTCGTCGCCGCGGGCATGGCCGGCTTCGACGGCCACCGCGGCTGGGTGAACTACCTGGCCGTCCGGCCCGACCTGCAGGGCTCCGGGCTCGGGCGCGCGTTCATGGCGGAGTTCGAACGGCTGCTCACCGACCTCGGCTGCCCGAAGCTGAACCTGCAGGTGCGGGCGGGCAACGAGCAGGTCATCGGCTTCTACGAGTCGCTCGGGTACACCGACGACCGGACGGTGTCGATGGGCAAGCGCCTGATCCCGGACGTCTGACGCAGGCGATCGCGCCCGACGCAGGCCAGCGCGAGCGCGCCCGACTCAGGCCAGCGCGAGCGTGACCGACGCCGTCAGCGCCAGGCCGATGCCGACCGCCTGCAGCACGGCGAGCCGCTCGCGCAGCACGACCCCGGCGAGCAGCACGGTGCCGATCGGGTAGAGCGCGTTGAGCACGCTGATCACCGGCAGCGTCGACGGGTCCGTGCTCGAGTGCAGCCCGGTCTGGATGAACACGTTCGCCAGGGCGTCGAACACCCCGCACGCCACGACCACCAGGGCGAGCCGACGGACCGAGCCGCCGACGGCCGTGGAGCCGGCCACGTCGGGAGCGCTGGACGCGGCGGTGACGCGGGAGGGGCCTCCCGTCCGGAGCGCGGCAGCGATCGCCGCGACCCCCAGCAGCACCGCCTGCAGCAGCCGCGCGACCAACAGCGGGGCCATGCCGGAGTCGGCCGGCGTCTCGTTGAAGGCCAGCACGATCCCGCCGAACCCGCACCCGGCCACCGCTGCCGTGACCACGCCGCGCGCGGTGAGCCGAGCGCCGCCGGGGTCCCGCACCGACGCCACGAGCACGACGGCCACGACCGCGACGACCAGCGCCCCGATCGCCACCGGCGACAGCACGGTCCCGCCCACGAGCGCGACGACGACCGGCACCACGGCGGCGAACACCGCGGTCAGTGGTGACAGCACGCTCATCGGGCCCATCGCCAGTGCCGCGTAGAGCAGGAGGACTCCGACCGCTCCGGAGACGCCGGCGACCGCGCCCCACAGGCCGGCCTGCCACGAGAACCGTCCGCCCACCACGGCCAGCGCGACCAGGAGCGGCACGATGCCCACGACGGCTGCGGACGCCGCGACGGTGACGGGCCGGAGCCGCCGCGAGGCCAGCCCGCCGAGGAAGTCCGCGAACCCGTACACGAGCGCCCCGCAGAGGCCCAGCACGACGGTGATCACGGGTCCCATCCTGCCGTGCCCGGTACCCTGCGCAGGTGAGCGTTCCCTACCACCGTCTCTTCCGCGTCGACGCCCGCTGGCGCTGGTGGCGTCCGCTCGTCGCCCTCGCGTTCCTCGCCGGGTGGTACCTGGTGTCCCAGATCCTCATCACGATCGCGTACTTCGTGCCGATCGGGGCCACGCAGGGGCCGCAGGGGCTGCTCGACCTCGAGCAGAGCCTGCAGAGCGGCGCGCTCGACCCGACGGACCCGATCGTGCTGTCGCTGTCCCTGGTGTCGCTCGTCGTGCTGCTGCCGGGGATCATGCTCGCGGTGAAGGTCGCGCGGCTCGGCCCGGCGAACACGCTCTCGTCGATCCGCTTCCGGGTCCGCTGGCGCTGGGCGGCGTGGTGCCTGCTGCCGACGCTGGTGATCGCGGTGATCATGTTCGTCGTCCAGACCCTCGGCATGTTCACGTTCGACGGTGGCCTCGGGTGGGACCACGACGCGATCGGGCAGTCGACCGTCTCCGTCCAGGCCCTCACCCTGACGATCGCGATGGTCGTCCTGCTCGTGCCGTTCCAGGGGGCAGCCGAGGAGTACGTCTTCCGCGGGTTCCTCATGCAGACCCTCGGCGCCTGGATCCCGTGGCGCAAGGTGGGCGCCGTCGTGGCCGTCCTCGTCTCCACCGTCGTGTTCGCCCTGCTGCACATCCCGAACGGCTACAACGTCTGGGGCATCCTCGACGTCGGGTCGTTCGGGCTCGTGGCCGCGGTCATCGTGCTCCGGACCGGCGGGCTCGAGGCCACCGTCCTGCAGCACGCCTTCAACAACATCATGATCTTCGTGCTCCAGGCGCCCGGGTGGTCGAAGGTCGACCTCGACTCCTCGAACGGCTCCTGGCAGAGCTGGCTCGTCACCCTGGTGACGTCGCTCTTCTACTGGGGCATGGTCGAGTTCCTCGCCCACTGGCGGAAGCTCGACCGCCGTTTCCCCGGCGCCGAGACCCCCCGGTTCCGTGGTGTGGTCCCCACCTGGGCAGGTGGCACACGCTGGGTCCGGCCAGGAGGCATCGGCTGGTCGGGCGCACCGGCTCGCTCCGAGGGGGTGGCCGGATCCACCGCCGCGGTCGCGCCCGCCGGGTCGGTCGCCAGCACCGGGCGCTGACCGCGCCCCTGTGGACAGCGGGATCGGTGTCGTCGGTCGCCCGTAGGCTGGAGTCATGAGCACCACCACGGCCGCCGTCGTGCCCGACGCGTCCCCGTCGCGCACCGCGGCGCTCGACGTCCTGCACCGGGTGTGGGGGTACGACGACTTCCGCGGGGAACAGGCGGCGATCATCGACCGCGTGGTGTCCGGGCAGGACGCCCTGGTCCTCATGCCCACGGGTGGCGGCAAGTCGCTCTGCTACCAGGTGCCCGCGCTCGTCCGCGACGGCGTCGGGGTCGTCGTCTCGCCGCTCATCGCCCTGATGCAGGACCAGGTCGACGCCCTCGCGGCCAACGGCGTCAAGGCCGCGTTCCTGAACTCCACGCAGGGCCCCGACGAGCGTGCCCGCGTCGAGCGTGCCGTCGTCACGGGGGAGGTCGACATGCTCTACCTCGCGCCCGAACGGCTCAAGCTCGAGTCCACCCGCGCGCTGCTCGACCGCGCCCGCATCGCCCTGTTCGCCATCGACGAGGCGCACTGTGTCGCGCAATGGGGCCACGACTTCCGCCCGGACTACCTCGAGCTGAGCGTCCTGCACGAGCGCTGGCCGACGGTGCCGCGGATCGCCCTCACCGCCACGGCGACCCCCCAGACGCACCGCGAGATCTCCGGCCGGCTCGGGCTGGACGACGCCGAGCACTTCGTCGCCGACTTCGACCGCCCGAACATCCAGTACCGGATCGAGCCCAAGACGGGTGCGCTCCAGCAGCTGCTGACGTTCATCCGCACGGAGCACAAGGGCGACGCGGGCATCGTGTACTGCCTGTCGCGCAACTCGGTCGAGCGCACGGCCGCGGCGCTCGTCGACCAGGGCATCCCGGCGCTGCCGTACCACGCGGGGCTCGACGTCCGGGTCCGCGAGCGCAACCAGTCCCGCTTCCTGCGCGAGGACGGCATCGTGATGGTCGCCACGATCGCGTTCGGCATGGGCATCGACAAGCCGGACGTCCGCTTCGTCGCCCACCTCGACCTGCCCAAGTCGCTCGAGGGCTACTACCAGGAGACCGGCCGCGCCGGGCGTGACGGTCAGCCCTCCACCGCGTGGCTGGCGTACGGGCTGAACGACGTCGTGCAGCAGCGCCGGATGATCGACCAGTCCGAGGGCGACGCCGCCCACCGTCGTCAGCTCAGCGCACACCTCGACGCCATGCTCGCGCTCTGCGAGACGATCGAGTGCCGCCGGGTGCGGCTGCTCGCGTACTTCGGGCAGGAATCGACCGCGTGCGGCAACTGCGACACGTGCATCGCCCCGCCTGAGTCCTGGGACGGCACCGTGCCCGCGCAGAAGCTCCTGTCGACCATCGTCCGGCTCGACCGCGAGCGCGGCCAGCGGTACGGCGTCGCGCACCTCGTCGACATCCTCATCGGCAAGCAGTCGCCGCGCGTGCAGGAGCTCAAGCACGAGTCCCTCGCGACCTTCGGCATCGGCGCCGACCTGTCCGAGGGCGAGTGGCGCACCGTGGCTCGGCAAGTGCTCGCGCAGGGCTACGCCGCGGTGTCCGGCGACGGCTTCGGCACGCTCGTCCTCAGCCAGAGCAGCGCCGAGGTCCTGGCCGGCCGCGTGCAGGTGCTCATGCGCCGCGACCCGGTCAAGGCACCCCGAGCCAGCCGCGGCCGCCGCACGGTCGTCTCGGACATGCCGCAGGAAGCCGTCGGACTGTTCGAGGCACTGCGCGCGTGGCGTGCAGCGCAGGCCCGTGAGCAGGGCGTCCCCGCGTACGTCGTCTTCAACGACGCGACCCTCCGGGGCATCGCGGCGGTCCGACCGTCCGACGTCGACCAGCTCGCCGAGATCTCCGGCGTCGGTGCCGCGAAGCTCGAGTCCTACGGTCGCGCGGTGCTCGACGTGGTGGCCGCCGCGGACTGACTCCCGGGTCCATGCCGTTCGCGGCATGTGGTCGTCCTGCCCCTGGCTACACTCGGTACCTCTCGCCCCGAGGAGGCTGCAGGTGACCGGTTCGTCGATGCTCGCCACCGTGCTCGGTCGCGGGGTGGTGGCACCGCTGGCACGGGTGCTCTGGCGGCCGCGGATCGTGGGCCGGAAGAACGTCCCGAAGCGCGGCGCGGTCATCCTGGCGAGCAATCACCGGTCCTTCATCGACTCCCCGGCGATCACGATCATGGCGCCGCGCAAGGTGTCGTTCCTGGCGAAGCAGGAGTACTTCACCGGGACGGGGTTCCGCGGCGGGGTGTCCCGCGCGTTCTTCGGGGCGATCGGCGCGATCGGCGTCGAGCGTGGTGCGGGTGCCGCGGCACAGCAGGCCCTCGACCTCGGGCTCGCCCGCCTGCAGGAGGGCGAGGCCTTCGCGATCTACCCGGAGGGAACCCGCTCGCTCGACGGTCGGATCTACCGCGGGCGCACCGGCGTCGCCTGGCTGGCCCTGACGAGCGGGGCGCCCGTCGTGCCCGTCGCGCTCACCGGGACCGAGGACGTACAGCCCGTCGGCTCCCGCGTCCCGAAGCTCGCCCGCGTGACGATCGAGTTCGGAGCCCCGCTCGACCTGTCGTCCTACGGTGAGGCGTCGTCCGGACGTGCGCGACGACACGCGACGGACGCGGTGATGACGGCCATCCAGGCGATGAGCGGGCAGGAGCCCGCGAATGCCTACAACAACCCGCCGGCGACCATCGTCGAGCGGGTCCGTCGGGCGCTGCACCGCGACGACCCGAGCGAGGCCGTCGAGCCCGACTGAGCACCGACGATGCTCCCGCTATTGCAGATACGAAATATCAGTGCTTGAATGGGGACCGTGCCCACGCCGGGCACGGTCCCGCCGCCCGAACACGGATCAGGGACCTCACCCCGTGATCGGAAGGTCAGCAGCATGTCCTCCACCCCGCTCTTCGACGCCGTCTCCCGGCGGCACGACCGTGCCACCCTCGCCGGACCGCGCCCCACGGCGACTCCCGTCGCAGCTCCGTCGCCGGCTCCCACCTCGCCGCTCTCGGCTCCCGTCGCAGCCGCACGGTCCACACTCGTCCCCGCTGCGCTCGTCGCCGCGATCGACGACATCCCCGTCCGGGTCGCCTCCGCGCTCCCGCAGGTGGTCAGCGTGCGTCCGGAGCAGCTCGTGCTGGTCGAAGCCGTCGCCGACGCCCTGACCCGCGCCGTCGTGGACGCCGTCGCGGTGGAGCTCGACCGCATCCACGCCGACGGCGCCGTCCGCGTCTGACCCGCTCCGCTGCCTGATGACGACGAACGACGCGCTGCCCAAGCGTCCGCGCGGGGCCGAACGCCGCGCAGCGAACACCGAGGCAGCACGGACCTCGCGTGCGTCGCGTCCGCTCCGCAGCTCCGGGCCCGCCACGGGTCCGTTCCAGTCCTCCGGTGCGGCGGTGTCCCCTCCCGCCGCGCCGGAGCCCAGCCGTCGGCGCCGTCGGGCTGTCCCACTGACGGCCACCGCGGTCGCCGCCTGCCTGTTCGTGACCGTCGCGTCGCCGCAGTCGGCCCTCGCGACGCCGACCGACGCCGTCTCCGACACCACCGCGCCGATCGCCGCGATGGACGCGCAGGAGTACCGCACCACGGGGTCCGCGCCGATCGACGTCGACCGCGACGGCTTCTCCGTCGAGCGTGCGCCCAGCCGGGTACCACGTGGCATCCTCGGCGCAGCGCTCCCGGACGGCACCGCGGTCGCGCGTCCGGTCGACGGCTCTGTGCCCGCTGCGGGTGGCTTCGGCTCGCGGTGGGTCGCGGGGTGCGGAGCGTGCTCGACGAACCACGAGGGGCTCGACTTCGCCGCCCCCATCGGGACCCCGGCCATCGCGGCGACGTCCGGGGTGGTCGTGTCGGCCGGTGTGCTCGGCGGCTACGGCAACCAGGTCCTCGTGCAGCACGCCGGCGGTCTGCAGACGCGCTACGGCCACCTGTCCCAGATCGCTGTCCGTGTGGGGCAGGTCGTGACCGCGGGGGAGCGCATCGGGGCGGTCGGCAACACCGGCGTCTCGACCGGCCCCCACCTGCACTTCGAGGTCATCGTGTCGGGCCGCCCCGTCGACCCGGCGGTCTGGCTCCGGGCGCGCGGGCTCCTCTGAGAACCGGGCGTCGTCGCCGCGTACCGTTCGACGAGCCGTCGGCACCGAGCCGACCGGCAGGACGGAGACCCACGGTGCGCGTGACGGTGTTGGGAACAGGGGCCATGGGAGCCGGAGTGGCGCAGTCGCTCCTGCGCGAGGGACACGACGTGACGGTGTGGAACCGGAGTCGTGCGCGTGCCGAACCCCTGGCAGAGCACGGTGCGACCGTCGCCGACGACCCGGGCAGCGCCGTCGCCGAGGCCGAGGTCGTCCTGCTGACGCTCTTCGACGCCGATGCGGTGGTCGACGTCCTCGAGCAGGCCGCCGGGGACGCACCCACGGACACCGTCTGGGTGCAGGCCTCGACGGTCGGCGTCGAGGGCAGCGACACCGTCGTGCAGATCGCGGCGAAGTACGGCGTCACCCTGGTCGAGGCCATGATGCTCGGCACGAAGACCCCCGCGGAGCAGGGCAAGCTCACGATGCTCGCCGCCGGCCCCTCGGCGACGCTGGACGCCATCGACCCGGTGCTCGACGCGATCGGCGCCAAGACCGTCCGTGCCGGCGAGCGGGTCGGGGAGGCCACCGCGCTGAAGCTCGCCGCCAACGCCTGGATCGCCTCGATCACGGCGGCGACCGGGCAGTCCCTCGCCATCGCGCGGGCGCTCGGCATCGACCCGTCGCTGTTCCTCCAGGCCATCGAGGGCTCGGCGAGCGACTCCGCCTACGCCCACACGAAGGGCGCGTCGATGATGTCCGGGGAGTTCCCCGCGCAGTTCGCCCTCGACGGGCTCCGGAAGGACATCGGCCTGATCACGGACGCCGCACGGGCGAACGGGGTGTCGACGACGCTCCTCGACGCGCTCGGTCGGGTCTACGCCGACGCCAGTGCTGCCGGCCACGGCAAGGACGACATCGCGGCGGTCAGCACGGCCTTCTGAGCAGCACGCCGCACTAGTCGCGGCGGAAGAGCCGTCGGAGTCTCGTCCCGAGGCGTCCGACGGCTTCGTCGTTCATGATGTTGGCGAGGTCGAAGGCCTCACGTGCCGGGTCGGAGCCGTCCCGGATGCGTCGGAGTGCGGCGTCAGCCCGGGCCCGCGCGTCGAGCTCGGCGAGGGGCATGTCGTCCTCGGGCTCGCGGGGCCGGGGTTCCGTCATGACTGCAGGCTACGCGTGCTGCGGTGAGCCATCCGAGGGTGCGGGACGCTCCGCACGCGGCGGCACGGACCGGGGCCCGTCGGCGCGCCTGGCCGTCTTGTCGGCGTCGATCTCGTCGACGACCGAGGCCATCTCCTCGAGGAACTCCACGACGACGGCCATGTCCATCGAGGGCAGGTGCTCGGCCACGGTGAAGGCGCGGGTGTCCAGCTCGTCGATGACGGTGAGGGCACGGCGCATCGACGACCCCGACGCGCTGAGGATGACCCCACGGCGGTCGTTCGGGTCGGGTCGGCGCTCGACGTGCCCGCTCTGGACGAGTCGGTCGACGAGTGCGGACGTGGATGCCGGGGTGATCTGCAGGCGTTCCGCGAGCTCCTTGGCGTTCACCGCGTGGCCGTCGGACTCGGCGTCGACCAGGACGCGGAGCGCCAGGAGCGCGTTCTCGCCGATCCCCAGGGCTTCTCGGGCGCGACGCTGCGCGGCGCTCTCGGCCGTGCGGTACCGCCGGAGGGCGTCGAGCACGTCCGTTGCGTCGACCCGGGACCTGGTGCCGTACCAGTGCCCCATGGTGTTCGTCGTCACCTCGGAACTCATGATCGTGATTCTAGGCTGCCTAGTTAGGTTGTCTAGCGATCAAGCCGGTCCGCGCGTTCGCAACACCCGTGACGCGGCCCCGAAACACCGACGCAATGCGGGCTCAGTAGGTTCACGGGATGCAGGAGCCGCGGTGCTGAGCCGACTCGCCGGGAGTGTGTTCCGCGTCGGTGCCGCGGTCGAGCGCGCGGACGTGATCGCTCGGCTGCTCGACGTGTACCTGACGCGGTCCGATCCGGCCACGGGCGCCGGCGAGCCCGCGATCGCGCGGGAGCTCCGCGTGGTCGCCGGAGCGGCGATCCGTCCAGCGACCGTCCTCGACCGCTCGACGACCCTCGAGGCGCTCGCACTCGACCGGCACGAGCCGGCCTCCATCGCGAACGCCGTGGCCGTGGCGCGGGACGACGCCCGCCGAGCCCGGGACGTCGTGTCGACCGAGCTCTGGGACTGCCTCAACGTCACGCGGTCGCGGATGCCCCGCAAGATCGCCGGTGGCCGGGAGCACGAGTTCCTCGGCTGGGTGCGCGAGCGCAGTGCCCTGGCGATCGGCGTGGTCGAGGGCGACGCCAGCCGCGACGAGGTCTGGGAGTTCTTCACGCTCGGTCGGTCCCTGGCCCGCTGCGCTGCCACCGCGCGGCTCCTGGCGTCCGACCTGCTCGAACCGACGTCCGCCACGTCGTGGGGCACCGCGCTCCGGGCGTGCGGTGCCGGCGAGGCCTTCCACCGTGGGTCCCGCCCGGGGGCACCCGCCGCCGAGGCCGCGGCGTTCCTGCTCCTCGACGCGCGCAGCCCACGCTCGGTGCTGTTCCTGACGCAGCGGGCCGAGGAGTGCCTGGCGGACGTCGCGTCGAGTGCCGTGACCGAGGAGCTCGCGGAACTCCGCGACGCCCGGCGGGCACTCCAGCGGATCCCGCCAGCCGAGGCGCTCGATGCGGCCAGGGGCGCCGGTGCCCGGCTCGCCGCGGTCGCGGAACGCGTCGCCACTGCCCTCGAGGACCGCGTCTTCGCCGCCGCCGAACCCGCGCGCTGACGTCCGGAGCGCGGACCCGCGCACCCACCGGACGGGAGGCTCGGTGGCGGACCGGTGGGGAGCCTCCTGTCCGGTGGGGTGCCGGACCGTCAGGAGGCGCTGGAGCGGTCGGCGACCGCCTCGTCCCGCTGCAGGTCGTCACGGACCTCGGCGGCTGACCTGGGCGCGCCGACCACCGGGATCGAGTGGGTCACGGCGAGGTGGAGCCGCGAGTCGGCGTCGTACCGGAGGCGGAAGTGCTCGTGCCGGACGAGCCAGACGAGCGCGATCGCCAGCGCGACGAAGCCGGACGCGGCACCGACGCCGATCGCCCAGCGGGGGCCGAAGGCGTCCGCGACGGCGCCGACCACGGGGGCGCCGATCGGGGTGCCGCCCGCGAAGATGGCCATGTAGAGCGCCATCACACGGCCGCGCATCGCCGCGCTTGTGGTGGTCTGGACGAGGGCGTTCGCGGTGGTCATGAACGTCAGCGACGCCAGGCCGACGAAGACGAGCACGATCGCGAAGGTCCAGTACGTCGGAGCGAGCGCCGCCGCGGTGCACGCGAGCCCGAAGCCGCCGGACGCGATGACGAGCAGGCGCATCCTGGGGCGCTCGCGGCGGGCGGAGAGGAGCGCGCCGAGCACCGAGCCGACCGCCATCACCGAGCTGAGCAGGCCGAACTCGCTGGCACCCTTGTGGAACTCCACCCGCGCCATCGTCGAGGTGAAGATCGGGAAGTTCACGCCGAACGTGCCGACGACGAAGATCATCGCGAGGACCACGATGATGTCCGGTCTGGTGCGGACGTACCGGAAGCCGGCGACGATCTGGCCCTTGCCGCGCTTGGCCTTCGGCCGGTCCGCGAGCTGTTCGGGGTCGACGAACGCCAGGGCGCCGAGGACCGCTGCGAACGACGCCGCGTTGATGATGAACACCCAGCCGGACCCGACCGCGGCGATCATCACGCCGGCGACCGCTGGGCCGATGAGCCGGGCGGCGTTGAACGAGGCGGAGTTCAGCGCGACGGCGTTCGAGACCTGTTCGCCGGTGACCACGTCGGAGACGAAGGCCTGGCGGACCGGGGTGTCGAAGGCCGCCACGATGCCGAGCGCCAGGGCGAAGCCGTACAGCCAGAGCAGGGTCGCCGTCTCGGTGACGACCATGATGCCGAGGCCCAGGCCGAGCAGCCCCATCAGCGCCTGCGTGACCATGAGCGTGCGGCGGCGGTCGAAGCGGTCGGCGACCAGGCCGGTCCAGGGGAGGAGCAGGAGCTGCGGTCCGAACTGCAGCGCCATCGTCGTGCCGACCGCGATCGCGTCGTTGTGGGTGAGCTGCGTCAGGACGATCCAGTCCTGCGCGGTGCGCTGCATCCAGGTGCCGACGTTGGACACGAGTGCCCCGGCGAACCAGATGCGGTAGTTGCGTCCCGAGAGGGACCGGAACATGGCGGTCACGGCTGGGCCAGCCTCCTCATGATGTCGGTGGCCTCGGTGAGCACGCGGCGTTCGGCGGGCGTGAGCACCGCCAGGCGCGGGGTGAGCCAGTCGTCGCGGCGACGTCGGGTCTCGACGACGACGTCCGCCCCGGCCGGGGTCGTCGCGATGAGCACCTTGCGGCGGTCGTCCCCGTGGTCGGCCTTCGTCGCGAGGCCGAGCTCGACCAGGGCGGCGACGGTCTTCGTCATCGAGGGTGGGGTGACGCCCTCGTGCCGGCTCAGGTCCGCCAGGGTCAGCGGGCCCTCGCGGTGCAGGCGTGCGAGGGCGGAGAACACCGCGTCGCTCATGGTGCTGTCGGCCTTCTGCGCACGCAGGGTCCGGGAGAGCCGGTTCACGGCCACGCGGAGGTCGGTGCTGAGGTGCGTCACCTCGTCAGCCTAACTCATTAGTTCAGTGAACGAACTGGTTGGGCCGCGGTGCGCATCGCAGGTGTACCGTGCGACGTATGGGCAACAGGTGTTGCCGAGGATTGGAGCAGGTCATGTCCGAGTTCGAGGGCAAGGTCGCCGTCGTCACCGGTGGCGGCAGCGGCATCGGCGAGGCCATCGCGAAGGAGCTCGCTGCGGCGGGCGCGCGGGTCGTCGTCACCGACATCAAGCAGGACGCCGCCGAGCGGGTCGCCGGCGCGATCGAGTCGGCCGGTGGGACCGCCGTGGCGTTCACGGCGAACTCGGCCGTCGCCGCCGACAACGAGCGCGCCGTGCAGTTCGCGGTCGACACGTACGGCGGGCTGCACCTCGCCGTGAACAACGCCGGCATCGGGGCCGCCCCGCAGCCGATCGGCGAGTACGACGTCGCCGCCTGGGACCGCGTCCGTGGGGTGGACCTCGACGGCGTCTTCTACGGGCTGCGCTACGAGATCCCGGCGATGCTCGCCTCCGGTGGCGGCGCGATCGTGAACATGTCGTCGGTGCTCGGCTCGGTCGGGCTCGCGCAGAACGCGGCCTACGTGGCCTCGAAGCACGCGCTCGTCGGCCTGACGAAGGTCGCGGCGCTCGAGTACACGGCGCAGGGCATCCGCACGAACGCCGTCGGCCCGGGCTTCATCGACACGCCTCTGGTGCGGTCGTCCCTGTCCGCTGAGCAGCTCTCCGCGCTCGAGGCCGAGCACGCCGCGAAGCGCCTCGGCACCGACGCCGAGGTCGCCGCGCTGGTGCTGTTCCTGCTCAGCGACAAGGCCTCGTTCATCAGCGGGAGCTACCACCTGGTCGACGGCGGGTACTCCGCGCACTGAGGGTGGTGCGGAGCGCGCGCGGGTGGTTCCGCGCGTGGTGGGTTGTTCCGCGCGTGGTGGGCTTCCGCGTGTGGGTCCTCCTGCGCGTAGGGGATCGTTCCCGGCATGGTAGGTCGAATCGCGCGTAGCGGGTCGGATGTTCCGTCCCCCTACGCGCGATTCCGCTTGCCACCGCGGGCGATGTGGGAAGGAACGCGCACCACAGGCGCCGGACTGGAGGCTCGACTCGCGGTGCCGACGTCGGGAACGCGAGTGGGGCCTCCAGTCCGGTGCCGTGGCTGACTACACGAGGACCGCGTCGTGCGGGAGCAGGGCGTGCACGCCCCAGGTGCGGTTCGCGACCTGGGTGACGCGCATGCTGACGGCGACGCTGGCCATGGCGAGTGCCTGGGCGCGGGTGATGTCGTGCGTGCCGGCGATCCAGTCCACCATCCGGTCCAGCGCGGTCGCGGTCGCAGCGTTGAGGTCGGCGTCGAAGCCGAACGTGATGCGGCCGGCCGGGGTGTCGGCGTGGATGCCCTCGACCGGCGCCGCGTCGAGGAGCGAGAGCGTCATCGTCGTGGTCATGCCGCACTCGACCGCGGTGCCCGAGACCTCGCCGTCGCCCTGGGCGGCGTGGCCGTCGCCGACGAAGAGCAACGCCTCGGGGACCGTGACGGGCAGGTAGAGCGTCGCGCCGGCCACGAGCTCGCGGCAGTCGATGTTGCCGCCCCCGACCGGGCGGGGCGGGATCGTGGAGTGCTCGCCGGTGGCCTCGGGCGGCAGGCCGACGACCCCGAGGAACGGTGCCGTGCGGACCCCGAGCCCGAGCTGGTTGTGCGCGGTGCCCCCGGCGACGTCGATGTCCCAGAGGAGCGGCCCGCGCGTGGACGGATCGGCCAGTCCGAGCGCTCGGTTCAGCTCGGTGTCGACGCCACCCGAGCCGGTGTAGCCCCAGTCGTCCGGCACGAGGTCGTCGAAGTGGATCGCGAGGACCTGGCCGGGGCGCGCACCCTCGAGGGCGATCGGGCCGACCAGGCAGTGGCCTCGGCGCGGGTCGATCAGGGTCGGGACGTCAACGCCCGGTTCCCGCTGGCGTTCGGTGTAGCCGGCCGCGCTCAGCGTGTGGACCGTGACGGTGTCGCCGGGGGAGGCGGTGAGCACGGGGGAGCGCTCGGCCGTGAAGACGTCGACAGCGGTGGCGGGGGAGCTCTCGAGGCGGTGATGGGTCACGTGCCGATCATCCCAGGCGGGGTGGTGAGGCGCCGGGGGGCTGCGAGACAGGGATGTCTGCGCGACGGGGGTGTCTGCGCGAGACGCCTCGGGACGAACGAGACGCCGCCAGGATCGGCGGCGTCTCGACGGTGGGACGGGGTCTCGCGCAGACGCCGGTGTCTCGAGTCGAGACACCGGCGTCACATCGCTCAGTGGAACTGCGGGATCGTCATCCAGATGCCGTAGAGGACCGCGGCGACGCACACGGCGAAGCAGAGCCCGGCACCGGCGAGGGCGATCGGCGGCGTGGTCCCGCTGCGGGGCGTCTCCTCGCTGTACTGCGTCTTCTCGCCGCCCGCATCGGCCGGTTGACCGACCCCGAGCAGCCGGAGGCCGAGTGTGTACAACAGGACGACCCCCACGGCCGCCACGAATCCCACGCCGGCGACGGTCGCGATCGCGCTGAAGTCGATGGTCATCAGGGTGCCTCTCAGCTCTCGGCAGCCACGGGCTCGCGCTCCGTGGTGCCCTCGTTGACGTCACTCGCCGAGATCGGCTTGCGACGCGCCAGTGTGTAGAAGGTCAGGCCGCCGGCGAGGGCCAGCACCGCGACGATCACGAGACCGATCGTCGACGTCGAGGCCAGCCAGGTCGCCAGGCCGCCGACCACCGCGGCCGACGGGAGCGTGATCACCCAGGCGATGACGATGCGCCCGACGACGCCCCAGTGCACGTCGGCCAGCTTCTTGCCGAGGCCGGAGCCGATGACGGAACCGCTCGTGACGTGGGTGGTGGAGAGCGCGAAGCCTAGGTGCGATGACACCAGGATGGTGGCGGCCGAGCTGGTCTCCGCCGCGAAGCCCTGCGGGCTCTGCACGTCGGAGATCTTCTTGCCGACGGTCTGCATGATGCGCCAGCCGCCCATGTAGGTGCCGAGCGCGATCGCCATCCCGCAGGCCAGGATCACCCAGAGCTCGGGACCGGTCCCGGCGTCCTGGTAGTTCGCGGCGATGAGGGTCAGCGTGATGACGCCCATGGTCTTCTGCGCGTCGTTGGTGCCGTGCGCCAGCGACACCAGCGAGGCCGAGATGGTCTGCCCGTGTCGGAAGCCGGTCGCGGCACCGTGAGTCGTCGCGTTCTTCGTGATCGTGTAGGCCAGGTAGGTGGCGGCCAGGGCGATCAGCCCGGCGATCACCGGGGAGAGCAGCGCGGGCAGCACGACCTTCGAGACGACGGTGACCCAGTCGACCGAGTTCAGCCCGGCACCGATGATCGAGGCGCCGATGAGCCCGCCGAACAGCGCATGCGTGGACGACGACGGCAGGCCGAAGTACCACGTGCCGAGGTTCCAGAGCACGGCGCCGACGAGTCCGGCGAAGATCATCGTGGGCGAGATGTGGATGCCGTCCTGGCCCTCGCGGATGATGCCCTGCGAGACGGTCTTCGCCACCTCGGTGGACAGGAACGCGCCCACCAGGTTGAGGACGGCGGAGATGATGACGGCGGTGCGGGGCTTGAGGGCTCCCGTGGCGACCGAGGTGGCCATGGCGTTCGCGGTGTCGTGGAAGCCGTTCGTGAAGTCGAACACGAGGGCCACGACGATGACCAGTACAACGGTGACGAGGACGTCCATGCGCGAGACGCTAGGCCGGGCGCGTCGCGGCCGGGTGAACGGGCGGTGAACAGGTCCGGCCATCTGCGAGGATGCTCACCGTGCCCACGTTCTCCGCCGCTCGCGGCGACTCCTCGTTCGTCGACGCGCACGGCGTCGAGATCGTCTACTCCACCTGGCGCGCCGGTCGGCCGAAGGGGATCGTCCAGCTCGCGCACGGCGTCGGTGAGCACTCGCTGCGGTACGAGCCCCTCGCGCAGGACCTCGTCCGGGCGGGCTGGACCGTCGTCGCGAACGACCACCGCGGGCACGGCCGGACCGGCGTCCTGCAGTGGGAGGACGACCGCACGAAGCTCGGACGGCTCGGCCCCGGCGGGCTCCGCGCCGCGATCGCCGCCGTCGAGCAGATGACCGCCGTCGCGCGTGCTGACAGCCCCGGCCTGCCGCTCGTGCTCCTCGGACACTCGTGGGGGTCGCTCATGGCCCAGCGGATCGTGAACACCTCGAGCGAGTCGTACGAGGGCGTCGTCCTCTCGGGCTCCGCCTACCGGATGCCGGGCTCCATGAACGGCGGCGACCTCAACAAGCGGCACGCGGCACTCGGGCCGACCCGGTTCGAGTGGCTGACCCGCGACCGGGCGGTCATCGACGCGATGGGGGTCGACCCGCTCGCGGTCGAGGCCGACGTCATCGGGCTGTTCGGCCTCGCCGACACCCTCCGGCTGCTCGGCGTCCCGCGGCGTGGGATCCCGCACGACCTCCCGATGCTCCTGCAGGTCGGGTCCGACGACCCGCTCGGAGGCCCGAAGTCCGTGCAGCGCCTGGCGCAGGCGTACCGACGGCGTGGACGGCTGTCGGACGTGACCGTCCAGGTGTACGAGGGCGCGCGGCACGAGGTCTACAACGAGACGAACCGGGACGAGGTCATCGGCCACCTGGTCGAGTGGCTCGACCGGTTGGTGGATTGACACCGCAGGTCCCAGCACCACCAGGAGCGGACTGGAGGCCCGGATCACGTGAGCCGGTCGGCGTACGTGATGCGAGCCTCCAGTCCGGTCTGTGGTGGCGACCGCAGGAATAGGCTGACGACGTGCATGGTGAGTACAAGGTCCCAGGTGGCAAGCTCGTCGTCGTCGACCTGGAGGTCGTCGACGACACGATCCAGGAGTTCCGTCTGGCGGGGGACTTCTTCCTCGAACCGGACGACGCGCTCCCGCTGGTCGACGCGGCCGTCAACGGGCTGCCCGCGACGACGGACTCCACCGGTGTCGCCGCTGCCGTCCGCGCAGCCCTGCCGGCGGATGCCGTGCTGCTCGGCTTCACGCCCGAGTCCGTCGGGGTCGCCGTCCGCCGTGCCCTGTCGCGCGCCTCGACGTGGAACGACTACGACTGGCAGGTCGTCCACGAGGGCCCGATCAGCCCGAACGAGCACCTGGCGCTCGATCAGGTCCTGACGGAGGAGGTGGGGGCCGGCCGACGTGGTCCGACCCTGCGCATCTGGGAGTGGGACCAGCCCGCGGTCGTCATCGGCAGCTTCCAGTCGCTCAAGAACGAGGTCGACCCCGCCGGCGCCGAGAAGTACGGCGTGCAGGTCGTCCGGCGGATCTCCGGCGGCGGCGCGATGTTCATGGACGCCGGCGCGATCATCTCGTACTCGCTCTACGTGCCGACCGCCCTGGTGCAGGGCATGACGTTCGCCGACTCGTACGCGTTCCTCGACGAGTGGGTGATCGAGGCGCTGAAGGCCCTCGGCATCGACGCGTTCTACCAGCCGCTCAACGACATCACCTCGGCCAAGGGCAAGATCGGCGGGGCTGCGCAGAAGCGCCTCGGGACCGGGGCCCTGCTGCACCACGCCACCATGAGTTACGACATGGACGGCGAGAAGATGGTCGAGGTCCTGCGGATCGGTCGCGAGAAGATGAGCGACAAGGGGACGACCTCCGCCGCCAAGCGCGTGGACCCGCTGCGGTCCCAGACGGGCCTCTCGCGGGCGGAGATCATCGACTCGCTCGTCGCCACGTTCACGCAGCGGTACAGCGCGACGCCCGGCGAGGTCACGGACGAGGAGCGGGCCAAGGCCCGGGAGCTGGTCGAGACGAAGTTCGCGACGAAGGAGTGGCTCGAGCGGGTGCCGTGAGCCCGCGGCGTGATGTCCGACCGATCGGAGGATGCCGGATCGCGAACATCCTCCGCGCGGCTGATCCGGTGACGCATCCGGTCACGTAGCGTCACTGCCGTGAACTGGATGATCCTCCTGGGGGCGATGGCCGCAGCGGTCCTCGTGACGTGGATCGCCGATCGCCTGGGGTGGATCGACCTGTCGAACAAGGCCACCAACAGCGGGGGATCCGGCGGCGTCGCGTCGATGATGGACGAGGTCTTCGCGCCGACCCGGCACGAGACGCAGGCCGAGTACGAACGGCAGTCGCGCCTCCCGAAGGAGGCCCCGACGCCCGCCGGTGACGACCACGACCTGCTCAGCGGCACCGTGCTGATCCGCGTGCCCGCGGTGCGACCGGCCGGACGGCACGTCGGCAGCACCGGGACGCACGACCGCTCGTACTGAGCGAGGGCGCTCCAACCCGAGGGCGCTCCGGCCCGGGGGCGCGAGCGCGGCCGCGTGCGGTGCCCGCTCGTCAGCGCGTGGTGAGCTCCTGGTAGTCCGGGTGGCGCTCGATCCACGCGGCCACGTAGCTGCACTGCGGCACGACGCGGAGCGAGGTGCCCGAGCGCACGTCGTCCAGCGCGTGCTGCACCAGGATCGACGCGTGGCCGCCGCCGCGGTGCGCGGGGTCCACCTCGGTGTGCACGAAGCGGATCTCGTCGGCGTCGGACTCGTACGCGGCGAAGCCGATCACCTCGCCGTCCTCGACGAGGGAGTACTGCTGCTGGTCGGTGTCGTTGCGGACGTCAAGAGCCATGCGCAGGAGGCTACGCGGGGATCCCGGACGCCCGGTGGAGGCGGTCGGGTGACCTCAGGGCGGACGCGGAACGACGAAGCCGCTGTCGTCCGACAGCGGCTTCGTCGTTCTGGGGCAGTGCCCGGGACTGGCTACTCGGCCGAGTGACGGCCGTGCTGGTGGTCGCCTTCGTCCGGACGGGAGGCCGTGCCCGGCTGGGCAGCGTCGGTCCCGCTGACCGGGCGCGCGGCGTCCGACCCGGCGGCGTGCGCCGCGTGCTGGGTCCGGATGGCACCCGTCGTCGTGGCGGGCTCGTCGACCGGCGCGGCGGCCGAGTGGGCACCGTGGGTGGGTGCGTCCGGCAGCGGTGCCCGGGTGTCGCTCTCCCGCGGCAGCACCGAGACGCTGCTGCCGTCGACGGAGCGGGCGGACCGCGGCTGCACGGGGACGTCCGGCGAGGTCGGGACCACGTGCATCGACCCGGTGTCCGGCGACACGAGGGCACCGGAGCCCGCGGCGGCCTGCTGGGCGTCGACCGTCAGGCGGTCGTCGTCGCCGTCACCGTTCCGGCCACCACCGGAGGCTGCGGCACGGGCGGTGTCCGCCTGCTCCTGCAGCGCCGAGGTCTTGCGCAGCGGCGGCACGCGGAAGAACCACGTCAGCACGAACGCGATGAGGACCACGCCGAGCCCGACGAAGTACACCGTGACCGTCGAGTTGCTGAACCCGACCAGGAACGGACGGGTCAGGCGCTTGTCCGCACCGTTGAGGAACGAGGTGTCGCTCGTCGCGGAGCTCGAGGACGAGTTCGCGGCGGAGTCACCGTTCTTCAGCTGCTTGATGAGGGTCGGTGCGACCTCGTCGACGACGTTCTTCCGCTGGGCGGCGTCGGCGTAGTCGATCTGCAGCGTGCCACCGTCGCCGACCTCGGCGTTCGCCCGGCTCGCAGCGGTCTGCAGGGCCTGGCGCTCCGCGGCGGGCTTGGCTGCCGCGATCTGGTCGGTGACGACGGACTGCGCGGCCGCAGCCGGGACGGTGCCCGCGGCGACCTGCTGCTGCACGGCGGCGGTGACCTGCTTCGTGACGGCGTCGTCGGCGGCCTGCTTGGCCTGCACGGCGCCCTTGTCGAGGCCGTCCTGCACGTTCTGCTTGACCGGGTCGACGATCTTGGTCCAGATGTTGTCCATCACGCCCTTGTTGTCGCGGGCGTTCGCGACGGACGGGGTGAGTGCGGCGTTCAGGGCACTCGACAGGTCCGACTTGTTCTGCATCGCCGTCGTGATGTTCGTCGGCATGAGCGTGAACAGGACCGAGAGGAGCACGGCCGTGCCCATCGTGCCGCCGATCTGGCGGAAGAAGGTCGCGGAGCTGGTCGCGACGCCGATGTCCCGGGGGCTGACCGAGCCCTGCGCGGCGAGGGTCAGGGTCTGCATGAGCTGACCGAGACCGAGCCCGATGAGGAACATGCCCGTCATCAGGAACACGAGGGAGCTGTCCGCGGTGAGGAAGGTCAGCAGGGTGAACCCGAGGGCCGTGAACGCCGTGCCGGTGACCGGGAAGATGCGGTACTTGCCCGTGCGGGACACGATCTGGCCGGACGCGATCGAGGAGATCATCAGACCGATGACCATCGGCAGCATCGCGAAGCCGGACTCGGTCGGGGTCACGCCCTTCACGATCTGCAGGTACAGCGGGATGGTCAGCATCGCGCCGAACATGCCGAAGCCGACGAGCACGGACAGGATCGCCGCCATGGAGAAGACGTGCGACCCGAAGAGCTTCAGCGGCAGGATCGCGTCGTCGCCCATCGCGCGCTCGACGATGATGAACCCGATCAGGCCGAGCGCACCGATCGCGTAGCAGGCGATGGCGCCGGGGGAGGCCCAGCCCCACTCGCGGCCCTGCTCGGCGATGAGGAGCAGCGGCACGAGGGTGGTGATGACGAGCGTGGCGCCCCACCAGTCGATGCGGGGCTTGCCGCGGTCGCCGAACTTCGGCAGGTGCAGGAACGTCAGGACCATGAACAGGGCGATGACGCCGACCGGCACGTTGATCAGGAAGACCCAGCGCCACCCGGACACGAACAGGATCTGGTTCGCGCCGGCGAACAGGCCACCGACCAGCGGGCCGATGACGCTCGAGATGCCGAACACGGCGAGGAAGTAGCCCTGGTACTTCGCACGCTCGCGGGGGGCGAGCATGTCGCCCATGATCGCGAGCGGCAGCGACATCAGACCACCGGCTCCGAGGCCCTGCAGCGCGCGGAACCCGGCGAGCATGAGCATCGAAGTCGAGAACGACGCGGCGAACGAGCCGAGGATGAAGATGCCGATCGCGGTGAGGAACAGCGGGCGTCGGCCGAAGATGTCGGAGAGCTTGCCGTAGATCGGGGTCGTGATCGTCGAGGCGATCAGGTAGGCCGTGGTCACCCAGGCCTGCTGGTCGAGCCCGTGCAGGTCGTCGCCGATCGTGCGAATCGCCGTGCCGACGATGGTCTGGTCGAGCGCACCGAGGAACATGCCGGCCATGAGGCCGTAGATCACGAGCAGGATCTGTCGGTGGTTCATCACGACGTTGGACGCCGTGGTGGTTCCCGCGGGGGCGGTCGCCGTCTGGGTCATGTGCAGGGTCTCCCGGTACCGAGGCGCTGTGGTCAGAAAATTGCGCTGTCTGCAAAGTTACATCTGCCGCAACCAGCTGGTCGTCCGGGAGCGGCTTCCTGAGTGGATCGGCAGGGATCCACACGGGAACGGCTCAGCGGTGTGCGCAGGCGCGAGCCGCCCGATCGCCAGAGGCTACGCCCGCGGTGTCGGTACGGTGGTCGGGTGACGACGACGTTCCTCGACGATGCGACCCTGTCCACCCTCCGCTCCGCCGCCGACCGCGTGCGCACGGCGATCGGCACGGACGTCGGGGACCGCGTGGAGCGGGCGCTCACGCGGACGCTGCAGGAGACCATCTCGCTCGATGACGACGGCGCCTTCGTCATCACGGGGGACATCCCCGCGATGTGGCTGCGCGACTCCACGACGCAGATGACGCCGTACCTGCGGCTGGTCGGCGAGAGCCCGGCGCTCGCCGACCTGCTGTGGTCCATCGTGCGCCGGCAGTTCCGGTTGATCGACCACGACCCGTACGCCAACTCCTTCAACCGGGAGCCGAACGGGGCGCACTGGGACGAGGGCGACCTGAACGCCGACCCGCTCGTGTGGGAGCAGAAGTACGAGGTCGACAGCCTGGCCTACCCGGTGACGTTCGCGCACGCGCTGTGGCGGGAGACCGGCTCGGCGGACGTCCTCGACGAGCGCGCCCACCGGGTGTTCCGCACGATCGTGGCGCAGTGGCGGGCTGAGCAGGACCACGACGCGTCCGCCTACCGGTTCTCCCGCGCGGGGACGGTCCCCACCGACACGCTCGCCCGCGACGGCCGCGGCACACCGGTCGGTCCGACGGGCATGACGTGGTCCGGTTTCCGACCGTCGGACGACGCCTGCACGTACGGGTACAACGTCCCCGCCAACCTCTTCGCCGCCGAGGCGCTCCTGGCGATCGCCGAGCTGGCAGGGGCGGTCTGGTCCGACGGCGCACTGGCCGACGCAGCCGACGTGCTCCGGGCGGAGATCACCGCGGGGGTCGCACGGCACGGTGTCGTCCCCGGGCCGGACGGCACGGACGTGTACGCGTACGAGGTCGACGGCCTCGGCGGGGTGCTGCTGATGGACGACGCGAACACCCCGTCGCTGCTGTCGTTGCCCCTGTCGGCGCCGTCGGTCGTCGACGAGACCGTGTGGGCGTCGACGCGGTCGCTCGTGCTCTCACCGGCGAACCCGTTCTGGTTCTCGGGTGCCGTGGCCGCGGGCATCGGCAGTCCGCACACGCTGCCGGACCGGGTGTGGCCGATCGCGCTCGCCGTGGAGGGGCTCGTGTCGGGCTCGGCAGCACGTCGTCGCGAGCTCCTCGAGGTGCTCGTCGCGACGGACGCCGGCACGGGCGACATGCACGAGTCGTTCGACGTGGACGACCCCACGCAGTTCTCGCGGCCCTGGTTCTCGTGGGCGGACGCGATGTTCTGCGAGCTGGCGATGGCGGCGGCGGAGGACTGAGCCCCCGCCGCCGACGCGGGACGGCCGACCTGGACCGCTAGGCGCCGAGGGCGGCGTCCACGATCTCCTTGGCCTCGCGCTGGACCTGCTCGAGGTGCTCCTGGGACACGAAGCTCTCGGCGTAGATCTTGTAGACGTCCTCGGTGCCCGACGGGCGGGCGGCGAACCAGGCCTTGTCCGTGACGACCTTGACGCCGCCGACGGCTGCGTCGTTGCCGGGGGCCTTCGACAGCTTCGCGGTGATCGGGTCGCCGGCCAGTGTCTCGGCGGTGATGGCGTCGCCGTCGAGCTTCGACAGGCGGGCCTTCTGCTCCTTCGAGGCCGCGGCGTCCACGCGCTGGTAGACCGGGGCGCCGAAGCGCTCGGTGAGCTCGGTGTAGAGCTGCGACGGGGTCTTGCCGGTGACCGCGACGATCTCCGACGCCAGGAGCGCCAGGATGATGCCGTCCTTGTCGGTGGTCCACGCGGTGCCGTCGGTGCGGAGGAACGATGCACCGGCGGACTCTTCGCCGCCGAAGGCCACGGATCCGTCGATCAGGCCAGGCACGAACCACTTGAAGCCGACCGGGACCTCCCACAGTCGGCGACCCAGGGACTCGGCGACGCGGTCGATGATGCTCGAGGAGACGAGGGTCTTGCCGATGGCGGCGTCCTCGCGCCACTGGGGGCGGTGCGCGTAGAGGTACTCGATCGCCACGGCGAGGTAGTGGTTCGGGTTCATCAGGCCGCCGTCGGGCGTGACGATGCCGTGCCGGTCGGAGTCCGCGTCGTTGCCGGTGAGCACGTCGAACTCGTCCTTGTGGGCGAGCACGGACGCCATGGCCGACGGGCTCGACGGGTCCATCCGGATCTTGCCGTCCCAGTCGAGCGTCATGAACGACCAGGTCGGGTCGACGTCCGGGTTCACCACGGTCAGGTCGAGGCCGTAGTGGTCGCGGATCGCGTTCCAGTAGGGCAACGAAGCGCCACCGAGCGGGTCGGCGCCGATCTTCACGCCGGCACGCTTGATGGCGTCGATGTCGATGATGTTCTCGAGGTCGGCGACGTACGTGTGCAGGAAGTCGTAGCGGTCCGGCGTCGCGTGCTCGCTGCGCTGCACCTCGGCGTTGCCGCCCTCGATGATCGCGTTCGCGCGGTTCGCGATCCACGAGGTGGCGTCGCTGTCGGCGGGGCCGCCGTGCGGGGGGTTGTACTTGAAGCCGCCGTCGCGGGGCGGGTTGTGGCTCGGCGTGATGACGATGCCGTCCGCCGTGTCGGTGTTGCCCGCGCGGTTGTAGCGGATGATCGCGTGGCTCAGCGCCGGGGTCGGCACGTAGCCGTTGTCGCTGTCGGCGAGGACGTGGACGTCGTTCGCGGCGAGGACCTCGAGCGCCGTGCGCTCGGCGGGCCCGGAGAGCGCGTGGGTGTCACGGCCGATGAAGAGCGGCCCGTCCGTGCCCTGGGAGCGCCGGTACTCGACGATCGCCTGCGTGATCGCGGCGATGTGGGTGTCGTTGAACGCGGTGTCGAGCGAGGACCCGCGGTGCCCGGACGTGCCGAACACCACCTTCTGCTCGGGCACGGACACGTCCGGGACGCGGTTGTAGTAAGCGGAGACGAGTTCGTCGAGGTCGACGAGGTCGTCTGCGGTCGCGGGGGTGCCGGCGCGGTCGTTCATGGGCCCATCCTGGCATCGTCCGCCAGGACACGCTCAGGGACGCCGACTCACGCGGTGCGGAACGACCCGGTCGCGGTGCGGAACGAGCCGGTCACGGTCCGGTTCGCGGCCGTGGCGGTGCCCGGGCGGACGGACTGCACGTCGACGAAACGCCCGAGACGGCCGGTGATCGCGACGCCCGTGTAGGTGCCGACGACGTCGATCGAGCGCGAGCCCGTGAAGGTGCCGCGCTCGTCACGCTGCTCGGTGCTGGACACGTACGAGCCGCCGAGCGGGGAGGTGTGCTGCGTCATGGGGTCTCCTCGGGTGGTGCGACGCGCGAGGAGCCACCAGTGCGACGACTCCGACGTCGTCGACTGGAACCACCACCGTACCGCGTTGTCTTGCACTGTGCAAAACAACGCGGTCATCGGAGGGTCAGGCCACGAGCTCGCAGAAGCTCCGGCCGGCAGCGGTCCAGCTCGACCGCGTGACCAGCCCGACGTCGGCTGCGTGCCGGCGCAGGGCGTCGAGGCCGACCTCGGCCCACGGGAACTCGGCGCTGGCGTGGCCGTCGGTGTCGACGACGCGCGCCTGGTAGGTCCGGTCGGCGGTGCGGTCGGTGTGCGTCTCGACGACCACCCGGCCGCCGACGCGGACGATGTCCCGACAGCGGGCGAGCAGGGCGACGGGGTCCCCGCCGATGCCGATGTTGCCGTCGAGGACGAGCGCGGTGTCCCAGCGGCCCTCGTCCGGCACGGTGTCGAAGACCGAACCCTGGACGGCGCGGCCGCCGGAGCGGGTCGCGATCGCCACGGCCTCGGCGGAGACGTCGACGCCGAGCGCCGGGATCCCGAGCGCCATCGCGGCGACGAGCATCCGCCCGGGGCCGCAGCCGATGTCGATCACGGGGCCGTCGACGTCCTCGAGCAGGGAACGGTCGACCCGGTCCGCAGCGGCGTTCCAGCGGCCGACGTCCATGGTCACGTCGGCGTCGGGACGGCCGAGGTCGGTGAGCCGCAGGCGGCCGTCGGTGCGGAGCGCACGAGCGTAGGGCTCGTCGCCGCCGGTGCCGAAGGTGACTGCGGTCTGGGTGATGTCGCTCATCGGATGGGTCCAGTCGTGACGGAGGCGTCCACCGGTTCGGCGTGCAGGGCCGTGGCGAACGCGGACGTGGGGGCGAGGTCGGCGACGCGCTGGGCGTCCGGGACCGTGTCCACGTCGAGCAGGGTGGTGAGGGTGCCGACATCGAGACCGGCGTCGGTGAGGCGTGCGAGCTGGACGGCGCCGGTGTCGTCCTGGGACATCGGCACACCACGGAGGAGCGCGCCGTCGGGCCGTCCGAGGGACAGGGACCAGAAGCCGCCGTCCTCGGCCGGACCGAACCAGGCGTCGCGCTCGGGGGCGTCGAGCACCGGGGCGAGGTCGGCAGCGGAGAGCTGCGGGGTGTCCATGCCGACGAGCAGGGTCGGGCCGGTCATCGTGTCGAAGAGGAACCCGAGACGCTCGTCGAGACCGCCACCGGGCTGGTGGAGCATGTCGAAGCCCGCGGCTGCGTCGGGGACCACGGTGCCGTCGAAGAACAGGACGCGGCGCGTCACGGGCAGGGCGGTGATGGTGGTGAGCGTGTCGTCGAGGCTCGCGGCGGCGACCCGGGCCGCGGCTTCGGGGGAGAGCGCCGGGGTCAGGCGGGTCTTCACCTTGCCGGGCAGGCACTCCTTCGCGATGACGACGACGGTCAGCGGGACCAGTGTCGTGCTGTCGGCGGTCACGAGCGAACCTCCGCAACCGGCGTGCTGTCGGTGGTGGGGGCCGTGGAGCCGACCGTGTGGCGGAGACGGGCCGGCGCGACGGTGGTTGTCCGGGCCTCCCGGCGGTACTCCCGGAGCAGCCGCGTCATGTCCTTCACCGCGTTGATCGTGCCGCGGAGCGTGCCGGTGACCTTGCTGTCGCCGACGCGCTGCGCGTAGCCGATGTCGGACTCGTCGACGAGCCAGCCGGCGGCGTGCGCTGCCAGCACCATCTCGAGCGGGTAGCCGCTGCGGCGGTCCTGCAGGTCGAGGGCGACGAGGTCCTCGCGGCGCATGACGCGCATCGGGCCGAGGTCGCGGAGGCGGTAGCCGGTCGCCCGGTGCATGAGCACGGCGAGCACGCGGTTGGCGAACCGGGCGTGCGGTGCCCAGGCGCCGCGGGTGGTCGGGACGCGGCGGCCGAGTGCCAGGTCGACGCGGCCGGAGGCGACGCGGTCGACGAGCGGCGGGAGCTCGGCGGGGTCCATCGACGCGTCGGCGTCGCAGAAGGCGACGAAGTCGGCGGTGGCGGCGGCGACCCCGGCGGCACAGGCCGAGCCGAAACCGCGGCGGGACTCGGTGACGACGGTCGCACCTAGCGCACGGGCGATGTCAGCGGAACCGTCGGTCGACCCGTTGTCGACGACGATCGCACGATATCCCTCGGGCAGGCGGCCGATGACCGACGGCAGCGCGTCGGCCTCGTCGAGACAGGGGAGGATGACGTCGACCTTCATGCCCACCATTCGGTGCGCGGAGCTGTTTCGGTTGGTCGACGTTGCCATGCACACCAGGCAACCGGACAGCGGCTGCGAATGTCCGGTCTACCCCACCCCGTCTCCGGGGGACGCGCAAAGCGGCCGGGGCCGTGCGTGTCCCCCTCGACGTCCCCGCCCGGACCGGTCAGCGCACCGCCGCCCGCAGCGGAGCGTCCGCGAACTCGCGCATCCCGCGCTCGAAGTCGACCTCCGCACGCCACCCGAGCTCGTCCGCGATGCGCGCTGACGACGCGGTGACGTGTCGGACGTCGCCGAGCCGGTACTCCCCGGTCACGACGGGCTCGAACCCCGCGGTGCCGGCGATCGCCGCGGCCATGTCGCCGATGGTGTGGACCGTGCCCGAGCCGACGTTGTACGCCCGGAAGGAGTCAGCAGGCATGGTCTCGGTCGCGCCGATCGACGCCAGGTTCGCGCCGGCGACGTCGTCCACGTGCACGAAGTCGCGACGCTGGGCGCCGTCCTCGAAGACCCGGGGTGCCTCGCCGCGGGCGATCGCACTGCGGAACAGCGAGGCGACACCGGCGTAGGGCGTGTTCGCGGGCATGCCCGGTCCGTAGACGTTGTGGTAGCGGAGCGCGATCGCCCGGCCGCCGGTGGCCCGGGCCCACGAGGAGGCCAGGTGCTCCTGCGCGACCTTCGTCTGCGCGTAGACGTTCCGCGGGTCGAGGGCGGCGGACTCGTCGATCAGCCCGGGGACGAGCGGCTGCCCGTCGGGTCCGATCGGGTCGAAGCGCCCGGCGTCCAGGTCCTCGCGGCGACGGGCCGGCGGTCGCATCGGTGAACCGGTCGACGTGGCGTAGGCGCCCTCGCCGTAGACGACCATCGAGCTCGCCACGACCAGTCGGAGGATGTTGAGCCGGTCCATCCCTGCTAGGACGCAGGCCGTGCCGGCGTCGTTGCTCGAGACGTAGTCGGGCGCGTCCTGGAAGTCGACGCCGAGCCCGACCTTGGCGGCCTGGTGGCAGACGACGTCGATGCCGTCGAGGGCCGCGTCGAGCGCCACCCGGTCGCGCACGTCGCCCTGGATGAACTCGACGCCGCGGGCCTGGTGGTCGGCCGCGACTGCAGCGACACCACCGTCGACGCCCCCGTGCACGTCGGTGCGGAGGGAGTCGAGCACGCGCACCTCGTGCCCGTCGGCCAGGGCGCGGCGGACGATCGCGGAGCCGATGAAGCCCGCGCCGCCCGTCACCAGCAGGCGGCTCACGCGCCGACCGCCATGACGCTCGCACTGGCCGCCGCGGGGACGAGCTCGCGCGGTGTGTAGTCGTCGGGGACCGCGGCGACGATCGACCCGATCGCGCGGACGATGACCTCGTTCGCGCGGGCGAGCCGTTCCATCACCATCGCGTGCGAGACCGGTGCCTCCGTGGCGGCTGCGGCCTCGTCCTCCGTGGGCGCGAGTCCGGCGTCGGCGTCGGTGACGAACGACAGGTTGACGGTCCCGATGCCGAGCTCCGCGGCGAGCGGCACCTCGGGCGTCATGGTCATGTTGATCGTGTGTCCGCCGGCCTCACGCAGCCAGACCGACTCCGCGCGGGTCGAGAAGCGCGGGCCCTGGATGACCACGCACGTGCCGGTCGGGCGGAACGGGACGTCGAGGCCCGCGACCGCGTCGACCGCTGCCCGGCGGAGCACCGGGTCGAAGGGGTCGGCGAAGGAGAGGTGCTGCACGGCGTCCTCGAAGAACGTGTCCGAGCGACCCCAGGTGCGGTCGATGAGCTGGTCCGTCACGACGAAGGTGCCGGGCGCGTAGTCGGGGTGCAGGCCACCGACGGCGCTCGACGACACGATCGCACGGACACCGAGGGAGCGGAGCGCCCACAGGTTCGCGCGGTGGTTGATGCGGTGCGGTGCGACCGAGTGCTCGCGCCCGTGCCGGGTCAGGAAGGCGACGCGCTTCCCTGCCATCGTGCCGATCGTGATCGGGGACGAGGTCGCCCCGAACGGCGTCGGGACGTCGATCTCGTCTGCGGTGCCCGGTGCGAAGAGCTCGTAGAGGCCGGAGCCTCCGATCACACCGATGTTCGCGGTCACGTCGTTCTCCACAGGTCCTCCGGATCGTCAGGGGTGCGCCGAGCGCGCTGGTTACGCTACTGACAGGCAGCCCGCGTGGGCTGCATCGAGTCCTTCGGAGGCAGCCGTGCGAACGATCGGTCACCACCAGCGCGAGCTGGAAGCCCTGGTCGCACCCGTGCTGCTCACGCTGGCAGACGTGATCGGGGACGACGGACTGGAGGCCCGGCTCGTCGACGACCTCGCTGCCGACACCGGCGCCGGACACGGCTACCGCGTGCTCGGACGGGCCGTCGGCTCGCCGATGCCGCTCCCACCGTTCGACAACAGCCAGATGGACGGCTTCGCGGTCCGCTCCGCGGACGCCGGCACGACGCTGCGCGTCGGGGAGCCGATCCCGGCCGGGGTCGTCCCGGCGCCACTGGACCCGGGCACGGCGGCGCCGATCATGACCGGCGCGCGCATCCCCGACGGCGCGGATGCCGTGTTCCCGGTCGAGGCCACGGAGCCCGGAGCGTTCCCGGCAGCGCTGTCCCTGACCATGGTGGACGTGCCGGCCGACCTGGCTCCGGGCACCTACGTGCGCACCACCGGGTCCGACCTGGCGCTCGGGGCTCCGGTCGTCACGGCAGGGGCGGCGCTGACACCGGCCGTCCTCGGGGCGCTCGCGGCTGCGGGCGTCAAGCGGATCGAGCTGGTCCGACGTCCGCGGGTGCTCGTCGTGTCGACCGGCTCCGAGCTGTCCGGACTCGCAGACGCTGCCGGCGCCGGCGCCGCGATCAACGACGCGAACGGCGTCGCGCTGCGGGCGGCGCTCGCCGAGGTCGGGGTCGAGTCCCGGATCGCGCGCGTGCCCGACGACGAACCCCGCTTCCTCGCCGCACTCGATGCCGCCGTGGGGGACTGGGCCGACCTCGTGCTCACGACCGGCGGGATCAGCGCCGGGGCGTACGAGGTCGTCCGGCAGGCCCTCGAGCCCCGCGGGCTCGCGGTCACCCCGGTCGCGATGCAGCCGGGCGGTCCGCAGGCATCGGGCACCGTGTCCATCGCGGGGCGTCCCGTGCCGGTCGTGTCCTTCCCGGGCAACCCGGTGTCGGCGCTGGTGTCGTTCGAGGTCTTCCTCCGCCCGCTGCTCGCCCGCGCCGCCCGGATGCCCGAGTCGCGGGCCACGCAGGTGCTGCCCGCGGCGTCGGCTGCCGTGTCGCCCGAGGGCAAGCACCAGGTCCGTCGTGGCCGGGTGCAGGACGGCCTCGTGCACTTCGTCGGCGGTCCGTCCTCGCACCTCCTCGCCCACTACGCCGACGCCACGCACCTGGTGCACGTGCCCGTCGGCACCGCGGCCGTCGAACCCGGCGACCCCCTGACCGTCTGGAGCCTCCGATGACCGACGACACCACCGCCTCCAGGGCGTCCGACGACCTGTCCCACGTTCGTGCGGACGGCAGCGCGCACATGGTCGACGTCTCGGAGAAGGACGTCACCGACCGTTCGGCGACGGCCACCGCGACGCTCGTCACCCGCCCGGACGTCGTCGAGCGCATCCTCGACGGCTCGCTGCCCAAGGGCGAGGTCATCGGCACCGCACGGATCGCCGCGATCATGGCGGTGAAGAAGACCTCCGACCTCATCCCGCTCTGTCACCCGCTGCCGATCGCCGGCGTCGAGGTCGACATCACCGGAGCCGGCGACCGCGTGGTCGTCGAGGTCTCCGTCCGCACCACCTCACGCACCGGCGTCGAGATGGAGGCCCTGACCGGCGCGAGCGTCGGTGCCCTCACGGTGTACGACATGGTCAAGGCGGTGGACCGAGCCGCCACGATCACGGACGTCCGCGTGCTCGAGAAGCACGGCGGTCGGTCCGGGGACTGGAGCGCACGATGAACCTGCTGAGCAGAGGCCGAGCCGCGGTGGTCGTCGTGTCCACCCAGGCTGCCGCCGACCCCACGCTCGACCGCACCGGTCCCGTCATCGCGGCCTGGCTCCGCGACCACGACTTCGCGGTCCCCGAGCCGGTCATCGTCGCCGACGGCGGTCCGGTCGCCGAGACCGTCACGAGCGAGCTCCTCGCCGAGGCCCGCGTGGTCATCACCACGGGCGGCACCGGCGTCACGCCCACCGACCGCACCCCCGAGGCCGTGGCGCCCCTGCTCGACCTGCAACTCCCCGGGATCGTCGAGGAGATCCGGCGCCGGGGTCTCGCCGGTGCCGGGCCCACCGCACTGCTCAGCCGCGGGGTCGCCGGCATCGCGGGCGGAGCGTTCGTCATCACGCTGCCCGGGTCCCGCGGCGGGGTGTCCGACGGGCTCGACGTCCTCGACGGACTCCTCGAGCACCTGCTCGCCCAGCTGCACGGCGAGGGCCACGCGCCCCGGAGCGCGTCGTGACCGCGGTCGACGGTGCCGCCGACCACGGTGCCGACCGCGTGGTCGTCGCCGACGTCGTCGACCGGGTGATCTCCGTGGACGAGGTCGCCGCGGGCGTCGCCACCGACCAGGACGGCGCCGTCGTGACCTTCGCGGGTGTGGTGCGCGACCACGACGGCGGCAAGGGCGTCACCGCACTCGACTACGAACAGCACCCCAGCGCCGGCAGCGTCATCGCTGAGGTCGCCCGCACGATCGCGGCCGACCACCCCGGGGTGCGGGTCGCCGTCCTGCACCGGGTGGGGGCACTCGTCGTCGGTGACGTGGCCCTCGCCGCAGCGGTGTCCTCGTCGCACCGGGCGGACGCGTTCACCGCCTGCGCCGCGCTCATCGACCTGGTGAAGGAACGCACGCCGATCTGGAAGCACCAGCGCTTCACCGACGGCTCGGACGAGTGGGTCGCGTCCCTGTGACCGCCGGACGCGTACCCCGTTCCTGAGAACTCCGCAGGGCTCGCCGCGGGGAACCGCACCCCGCGAAGGGGTGCGTGGCGCAGTTCACCGCTGATCCATAGGATTCGACGTCATGAGCGTGCTGTTGTCCGGGGTCACCATCGTCCTGCTGGTGTTCGCACTGATCGACATCCTGACGAAGACGGACGACCAGATCCGCGGCCTCCCGAAGATCGCGTGGGTGATCCTCGTGATCCTGGTCCCCGTCGTCGGCAGCGTCGTGTGGTTCGCGATCGGGCACGACTGGGCTCCCGGTCCTCGCAACCACGGCCGGTACATCGAGCCGAACCGCCACGAGGACCAGCACCCCACCCTCGGTCACGCCCGGGCGGCGCACGGCGACCGCCGCGTGACCACGACGGAGCAGGAGCTCGCCGAGCTCGACCGCGAGATCGAGTTCTGGGAGGCCAAGGCCCGGCTGAAGCGCGCGAAGGAAGCTGCGGGCGAGGGCGACACCGCCTCGTCGCTCTGACCCGCCGATGACCACCGAGACCACCTACGCCACAGACATCGTCACCGACGAGCAGTGGAACGCGATCGACCGACGCCTCGACGGCAACCTCACCGAGGACGGTGACCCCCGACGGCCAGATCGTGGTCGAGTCCGTTTCCTGCTCTGGGCTGCCGTCGCCATCGTGATCCTGGGCCTCGCGGCAGGATGGGTGACCGCGACGGTCTTGCCGGGCGACGTCGATCGGTCCGCGACCACTTCGGTGTCGACCGTTCGAGGGGTCATCGGCATCGCTGCATTCGTCGTCGCGGTGGTGGTCTGGGCGGTCGGCGTCGTCGTGCTCATCCGGCGCGGTGGCATCAGTTGGTCGTGGCGGGAGCCGACCCAGGAGCTGCCTCGAGCGCAACGACGGGCGATCAACGACGTGTTCCGTGGCCGCGCGCAGGAGGACCCGGCCCGCAGGTCGAGCCTCCGTCGTGTCGCCTTGACGCGCATGAGCCAGATCGGATGGATGCTCTGTCTCATCAGCGGATTGCTGCCCTTCTCGATCGGGCAGGTGGCCGTGGGTTGGGGGGAGTGGACCGGAGCTGTCCATCTCGGCCTCGCGGTCCTCTGGGTGGTCGGAGTGGCTTCAGCCGTCCGTCAGCGACGCCGTCTGCGCGCCTTCCTCGCAGCGCACCCGTCTGACGGGGGCGAGCCGGCGCCGGGGAGCTGAGCCGAGCCTCCCGGCTGTCCGTCGGGACCACGTGCGGGTCGCACGGTGCGCGCGCAGCCGGGCGGTGCGAGCTTGGTCGCCCCGTGCGGCGGCACGACCTCGCACGGTGTGGGCAACCTCGCACCAGCCGGAGCGGCCCCGCGCCGCACCCGCACCCGCACCCGCACCCCGCGCCGACCCCGCCCTCGCACCACCTACCCTTGACGGGTGGCACATCTCCTCGGCGCCGAGAACCTGCATCTCGAGTTCCCCACCCGCACCGTCTTCGACAGCGTCACCATCGGCATCGACGAGGGTGACCGCATCGGCGTGGTCGGCCGCAACGGCGACGGCAAGTCGACGCTCCTGAGCCTGCTGTCGAAGCGCCTCGACCCGGACACGGGCCGCGTGACGCACCGCCGTGGGGTGACCGTCGGCTCGCTCGACCAGCGCGACGAGCTGCCGTCGGGCGAGACCGTCGGCAGCGTCGTCGTCGGCGACCGCGCGGAGCACGAGTGGGCGGGCGACCCGAAGATCCGCGACGTGATCGGCGGACTCGTGTCGGACATCCCCTGGGACGTGACGGTCGACGACCTGTCGGGTGGACAGCGTCGACGGGTGGCGCTCGCCCGGCTGCTGGTCGGCGACTGGGACGTGCTGTTCCTCGACGAACCGACCAACCACCTGGACGTCGAGGGCATCCAGTGGCTCGCGGAGCACATCAACCGGCGCTGGCCGGCGAACCAGGGCGGGCTCGTCGTCGTGACGCACGACCGGTGGTTCCTCGACGCGGTGTCGACCGACACCTGGGAGGTCCACGACGGCATCGTCGAGCCCTTCGAGGGCGGCTACGCGGCCTACATCCTGCAGCGCGTCGAGCGTGACCGGCAGGCCGCCTCGAGCGAGCAGCGTCGGCAGAACCTGGCGCGCAAGGAGCTCGCGTGGCTCCGCCGCGGTGCGCCGGCCCGCACGAGCAAGCCGAAGTTCCGCATCGACGCGGCGAACGCCCTGATCGACGACGTCCCGCCCATCCGTGACGGCGTCGCCCTGGCGAAGACCGCGACGGCACGCCTCGGCAAGGACGTCGTCGACCTGCTCGACGTCGGTCTGACCTTCCCGGGCGCCGACGAGCCGACCATCCGCAGCATCGAGTGGCGCATCGCCCCGGGTGAGCGGACCGGGATCCTGGGGCCGAACGGCGCGGGCAAGTCGACGCTGCTCGCGCTCATCGCGGGACGGCTCCAGCCGACCGCGGGCCGGGTGAAGACCGGCAAGACCGTACAGGTAGCGGTGCTCGACCAGCAGCTCGCGGACCTGGCGCAGTTCGCGAACGACCGCGTCCGCGAGGTCGTGGCCCGCAAGAAGACCAGCTACGTCGCCGACGGCAAGGAGATGACGCCGTCGCAGCTCCTGGAGCGCCTGGGCTTCACGGCCGAGCAGCTCTCCACCCCGGTCAAGGACCTGTCCGGTGGGCAGAAGCGCCGCCTGCAGCTCATGCTCATCCTGCTCGACGAGCCGAACCTGCTCATCCTCGATGAGCCGACGAACGACCTCGACACGGACATGCTCGCCGCGATGGAGGACCTCCTCGACACCTGGCCCGGCACCCTGCTCGTCGTCTCGCACGACCGGTACCTGCTCGAGCGGGTCACCGACCAGCAGTACGCCGTCCTCGGCGGTCACCTCCGGCACCTGCCGGGCGGCGTCGACGAGTACATGCGGCTCCGTGCGGCCGGCACCGGTGGTGGGACCGCGTCTGCGGCTGCCGCCGCCACGGCCGGGAGGCCCGACACGGCCGGGTCAGGGTCCGGCACCACCGCCTCGGGGCCGGGTGCAGGGCACGGGGCCGGGTCCGGTGGGTCCGCTGCTGCGTCCGGGTTGTCGGGGTCGGAGCGGCGGACGGTGGAGAAGGAGATGTCGGCGCTCGACCGCAGGATCGCCCGGTTGGGGGTTGACCGGCAGACCATGCTCGACCTCTTCGCGGGGCACGACCAGTCGGACTACGCCGGGCTGGGGGAGCTGCAGGCGAAGCTCGCTGCGCTTGAGGCCGAGATCGAGCAGCTCGAGGAACGCTGGCTCGAGATCGCGGAGCAGCTCGGGGTGTAGTCCCGGGGCGGCGGCTGCCCGCTGCCCGTCGCGCCCCGCCGTGAACGTCGCACCCCGATGTGACGGGGCGCGATGTCCATGACTGGGCGCGACGTGGTCAGCGGAGGGCCGGTGCGTCGCCGCCGCAGCGCCACAGGGATGCGGCCAGTCGGTCGATCTCCTGGCGGGCCTCGGCGTCGCCCGTGCCCTCGGCGAAGACCGTGAAGACGATGCGGTCACCGCCGACCTCGTCCGTCACCCCGGTCAGCCCGAACATGTCGTCGAGCGTCCCGGTCTTGCCGCGGACGTGCCCGCGGGCGTCACTCGCGGGGCCGGTGAAGCGGCCGTGCTCCGCGAGCGTGCCGGTCTTCCCCGCGACCGCCAGGCCCGCGTCGACCGGGGCGAGGCCGTCCCGGTGCTGCACGACGACCCGCATCAGTTGCGTCAGGAACGCCGCCGGCACGCGGTTGTCCCCGCTGAGCCCGGAGCCGTCGACCAGGCGCAGGCCGCTCGTCGGGACACCGACGTGCCGGAGCGCCGTCGTCGTGCCGGTCTGGATCGCGTCGAACGAGCGACCGGTGCCCTCGGCGACCGCGACGTGCCGGGCCAGGACCTCGGCGAGCGTGTCGTCCGAGTGGGTGAGCAGCGTCCCGACGAGCTCCGACACCGTCGCCGACCGGACGGATCCGAGCGTCGTCGCCGCCTTCGGCACGCCGACGGACGCGGTCTCGACCTGGACGTCCGGGCCGAGCAGGGTCGCGAAGGACGTCGCCGCACGTGACACCGCGGTGTCGCTGCGGAGCGAGTAGGCCTCGGTCGGGTCGTCCCGGTCGCCGTCCACCATGAGCGCGGTGATGTTCGAGACGCTGCCGCTCGTGCGGGCGCTCTCGGTCCAGCTCGGGTGCCATGCGGGACCGTCGAACAGGGCGGTGTCGACCTGCACGAGCCGGATCGGCCCGGGGTGTGCCGCGCGGACCTGCCGTGCGAGGTCGTCGAGGTGCGGGGCGCCCGGGTAGACACCGTCCTTGCCGGAGGCCAGTCGGCTGAGGGTCGGGTCCCCGCCACCGACCAGGACGACGGCGTCGGGGGAGGGCCCGCTGACCACCCTGGTGGTGAAGCGGTGGTCCGCGCCGAGGGCCGTCAGCGCTGCCGATGCCGTGACGAGCTTCATCGTGCTGCCGGTCTGTGTCGGCTGGTCTCCGCGCACGGCGAGCACCGTCGCCCCGGTCCGGACCGACCGGGCGTCGAGGTGCAGCTGACCGGAGGACCACCGGCCGGCGAGGTCGTCCGCAGTGCAGCGCTGTTCGGCCGCTGATGCCCGGCCCGGCACCGTGCTGATCGCGGTCACCGCGACGGTGAGGCCGCCGAGGACGAGGACGAGCACTGCGACGAGCGCGACGACGTAGGGGTAGCGGCGGAGGAAGGAGCGGGGGCTGGTCACACGTCCATCGTCCGATTGGACGCATTCGCCCGGCATCGCCCGCTCGGCCCAAGTGAGGGCTGCTCGTTCGTCCGATCGGACGAAGCCGCGGGAGTCGTCTCAGTCGCCGAGGCCGAGGATCAGTCGGCGCAGGAGCCCCGCGAGCTGGTCCTGCTCACCCGCGGACACGACGGTCAGGATGTCCCGCTCGGCCTGCAGCAGGTCCGCGATCGCCGAGTCCACCGCGCTCCGACCGGCATCGGTCAGGGACACGAGGATGCCGCGGCCGTCCTTCGGGTCGGTCCGACGTGCGACGAGCCCGCGTGCCGTGAGGCGGTCCACCCGGTTCGTCATCGTGCCGCTCGACACCATCGTCTGCTGGAGCAGGGTCTTCGGGCTGAGCTCGAACGGATCGCCCGCCCGCCGGAGTGCCGACAGCACGTCGAACTCCCACGGCTCCATGCCGCTCGCGTCGAACGCCGCCCGCCGTGCCCGGTCGAGGTGGCGGGCCAGCCGGTCCACCCGGGAGAGCACCTGCAGCGGCGCGAAGTCGAGGTCGTCCCGCTGCCGTCCCCAGGCCGCGACGATCCGATCGACTTCGTCCTGGTCCGGCATCCGTCCATCATGGCCGGTCGGGCTGCGCGCGGCCACTGCGGCACACGGACCCCGGCGCACGCCCACCGTCCGACGCATGGGAAGATGGTCGGGCGCCTCCGTGCGCGTTCCGCCTTGGTGTAATGGCAGCACGACGGCCTTTGGTGCCGTTAGGTCTGGGTTCGAGTCCTGGAGGCGGAGCTGCAGCGCATGCCGGGGTCCTTGCCGGGGGTTCCTGGGCAGGCAACGGCGTGGAGGAACACGAGACCCGCGGCGGAGGACGTCACCAGGGCACCAGCACCGCCGATTGCGGTGTCGATCAGGGGCGCTTCCGCCCCCACCGCACGATCAGCCCCGCGTACTCCACGACGGCGCGGTGCAGGGCGTCCACGCTGACGGACTCGTCCCGCTTGTGCGCCAGGTCGGTCTGCCCCGGCCCGAGCAGCACCACGCGGTCGCACCCGAGCGCCCCGGTCAGCACCGCTGCGTCGGTGAAGTACCCGACGATCCGGTCGTCCGGCTCGATGCCGAGGCGCCGGACCTCGGCGTCGTCGGGGTCGAGCAGCACCGCCGGCAGGGTCAGCTCGGACTCGACGGCCGCCAGGTCGGGCTGCTCCCGCCACCAGGCGGCCGGGTCGGCCAGCGGGTCGGCGGTGCGCAGGTCGACCTGCGCCCACGCCCGGTCAGGCACGACGTTGACGGCGGTCCCGCCGCCGATCGTCCCGACGTTGAGCGTGTCCCACCCGGTGCCCTCGGTGGCGGCGCGGTCGAGCACGCGGGTCAGTCCGGTGATCGCGTTGCGTCCCAGGTGCGGGGTGCTGCCGTGGGCGGCGACGCCGTCGGTGACGACGCGCAGCCAGGTGACCCCGCGGTGTCCGCGCACCACGCGCCCGTCGGTGGGTTCCGCGACGACCAGGAGGCGCGCCTCCAGTCCGTCGAGCAGGGTCGCCGCCTCTGCGGCGCCGCGACTGCCCGTCTCTTCCTCCACGGTGAACAGGGCCGCGACGGACGCGCCGTCGGGTGCGCCGTCGAGTGCGGCGACGATCGCCGCGACGCCGCCCTTCATGTCGGTGGTGCCGCGGCCCCAGACGCGGCCCTCGGCCAGGTCGCCGGAGAACGGCGGGTGCGTCCACAGGGCTTCGTCGCCGGTCGGCACGACGTCGACGTGGCCGGTGAACACCAGGAGCGGGCCGTTCGGGACCGCGGGGACGACGGCGACCGCGCGCAGCGACCCGTCCGGGCCGGCCAGGGTGCGGACCGCGTACCGATCGTCGAACAGGCGGGAGAGCACGTCGAGGACGGCGGCCTCGCCGGGTGAACCGGAGACGGAGGGGATGCGGACGAGGTGCTGGGTCAGGTCGACGACGTCAACCGACACGGTGGGTCTCCATCGCGCGGATCACCTGGATGCCGCGCAGCTCGAGGGCGTCGGCGGTCTCGTTCGGGCCCACGGCGTCGGTGACGACGGTCGTCACGCCGGCGAGCGGCGCGACGGGCGCGAACGACACCTGGCCGAGGTGCCGCGCCTCGCACAGGACGATGACGTGGTCGGCGCTGGCCATCATGGTCGACTTCAGGCGCGCGTCGGTCTCGTCGAAGTCGGTCACCGAGTCGCTCTCCGCGCTGATGCCGGCGACGCTCACCACGGCGACGTCCCAGCGGTGCGCGCGGAAGAACTGCTCGGTCACGGAACCGTGCAGGCTCAGCTCGCCCGGCTTGAGTTCGCCACCGGGGACGAGGAGGTGGATGTCCTCCTCCTGCCCGAGGACCTCCATGACCTGCACGCTGGTCGGGGCGACGAGGGCCTGGAGGTGCCGGCCGCGCATCTCCATCGCCACGTGGTACGCCTTGGTGCCGAAGTCGATCGCGACGTTCGCCTTGCGGGGGACCAGGTCGACGACGGCACGGGCCATCGCCTGCTTCTCCACGACGTTCGTGCGCACTCGCAGGCTGAACGGCGGTTCGAAGCTCCGTCCGGCGGCCAGGACCGCACCGCCGTAGACGCGGCGCGCGATGCCCTGGGTGTCGAGGTGGTCGATGTCGCGGCGGATGGTGAGCTCCGTGACGCCGAGCTCATGACTGAGCGTCGCCGTCTCGACCTTGCCGCCCTCCTCGAGCATCTCGACGATGCGCAGCAGTCGCTGGTCGCGCTTGTCACCCACGTCGTCCCACCCCTTCGTCGCCGATCACTGTAGTGGCAGTCACGAGGCCAGCTCGGGGTGCACGTCGGACACGCCGAGGACTCGTTCGAGCCGGTCGCCGAGTGCCAGCAGCTCCCCGTCGGCGCCGTGGCGGCCGACGACCTGGATGCCGATCGGCAGTCCGCTGTCGGCACCGAAGCCGGCCGCCATCGCGAGCACCGGGTGCGCGGACGGCACGAGGCGACAGGCGAGGCGCTGCCACAGGAAGTACCGGTCGAAGGGCACACCGTCGACCTCGGTGACCCACTTGTCCTCGGCGGCCGGGGCGACGACGGGTGCGCCGGGGACGACGAACGCGTCGAAGTCCTCCAGCAGAGCGGCCATCTCCGTGTACGCCCGGTACCGGCGCTCGAGCGCGGCGACGATCCGGCCGGACGAGTAGCCGGACGCCTCGGTCACGTTCCGGACGAAGTCGTCGCGGTACGCGTCCGGGTGCTCGACCGGATCGGTGCCGAGCAGGGCGAACCACCCGAACAGCTCGATCGTCTGCCAGGTCTCGTCGAGGCCATCGGTGTCGATCTCGACGTCGACGACCTCGATGCCGGCGGCCTCGAGTGCGGCACGGGTGGCGCCGTGGGCCGCGCGGACCTCCGGCGCGATCGGCAGGCCGCCGAGGTCGGTGCTCCAGGCCAGACGGATCGGCGTCTCCGTGGCGTCGCCGAGCTCCGTCGTGGCGGCACGGCCCGCGGACAGCGGCGCGAGCTGGTCGGTGCCGGACATGCCGGTCAGCAGCAGGGCGACGTCGCGGCAGTTCCGACCGACGGGGCCGTTCACCGAGTGCGGTTCCCAGGACGTGGCACCCTGTGCGGCCGGCACGAGGCCCGGTGTGGTGCGGAGCCCGACGGCGTTGCAGAACGACGCCGGGTAGCGCAGGCTGCCACCGGAGTCCGACCCGTCCGCGAAGGGCAGCATGCCGGCGGCGACCGCGGCGACGCCTCCGGTGGAACCACCCGCGTGCCGGGACAGGTCGAACGGGTTGCGGGTGATGCCGAAGACCTCGTTCCAGGTGACGGTGCCGACGCCGAACTCCGGCGAGTTCGTCTTGCCGATGACGAGCGCGCCGGCGGCCCGGAGCTTCGCCACGTGCGGGGCGTCGGTCGGCATCGGCCCGCGGTCCGCGAACGCTCGCGACCCGCGCGAGGTCGGCATGCCCGCGACGTCGACCAGGTCCTTGATCGCGATCGGCAGACCGTGCAGGGGTCCGAGGGTCGCCCCGGAGGCACGGAGCTCGTCGGCGGTGGCGGCGAGTGCGAGTGCCTCGTCCCGCGGCAGGCGGTACACGATGACGTTCACGGCGTCGTTGGTGGCGTCGATGCGGTCGTAGAAGGCGCGCATGACCTCGACGGCGGTGAGCGACCCGTCGGCCATGGCGTCGCGGAGGTCGGTTGCCGTCCGCCAGTGCAGCGGTGTGGTGGTCGTGGTCTCGTCGGTGTCGGTGGTGGTCGTCACGGGGTGCTCCTGATCGGGTGCGCGGACGGGGTCCGGGGAGGTGTGCTGGACGGCGTCACCGGTGGTCGGTCGGCGTCGTCGCGCATCGGGCGGCGGAAGGGGAGGTCGACGACGTCGGCGGCCACGGCGAGACCGTCCAGGCCGACGACCGTCAGCAGGGCGAGGACGCGGGTCGCGCGGTGCGTCCGTCGGGCTTCGGGGCCGATGCGGAAGCGCGCGGCACCGGTGCCGCGGGTCGTCACGGAGGCGGACCGCGACCCGACCTCGACCCACGCCGTCGTCGCAGCGCCGGCGTCGACGGTCGCCTGCACCTCGACGGTGACGCCCCCGTCGTCGTCGATCGTGGCCGTGCCGGTCAGCGTCGCCGTGACGGGGTCGGTCGGCTCGGGGACGGCGATGGAGTGGGTCGAGGCGGGGGAGCGCGAGGTGCCCAGACCGGCCACGTCGGGCAGGCGAGCCGGCGTGCGAGGGGCGAGTCGAGCCTCCAGGGCGGCGGCGACGTCGACGAGGTGTGCATCCGACCAGGCCGGTCCGCAGACGGTCGCGCCCACCGGCATGCCGGTGTCGGCCATGGTGCCCATCGGGATCGTGACGCTCGGGATGCCGACGCGGCGGAGCACGTGGTTCGTGGTGGAGAAGACGGCCCCGTCGGCCCACGCGGCTCGGGCCGCCTCCTGGTCGACGTCCGCGTCGTACGGGGCGATGTCGGAGTTGGCGGGGAAGGCGACGACGTCGATGCCCTCGCGGCGCAGCCAGTCCTCGAAGAGCTCGCGACGGGCGCGGTCCAGGCCGGCGATCGCGGGTGCGACCCGCGCGGCGACCTGGTCGTCGGGGAGCGGAGCGTCCCGGGTGATCGCGGTGAAGTCGAAGACGTCGCGGCCCGGGTGGAGTCGGCCGTTCTCGACCGCGTCGATCACGTACGGCGGGTCTGGTCGGATCGACCCGGGCGCCAGCTGCGACAGGGCGACGGGATCCGTGGCGTGGTCGTCGAGGAAGCGTTGCCACGACGCGGTCATCAGCTCGCGGAGCTCGAAGGCGGTCCAGTCGGTGAGCAGGTGGCCGGTGTCCTCGAGTGCGGGGGCGGTCCCGCGGCCCTCGGCGGCCTCGACCAGGGGGAACCTGACGCGCACGACGCGGGCCCCGGCGGCGACGAGCTCGCGTTCGACGGCGTCCCACCTGGCACGGATGCTCGGACGGAGGGGGACGGAGGGCGGAGCGTCGGCGTCGGCGTCCGTGTCGTGGGCCGGGACGTACAGGGTGGGCACGCCCACCACCAGGCCGTCGAGCGGGCGAGGGCCCTGGCCCGGTGTCCGCTTCCGGAACCGGGCGGCGACGGCCTCGGCCCGGGACACGTCGACGGCGGTCTGCTGCTGCCACACGTCACGGTCGTCGGGGCCGGCGACGACGGCGAGCACCTCGCGCAGATCGGCGACGGAGCGCGTGTGCGGCACGACCACGTCACGGTACGGGTGCAGCGGCCAGTTCCCCACGCTCGGCACCACGCCCCAGGACGGCGTGTACGCCACGAGTGCGTTGTTCGACGCCGGGGAACGGCCGGACGACACGGTCTCCTCGCCGATGCCGAAGGAACAGAAGCCGGCGGCGACGGCCACGGCGCTGCCGATCGAGGAGCCGGAGTGCCAGGCGGCGGCGAGCCACTCCGGGGAGTACGGGCTGCGGGTGCGTCCGTACAGGCCGGCCTGGCCGCCGCCGATCGCCATCGGCGGCATGTTCGTCTTGCCGACGAGCAGCGCGCCGGCGGCGAGCAGCCGTTCGACGACGACCGCGTCGCGGCGGGCGACGGTGGTCGCGAAGGCGGGGGAGCCGGCGGCGACCGTCAGGCCGGTCACGGCGAAGCTGTCCTTGAGGGTGAAGGGGATGCCGTGCAGCGGTCCGGGTCCGGGTCCGGGTCCGTTCAGGTCGGCGGCGCGCTCTGCGTCGACCCCAGCCGCCGCCAGCTCGAGCAGCGCGGCGCGCTCTGCGTCGCTCGCCGCCGCCCGCTCGAGCAGCCGGGGGTCCAGCACGGGGACGGCGCCGAGGCGGGGGCCGTCGCGGTCGATCCTCGCAATGCGACGGAGTGCGTGCTGCGCGAGGGCGAGTGCCGTCGTCTCGCCGCGCTGGAGTTGCCCGCGCAGGTCGGCGATGTCGGAGTCGAGCACGGAGCACCTCCCAGGGGCTGGGGAAAGGACGGGATGGGTGGGGCGGGTGCGGAGCAGGCGGACGGCGTGGGTCCTGCCCTGCTCCGCACCCGGCAGGTCAGAGCGCGGAGCAGTCCGACGTGTAGAGGAACTTCTTCACGTCGTCGTCGTCCACGTTGGCCTTGGTGACGAGCTTCCAGGGCGAGTACACGGTCTTCTTCTCGACCGCGGACGCCTTGGTCTCGCCGGTGATGAGCTTCGCCATCAGCTCGGTCGCCTGGTAGCCCTCGGTGTACGGGTCCTGTGCGACGAGGGCGTCGTAGTCGCCCTTCTTGAGCGCTGCCACCTGGTTCGACGCGGTGTCGTAGCCGATGTGCACGATGCCCTTGGTGCCCGAGGCCGCGATGGCGTTCGCCGCACCGGTGCCGGCGCCGATGTTCGTCGAGAACACGAGCTTGACGTCGGGGTTCGCCGACAGCTGCGACGAGACCGTCTGCGACGCCTTGGCCGAGTCGCCACCGACGTACTGGACGTCGAGCGGGGTGAGCTTGCTCTCCTTCTCGATGGCGTCCTTGAAGCCCTTCGCGCGGGCGGACTGCACCTGGTTGCCCGGGGCGTCGGTGACGATGACGACCTTGCCCGACGTGAGCTTGAAGTCCTTGAGCGCCTGGACCGCCGCGTCGTACGACGACTGGTAGTTGTCGGTCCGGATGGACTGCACGTACTGGTCGTTCGACAGGAACGAGTCGGGCATCACGAGGGGCTTGCCGCCGTCGGTGTACGCCTTCAGGGTCGAGTTGAAGGCGGTGTTGTCCCACACGGTCAGCAGCAGGCCGTCGGGGTTCGTCGCGAGCACCGACTGCAGGACCTGCATCTCGGCGTCGGTGGTGGTCTCCGGCGTGCCCTGGATCTTCAGGGTCACGCCCTCCTTCTTCGCGGCTGCCTTGGCGCCGCAGTACATGGTGCCGTAGAACTCGCCGGTCGACTCCGGGGTGACCATGGCGATGGTCTTGCCGGACGAAGACGACGAGTCGCCGGTCGCGGCGGGGCTGCCGGCGGAGCAGCCGGCGAGGGCCACGACGATGCCGATGGCGGAGACGGCGGCGATGGCGGAGCTGGTCTTGGGACGGGACACGGTGGTCTCCTAGCGGGGAGGGGGTGGACAGGAGGTGGTGCCGTGGTGCGGGGAGGGGAGGACTAGGTCGTCCGCCGGTTGCGGCTGCTGCGGTCGAGGCTGACGGCGACGAGGAGCATCGCGCCGATCGCGATGGTCTGGTAGAAGGGCGACAGGTTGATGATCACGAGCCCGGACTGCAGGATGATCGCCAGGAAGGCGCCGACGATCACGCCGAGGAAGTTGATCCGGCCGCCGGTCAGGGCGGTGCCACCGATCAGCGCGGCGGCGATCGCGGCCAGGGAGTCGTTGGTGTGCCCGGAGATGTTCGTCGTCGAGTAGCGGGACAGGTCGATGAACCCGGCGAGCCCGGCGAGACCGGCGGACAGGACGAAGATGCCGATGGTGTTCGCGAGGGTCTTGATGCCGACCCGGCGGGACGCCAGGAAGTTCGAGCCCATCGCGAGCGTGTGGGTGCCCCACGCGGTGTACCGGTACAGCGCCCAGATCACGGCGAGGAGCACCAGGGCGAGGATCGTCGGGAGCGGGAAGGCCCCGACGGTGACGGTCCCGAACGACGACGCGAGCTGGGTCGGGATGCCGACCAGGTTGACGCCCTTCGTGGCGACCTGGGCGATGCCCGTCGCGAGCGAGAGCATCCCGAGGGTGGTGACGAGCGAGTTGATGCCGACCACGCCGACGAACAGTGCGTTGGCGGCACCGAGCACCGCGCCGGTCGCGATCGCCACGACCAGGCCGACCAGGATCACCAGGCCGACCGGTGCCGAGGTCCCCATCGCGATCATCACCTGCCCGGAGACCACCGATGACAGGATCAGGACGGCGCCCTGCGAGATGTCGATCTGTCCGGCGGACATCAGCACCGCCTGACCGGCCGCGAGCAGGAGCACCTGCGACGCGGTGAGCAGGATGCCGCGGATGTTCGCCTCGCTGAGGAACGCGCCGCTCGGGGAGAGCGCCTGGAACACCGCGATGAGCACGACCTCGACGGCGATGATCTGCACCGCTCGGTTGCCGGAGACCCTGGTCACGCCGTGCCGGAGCGCGGAGCCCCGACGGCTGACGGTGTCGGACGTGGAGCTGGGGGTGTGGGCTGCTGTGGTCATGCTGCTACCTCGTCTCCGACCATGACGGTCATGACGTCGGACACGGAGAGCCCTGCCGGCTCGAGGTCGGCGATGATCGTGCCGTGGCGGAGGACCACGATCCGGTCGGCGAGCTGCAGGACGTTGGGGATGTCGTGCGACACCAGGACGACGCCGAGCCCGTGGCTCGCGGCGACGCGGATCGCGTCGAGGACGATGCCGACCTGCTTCGGACCGAGGGCCGCTGTCGGCTCGTCGAGCAGGATGAGGTCGGACGCCCACTTCATCGCGCGGGCGACGGCGAGGACCTGCCGCTGTCCGCCGGAGAGTGACCCGACCGGCAGCCGGACGTCGCGGAGCGTCGAGATGCCGAGCTTCTCGATGGCGGCGCGGGCCTCGGTGTGCATGCGCTTCCGGTCGAGCCAGGGGCCTCGACGGAGTTCGTTGCCGAGGAACAGGTTCTCGGTCAGCGACAGGTGCGGCGCCAGGGCGAGGTCCTGGTACACGACGCCGACGCCGAGGCGCTTGGCGTCGGCGAGTCCGGACATCGGCTGGCCGCTGACGTGGATCTCGCCCTCGTCCGGGGTGTTCGAGCCGCAGATGATGTTCATCAGGGTCGACTTGCCGGCGCCGTTGTCGCCGAGCAGGGCGACGATCTCGCCCGACCTGACACTGAGGTCGATGTCGCGGAGGGCGCGGACGGCGCCGAAGTCCTTGGCGACGCCGGAGATGCTGAGCACCTCGCGGGGGGTGGTCGTCGGCGTCGCGGGAGGTGCGTCGCTCATGAGGTGGGTCCTTCCTGCTGGAGCGTGGTGAGCACGGAGTCGTAGGCGGCGAGGAACGCGTCGGCGTCCTCGCGGGTGAAGACGAGCGGCGGGCGGACCTTGAGGACGCGTCCGTCGGCACCGACTGCGGAGATGAGCACGTTGCGGTCGCGGAGGGCGTTCACGACCCGGGCCGCGAGCGCCCCGGCGTCGGGTCCGGCCATCTCGACACCGATGAACAGACCGACGCCGCGGACGTCCACGACGAGCCCCGACGACGCCGAACGGTCGGCGATGCCCTGCAGCAGGAACGCGCCGACCGTGCGGGCGTGCTCCACGAGGCCGCGGTCCTGCACCTCGTCGAGCACGGCGGTGGCCGCGGCGATCGACGCCGGGTTGCCGCCGAAGGTGTTGAAGTAGCGGTGTCCGGCGGCGTACCCGTCGCTGAGCGCGGAGCCGAGCACGAGGGTGCCGATGGGCAGCCCACCGGCGAGCGGCTTCCCGCAGGTCACCATGTCGACGTGGCCGTCGACGTCGGCCGCGTCGGCGGTGCCGCCGGTCGGTCCGGCCTGGAGGCTCGGCTCGGCTCCGGCACGCCGTGGCGGCTCCGTCGCGGTGTGCCGCTGGAACCCCCACATCGCCTCACCGGTGCGGCCGACGCCCGGCTGCACCTCGTCGGCGACCACCAGACCGCCGGCGGCGTGGGTGGCGCGGTAGGCCGGCACGAGCATGCCGGGGGCGCCGGGGAAGATCCCGTCGGTCGACATGATCGAGTCGAGGAGCAGGGCCGCGAGACCGAAGCCGTGGCGGTCGAGGTCGGCGGCAGCGGCGGTGACCGCCCGGGCGAACAGCTCGCCGGCCCGGTCGCCGTCGCGGTGCGTGTCCGGCGCGGGAACGGTCCGCACCCAGGGGTGCAGCGGCATCGACGTGCCGTTCTCCGGCGACGTGCCGGCGAGCAGCTGGGTGGTGCCGTGGTACGCGTTCTCGGTGACGATCACCCCCTGGTGGCCGGTCCGCCACTGCGCGATCGTGATCGCGAGGTCGTTCGCCTCGGACCCGGAGTTCGAGAAGATCACCCGGTCGAGGTGCTCCGGGTAGGTGCGGAGGAACCGCTCGGCGAACGTCACGATGCCGTCCTGCAGGTACCGCGTGTGGGTGTTCATCCGGGTCAGCTGTTCGTGCACGGCCGTCGCGACCCGCGGGTTGGCGTGCCCGACCGCCGGGACGTTGTTGTACGCGTCGAGGTACTCGGTTCCGTCGGCGTCCCAGAGCCGTGCGCCGGCACCGCGGACGACGTGCACCGGTCGTGCGTAGAAGAGCGGGTAGATGTCGCCGAGGACGGCGCGGCGTCGGGCGAGGAGGTCCCGGTCGCCGTCGGGCAGGAGGGCCGCGTCGGCCGGGTCGAACCGGTTCACCATCGCCGTGGCGGCGTTCGCCGTGGTGGTGTCCACCTGGGTCTGGGTCTGGGTCTGGGTCTGCTGCACGGGGTCACGCGCCTTCCGAGGTGAGGTGGACGGGACGGGCCGGTCGCGCGTTGGGCGCGTCGAGGAGTGCGACGGCCGCGCGGTCGTACCGCAGCACGTAGTCGGCTCGGTCGGGCTCGCGACGGGCGGTGTCGCGGGCGAGCACCACCGCCTGGACGAGTCGGCAGGCGGCCAGCGGCAGCACGACCGACTCCTCGGCGGGGGAGAGCGCGAGCGCGCTGGCGATGCGTGCCGTGTACCGCTCGACGAGCGGGTGGTCGAAGGACCCGAGCGCGATGGCGAGGTAGCAGGCGGTCACGGCGACGTCGAGCACGCGGGGTGCCTCGACCGCGTCGCCGAAGTCGATGACGCCGCTGACCCGGCCGTCCGCGACGAGCACGTTGGACAGGTTCGCGTCCGCGTGCAGCACCTGCCGGGGCAGGTCGGCGAGGACCGGCGCGAGCGCGTCACGATAGTGCGCGACCGTGTCGTGCATGCCGGCACGGTGGCGTTCGTCCGCCACGTCGTCGACGAGGTGTTCGTGTCGGGTGACGGCCTCGATCGACCAGTCGTTCTCGCCGGGGACCTGCGCCGACGCCGACGGCACCGCGGACAACGCGGTGACGAGGGCGGCCTGCACGTCCGCGAGGTCGTCGACGAGCGCGGGCCAGAGCTCGACGTCCTCGAGGGGGATCCCGGGGACCGTCGTCATCACGAACAGGTCGCCGGCGTCGGTGGCGCTGACCGCCGACCCGTCGCCGTCCGGCAGGACACGGGGGACCGGGACGGTGGGGTCGCTCGCGGCGACGGCCTGCAGGAGTGCGGCCTGCATGTGCGCGCTGTCCGACAGCTTCAGCACCACCGGACCGCTCGCTGCGTCGACGAGCACGGTGCGGTCGGTCTCGGAGCCGGTGTCCCGCATCCCCGTGACGCCGCTGACGCCGCGCGTGCGCAGGTGGGCGACGAGGTCAACCACGGGCGGTCCCGACGTCGGCAGCGCCCGAGGCGACGGACTGACCGGCACCGCAGAGGTCGAGGATCATGAGTGCCATCGCCTGGATGCATGTGCGGTACTCGTCCAGGTCCAGGTGTTCGTCCGGCTGGTGCGCGACGCTGAGCTGACCAGGTCCGAAGGTGATGGTGGGCACACCGGCCTTGATCGGCAGGCCCATGTCGGTGTGGCACGTGACGCCCTGCACGACCGGGGCGATCCCGAGGGCATCGAGCGCGGTCTGCGGAGCGACGACGAGCGGATGGGTGTCGTCGGTCTCGCCGCAGTCGGCGTCGACGAGCCAGGTGACCACCGGTGGGTGCTCGGTCAGCCACGGGTCGTCGCCGACGAAGTCCCGGACCATGTCCTCGATCTGCGCGCGCACCAGGCCGCCACCGCCGAACGCGTCGAGTTCTGCGGGCAGGTACTGGATGTCGAACCGGATGGTGAACGACCCGGCCCAGGAGCTGGGGTACGTGCCGGCGTCGATCTCGGCGACGTTCACCTGGCAGGGGAGCGGCACGTGCCGGTGGTTCTTCTCCGGGAGCGACCGCCACCGGGTGTTCAACGCATCGACGGCGTCGAGGAGTCTGCGGCCGTGGGCGATGGCGTCGACGGCGCCGCCGTCCTGCCAACGCGGCTGCTCGATCTCGATGTGGCCGCTCTTGCCCGGGATCGTGATCTCGCCCCAGAGGATCCCGCGGCACAGCGGTGCGACCTGCAGGCTGGTGGGCTCGGGGATGACGATGCCGAGCTCCGGGCGGTAGCCGCGGTGCACGAGGGCCAGGGTGCCCATCCCGCCGGTCTCCTCCTCGGTCACGGAGGCGAACTCGACGTCACCGGAGAGATCGATCCCGCTCGACCGCACGGCACGGATCGCTGCCAGGGCCGCCGCCATGCCGCCCTTCATGTCGCAGGCGCCCCGGCCGACCACACGGCCGTCGCGGATCGTGCTCGAGAAGGGGCCGTCGGTCCAGCCCGGTCCGCCGGGGACGACGTCGCAGTGCCCGAGGAACATCAGTGCGGGGGCGTCGGCATCGCCAGCTCCTGAGCGGAAGTGGCCGACCAGGTTCGGACGGCCGGTGAAGTCGCGGTCGGCGAAGAACCCGGGCCCGTCGGCGTACCCGGCGAGTTCGACGGCGGAGGGCTCCCACACGTCGACCGTGCCGCCGAGGTCCTCGACGTGGCGCCGGAGGAAGGTCTGCACGTCACCCTCGCCGCTCACGGAGTCGTCGTCACCGAACCAGGGCCCGACGCTCGGGATGTCGATGAGGTCGCGGACGAGCTGGACCGCGTCGTCGAACTGGGCGTCGACGAGGTCCAGGACTGCGTGCTGCTCTGGTGTGGTCACCGGTTCTCCCGCGGTCGATTCGGTATGTTCACGAATCATGTTCGAGAAGTAACCAAATACGCCAGAGACGTGATCGTGACGTTACTTTTCTTCACGGTCGCGTAACACCGAGGAAATCGACACGGCGACGTCAGTGGTGGCGCGGGTCCACCGAGAGCGGCGGGTGGTCCGGTGTCGTCAGGCGGACGCGCGCACGACGAGGGCCGGGGGCAGCGCGATCCGCACACCGGGGGTGCGGTCCGTCGACGGAGCGCGGTCGAGGAGTCGGAGGACCTCCTCCGCCATCCGTGTGGTCGGCTGCCGCACGGTGGTCAGGGGCGGCGTGACGTAGCGCGCGAACTCGAGGTCGTCGAGCCCCGTGACGGCGACGTCCTCCGGGATCCGCAGGCCGCCGGCGACGAGCGCGTGCGTGACGCCGATCGCGAGCAGGTCGTCGGCGCACACGACGGCGGCCGGGCGGTCGGTGCCGAGCTCGACGAACCGCGCACCGGCGTCGACGCCGTCCGCGATCGTGAACGCTGCGGGCACCGTCCAGCGAGGGTCGGTGCGGATGCCGAACCGTGCGCACGCGTCCGCGAACCCCGCGGCGCGCTCCCGGGTGGACGAGTTCGCAATGGACGCCGTGACGAACCCGGCGGACCGGACCCCCCGCTCCGCCAGGCGACCGACCACCAGGTCCATCGCCACCCGGTCGTCGAGCCCGACCCAGTCCGCGACGGGCTCGGGGACGTGTCGGTCGAGCTGGACGAGCGGGACGTGTGCCGCGGCCTCGACGACGGCGGCGGTGCTCCGGTCGTCGGCGCAGGGGCTCACGACGATGCCGTCGACGCCACGGGCGACCAGCGAGCGGAGGTGGCGTGCCTCGACCTCGACGTCGTCGCGGGCGTCGCAGAGGTACAGGACGCGCCCGGTGGTCTGCAGCGTGCGCTCGACGGCGTCGACGAGTGCCGTGAAGAAGGGGTTCCTGATGCTGGGCACCACCATCCCGACCGCGTCGGTCCGCTGCCGGCGGAGGGCCCGCGCGACGCCGTTGCCGGCGTAGCCGAGCTCGGTCGCTGCGCGCTCCACCGCGGCCTGCGCCCCGGGGGACACCGTGCGCGACCGCGCCAGGACCCGCGACGCCGTCGTGATCGAGACGCCCGCGCGCAGCGCGACGTCGGCGAGGGTGACGGCCATGCGGACTCCGGAAGGTCGTGGCGAACGTTTGCCGAGCCTCCCGGCACGGTGTAACACAACCGTAACCCTCCGATGCACCCAACGGGGTAGCGTTCCAGGGCAATCGATTGCCAAGCCGCCAATCCACGAGAGACCAGGACGCCCATGGCCCGCATCCTCATCGCCGGCGAGAGCTGGATCACCACCACCACCCACGCGAAGGGCGTCGACGAGTTCACCGTCCACTCCTACGCCGAGGGCGTCACTCAGCTGCGGGACGCCCTCACCTCCACCGGCCACGCCGTGGTCCACCTGCCGGGCCACCTGGTGCCGACCGACTTCCCCGAGACCCCCGAGGCGCTCGGCGAGTACGACGTCGTCGTGCTCTCCGACATCGGTGCCAACTCCCTGCAGCTCGCGCCCGCCGTCCTCGAGCGGTCCGTGCCCGGCGCCGACCGGATCGCGACCCTCGCCGACTGGGTGACCGCGGGCGGGGCCCTCATGATGATCGGCGGCTACCTGTCCTTCTCGGGGTGGCAGGCCAGAGGTGCCTACGCGGGTACCCGGATCGCCGACGTGCTGCCCGTGGACATCGCGCCGTGGGACGACCGGGTCGAACGTCCCGCCGGCTCGGTCGCGACCGTGCTCGACGCCGGTCACCCCGTGCTCGCCGGCGTGACCGGCGCATGGCCGGCCCTGCTCGGCTACAACCGCCTGGTGCCGAAGGCGGACGCGGACGTGCTCGTCGAGATCGACGGCGACCCCCTCGTCGCCGTGCGCACCGAGGGCACCGGCCGCACCGCCGTCTTCACGAGCGACTGCTCGCCGCACTGGGCGCCGCCGGCGTTCTGCGAGACCTGGGCCGGCTACCCGGCCCTGTTCGACGGGCTCGTCCGGTGGCTGAGCGCGCGGTGACGTCCCGGAGTGAGCGCCTGGTGGCCGACTGCGCCACGGACCTCACCCGCTCCGCCGACGTGCGCTTCATCCGCGAGGCCGTGGACGGCACCCTGGACGACGACGCCTTCGCCGCCTACCTGGCGATCGAGGAACGGTTCGTCCGCACGGCCACCCGCGTGACCGGGTACCTGGTGTGGGCGTCCGCGGACTGGCACGAGTCCGCTGCCCACGCCAGGACCGTCGGCGCCCTGGTCGGACCGCAGCTCGACTGGTTCCACCGGGTGCGCCCCCGCTGGCAGGGCGACCCCGACCGCATCGCCGAGGCCGTGACACGGTCGGAGCCGCTCGCCGCGCACGTGCTCCGGCTCGTCGCCGACCACGGAGCGCCGGCCGCGGTGACCGCGATGTTCGCGGCCGAGACCCTCTACGCCGGGTGGTGCGCCCGCGCGGCTGCGCTGCCCGTCGAACGGTTCTCGGACCTGCGCGACTGGATCGACCTGCACGCAGCAGCGTCGTTCACCGAGGGCGTCCGGGCGCTCGCCGCCGCGGTCGACGCCATCCCCGAGTCCGTCGACGACCGCACCCTGACCGCGTGGTTCCGCGACACGCTCGCCGCGGAGGACGCCTTCCACGACGCGGTCCACCCCGACGCGGTCGAGCCCGGCGGGCTCCGCCCCGATGCGCTCCGTCCCGCCGCCCAGACCCGACCGTGAGGACCCCATGACCACCGAAGCCCTCGCTCGCCCACCGGCACGGGACGACGGCCCGACCGTGCCCGTGCGCACCGTGACCGGCACCGTCGGCAGCGACGCGCTCGGGTTCACCCTGCCGCACGAGCACCTGCTCAACAGCATCGAGGTCGGCGGGATCGAGCCGGACCCGCGACACCCCGAGCTGTTCGACCAGCCGGTGACGCCGGACCTCGCATGGCTCCTCCGCGACCACCCCTACGCGTCGCGGGACAACTGCCAGCTCGACGACCCCGAGGACGCGCGCGCCGAGCTCGACGCCTACGCGCTGCTCGGCGGCACGACGGTCGTCGAGGTCACGTCCGACGGCCAAGGTCGTGACCGGCCGGGGCTTGCGGCGCTCAGCCGGGCGACCGGGATCCAGATCGTCGCCGGCGGCGGGTGGTACCTCGAGCGCTTCCACCCCGCGATGACGGCGGACGACCCGGTCGACAGCCTGGTCGAGCACCTGCTCGCCGACTACGTCGACAGCCCGACACGGGACGAGCCGCTCTCCGGCGTGATCGGCGAGATCGGCGTCTCACCCGCGTTCACCGAGCGGGAGGAGCGTTCGCTGCGTGCGGCGTGCCGACTGCAGCGCGAGGTCGGTCTGCCGATGTACGTCCACCTGCCGGGGTTCGTCCGGCACGGGCCGCGGGTCCTCGACGTCGTCCTCGACGAAGAAGGCGTCCCCCCGGGAGCAGTCGTGCTCTGCCACATGGACCCCTCCGGCGACGACCCGGACCACCAGCGGGCACTCGCCGACCGTGGGATCGTCGCGGAGTTCGACATGGTCGGCATGCCGTACCGGTTCACCCTGCCCGGCGAGGGCGACTCACCGTCCGTGGCACAGACCGCACGGGCCATCGGAGCACTGGTCCAGGCCGGGCACGGTGACCGGGTGCTCGTCAGTCATGACCTCTTCCTCAAGGGCATGCTCCGCAGGAACGGCGGCAACGGGCTCTCCTACATCCCGGGGGCCTTCCTCGACCGGCTCGTCGACGACGGCATCGACGAGACCGTCGTCCGCGGCCTCAACACGACCAACGTCCGGGCGCTCTTCGAACGCGCGGCCCACGGAAGGACCGCCCGATGAGCCAGGACACGACCCGCGCGCTCCGCGACCTCACCGACCTGACCGCGTTCGGCCCCCGGTTCCACGGCGAGCAGGGCATCCACGACGCCGCCGACTGGCTCGTCGGCCGGCTCGAGACCGCCGGCCTGGACGTCCGACGACAGCCGGTGTCACTGCCGGCGTGGCGGCCGGGTGCCGAGAACACCCTGCTCGTCACCACGCCGATCGAACGGTCGATGCCGGTCTGGCCCATGCTCTGGAGCGGGGGGTCGGACGGCACTGTGACGGGTCGCCTCCGCCCGCTCGGCCCGCAGGGGATCTGGGGCGACTCGATCACCTGGCAGCGCTTCGTCGTCGAGGACGACGCGGGCGCGGTCGTCGCGTTCGTGCACGCCCGCGACGTCGGCCCGGCAGCGCCCCAACCGCTCCCGCACGGCTCGGACCTCAGCGTCCCGCACCTCGTCGTCGGGCGGCTCGACGGGTTGCAGCTGCGCGAGTGGTCCACCACGGAGCGGGACGTCACGGTCGTCCTGCACTGCGACGCCTCTGCCGGGGTCGACGCCGCGGTCGCCGACAACCTGGTCGTCGACATAACCGGAACCGGAACCGGAACCGGAACCGGCACCGGGACCGGTGCGGGCACCGTGCTGCTCTGCGCCCACTACGACACCTTCTACAACACCGTCGGCGCGTACGACAACGGCAGCGGCACCGTCGCGCTGCTCGAACTCGCGGAGCGCTGGGCAGCCGCGCCGCCGGAGCGCTCCGTCCGGCTCGTCTGGTTCACCGCGGAGGAGTGGCACCTCGGTGGCTCCCGACACCACGTCGACACGGCGACGGCCGAGGACCTCGCTGCGATCGACCACGTCGTGAACGTCGACGGGCTCGGCCGGGGCTCCATGCTCGAGACGTTCGCATCCCCCGAGGAGTTCGGTGTCGAGGTGGACCGGACGGTCACGGCGTACGCCCGCGACACCGGGCGCGTCCTCGAGACCGTCAACCGCTTCCCGCCGACGACCGGCACCGACGACGCGTCCTTCCACCGAGCGGGGGTGCCGACGGTGTTCATGACGTTCAACGACCTGCACCGTCTGCACCAGCCCGACGACCTGCCGAACGAGGGGATCGCGGAGAACATCGTCTGGGCGCAGGGCCTCGTCGAGCGGTTCGTCGGCCTGGCCCCACCGCGTCGGCCCGGTGCCCCCGGGATCCTCTGATGCCCGGCATGACGGACCTCGGCCTGGCGCACCTCGGCCGCACACCCGAGATCGCCCTCACGCTGTTCCGGCTCCGCGACGGCCTGACCGAGGACGACTACCGCACCTTCAGCCGGGACACCGTGCGTCCGGGGATGCTCACGATGCCGTCGGTCCTCGGCTTCCTGGACTACCGCGTCGCCGGGGGACTGACCGCGCTCGACGGGTGGGAACTCGTCGAGGTGATCGTGATCAGCTCCCGCGTCGACTTCGAGCACGAGAACGCCACCGCGGGCGCCGCGCTCGCCACGGAGTGGGAGGGCTGGGTCGCGGACTTCCGCGTCCTGTTCCTGGAGGACCTCGTCTCGAGCGCGGGCCCGGCCCGCCTGGCAGGCTGATCGACGTGCACATCACCCTGGACCCCACGACCGCGACCGACGTCGTCACCGGCATCCGCTTCCCCGAGGGCAACCGCTGGCACGACGGCCGACTCTGTTACTCGGACATGCACACGGGCGAGGTCTTCTCGCTCGACCCGACCACCGACCAGGGACCCCGCCTGGAGACGACGGTCGACGGCCAGTCCTCGGGCCTCGGCTGGTTGCAGGACGGCCGCCTGGTCGTCAGCGCGATGGAGGCCCGCGCGATCGTGGCCGTCGAGCCCGACGGATCCCAGAGCGTGTTCGCCGACCTGTCGCCGATCGAGTCGTCCCTCGTCAACGACCTGGTGGTCGACGCCGCCACCGGTCGGACCTACATCGGTGCCTTCGGCTACGACCTGTACGGCGGCGAGGAACTCCGCCCCGGCCCGCTCTACGTCGTCGAACCCGACGGCTCGGCCCGCCTGGCTGCCGACGGGCTGGTCTTCCCGAACAGCGCGAACGTGTTGCCGGGCACCCGCACGCTGGTCGTGAGCGAGACCTGGGCCGGACGCCTGACGGCGTTCGACATCGAGGCCGACGGCTCCCTGACCGGCCGCCGCGAGTGGGCGGCACTCCCGCAGGGCATCACGCCGGACGGCAGCACCGTCGACGCCGAGGGCGCCGTCTGGGTGTGCTCCGTCGACACGGGGGAGTTCCTGCGCGTGGTCGAGGGCGGCGAGGTCACGGACCGCATCGACGCACCGGGACGCTGCGCCGTCGACTGCGCGCTCGGTGGTCCGGACGGGCGCACGCTCTACCTGGCCACTGCTGACAGCTACGACCCGGCCACGACCGCGCAGACGCGCGACGGGCGCATCAGCGCGGTCCGGGTGACGGTCCCTGGTCCTTGACCGGATGACGGACGGGAGGCTCGTGGTGGCGCCGCCACGAGCCTCCCGTCCGGTATCGGGTGGGCCCTAGGATAGCGACCATGAGCGACGAGACGCGTCCACCCCGAGCGCTGGCCGTCGGTGTCGCCGCAGGTCTGGTCCTGATGGCGGTGTTCTCGCTCTGGTGGGCGAGCGACACCTTCACCGGGTGGCCGGTGCCGGTCGCGACGGTGGTCATGGGGCTGAGCGCCGCCGCGGCGGCGCTGTTCCTCGTGCAGGCGGTCCGGCTCCTCGTGGCCAGCCGGCGAATGTCCACCATGCTCAGCGCGTCGGACCAGACGCGGAAGCCGAACGGCGCGCTGTTCGGGGCGGTGTTCGGCGCCGAGGGGCTGCTCATCGGGGTGGCGGTCGGGGTCCTCGGGGCGAACGGCCTCGACCGGTTCACCGTGCCGACCATCGCGGTCATCGTCGGGCTGCACTTCTACCCGATGGCACGCGTCTTCCGGCGGTCGATCGACACCTGGATCGCGACGTGGACCACCCTCGTGGGCCTCGCCGGTGTGGTCGCGGTGCTCGCCGACGGATCGGCGTGGCCGCTCGCGTGGTCGTGGGTCGGTGCTGGTGCCGCAGCGGCGACGCTGTCCTACGGCGGGTACATGACCCGGCTCGGGCAGCGGCTCCTGATCCGGTCCGCGGGTGCCGCGGCGGCGGTGGCTGCGTCGCGGCCGACCGTGCAGGGCTGAGCCGGCGTCCACTGCTCAGGTCAGGTGCGGCGGGTACGGATGGACAGCATCGCCTTCGTAGGCGATGTCGAACGGCTTGTTCGTGATGAACAGGAAGGTGACGTCTCCGTGTTCAGTCGCGCCGTGTTCCATCCAGCCGCCCTCCGGGAACCACACGAACGAGCCGGGGCCGTGGTCGCCCTGGTGGGTGTGGAGGACGCCGTCGAGGACGTACATGCCGTGGGCGTGCGAGTGGGTGTGCCATTTGTTGACGAAGCCCGCTGGGTAGCGCATCTTGAAGACCTGCATGCCCGTGTCCGGGTCGCTGACCAGCGCCTTGCTGGGGATCTCGGCGCCGGTCTGCGGGACGACGAAGAGGTCCCAGGGCGCTCGGTTCGAGTCTACGACGGTCACGTCGAGGACGTTGGTCGGGGCAGGTGTGCTCATGGTGTTCCTCACGGTTCTCTCGGTGGTGGCGGTGCTGGTGGCGGTGGCGGTCCCTGGTCGGCCGCCGCTCCGCGCCAGCGGGAGCGGCGGACCTTCCCGGTGTCGTCGCGCAGTGGTTCGCGCACGATGACCCATTCGCGAGGCCGCCGCTCGGGGTCGAGGCGCTCAGCGGCCCACCGGTCGAGGGCGGACTCGTCGAGGTCGTTCTCCGCGGTGTCGTGCTCCCCGATCTCGACGACCGCTCGGACTCGCTCGCCGAGGTCGTCGTCCGGCACCCCGACGACGACGCAGGACCGGACGGTGGGGTGGGCCTCGAGCACGGACTCGATCGCGGCCGGCCAGACGTCGACGCCGCCGGAGACGATCCGGTCGTCGGCGCGGTCGGCCAGGTACAGGTAGCCGTCGCCGTCGAGGTGGCCCATGTCGCCGAGCCCGTGCCATGCGTCTGCGGCGGGCTCCGGTCGGCCGAGGTACCGGTAGGTCGCGGGCCCCGGTCGGGTGAACTCGATGCGTCCGATCTCGTCCTGCCCGGCGATGGTGCCGTCCGGTCGGAGGATGCGGACCGCCGAGCCACCGGCCGCTCGCCCGACGGAGCCCGGCCGCTCGACCCACTCCCGGCCGGTGATCATCGTCAGTCCGTTCGACTCGGTGCCGGAGTACACCTCGACGACCCGGTCGGGCCCGAGCCAGTCGATCCACGCGCGCTTCACGTGCGGCGGGCAGACGGCCCCGATGTGCAGGACCGACTCGAGCGAGGACACGTCCGCGCTCGCCAGGCGGTCCGGACCGAGCGCGGTGACGCGCGACATCATCGTCGGCACGACCATGCCCCACGTGACCCGGTGCCGCTCGACGGCCGACAGCCAGGCTCCGGCCTCGAAGCGGGGGAGCAGGACCAGCTCGTGCCCGGTCATCAGGCCGCGCATCGCGTAGACGAACGGCGCCGCGTGGTGCAGCGGACCGGCGACGAGCTGCGTCGCGTGCCGCGGGACGAACGCAGCGACCCGTCCGTCCCGGTCGACATGGGCCGAGGCCGCCGCGACGACGACCTTCGGGGTGCCGGTGCTCCCGCTCGAGGTCGGTGCCTTCCAGGAGCGCGCCGCGGCGTCGGGGAGCGCGGCGGCGTCACCGTCCCCGACACCGCAGCCGGTGAGGGGCATCGACCGGTGCTGCGCCATCGGCTGATCGGTCAGGACGAGCGCCGGTCGGACGAGGTCGAGCACGGCGTCGCGGTCGCTCGGCGGCAGTCGGGGTGACAGCGGCTGGGGCGTCGCGCCGGCCTTCCATGCCGCGACGGTGGCGACCACGGTGTCCACGGTGTTGGACCCGATGACCGTCACGAACGCATCGGGGGTGACCCCGGCCTCCAGGAGGAGCCAGGCCAACCGGTTGGACCGTTCCTCAAGTGTCCGTCGGTCCGACCGGGTGGTGCCGTCGTCGACGGCGAGTCGGTCGGGGTCCTCGTCCGCGAGCCCGGTGAACGCCCGCGAGATCGAGACGCGCATCAGGCGGGGACCGCGTCGGACCGGACCCGGCCGACGGGTGCGCCGCCGGAGCGGTCGAGGAGCCGGCCGTACAGCTCGACGTGCGCGGCTGCGGCGGCGCTCCACGAGTAGCTCGCTGCGAGCGCGCGTCCGGCCAGCGGGTCCACGGGGTCGTGCAGCGCGGACCCGAGTGCGTCGGCGATGCCGTCGACGTCCCCGGCGAAGGCGACGGTGTCGCCGAACACCTCGCGGAGGACGGGGAGGTCGCGCGCGACGACCGGGACGCCGGCGGCGAGCGCCTCCATGGCCGCCAGGCCGAATCCCTCCTTGGTGGAGACGAAGGAGAAGGCGGCGGCTCCGGCGACCAGGGCCGGGAGGCTCGGGTCGTCGACGACGCCGAGTTCCGTCACCGGGATCCCGCGTTCGCGCACCAGGGCGTCGAACTCGGCGCGGTAGGGCCGGTAGTCGAAGAGGGTCTCGCCGCCGGCGAGGACGAGTGCGACGTCGTCGTGGCCGCGGGTCCGGAGCAGGTCGTAGGCGCGGAGCAGGTCGATGGTGCCCTTGCGCGGTTCGATGCCGCCGACGGCGAGGACGTACCGGCCGAGACGATCGGTCCACGCGGCCCGGGCGGCGGCGGCCGTCGGGGAGTCGCTGGCGGCATCGGTGAACCGGGCGGCGTCGACGCCGTTCGGGATGACGGTGGCCGACCGGTCGTAGGAGGCCATGACCTCGGCGGCGACCGATCGGGACACGCAGACCAGGGCGGCCGGTTCGCGGACGGCCCGGTCGTGGCAGGCGACGAGCTGCGTGGTCGTGAACGTGTCGAGGTGGTGGACGGTGCGGACGGCGCCGTCGCAAGCGTTCGACGAGATGCAGTCCTGCGCGTGGACGACGTCGAAGCCGGACAGGTCGAGGCCGGCACGGAGCGCCTCGATCGACCGGACGATCCGTTCACCGACGGTCTCGTCGGGGGATGCGTCGGGGAACGGGACGACCTGCATCGTCACCCTCGGGTCGACGGCGCGGAAGAACACCGCGTCGCCGCCGCGGCCGAGCGTCCCGACGGTCACGTCGTGGCCGGACGCGGCGAGGGCCTCGGCGAGGGCGAGCGTGTGCACCACCCCGCCGCGGGGCTTCGTGGAGTACGTGAGCAGGGCGATGCGCATCGGTGGCGTGCCGTCAGCCGGCGAGGGCGGTGCTCGCGGCGGTCCCCGTGGCGGGGCCGAGCCCGGTGACCGAGCCGGTGATCGCGACGGTCTCCTCGCCGTCGGGCCACCGCAGCCGGACGCCGGGGGCAGCGGTGAGTTCCCCGCACTCGGCGGTGACGGCGGCGGCGGAGCGCATCCTGCCGGCGCCGGGGTCGTCGGCCGTGAGCATGGCGAACCCGGGGAAGCAACCGAGCCAGTCGGCGGTGGCGGCGAGCCGCGGGGTCGGGACGTCGGCCACGTCGAGGACCGCGCCGCACCCGGACGCCTCGGCGAGCATGCCGGCGGTCCCGACGATGCCGGCCATGCTGACGTCCTTCGCTGCGGCGGGTCGTGCCCGGGCGACCGTGGCGGCGAGGTCGCGGAGGGCTGCCCGGTCGCGGCCCTCGGTGCTGTTCCACTGCGCACCGCGGTGTCCGGTGCGCCATCCTCCGGTCAGGTCGGCTGTGAGCGTCAGACGCTGTCCGGCCCGTCCGCCGCCACCCGGCACCGGGTCGGTGGTCCGGCCGAGCGCGGTGACCGACAGTGCTGCTGGGACACCGAGCTGGGTGTGGCCGCCGATGATCGGCACGCCCCAGGCGTCGGCTGCCCGGCGGAGCCCGCGGACGACCCGGGCGACGAAGGACGCATCGCGGCCGGCGACGGCGTCGAGGAGCGCCGTGGGGGTCGCACCCATGGCGGAGAGGTCGTTGACGTTGACGAGGACACCGCACCACCCGGCCCACTCGGGGTCGCGTTCCACCATGCTCGGCAGGATCGCGTCGCAGGCCGCGACGACGTCGGTGCCGCTGACCGGGGCGCCGTCGTCGCCGACCCACCCCTGACCACCGGGCAGGTCGTCGCCGAAGAGCCCGGCGAGGTGCGCCTTGGTGGTGTCGACGAGCCGCTGGTACCGGTCGATCGGCCAGCGCATCCGCAGGTGGGGGACGCCACCGATGACGTCGGTGCCGGTGGCCTGCCAGCCGATGCGTCGGAACAGGACCGCCGCGTGCTCCTGCACGACGGCATCGAAGCGGAGGACCCCGCGCTGTTCCGCGAGGGCGCAGGCCGCTCGGACGAGGGCGGGCCCGATGCCGGTGGCGTTGCGCGCGGTCGGTGCGACGACGAGCCGGCTGCCGGTCCACCACCCCGTGTCCCGGATCGTGGCGGGCGCGATGCGGACGCCGCCGAGCACCGTGCCGCTGCCGTCGGTGGCCCGGGCGACGAGCACCACCGTGCGGTGGTCGTCGTCGAGGTCGTCGTGGTCGCTGCCGGCGAAGAGCCCCTGCTCGCCGACGAACGCGTCGCGACGGAGCCGACGGTGCTCGGCGACCTCGCGACTGTCCGCGATGCCGACGACCCAGGCGGGGTCGGCGGTCGGACCCGGTCGGACCGGTGCGGGACCCGTCAGGGCGGGGACGTCGAAGACCGCCACGTCAGGCTCCCGTCGTGCTGAGGACCGAGCAGGCTCCGCACGCGGCGCAGCCGGCGGCCTGGTCGGCGCCGCGCATCCCGGCGGCGAGGAGGAGGTCGGAGACGCGGCGGGTGACGTCGTGCATGACGTCGCGCGGCGGGGTGGTCGCGCCGTCCACGTCGACCGCGAGCGTCCCGCGGATCGGACGGAACGGCACGATGAACGGGTAGACGCCCATGTCGATGAGCTCCGCGGCGGACGCGACGAGCTCGTCCGGGTCCTCGCCCATGCCGACGATCAGGTAGGTCGAGACCTGGTTCCAGCCGAAGACGCGGACCGCCTCGCGCCAGGCGGCGCGGTACTCGTCGAGCGGGACCCGGGCCTTGCCGGGCGTCCAGCGGCGGCGGACGTCGTCGTCCATCGACTCGACGTGGATGCCGATGCTCCGCGCTCCCGCCTGGTACAGGTCGGTGATCGTCGACAGGTCGGCCGGTGGCTCGCACTGCACCTGGATGCCGAGCTCGGGGACGCGCTCCTTGATCGCGCGGACACAGCGGGCCAGGTGTGTGGCGCCGCGGTCGCGCCCCTTCGACGTGCCGGTCGTCATCACCATCTGCGTGACGCCGTCGAGCCGGACCGCTGCCTCGGCGACCTCGGCCAGCATCGCCGGTGTCTTGACCGCGATCGTGCTGCCCGCACGCAGGGACTCCTCGATCGAGCAGAAGCGGCAGCGCTCCGCCTCGTCGTACCGCATGCAGGTCTGCACGACGGTCGTCGCGAGGACCTCGGCACCGTGCAGCCTGGCGATCTGCTCGTACGGGGTGCCGTCGGCGGTCGACATGTCGTAGAAGCGCGGACGCGCCACCGGTTCGACGGACAGGCCGAGGTCGGCGCCCTCGAGCATGAGCTTGCCGTCGGCGACGGTGTACGGGCTCGTCGCGTTCACGGGCAGTGCCGCCTGCAGGCCCTCGAACAGGACGTGGCCGTCGTCCGAGGGTCCGGCGCCGCCCTCACGGTGCACCGGGGCGGCGACCCGGACCCCGAGCAGCGAGAGGGCGACGCGGTGACCGATGGCCCCGTTGTTCGTGATCGTCACTGGTCAGACCATGTACGTGCTGTTGATGATCGCGCCCTTGCGGGCGTAGTGGATGACGGCGTCCTGCACGTCGAGCGGGTGGCACGGGGTCACGCCCGCGATGAGGTCCTCCTCGCGGTTGCCGTGCAGCGCCAGCCCGAACCGGCAGCAGAACACCGTGCCGCCCTCGGCGATGAAGGTCTCGAGCGCGTTGTTGATGTTGTTCTCGCCCGGGAACCCGTCGGACCCCGTGGTCGGGAAACCGCGGTTCGCGATGCAGTTCATCGCGCCGGGGCCGTAGAAGTAGAGGACGCTCGTGAAGCCCTTGCGGAGGGCCCGCGTGGCCTGCAGCACGGCGACGAACGACACCGAGGACTCGTGCGCGATGCCGTGGACGAGCTGGAAGTAGTACTGGTCCGGCGTCGCGGTGTAGTCGGGGAACACCTTGGTCGAGCCGTAGATGGTGCTGCCCTTCGGCAGGGACGGGTGCGCGATCTCGTTGCGGGACTTCTCCGCGTTCTCCGCGACCAGGGTGTCGTAGTCCGGCGTCTCGGCGGTCGTTGCATCGGTCATCGGGTGCTCCCAGGGCTCAGCGTCGGTGGTGCCGCCAGGCGGGTGCTCCTGGCGGTGGTCCAAGTCTGTGTCGAGGCCCGTTTCGGACTGGTTTCACCTGGAACAACGATGCGTTTCGTCGATGACGTTCTGGTTTCTGGCCCTCGCAGGGCGCCGTCGCCCGGCTCTCAGGTCAGGCGGTACGCGCCGGTGACCCGCTGCGCCGCGTGGTCGAGCGACCGCCGGGCCCGGGTGATCGTCGCGTCGACGTCCACCTCGGCGACCGCCATCCCGCCCTTCGCCCAGGTCTTCGCGACGATCTCCCCGCCGGGGTCGACGATCTTCGCCTGCCCGAGGAACCGGAGGTCCCCGAGCACGCCGGTCTGGTTCGAGGAGACGACGAACACCTGGTTCTCCGCGGCACGAGCGCAGTCGTAGAGGTCGAACAGGTGCGCCTGCCGGTCCGTCCGGATGCGGTCCGAGCGGTCGGTGACGCTGGCCGGCCAGGCGCTGAGGCACGCGATGACCGCGGCTCCGTCGAGCGCCAGAGTCCTGGCGGACTCCGGGAAGGTCTTGTCGAAGTCGATGAGCATCCCGATGCGACCGACCGGGGTGTCGAAGGCCCGGAAGGAGTCACCCGCGACGTACGCCTCGGACTCGCCGAGGGGCAGGTGCACCTTGCGGTGGGTGCCGAGGACCCCGTCGCCGGTGACGCACACCGCGGTGTTGTACCGGACGGGCTCCCCGTCGACGACGCCCCGCTCGGAGATCCCGAACGCCACGGTCATGTCGCCGGCCATCGCGGCGACCGCGCGGACCTCTGGGCCGTCGAGGTCGATCGCCTCGGGGATGCCGTCGGCAGCGGATGCCGGGTGGTGCAGGTCGAGGAGGTAGCCGCCGATCGTGGCGTCGGGCAGCACCAGGAGGTCGACGCCGCGCTCACGGCCCTGCTCGATGATCCCGGGGAGCTTCGCGAGCGTGCGGCTGACGTCCCGCCCGAAGTGTGCGGCCACGGCTGCCATCGTCACGGTGGTCACGGCCCCAGCGTAGGCCGTGGCCTGGTCACGGCGCTGGCTCGGGGACCGCCGTCCTGACGAGCGGAGTCCCGACGTGCGGGGTCCTGACGGTCCGCGTGATGCCAGCCGAGACGTTCTCGGCGTCCCGCGCGACGGCGTGGAAGCGTCCGGAGCCCCAGGTGTGCATCCACGGCAGCCCGATGAACCGGAACCCGGGGACGCTGGTCTCGCCCCGGTCCTGCAGGGGGAGCCCCTCGGGGTCGAGGACGTCCAGCGCGCCGAGCCACGACCAGTCCGCGCGGAACCCGATGGCCCAGATGATCGTGGCGACCTCGTCGAGGGGCAGCGTCGACGGTCCGGGCTCCGGCTGCCACACGGGCACGTACCGGGCCTCGGGGGGAGCGTCGATGCCCTCGCGGGCGATGTACGCGTCGATGTCGTCCTTGATCGAGTCGGCCACGGAGTCCGCGTGCGTGAGGTTCGCCGCGAGGGTGTCGTCGAAGTGCACGACGCCGTCCTCGATGCCCGTGGCGCGGCCGTGCAGCCCCATGCCCTCGCGGGCGAAGGCGCGCAGGTCGACGTCACGGCCACCGTCACGGCCGGTGACGTAGTGGTTGGTGGACTCCCGCTTGGCGATCCCCCGCGTGGCGATCGGGATGTCGTAGACGCCCATCTCGGCGAGCCACGTCATGCAGTCCCTGCCGCGGTGCAACCGGGCGACCCGCGGCGCGCGGCCGACGGCGAGGTGCACCTGGCGGCCCTCGAGGTGCAGGTCCTCGGCGATCTGCGTGCCGGACTGGCCGGTCCCGACGACCAGCACCGGGCCTCCCGGCAGTGCTGCGGCGTTGCGGTACTCGTGTGAGTGGACCTGGCGGACGTGTGCCGGCACCTGGGCTGCCCAGGTCGGCACGACCGGGCGGTGGTAGCCGCCCGTCGCTGCCGTCACGGTGTCCGCCGTGATCGTGCCCGCGGACGTGGCGACGACGAAGACCCCGTCGGCACGCCGGGTCACGAGCTGCACGGCGACGCCCTCGGCGACCGGCGCGTCGAACGTGTCGGCGTAGCGCCGCACCCAGGCGTGGGTCTCGTCGCGGGTCATGAAGCCGTCCGGGTCGTCCCCGTCGTACGGGTACCCGGGGAGGTGGCAGTGCCAGTTCGGCGTGACGAGGGTGAAGGCGTCCCAGCGCCCGTCCCGCCACTCGTGCGCGACGGAGTCCCGCTCGATGACGACGTGGCGCACGCCCGCCTCGACGAGGCCGTGGCTGACGGACAGGCCCGCCTGCCCGCCGCCGACGACGACCGCCTCGACGTGGTCGCCGTCCCGGATCGTGGTCGGGATCATGCTGGTGTCCCTGCGTGTGGTGGCTCGAGCCCGGTGACCGTCACGTCCCCGAGCGGGTTCCGTGTGGCGGCCAGCGCGATCGACTCCTGCGTGTGCATCGCCGACGTGCACGCGAAGCCGTACTTCGCGCGGACGCGCTCGCTCGCGATGTCGAGCGCTTCGGTGGCCCGACGGACGAACTCGTCGACCGGGTAGACCGAACCCGCGTCGAGGAAGTCGTGCATGACGAGGCTCGGTGAGTAGTACGACGCCTCGGTGCCGTCCGGCCAGCGGACCACGAACTGCATCTCAGGCATGTGCGAGCTCCTGCCAGCCGGTGACGGACGCCGTGTCGGACTCGCTCACCGGGCCGTAGAGGTCCGGGCGACGGTCCCGGAGGTGGAACATCCCGCCGCGCATGCCGCGGAACGTCTCGGCGATGTCGATCTCGGCGACCGCCAGCCCCGACTCCAGGAACGTGTTCGCGAGCACGTTGCCGCCCGGGTCGACCACCTTCGCGTTGCCGACGTAGCGGAGCGACCCGAAGGTGCCCGACTGGTTCGACGCCATCCAGAACACCTGGTTGTCGAGCGCCCGTGCGACGTCGAAGGTGTTGTGCCGGTACGTCCAGCGGTCCTCCTGCAGGTCCTCGGCCGTGGCGGTGCGGGCCGCGGGCCAGGCGGAGAGGCTCACGATGACCTCGGCGCCGTCGAGCGCGAGCATGCGGGCTGCCTCGGGGAACGCCTTGTCGTAGCAGATCTGCAGGCCGACGCGGGCGAGCGGGGTGTCGAAGGCGGCGTAGGAGTCCCCGGCGGCGTAGGACATGTGTTCCCCGAGTGGCTGGTGCACCTTCCGGTACGAGCCGTACACCTGGCCGCCGTCGAGACAGACCGCCGCGTTGTACCGCGTCTCGCCGTCGTCGCCGAGCTCGCAGAACCCGATCGCGACGAGCATGTCGCCGGCCAGTTCCTGCACCCGCCGGATCTCGGGCCCGTCCAGCCGGACCGCCGGGGGCAGCGACCGCTTGGTCGTGGCCACGGTGTCGCCGTGGTTGCCGAGGGAGGAGAGGTACCCACCGATCGAGGCCTCGGGGAACGCCACGAACTGGACACCCCGTGCGCGGGCCTCCGCGATCGTCTGCTCGATGAGCGCGTAGTTCTGGTCGAGGTCGCGGGTGAAGTTCGCCGAGACCGCCGCGACGGTGATGGGGGACATGCAGCCAGTCTGAGCAGCGGGTGTTACGGATTGGTTTCCGTCGGAATGAGAGATCGTTACGACGGGCTGCGAGCGGAACCACGAGCCTCCCGTCGGACGACCGCGCGCGATCAGTGGTGGTGCGGCACCGGCCACACCGGGAACGGGTCCGCGTACCCGTCCCAGGCCGGCGGACCGTCGAGCAGTTCCTCGTCGGTCAGCAGGCAGGCCTGCAGCGCCGAGACGACGTGGTCCCGGTGGAGGCGCTCGCCGAAGAGGACGAGCTCCTGCCCGACCGGTGCGTCCGGGTCCCAGCTCGAGATCCCGGAGGGGTCGAAGGACACGGTGTCCCCGGCGCTGCGCCACGATCCGTACTGGACCGTCCGGGTGGCGAGCTGCACCAGCCCGCGGGACCGCGCGATCCGTCCGACCCGGTGCGGGACGAGGTCGTGCCGGACCGCCTCGAACAGCCGCTCCGGGTGGAAGGGCCGTGGGTCACGGAAGACGAGCGCGTCGCCTGCGTCGGGGCCGGCGAGCGCCCGCGTCCACCCCATCCGCTGGCCGAGGCGACGGGCGCACCCACGGCCGCTCCACCGCGCGGCGCGCAACGGCCCCGCCGGCATGCCCATGACGGCGGCGTCCGGGTTGAGCCGTCGGAGCAGCCAGAGCACGCTGTCGAGCTGGTCGGCGGGGGCCGTCGTGGCGTCGGTGAGCACGACGACGGTCGCGAACTCGACCTGCGACGCGAGGAACTCGGCCGTGACGTGGTCCTCCGCTGGACCCGCAACGGGCGAGAGCAGCCAGCGGTGCAGGTCCCGCACCGACACCACGGCGACGAGGTCGTGGAGCTCGACGACGGGTCCCTCGTCGCGGTGGTGGTCGAGTTCGGTCTCGAGGACGAATGCAACCTCCATCAGGTCGGCTTCTGGCTCGAGTCCGACGATCGTCCGACCGGAGGACCCGTCGCGTGCCATCGCGAGGAGGCGGTCGGCGAGCACCAGGGCGAATTCGCCGCTGTCCTGGGTGTCGTCCGCCACCGCCGTGCCGGACGGCTCGGGTCCTGCTCCGGCCGCCGTACCGGCGAGTCGTCGACACACCCGCGTCCGTGCGTCCGGGCGCAGGCCGCTCACGAGGGTCACGTGCAGGCCGGGAGGCTCGGGGCGGGTGGGGTGCTGGGGTTCCGTTACGTGGTCCATGCGCACTACTCTACTGAGAACAGTTCTCACGAAGGAGGCATCATGAAGGTCCGCAACTCGCTGAAGTCCCTCAAGCGGCTCCCCGGCGCGCAGGTCGTCCGTCGCCGTGGTCGCACGTTCGTCATCAACAAGCTGAACCCGCGGGGCAAGGGCCGTCAGGGCTGAGCTCGGTACTGGTCCACCGTCCTCGGTGGATCAGCAGCAGTCGCAGCCGGCAGCCGGTCGGTCGCCGGTGACTGCCGCGACCGGCTGCTTGCAGGCGTCGCCGCGCCAGGCTTCGAGTCCCTCGCGGACGGCGACGACCACCACCACGAGCGCCGCCACCGGGTCGGCCCACGTCCAGCCGAACAGCGTGTTGAGCAGCAGCCCGACGAGGACCGCTGCGGACAGGTAGCTGCACACCAGGGTCTGCTTCGAGTCCGCGATCGCGGAGGCCGATCCGAGTTCCGTGCCGGTGCGCCGTTCGAGCAGGCTCAGGAACGGCATGACGGCGAGGCTGACCGCGGCCAGGACGATGCCGACGGTGCTGTGCTCCGGTTCGCGGAGGCCGGCGAAGGCCAGTCCGGCGTCGACCGTGACGTAGAGGGCCAGGCCGAAGAACGACACCGCGATGACCTTCAGTGCCGTCCGCTCGCGGGCTTCCGGGTCACGACCCGCGAACTGCCACGCCACGGCCGCGGCGGAGAGGACCTCGACGACCGAGTCGAGGCCGAAGCCGATGAGCGCGGTCGACGACGCCAGTGTGCCGGCCGTGACCGCGACGACGGCCTCCACCAGGTTGTAGGTGATGGTGGCGGCGACGATCCACCGGATGCGCCGCTGCAGGATGGCGCGTCGGGCGGGGGTCAGTCCGGCGAGCGGGGCGGTCGTCGCGGTCATCGTGCGGCGCAGTCCTGCTCAGCGGCACAGTCCTGCTCGGCGGTGCCGTCGTCGACCGCGAGGACGACGTCCACCAGGGCCTCGAGGGCCACGGTGAGGTTCCGGTCGGCGATCTCGTAGCGGGTCCGACGCCCCTCGGGCACGGCGACGACGATCCCGCACCCGCGGAGACAGGCCAGGTGGTTCGACACGTTCGTCCGCGTCAGGTCGAGTTCGTCGGCCAGGCGGGCCGGGTAGCCGGGCTCGTCGAGCAACCGGAGCAGGATGCGCGACCGGGTCGGGTCGGAGAGCGCCCGACCGAGCCGGTTCATCACGTCGAGCCGCGAGGCGATGGTCAGCATGCGATGACCATACAGCGACGGCTGACGTGTCGCCAGGGCGGACCTGGCGGACGGGACGGACCTGGCGGACGCAGGACGAGCCTCCCGGCGGTGGTTCAGAGGTGCTGCGCGATCGCGTCGGCGACCGCGCGCGGGTCCTCGCGCTGCACGAAGTGGCCCACCTCGTCGAGCTCGACCAGGCGACGGCCCGCTGGGAACCACGGGGCGTTCGCGCGGGCCATGGTCGGTGTCTCGCAGTCGTCCTCCAGGCCGATGAGGAACGTGGTCGGGACGGTGATCTCCGGCCAGGTGTCGAGGACGGCCTGGGCCGCCTCGTACCGGGGACTGCCCGGTGCCTCGCCCGTGCCGTGTCGGTAGTAGTGGACGACGAGGTCGGCGAAGTCGTCGGTGTCGACCGCTCGGAGCACCTGGCCGAGCGCGTCGGCGGACAGCGGGAGGGACGGGGACCAGTGCTTCCACGCCCACCTGACCAGGTCCTCCGGCGCCCGTCGGAACGCCTCTGCTCCTGGCTCCGTGCAGAGCCAGTAGCGGTACCAGGCCCCTGCGGCCTCGTCGAGCGCCGCCTCGCCGTGCAGCAGCGAAGACGGGCCGTACGCAGTCGCGATCGTCACCAGGCCGGTGACGGTCTCGGGCGCCAGCGCAGCCAGGGCGTGTGCGGTCCGGGCGCCCCAGTCGTGCCCCACCAGGACGACGGGTCCCAGGTCGAGCTCGTGGAGGAGGTCGAGGAGGTCCGTCGCCAGTGCGGCGACCTGCGCCGAACGGGCCTCCGGGTCGACCACCCGGGTCTCACCGACGCCGCGGAGGAACGGGCGGATGACCCGGAGGCCAGGCGGCAGGGCGGCGACGACGTCGTCCCAGGTGCCCGGGTGGTCGGGGAAGCCGTGCACCAGCACCACGGGCGTGCCGGTCCGCGGGCCCTCGTCGAGGTACTCGATGACGGTGGAGCGGGTGTGCACGAGCGGCATGGTCGAGCCTTTCGGGTCGCGTGGTGATGACCATCATGGCGAACCACGGGTCGGACGGACCAGTCGCGTAGCCTGAGCCGATCATGGACGAGCAGGCGAGCACCTCGGTCATCGCGTTCTTCGACGTCGACAACACGCTCATCCACGGTGCGAGCGTGTTCCACCTGCTGCGGGGTCTGCGGGCAGCCGGGCTCATCACCGTGCGGGACATCGTCGGCGCCGTCTGGAAGCAGGCGCGGTTCAAGGTCCGCGGCGAGAACGACCGGCACCTCGCCTCGGCGCGGGTGCGTGGGCTGGAGGTGCTCACGGGTGTCCCGGTCGCCGACATGGCGCGGCTGGCCGACCAGGTCTATGACCGTCACACCGAGGCCGCCGTGTGGCCGGAGATGGCGCGCGTGGCGCGGGACCACCTCGAGCAGGGGCACCAGGTCTGGCTCGTGACCGCGTCGCCGGCCTTCCTCGCCGAGGTCATCGCCGAGCGGCTCGGCCTGACCGGCGCGCTCGCCAGCGGCCTCGAGGTGCACGACGGCATCTACACCGGACGCCCCGACGGCGAGTTCCTGCACGGCACGCACAAGGCCGCCGCGGCACGACGACTGCTCGAGCGGACGGGCGCGGACCCGGCGGGGTGCTGGGCGTACTCGGACTCCCGTCACGACATCCCGCTGTTGTCCCTGGTCGGTCACCCCGTCGTGGTGAACCCGGACCGGCAGCTCGCCGCCCACGCCCGCGCGTCCGGGTGGCCCGTGCTCGACCCGCGTCGGAGCGGTCGCCCGGCATGACCACGCGCGGCATCGTGTTCGTCGACATCGACGGCACCCTCGTGCCGTCGGGCTCCAGCAGCAGCTTCCTCGCCGCACGACTCGGGCACCAGCACGACCTCGACCAGGCGGAGGCTCGGTACGCCAGCGGCGAGCTGTCCAACCAGGAGGTCAGCGAGATCGATGCCAGGGGATGGCGGGGGACCACCCCGGCGACGATCGACCGGTGGCTCGAGGACCTGCCCGTGATCGCCGGGATCGACGCCGTCGTCGCGTGGTGCCGAGAGCACGACGTGGAGCCGGTCCTCGCATCGCTCGCCTGGCAGCCGGTCAGCGCGGCGCTCGCCCGGCGGTTCGGCTGCACGGCGAACGGCGGACCGCGCATCGGGCTCACCGGGGGCGTGTACGACGGCACCGTCGCCGAGCACTTCGACGAGCACGACAAGCGCGACCGGGCACTGGCGCTCGCCGCCGAGCGGGGGCTGACGCCGGACCGGTGCTGCGCCGTCGGGGACAGCCGATCGGACCTCCCGCTCTTCGGGACGGTCCCGCTGTCGCTCGCGCTGAACGCCGGGGCAGCGGCTCGGGCCGGGGCCACGGACGCCCTCGACACGGACGACCTGACCACGATCCTGCCGTGGCTCACCCGATGGGAGCGCGGGCTCGACTCCGCTGGTCGCTGACGACCGGAACGGGTGGCGCGGACGCTGGCGAGGTCACCCGGGCCCGTCGCTCGCCGCCGCCAGGAGCGGCACGACGACGTCGGACACCGGCGTCGGGATCCCGTGCGCCCGACCGCGGCGCTGCACGACGCCGTTCCTGGCGTCCCACTCGAGGGGGAAGCCGGCCACGCGGTCCGCGAGGATGGACGTCCCGAGGTCGGCGGGCCGCGTGCGGAAGCCGTCGAGGATCGTCCCGACCACCGCGTCGTCGAGCACGGCGCCGTCCGCTCGGGCCACGGTCAGGCACTCGCGCAGGTAGACCACCGCGAGACCGGCGACGTCGTCACGCGTGTACATGCCCGAGCGGCGCCCGGTCAGGACCATCAGCCCCGCCGCCGCGTTCTGCAGCAGCTTGCGCCACGCCGTGCTGTGGAAGTCGGTGCTCGTCTCGACCGTGCACCACGATCCGTCGAGGGCGGCGGCGGCACGGTCGGACGCGCTCCCGGTGGGGAGGGTGAGCCGCGCGGCTCCGTGGAGCAGCACCTCGCCGTCGGGCTCCCGGACCGCCGGGAACCACACGACCGCGGGGACGACCGTTGCTCCCGCGACGAGCGGCGTGACCGAGTCGACCTGCTCGATGCCGTTCTGCAGCACGCACACGACGGTGTCGGGACCGCACGTCGCCGCCAGCAGCCCGGCAGCGCCGGACACCTGCGTGGTCTTGACCGCCAGGAACACCAGGTCGAAGGGGCCGTCGACGGCGGCGGTGTCCGTCCGGACGGGGCCCGGCACAACGACCCGCTCCGATCCCGTCCGGAACGCCAGCTCGTCGCGCGCCGACCGTCCGAAGACGACCGGGGTGCGCCCGACCTGGTGCAGTGCCGCCGCGATGGTGGTGCCGATCGCGCCGGGGCCGATCACCGCGACGGTCCCCGCCGACGCGCTGGCGCTCACCGGGACCCGCCGGACGCCGTGGACCGTGCCCCGGCGTGGGCACGCAGGACGGCGGCGAGCATCGCCTCACCGCCGACCTCGAGCGGGCCGTCGTTGCGGATCTCGACGTCGACCTGGTGGTCCGGCGCCGGGTCCGGGCGCTCGAGCCGGGCGGTGACCGCGTCGCCGGACTCACGACGGCGGGCCAGCAGCCGCTCGGCGCGGACCGCATCCGGCACCGTCACGCAGACCACCACGAGCCGGGCGTAGCGCTCCGCGAGCACGCCGAGGACCCCGCGGGAGACGTTCGCGACGACCGTCATGCCCGCCAGGACGTCCTCGTCGACCTGAGCGGAGATCCCGTAGTCGAGCCCGTGCGCGTGCCAGTGGACGGCGAACGCGCCCGTTCGGGCAGCGGTGGCGAAGGCGTCCGGGTCGAGCGGGTCGTGGTCCTCGCCCGGGCCCGACGGCCGGGTGACGGTCCGTCGCGGGTAGCGCACGGTGTCGGGCGTCCGGTCGTGCGCGTAGGTGATGAGGGCGTCCTTGCCGACGCCGCTCGCGCCGACGACGGCGACGAACGCACCCGGGCCGATCGGGGTCGGGGTCACGAGACGCGTTCCCCGCTGCGGTACACGCCGCGGACGACGGGCATGCTCCGCCCGTTCGGCCGACGGTCGTCCGCGGGCAGCTCGTGGGTGGCGACCCGCACCAGGTCCGCGCGCTTGCCCACGGCGATCTCGCCACGGTCGTCGAGCCCGACCGCCCGGGCCGGGTTGGTGCTGATGAGTCGCGCACCCTGGGACATGGTGATCACGCCGTCGGCAGCGAGCTGGAACACGGCGTGCAGCGGGCTCGACGGCACGTAGTCCGACGACAGCACGTCGAGCAGGCCCAGGTCGAGCAGCTCCGAAGCCGCCACGTTGCCGGACTGGCTGCCGCCGCGGACGATGTTCGGTGCGCCCATCACCACGTGCAGACCCTGGTCGACGGCGGCCTGCGCGGCGACGACCGTCGTCGGGAACTCGGAGATGTGCACGCCGAGGGAGACGGACTCCGCCACGTGCTCGGGCGTCGCGTCGTCGTGGGCGGCGAGGGTGATGCCGCGCTCGGAGGCCAGGGCGGCGATGGCCCGTCGGTTGCGGTCGGCGTGCAGGGCCGACTGCTCGTGGAGCAGCTGCACGTACTGCTCGAAGTCCGCCTCGCTCACCCGGCGCTTGGCGAGGTAGTAGCGCTTGAAGTCCTCGACGTCGGCGTACTGCCGCTGTCCGGGCGTGTGGTCCATGAGTGAAGCCAACCGCACGAACGGGTCGTCGTCGAACTCGTGGAAGGCGTCGAGGCAGTCGGCGGACGACACCTCGCAGCGCAGGTGCACCGCGTGCTCGGCGCGGAGCAGTCCAGCGCCCATCGCGGACTCGACGGCCCCGGCCAGCCGGTGTGCCGCAGCCGCTGCGCCGTCGCGCCCGTCCGGCTCCGAACCGATGCGGACCGCGTCGAACACGGTCGTCGCGCCGGCCGCCGAGAGCTGTGCGTCGTGTGCGAGCACGGCGGGCAGCGGGTCCCAGGAGACCCCGGGCCGCGGGCTGAAGTGGTACTCGAGGTGGTCGGTGTGCAGCTCGACGACACCCGGCATGAGGTGGTCGCCGTCGAGGTCGAGCCCGACGGTCGCGGCCGGACCGGTCGCGACGTCGGCGATGACGCCGTCGCGGACCAGGACCGAGCCGAGCACGGTCTCGTCGCCGAGCACGACGCGGGTGTTGGTGAAGACGGTCTCGCGGGTCATCGTGTTCCTTCGCTGGCTGGGGCTTCGGCGGTGCGGGAGGTGAGGGTGGGGTGGAGCCGGTGTGCGGCGTGCAGGACGAACGGTGCGCCCGGCTCAGGTTCGACGAACACCGCGAGGGCGTCGAGCGGGACGTCGTGTCCCAGCACCTCGTCGAACCAGCTGCGCAGCATCCGCTCGACCTCGGGCTGCTGGCCCGGGGGGACGCGGTCGGTCAGGGTCAGGTGGAAGCGGAACTCCTCGAGCACGTACGGGTAGCCGTAGGTGTCCAGCAGCTCCTGTTGCCGCTCGGTGAGCGCGGCCGGGTCGCGTCGCGAGCGGTCCGCGTCGGACAGCGGTGCCCGGAACCGGTCGAACTTCACCACCACGTCGTTCGCGATGGCGTCGAGCCGCGGGGCGGGCACGCCGGGGACCAGGGCGAAGAAGCCGTCGATCCTGGCCAGGGTGAGCGACGGCAGGACCACGAGCGGTCGACGGGCGGCGAACCGGGCCACGGCGCCGTCGAGCTCGTCGAGGCTGTGTCCCCGTGCGAGCCGGAACGGGGCCTTGAGCGTCCCGTGGAAGCCGTAGCGTCGAGCGTCCCGCGTGATCGCGTCGATCGAGGACCGGCTGTGCCCGAGCGGCGCCGCGGCCTCGACGGGTTCCCCGGTGGCGCTCCGCCCGAGCCACTGTTCCGCCAGGGTGCGGAGCCGCGCCGCCCCGGCGTGCACCGAGGGCGTCCCCGGTGCGGCGTAGACGGCCGCTCTCATGCGTCGGCCCGCTCGAGTTCCCGGGCCGCGGCCGGCGAGGACACCGCGACGTCGACCACGCGGTCGGCGACCGCGTCACGGACCGCTGCGTCGTGGAAGATCCCGAGCATCGCGGTGCCGGTGCGCCGCTTCTCGGCGATCAGCTCCACGACGACGTCGCGGTTCCGTGCGTCGAGGGACGCGGTCGGCTCGTCGAGCAGCAGCAGCGGCAGGTCCGCGATGAAGCCGCGCGCGATGTTGACGCGCTGCTGCTCGCCGCCGGAGAAGGTGGCGGGCGGCAGCGACCACAGGCGTTCCGGGATGTGCACCCGGGTGAGGAGCGTGGCGGCCCGGTCACGAGCCTCCAGTCGGTCGACGCCGCGCTCCAGCAGCGGCTCGGCGACCACCTGCAGTGCCGGGACGCGCGGCACGCAGCGCAGGAACTGGCTGACGTAGCCCATGGTGTCGCGGCGGGCGGCGATGACCTGTCGTGGGTCGGCGGTGGCGAGGTCGAGCGGCGGGTCGGTGCCGAGCAGGACGCTGCCCCGGTCGACGGCGTAGTTGCCGTAGACCATCTTCAGGACGGAGCTCTTGCCGGCGCCGGACGCGCCCCCGAGGACGACGCACTCGCCCGGGTGCACGCGGAAGCTGAGTCCGCGGAGCACCTCGATGCGCTGGCCGCCCTGCAGGTGCATGGTGAAGGTCTTCTCGACCTCGGAGACGGTGAGGATCGGATCGGTCATGGTCGGTTCACCCCTGGAGGATCGAGGAGACGAGGAGCTGCGTGTACGCGGCCTGGGGGTCGTCGAGCACCCGGTCGGTCAGACCGGACTCGATGACCCGACCGCCCTGCATCACGAGCGTGCGGTGGGAGATGAGCCGGGCGACCGCGAGGTCGTGCGTGACGATCACGACGGCCAGCCCGAGTTCGGCGACGAGCGAGCGGATCAGGTCGAGCAGGCGGGCCTGCACCGACACGTCGAGTCCGCTGGTCGGTTCGTCCATGAAGACCAGCCGCGGTGACACCACGAGGTTCCTGGCGATCTGCAGACGTTGGCGCATGCCGCCCGAGAACTCCGCCGGGGTGTCGTCGATGCGGTCCACCGGGATCTCGACGCGTTCGAGCCACTCCGCCGCCACCGCCCGGATCTGTCCGTAGTGCCGCCACCCCGTCGCCATGAGCGGTTCCCCGACGTTGCCGCCGGCACTGACGTGCATCCGCAGGCCATCGGCGGCGTCCTGGTGGACGAAGCCCCACTCGGAGCGCCAGAGCCGTCGGAGGGCGGTCTCGCTGAGGTCGCCGAGCTCGACGGTCTCGCCGTCGGCCGTGCCGTAGCGGATGGAGCCCTCCGTCAGCGCCAGGCGCCGGGAGAGGGTGCCGAGCAGCGTGGACTTGCCGGAACCCGACTCGCCGACGACGGCGAGCACCTCGCCTGGCCACAGCTCGAAGTCGACGTCGCGGCAGCCGTACCGGTCGCCGTAGCGGTGGCCGGCCCCCCGGACCTGGAGCAGGGGACGTGGTTCGCTCATGCGGTGACCTCCTCGGTCGTCGTGTCCGCGGCGGGGCCGGTGGTGACGGCGGCAGCCCCGCCGCGAGTCGCGGCCCCGCCGCCTGCGGCGACCGTCCGCTCGCAGTGGTCGGTGTCCGAGCAGGCGAACAGCACGCCGCCCGCGTCGTCGGTGATGATCTCGTCGAGGTACACGCCCGTCGACCCGCAGATCGCGCACGGGTGCTCGAACCGCTGGGGCTCGAACGGGTGGTCCTCGAACCCCAGGCTCACGACGTCGGTGAAGGGCGGCACCGCGTAGATGCGCTTCTCGCGGCCGGCGCCGTACAGGTGGAGCGCCGGGCTCCGGTGCAGCTTCGGGTTGTCGAAGCTCGGCGTCGGCGACGGGTCCATCAGGTACCGCCCGTTGACCATCACCGGGTACGCGTAGGTCGTGGCGATGTGCCCGTACCGCGCGATGTCCTCGTAGAGCTTGACGTAGACCAGGCCGTACTCCTCGAGCGCGTGCATCCGCCGCGTCTCGGTCTCCCGCGGCTCCAAGAAGCGCAGCGGCTCGGGGATCGGCACCTGGTAGACCATCACCTGTCCGTCACGCAGCGGCGTCTCCGGGATCCGGTGCCGGGTCTGGATCACCGTCGCCTCGTCCGTGCGGGTCGTGGTCGCGGCGCCGCTCACCCGGGCGAAGAACTGCCGGATCGACACGGCGTTGGTGGTGTCGTCGGCGCCCTGGTCGATCACCTTGAGGACGTCGTCCTCGCCGAGGACCGCCGCCGTCACCTGCACGCCACCGGTGCCCCAGCCGCGGGGCATCGGGACCTCGCGGCTGGCGAACGGCACCTGGAACCCGGGGATCGCCACGGCCTTCAGCAGGGCACGGCGGATCATCCGCTTGGTCTGCTCGTCGAGGTAGCCGACGTTGTACACCAGCTCGCCGCTCATGCGGGCACCGCCTCGGTGTCGACAGCGGCGCTCGCCGCCGTGGTCGCCGCGTCGCCCGCGCCGCCCGCGCCGCCCGCGGCGCGTCGCTCGTGCTCGCCGCGGAGCCGCCGGACCAGGCCGAGCTCCGCCTGGAAGTCGACGTAGTGCGGCAGTTTCAGGTGCTCGACGAAGCCCGTCGCCTGCACGTTGTCGCTGTGGCTCACCACGAACTCCTCGTCCTGCGCCGGTGCGACGCGTCGTTCGCCGAACTCGTCGGCGCGCAGTGCCCGGTCGAGCAGCGACATCGACATCGCCTTGCGCTCGCTCCGCCCGAAGGCCAGTCCGTAGCCGCGGGTGAACTGGGCGGGCTTGTCGGCGCTGCCGGTGAACTGGTTGATCATCTGGCACTCGGTGACCTCGAGCCGACCGAGCGGCACCGGGAAGCCGAGGTCGGGTGCGTCGAACTCCACCTCGACCTCACCGACCCGGACCTCGCCGGCGAACGGGTGGGTGCGACCGAAGCCGCGCTGCGTGGAGTAGCCGAGGGACAGCAGGAAGCCCTCGTCCCCCCGCGCCAGTGCCTGCAGCCGTTCGGCCCGGCTCATCGGGAACATCGTCGGGTCGCGCGTCAGGTCGGCCGGCTCCGGGTCGGTCGAGTCCGGGTGGCGCTCCGGCTCGATGAGCGACGCGTCGCCGAGCAGGTCGTTCACGCGCGGCATCGGCCCGGACGGCTCGGCCGCGGTCTCCGTGACGACGGGTCCGTCCGTCGCGGCGTCGGCGAAGAGCCGGTGCGTGTAGTCGAACGTGACGCCGAGCTGCTGGCCGCCGGGCAGGTCCTTGAAGGTCGCCGAGATCCGTCGCTGCGGGGGGAGCGACGCGGTGTCGAGCGGCAGCGTGTAGCCGAGGCGGGGGAGCGTGGTGCGGTAGGACCGCACGAGGGTGACGGCTTCGAGCACGTCGCCCTGCGCCTGCAGCACGGCTCGCGCCGCGAGCTCGGGGTCGTAGAGCGAGCCCTCGTTCATGACGCGGGCCACCAGCACCGAGAGCTGGCCGGCGACCGCCTCGACGGCGATCACGGGCGTCTCGGGGTCGCCCCGACCCTCCTTGGCGAGCAGGGCGTGGGCGTTGGCGATCGCCTTCTCGCCACCCTTGACTGCGACGTACATCAGGCCTCCTGTGCGGTGTCGGACGCGGCGAGCCGCGTGGTCCTGGGGAACGCGGCGACGTGGTCGGCCTCGACGAGCAGCAGGTCCACGCCGCGCGGGAACCGCGCACCGTTCTGCCGCCACTCGTCGAGGAACGCGGCGTCGACCCACGGTGCGGCGACGTCGACGCTGCCGTCGATGCCGGGGCCGCTCGCGGTGAGCGGCTGCTGGCCGTCGAGGTCGCGCACGTCGAGCACGAGGGTCGCGGAGCGGTGCGGGTCCACGTCGGTGCCCTGGGCCAGGTCGGCCAGGGCCGGACGGGAGGCTCGGGTCACCACGACGAAGTCGGCGTCGGCCGGGTGGGTGGCGCGGGACACCCCCGTGTGGAAGGCCAGCCAGGCCGCGAGTTCCGCGTCGTCGCCGGCGGCGCCGGCGATCCACACCGAGCACTCCTCGTCGAACAGCGTCAGTGCGACGGCGGCGAGCCCGGGGCCGAACGCCGTCGGGGGTGCCGGGGGGACGGCCAGCGGGTACCGGCGGCCGGGGTGGGCGAGCGCGTCGAGGACGGCGCGGAACACCCGCTGCGCGCCACGGGTGGGGTCGTCGAACCCGGGGGCGGGGATGGGCGTCGTGGTGCTCATGCGTGCTCCCGCGAGATCGTGAAGAAGTCGACCAGGGTGCTGCGGGCCTCGACCCGGCGGGCCTCGTCGCGCTCGACCTGGGCGTCCTCGAGCGGACCGACCACCTCGGCGAGCAGGCGCTCGCGCAGGCCGGCGTCGGCGAGCAGCCCGTCGAAGACGGCGGCGAGCCGTGCGTGCTCGAGGTCGGTGCCGAGCAGGTACGAGGTCCCGACGACGTCGGCGTCGAGCGGGGCGCCGTGCAGCCGGACCGTCGCCCGGCTCACCGTCGCCTCGCCCATGTTGAAGCGGTCCCCGCCGGCGTCGACCCGGGCGCGGACCATGACGAGTCCGGTCTCCGGACCGCGGATCGCCTGCACGTCGGGCTTCGGTTCGAGCCGTCGCCACGCGGCGTCGAGGGCGGCGGTCGGTGCGAGCGCGAGTGCGCGCATCCACCGCTGCCGCTCGACGACGGCCGCCGGTGCTGCTGAGTTCGTGGACATCGCGTCCTCCGATCAAGTTGTCTGTGTTTCTGGATAACTTGACCGTAGCGCTGTCGGTCGAGCAGCACGACCGCACGGGGCGACGAGCAGCACGACAGCGGGTGAACATCCGGGGAACTGGCCCGTTCACCGCCGACGGTAGAGTGCGGTCGCATGACGGTGCAGGGGCGATCGGCGAGCGGGTACTCGGCCTGGCGACTCATCGCCGACGAGCTCCGCCGCGAGATCTTCGACGGTTCGCTGCTGCCGTCGGCCAAGCTGCCGACCGAGGGCGCACTCGCCGAACGCTTCGGCGTGCACCGGAACACCGTCCGGCAGGCGGTGGCGGCGCTCGCGTCCGAGGACCTGGTGCGCTCCCGTCGCGGCAGCGGCACGTTCGTCGTCGAGCACTCCGTGATCGTGCACCGGATCGGCCTCCGGACACGCCTGAGCGACAGCCTCGGCCGACGCGGGTCCGCCGTGTCCGGCCGGCTGCTGGAGTCCCGGACGGTCCCGGTGCCGCCGTCCGAGGTCGACGAGCAGCTCCGGCTCGAGGGGCGTCCCGCGCTGCTGATGGAGTCGGCTCGGTCCGTCGACGGCGTCACGATCTCCCGCGGCACGCACTGGTTCGACGCCGAGCGCGTGGCCGGGATCGACGAGCACTTCGCCCGCACCGGGTCGATGACCTCCGCCCTGCGTGCCGTGGGCATCGAGGACTACCTCCGTGCGCACACGACGGTCGGGGCGCGCATCGCCAGCGGCGCCGAGTCGTCGGACATGGCGCTGCCGATGGGGACGGTCGTGCTGGTCGTCCACGCCCTCGACGCGCTGCCCGACGGCACGCCGCTGCAGGCCGGCATCACCCGCTTCCGGGCGGACCGGGTCGAGCTCGACGTCGAACACCCCGACGCGGGCGCCGGGGTGCTCGGCGTCGGACACCCCGACGCGGGAGTCGGCACGCCGTAGCGTCCCGCGGCCTACGCGCCGTACCGGCTGAGGAACTCCTCGACCGGCAGCGTGCGGAAGTCCGGCAGCCGCGCCTTCAGCGTGTCGTGGTCCCAGTCCCACCAGGCCAGCCGCTGCAGCCGCTCGGCGGTCTCCGGGGGCTGTCGGAGTCGGATCACCCGCGCCGGCACCCCGGCGACGACGGCGTACGCGGGCACGTCCTTGGTGACGACCGCGCCGGACGCCACCACGGCGCCGTCGCCCACGGTCACCTCGGGCTTGACCTGGGCGCCGTGGCCGATCCACGTGTCGTGACCGATGTGTGTCCGACGTGCACGACGCTGGGCGAACCACGCGGCGTCGTCCTGCTCGTCGTCCCAGTAGCGGCTGCTGCGGTACATGAAGTGGTGCAGGGTCGCCCGGTCGAGCGGGTGGTCGGTCGCGCCGATCCGCACGGCGCTCGCGATGTTCGCGAACCGGCCGACGGTGGTGTTGGCGATGTCGCACAGCCGGTCGCAGTAGCTGTAGTCGCCCATCGCGCTGTCGAGGAGCCGGCAGTCGTCGCCGATCTCGACCCAGCGTCCGAGCGTGCTGCCGGTCATGACGGTGCCCGGCCCGACGGTCGGTTCCTCGGTGAGCCGGTTCGGTCCGGGCACCGGCAGGCCGTCGCCGCTCACCGGTACACCCGACGCATCCACGCCGCGAGTCCCTCGACCGCGAGCACGGCGACGAGCACCATGGCCACGAGCGTCGTCACCTGGCCGTGCAGGGTGAGGACCGTGGACGCGTTCGTCAGGTAGAAGCCGACCCCGCCGCCGCCGACGATCCCGAGCAGCGTCGCCGCGCGGATGTTCGTGTCGACGAGGTACAGCGAGTTGCCCACCAGTGACGGCAGACCCTGGGGGAGCGTTGCGGCCAGGTAGCGCTGCCCCCGGGTGGCCCCCGCCGCCGTGAGGGCCTGCTCCGGTCCTGACGGCACCTCCTCGAAGGAGTCGGCGACGAGCTTGCCGAGCAGCCCGATGCCACCGAAGGCGAGTGCGACGACGCCGGCCTGGTTCCCGAGCCCGGTCACCATGATCAGGAAGATCGCGAGCACGAGCTCGGGTACGCCGCGGAACACGACGAGCACGACCCGGAACACGCCCCGGACGGCTCCGTTCGGTGCGACGTTACGCGCCGCGAGGGACCCGACCACGAGCGACAGGACGAGCGACAGGAGCGCGGCGGCGAAGGCCACCTGCACGGTCACGAGCAGCGCCTGCGCGAACTCGCCGAACGTGTGGCTGCCGAGGTTCGGCGGCCAGAAGCTCTGCAGCGTGGGCACGACCTGGTTCCACGCGATGTCGTCGAAGTCGACGCCGGCCATCCACCAGCTCGAGACCACGAGCACGACGGCTGCGAGCGACCACGCGGTGTTGCGCACCCGACGCGGCGTCCAGGGTCGGCGGGACATCGACGCGACGGTGACGCCCCGGTCGTCGCGTCGGACCGGAGCGGGACGGTTCCGCGTCGCACGACGGACGATCCGGTCGCCGAGGCCGCGGCCGGACGGCTCCACGCCGAGCAGGTTGCGCCGGATCGTCGACGAGACGACCTCGAGCACGACGCAGAGCGCGAAGATGACGATCGCTATGCCGAGACCCCGCCCGTAGCCGGTCGGGAACTGCCCGAACGCGATCTTCATCGCGTACCCGAGTCCGCCGACCCCGGCGTACCCGAGGATCGCGGAGCCGCGCAGGTTGATGTCGAACCGGTGCAGGGTGATCGCGATCCAGGCGGGGAGCACCTGCGGGACGACGCCGGACCAGAACTCCTGCGCGCGGGAGCCACCGGCGGCACGGATCGCGAGCCGGGGCCCGTCGTCGATCTGTTCGACGGCGTCGGCGAACAGCTTCGAGATCATCCCGATCGAGTGGATGCCGAGCGCCAGGATGCCCGGCAGCGGACTGCCCAGCGCGAACGTCAGGGAGAACGCCAGCGCGATCACGACGTCCGGCACCGCGCGGGTCAGCGCGCCGATGGCCCGTCCGACCCAGCGCGACCAGCCGACGGGTGTCGTGTTCGCTGCGGCGATCCAGGCGACCGGCACCGAGACGGCCGCGGCGATGACGGTGCCGAGGATGACGATGCCGATCGTCAGTCCGATGAGGTAGACCAGGTCGCCGGGTGCCGGGAAGCTGATCGGGTCCATCTGCTCGAACACCCGCGCGGCGTTCGCGATGCTCGTCGGCACGGCGCTCCAGCCGAAGTCGAGCTCGGACAGCGACCACGCGCCGAAGGCGACCATGGCCAGCACCACGACCCCCGCGACGATCCGCTGGACCGCGACCGGTCGGCGCGGCGCGCGGGCGTCGACGTCACCGGCGCCGGTGACGCGCGGTGCCTCGAGGACCGTCATCGGTCGCCGGCGGCGCGCGCCGGGTCGAGCAGGCCGACGTCGGCGAGCTCCGTCTCGATGACCCGCATCTCGGCGGAGGACGTGCTCACGCGGCCGTAGATCTCCATGACCTGGGCCTTGCTGATCCCGGCCGTCGGCAGGTCCAGGACGACCTCGCCGTGCCGGAGCCCGACGATCCGGTCACCCCAGCCGAGCGCGATGTCGACCTGGTGCAGGCTGCAGACGACGGTCAGGCCGTCGTCGGCGGCGATCTCGCGGATGAGTCGCATCACCTGCGCGCTCGACTCCGGGTCGAGCGACGCGACGGGCTCGTCGGCGAGCAGCACCTCCGGGTCCTGCATGAGTGCCCGGGCGATCGCGACGCGCTGCTGCTGTCCGCCGGAGAGCTCGTCGGCGCGCTGGTAGGCCTTCTCGAGCAGCCCGACGCGGTCCAGGTGGGTCAGCGCCGCGGTCCGGACGGCCCGCGGGTACGACCAGAGGCCGAGCCGCGGACCCGACAGGCGGGACAGCGCTCCGGTCAGGACGTTCTCGAGCACCGTCAGCGCCGGCACCAGTTCGAACTGCTGGAAGACCATGGCGACCCGGCCGCGCATCGTCCGCAGGGCGCGTGGACGGAGCGTGGTGAGTTCCTCGCCGAGCACCCGGACGGATCCGGAGGTCGGGAACTCGAGGCCGTTGACGTGCCGCAGCAGCGTCGACTTGCCGGAGCCGGACAGCCCGAGCAGCACGACGACCTCCCCCTGCTCGACGGTCAGGTCGACGTCGTCGAGGGCCCTCGTGGTGCCGAAGTCCTTGGTGACCCCGGTCACTGAGATCACCGGGGAGGTCGTCGTGTGCTGCATGGTGTCAGTCCCTCGTCCAGGTCCTGCGCGTCACTTGGCGCAGTCGGCGCTCGGGATGGTGGAGCACAGGTCGCGGATCGACTTGTAGTACGACGCGTCCTCGGCCTGCACCCCGAAGTAGCCCTCGGTGAAGCCGTCGGTCAGGGTGATCCCGGCCTTCTTGATGGCCTCCGGCGAGGCACCGGACAGGACGTCGCCGAGCTTCGTCTGCACGTCCTTCGGCAGCTTCGTCGAGATCGAGAGCGGGCCGCCGGGCACGTACTGCTTGCCGAGGACCTCGACCTCGCCCTTCTTCGCCGCGGGCTCCGCGATGGAGTCCTCGGCGAACCCGACGTCGCACTGACCTGACGCCACGGCCTGCTCGGACTTGTCGTGGGCGCCGGCGAAGTACGCGGTGAACGCGTCGAACTTCGGGTTGCCGCTGGCGTCCGTGCCCGAGGTCGAGACGTCGACCCCGGCCTTGTTCAGCTGGTACAGCCCGAACAGGAAGCCCGAGGTGGAGTTCGGGTCGACGAAGCAGACCGTCTTGCCCTTCGCCTGCTTCAGCGAGGTGATCGACGAGCCGGCCTTGGTGATGGCCTCGGAGTAGTACCCGGGGTCCTTCACGTCGGGGGAGCTGAGCGTCGCGGCGACCGGCTCGAGGGCGGCGCCCTTGTTGGTGGCCTGCACGTACTGCAGCCCGCCGGAGGACATCACGTCGACCTTGCCGGCGACGGCCGCGGCGATGAGCGCCGTGTAGTCGGCGGTCGGGTAGTACTCGACCTCGTAGCCGGTCTTCTTGGCGATGTACTCCTCGAGCGGCTTGTTGTTGGCGTCCGAGCCGGCCTGGTCGGGGACGGCGCCGAACACGAGCGTGCCCTTCGACTTGGCCCAGGTGCCGGTCGAGGACCCGGCGGAGGAGTCACTGGTGGCGGCGTTGCTGCTTGCCGAGCAGCCGGTGAGGGCGACGACGGCGAGGGCCAGGACGGAGCCGACGACGCCGATGCGCGTGCTTCGGGACAGATGCATGGGGGAGGGCCTTCCGGTCGTGCACGCGCCGCGGTGGGTTCCGCATGCGTGTCACGGTGACGGTAAGGACGTCAGGTGGAGCGGAGCCCCTGCCTCAGTGACGAATCCGTGAACCAGTCCAGAAATCCAGACAACTCCCCCGGATGGTCAGCGCCCCCGGCGACCGGTCCGCAGGGCGTTGGTCGCCCAGAGCGCGACCGCGATGAGGACGGGCTGGAACAGCAGCCGGACGAACCGCTTGGTGTCGGTGTCCAGGCCGAAGCCGTCCCGGTGGTGGAGCCACTGCGCGATGTTCCCCGGGAACACCGCGGCGAAGAACACGGCGGCGACCCAGCCGACGGTCGCCTGTCGGCGGACCAGGAGCACCAGTGCGGCACCGATGGAGATCTCCGCGATGCCCGACGCCAGGACGGTGACGTCGGGGTCGAGCGGCACGAACTCGGGGACCTGTGCGCGGAACTCCTGCCGGGCCACGGTGAGGTGGCTGATCCCGGCCCAGGTGATGGCCGCACCCAGCAGGATGCGCACCACGGTCCTGGGCTTCGTCGAGCGGGTGGGGCGGAGACGGGACGACATCAGGGGCAGCTGCCTTTCAGGCGGGGACCGGAACAAAGTTGTGCACAACCTAACACGCGTCCGTCACGGCCACCCGGCCAGGCGGATGCCGGACGGGAGGCTCGTGGCGGCGCCGCCACGAGCCTCCCGTCCGCCATCGGCTCAGCTGAGCACTGGGGCTGCGGCAGCCTCGTCGACCCCGGAGGCGGCGACGGCCGCCATGAGGACGGTGACGGCCTGGGAGTCCTCGTTGGCGTCGATGGCCGTCACCTTGCCCCAGCGGAGTGCCACGACGTGGACGCCGTGCTGGTGGTACGGGGAGCCGTCGGGGAAGGTCGCGGTGCCGGTCCAGCGGATGATCACGGTGGTGTCCCACGGCCATCCCTTGACCCACATGTCGGTGATGGTCAGGCGCAGGGAGGGGACGAGTCGACCGAGGCGGTCGAGCCACGTCGCGAGGGCGTCGCGGGTGTGGCGCTGGCCGCCGAGGGCGTGGTCGCCGCCGAACCGGTGACTGATGTCCGGGGTGCACGACGCCAGGAGCTCGGCGTGGCCCTTGGTGTTGATGAGCTCGAAGTTCTTCGCGGCGAGGCGCTTCACGAGTGCGTGGTACATGGCGGCGTGTCCTGTCGGGGTCGTGTGTGGGGTGGCTGGTGGGCGGGGTTCAGGCGCCCAGGCCGGCGGCGCGGAGCAGGGTCGGCAGGACCGGGACGCCGAACACGGCACCGAACTGCCCGACCGAGCCGATGGAGAGCACGGACCCGACGGAGCCGATCGAGAACAGCGAGCCGAACGAGAACGCCGACCCGAAGGAGAACGCCGACGCGAACGACGCGGCGCTGAACGCGGACCCGAACGACGCGGCGCTGGCGGCGGAGCCGGCACTGGCGGCCGAGGCGATCGACTCACGGGACGCGGCCGAGGCGATCGAGCGGATGCTGCCGCGGGAGGCGATGGAGGCGATGGAGGCGATCGAGGTGGTGGTGGCGGTGTTCGACATGGGCGGGTTCCTCCGGTTGTGGTTGACGCTGTCAAGTGACATCAGCATGCACCCTCCGCTTGACAGTGTCAACCCCGTTCGCCAAGATCGTTCCATGACCGACCACAGCACTCCAGGAGACGCACGCGAACGGCTCGTCGCCGCCGCACGGGCAGAACTCACCGAGCGGGGTCTGGCGGGCGTCAGCCTGCGGGGCATCGCCCGGCGAGCGGAGGTCTCCCATGCCGCGCCGAAGTACTTCTTCGGAGACCGGGCGGGGTTGCTGACGGCGATCGCGACCGCGGGGTTCGCCGAGCTGACCGACCGACTGCGGGCGGTCGGCGCGGGTGACGGCCCCGGGCTCGGTGACCTCGGGCGCGCCTACGTGCACTTCGGACTCGAGCACCCGGCGCTGTTCGAGCTGATGTTCCGACCGGACGAACTCCACCCCGACGACCCGGCCCTGCAGGCGGCGCAGGCCGAGAGCATCGGGGTCCTCGCGTCGGCGACCACCACCATCGCCGTCGAGGGGCAGCCCGACGGCGTACCGCCCGTCATGGCGCTCGTCAGCTGGGCGTTCGCGCACGGGCTGGTCGCCCTGGTCCGCGACGGCGCGCTGCAGTCACTCGGTGGCGGGGCAGACGCGACCGCGCTCGCCGACCAGCTCGTCGGGGTCTTCGACCGCGTCGTCCGGTGAGCGGCGGACGGGAGGCTCGTGGCGGCGCCGCCACGAGCCTCCCGTCCGTCAGCGGGCCGGGACGGGCCCGACCGTCACTTGGTCGACGAGCCCCTGCCGGTCCCCGGCAGGCTGAGGATGTTGTCCGTGCCCTGCGGCACGACGATGAGCGAGCCGTTGTCGCCGGCGCTCTTGAGGGCCTCGATCTCACGCTGCTTCAGTGCGGCGTCGGAGAGCGGCTGTGCGTTGAGCACCTTGTTCGCGTCGGCCTGGCCCTGGGCCTCGGCGACCTGCTGCTGCGCCTGCACCTTCTTGGCATCGAGCAGCGCGCGCTCCTTCGTCACCTGGATCTGGGCCTGCTGCGCTGCGGCGTAGGAGTCGATGACGGACTTCGGCGGCGTGATCTCCTGCAGCGAGAAGTTGTCGACGTGCACGCCGGAGCCCTTCCACCGCTTCTCGAGCGCCTGGATCATCGACTTCTCGACCGACCCGCGCTTGGTGATCAGCTCGATGGTCGTGAAGTCGTTCGGCACCTGGCGGACGACGCTGCGCACCGAGTTGCCGATGAACTGCGTCTTGAAGTTCTCCTCGGTCTTGTAGGACCGGTAGATGTCGGTGACCGACTTCGCGTCGATGCTGTACTGCAGGTTCAGGCTGATGTTCGACGAGACGCCGTCCTGGTCCTGCACGGTGACGAACGGGCCGGAGCGGATGTTGCCGTTGTTGTCCGAGTCGGAGCCGTTCACGGAGTTGATGTACGTGACGGTCTGGTTGCGGATGTTGAACGTGTGCAGCGTCGCCCACGGGGCCTTGACGTGGAAGCCGGAGTCCGTGGTCTGCCCGACGATGTTGCCGGAGATGTCGACCTGCACCTTCGACTCGCCCGTGTCCTGCGCGTAGACGGTGCTCGCGATGGTGAAGCCGACGAAGAGCACGCCGGCGCTGACGGCGGTCCAGGTGGCGACCGTGTTCGGGCGACGGGTGGTGAGCGCTGGACGGGCCTCGCGGCCCGGGGTGGCCGGGCGCTCCGGGATCGTGTAGGTCCGTCCGCGGAAGGACAGCGCGACGAGCGCGGCGACGAGGAAGACGATGGCGGCGACGAACATGAAGAACACTCCTGGATTCGGGTCCCTGCAGTCTGCCGTGTCCGGGGCGTCCGCCGTGCCCCCAGTGCGCGGCGGACGCCCCTGCGTGCTCCGGTCAGGCGATCGTGCTGCCGCCGTCGACGACGAGCTCGCTGCCGGTCATGCCCGAGCTCTGGTCCGACACCAGGAACAGGACGGCGGCGGCGACCTCCTCCGGCCGGAGCAGGCGACCGATCGGCATCCCGGCGGCCATCTGCTCGAGCAGCGCGTCCGGGGCGTCCGGGGACAGGCCCGCGAGGCCCGGGGTCTCGGTCGGCCCAGGGGTGACGGTGTTGATGCGGATGCCGCGGGGCGCCAGCTCGGCCGCCCAGGTGCGCGTCATCGCGGTGACGGCGGCCTTCGACGCACCGTAGAGGCCCAGAGCCGGCTCGGTGCCGGAGGCGGAGGTGGAACCGGTGACGACGATCGCGGCGCCGTCACGGAGGAACGGCAGCGCGCCCTGCACCGTGAGGGCGGCCCCGCGGACGTTCGTCGCGAAGGCGGTGTCGACGTCGTCGGCGGTCACGTCGGCCAGGGGCCCGAACGCCCCGCCGCCGGCGTTCACGTGCACGGCGTCGAGCCCGGTGCCACGTGCGGCGACGGCCTCGAACAGCGTCGCCACGTCGGTGGAGTCGGACGCGTCTGCCCGGACGGCGGTCACCGCGTCGCCGAACTCGGCCGAGACGGCGTCGAGCTGCGGCTGGCGTCGACCGGTGACGACGACGTGCGCGCCCTCCTCGACGAACCGTCGGACGACGGCCAGCCCGATCCCCGACGTCCCGCCGGTGACGAGTGCGGTCTTGTCCTGCAGTGTGTGGCCCATGATGGTCCTCCCGTGTAGTTTTTGACTGCGTGATCCACAACGTACGTCGTTGTGGACCGATCAGTCAAGAACTCCGAGGAGCCCTGTGCCCAGACCCCGTACCTTCGACGAGGCCGACGTCGTCGCCCGCGCACGCCAGGCGTTCGCCGACACCGGGTTCGCCGGCACCTCCCTCGACGCCCTGCTCGAGGCGACGGGGCTCGCCCGCCAGAGCCTCTACAACGCGTTCGGTGGCAAGCGGGAGCTCTTCATGCGGGCGTTCCTCAGCGACACGGCCGAGGCGGTGGACGCCGTCGAGACCATCCGGCACGGGTCGGACCACCCCGTCACCCGGATCCGGGCGCAGCTCGTGCACGTGGCGGTGACGCACGGGTCGGCGCAGGCTGCTCCGTCGCTGTTCACGAAGGCCGCGGTCGAGCTCGGGGCCCACGACCCGCAGGTGGCGTCGGCGGTGGCCACGGCGTTCGACACGATGCGGGCGCACTACGCGGCGTGCATCGTCGACGCGCAGGAGGCCGGCGAGGTCGACCCGGACGCGGACGCCGACTCGCTCGGGGCGTACTTCTGCGCGGTGATGGAGGGCATGGCGACACTCGGCGGGTCGGGGGCGTCCCGCGCGACGCTGCTCGACATCGGGCTCACCAGCCTCGGTGCCGTCCCGGTCACCGAGCTCGGGCGCGACCACCTCGGGCGGGACGACGGCAGCTGGTCCTGAGCCGCACCGAGCGCACCCGCCACGACCACAGGTGTTGCTCCGTGTGACGCTGCAGGGGAATACCGAGCGCCGGTCTGCGATTGTCGATCCCGATGAGCATCACCGACGCGGACACGACGAACGACGCCCCCTCCTCCTGGCACGACTGGCGACAGGCGCGCCGCCAGCGGGTGACCGGCCCGCAGGGCGACCTCGCACTCGTGTCCACGGTCTGGCTGCCGGACGGCACCGAGCCCGACCTCGAGGCGGTCCTCGACGGTCAGCCCGCGAGCGTCGTGGCGACCGCCGTGCACCGGAAGGACCTCGACACCGGGGCGCCCGAGCACGGCTACCGCCTGTGGGACGCCGAGTCCCCGGCGAACCGGTCCTTCGTCGAGGTCCCGGTCTTCCCCTACGACCCGGCCTGGCGCATCACCGCGCACTTCACCCCCGCCGAGCCCGGCCGCACCATCCCCTACGAGCACCTCCGCGACGCCGCCGGTGCCACGCGCGACCTGGTCGTCCCCGGCGACATCACGGCGACGATCGACGGCCGCTCGTACACGCTGAGCGCCTTCGACGACGACGGCACCCTGCTCCTGGTCTTCGGCGACCCGACGAACCGCAGCACCGACGACGCCGACCGCACCTACGGCACCGGCCGCTTCCTCTTCGTGGAGCGTCCGGCGGGGTCAACGACGGGCGAGGAGTCCGACGTCGTCCTCGACTTCAACCAGGCCTTCGTGCCGCCGTGCGGGTTCAGCGACCAGTACAACTGCCCGCTGCCGCCGTTCCAGAACCGCCTGCACGTGCCGGTCAACGCCGGCGAGCGGTACGTCGCGAACCAGGCCTGACAGACGGGAGCGACCCGGCACCGGCCGTCGCCCCCACCGAGCACCACCCCCCGAACCCGACCCCGAACGACCAGGAGTCCCGTGAAGTCCCGCACCGCAGCCGCGCTCGTCGCATCCGGCATCGCCCTGAGCCTCGCCCTCGCCGGCTGCTCGTCCTCGAACGGCGGCTCGTCCTCCGGCGCCGACGCCACCGTGGCGATCGGCTCCCTCTACGAGCCGACCAACCTCTCCAACGTCGACGGCGGTGGCCAGGGCGTCAACGAGGCCTTCCAGGACAACGTCTACGAGGGCCTGTTCCGCCTCGGCGACGACGGCAAGGTCACCCCGCTGCTCGCTACGTCCTACAAGACGTCCTCCGACGGCCTGACCTACACGTTCACGCTCCGCAAGGGCGTCAAGTTCCACGACGGTGGCACGCTCACGAGCGCCGACGTCAAGAGCTCGATCGAGCGCGTGACCGCCGAGGACTCGCAGTCGTCGCGGAAGTCGAGCCTGGCCGTCGTGAAGTCGATCGCCACCCCTGACGACGACACCGTCGAGGTGACGCTGTCGAAGCGCTCGATCTCGTTCGTCTACAACCTGTCGTACGTGTGGATCGTGCCCGCGGACGCCACGAAGCTCAAGACCGAGGAGAACGGCACCGGGCCGTACACGCTCGGCACGTTCAAGCGCGGTTCCTCGCTCACCCTCGAGCCCTTCGCGGACTACTGGGGGAAGAAGCCCGCGAACGGTGGCGTCGAGTTCGACTACTTCACCAGTGCCTCGACGCTCTCGAACGCCCTGGCCAGTGGCCGCGTCGACGTCGTCACGAGCATCCAGTCCCCGGACGCGCTCTCCCGGTTCACGGCCGACACGTCCAAGTACACGGTGAGCGAGGGCGACTCGACCACGAAGGAGCTCCTGGCGTTCAACGACGCGAAGGGGCCGTTCACGGACGTGAAGCTCCGCCAGGCGATCTCGGCCGCCGTCGACCGCAAGGCCCTGCTCAAGGCGATCTGGGGTGACTACGGCACGGTGAACGGGTCGATGGTCCCGCCGACCGACCCCTGGTACCAGGACCTGACGAGCGTCAACGCGTACGACCCGGCCAAGGCGAAGGACCTGCTCGCGCAGGCCGGTCACGCCGACGGCTTCACGTTCACGCTGGACACCCCGTCGTACGACCCGCACCCCGCGGTCGCGCAGTACCTGCAGAGCGCGCTGAAGAAGGTCGGCGTGACCGTCGACATCAACACGATCAGCGCCGACGAGTGGTACACGAAGGTGTACCAGCAGCACGACTTCGAGGCGACGCTGCAGGAGCACGTCAACGACCGTGACGTCGTCTTCTACGGCGACCCCGACTTCTACTTCGGGTACGACAACGCCGACGTGCAGCAGGACATCGCGGACGCCGAGCAGGCCACGTCCGAGGACCAGCAGACCGAGCTGCTCAAGCAGGCGAACGAGCAGATCGTCAAGGACGCGGCGAGTGACTGGCTGTACCTGTACCCGCAGATCGTCGTGTCGGACAAGGACGTCACGGGATACTGGAAGAACGGGCTGAACTCGCAGTTCCCCGTCTCCGGCATCACCGTCTCGTAGTCGCGGACGGCGAACGCGCCGGCCCCGCACCGACACCCACCAGGCAGGATCCGCACCACCCCATGACCGCGTACGTCCTCCGCCGCCTCGGCATCCTCGTGCTGTCGCTCGCGGCGTCCCTGGTCGTGGTGTTCGCGCTCCTGCGGATCCTGCCCGGTGACCCGGCGAACGCCCTCCTCGCGGCGAACGCCACACCCGACCAGGTCGCAGCGGCACGGCGGGCGGTCGGCTCCGACCAACCGCTGGCGCAGCAGTTCGTGCACTGGTTCGGGCAGATGCTGCACCTCGACCTCGGCACGTCCTTCACGAGCGGCCTGCCGGTGCTGCCGGACCTCGCGCAGCGCCTGGTCGTGACCGTGCCGCTGACGCTCATCGCGTTCGTCGTCGCCGTGGTCGTCGCCAGCGTCGTCGGGTTCGTCGCCGCCGCCCGGGCCGACCGCTGGTACGGGGTGCTGCTCTCCGGCATCACGCAGCTCGGCATCGCGGTCCCCGTCTTCTGGATCGGCATCCTGCTCGTCCAGGTCGTGTCGCTGCAGTGGGGGCTCCTGCCGTCGAGCGGCTTCCCCCGCGACGACTGGACGTACCCGGGCGACGCGCTGCAGTCGCTGGCGCTGCCGATCATCACCGTGGCCGTCGTGATGACGGCGTCGATCGCCCGCTACATCCGGAGCGCGGTGCTCGACGTCCTCGGCGCCGACCACATCCGCACCGCCCGGGCACTCGGGGCCTCCACCGCGTCGGCGTTCCTGCGCCACGGCGTCCGGTCCGCGGTCGTCCCCGTGATCGCGGTCCTCGGCATCGAGCTCGCATCGACGTTCCTCGGCGCGGTCGTCGTCGAGAGCGTCTTCGCCCTGCCGGGCCTCGGCAGCATGCTCATCACCGGGATCGAGCAGCACGACTACCCGAGCATCCAGGGCGTGCTCCTCGTCTCCACCGTCGCCGTCCTCGTGATCGGGTTCATCGCCGACGTCGTGCAGCGCATCGTCGACCCGCGCCTGCGCTCGAGTGTCTCGGGGAACCGATGAGCGCCCGCCGCTCGGTGTCCCTGACCGTGGGCATCGTGCTCGTCGGCCTGGTCGTCGTCGCCGCGGTCGTCTCGCTGATCTGGCTGCCGTACTCGCTGTACGACACGTCCGGCAGCCGGTTGACTCCGCCCGGCGGCGCGCACTGGCTCGGCACCGACACCCTCGGCCGCGACCTCGCCACCCAGCTGCTCATCGGTGCGCGGATCGCGCTCGCCACCGGCCTCGGCGCGGTCCTGGTCGGCGGGGTCCTCGGTACCGCGGTCGGCCTGGCCGCCGCGTTCGCGCGACCCTGGCTCGACGACACCCTGTCCGCCGTCCTCGACATCGTCATCGCGTTCCCGACGCTGCTCGTCGCGATGCTCCTCGTCGCTGCGCGGGGCGCCTCCCTCGGCACCGCGATCATCGCCATCGGCCTCGTGATGACCGCCGTCGTCGCCCGACTGGTCCGGATCCTGGCCCGGCGGGTCCTCCGACAGGAGTACGTCACCGCGTCCAGGACCTCCGGCACCTCGTGGGCGCGCGTGGTCACCGAGCACGTGCTGCCGAACATCTGGCCGACGCTCGCGGTCAACCTCGCGCTGCAGTTCGGGCTCGCGGTGCTCGCCGAGGCCAGCCTGTCCTACCTCGGTCTCGGCGCCCCGCCGCCCAACGCGTCGTGGGGCCGGATGCTCCAGGACGCCCAGCAGACCGCCTTCGAGGCACCCGCCGGCGTCCTCGCACCCGGCCTCGCGCTCGTCGCCCTGGTCATCGGCGCGAACCTGCTGGCGGACGGTCTGCGCGACGTCGCGGACCCGACCCGCCGCGGACGGCGAGCGACGCGCGGAGCCGCACCGAGCCTCCCGGCCGTGCCGGTCACGACCACCCCAGAAGCGACGGACACCGAAGAGCCGGACAGGAGGCTCGGATGAGCCCCGCCATCGAGGTCACCGACCTGCGCATCACCACCGCCGACGGTGCGGCGCTCGTCGACGGCGTCTCGTTCGCCGTCGAGGACGGCGGCCGCCTCGGCATCGTGGGGGAGTCCGGCAGCGGCAAGTCGCTCACTGCGCTCGCCGTGCTGGGCCTGCTGCCGTCCGCCCTGACGGTCACCGGCTCGATCCGGGTCGGGGACGTCGAGGTGGTCGGTGCGACCGAGCGGGCGCTCCGTGGCGTCCGCGGTGCCGCCGTCGCGCCGGTGTTCCAGGAGCCGATGACCGCGCTCGACCCGATCATGCGCGCCGGCGACCAGATCGCCGAGCCGCTGCGCCGGCACCGGGGGCTGCGCGGCGAGGCCCTGCGGTCCGCCGTGCGCGAGGCGATCGTCGACGTCGCCCTGCCCGACCCCGACCGGGTGTCCCGCGCGTTCCCGTGGGAGCTCTCCGGCGGACAGCGGCAGCGCGTCGCGATCGCGATGGCGCTGGCCTGTCGACCGCGGGTCCTCATCGCGGACGAGCCCACCACCGCGCTCGACGTCACGGTGCAGTCGGAGGTGCTCGACCTGCTCGACCGGGCCGTCGCCGACCGTGGCATGGGCATGCTCTTCATCAGCCACGACCTGTCCGTGGTCGCCCGCACGGTCGACCGGGTGCTCGTGCTCGAGCACGGGCGTGCCGTCGAGCAGGGGCCCGTGCGGGACGTCATCGCGGCGCCGAGCCACCCGTACACGCAGCGGCTCATCGGGAGCGCGCGGGCACTGCAGGACGCGCTCGACCGCGGCCGAGGAGGACCCCGATGACCGCCCTGCTCGCACTCGACGACGTCGCGTTCCGGTACCCGGGGCGGCACGCGGGGCTCGCCCTCGACGACGTGTCCTTCGCCGTCCAGCCCGGGCAGCACCTCGGCATCGTCGGGGAGTCCGGCGCCGGCAAGACCACGGTGCTCCGGATGCTCCTCGGGCTCGCATCGCCCGACTCCGGCACGGTGTCCTTCGACGGCTCGGCGCTCGACCTGCGGGACCGCGCCGGCATGCACCGCTTCCGCACGGCCGTGCAGCCGGTGTTCCAGGACCCGTACTCGTCGCTGGACCCCCGGCAGCGCGTGGACCGCATCGTGGGGGAGCCGCTCCGGTCCCTCGGGGTGGCGTCCGGTTCCGAGGCCACCGACCGCGTCGCCGCAGCCCTGCGGGACGTCGGGCTCGACGCCGACGCCGGCCGTCGCTACCCGCACGAGTTCTCCGGCGGACAGCGCCAGCGCATCGCCATCGCCCGTGCCGTGGTGTCCGGGCCGCGGGTGCTCGTGGCCGACGAACCCGTCAGCGCGCTCGACCTGACGACGCGGGTCGCGGTGCTCGAGCTGTTCGAGCGGCTCGCCGAGGAGCACGGCATGACGATCGTGCTCGTCTCCCACGACCTGGCCGTGGTCGCGCGGCTGTGTGCGGCGACCGTGGTGCTCCGTGGCGGGCGCGTCGTCGAGCAGGGGGACACCGCCCGGGTGCTGGCCGCTCCGGAGTCGGACTACACGCGGGCGCTGCTCGACGCGGTGCCGCGCCTGCCGCGCTGACGCCGACGGGTGGCTGGGCGGCTCGTCCCACGCGCAGCGTGTGACTCCGCGCGCAGCGGGTCGTTTCGCGCGTACGGGGTCGTTCGTTCTGACCTCCCACGCTCGATTCCGCTTCCCAACGCATCCGTGATGGGTTGCTTCGCGCGTGGCGGGTCGTTCGATCGGCGCTTGTCCGTGGGCGCGGTGGTTCGTGGCCAGCGGGGTGACGGATCTGGTTCGGGAATCTCGGGCGGAGACGACCGGATCTGTCATCGTCGCGGAGGGGAACCGGCATCGAATGGGCCCGTGACGCCTGGACCCCCGAGCAACGCAGAGAACGCCGCCCCGGCTGGGGCGGCGTTCTCGTGGGTGGTGCGTGCGGGGCGTGCCCGCGGGGGTGTTACTTGATCTGGGCGGTGATCGTGGCGGTGCCGACGAGCAGGCCTGCCTTGACGGCGTCGGTCTTGAAGGTGCTGTTGAGCAGCTTCGCGGCGTCGGCGGAGACGTGGACGGTGGTGCCGGTC